>NZ_JBLVPU010000053.1:0-1203 GCF_048286735.1 Flavobacterium frigidum | reverse complement strand
CGAGTTATGCAAATTATTTGAACGGTTTTTTGTACAAATTATCTAACAGGGGAAAAGGAGGTTATTAGACAGTTTGACGTCCCGCTACTACAGCGGGTTTGGGACTAAATTAAGCCCTATTTTCGGATTTGCCAAATCATCCCAAATACAAAACCAACTTTCCATGAAGCCAATTGACCAAATCCGTTGTAGTAGCTGTTAGCTGTAGTCTTTTATTCCACATTTTCTAGTTCAAGAATTGTTTTAGTGTCGTCTATATTTTTATATTCAAGTTTTACAAAACCAAATTTAGGATTGAAATAAGAAATTAATTCTGTTTCTCCAATCCTGCTTTTAGCTTTTGCGTGGACAATATAACATTCTAAACTCCCCAATTTTGTTGTAATAATTTTCTTTTCTTTGATTTCATAATCATAAGTGTTTTCAATTTCACCTTTCCATTCTAACCATCTTTTGTCCGACCAATGATCTCCAATTTCTAATTTCCAATTCCATTTTGTTCCAATTTTGTATGGTGTTTTGATATATGGGAAAGGATTTAATTCTAAAATTTTAAAAAAGTTACTTCTTGGTGGATGTATCCATACATTCATTTTATTTTCAATTGCACCAGTTGTTTCTTTTAAATGATTTTTACCATTATTCAATACATATTCATAATCAAATCCAGTTTGGTTATAATCCGGATCATTGCCTTCGAAAGGATTTCCTGAACTAGGCTTTAGAATTATACGACTAACCGTTTCGTTGTCTTGGTTTTCAATATTTACAAATTCCCAATCATAAATTGTATAACCTTGGGGTTGTAAAATTCCTTTTCCTCGTTTTATTAAAAATTTTTGTCCTTTTGAGTTTTGATTGAAATAGGAATAAGTAAATTTCTTTCCTACATTGTAAATTTCATTATTGCTATTATAAACATCATCATATTGTTTAGTGCTGTCAGTTTTTTCGACAGTAATTCCGTCATCGTCAATAACGTATTTGTCAAAATTCTCCTGTGCATAGCAAGAAATATTTAATAATAAAATTGGTATAAATTTGATGATTTTCATTTTTGCGTTTAGTTATTTTTTTAAGATTACAGCTAACGTCAGTTCGTCTAAAAACCTCCAAACAAACTGTATTTTGTTACTCATGGAGTAAATATATGTTATTTAAACTACATTTAAACTTCGTTCTATTAAAACTCGCTTTATGATT
>NZ_JBLVPU010000052.1:0-1212 GCF_048286735.1 Flavobacterium frigidum | reverse complement strand
GGGTCGGGCTCATATCTTTGTATCGGATTCAAATATATGAATTAGTTATTTTTGAAATATTAATTGATAACAAAACAAAGTTGCATAATCGTGGTCGGGCTAGATACATTTTAATGATATTGACGCATAGGAAGATCAACTTTGTTTTTATTACATAAGAGTCTCAATAAGTACTTAAGCACTAGATTATTAGTTTAGATGTTGTATAAAAAATGAGCAAAGGCGTATGCAATATTTTGTTATCTCATTAAACAAAGAAATTATGAATTTGAAGTATTCAGTAGGTTTGGACATTGCTAGTAAAAAAATTGACATTTGTATGTCAGTAATTGATAGTAATCAGAGAGTAATTGTAGTGTCAAGCAAGTCATTTTTAAACACTTTAAATGGATTTAAAGACATGGATGAATGGGTTGTAAAAAACCACAAAGAGAAAGAAGTTCCGCTGGTTCTATGTATGGAGGCCACTGGAGTTTATCATGAAAATTGTGCTTTATATTTTTCAGAAAGAAAATATAATACTTCCATTATTTTGCCAAATAAAGCAAAGCATTATTTAATTTCTTTAGGGTTAAAATCAAAAAATGACAGTATCGATGCCAGAGGTTTGTCAAAAATGGGAGCCGAACAATGTTTAGAGTTATGGAAGCCAATGGGTAAATTTTTTTATGAATTGCGACAATATACGCGACAGTATCAAAATTTACAAGAGCAAAAAACAGTATTTAATAATCAGCTTCATGCTTTAGAACATGCGATGTTTAAAAGCAAAAAGATGATAAAACAACAACAGAATACAATTAAATTGTTCGATAAGCAACTTAAAGAACTTGAAAAAATGATGAAAAATTTGATTGATTCCGATCACGTCATAAAAGAAAAGATAGCTAATATTTGTAAAATAAAAGGCATTGGAATGCTAACAGCAGCAACCATTTTAGCAGAAACAAATGGGTTTGAATTATTTAAAAATTATAAGCAATTAGTCTCTTATGCAGGGTTTGATGTTGTTGAACGAGAGTCAGGAACTATTACAGGGAAAACAAAAATATCAAAAAAAGGAAACGGACATATTAGACGAGCATTATTTATGCCAGCCTTCGTAGCTGTTAAACATAACGAAAAACCAGCAGTGGATTTATATAATCGCACCATTGAAAAACATGGCATTAAAATGAAAAGTTATGTTGCAGTTCAAAAAAAACTGCTAGT
>NZ_JBLVPU010000051.1:0-1249 GCF_048286735.1 Flavobacterium frigidum | reverse complement strand
TTACAGTTACAGAATCCACAAAGACTTATGGCATTCAAAATAGATCAACTGTTGTTAAATGGCTTAGAAAATTCGGTAACTTTGATTGGGAAAACCAAACACCATTTACTATGTCAAAGTCGCCAGAACAAAAGATAATGGAACTTGAAGCCAAAGTAAAACTTCTAGAGAAACAGAAGTCTTTTTTGGAACGACAGGCCTTTGTTGCAGATAAAAAAGCAATCATTTTTGATATGATGATTGATATTGCTGAAGAAGAATATAAAATTGACATACGAAAAAACTCTCCACCCGAACAATCGACCATTTTACACAAGAAGAACAACAAACAATAATGTTCGCCTGTAATTTGTTCGGGATAGACAGACAGGTTTATTATCGAAGGATTAAAAGAAAAATAAATAAGGAAGCCAAAGCAATTGAAGTAGTTTTAATGATTCATCAAGTTAGGCAATCAATGCCTAGACTTGGTGGTAAGAAATCATATCACATATTAATGGATGATCTTAAATCAATGAAAATTGGAAGAGATAAATTATTTGATATACTCAGAGCTAATCATTTATTGATACAGCCAAAGCGTTGTTATCACGTAACCACTAATTCTCATCATCGATTTAGAAAACATAAAAACCTAATTCTTGATTTAGAAATAAATAGGCCTAATCAAGTTTGGGTATCAGACATAACATACATCGGAAAACGAGAAAAACCATGTTATTTAAGCATTGTTACAGATGCATATTCTAAGAAAATTATGGGGTATTACGTTGCTGACAACATGAATACAGAGAGCAGTGTTAAGGCTCTCAATATGGCTATAAAACAAAGAAAGGGTAAAGAAATACCATTGATTCATCATTCAGACAGAGGATTACAATATTGTGCGAATGATTACCAAAACACACTAAATAAAAACGGAATACTACCAAGTATGACACAAAACTCTGACCCATATGAAAATGCAGTAGCGGAAAGAATAAATGGAATATTAAAACAGGAATTCATGATTGATAAATACAACCTAGATTTAAAAATCATGAAACAAATTGTAAAAGAATCAATCAGTATATACAATGAATTAAGACCTCATTATTCTAATTTCATGCTGACTCCAAACAAAATGCATATACAAAGTCAAATTAAAATGAGGACATATAAAACAAAAAACACTTGCAAAAACGTTTTTGCAAGTGTTTAATTAAATATTTTTATCTAATAATCTGTATCGGTTATTCAGGACAAGACA
>NZ_JBLVPU010000050.1:0-1400 GCF_048286735.1 Flavobacterium frigidum | reverse complement strand
TCATAAAGCGAGTTTTAATAGAACGAAGTTTAAATGTAGTTTAAATAACATATATTTACTCCATGAGTAACAAAATACAGTTTGTTTGGAGGTTTTTAGACGAACTGACGTTGTGCGTCAGTTTGAAGAAACTCATCGTTAAATAAGAAACTATCTGAAAAATGCGAAAAGAAGAAAGTGTGACATTTCGGCAAAATCCAAAAATCGATTTTTTATTCGGCTATTTTGGTAATTTAATTGTTCCAACAAAACAAGACGGATTTAAACCTATTGACGTAATTGAAACCAATGAAAAAGGAGAAGAGACTGTGCTGAAAAATTTCTATATGAAAAATCCAGAAACTAGTTCAATTTTAAAATTCAGGGAATATATTCAAGGAATCGCAAGAGAAAAAATTTCTAAAAATAATAGAATAAACAAACCTCATAATGTACAAGTTCATTTATCCATATCAATTACAGAAAAAAGATATTATGAAGTTGACGTCGATAATCTTGCAAAAGCAGTTTTAGATTCATTAAATGAAATCGCATTTGAAGATGATTCACAAGTTTCGTCTCTAATAGTTGAAAAACATATTCATCCAATGAAAGTTAATGGTATTTTAATTGCAATTACAAAACTTACTCCTGAAAGAAAAGGATTAGAATTTACTTGGTAAAAACAGAAAGAAATATGAAAATTACTTGGAAAGATTTAACAATTAACTTTAATCATATCGATTTAAATAGATTGATGGAAAGTTGGGATTGGCTAATTGGAAACGATAAAAAACCAATCTTAATGTCAAGTATTGGTGATTTATTTCTTGAAGACAAAAATGGAATATGCTATTGGTTAAATGTTGGAGAAGGGATAATTGAAAAAGTTGCCGAAAATGAAAGTGAATTTAAAGCTAAACTTAATGATGATGAAACAGTTGATGAATGGTTTTTAATAGAACTTGTCTCAGAATTAAAAAGAAATGGGTTATTATTAACAGAAAAAAAGCTTTATGGATACAAAACTCTTCCAATACTTGGTGGAGAATACAAACCTGAAAATTTTGAATTAACAGATATTGAAGTACATTTTGAATTAAGTGGACAAATTCATAAACAAGTAAAAGATTTGCCCGACGGAACAAAAGTGAATATAAAAGTAACGGAATAAAAAACCGAACGCACAACACTTGCTACAATAGATTTGGGTAATTGGCTTAATTTGAAAATGGTTTTGTGTTTGGGATGTTTAGGCAAATCCGAATATTGGGCTTAATTTAGTCCCAAACCTCTTGTAGCAAGGGAACGTCAAACTGTCTAATAACCTCCTTTTCCCCTGTTAGATAATTTGTACAAAAAACCGTTCAAATAATTTGCATAACTCGTTGGTTTTATGTATATTTAAGAATGAAATTCAT
>NZ_JBLVPU010000049.1:0-1484 GCF_048286735.1 Flavobacterium frigidum | reverse complement strand
GAGTTGGTTTCTGTTAGTTCCGTTGATGAATTTCATTCTTAAATATACATAAAACCAACGAGTTATGCAAATTATTTGAACGGTTTTTTGTACAAATTATCTAACAGGGGAAAAGGAAGTTATTAGACAGTTTGACGTCCCCGCGCTAAAAGCAGTTTGGGACTAAATTAAGCCCATTTTTCGGATTTGCCAAATATTTCTGAAACATACCAATTTTCCCATTAAGCCAAATCCCCAAATTGCTTGTAGCGTGTGTTAGGCGATCGGTTATTTTTTAATTATTTTGTTCGGAAGGTTATATTTTTGGTTTTTCAAAATGGCTATAATCGCATCTGAAATTTCAAAAACTTTTCCATTATAATTATTGTCTAACAGAATAATTGTAAACTTTTCATCAATATCTGAAACTAATATAGCTTCATAATTTCCAGCTCTTCCATCGTGTAAATGTTCTATTAAATTTTCGTTTTTAAATTTTGCTTGCCCCAATGCTGATTGAGTTTCTGGCAAATTAAATCGTTGACCTATTTCATAAAGTGATTTTTTATTAATTGCTTTATCATTGTGAAGACAATTTGCCCATTTTAATAAATCAATAGTTGCGAGGTAAGTTCCTCCTGTTATTGGTAAATCTGGTTTGTCTGCAACTAAATTATTATTAAATCCTTTGGCTATATTCTCTTCGCCTTTTAAAGGAGTCAATTCAGCCGAATCCATTTTACAAGGCTTGAAAATGAATTTTTCTGCATATGCTTTAAAAGGCATTTTGGTTAATCGTTCAACAATAAATTGTCTTAAAAATATATTGTTGTTATTATAATCGTAATTTGTACCAGACTTAAAATCAAGCGTATCAATGAGTATTAAACCATCAAAAAGATCTTTGTCATTTTTAATACTTTTCCAATTTACATTAGGTATTCCACTTGTGTATTGTAATAAATCTTTAATTTCAACTTCATTTGCCCATTTTGGTAATTCGGGAATAAATTTAGAAACATTATCGTTCAGTTGCAGTTTACCTTGTTCTTTTAATTGCATTAAAGCAACCGCACTGAATTCCTTTGTAATTGAGCCAATATTAAATCTGTAGTCAGTGGTTAATTTATTAGTTTTAGTGGCATCTGTAAATCCAAATGATGCGTTATATATTATTTTATTATTTTTTGAAACAAGTACATTTCCATTAAAAATTCCAATCTGATTTGACCATTTCATTAAAGAGTCAATTTGTTTTATTTGTTTAGTTTGAGCAAATACATTATTTGTTAGAAGTAAGAGAATAGTGAAAATTGAGAATAGTTGTTTTTTATATTGCATATTTTTATTTCTTGTCGTTCTTTTTCGGTTCTGCGGTTAACTGTCGCCTAACGTCAGTTCGTCTAAAAACCTCCAAACAAACTGTATTTTGTTACTCATGGAGTAAATATATGTTATTTAAACTACATTTAAACTTCGTTCTATTAAAACTCGCTTTATGATTA
>NZ_JBLVPU010000048.1:0-1579 GCF_048286735.1 Flavobacterium frigidum | reverse complement strand
CGATGTGGTAGTGTAATCAGCACTTCCAGCGGTTCCATTGGTGAATGTAAAGGTATACGTTGTATCCTCAGCAGAAGGATTACTCAAGCTGAATTCAAACACAACAGGACTTCCTTCGGTAGCCGAAGCAGGAGTGATCGTGGCTACAGTTGGAGCCGCATCATTATCATTGATTGTTCCAGTAGCCGAAGCCGTTCCAGAAGCAATGCTAAAGTCTTCGTTATTTTCATCAATCGTATCGGTTGTTGTTGGTACAGAAACAGTTCCCGTAGTAGCACCCGCAGGTACGGTTACTGTTTGCGATGTGGTAGTGTAATCAGCACTTCCAGCAGTTCCATTGGTGAATGTAAAGGTATACGTTGTATCCACAGCAGAAGGATTGCTCAAGCTGAATTCAAACACAGCAGGACTTCCTTCGGTAGCCGAAGCAGGAGTGATCGTGGCTACAGTTGGAGCCGCATCATTATCATTGATTGTTCCAGTAGCCGAAGCAGTTCCAGAAGCAATGCTAAAGTCTTCGTTATTTTCATCAATCGTATCTGTAGTTGTTGGTACACTTACGGTTCCCGTAGTAGCACCCGCAGGTACGGTTACGGTAACGTTTGTAGTAGTGTAATCAGCACTTCCAGCGGTTCCATTGGTGAATGTAAAGGTATACGTTGTATCCACAGCAGACGGGTTGCTCAAGCTGAATTCAAACACAGCAGGACTTCCTTCAGTAGCCGAAGCAGCAGCGATAGTCGCTACAGTTGGAGCAGCGTCATTATCTACAATTGTTCCCGTAGCCGAAGCGGTTCCAGAGGCAATGCTAAAGTCTTCGTTATTTTCATCAATCGTATCGGCAGTTGTTGGTACACTTACGGTTCCCGTAGTAGCACCCGCAGGTACGGTCACGGTAACGTTTGTAGTAGTGTAATCAGCACTTCCAGCGGTTCCATTGGTGAATGTAAAGGTATACGTTGTATCCACAGCAGACGGGTTGCTCAAGCTGAATTCAAACACAGCAGGACTTCCTTCAGTAGCCGAAGCATCAGCGATAGTCGCTACAGTTGGAGCAGCGTCATTATCTACAATTGTTCCAGTAGTCGAAGCGGTTCCAGAGGCAATGCTAAAGTCTTCGTTATTTTCATCAATCGTATCGGCAGTTGTTGGTACACTTACGGTTCCCGTAGTAGCACCCGCAGGTACGGTTACGGTAACGTTTGTAGTAGTGTAATCAGCACTTCCAGCGGTTCCATTGGTGAATGTAAAGGTATACGTTGTATCCACAGCAGAAGGGTTGATCAAGCTGAATTCAAACACAGCAGGACTTCCTTCAGTAGCCGAAGCAGCAGCGATAGTCGCTACAGTTGGAGCAGCGTCATTATCTACAATTGTTCCCGTAGCCGAAGCGGTTCCAGAGGCAATAGTAAAGGTCTCATTGGATTCTGCAATAGTATCAGCAGTTGTATTTACCGATACCGTTCCCGTAGTAGCACCCGCAGGTACGGTTACTGTTTGCGATGTGGTAGTGTAATCAGCACTTCCAGCGGTTCCATTGGTGAATGTAAAGGTATACGTTGTATCCTCAGCAGAAGGA
>NZ_JBLVPU010000047.1:0-1588 GCF_048286735.1 Flavobacterium frigidum | reverse complement strand
TCACAAATAAGTTTTCTTGTTTCTAAAAATGTATAGATATCATCATATCCTTGACCTCCGTCTTTATTAGAAGAGAAAAAGCCTCTTCGAGATTTGGTATCAATTAAATACGCAAAATCATCTTTGGGAGAATTCACATCGGCTCCTACATTTTGTACTTCACTAAAAGTTCCCTCTGCACTTATTTTAGACATAAAAACATCTAATCCTCCCAGTCCAGGATGTCCATCTGATGCGAAGTAAATTTCATTTTCGTTAGAAATAAAAGGGAAAGTTTCTTTACCTTCAGTATTAATAGATTTTCCTAAATTTTCAGGAGTTCCAAAAGTACCATCCTCATTTATTGTCACTTTAAATAAATCAGACTGTCCTAAGGTACCGGGCATGTCAGAGACAAAATACAATGTTTTCCCATCGGGGCTTAGTGCGGGATGTGCTGTACTGTAATTATCACTATCAAAAGGAAGTTCAGTTATATTAGTCCATTTTTCATTTTCTAAAGTGGCTTTGTATAATTTGATTAAAGTAATTTTATTTCCATCTTTTCCTTTTTTACCATCAAGATAATTGTTTCGAGTGAAGTACATGGTTTTCCCATCAGCAGTAAAAATAGGAGTAGACTCATGAAACTTAGAGTTAATTGTCCCATCAAACTTTTTTGGTTTATTAGTACTTGGAGTTAGGTCAGCATCTAAATCAGTGGTGTATAAATTTGTAAAATACTGATTGGTCCATTTGTGTTTTCGTTGACCAAGACTACCAGTATCTCTGGCCGAAGCAAAAACTAATTTATTCGAATAAATAGCAGTTCCATAATCAGAATAGATCGAATTGATTCCCGCGTCTTCGATGGTGTACCTTCCAGAATTAGCTTTAATGGCTTGTAGATAATTGGTATTTTGTTTAAAGAGTTTGGCTCTACCATCATTGGCTGATTTCTGGCTGAACAATTCCATCATCTCATTGGCTTTATCATTTTGATTGATTGCTCTTAAAGACTGCGCATAGCGATAATAATATTCGGGTTCCAAAGTCGAGCTGTCTAAAGCAAACAATTCTCCATACCATTTGGCAGCTTTATCGAATTCGGAATTAAAGTAGTAAGCGTTTCCTAACTTTTGGAACAGATCTACGGATTTATATCCTTTCTCAGCAATTCTTTCATAGGTTTTGATGGCATCTACATAGGCATAACCCTCATATTTTTTATCAGCTAGGGTCAACTTTGCATTTTGAGCATAAATGTTAATGGAAAAAACACTTACTATTGTTATGTAAAGAAGTATATTTTTTTTCATAATAATTGTTTTTAGAAGAACCTTGGAGTTGTGATTTTACCATTGTTTTTAAATATTTCATAGCGCAAAAATATTTCATGGGAACCAGAATTGTAGTTTTTTAATCTTGTTGTATCATGATCGTAACCATAACCAATATACATTCCGTCAGAAACTTGAAAACCAACCATTGCACTCACAGCAGCCGACCATCTGTAGGCTAATCCAAGAACAAACTTATCATTAAACATAAAATTCCCAGACAAATCTACTTGAAGAGGTGCTCCATCGACAATTTTAGTTAACAATGC
>NZ_JBLVPU010000046.1:0-1944 GCF_048286735.1 Flavobacterium frigidum | reverse complement strand
GCAGGAACAAGTTTCGAGAAAGCAGGATATTTATACATTAATAGGTAATCAATCTAAATTTCTTAAGTCTAAAATAATAGAATATGAAAACAAAATTTATACTAATGTTGCTGTTGCTCGCGGGTACTATAAATGCGCAACAAGACGCTCAGTTTACACAGTACATGTACAACACCATAAACGTGAATCCCGCCTATGCGGGATCACGTCAAGCGTTGAATATTTTTGCCTTACATCGTACTCAGTGGGTAGGACTTGATGGAGCACCTGTGACCAATACGGCCTCGATTAATACTCCTATAAAAGATACAAAACTAGGTTTAGGAGTGTCGATAATTAGTGACAGGATTGGTCCTTCGGACGAGAACAACTTAGCGGTTGATTTTTCATATTATATCAATACTTCAGAGGATTTTAAGCTCTCCTTTGGACTGAAAGCATCAGCAAACCTTTTGAATATCAATTTTGATAAATTGAATCAGTATGATCCCAATGATTATAGTTTTGAAAACAATATAGACAATAAGTTTTCACCAAATATAGGTGTTGGACTTTACTGGTATTCTGATAATACCTATATAGGGCTCTCTGTGCCTAATTTATTAGAGACAAAACATTTTGACAAATATGCCGGAGTAGGAGCCAATTCTTATATTGCACGAGAGCGCGTAAACTATTACTTAACGGCTGGTCACGTGTTTGATTTAGATTATAATCTAAAGTTCAAGCCAGCAATGATGACAAAACTAGTTCAAGGAGCACCATTACAAGTAGATTTATCAGCTAACTTTTTAATTAATGATAAGTTTACAGTAGGGGCAGCTTACAGATGGAGTGCTGCATTAAGTGCCATGGTTGGATTTCAAGTGTCTGACTCTTGGTTTATTGGATATGGTTATGATATGGAAACCACACGACTTGCCAATTTTAATTCCGGATCACATGAAATATTTCTTCGTTACGAAATATTCAAAAGTTATAACAAAATCACATCACCTAGATTCTTCTAATTTAATATAACGTTATGAAATTAAGCGCTAAACATTTCGGATGCTGTGTAGTTTTTTTAGTATTCACAGTAGTAGGATATACTCAAAAAAAAGGTGTGGCAGCTGCAGATAAAAAATTCGATAATTATTCTTACGTTGATGCAATAGCTACTTATGAGAAAGTAGCAGCGAAAGGGTATAAAGACGAAAAAATGTTCCAAAAACTAGGAGACTCCTATTACTTCATAGCCGATTTGATCCAGGCAGAGAAGTGGTACTCAGCACTTTTTGAGATGAATGCCTCCCAAGAGCCAGAGTACTATTACAGGTATTCTCAATCTTTAAAAGCCATAGGGAACTATGCAAAGGCCGATAAAATGTTAGAGCAATTCATAGCAAAATCAGCCACAGACCAGCGTGGAAAACTTTTTGCTAGTCAGCGCGATTACTTGAATGATATAAAGGAAAATTCAGGAAAATACGAAATTTTTGATGCAGGGATCAACTCCCCGTATTCAGATTACGGTAGTGCTTATTACAATAACACCGTACTTTTTGCCTCGGCACGAGATACAGGCGGAGTAGCTAAAAAAGTGTTTAAGTGGAACAATGAATCTTTTACCAACTTGTACAGTTCTCAGATAAGTTCAGATGGTAGTATGGACAAGCCAGAGGTGTTCCATAAAAACATCAACAGTAGGTTTCATGAGTCTACACCTGTTTTTACCAAAGATGGCCAAACGATGTATTTTACCCGTAATAATTATCTAAATGGTAAAAAGCAAAAAGACAGCAGACGTGTTATATTATTAAAACTCTACAAAGCCACAAACGAAAACGGAAAATGGGTAAATGTACAAGAATTACCTTTTAATAGTAATGAATATAGTGTAGCGCATCCAGCGTTGAGTGTAGACGAGAAAACCTTGTATTTTGCATCAGACATGCCAGGTAC
>NZ_JBLVPU010000045.1:0-2333 GCF_048286735.1 Flavobacterium frigidum | reverse complement strand
AAAAGGGATTGGTTTCTTTGCGTTTACGCTCTTTTGAATATCAAAATGAATATGCAGGGGATTTAGAACTTGACGAATGGCTTATTGTTGGTTTTATAAATTATGCCGAAATAAAAAAAGGGGTTGCAGAGGTTCAGGTCTCTAAAAAATTAATTCCTTATCTCGTTGAATTAACCCAACAATATACCGAATATTCCCTTACTGTGGCTATGTCTTTGAGGAGTAAATGGTCACAACGGATATATGAAATTTGTTCGCAATGGCGTTCAGCTGGAGGTTTTAGAATTTCCATAAAAGATTTGCGAGAACAATTTATGCTAGAAGCTAAATACTCCGAATATGCAGCTCTTAAAGAAAGGGTGCTGCAAATAGCTCACAAAGAACTCAAGACACTGTATGATGCTGGTCAATGTGATTTGTATTTTGAATATTCAGAAGAAAAAAAAGGACGATCAGTCGAAAGTTTACGGTTTAAAGTAATTTCAAGAGAAGGTTTAAATGCTCCTAATAACATTGATTTACTTCGCAAAATATTAATTATTCTACAAGAATTATTTGAAGTAACTAAGAAGAAAAAAAACGCTGATTACATCTCCAAAGTAATCTCTAAACTCCAAAAATCACCCGATTTAATACCTCATGCCCATAAGCGTATTACGGAAATTCTTGCTGGTGGCATTTCTGAGCCCACTCGCTTAATTAGGTTTGTTTTAGACGAAGATATTTTGAAAGGTGTCGAGAAACCTGTAAAACAAGAAAAAGTAGCTAAAAACGAAGAAAAAGAGGATGTAACTAGTGTTATGGGGCAACTTTCAAAATTAGCAAATAACAAAACTGTTTAAAATGGCTGAAAATAGAATTTGGTTTAGTACGGTTCAAGTTGCGTTTATTCTAAACACAACCGACCGAACCATTAGAACAAGAGCAAAGAACCATATTCACGATAGTGAAATGGTTGTTTTAAAAGGCAAAACTTATGAGTTGTCCGATTTGTTTGTGTCTCTCTATCGGAAGCTATCGGAAGTTATCGGAAGCGATGATACAGAGGAGGAAAATGATGTAATAAAAGAGCTAAAACAAGAGATTGATAACGGCAATCACGTTGAAGTATTTACTCCAGAAGAATACGTTTTGTTTGAAAATACTCTTAAAGATTATTCTACTAAAGAGTTAGAAATAAAAGAATTAGGTACTAAAATGAAATATCTTGATAAGGAGATAGTAGGATTAGTCCAGGATAAAATATTTCTTCAATCGCAGTTAGATAAAACAAAGGATGCTTTAACCCAAAATCAATGGATTTTAGCCAAATATCTAAACCAATAATCCGACTTATCGGAAGCTATCGGAAGTTATAATATTGCCCTCTATTTTTATAAAAGGTTTTTTCTGCAGCTCAAAAAACTTTTTATAAAAATGAGGATAGCGAAGCGATTTTTTAGATAATTAAATGGAGTGCGTTTTTAACTCTTATTCTACTTAAAGTAGGAACGATTAGTAAATTTTTTAGTAAATAAATTTTACTTAAAAAATTGAAAAATAGGTGTTTACAAAAAACGAAACGGAAAATTACTAAAATTATTACTACTTTAAGTAGAATGACAAAAAACAAAACAATTGAAAATCAGCACTTTATATTTAGAATTACGATTTATCGTCGTTCCCTCTTGCTTCCTCTAACTTTCAACCTAAAAAGTCCTAAAAATCCAATTTTGAAGCTTCAAAAAAAAGTCCAAAAAAGAAGCCTAATAATGCCCTCTTAAAGATTGGATCTCTATTGTGTTATTTTCCTTAATCTCGTAAACTATTCTATGCTCTTGATTTATTCTTCTTGACCAGGAACCGGATAAATTATGTTTTAATTGTTCCGGCTTTCCAATTCCTTCAGTTGGATTGTCTTGTATAGCGATAATTAGATTTTTAATTTTATTTTGAATCCCTTTATCTCCTGATTTTTTCCAATAAGCAATATCTTCTAAAGCTTCATCGGTATAACCTATTTCCATAAATCCTCTGTTTTAATAATAGTAACTCTACCTTGTTTAGAATCTTCTCTAGCTCTCATAATTTTGGCTACAAATTCTGGATTGTATGGCTCGTCCTCCATTTCTTCAATTGGCACAATAGCGTATGTTTTACCTTTTCCCCTGTGGATTAGTAATTTTTCTTCTTGTGCTAAATCGAGATATTTTTTGATATTTCCTCTAAATTCGGATACGCTAATTGTTTTCATAATTATATTTTTTACAAATGTACATAATTATGTACATATAAAAAAATAGGTAGAATTTGTATTGCTAATGAAATCAATTTTGAAATGACTTTTAGCCTTA
>NZ_JBLVPU010000044.1:0-2805 GCF_048286735.1 Flavobacterium frigidum | reverse complement strand
ATAATCATAAAGCGAGTTTTAATAGAACGAAGTTTAAATGTAGTTTAAATAACATATATTTACTCCATGAGTAACAAAATACAGTTTGTTTGGAGGTTTTTAGACGAACTGACGTTATGCCCAATTATACAGCAGAATCAAGAATCTAACACAATTTTGAATGAAAAGAATAATAATATTGATTTGTCTTGTGTTTACAAACTTATGTGTTTCTCAAGAAACTAAAGAAGTAAAAAACACTATCGGTGAAAAAGAAGAAGTTTTTAGCGTATTAAAATCTAAAACCGAAATTAAACACGGAAAATATTTATTGACTTGGAATTGGAAATATTATAATTCAATATCTGAAGAGGGAAATTACAAAAACAATGAAAAACAAGGAGTTTGGCTTGAATATTATCGTTTCCGAAACAAATACGATAAAAATGATATGCGTGTAAAATATCTAACGACATATGAAAACAATCAAAAAAATGGAATTTTTGTTGAATTTGGTTATGATAAAGACACATTACAAGTTGGTTCGTTCTTTAAAAATATTAAAACTGGCATTTGGAAAAGATTTGAAAATGGAAAACTTGTTGAACATTACGATTATTCAAATGAAAAGAATTTAATTGAAATTGATAACAACCAAAATGAAAAAGTAGATGTGCTTCCAAAAATTATTGATGGAGATTTAAATACATTCCTTATAAAAAACCTAAATCCTGTAAACTATAAAAAAAAGAAAGATTTATTTGGAAGTATTGAAGTAATAATATTAATAAAAAAAGATGGTTTAGTTCAAGTTATAGACATTACAGGAACAGAATATGAAGAGCTGAAAAATGAATTTAGTTTAGCTTTATCACAAAGTAGTGGAAAATGGGAACCAGCTATAAGAAATAAAGAGAAAGTTGATTTAAAAGTTTTAATTCCGATTAAATTCTTAATTGAATGGAAAAAGAACACGCATAGAGTTGGCATGAATTGTGGAATTATGAAACAAATAAAATAACTGGGCATAACACACGCTACAAGCAATTTGGGTATTAGGCTTAATTTGAAGTTGGGTTTGTATTTGGATAATTTGGCAAATCCGAAGAATGGGCTTAATTTAGTCCAAACTGCTTGTAGCGCGGGGACGTTATGCGGGAGTTATGCCGAAATTACGCAGATGAAAACAATTAGAAAATAAACATCGGTTTCCGCAAGAAGTTTACACAGCAGAAGCGTGAAAATTGGAATCGATAACAGAAGTCGGAAAGTTGTAATCTGACAATTGACAGACGAAAAACTGAAGTGGGAAAAGTAGAAACTTGAAAAGCAGAAGCGTGAAAGTTGGAATCTGCTAACAGAAAATTGAAAAACTGAAACTTGAAATTTTTTGCAAAGAATTTTAAAACGAAAAGTAAATAATTGAAAATAAAACGTTGAAAATTGCGAACCGAAAAAGCAGAAACGTGAAAATTGGAATGTGCCAACAGAAGCGTGAAAAATTGTGGTTTAATTGCAATTTCGACAAAATAACCCCCGCATAACAGCCACTACAACGGATTTGGGCATTTGGCTTAATCGAAAGATGGTTTTGTACTTAGTATGATTTGGCTAATCCGAAAATAGGGCTTAATTTAGTCCCAAACCCGCTGTAGTGCCAGAACGTTACTGGCTAGTTGAACCAAAAAACCGCATAGAAACAGAAATATTTAAAATGAAAAAAATTATTATTACTTTACTAATATTAAGCTTTAATTTAACTTTTTCGCAAAATTACTTCGAAGGTAAAAACTTGTATTGTAAATCTGAAAATCCCGAAGCAATGAAGCTTTTTAATTTAGGTATTGAGACTTTATATTTAAATAAATCTTTAGACCCAAAATATCTCAAAATAACTTCAAATATTTTCTTTAAGGCATACAAAACCGACACTACATTCTGTGATGCAATTTTTTTCACAGGATACACTTTGCGATTGTTGAATGACGAAAAGGCAATAGCTTGCTATATAATGGCTGACAGTTTATCAAAAAAAACATTAGAATTTAAAATAAATTTAGCTTCTGAAGGATTAAGATTAGGTCAAGATAGATCTTTAAAAATTGCTCGAAAAAAGTATAATGAAATAATTACTTTATTTCCTGAAAACCCTGAAGGTTATTATGGTTTTGCATTAACATCTCCTATTTTCGGTGATGTAGATAAAGGTTTAGAAAATATAAATATCGCAATTGAAAAATATAAATTATCAAATCCAAAATTAAAAAACGAAGTAATATTTCTAAAAGGTGTTTTATTATCACAAAACAAAAAATATGATGAAGGTTTAGAATATTTAGAAAAATGTTATTCAACTTATAAAAAAGATGAGAACTTTAAAATTCATTATTCATTATGTTTACTCAAAGTTTCTGAAATTAAAAATGACGAAAAAATGAAACAAAAAGCTTTTAAATTTTATGAACAAATAGAAAATAAACAGGAAATTCCAGAAGATATTAAATCCGTACTGAAATTTTAAAAAACTTGAAATTGGAATAGCACATAAAAAGTGCAAAAGTTGGAATCTGCCAACAGAAACGTGAAAAATTTGCGGTTTATTGATAATTCCGACAAAACAACCAGCCAGTAACACACGCTACAAGCAATTTGGGTTTTAGGCTTAATTTGAAGTTGGTTTTGTATTTGGAAGATTTGGCAAATCCGAATAATGGGCTTAATTTAGTCCCAAACTGCTTGTAGCGCGGGGACGTCAAACTGTCTAATAACCTCCTTTTCCCCTGTTAGATAATTTGTACAAAAAACCGTTCAAATAATTTGCATAAC
>NZ_JBLVPU010000043.1:0-2894 GCF_048286735.1 Flavobacterium frigidum | reverse complement strand
GGCTACTGGAACAATCAATGATAATGATGCGGCTCCAACTGTAGCCACGATCACTCCTGCTTCGGCTACCGAAGGAAGTCCTGTTGTGTTTGAATTCAGCTTGAGTAATCCTTCTGCAATAGCAACTTCGTATACTTTCACTCTTTCTAACAAAACGGCAGGAAATAGTGATTACGAAACGACAACTGTAACGGTAACGGTTCCTGCTGGTGCAACTACGGGAACTGTATCGGTACCAACTATGGCTGATGTAATAGATGAAGTGGACGAAACGTTCACCATCACTATAGGAACTGTGAGTGCTACTGGTACAATTATCGACAATAATAACGCTCCTACCGTGGCAACGATCGCTCCGGCTTCGGCTACCGAAGGGGATGCGGTGGTATTCAACTTTACCTTGAGTAATCCTTCGGATCAAGCGATTACCTATACTTTTGTATTGACTAATGGTACTGCTGGAAGTGCGGATTACACTACTACTAACGTCTTTGCAACGGTACCTGCTGGAGCAACTACGGGAACGGTATCGGTACAAACAACTTTGGATACTATTGATGAAGTAGATGAAACGTTCAACATTGCTAATGGAACGGTAAGTACTACTGGTACTATTTTAGATGATGATGTTGCGCCTACTATTAATGCCGTTGCAGATACCTATTCAGAAATTAATTGTACTTCATTTGGAGTTATTGGTAATGTTCTGACTAACGATACTTTAAACGGCAACCCAGTGAAACATGAAGACGTAAATATTTCTATAGTTTCAGGCTCGAACCTAAACATTTCGTTAGACAATTTTGGGAATGTAACAGTTCAAAGCGGAATTTCGGGTGGTTCATACGTTTTAACATATCAAATATGTCAAAAACAAAATCCAACCACATGTCATAGAGCTACAATAACAATAAATGTTACAGATACTGTAGCGCCAACCATTGCACAATTACCAGCAGCTTCTGTAATAACTTGTAGTGCAACACCTAGTTTTGCACAAGCAATAGCAACTGATACGTGTGGACCTGTAAACTTGACATTCGTTGATGTGGAAGTACAAGGAAGTTGCATAGGATCTTACACCATAACAAGAACATGGACAGCAACTGATTCATCTGGAAATAAAGCTACTGCTTCACAAGTTATTAATGTTAGCGATACAGTTGGTCCAATTACTAACACAGCTTATTCACCGATACTTAACGTGAATTGTGATGCAATTCCAGCAAAGCCAGAACTTGTATTTGTGGATAATTGTTCAACTGTCTCTACTCCTATTTTTACAGAGAATATCATTAACAGAACTGACAGTTCTTATTCAATAGTTAGAAAATGGTTGGTATCTGACACTTGTGGAAATGCTTCTGAGTTTACTCAAATTGTAAATGTGACTATCGTCAATAGTGTTGTATCTACCAGTAGTTCTATTTGTAATGATGGGGATACTACAACAACCGATTTGAATAATTTATTACCAACGGGTACTCCTACTAACGGAACTTGGGTAGATGTAAACAATTCAAATGCTTTACAGGGCAGCATGCTTAACGCTGTTGGACTTTCAGTAAGAGATTACATTTTTGAATATAAGGTTAATGATGCTACTTGCCCTAGAACAATTAGAATAACTATGACTGTAAATACAGGATGTGGAATTGTATTAGCTTGTGGAACGATAGTGGTGCACAACGCATTCTCGCCAAATGGTGATGGGATTAATGAAAAATTCGTAATCGATAATATTGATGATACTGTTTGTTATCCAGATAATACAGTTGAGATTTATAACCGATGGGGCGTATTAGTATATGAAACCAAAGGATATAATAATACCAGTAATGCTTTTGAAGGTATTTCTGCTGGTAGATCTACTATTCAGCAATCTACTGGATTACCAACTGGAACATATTTTTACATCTTGAGTTATACATCTCTTGACGGTACAGGAAAAACTATAACCAACAAAAAAGACGGATATTTATACTTATCTAAATAAATAATCTAATACCTGAGGATTTTTTACCCTCAGGTATTTTATAATTAAAAAACTATTTCATCTTATAAAATCCAATTGAACTTTATCAAATCGAACTAAAGTATTACTCTCTTAAAAGTCGATAGCCAATTCGAGATAATAAATATCTACTATGAAAACAAAATTATTTTCTTTCGTTTTGATGTTTACAGCATTTGTAAATTATGCACAACAAGATGCTCAATTTACTCAATACATGTACAACACCATCAATATTAATCCTGCCTATGCGGGATCAAGAGGCGCTTTCAGTATTTTTGCGCTACATCGTACACAGTGGGTAGGACTAGATGGAGCTCCTGTTACCAATGTTGCCTCTGTCAATACTCCATTAAACGAAAGTAATTTAGGTTTAGGAGTGACTATAATTAATGATAAAATTGGACCTACTACAGAGAATACAATTTCTACTGATGTATCCTACACGGTTCCTACTTCTGAAACTTTTAAGCTCTCTTTTGGAATTAAAGCAACTGCTAACTTGTTTAATTTAGATATTAACAAATTGAATCCAGCTCAAGCTGATCCAAGTATACGAGATTTCAATAATAAATTTACCCCTAATATTGGAGCCGGAGTTTATTGGCATTCTGATAAAGCGTATATCGGATTTTCAATTCCTAATTTTATAGAAAGCAAACGCTATGACGACAATGAAGTTGCTATTTTTAAAGAAAAAATTAATTACTATTTAATTGCAGGTTACGCATTTGATATGAATGAATCTATTAAATTCAAACCTGCATTGTTAACTAAAATTGTCGATGGAGCACCTCTTCAAGTAGATTTGTCTGGGAATTTTATGTTTAATGATAAGTTTGTTCTTGGATTAGCCTACAGATGGTCGGCTGCTGTGAGT
>NZ_JBLVPU010000042.1:0-2902 GCF_048286735.1 Flavobacterium frigidum | reverse complement strand
AATCATAAAGCGAGTTTTAATAGAACGAAGTTTAAATGTAGTTTAAATAACATATATTTACTCCATGAGTAACAAAATACAGTTTGTTTGGAGGTTTTTAGACGAACTGACGTTGGCGGTAATTTTACCGAACGACCACAACCTAACGAAACGACATAATATTAAATTACATATTAATGGGACTATTTAACTTTCTGAAGAAAAACAATTCAAAACCTGAAGCCGACGTTAATTTTAACGAATCAGAAAGCAATCAGAAAAAAAAATCAAAAAAGAAAACTACACTTCCTAAAAACTTTGATGAACTAATCAAAGAAAATGATATAGAAAATCTCAAAAAGGTTTTTGACACTTGTGAATTAGATGCAAGAGGTGGTTATGGAAAAGCAACGGCTCTTAGCTTTTTCAGTGTTCCTAATGAATTTGTTCATTGGTTGGTAGAAAATGGAGCAAACATCGAAGCCGTAGATATTTATGGGCGTACAGCACTTCACAGGCATACAATGGCTCGAAGTGGTAAGATTACAGCATTTTTAGAACTTGGAGCAAACGTAAATGCAGTAGACGAAGATGGCGACACACCTTTGCACCTTGCTTCAGGAAGTGGTTTCAACGTTTCTTCAGTAAAGCAATTAGCTGAATATGGAGCAAATACCAAAGTTCTCAATGCAAGTAAGCAAACGCCTCTTGAATACGCTCTAAGTCGTGCAAATAATCTTGACATTGTGAATATGGTAGAAATATCAGAAATTCTACTGAAAAATACAGAGATAACCCAAAAGATGCAAGACAGTATTACTCGTATCGGAGAAAATTTTGAGTTTCATCGTCAAAATTTCAACAAAGATTATCTGCAACAAACAGACGAAGCACTAAATAAACTTTATGAAATTTATAGAGTTTCGCCTGTAAAAAAACGCATTATGCACGATGGAGTATCTCAAATAATTGTGAGCGGAGCAACTTGGCAAAAACAATTTGAAGAATTATGGGAACTTTTAATTCCATCAAACGGAAATGCAAAAACAGTGCAAGGAGAAGTTGTGCGAATTGCAGGAAGAGTGCGTGATGAAATATACAGAAATGGCGGTGCAAATTGGAATGTTGATTTCAAAAAAATGTTGGACGCATTTTTGGTGCATTTAGCTTCAAATAACGCTTTGTCAACTGATGAACTTGAAAAATTAAATTCCCTTGTACAAGACATTCGTAAAAACAAAGATGCAGAAACTGACGAGCTAAATTATCTCTGCGAGCTTGCAACAAAATGGACACTTCTTAACCCAAAACCAATTTTACTTGTCAAACCAAATTACAAAAGATAAAAAAACTACCGCCAACACACGCTACAAGCAAGCTGGGCATTTGGCAAAATTTGAAGACGGTTTTGTATTTGAAAAATTAGTTTTTAACCGAAAGATTACGCATTTTTAATCTCAGCCTGCGTGTAGCGCGGGAACGTTGTCATACAGTTTAGAGAACCGAAACAGAAATAACGAAAAATACTAAAATAGAAATTATGGAATTAAAACCGCTTGAAAATTATACCGACAGAGAATTACTTGAATTAATTGTTAGCAACCAAGTACGTTCAGAACAAAGACTTTATAAAATTTATGCTTTTATGACTGATAAATATGGTGCTGAATTTAGTAAACATAATAAACATAAAGGCGAAACTTTTGAAGACTTCTTAGATTCATTTATGGGTCTAGACCAACAAATTAATAAAAAACTATCTAACGATTAAGTCAATACTCTTCTTCAAGATATTTTTTAAACTCTGTGTGTTTGTCTTCTAAAAATTCTTCAGTTATGTTTATTACTGAATTATCTCTTAATACGGTTTCTACATTACGTATTATTGAACGATTATAACTAACTGAATTACCGTTTAATAGTAAAAGTATTTTGTTGACAGTAATGTTTTCAGCTAATAGTTTCTTAGCTGTTTCTTGTTGTTTTATTTTATATGTATCTGACATTTTGTTTTTGTTTTAGTACGGTTCCGAAGAACCGATGATTAGTAATTTAATTTAGTAAATATGAGTGCTGAAATCCCAAATAATGATTATAGAGATTGGATATTATTTAAAGGTGTCGATGATGATAATTTTGTTTTTGATATTTCCAAACATTATAATTTTATTAATAGTTTAAACGAAATTGAAAAAGCACGATTTGATTTAGCGTTAAAAGAAATGCTAATGAATGGTACTCTTTTTGAACATAAAAAAAACAAAATCTTTTTACTTACTAGTTTAGGTAAAGCAGTTAGTGAAGAGGGTAGTTTCTCAGCATATAATCCACACATTAGTTCCGAACTCAACATAAACGAGCAATTCAGTAAAAATTTAGACTTAAACAAACGAACTACATACGCAACTCTTGGAATTTCTGTTTTTACAATGCTTATATTATTAGCACAGACATTTATTCAAAGCAAAACCCCGACAGTGAAAATAAAAACAGAAGCAACGCTAACCAAAAATATAGAACAAGATTTAAAAGAAATAAATACCACGCTACGTCTCCATCATCAGACATTAAAGGATTCTTTGAAAAAGGAACTCCATACACTACCCAAGAAATAAGATTCAACATTGTGTAAAAGTGTTAATCGGCTAAATGACGGAATTTAAAACCGCCCATAAAACCGATATGACAACAGTGGCTTCAAGATATTTGGGTATTGGGCTTAATTTAAATATGGTTTTGTACTTTTATTTTTAGTCTTTAACCGAAATATAAATCTTAATTTAATCCCCAAACATCGTGAAAGCCACGGGACGTCAAACTGTCTAATAACCTCCTTTTCCCCTGTTAGATAATTTGTACAAAAAACCGTTCAAATAATTTGCATAACTCGTTGGTTTTATGTATATTTAAGAATGAAATTCAT
>NZ_JBLVPU010000041.1:0-3125 GCF_048286735.1 Flavobacterium frigidum | reverse complement strand
ACAATTTCAGGTAATAATAATTTGATTAGCTCACTAAAAGAATCTTGCATTTGTATCTATTTTTAAAATACAAATATCGAAATTTAATATTTCCCCACAGGTTTTAGACTTGATCCGAAGTAACCTCGATTATTCGTGACTTAGATCGTTTACCTGCTTCGGACTTATACGAAAGCAATAAAACTTTCATGAAAATGGTAAGTGATGGTTTTCTATTAAAACGAGAAGACCGCAATCAAAAAGATATATTTATCCAACTCATCGATTACTCCGAAAAAGATAATAATACCTATACAATCGTCAATCAACTAGCCATCAAAGGCTACGAAATGCGTATTCCCGATTTGATTTTATACATCAACGGATTACCATTAGTAGTGTTTGAGTTCAAAACAGCCATTCAAGAAAACACAACGATTCATGATGCGTATGTCCAATTAACCACGCGCTACAAAAGAGACATCGCTGAGTTATTCAAATACAATGCTTTTTGCGTCATTAGCGATGGAGTAAATACTAAATCAGGTTCTTTTTTCGCACCCTATGAATTTTTCTATGCCTGGAGAAAAATAGAAGGCATGCCTAATGAAGTTGATGGAATAGATGCCATGTTTACACTGATTCAGGGCATGTTCAATCGGAAGCGATTACGAGATATTATTCAAAACTTCATTTTTTTACTTGATAGCTCTAAAAAAAATGAAAAAATTGTGTGTCGTTATCCGCAATATTATGCAGCAGTCAAGCTTTTTGAAAATATAAAAATCCATCAAAAACCTCTAGGTGACGGAAAAGGACGAACTTATTTTGGTACAACTGGCTGCGGTAAAAGCTACACGATGTTATATTTGAGTCGTTTGTTAATGAGAAGTACTCATTTTGCTAGCCCAACAATTATAATTATCACAGATCGTACAGATCTTGACGATCAATTATCAGGTCAATTCACTAATGCAAAAGGTTTTTTGGGTGATGAATCGATTATTAGTGTAGAAAGTCGAACCCATTTAAGATAACTACTTCAAGGTCGAAACAGCGGTGGTGTTTTTTTAACAACCATTCACAAGTTTACTGAAGACACCAGATTATTGACTGATAGAACTAATGTAATTTGTATTTCTGACGAGGCACACAGAAGTCAAACTAATTTACATCAAAAAATAACAGTAACAGAACACGGAGTAAAAAAGACTTTTGGTTTTGCTAAATACTTACACGATTCTTTACCAAATGCGACTTATGTTGGTTTTACCGGAACGCCTATTGACGCAACAATTGATGTATTTGGTGAAATTGTAGATGCTTACACCATGAACGAATCGGTTAAAGATGAAATAACGGTTCGAATTGTGTATGAAGGAAGAGCTGCTAAAGTTTTATTGAACAATAAAAAACTAGCCGAAATTGAGGCGTATTACAATCGATGCGCCGAAGAAGGTAGTAACGAGAATCAAATAGAGGAAAGTAAAAAAGCCATGGCGCAAATGAACGCTATCATAGGTGATCCAACACGTTTGAAAACCGTAGCCGAAGACTTTGTTACTCACTATGAAAACAGAATGGCAGAAGGCGCAACAGTGCGTGGTAAAGCAATGTTTGTTTGCAGTAGCAGGCCTATTGCTTATGAATTATACAAAAACATTCTAGCATTAAGACCTGAATGGGGCGAAATAAAAATAGCTGCTGATGGTGTAAAATTATCAGATAAAGACAAAAAAGAGATCAAACCTATGGAACGCATCAAAATGGTGATGACCAGAGGAAAAGATGATGTCGAAGATTTATATAATGCTTTAGGCACAAAGGATGATCGTAAAGAATTAGATCGACAATTTAAAAATGAGAAGTCTAATTTTAAAATTGCTATGGTAGTGGATATGTGGCTAACTGGCTTTGATGTACCATTCTTAGACACTATGTATATTGACAAACCGATTCAACGTCACAACCTAATTCAGACTATTTCTAGAGTCAACCGAAAATTTGAAGGAAAAGAGAAAGGATTAGTCGTGGATTACATTGGTATTAAAAAGCAAATGAATTTAGCATTGGCACATTACAATAATGCCGATAACCAAAATATTGAAGATATCGAGCAATCCATTGTAGTGGTCAAAGACCAACTGGATTTGCTCGGAAAACTATTTCACAAGTTTGATAAATCTGGATACTTATCAGGCGTTCCATTACAACAATTAAAAACATTAAATCAAGCAGCTGAGTTTGTACAACTAACACAAGAGCTGGAGAAAAGATTCATGTATATTGTAAAACGATTAAAATCAGCTTACGATATTTGCTCAGGAAGCGGTGCATTTACAGAGGTACAAAGGGATGAAATTCATTTTTATTTAGCGGTCCGCGCGATAATATTCAAATTAACCAAAGGAGTAGCTCCAGATACTGCGCAGATGAATAATCGTGTAAAACAAATGCTTCAAGATGCTATTGAAAGCGATGGAATTGAAGAGATATTTAAGCTAGGAGATGAAAATCAAACTGAGATTGATATCTTTTCTGATGACTACATGGCTAAAATTGATAAAATCAAATTACCCAATACTAAAATTAAACTATTGCAAAAGCTATTAGCAAAAGCAATAGATGATGTGAAAAAAATAAATAAAATTACAGGAATAGATTTTTCAAAGCGTTTACAATTCATCGTTGATAAATACAATGAACGTAAGGAGAGTGATGTTCTTCGAAGCGAAGTACTTGAGGATTTTACAGATGAAATCATCGATTTGTATTATGCCTTGAAAAAAGAAAAAGACTCTTTCAAAGATCTAGGAATTGATTTTGAAGAAAAAGCGTTTTATGACATACTGAAAGCATTGGCTGTTAAATATGATTTTAGCTACCCAAATGATAAATTAATAGCCTTAGCTCAAAAAGTAAAAACAGTTGTTGATGACAAAGCAAAATACACAGATTGGAGCAAACGAGACGATATCAAGGCCGAACTTAAGGTCGATTTAATTATTCTTTTAGCCGAAAACGACTATCCAGGATCAAGTCTAAAACCTGTGGGGAAATATTAAATTTCGATATTTGTATTTTAAAAATAGATACAAATGCAAGATTCTTTTAGTGAGCTAATCAAATTATTATTACCTGAAATT
>NZ_JBLVPU010000040.1:0-4783 GCF_048286735.1 Flavobacterium frigidum | reverse complement strand
ATAATCATAAAGCGAGTTTTAATAGAACGAAGTTTAAATGTAGTTTAAATAACATATATTTACTCCATGAGTAACAAAATACAGTTTGTTTGGAGGTTTTTAGACGAACTGACGTTGTGCGAAACCTTAGGAGAACGAATATGAATAATATGAAAAAATATCTTCCAATTTTTATTTTGTGTTTAATGTTCGGTCCGAATGTATTTAGCCAAGATAGTTTGCGAATTAATGAAAATTGGACAGAACTAAAACAAAAACTAAAGTATCGAACAGAAATAACTTTAGAATTAACCAAACAACTTCTGGATTCCAAAAAGATTGATAAATTGGAATTAAAAAACGCGGAGTTACACGCAAAAGAACTAAACCTTATTTGTGAAAATAGTGTTTTAACACAAACAAATATTAACTTAATTAAAGAGAAAAATTCAGAATTAACAATATCTCTAACTCACACTTTAGTTAATTTAGAATTTGATACTAAACTGAAAAACAAAGAAAAAACACAATTTATAATTGACCAATTATTAGTCATTGAACAACAAATATGCATCGTAAGTAATAAATATAATAAAAGTTGCAAAGAAGATAAAAAAGAAGAATTAATTTTCGACTTGAATTGCGAAAATAAATCGCCAAAAGTAGACTTTAAATAAAGGCTATCGCACAACAGCCGTTACAAAAGATTTGGGTAATAGGCTTAATTTAAAGATGGTTTTGTACTTGCGAAATTTGTGCGTAATGGAAAAAACCCGCATCTTTAATCCCAAACCCGCTGTAGTACCAAGACGTCAGGCTGTGAAAAAACCTCTTTTTTCTAATATAATCTTCAAATTTTACTATACTACAATTCAAATAAGGTCTTTTAAGAAGCCGCTTTTTTTAGGCTGCAAATTTAGATTGATAAAAAATGAAGTCTAATTGCAGCTTTATATACCTCGTTTTTAGCAAAAGTAAGACTTTTGCCTTGTAAGGTGAGTTCCATTTTTTGAGTTTTTCAATCAGATCGGGAACGCCCAAGATATTAATACTGCGTTTGATGTTATACACCAGCATAATTAGGCTGTGTTCTCCATTTACTTTTTCCAATCCCGTTAAAATTGGTATGATTGTAACCCCATTGTCGTTTAATGGTGCCAAAAATGTGCTCGTTGATCTCTTGCCTCTTGCGGTAGAGTTGTGGGTTTTCATGATAGCGTTTGTTGTTTTCTTCGACGGCATCGGCATATTGGCTTCGATCGATTTCTCTGCCTGATGCTCTACTGGTACATAAATGTTTTACCGGACATGCTTTGCATTTTGGAGTTCGGTATTTTTTAAAATTATAGCTGTCTCTATCGGTAGTTTTCTTATGCCAACTGCCGGTGGTTTTTAGTGTTTCGTCCTGCGGACAGGTATAGGTATCGGTGTCTTGATTGTACTGAAATTGGGCTACTAAATAATCCTTGGTTGTACCGTTTTCGTTACTCTTTCCTTGTTCTGGCTGTGCTACAATGGTAGTGATGTTGGCTTGTTTGCAAATTTCTATTTGTTTGCCATTGTGATATCCTTTATCCACCAGTGCGGTATAGGTTTCTATACCTAGATTCTCTTTGGCTTCTATGGCAATAGCTGACAAGGCACTGCGATCATTCTTGTTGATGGTGTGCGTGGCTACCACTAAATTGTGTTTGGCATCGACTGCAGCTTGGAGATTGAATGAGATTTCAACTACTTGTCCTTGCACTAATAAGGCTCTGGCATCGCTATCGGTAGTACTTATTTGAGGCTCGCCACTGGCTTTTAGTTTTTCTTCCAGTTGCTCATAACGCAATTTGTTCCCTTTCAATCGGTCTAACTTTTGTTGAATATTTTCGATTTTAGCTGGGTTATCTTTGGCGTCATTTTCTTCTAAAGCATTTAAGTATTCTTGGGTTTTTACTTCAATATAATCTACATGTTTGTCGATTTTCTTTTGATTGAAATTGGCTTTCTTGCTATTGTGGGCTCGGCTTTTGGTACCATCGATAGCAATGGTTTCGCAACCTATCAAATCGGCATCTTTTAAAAAGAGAACGTAGAGTTTGAATAGCTTTTTCAAAGCAATGGGATTGTTTTTTCTAAAATCGGATATGCTTTGGTAATTAGGAACAATAGCTTCTAAAAGCCATTGCATTTCCATGTTTCTCGAACATTCCTTTTCTAGATCTCGAGCACTTCTAACTCCGTTGAGATACCCATATAAATAGATCTTTAGAAATACTTTACTATTGAAACTCGGGCGACCTTCGGTCTTGAGCGTTTTTACTGCAAAACCTAGCTTAGAGAGGTCTATAGACTCAACAAAGGCATCTATAAATCGCACCTGATTATCGGGACCAATTGTATCTTCTAAACTTGTAAAACGCACTTGTTGACGTGAAATACCTATGATGTGTTGCATCCTTATAAATACGAAAAATCTTCTTTTAATGTAATTTTTTTGCTAAATTTGAGCATAATAAAACGAGATTTTTTTCACAGACTGATGCTAGGAGTAATGATTTGACGAATATTGCGCAAAATAAAAATATTGTACATACATTTGTACAAATTATAATAATTATGGTCGTAACTAATATTTCAGATTTCAGAAAAGATATTAAATCTTACTTTGATAGAGTAGCAATAAACTTTGAAACTCTAATTATAAATCGTGGAAAAGATTCAGGGATTGTTGTTATTTCACTTGAAGAATATAATGCACTCATTGCAACAAATTATGAATTATCAAACAGAACTAACGAAAGAAGGTTGGATTCTGCTATTGATAAATTTAAGAGTGGTAAGTCATTTTCTAAAGACTTAATTGAGGAATAGAATGAAATATGCATTTGTTGATGAATCTTGGGAAGATTATTTATATTGGCAAAAAATTGACAAGAAGAAAGTTAAAAAAATAAATGATCTACTTAAAGATATTTCAAGAAATCCTTTTGAAGGAATAGGAAAGCCAGAACCATTGAAACACAAGTATGCTGGATTTTGGTCAAGAAGAATTGATGATGAACAAAGATTAATTTACAGGTTTATCGATGATGAAATCCAAATTTTGAAATGTAGACATCATTACGACTAATGGTACTAGCGCTAACAGTTAGAGATTTGTTGCATGCGCAGCACGAACAATGAAACCCGTGTTGAATCCTCCACGGCGGACAAGCTGGAACCGGTCACTGGCAGGAACTATGTACTTATCGTAAAGTTTTACTTGAGAATGACAAGAGGGGTTTTGGTCTTGAGCGTTTTTATTGCAAAATTCAGTTTAGAGCGATAAACATACTCAACAAAGGAATCTATAAATCGCACCTGATTATCGGGACTGATTGTATCTTCTAAACTTGAAAAACACAGTTGTTGACGAGAAATACCTATGATGTGTTGTATGCTTAAAAATACGAAAAATCTTCTTTTAATACAAGTTTTTTACTATATTTGAGCATAATAAAACGGAAGTTTTTTCACAGACTGACGTTAGGAGCAATACTTTACGAAAATTGAGAAAATTTCGTTAAACAATTAAAAAAAAGTATATATTTGTTTTATGGAAAGGAAAAGAATTTATACAAAAAAACTAGGATCAACAGTTGCAAGAAGTGCACGATCAGGTTTGGTTCGTTTTCATGTAATTTCAAGTGAGTCAACTAAGTGGTCGGTTGTTTCAGAAGGAAGTACTCGAGCTTTAAAAGCGTTTCCCACAAGAGATCAAGCCATAAATTTTGCTAAAGAAACTGCATCTCGTAAAATTGGTGAAGTTATAATTCATGCGGAATCTGGTCAAATTGCGGATACAATTTCATATTTAAAATAATTATGCCTTTTGAAACAAATGTATTTATTAATTGCCCATTCGACAACCAATACAAACCGTTGTTAAAAGCATTAATATTTACAATTCGTTATTTGGATTTAAAACCTATTTTGTCACAAACAATATCCTCATCCAACATAAGAATTGACCAAATTAAAAATCATATTCGAACTTCAAAATATGGTATTCATGACATTTCCAGAAACAAGCCAATGGCTTTAAATGAGCTTCCAAGATTTAATATGCCATACGAATTAGGATTAGATATTGGCGCTGCAGAATATGGAAATGCTACTTTAAAAACTAAACGAGCTCTTATTTTAGATACAGAAAGATTTCACTATCAAAAAGTTATTTCTGACATAGCTGGTCAAGATATAGAAAATCATAATGATAACCCACAAACGCTAATCACAAAAGTTAGAAATTGGATTTCAAATCAAACATTAGGAACTATTTCAGGACCAACAGAAATTTGGATTGCATTTAATCAATTTAATGCGGATTTGAACACGAACCTTTCAGCTACATATACTGCAAATGATATTGAAGAAATGCCCATTGGAGATTACATGAAATTTGTAGAAGATTGGATTTCCAGCTTTAAAAGTTAGTACTGCACCTGACAGATAAGGTTTCGTCGCGGCTGCAAGCCGAACAATGAAACCTGTGTTGAACGGAACCGATTACATGCCGTCAACACTTATGGAGTTATCGTAAAGTTATTTGAGTATATTTCAAGAGGATTAAGTGTCCTCTTTTTTTGTGAAGTAAAATCAAGATGGTTTTTACGTGTTTTCCTTTCCCGAAGTTTCGGGATTAGGCACACGTGCCCTTACGGATCAATCCCAAAACCTGTGGGGAAGCAAAAATTAAGCATAAATATTAGTTAGTCTAAAAAGGAAGAATTCTATATTTCTAACTCCTCTGAATTGAGATCTAAATGCTTTTATT
>NZ_JBLVPU010000039.1:0-5407 GCF_048286735.1 Flavobacterium frigidum | reverse complement strand
TTTAGAAAAAATATTAGATGTTTTGAATCAGAATCCAACCATGAAAATTGACATCCGATCTCATACGGATAGCAGACAAACATTCAAATACAATGAAGCACTATCGCAAAGAAGAGCCAAAGCTACCATCGACTGGCTGGTTAAAAATGGTATTAATTCCAATCGATTAACCGGTAAAGGATACGGCGAAACACAACTCGTAAACAAATGTGCTGATAATGTTACTTGCTCAGAAGAGGAGCATCAACTAAACAGAAGAAGCGAATTTATTATTATAGATTTGTAAGTGAATTAAAAGAATTAATTCAAATAATGATAACCTCGGGAGCTTTACTCTCGAGGTTATTTTTTATAAAATACTTTCATTATTACATGATGGTTTACTTAATGCCATTAAAGTGTAAAAAAATAAAATTAAACTCCCTAAATTACTAGAATTCAATTTGTTAAAAAATAATAAATCAACTGTTAATGTTTTTAATTAAAAATTAAATTTTTCTTAAATAAAATACATTTAAACGAGTTTTTAGGTTAATGATAGATAAAAAAAATCAATCCTAATAATTGTTCTTAATTTTAATTTTATAATCTAAGACTTTGTTTTTAAATGCTTTAGAAATAAAATAATTCTTTAAGATAAAACATTTATTTAGATAAATTATTTAAACAAATGTTTCCAAAATTTTATATCTAATGCTTGGAACTTTTTATAAAATTATTTCAAACCTGATAATCACAAATAAATCATTTCACTATTTATATTAACTTTTATAAATTATTATGTTTAAAATACTCTTGAAAAATTTAAAAAAGATTTTTTTTTAACATCTCAAATACTGTCAAATCATGAATAAAATTACTTTAAAAATAAGCAAAAAAATATATTTTATTCTTTTTCTATTAGTTTCCCTCAATTCATATTCACAAATACCAAAATTCACAACACCTATGTTAATATCTGGAACCGATAAAACAGTCGGTGCCAAATATCGTTATCCCGCTGTTACCAATGTTGATGGAACTGATGTCGATGCTATTGTTACCATTGTTAAAATAACCAATGCTACAATTGTTGATGTTGATAATCTGAATAATGGAGGAGGAAGTCTAAAAGATAGATTTCAACCTGTGATTAGTACGTCTCAAGTCAACGGAAATGTTGAATTTCAATTTACGTTCTATAAAGGAGGAACATTTAACACAGCACAACAATTAAAAATTGATTTAAGCTCTTTTATTTTAGAAGTTCTTGATTTGGACGGAAATGAATTTTTTGATGTTGCAAGACCTAATAACGAAAACTATACACTTGAATCTAAGAGTTTTATAACCGTTAGCACAATAACGCCATATACTAGGTTTCAAGGACCGAGCAATTCGGTTGACCCTATAAGCATCGCAAATACACGTTACATAGCTGCTATTAATTTTGGAACTCTCCATGCAATAAACTTTCGACTTGGCAATAGCAGTCGGTCTAGTAATAGACAAAGTTCAATAAGTTTTGGGGAAGTACGTTTTACTATTCCTAAAGCGCCCATAGCAAATGATGATTCTAGTTTATGTAAATTGTATGGTTCAGTAACTCAAGATGTGACCACTAACGATGTCGATTCGAATCAAAATATAGATAAAGTAACCGTAGATTTAAATCCATCTCAGTTTGGAATTCAAACTTCCTTAACGGTATTAGGACAGGGAACTTGGTCTATTAACTCCAGTGGAATAGTAACTTTTGTTCCGTTAGCTATTTTTAAAAATAATCCAACCCCTATTAATTATACCATTAAAGATTTAACTGGATTAATATCAAACGAGGCTAAAATAACGATCACATTTGTGCCAAATCAACCAACAAGTAACGGTAATATTTCTGAATGTGAAGCAACACCAATACAGACACTAAATGCAAATACTGCTTTATCATCAACTACTGGTATAACTTGGTATGATTCCGCAACGAATGGAAATATTGTTTCAAATCCTACTTTAAAAACTGTGGACTCGATAACTTATTATGCAGAATATTCAAATGGTACCTGTTCAAGTTTAAATAGAACAGCTGTTAAATTAACAATTACACCCGCAATCGCTTTTACTGCAACTCCTACTCAACCCAAATGTTTTGGTGAAAAAGGATCCGTAGTATTAAGCACACCAACTGGGGGAACTGGAACTATTACTTTCAATGCAACTGCTACAACTAATTTAGCTGCCGGAAATCATACCTACACCGCTACTGATGCTAACGGTTGTTCTAAATCAATAACGGTTACTATTAAAGCGGCTCCTACTGAAATCGCTTGCTCTATATCAGGTTCAGATGGGCCATTATGTCCTTCTTCAACTTTTAACAACTATTCAGCTCCAATTAGTGGTAATTATGAATGGAGTATTTCAGGAAATGGACTAATTGCGGGAAGTACAAATTCTCAATCTGTTTCTGTAACTGCTAGTGCTGGTTGTAATTCAACATTTTTATTGTCACTAATCATTACTGGTGCCAATGGATGTATTTCGACCTGTACAAAAATTGTTACAGTAGTGGATGATACATTACCGATTGTAACTACGGCCGAAGCGTCTTTAAATCAAACACTTCAATGCAACGATAGAGCAGGCATAACTGCTGCTTTAGCCTTATCGCCCGCCGCTACCGATAATTGTGTGCTTGCCCCAACTAAAATTTTAGTGAGTGATGTTACGACAGCCGATGCTAATTGTGCTAATGCTTACGTGAGAGTACGTACTTGGAATTTTACTGACGGTTGTGCAAACACTTCAGCTAATTTTGTACAAACGATTACTGTCATTGACAATACTACTCCAACTTGGTCTACTCTAACAACAGCCTTAAACACTACTCTAGAATGCAGTAATACTGAAGCATTAGCCAGAGCTCAAGCGGCCTTCCCTATTGCTACTGATTTATGTGATGCTACCGTTACTAATATCAGCAAAGTAAGCGGTGCTTTTGTAGCGTCTGAATCTTGTGCTAATGCAGGAACGTACACCAACACTTGGACTGTAGTTGATGGTTGTGGAAATACTTCTGAAGTCTTTACTCAAGTGATTACTATTCAAGATACAACAGCGCCTACATGGTCTACTGCTGCTACTGCTTTAAATACGACTGTTGAATGCAGTAATACTGAAGCTTTAGCTTCTGCCCAAGCGGCCTTCCCTATTGCTACTGATTTATGCGATGCTACTGTTATAAATATCAGCAAAGTAAGTGGTGCTTTTGTAGCCTCTGAATCTTGTGCTAATGCAGGAACGTACACCAACACTTGGACTGTAGTTGATGATTGTGGAAATACTTCTGAAGTCTTTACTCAAATCATTACCATTCAAGATACAACAGCGCCTACGTGGTCAACCGCTGCTACTGCTTTAAATACGACTGTTGAATGTAGTAATGCTGAAGCACTAGCCACAGCTCAAACAGCTTTCCCTATTGCTACTGATTTATGTGATGCTACTGTTGCTAATATCAGCAAAGTAAGCGGTGTTTTTATAGCGTCTGAATCTTGTGCTAATGCAGGAACTTATACCAACACTTGGACTGTAGCTGATGATTGTGGAAATACTTCTGAAGTCTTTACTCAAATCATTACCATTCAAGATACAACAGCGCCTACCTGGTCAACCGCTGCTACTGCCTTAAATACTACTCTAGAATGCAGTAATGCTGAAGCATTAGCCAAAGCTCAAGCGGCCTTCCCTACTGCTACTGATTTGTGCGATGCTACTGTTACTAATATCAGCAAAGTAAGTGGTGCTTTTGTAGCGTCTGAATCTTGTGCTAATGCTGGAACTTACACCAACACTTGGACTGCAGCTGATGATTGTGGAAATACTTCTGAAGTCTTTACTCAAATCATTACCATTCAAGATACTACAGCGCCTGTTATTACTACTTTACCTGCTGTTTCAACTATCTCTTGTGCTGCAATTTTAGAGTTTGCAGTGGCAACTGCAACTGATAATTGTGGTGCAGATGTAAAATTGACTTCTGTTGATGTGACTACTCGCGGGGATTGTGCTGGCTCCTATTCAGTTACCAGAACTTGGACGTCTACTGATACTTGCGGAAATAAAACGACAGCGACTCAAACGATTAATGTGATAGATAAAACAGGACCAACTACCAACACTGCTTTTACAACACCTCTTAATGTAAATTGTGATGCGATTCCAGCTAAACCTGATCTTATATTTGTGGATAATTGCTCAACTGTCTCTACTCCTATTTTTACTGAAAACATCATAAACCGAACAGATAACTCGTATTCTATTGTTAGAAAATGGTTGGTATCTGACACTTGTGGAAATACTTCTGATTTTACTCAAATTATCAATGTCACTATTGCCAATAGCAACGTTTTAATAAACAACGCGATCTGTAATGATGGGAATTCTACAACAACCGATTTGAATAATTTATTACCTGCCGGAATTTCTATTAATAGTGGAGCTTGGATCGATATTAATAGTTCAGGTGGATTACTAGGAAACTTATTTAACGCTATTGGGCTTCCAATAGGAGATTACAACTTTGAATATAAAGTAAATGACACTACTTGTCCACGTACAATTAGAGTAATTATAACAGTGAACACTGGTTGTGGCGGAACTGTATTGTCTTGTGGATCTGTAGTAGTTCACAACGCATTCTCTCCAAATGGTGATGGAATTAATGAAAAATTCGTAATCGATAATATTGATGATACTGTTTGTTATCCAGATAATACAGTAGAGATTTACAACCGATGGGGAGTATTAGTATATGAAACTAAAGGATATAATAATACGAGTAATGCTTTTGAAGGTATTTCTGTTGGTAGATCTATTATTCAACAATCTACTGGATTACCAACTGGAACATATTTTTACATCTTGAGTTATACATCTCTTGACGGTACAGGGAAAACTATAACCAACAAAAAAGACGGATATTTATACTTATCCAAATAAATAATCTAATACCTGAGGATTTTTTATCCTCAGGTATTTTTAAAATTCTATCTTTAGCACGTTTAATGAAAAATAATCCTACAGAAATTTAACAAATAGTCAAGCTGGATTATTTTGAAAGAAATCTCTAGCTTATCCGAAACAATAAATATCTACTATGAAAACAAAATTATTTTCTTTCGTTTTGATGTTTACAGCCTTTGTAAATTATGCACAACAAGATGCTCAATTTACTCAATACATGTACAACACCATCAATATTAATCCTGCCTATGCCGGATCAAGAGGCGCTTTCAGTATTTTTGCGCTACACCGTACACAGTGGGTAGGACTAGATGGAGCTCCTGTTACCAATGTTGCCTCTGTCAATACTCCATTAAACGAAAGTAATTTAGGTTTAGGAGTGACTATAATTAATGATAAAATTGGA
>NZ_JBLVPU010000038.1:0-5922 GCF_048286735.1 Flavobacterium frigidum | reverse complement strand
AAAAAAAATTACTTACAAAATTCACGTTTCCAGCGATTTAAAACATAAGTTAAGAAAAAGGCAAAAAAAAGTAAATAAAAAGCTTGTAGAAGTGAATAAAGGTGGTACTTTTGCACCCGCAACAGCGCAGAAGTTCATATTTAAATACTGAAAAGCAGATTAAAAAAATCGGAATAAAATTCGAAAAAAGATTTGCCAGAGCGGAAAATAAGTTTTACTTTTGCTGCCCCTAAAGGGAGTAAGTTCATAGAAATTTTGAGTGAGTGGGAATAGGGTTAAGGCCTTATTTTAGTTGAAGAAAAACGAAACGAAAGTTTTCAAAAAAACTTCAAAAAACATTTGCGAGAAACGAAAAAGAGTTCTACTTTTGCACCCGCTTCGAGAAACACTTTAACAAGTGTTAACCAGGAGTTGGAAACTGAAATAAATTTAGTTAAAAAACAAGAAGAATACGTTCCTAGACATATTGAATTGACAGCCGTTTTAAGAGAGATCTTAAAACAAAAGAATAAGAGTAATAGAATCGAGAGATTTGAAAAAACCACTAGAACTGAGTCGAATAACAATAGCTTGAGCAATCGAGCAAACAATATACGATGAAGAGTTTGATCCTGGCTCAGGATGAACGCTAGCGGCAGGCTTAACACATGCAAGTCGAGGGGTATAGTTCTTCGGAACTAGAGACCGGCGCACGGGTGCGTAACGCGTATGCAATCTACCTTTCACAGAGGGATAGCCCAGAGAAATTTGGATTAATACCTCATAGTATATCGAGTTGGCATCAACATGATATTAAAGTCACAACGGTGAAAGATGAGCATGCGTCCCATTAGCTAGTTGGTAAGGTAACGGCTTACCAAGGCAACGATGGGTAGGGGTCCTGAGAGGGAGATCCCCCACACTGGTACTGAGACACGGACCAGACTCCTACGGGAGGCAGCAGTGAGGAATATTGGACAATGGGCGCAAGCCTGATCCAGCCATGCCGCGTGCAGGATGACGGTCCTATGGATTGTAAACTGCTTTTGCACAGGAAGAAACACTACTTCGTGAAGTAGCTTGACGGTACTGTGAGAATAAGGATCGGCTAACTCCGTGCCAGCAGCCGCGGTAATACGGAGGATCCAAGCGTTATCCGGAATCATTGGGTTTAAAGGGTCCGTAGGCGGTTTAGTAAGTCAGTGGTGAAAGCCCATCGCTCAACGGTGGAACGGCCATTGATACTGCTAAACTTGAATTATTAGGAAGTAACTAGAATATGTAGTGTAGCGGTGAAATGCTTAGAGATTACATGGAATACCAATTGCGAAGGCAGGTTACTACTAATGGATTGACGCTGATGGACGAAAGCGTGGGTAGCGAACAGGATTAGATACCCTGGTAGTCCACGCCGTAAACGATGGATACTAGCTGTTGGGAGCAATCTCAGTGGCTAAGCGAAAGTGATAAGTATCCCACCTGGGGAGTACGTTCGCAAGAATGAAACTCAAAGGAATTGACGGGGGCCCGCACAAGCGGTGGAGCATGTGGTTTAATTCGATGATACGCGAGGAACCTTACCAAGGCTTAAATGTAGATTGACCGGTTTGGAAACAGACTTTTCGCAAGACAATTTACAAGGTGCTGCATGGTTGTCGTCAGCTCGTGCCGTGAGGTGTCAGGTTAAGTCCTATAACGAGCGCAACCCCTGTTGTTAGTTGCCAGCGAGTCATGTCGGGAACTCTAACGAGACTGCCAGTGCAAACTGAGAGGAAGGTGGGGATGACGTCAAATCATCACGGCCCTTACGCCTTGGGCTACACACGTGCTACAATGGCCGGTACAGAGAGCAGCCACTGGGTGACCAGGAGCGAATCTACAAAACCGGTCACAGTTCGGATCGGAGTCTGCAACTCGACTCCGTGAAGCTGGAATCGCTAGTAATCGGATATCAGCCATGATCCGGTGAATACGTTCCCGGGCCTTGTACACACCGCCCGTCAAGCCATGGAAGCTGGGGGTGCCTGAAGTCGGTGACCGCAAGGAGCTGCCTAGGGTAAAACTGGTAACTAGGGCTAAGTCGTAACAAGGTAGCCGTACCGGAAGGTGCGGCTGGAACACCTCCTTTCTAGAGCCTTAGTGTTAGCTAAGTATGAAGTTTTAAGGAATAAGGATTAAGTTTTACTACTTAATACTTATGACTTTCAATTTAAGAAACGCACGCTAGGGAAAGAAGACGAAAGTTCGAGAAGGAAACAAAGGTCAACATTTTATTACTCTTGCTGTTAATTTAAAAAAAAGAATACCATTTAAGAATAAGAGTGTCTCGTAGCTCAGCTGGTTAGAGTACTACACTGATAATGTAGGGGTCGACAGTTCGAGTCTGTCCGAGACAACTATTTTAGACTTAAAGAAAGAAGAAATTCTAGAGTTGAGAGGTTATGAAAGTATTTCATAATTCATAATTCACAATTCATAATTAAAAAAGATTGGGGGATTAGCTCAGCTGGCTAGAGCGCCTGCCTTGCACGCAGGAGGTCAACGGTTCGACTCCGTTATTCTCCACAAAAGCTATAAGCCGTAGGCCGTAAGCTTAATGCCTAAAGCGTAAAGCTTCAAGCATTACAAAGTTCATTGACATATTGAGATAAGAAATAATAAAAAGTAGAAAGCATTTTTTGCTTGTTTATCATTAGACAAGTAAAAGAAACGGTCATTCTTAATTGAGTGATTGGTACAATAAGCAAAATAAGGGCGTATGGGGGATGCCTTGGCTCTCAGAGGCGATGAAAGGCGTGATAAGCTGCGAAAAGTTACGGGGATTGGCACACACGATACGATCCGTAAATACCTGAATGGGGCAACCCACTATGTTGAAGACATAGTACACCGATAGGTGGGCAAACCCGCTGAACTGAAACATCTAAGTAGGCGGAGGAGAAGAAAACAAAAGTGATTCCGTAAGTAGTGGCGAGCGAACGCGGATTAGCCCAAACCAAACATGTTACGGCATATTTGGGGTTGTAGGACCACGATATTTGTTGCGGATAGAATTAGAATCTACTGGAAAGTAGAGCCAAAGAAGGTGATAGCCCTGTATTAGTAATAGAAGATAACAATAGTGGTATCCTGAGTAGGGCGGGACACGAGAAATCCTGTCTGAATTTGGCGGGACCATCCGCTAAGGCTAAATACTCCTGAGAGACCGATAGTGAACCAGTACCGTGAGGGAAAGGTGAAAAGAACCGTGAATAACGGAGTGAAATAGATCCTGAAACCATACGCTTACAAGCGGTCGGAGCCCTTTCGTGGGGTGACGGCGTGCCTTTTGCATAATGAGCCTACGAGTTAACGTTGCTGGCAAGGATAAGTGGTTAAGCCACGGATCCGTAGCGAAAGCGAGTCTGAATAGGGCGCTTTAGTCAGTAGTGTTAGACGCGAAACCGTGTGATCTACCCATGGGCAGGATGAAGCGCTGGTAACACAGTGTGGAGGTCCGAACCGGTTGACGTTGAAAAGTCTTCGGATGACCTGTGGGTAGGGGTGAAAGGCCAATCAAACTCGGAAATAGCTCGTACTCCCCGAAATGCATTTAGGTGCAGCGCACGGCCATAAAGTTATATAGAGGTAGAGCTACTGATTGGATGCGGGGGCTTCACCGCCTACCAATTCCTGACAAACTCCGAATGCTATATAATGTTTCCGTGCAGTGAGGGCTTGGGTGCTAAGGTCCAAGTCCGAGAGGGAAAGAACCCAGACCATCAGCTAAGGTCCCCAAATATATACTAAGTTGAAAGAACGAGGTTTGTCTGCCCAGACAGCTAGGATGTTGGCTTGGAAGCAGCCATTCATTTAAAGAGTGCGTAACAGCTCACTAGTCGAGCGGACGAGCATGGATAATAATCGGGCATAAGTATATTACCGAAGCTATGGATTTAGAGTTTACTCTAAGTGGTAGGGGAGCATTCTAACAGGGTAGAAGGTGTGTCGTAAGGCATGCTGGACTGGTTAGAAAAGAAAATGTAGGCATAAGTAACGATAATGCGGGCGAGAAACCCGCACACCGAAAGACTAAGGTTTCCACAGCTATGCTAATCAGCTGTGGGTTAGTCGGGACCTAAGGCGAACCCGAAAGGGACAGTCGATGGACAACGGGTTAATATTCCCGTACTAGTTATTACTGTGATGGGGTGACGGAGTGATGAAAGCGCCGCGAACTGACGGAATAGTTCGTTGAAGTACCTACCTATAAGCTGCGCAGGCAAATCCACGCGGCTTGGGGAAATACGATAGTACTCGGAGTCTTCGGACAAAGAGATAGTGCGCCTAAGGGCTTCCAAGAAAAACCTCTAAACTTCAGGTAATAAGTACCCGTACCGCAAACCGACACAGGTAGTCGAGGAGAGAATCCTAAGGTGCTCGAGAGATTCATGGCTAAGGAATTAGGCAAAATAGACCCGTAACTTCGGGAGAAGGGTCGCCAGCAGCAATGCTGGCCGCAGTGAAGAGGTCCAGGCGACTGTTTATCAAAAACACAGGGCTCTGCAAAATCGTAAGATGAAGTATAGGGCCTGACACCTGCCCGGTGCTGGAAGGTTAAGAGGAGATGTTATCTTCGGAGAAGCATTGAATTGAAGCCCCAGTAAACGGCGGCCGTAACTATAACGGTCCTAAGGTAGCGAAATTCCTTGTCGGGTAAGTTCCGACCTGCACGAATGGTGTAACGATCTGGACACTGTCTCAGCCATGAGCTCGGTGAAATTGTAGTAGCGGTGAAGATGCCGCTTACCCGCAGTGGGACGAAAAGACCCTGTGCACCTTTACTATAGCTTAGTATTGACCTTGGATAAATGATGTGTAGGATAGGTTGGAGACTGTGAAGTGGCGTCGCTAGGCGTTGTGGAGTCATTGTTGAAATACAACCCTTTGTTTATCTGAGGCCTAACCCCCAAACGGGGGGACATTGCTTGGTGGGTAGTTTGACTGGGGTGGTCGCCTCCAAAAGAGTAACGGAGGCTTCTAAAGGTTCCCTCAGTACGCTTGGTAACCGTGCGTAGAGTGCAATGGCATAAGGGAGCTTGACTGAGAGACATACAGGTCGATCAGGTACGAAAGTAGAGCATAGTGATCCGGTGGTTCCGCATGGAAGGGCCATCGCTCAAAGGATAAAAGGTACGCCGGGGATAACAGGCTGATCTCCCCCAAGAGCTCATATCGACGGGGGGGTTTGGCACCTCGATGTCGGCTCGTCACATCCTGGGGCTGGAGAAGGTCCCAAGGGTTGGGCTGTTCGCCCATTAAAGTGGCACGCGAGCTGGGTTCAGAACGTCGTGAGACAGTTCGGTCTCTATCTACTGTGGGCGCAAGAAATTTGAGTGGATCTGATTCTAGTACGAGAGGACCGAATTGGACAAACCTCTAGTGTATCTGTTGTCACGCCAGTGGCATCGCAGAGTAGCTACGTTTGGAAGGGATAAGCGCTGAAAGCATATAAGCGCGAAACCCACCACAAGATGAGATTTCTTTTAAGGGTCGTGGGAGATGACCACGTTGATAGGCTATAGATGTAAAGGCAGTAATGTCATAGTCGAGTAGTACTAATAACCCGTAAGCTTATGTACGCTTTTCCTCCCCCGCCTCGGCGGGGGAGGAAGAAACTTTCTTAATGCTGAACATGTTTCAGTAGTAAACTTTTTATATTCTTTATCTCAGTATGTTAAGATATTACTATAATTATAAATTGTAAATTATCAATTGTTAATTATAGATAATTGCCCAAAGCAATTATAACCTCTTAAGGTGGTTATTGCGGCGGGGCTCACCTCTTCCCATCCCGAACAGAGTAGTTAAGCCCGCCTGCGCAGATGGTACTGCAGTTATGTGGGAGAGTATGTCGTCGCCTTTCTTTGAAAAGCCTATCAGAAATGATAGGCTTTTTTGTAT
>NZ_JBLVPU010000037.1:0-6192 GCF_048286735.1 Flavobacterium frigidum | reverse complement strand
AAAATAAAAGCATTTAGATCTCAATTCAGAGGAGTTAGAAATATAGAATTCTTCCTTTTTAGACTAACTAATATTTATGCTTAATTTTTGCTTCCCCACAGGTTTTGGGATTGATCCGTTACTTCGGCATCTGTAATGTGCTCCTTAGCGTAATTAGATTTTAAATAGTTTCGTAAATCAGCTTCGATCAACACTTTTTCGGTTACAATATGACCGTATTGCAAAGTTGGTTCTGATACCCCTTGAAATTCATTTTTACGTACTTCTCCGCCTACAAGATGCGTCATTTGCTCTTCTTGCAGTAGGTGTATAAAGGCTTGTTCTAGTTGTGCTTCGGTGAACTTCATCTTTTTTCTATTTTCCTATCTCCGTTTCTCGGTTGTGATTGAGGATAGTGTATTTTATTTTGTATTTTGCTCTTGATTTAGTTAAAAAACGTAAAATAAGCAGATTCAAATCTATTTATTCTAGTCTTATTTGGACAAATAAGGTTTTTTTATGCTTAAAAATTTCTTATTTACTATATTATTACTATTCATTAATTCCTTTCATTTTTAATGTGTTTACCCCAACATTATAAGCGTATAGCGCGGCAGGTAAAAAGGTAAACTCGATTTCTTGAAAGGTTTTGTTTCCTTCTTGATTAATGGTGGTAACTAATGCACTAGTTAATTTATTTTTTTCACAAAATTGCATTATGCTATGCAGTTCATTTGTTTTTTCAACATAGCGATTGCTCCATTTTATTTCAATACCCCAAATCGGTTTGAAATTTTTATCATCAAGCAATACCAGATCCACTTCACCCTCTTTTTTGTCTTTCCAGCGGGCATAGTTTAGGTTCAAATTTTCCCTATGCATCCACTGCGAAAGTATAGCGGTTTCAACCATATTTCCCATCTCTTGATCACTTTCTGAAATCGGCGAGAACAAAGCGGTACGCAAGGACGGATTGGTCAAATACACTTTAAAACTGGTTACTCTTTTCAATCGTTTAGCATTGATATCTAATTTATTGAGTACTTTAATTAAAAAAGCAGCTTCTAAATATTCTAAATATTTTTTTAAAGTATCTTTTTGAATACCGCTCTCTCTTGACATAGTTTCATACGAAAACTCATTACCTGTATTATAAGCAATGTAAGTGAAAAAACGGTTGAGTTCTTGCACATCTTTGATTCCGTATAAACTTGGTAAATCTCTCAATAAGACCTTATCTACAATATCATTTTTAACATAGCGACCCATATCGCTTTGTATTCTTTCAGATAAAACTACTTCGGGATATCCTCCAAAATTTAGGTAATTCACAAATTCTTTATTGAGTTCGTCAATGTTATTGGTCAATTGATAGGCTATCCCTTTTCCATTGTATTTGATGGTGCCTTCTACCATCAGATGAGAACGATTTTTTAAATGAATAAATTCCTGAAAGGTTAAAGGTGGTAACATAAAATCAGTAAATCGGCCAGCGCCACTTTCGGTACTGTGCCAACGCAATGCTGCGGCAGCGGAACCTGATACGATAAATTTTGTCTTTGGATAAGTGTCTACCAATACTTTTAAATGACGCTCCCAGTCTTTGAGGTACTGAATCTCATCAAAGAAAATGTAACAATCTTCAAGATCTTTAATTTTTAGGGCTTCAGTGCATAAGTCCAAAATGTCCTGCAAGCTCAAATTGATGTAAATAGGATTATCGATACCAATAAAAAATAGCTTTTGTGGATTTATCTTATCCTGTATTAATTGATCGATGGTGTGAAACATCATCACGGTTTTGCCTACACGTCTAGGACCCATTAATACTACCGCTCTTTTAATTTCTTTTTCAACCACAAACGGATAGAACAATGAAAAATACAAACGTTTTGACATTGAACGGTACAGCTCTGGAATGGCTTGAGTTACCCACCAAGGATTCTCATAGCGTAAGCGCTCTATTATTTTTTCTTGCGGAATAAGGGTTGAAATTTTCATAATTTATCTTATTTAGACAAATATAGTAAAAATAAGAAGATTTAAATCTATCTATTTTTGTTAAATTGGGATGAATAAGGATTTTTTGTGTTTAAAAAATCCTTATTTATCGTTTTGAAACCATTTTGCCGACGTTGGGAAAATGATTTTATTTATCTGTTCATAACACTCAATGCAATATCAATGTCTGTAAATTTCTCAATAACATTTGCCTCTATAAAAAACTCTTTCTTTATTTCAATAGACTTTTGTGTATAGTTCTCAAATTCTTCTTTTGTAAAAGGAGCTATTGGAAAACCAAAAACATGTCCTAAAAATTCAATTTCAGCAAACTTGTCATCTGAATATAAATAATTCATTCTATCAAAATACAAAATTGGTGTTTCTGCTTCACGTTTGAAAAATATCATCACACCTATTTTTCTAGTAAAATATAATACTGGTAAATCATAATTATTATATCTAGCAAATCCCCTAATTATATCAAAACTTTCCTCATGACCAAATCTTTTTTGTCTATTAAATTCTTCAAAATACATTTTATACAAACCTCTTTTAAAAGCTCTACAAAGTTCTGATTGATTAGCAAACATAAAAGATTGTTTTATACCTAGACGAAATTTGCCATTTCGTTCTTTCATCTCAAAAAATTGAGACTTGAATTCGCCTACTTTTCTTTTAGTTACACGACCCAATAAGAAAGTTTTTCTGGAAATAGAAAAAGCTTCTTTCAATGCCACTTCAATGGAATATTTACCGTTATGACTGTCTCTATTGCCAAAATAGTAATTACAATCATCGCAAACATTCCTATTATAGTTCTGACCACCTAATGATTTGGGAATGGTATGCGCTTTTTTAATAAAAGTTACATTAGATTTGGTTTCTAAACACCAAATACATTTCCTGTCAATTGCTGAATTACTCATTTTTTAAAGCATATAAAAATGATGCATGACAATATCGCCGGATTTGATCCAACTCAATAAAGTTTCTATGGATTGTTGATTTACACTGTATTTAGCCATTAATTCTATTTTTTTATTGAAGAAGTAATACCTATTAATCTTTGACTTTTAATCGAGATGTTTAAAATTTCAGATGCTTTCTGCTGTTCTATTTCTTTCATTGGAATCATTCTCATAAAATTCAAGCCAAGGCGGCGAAGTATATGAAATCCGAGTGGGTTGTTTTTCAAATCTTCAGCCAAAACTTTAACATTTTTATCTGGGAAAGTTTTGCTATACTCAAAAATGACCGCGATATCAATTAATGAAATCGCATTATTTTGTTGGTCATTGGTGCCAATTGCAAGCTTTTCTTTTACATCGGCAAAGGTTATTTCTAAATCTTTGGAACCTATAGATGATGAAATACGCTTAAAAATAGAATACGAAACCATATATAATAAATTAAACATTAATTGCTTGGCTAGTTCTTCTCTTTCACGCACTGTTAATGCACTGTTAGGATCTTTCTTTATTAAGTCAATAATCTCGTTTTTAATATAATCTTCGCCTTCTAGTAAAGTTTTAAATAAAAAAGTCAAAGAACGTAATCCTAATTTATACATTTCTTCTACAAGATCTGATTTATCATTTCCTGCTAATGATGCATATCTGTTTTTAATAATGTAACCTAAAATTTCAATTGTTTTAAAGGCTTTATTTACTTTTGAGATACTATCAATTTCTTCATTTACATCACTATCTTCCTCAGGACTCTCAATAATCTCCAAGCTGCTATCTTCTATCTCGTTAATTTCTACCTCAATAATATTCTCTTCTTCTTTAAAGTCTAAAGTATCTACTTTCTTTTCAATAAATTCATTTATGTATTTAATGTCACTATTAAACTCAATTATATTTTCATCAATAAAAAGCTCTCTGGCACGTTCCAAAATTTGTTTAATAATAAATTTTGATTTACTGTGATGGGACAAGAAAATATAAATATTTGCACTATCGGTTTGATATAGTTTATTTGATAAGTTAGTAACTTCCTCTTGAATAATTTCATCTTCTAAATTGTCTGAAAAATACTTTCCTATAAAATAAAAATAGATGTACTTATATTTGAATTTATATAATTCTCCGTTCTTTTGAATTAAATTACAATTTTCTAAAATTTCAATAGCATCTCGAAAACTTAATTGAATTTTGTATTTTGAAATAAACCATTGATGAAAATTAATGAATTCATTTTCCTCTATTTCAATTGTCTGATTACTATAAATCCAAAAAGATAATTCAGTCAAGTATGAATAATACTTCTCAATTTCAGCATTTACTTTAATTTTCTGTCCTAAGGCAGATTTAATTAAAACATCATAATAATGACCAAAGGTACTTTGTTCAAAATTTGTTGTATTAGTTAGTTCATTGGCTTGTAAAATTGTCAATATGTATATTGGAAGTGAAGGAATTAAGTTTTTACCAATAACAGAATTTACTGTTTTAGATAATTCTTTAATTTGAAATTCTTTAGACTGCTCATCTTCAAATTCATCTTCAAATAGATCTACCCATTTTCTAATTAACTCTTGTCTTTTCTTACCTCCAAATTTCAATATTTCGAATACTTCAACGGCAGTAACTTGAGATTCAAGTAATTCACTTAATGTAAAATACTCATCCCATGTTATAATAGTTTGAAAAGAGTGCTTATATAAATTTAATATGAAGGTTCTTTTGCTTTTTTGAGGAAGTTTGCAATCATTAAAATCATCAATAATTACAACCAATTCTTTCGTAGTTAAATCTACATCAGCCTTGTATTGTTTTCTAAACTCTTTATTAATTAGTTTAAGAATATCCTCTTCTTTAACTTTTTTAATATCTCGCCCTTTTATAAAAACTGGTACTGTATTTTGTAAAATAACACTTTTTAAATAAATATTTTTGCAAAATGAAGTTTTACCACTATTTTCTTCTCCTAGAATAATTGTATGATTAACTTCTTTATTTATTATTTTTTTTAAAATATCCTCAGATTTAAAAGATGAGCCTTTTTCTTCTTCATCACTTAAACTAAATTTCTCCATGAAAGGAGCAACATAGATATCATCGAGAGTTAGCGTTTTACTTCTATGGGTAAAATTAGCTCCACTATCATTCAAAAAATCATAAAAATCATCTTCTACCAAAGATTGCATATTCACTGATTGATTTAAAACCATTGGTGAATTAACCTTAATTTCTAAAACTCCTTTGTCGCAAACATCTGTATTGTCTACAAAAATTTTAAGTCCATGATTATACTTTAAAAAATTACATTTTATATCTTCACCATAATCAATAACGCTGAATCCATTAGCATAATCTTTATTGCTTTGTCTAATTTGATTTAGTCCTGAAGGTGATACAACTCTCAAACTAGTTCCTGATAAATTTTGAACATATTCGATATCTGTCTGGTGAGTATGACCACTAAAGATTAATTTATAATTTCCAGATATATGACTTTTAATAATTTTTGACTCTACATCAGAAATCCAATCCAGTTGATGATGCATTAATGCTATTCTAATGTCACAATCTTTTATAAATTTATAATTATCATTTACTTGACTTTCTCCAACAAGAAGATTTTTAAAATCATCATCGCCATAACATCTCCAAGATGAGTTTAAAGAGGAAATACCAACAGATTTACCATTTATATCTAATTTAACAGAAAAATTAAATTTTGAATGCAGCTTATCATCAAATGTTTTATACAACTCAAATTCAAAGTTTTTATAATCCTTAATTCTTTGAACTCCATCATAATCCCCTTCATCCGCATTTATAAATGAATTAATTTCATCAATTGAATGTAAATTACCTTTTAATCCAATTTCATGAAAAGGTTTATCAGCATTTCGATTGATATCATGATTACCAGGACAAATAATAAACCTTGATATGTCGATATTTAATTTTTCTAGAATTGGATCTATTATTTGATTTTTAAATATTTTAAATGCTTTAGTAGTTGGTGGAATAGTGTCATCTTTTTCTTTGAAATCGATTCCAGCTTGATTTATCAAATCACCAGTAAAAAAAACTAAATCTATAGGATTTTCTTTTTGTAATTCTTCTATTTTTTTTAAAAAATGTCTTGTCCTGAATAACCGATACAGATTATTAGATAAAAATATTTAATTAAACACTTGCAAAAACGTTTTTGCAAGTGTTTTTTGTTTTATATGTCCTCATTTTAATTTGACTT
>NZ_JBLVPU010000036.1:0-7651 GCF_048286735.1 Flavobacterium frigidum | reverse complement strand
TTATAATAATGACAGAAGTAAGTCTAATTTAAACAAAATGAGCCCGATACAATATCGAGCTCATTATTATCAAAATTAATTATAAATTTGTCCAAACTTTTGGGTTCAGTCTAAAATAGCCGCTTTTTTTTATTCCCTAATTAGAAAATTGCTGCAGTATTTTTAAATAATAGTAATCCAAAATATGCTGCTACAGCGTTTAAAATTAGAATTCATTCTATTTAAGTAAGACTTCGCTTATGATAGCTGAAATGTTAATAGTTTTGTTAAAAAATTCTTAAATACCTTTACAATTTCTTAACATGAAACAGCTTTAAAGTTATAAATTTGCGCGACTTTATTTTTTTAAACTTGAGAGTCAAGTTTTTAAATATTGAAGTTAACTACAAAAACCATAACAACTTTAAACAATGAAAAAAATTTACTCTGCATTATTATTCTTATTCTTATCTGTTGCATCAGCACAAGCACCGAGCGGCTATTACGGTACAGCAACGGGAACCGGATACACTTTAAAAACCCAACTATACAATGTAATAAAAGGGCATACTGATCAAGGGTATGCTGGACTCTGGACTACCTATGCTACATCGGATAGGGACCATCAAAATGAAAATGATAACACTATTTTCGATCTGTATTCTGAGAATCAAAACGGAGCCGATCCATACACTTTTATTCTTACAACAGAACAATGTGGTACTTATTCAGTTGAGGGCGATTGCTACAATAGAGAGCACGTAATTCCACAATCTACTTTTAATTCTGCAGCACCAATGGTATCTGATGCACATTTTATTCCGCCAACTGATGGAAAAGTAAACGGCATACGCTCTAGTTTTCCACATGGTAACGTAGCAACGGCATCAATAACAACTTTAAACGGAAGTAAGTTAGGCACAAGTGCTGTTTCTGGATACACTGGAACTGTTTTTGAACCAGCGCCGGCTTTTAAAGGCGATTTAGCCCGTATGTATTTTTATTTTGCTACACGTTATGAAAATACGGTAGCTGGCTATCCTTTTGCCATGTTTAATGGTAGCAGCAACCAAGTATTCACGACCGCATTTTTAAATTTGTTACTTTCATGGCATGCCAATGACCCTGTGAGTGCAAGAGAAATTGAGAGAAATAATGCTATTTATGCACGACAAGGAAATAGAAATCCTTTTATTGACAATCCATCTTATGTAAACGCTATTTGGAGCGGAACTACAGGAGGTGGAACAACCGACACTACGGTTCCTAGTACACCAACATCGCTAACATCAACAGCTAAAACGACAACATCAGTAACACTTGCATGGAATGCATCTACTGATAACGTAGGCGTAATAGGCTATAATGTATATGTAAATGGTGTTTTAAGAACAACGGTTACCACTTTGAACACTGTTGTGGGTAGCTTGACAGCAGCCACTAGCTATACCTTTACTGTGCGAGCAAAAGATGCAGCAGGAAATTTATCTGCAACGAGTAATTCTTTGACTGTAGTTACTAATTCGAACAACACCGCAACTGATTTATTATTTTCGGAGTATATAGAAGGTTCTTCAAATAATAAAGCGTTAGAAATTTCAAATGCAACTGGTGTAGCAGTCAACTTATCCATCTACAGCATCAAAAAACAAAGCAATGGCGCTGGAGCGTGGAGCGCAGGCTTATCTTTATCTGGAACCTTGAGTTCTGGTAGTAAATTCACTATCGTAAATAGTCTAATGTCCTCTTCCTGTTATGCTACTAGCGCTGCCAATCTTTCTACATCTGCTACCGAAATGGCATTTAATGGAAATGATGCCGTGGGTCTGTTCAAAAACGGAATTCTGATTGATATCATTGGTACATTCAATGGCGGAACTGCAAACTTCTCAATTGATGAAACCATCCGCAGAAAAGCGACTGTAACGGCGCCTTCAACTACTTTTAACAAAGCTACTCAATGGGATGTCTTTGCATTAGACACTTGTAATAACTTAGGAAGTCGTGTGGTGGCAAAGGAGCCAAAAACTACTCTTGATGTTGCTCTTGATGCCATTGTTATTTATCCAAATCCATCCAATGGAACTTTTACTATCAATAATTCGAACCAAATGTATTCTATCGAAGTTTACTCCATAATAGGTCAGAAAATTTTCAGTGCAGAAAACACTACCAAATCTGAAATTACAATTCCAAATATTGCTCGAGGAACCTACTTGGTTCGCATCAGTACCAATCAGGAATCAGGCATAAAGAAATTAATAATCAACTAAATTAAAAAGCGGCAAATTGCCGCTTTTTTTTTGCTTAAAATGTAATCAAAATTGATTAAATTCGCACCGCAATACAACAAACTACACAACAATGATTCATTTCTTTGAAAACCAAAGTAAAACCGTTTTTGCAGTACAAACGCAAAACGAAATCTCAGCTCAAGACATTTCAAAACTCAATTGGCTTTTTGCCGACGCACATATTCTAGAAAAATCCGTACTCACGGATTTTTTTGTTGGACCTCGTGCCGCTATGGTTACACCATGGAGCACTAACGCAGTAGAAATTACTCAAAACATGGGGGTTTCTGGAATTATTAGAATTGAAGAGTTTCAAAAAGTAACAGAAAATTTTACTGATTTTGATCCGATGTTACTTCAAAAATATTTGGAATTACATCAAGACATATTTACCATAAATATTGAACCTGAAGCTATTTTAGAAATTGATGATATTGATGCCTATAACAAACAAGAAGGTTTAGCTTTAAGTTTAGAAGAAGTTGAATACTTAGATAATTTGGCAACCAAATTAAGCAGAAAACTTACGGATTCTGAAATTTTTGCTTTCTCACAAGCCAATTCTGAACACTGTCGCCATAAAATTTTTAATGGAACTTTTGTAGTAGATGGCGAAGAAAAACCAACTTCATTATTCAAATTAATCAAAAAAACATCGGAACAAAATCCTAGAGATATTGTTTCAGCTTATAAAGACAACGTAGCTTTTGTTAAAGGTCCGAAAGTCACACAATTCGCACCAAAAAGTGCTGACAAACCAGATTTTTACGAAGAAAAAGAATTTGAATCGGTATTGTCATTAAAAGCAGAAACACACAATTTCCCAACAACAGTTGAGCCTTTCAACGGAGCTGCAACCGGTTCTGGAGGTGAAATTCGTGACCGATTAGCAGGTGGACAAGGTTCGTTACCTTTAGCTGGAACTGCGGTTTACATGACTTCTTATTCTAGATTGACCAACAATCGTAAGCACGAAGAAGCGATGGCAGAACGTCCTTGGTTGTACCAAACACCAATGGATATTTTGATTAAAGCTTCAAATGGAGCTTCAGATTTCGGAAATAAATTCGGTCAACCGTTAATTACAGGTTCGGTTTTAACTTTCGAACACGAAGAAACCACCCCAAACCCCTCCAAAGAAGGGGAATTAAAAAACCGTAAGTTAGGTTATGACAAAGTAATCATGCAAGCAGGTGGAATTGGGTACGGAAAATTAGATCAAGCTATTAAAAAGAAACCACAAGAAGGTGATAAAATTGTGATTCTTGGTGGAGAGAATTATAGAATTGGAATGGGTGGAGCTGCCGTTTCATCTGCAGATACAGGAGCTTTTGGTTCTGGAATTGAATTAAATGCGATCCAACGTTCTAATCCAGAAATGCAAAAACGTGCCGCTAATGCCATTCGCGGTTTAGTGGAAAGTGATTACAACCCAATTGTTTCCATTCACGATCATGGTGCAGGTGGACATTTGAATTGTTTATCTGAATTAGTTGAAGAAACAGGAGGATTAATCGATTTAGATAAATTGCCAGTTGGAGATCCTACACTTTCTGCCAAAGAAATCATAGGGAACGAATCTCAAGAAAGAATGGGATTAGTGATTGGTGAGAAAGATATCGACATCTTACAAAGAATAGCCGATAGAGAACGTTCTCCAATGTATGAAGTGGGCGTGGTTACTAATGATCATAGATTTACATTCGAATCGAAAACTACAGGTTTAAAACCTATGGATTACGCTTTGGAAGACTTTTTCGGAAGTTCACCAAAAACCATTATGAATGACAAAACAATTGCTAGAAATTATAGTAATTCAGAATATAACTCAAAAGAAATTCCAACGTATTTAGAGCAAGTTTTACAATTAGAAGCTGTTGCTTGTAAAGATTGGTTAACCAATAAAGTCGACCGTTGTGTAGGTGGAAAAGTGGCCAAACAACAATGTGCTGGACCGTTACAATTGCCTTTGAATAATGTGGGTGTAATGGCTTTAGACTTCAAAGGAAAAGAAGGAATTGCAACATCCATTGGCCACGCTCCTATTTCAGCTTTAATTGATCCAGTTGCTGGAAGTCGAAATGCAATTGCAGAATCGCTTTCTAACTTAGTTTGGGCACCATTGAAAGATGGATTAGATTCTGTTTCTTTATCGGCAAACTGGATGTGGGCTTGTAAAAACGAAGGTGAAGATGCGCGTTTATACGATGCTGTAAAAGGTTGTTCTGATTTTGCTATCGAATTAGGAATCAATATTCCAACAGGAAAAGATTCGCTTTCGATGAAACAAAAATATCCGAATGATGAAGTAATTGCTCCAGGAACAGTTATTATTTCAGCTGCTGGAAATTGTTCAAATATTACGAAAGTTATAGAACCAGTTTTACAACATAATGGCGGAAATATTTACTACTTAAACTTATCTCAAGATGCGTTTAAATTGGGAGGTTCGTCATTCAATCAAACACAAAATAAAATAGGTAATGAAACGCCTACAATTAAAAATGCAGCTTTCTTCAAAAAAGCATTTAATACGTTACAAGATTTAATTAAAGATAGAAAAATCAAAGCCGGTCATGATATTGGAAGTGGTGGTTTACTAACTACTTTATTAGAAATGTGTTTTGCAGATGTGAATTTAGGTGCGAATTTCGACTTAACTGCTATCAATGAAAACGATTCTACTAAATTATTGTTTTCAGAAAATATTGCGGTTGTTTTCCAAGCGGATGCAGAAGTAGAAACAATATTTAAAGCCAAAGGAGTTGAAATTTTCAATATTGGAACAGTTACGAATTCGGATACTATTTCTATTGTAAATCATGAAGATTCCTTTGAATTTTCTTCAAAAAAATATAGAGAAATTTGGTTTGAAACTTCCTTCTTATTAGATCAAAAACAAACTAAAAACGGAAAATCGTTGGAGCGTTATGAAAATTTTGCTAATCAACCGTTAACGTTTACTTTCCCATCTCATTTTGACGGAATCCTCACCCCCAGCCCCTCTCCAAAGGAGATGGGAGATAGACCAAAAGCGGCAATTATTCGTGAAAAAGGAAGTAATTCGGAACGTGAAATGGCAAATGCTATGTATTTGGCTGGTTTTGATGTTAAAGACGTTCACATGACCGATTTAATTTCCGGTCGCGAAACCCTGGAAGACATTCAGTTCATTGGAGCCGTTGGAGGTTTCTCTAACTCTGATGTTTTAGGCTCTGCCAAAGGATGGGCTGGAGCATTTAAATATAATGAAAAAGCAAATACAGCTTTGAAGAATTTCTTTAAAAGAGAAGATACGATTTCGGTTGGAATTTGTAATGGTTGCCAGTTGTTTATGGAATTGGAATTAATCAATCCAGAACATAAAGTTCATGGAAAAATGTTGCACAACGACAGTCAAAAACACGAAAGCATTTTTACATCAGTAACGGTTCAAGAAAACAATTCGGTAATGTTATCTACCTTAGCGGGAAGCACTTTAGGTGTATGGGTTTCGCACGGTGAAGGAAAGTTCAATTTACCTGAGCCAGAAGAAAATTATACTATCGTTTCTAAATATGCTTACAATAGTTATCCAGCAAATCCTAATGGTTCTGATTTTAATGCGGCTATGCTATGTGACAAATCTGGTCGCCATTTAGTGATGATGCCGCATATTGAGCGTTCTACTTTTCAATGGAACTGGGCAAATTATCCAAAAGATAGGAATGACGAAGTTTCGCCTTGGCATGAAGCTTTTGTAAATGCTAGAAAATGGGTTGAGAAAAATTAATTTAATTATAATATGTAAAGCGCTTTCGAAAGTGAGCGCTTTTTTTTACATAATTAAAATAACATATGCACAACGATATTAAAAATTAGTATCTTCAGACCAGTTGAATTTTTCTTTTACAATATTACTTTTTTCTTTTTTAATATAGTCTAATAGTGCACCAGCTGCAGGAGAGTGTTTTTTCCCTTTGAGCCATATCAAACTCCAAGTAGTTTTAATTGGCAAACCTTTAAACGGAATGATTTGTAATTCCTTGTTTAAGAGTTCATTTTTTATTCCTATTAACGGCATAATAGAACATCCTAAACCTGCAATAACTGCCTGTTTAACAGCTTCGTTTGAGGTTAACTCCATTTTTTTTCGAATTAAAACAGTGTTTCTTTCAATGAAATTTTCCATCATCTGGCGTGTTCCAGAACCCTTCTCTCTATAAATAAGTGGTATTTCTGTAAATATGTCTTTTGAATTTTCAAGCCTTTTAGAATCAATTTTGCTGTTTGCAACCAAAAACAATTTGTTTTGCAATAAATCTAATTTTTCAATATTTAAAGAAGCAGGCAATACCGATACTAGTGCAAAGTCAATTTCATTTTTCTCCAAACTACTAATTACACGACTCTTATTGGTAACATCCATTTGCAATTCTATTCCAGAATTTACTTTCATAAAATCGGCTAGAAAATATGGCATTACATATTTGCCAGTTGAAACAATAGATACTTTTAATCGTCCTGTTAATTGCCCCTTATAGGCCATGGTTTTGAAATTGATAGTCTCTACCTGATCGATTATGTTTTGAGCAACCTCAGCAATTTCAATTCCAAACTCAGTTACATACAATCTTCTACCAACCACTTCAGTTAACGGAATATCAAATTGATCCTGGAAATTTTTAAGTTGAATAGAGACAGCGGGTTGCGTTAAGTGAAGTTCCTCTGAGGCCTTAGTGACACTCTGTGTTTTAAAAACTTTTAAAAATATCTGAAGCTGATGTAAAGTATAGTTCATAGATTAATTTAATGATAACTATTACAAATGTAAATAAAAAACAACAAAGAAGATAAACTATCTTTACTGTTAATTTTTTAATATTATTTTTAAGTAAATTTAATATTGTATAATTATATTTATTTTTTTAAGTAAATAACTAAAATTAACAGAACTACCGCACTGGGTGTGCGATGAAATGAGCTCTCTATCATTACTTTTCTAATATTTTGAATTAGTAACCAAATATCAAGATAAATATTTTGCATGGAGAAGTTTATTACATTCGCTTAACTGAAAACTCTATTCAGTTAAGCGAGTAATTCTTTTTTATATTTCAAAAAGTAAATTCAAACCTATAAATGGTTTTTTAAATAATTACTTACTACCTTCATTTATTTTTTTGCGGTGCTTCGAAGACGAATTTTTGGTTAAAACCAACCAAAGAAACTTCAAAACCAGAATTTATTCCCATTCGTATTTCAAAACTTTAACCACATTATAATGGATCAATCCCAAAACCTGTGGGGAAGCAAAAATTAAGCATAAATATTAGTTAGTCTAAAAAGGAAGAATTCTATATTTCTAACTCCTCTGAATTGAGATCTAAATGCTTTTA
>NZ_JBLVPU010000035.1:0-23509 GCF_048286735.1 Flavobacterium frigidum | reverse complement strand
AGCCTTCGTAGCTGTTAAACATAACGAAAAACCAGCAGTGGATTTATATAATCGCACCATTGAAAAACATGGCATTAAAATGAAAAGTTATGTTGCAGTTCAAAAAAAACTGCTAGTGCTAATTTACCATATTTGGAAAAAAAATGAAGAATATGACCCAAATTATTTACAAAAAATGAATCAACATCAAGAAAATATCTCCAAACTTTTAAAAGATGAGTTAGACAAAAAAAATAGCCCCAATCAAGTTGAGGCTATACCAGATAAACAAATCATTTTTGAAAATGAAATACTTTCTATAGTTGAACAAATATATAAAAATTAAGAGAAAATAAGTTAGGATTTTAAGATAGTACCTATCCGCTGTATCTTTATTTTCTTAAAGAAAGAAAATAAAGGATGCCGCTACTATCCCTCACACAAAGCGTATTGGATAGAAAAGTTATTTTGGGAACCAATAACAATTTGTAATAGATAAAAGTAGCTTTCAATTTTTTGTCTAAAAAATTTAGTACCCGCTATTTTTATCAAGTCGAGCGCAATCGAGACCCCACTTAAAGTTTCAACTTCGCTCAACATCAAGAAATTAATTCACCTGATAAACCAATCGCACGGTAATATTAGCTGTCTTATTTTTAGATTGTGTGTTAAACGATCCACCATAAGAAAAGTCTTCAGAGGAGTTTTGACCTGTAATTTGAAAAACACCCATATCTGATTTTTTTAAACTTCCTAAATTGGCATCTGCATTTTCGGCAATACTTTTGGCTCTTGCACTGGCATCTTTCGTGGCTTCGGCAATCATTTGTATTTTTAATTCGGCTAGTTTGGTATAATAATATTCCGGTGGACTCGAGTAAAATTCAACTCCAGAATTGATTAGTTCACTGGATTGTCTCGATATTTCCTCAATTTTATTCACTTCTTTAGACTGAATATTTACGCTTTGTGTTAAGGTAAAACCAGTAAAAATTTGTTGTCTTGTGGTGCCATTTTCGTTAAAAGTAGTTTCAAAATCTTTATTAAAATTTACTGCTGAGAAAACCATTTCAGTTGTACTTATACCTTTTCCTAACAAGTAATTTTTAATCTTTTCCCGGTCTGCGTCAAGTGCTGCGTATGCTTCTTTCAACGTTGCACTTTTTTTAGAAAAAGAGCCATTCCACACAATCAAATCCGAAATGAAGTCTTTTTTTCCAGAACCCGTTACGCTTATGGTGTCGTTACTCTTGTTTCGATTCTGAAAAGCATTCGAAAATAAATACGATGAAATTATTGCTGCAATAGCGATAATTATAACGTTCAAACTGTTTTTAAGCATAGCTAATAATTTTAAATTCAATCAAATATAGTTAATAACGATTAGTTTATTAATTGCGTATAGGAATTTGAAACTATTTTTTTGCATTCGAAATTTTAACTCTTTTAGGGTTTACCAATCAATTAAAAGTCGTTATATATAGGTCCTTTTTTAGTACTTTTACAAAACAAAATACAAGTTATGACATTTGAAAATACCCTTGAATTTGCACAGCAAATGGATGCAAGAGATCCATTACAAAAATATCAGCAAGAATTTCTTTTTCCTAAGGTAAATGGAAAAAAAGTAATTTATTTTACGGGTAATTCTCTTGGTTTGCAACCCAAACGAACAAAAGCTTATGTTGATGAAGTAATGAGTGATTGGGCAAATCTTGCGGTGGAAGGACATTTTTATAGCGACAAGCCTTGGTGGGATTACCACGAACGTTTTGCAAAACCGTTGAGTAAAATTGTAGGTGCTTTGCCAAGTGAAGTGACTGTAATGAATACTTTGACAGTCAATCTTCATTTATTGATGGTTTCGTTTTACCAACCCACAAAAACAAGATATAAAATCATTTGCGAGGAGAAAGCATTTCCTTCAGATCAATATATGTTTCAAAGTCAAGTCGATTTTCATTCGCGTAACGTTGGCTTTCATCCAGATGAGGCACTTGTAGAAATCAAGCGACGCGAAGGCGAACACAACATCCGTTTAGAAGATGTGTTAGCTAAAATCAAGGAAGTTGGTAATGAGTTGGCTTTGGTTTTAATCGGCGGAGTAAATTATTATACAGGGCAAGTTTTTGATATGAAAACGATAACGGCTGCGGGTCATGAAGCGGGTGCTTATGTGGGTTGGGATTTAGCACATGCTGCGGGTAATGTAAAATTGGACTTGCACGATTGGAATGTCGATTTTGCATCTTGGTGCAGTTATAAATACATGAATTCTGGACCCGGAAACGCATCGGGATGTTTTATTCATGAAAAACACCATAATAATTCAGAGTTGCCCAGATTTGCGGGTTGGTGGGGACATAACAAAGAACGTCGCTTCAAGATGGAACAAACTTTTGATCCCGTTCCTAGTGCAGATGGTTGGCAAATCAGTAATTTACCTATATTGTCTCTTGCGCCGTATTTGGCCTCAGTCGAAATGTTTGATGAAATAGGAATGGATTCTTTGATTCAAAAAAGAAATGCTATAACCTCTTATTTAGAATTTATTTTGCACGAAATAGACAAAGAGGTCGAAAGTACTTTTGAAATCATTACTCCTTCAAATCAAGAAGAGAGAGCCTCGCAATTATCTGTATTGCTGCATGGCGAAGGACGAAGTTTGTTTGAATACCTGATGAAAAATGGTGTGATCACGGATTGGCGTGAACCAAATGTAATTCGGTTAGCACCAGTTCCTCTCTATTCTTCTTTTGAAGATATGTATCATTTTGGGCAAACATTAAAAGCGGGAATTCTTAACAAATAGAAATTCAAATATTATAAAAAAATATTTCGATTTTATAATTGATATTGTTCCGTTTCATTGTTACTTTGTAAAAATATTAATCACAAAAAATAAATAAATTATGAAAGCATTATATTTTATATTACTAGCCGCAGTTATTGTTTCTTGTCAAAATCAGGGAAAAATGGAAATTGAAAAAGCCAAATTAGCAACTGTAGATTCGATGAAAGTTGAAATGGAAAAACAAAGAGTTATTGATTCCATGCAAGTAGAGATGGCGAAAATCGAAGAAGCTAAAATTGAAACACAAAAAGAAGTTGTGGTGGTTAGACAACCAGCGACTACTACGACTACAACTACTACGCAAAGGAAAGGCATGAGCAATACAGCTAAAGGTGCTTTAATTGGTGCAGGAGTTGGAGCAGCTACAGGTGCAATTATTAGCAAGAAAAAAGTTCAAGGAGCTATTATTGGTGGTGTTGCGGGTGCAGGTGTTGGCGCTGGAACAGGAGCTATAATTGATGGAAGTAAAAATAATTAATTTTATCTTTCTAATAAAAAACGGGTGCTTAACTTCATATTGAATTTAAGCACCCTTTTTGTATAGCGTTTAGTACGAATCCATATTGGCAATGATTTCATTTGCCTTGGTCTTAATTTTAAACAATTCTTCGGGATCCATTTTCTTTAATAAATTCAACATCATTCCCATTCGTTGATTGCCCTTGAAGTAGTCTTTTTTCTCGTCAAGAAAGTTCCAGTAAAGCGTATTAAATGGACAAGCTTTATCACCAAATTTCTCTTTTACATTGTATTGGCACTTTGTACAATTATTACTCATTTTGTTGATGTAACTTCCAGAGGAAACATACGGCTTTGTTGCAATAATTCCACCATCAGCATATTGTGACATCCCACGAGTGTTAGGCATTTCTACCCATTCAATGGCATCGATATATACTCCCAGATACCACGCGTCTACCTCGTCTGGATGAATTTGAGTGAGCAAAGTAAAATTGCCAATGACCATAAGCCGCTGAATGTGATGTGCGTATGCTTCATCTAAACTCTGATTGATGGCATGACTCATACAATTCATTTTAGTTTTACCAGTCCAGAAAAAATCGGGTAGTTTATTTTTATTTTCTAGTACATTCATCTGGGCATAATTAGGCATTTCTTTCCAGTAAATTCCCCGAATGTATTCACGCCATCCCAGTATTTGTCGCACAAATCCCTCAACTTGCGAAATCGTTATGTTGGTTTCATTAGCCTGATAAAATGCAATTACGGTGTCGATTACCTCTTTTGGCGAAAGCATTTTACTGTTCATTGCAAAGGAGAGACGGGAATGAAATAGAAACTTTTCATCGGTGTGCATCGCATCTTCGTAATCGCCAAAATGCTTTAATAAATGATGACAGAAGTAATCAAGAACTTCTAATGACTGGTCTCGAGAAGTTGGCCAACTAAATTTTTTCGCATCAATATTTCCAAAAGTGAGTATTCCAGCTTCTTTTATTTGACTAACCACTTCAGTTACATCAGCGTTGAAGTTTTTTTCAATGGGTATTGGAACTTCACCTTTGTATTTTTTTCGATTGTCGTGATCAAAGTTCCATTGATTTCCCACAGGAGTAGAACCATCCATCAAAACATGGTGTTTTTTGCGCATATTCCGATAGAAATTTTCCATCAGCAATAACTTTTTACCTTCAAAAAATTGTGCTAGTTCGTGTCGCGTAGTATAAAAATGTTCAGAATCGAATGCCTCTGATGGAATTGTCAAACTTGCACCTATAGATTGCAGTTGTACATCAAGTCGGTATTCATCGGGAAGCAAATATTCAAATTTTTCAATGTTGTATTTTTCGATACAAGAGTTGATGATTTTTGCCAAATCGTTTGGATTCGAATTAGCATTGATTTGAAAATAAACGGCTTGATGCCCTTTTGATTGCAAAGAAGTGTAAAAGTTACGCATCGAAAGGAAAAATGCAACCACTTTTTGAATGTGATGCTTAACATAATCCGTTTCCTGACGCATTTCTGCCAGCACATAAATAGTATCACTATCAATTTGCTGAAACCAAGAATGTTCAGAATTTAATTGATCGCCAAGGATTAGTCGAAGTTTTTTCATAATTTATTTTTTGAAAAATGATGTGGTTGGAATTCCTTTACGTGCGTATTGATAGCGATCAATTAGTTTGGGTAAGCAATACCCATCAAGACCATTTATAGCGACTACATTTCCTTTATCTAGTTGCAACCAGCCATCTTTATGCTCTAGTTCTTCTTCAAAAAATAAGTGTTCAATAGAGGCAATCACGTGAATGGTATCGTTTTCTTTTATATGGTATTCATTTAAATATTTGCAATACAATTGCACCGGGCTTCCTTTTACAAACGGAACTTCAATAGTTGCTTTATATTCCTCTTCTAAATTGGTTTTGTCGAATTCAGAAGTGCCCAGTTCATAGTTGGCCGAGGTATGATGCGCATCAGATATCATAGCTGCCGTGATGTGGTTTATTGTAAAATATCCAGTTTCTTTAATATTTTTATAAGTATCTCTGGGAACGGTAGTGGGGCGCATGATAAAACCAATCATGGCAGGATTACTCCCTAAATGGGTAACGCTACTAAAAATAGCCACATTGGTCATCCCATCAAGGGATTTTGTCCCCAAAAGACTAGCTGATTTATAACCAGTACAAGAGTTAATTAAATTTAATCTTTCGATTTTCTCCATTTGAGAAATAGTATCTCTTGAAATATGTTTCATATTTTATATTTTGGGACAAATATACTTTTTGTTTAATTGAATTTAAAATAAACTAAACAAAATAACAGTATTATTTCTAAAGTATTTGACTCTTCAAATTAATTGTTCAAATAACTATCAAATCCTATATATTTGTTTTTCAATTTATCCAATGATGAAAATACTTAAAAAAACAGTTCTGATTTTACTCCTGATAGTTGCTTTTGTAGTGGGAGCAGCCTTAGTTTATGGTTTTTATTTAAAACCAAAATATGAAGGTGAATTGCAATTAAAAAACATTCAAAACGAAACTACCGTTTACTTTGATGAGTTTGGTGTGCCACATATTTATGCCACCAATTCCCAAGATGCTATGATGGCGCTGGGATATGTTCACGCACAAGATCGCTTGTGGCAAATGGAATTGATGCGCCGTATCGCACCTGGAAGATTATCTGAAATTTTTGGTTCAGTAGCTTTAAAGAATGATAAATTTTTCGCAGGATTGGGAATCGAAGAAGCCTCTACAAAGGCCATTGCTGCACTAGATAAAAAAAGTCAAAGCTATCAACTAACAATGGCTTATCTAGACGGAATCAATCAGTATTTGGATAACGGTAAAACGCCAATCGAGTTTAGTTTGGTTGGCATAAAAAAGGAGAAGTTCACTATTACGGATGTCTACAATATTTTTGGATACATGTCTTTTAGCTTTGCGATGGCGCAAAAATCAGACCCTTTACTTACTGATATTCGCAACAAGTATGGAATGGAGTATGTAAAAGATTTTGGAATAGATGGTTCGTTCAATACGACTAAAATTAAAAACGCTAAGGAAATACCTCAAGAATATGCAGCAATATCAAAATCAGTGGCTGCAATTTTAGATCAGTCACCAGTTTCTCCTTTCATAGGAAGCAACAGTTGGGTAATTGCTCCAGAAAAAACTAAAAACGGAAAAGTCATTTTTGCAAATGATCCACATATCGGTTTTTCGCAACCAGGAACTTGGTATGAAGCGCATATTGTAACGCCAGAATTTGAATTGTATGGTAGTTATTTGGCTGGAACTCCTTACCCTTTGTTGGGTCATAATCGGGACTATGCTTATGGCTTAACGATGTTCGAAAATGATGATATCGATTTATATCAGGAGGAAAATAATCCCAAGGATGGCAAAGCGTATAAAACACCAAATGGTTTTAGCGCATACGAAATACTTAAAAAAACAATTAAGGTTAAGGATTCATCAGATGTGGTTTTAAATGTAAAAATCACACGTCACGGTCCTGTTGTCAATGACTTAATTGATGGTTTAAAGAACGATAAGCCGGTTGCATTATCTTGGATTTACACCCAGCAACCCAGACAAATTCTCGATGCAGTTTATGAATTATCGCATGCAAAAAGCAAAACGGATTTTCAAAAAGGGGTAGCTTTAATCGCCGCTCCTGGATTGAATGTTATGTACGGGGATGCGAAGGGGAACGTAGCGTGGTGGGCTACGGGCAAGTTATACAAACATCAAGCAGGTGTCAATCCTAATTTTATTTTGGACGGCGCTAGTGGTAAAGAGGATATAAAAGAATTTTTGGATTTCTCCAAAAATCCGTCTGCAGTAAATCCAAAATGGAATTATGTCTACTCCGCAAACAATCAACCAGAGCCAGTCGATGGGTTTTCCTATCCAGGATACTATCTCCCAGAAGACAGAGCCAAACGAATTACACAATTATTAGAACCTAAATCAAATTGGGATAAAGCCGCTGTGGGTCAAATGATTTATGACAATACGTCTTCAGTCGCTCCAGAAGTAGTAAAACAATTACTTTCGAATCTTTCGCAACAAGCACTATCCAGCAATGAGAAAGAAGCGCTTGCTGTTTTAAAAAAATGGAAAGGCTCTAATAACCTTACCGATGTAGCACCTACACTATATAACAAATGGATTTATACCTATCTCAAAAATACATTCGAAGACGAACTAGGACCAGAGCAATTCAAAATGTTATTAGGGACACACATTATAAAACAAATTGTAGCGCGGCAAATTGTAAATGAAAAGTCATTGTGGTGGGATAATATCAGTACAAAAAATCTAAAGGAAACTCGAAGTCAAATTGTATCGCAATCCTTCAAAGAGTCAGTTGCAGCTTTAGAAAAACAATTAGGAAGCGCTGTTTCTAGTTGGACTTGGAACAAGGTTCATACTGTTGAGCATCAGCATCCATTGGGGAAAGTAGCCGCTTTAAGAGGTTTTTTCAATGTGGGGCCTTTTGAAGTTTCGGGATCAACAGAAGTAATTAATAATTTGTTTTTTGATTTTACTGCAGATGGGAATTATACCGTAAAAGGCGGTCCATCGACAAGACGCGTTATCGATTTTTCGGATATTGAAAACAGCTGGAGTATTTTGCCAACAGGACAATCGGGTAATCCGTTTAGTGCGCATTACAGCGACCAAGCAGCGCTTTATAATGCTGGGAAATTCAGGCGAATGTTACTAAATAAAGACGAGATTGTTAGAACTTCAACAAAATTGCTTTTTATTCCTAGTAAAAATTGATTGTTTATAAACAGCTTAAAAATATAAATCAGTAATTTTGCGTAACTTTTGATAATAAAATAATGCAAACTCATAAAAAAATAGCAGTTGTAGGTTCTGGATTAGTAGGATCTTTATTGGCTATTTATCTTCGTAAAGCGGGACATACAGTACATATTTACGACAGAAGTCCCGATATTCGAAAAATACAGTTTTCAGGTCGTTCGATCAACTTGGCCATGTCAAATAGAGGGTGGAAAGCTTTAGATGCAGTAGGAGTAGGAGATGAGATTCGGAAAATTGCCATTCCTATGGATAAAAGAGCAATTCACTTAGTTGATAAGCTTAATTTTCAAAATTACGGCCAAGAGGGCGAGACCATCGACTCGATTTCTAGAGGAATTTTGAATAGGAAGATGATTGACTTGGCAGAAGCCGCAGGCGCTGAATTCTTTTTTGAGCATAAAATATGGGATGTGTCGCTGGATACTGCAACGCTTCATATTGGTGAAACTGAACGAGGAGCATGGGAAGATAAAAAGTACGATATGGTTTTTGGTGCAGATGGTGCTTTTTCTAGAATTCGTCACCGCATGCAACGCCAAAGCATGTTTGATTATTCCCAAGAATTCTTACCTATTGGTTATAAAGAATTAAATATTCCAGCGAATGCAGATGGAACGCATAAATTAGATAAAAATTCTTTTCATATTTGGCCGCGTGGTGAATACATGCTGATTGCCTTGGCTAACTTAGATGGTAGTTTTACATGTACTTTGTTTATGCCATTTATAGGAGAAAATTCTTTTGATTCCCTGCAAACTAGAGCTTCAGTCGAAGCATTTTTTGAAAAAAACTTGCCAGATACTATTGATGTAATTCCAAAACTAGCTGAAGATTTTTTCAAGAATCCTACCAGTACATTGGTTACAATGAAATGCTATCCGTGGACTTATGAAGATAAAGTGGCACTTATTGGAGATGCAAGTCACGCTATAGTCCCGTTTTATGGACAAGGGATGAATTCTGGTTTTGAAGATATTTCTATTCTGAACGAGATGATTGAAAAGTATGGTGACGATTGGAAAACGATTTTCTCTGAATACCAAAAATCTCGTAAGCCCAATGCTGATGCAATCGCCGAACTTTCCTATCGTAATTTTTTAGAGATGAGTTCGAAAACAGCCGATGAAAATTTTCTGTTGCAAAAGAAAATTGAAAAATGGTTCTCCGATAAATATCCTGAAAAATGGATTCCATTATACAGCAGAGTGACTTTTAGTGATCGCCCCTATGCCGAAGCCTTAGCTATTGGAGATTATCAAAATGAAATTATGCAAGAGATTTTAAAAATGGAAAATATTCAAACTATTTGGAACACAAAAGAAGTAGAAGGTAAAATTATATCGCTGCTACAATAAATAATAGCAGTCGTTCTTTTGTCATGCAATAAGGACGACTGCTATTTTTTTCTATAAATTAGTCTTCTCGGTGCACTTTGTTGAAATCAAAAGCGGGCTTGCAAATAGCAATATATTCGCAGGGTTCATCAAAAGGATTCGAGTATTGCACGCGAGTGTTGCTTTCAATACGTATCGATTGGCCTGCTTCGAGTATTATAATTTCCCCTTCAATACTAAATTGTTTTTTACCTTTAATAATATAGGTGTACTCCTCGAATTCTGGCGTTTGGAAAGGTTCACTCCATTTTATAGGTGCAATCATATGCGCAATGGATATTTCTTGATTGTTGGTAGCTGCAACACCATGATGTTCTTCTATTAATTTACCATCTGTTGTGGGAACTACGAAAGGAGCTTTTTGTATAAAGTATTTTTTCATTTTAATTTTTTGAGCAATGCAAATTGCTGATTTATTATTTTTTGAATATAAAGTGAACGACCAATATCAAGAACACAAAGCCTATGGCATGATTCCATCTAAAGGTTTCGTTTTTAAAAAAAAGTGTAGAGCAAATTACAAAAACAAATAAGGCAATTATTTCTTGAATCACTTTTAATTCGAGCAAGGAAAAGGGACCTCCATTACCTCGGAACCCAATTTTATTAGCTGGAACTTGAAAAAGACATATAAAAAAAGCAACAGCCCAAGTTATCATAACGGTTGCGAATATTCCAATATTTTCTAATGATTTAAATTCCTTAAATTTCAAGTGGCCCTACCAAGCTAAAAATATAAAGATATTCGTAATGATTAATAATCCTATTGAAACAATGCCTTTCATTGCATATGATTTAATGTTATTTCTTCAAGATCTTGGCTAAAATACTAAAAGCACCTCTGATAAAACTGGCGCTGGTAACTATTTTCAATGCCGATTTACCTAGTGTTGTGGCTGTACTAGGTTCGTTTTTTTCTGACTTTGTTTCTTCCTCTTCTATGGTTTGCTCATTTGCGGCATCAATTTTTTTAATCAAAATCTCATAAGCACTATCACGATCAATTAGTTCGCTGTATTTTTTAACGAGTTTCGATTTACTATTGATTTCTTGAATTTCACTTTCGGTCAAAATGTCCATACGGCTCATAGGAGCACGCATCATTGTCGCTGCAAGCGGAGTTGGAATTCCTTTCTCATTTAGAGCTGTAACAAGTGCTTCTCCGATCCCAAGGCTAGTTATGACTTCGTCAGTTTTATAAAATTCAGATATGGGATAATTATCAGCGGTTTGTTTAATCGCTTTTCGGTCATTGGCGGTAAAAGCTCTCAATGCGTGTTGGATTTTTAGTCCCAATTGTGCGAGTACTCCACTTGGAATATCCATTGGGTTTTGAGTGATAAAGTAGATTCCAATTCCTTTCGAACGTATCAATTTGACTATAGTTTCTATTTGCTCTAATAATGCGGTACTAGCTTCATTAAAAATCAAATGAGCTTCGTCAATAAAAATTACTAATTCGGGTTGATCTGCATCTCCTTTCTCGGGCATTTGTTGATAGATTTCAGCTAACAAGCTCAGCATAAATGTCGAAAACAATTTAGGTTTGTCTTGAATATCAGTCAGCCTCAAGATGTTAATATATCCCTTTCCATTCTCATCAAAGCGCATTAAATCATCAATTTCAAAAGACTTTTCGCCAAAAAATAGTTCGGCACCTTGCTGTTCTAATTCGATGATTTTCCTTAAAATAGTTCCAGTTGTCGAAGTCGAAATTTTACCATAATTCTCCTCAATTTCTTCTTTTCCTTCCTCAGTGATGAAATTGATGACTTTTTTGATGTCTTTTAAATCCAATAAAGGCATCTTGTTATCATCGCAATATTTAAAGATTACAGCGATAACTCCTGCTTGTGTATCATTTAAATTTAAGATTCGGGAAAACAAAACGGGACCAAATTCAGAGACAGTTGCGCGAAGCCGAACACCATTTTGTTCGGATAAACTTAGTAATTCAACTGGAAAACTAGCGGTTTGATAGGGTATGTTTATTTTGGCATGGCGCTCCGTGATAAAAGCTTTCTCTTCTCCCTCTTTTGCAATTCCGCTAAAATCACCTTTGATGTCCATCATCAATACCGGTATCCCAAAAGAAGATAATTGTTCAGAAAGTACTTGAATGGTTTTTGTCTTTCCTGTACCTGTCGCACCTGCAATTAATCCATGGCGGTTTAATGTTTTTAACGGTATTTTTACGGCTGCATTACCTAATGCTTCTCCATCTAATAAGGCTCCTCCAAGAATGATACTTTCTCCTTTAGAGCTATATCCTTCAGTGATTTGTTGTGTGAAATCTTCTTTCCTGCTCATAATGGGTTTTTGTTAAATAGACTGCAAGATATTATTTTTTTATAAAAGTACAATTTTAGTGTTTACCGCAGTTTTCTTGCTTTTTTATTGTTAATGTCATAAAATAATAGTTTTCTTGCTAATTAGACTAATTTCGAAATATTGTGTTAAACTTTATTAAAAATTTATTTTATGTTTGATTTTTTTAGTCATTTTTTACGAATATCTGTATAAATGTGGTGCGATTCATAATAAATGTGTTTTTGAAATAAATTTAATTATAATTAAATTAAAAAAAGTTTTTTTATTTAAACTAAAAATATAAATTTGCCTTACTACAAGTTTAATATAACTAAGATAATTTATTTAAAACTATTAAAATTAAAAAAAATGGCAAACGTTAAAAAAGAAAAAAGTGCAAACGGAGGAGGAATGATTTCTGGAATCATTATTGTAGCGTGTATTTTTGTTGGATGGTTAATCTGGAATTTCATAATGGGTAATGGCGCTAACTTTGAAGGTGGTGTTAATACAGGTCATCCGTTACCAGGAAATATGTTAGCAATGGTATACAAAGGAGGTCCTATTGTGCCAGTTTTATTAGGATTATTATTAATGGTTGTTGTGTTTTCATTTGAGCGTTATGCTGTGATTTCAAAAGCGGCTGGTTCAGGAAACCTTGATCAATTCATGACAAGTGTACAAAGAGATATCAAAGCTGGAAATATTGAAGGAGCAATCGCTTCATGTGATAAACAAAAAGGTTCTGTTGCTAATCCTATTAAATCAGCTTTATTGAAATACCAAGAAGTTAAAAGAGAAGGTTTAGATAGTGAAGCTGCTGCTGAAACAATCCACAAAGAAATTGAAGAAGTTACTTCATTAGAAATGCCAATGTTAGAGAAACACATGACTGTACTTTCTACAATGGTATCTTTAGGTACTCTTGCAGGATTATTAGGAACAGTAACGGGGATGATTAAAGCGTTTAGCGCATTATCTGCTGCAGGTACTCCAGATCAAGCTGCTCTTGCAAATGGTATTTCTGAGGCACTTATTAACACTGCAACAGGTATTTCTACATCTGCACTTGCAATCGTAGCGTACAACTTCTTTACTTCTAAAATTGATACTTTGACTTATTCTATTGATGAGGCTGGGAATACAATTGTAAATACATACAGACACTTCAGAAGTGCTCAAAAATAATTAATAATTTAATTTGCAGAAAAACAGAAATCAGTGAAACAGATTCTGTTTTTCTTGTAAATGTAAAAAAAAATATTAATGGCTATAAAAATGAAGAAAAAAGCAGGGTCTACGGACATGACTGCTATGTGTGACGTCGCTTTTCTTTTGTTGTCTTTCTTTGTAATGACTGCAACAGCTAAGATACCGGAAGCATTGCCTGTAGATACACCGGCTTCGACAGTACAGTCTAAATTACCAGATGATAATTTAGCTACGATTACTGTAGGAAAAGGAAAAGTTTTTTACGATCTTAAAGGTAGAGAAGTAAGAAAGAAAGCTCTTGAGTTAATGGGGCAAAAGTATGGAATTGCTTTCACCGCAGAAGAATCTGAAACTTTTGGTTTAATGGAAGGTGTTGGAGTGCCAATATCAGGATTGAAACAATTAATTGCTATGAAAACGGCTGACAGAAGTAAACCAGGTGTACAATCAGGTGTGCCTAAGGATTCTTTGGACAACCAATTGCACGAATGGATCTACAATTCCCGTATTGCAAATATTGAAATTAACCAAAAGGAATTGCAAATAGCCATCAAGGGTGATGCGAAAGAAGAATATCCAGCAATCAAATTGGTTATGGATGTTTTGCAAAAACAAAAAATCAATAACTTCAATCTTGTTACTGGTTTGAGAGCTACCGAAAAATAACTAAAAAAAATACACTAAAATGGCTGAATTAAATACCGGCGACGACGGAGGCAAAAAAGGTGGTAAGGTAAGAAGTAAAAAATCAAATTCAAAAGTAGATTTGACCGCTATGGTTGATTTAGCCTTCTTATTGATTACATTCTTTATGCTTACGACTACTTTGTCAAAACCGCAATCGATGCCTTTGGGTTTGCCTGATCTAGAAGATGATCCGACTGATGTACCGATTAAAGTAGATGAAAATCGTACATTAACGGTTTTGTTAGGAGACAATGACAAGATGGTTTATTACATGGGTTTACTTGCAACTCCAATTGCTGGTCCTAAAGATATTTCTTATGGTAAAGAGGGGATTCGCAAAGAATTATTGAAAAGAAAGTTGTCAGTAGTTGAATTTACTGGTAACAAAGACAAAGGTTTGATAGTTATTATCAAACCAAGTAAAAAATCAAATTACCGTAATTTAGTTGATATACTAGATGAGATGGCTATTGTAGGTGTGCCTTCAAATGCAATTGTAAATGATTTTTCACCTGAAGAACTAAAATTGTTAGAAGGTAAATAAAATTTTCGTATTTACTCTATAACCTAATAATTAAGAAAAATGAAATTAGATATATTCACAAACCAATGGCTTGATATTGTATTCGAAGGTCGTAATAAAGCTTATGGCGCTTACGAACTAAGAAAATCAAATAACAAAACTACTGTAAGAGCACTTATATTTGGTGCAATTGTTTTTGCTATAGCAGTTAGTATGCCTCTTATTTTAGGTTTATTGCCAAATTCTTCAGATGGTGATGACACTTTAGATACAAAAATCGTTAGTATCAAATTGCCTCCAAAGAAGGAAGAAATTAAAAAAGATATTCCACCACCACCACCGCCGCCACCAAAAGTTGATCAAGTAAAATTTGTGAAACCAGTGGTTGCTAAAGCAGAGGAGGTAACAGAAGAACCACCTAAAACGGTAGAAATTAAAGATAAAAAACTAGGTGCTGAAACAATTAAAGGTGATCCTGATGCTGTTTTATCTGTTGAGCCAGTTGGTACTGGAACGGCAGCAGTAGTTGAAGAAGTTGATAACCAAATTTACAACACGGCAGGTATCGAAGTTAAACCTGATTTTCCAGGAGGAATTGAGAAATTTTACAAATTCGTTGGTAACAACTATCAAACTCCAGAAGAAGAGGGATTAAAAGGTAAAGTATATGTTACTTTTGTAGTAGAAAAAGATGGTTCATTAACAGATATCAAAGTAATAAGAGATATTGGTTACGGTACTGGAAAAGAAGCTATCCGTGTTTTGAAAAAATGTCCGAAATGGACACCTGGAGAGCAAAATGGTAAAAAAGTTAGAGTTCTGTATTCGCTTCCAATTACTATCCAATCTGCAGAATAATGTTAAATAACATACTTAATAATATTAAGAAGAAATCGCTTAAAGAGCGATTTCTTCTTGTTTTAGGAATTTTGTTTTTTTGTTTGTACCTCGTTCTAGGTTTGTTCATTATCTTTATGAATAACTTTCCTCTTGATATGCAGCCTGTTTATCGTGTTGCTTTTGGAGTTTTATTAATTGCGTATGCTTCTTTTAGATTCTTCCGAATAATTAATGATAATAATAACTAGATTATGAAAAAGTATTCTAAACTTCCAGTATTTATTTTGTTTGTAATTGTACTATTTGTTTTTGCATGTAATCAAATATCAGACAAAAATGCCAAGGAAACCATTCTTAAAGGTGAAGTTACTGTTTTTGTTGATGAAACTTTAACTCCTATTATTGAAGATCAAGTGGATGTTTTTGAAAATGAATATGAAGCTAAAGTTAAATTAATTTCTAAATCGGAAACTGAAACAGTAAATTCACTATTCAAAGATAAAGCTGCTATTGCGATCTTATCTAGAAATTTGACTGCTGAAGAATTAAGTATTTTCAAACAAAGGAAAATTAATCCTAAAGTCACGGTGTTTGCAACAGATGCAATAGCTTTTATCGCTAATAAAAACAATAAAGATACTTTGATTGCGTTGAAAGATGTAGTCAATTTTATACAAGGCAAATCAGTTCCATTTATTAAAGGATTAGTTTTTGATAATTTGAATTCAAGTACAGTTCGCTTTATGTCTGATTTAGCTAAAATTAAGGCTGTTCCAGATAAAGGTGTTTTTTCATTTAAATCTAATAACGAAGTTATTAAATACGTTTCTGAAAACGATGGTATGATTGGTGTTATTGGTGTAAATTGGTTGACACAACCGTTGCCAGGCATGCAAAAATATGTTGATAATGTAACTTCTTTAGCTGTTAAGGGATTTAAAGAGAATGGATATTACAAGCCATCACAAAATAATATAGCAGAGGGGAAATATCCTTTGGCACGTGATTTGTATATAGTCAATTGTCAAGGATATTCTGGTTTGGGAATGGGGTTTGCCTCATTTGTTGCTGGAGATGTTGGACAAAGAATAGTATTAAAATCTGGATTGTTACCGGTTCGTATTCCAACAAGGAAATTCACGATTGTAGGTAAAGACCAAAACGATAAAAAATAAATCAATTACAATTACAATGAACAAATTTAAATTCTTTAGTGTTGCATTGTTGGCCTCTGCTTTTGCAAGTCAAGCACAAGATATTAATCAAGCTAAAAAGGCTATCGATGCAGAGCAATTTGAAAGTGCTAAATCGATCTTGAAATCGATTATTAAAGCAAAACCTAGTAATGGCGCTGCTTTCTTTACTTTAGGGAATGTATACCTTACTCAAAGTATAGAAGATTCTGCTAAAATATATTTTCAAAATGGATTAAATGCATCTGAAGGTGCTAAGTTGAACCATATTGGTTTAGGTCAAATGGATCTTGATAAAAGTGATGTTATAGGAGCACAAGCAAAGTTTGCTTTGGTTACCAAAGACCTTAAAAAGAAAGACGTTCAAGAGTATGTGTTTATTGCTAGAGCGTATATGAATACTGTAAAACCTGATTTTAAAAATGCTATTGCAGTTTTGACTCGTGCAGCTGTTAATAATTCGCAAGATGCACAGCTTCAACTTGCTTTAGGTGATGCATATTATGGCGATGGCAAACAAAATGAAGCTTATGTTGCCTATAGAAGTGCTTTTCAATTAGACAATTCATTGCTTAGGGCTAAAATGCAATTGGGTGTATTACTAAAAGGAGCAAAATCGTACGATGAAGCCTTGAAAGCGTATAATGAAGTAATCGCATTGAATCCTAATTATGGTCCTGTGTACAGAGAGTTAGCTGAGACTTATTATAAAATGGCGCGTAACAAGCCATCGCAAGCTGCAGCAAATTACAAAATTGCATTAGAAAACTATGATAAGTATATGTCATTTACAGATTATTCTATTCAGTCTAGAATGCGTCGTGCTGACTTCTTAATTTTAATAGAAGATTATGCTGCACTAGAAGTAGAAGCTAACAAAATGATAGAATTGGATAAAGTTAATCCTAGGATCTATCGTTATTTAGGGTACTCTGCTTATAAAAACGGTAATGTCGATGTTGCAATAAAATCTTTGGAAAGTTTTATCAATACTCCAGGAAATAAAGCAATTGCTTTAGATTATTTGTACTTGGGGTTAACAAAAATAAAAAAAGGAACTAGTGCTGAGGGTACAACTATTGATGCAGCAGCTTTAAATTCAGGATTGGTAGATATCAAGAAGGCAGTAGACATGGAACCTTTAGCAGTTCAAGATTTAAGTGAAGTTGGTAAAAAATTATTTAGCCAAAAACTATACAAAGAAGCTGCTTTGGTTTTTGAATTTGGTGCAAATGTACCTGATTCTAGAACGTATCTTGATGATAACGTGTACTATGGCTTAGCAAATTATTATGCTAATAGTGCTAAAGATGTGAAAGCTGATGCTGTAGCTTTACAAAAAGCAGATGCTGCATTTGAAAAAGTTTTAGTAGCATCACCAACATATTATGAAGCATACTTGTATAGAGCGAGAACAAATCGTTTGCTTGAAAAAGATGATGTTATGACGAAGAATTATGAGGACTATGTAGCAAAAGTTACCACTTTAGGTGCTGATGAAGTGGCTAAGCCAGCTGTTAAAGCTAAGTTCATAGAATCGTATAACAATATGGCTGCCAGTTTTGCTAACACTGACAAGATTAAAGCTATTGAATATTTCAATAAAACATTAGCAATAGACCCAGCAAATAAGTATGCTGTAGATTCTATTAAGATATTAAAATAATTTTTTAAAGGTTAAAATTAAACCGATAGTCTACATTAGACTGTCGGTTTTTTTGTTTGTTATTGATTTGTTTTAGTTACTATTTTCAAATTAACTCATTTTCAAAATACCTATCTTTGCACTTCAAAATATAATAATGTTATTAAAAGAAATACAATTAGAAGTTAATAAAGGTGCTATGCTTCCGCTGATGGAAGAATTTTATACCATACAAGGCGAAGGATATCATACAGGAACGGCTGCATACTTTATTAGAATTGGTGGGTGTGACGTAGGTTGTCATTGGTGTGATGTTAAAGAAAGTTGGAACGCTGAATTACATCCTCCAACAGGTATTGAGTTAATTGTTTCTAATGCGAGTAAATATTCAGAGACTGTTGTTGTTACTGGTGGAGAACCTTTAATGTGGGATATGACTTTGTTGACGCAAAAGTTAAAAGAGAATAATAGAAAAGTTCATATTGAAACTTCGGGTGCATATCCGCTTACAGGAACTTGGGACTGGATTTGTTTGTCTCCAAAGAAAAATAAATTACCAACAAAAACCGTTTATGATAATGCGCATGAGTTGAAAGTTATCATTTACAATAAACATGATTTTATTTTTGCCGAAGAGCAAGCTGAAAAAGTAAATAGTAATGCTATTTTATTTTTGCAACCTGAATGGAGCAAAAAAGAAGAAATGACCCCTTTGATTGTAGATTATGTGATGAACAATCCAAAGTGGCGAGTTTCGTTGCAAACACATAAATATTTGAATATTCCTTAATACTTGAAAACCTCAAACAACAAATGGTGTTTGAGGTTTTTAATTAAATATAATTCGTGAATTAATTTGTGGAAAACTTATTACTTGTAATCCTATAGCCCTAGCCCAGATAGAAGCGGTATCCTTTTTTGTCTCATTTTTTTAAGGAGACAAAAAAGATATAGCGGATAGCTGGAAATAGCTCCTAAAATCACCAGCCTTTTTGCTTTTTCAATTCGGTGATGTGTGCTAAGTGATGATTTCCATGCCAAGCATAAGTCCCTATTATTTCCTTGATTTTAAATGCTGCGTTATTCTCAGGATGTATAAATGTTTTTTCTAAATCTTCGTTAGATAAACTAGTCATTAAATACGCCAAACGAAAGTGCAATCCTTCCAGAAAGGAAAGGGTAGGCTGAACGGGCATCGTTAAATTATCATGTAATTCAGCCCAACGATCTTCATGATAGAATTTTATTATTGGATTTTTCTCGGTCAGCGCCCATTTTATTCTAGTGAAACAATTCATGTGACTATCTGCACAATGATGAATTACTTGACGGATTGTCCAACCATCTTGACGATATGGTGTTTCGAGTTGCTTTTCGGTTAAGTGAAGTACTTCTTTTTTCAATCGTTCAGGGAAACTCCCGATTTCGGCTATTTTATTAGTTATATATTCTCCTGAATAGATTTTGGGTGCGATAAATCTCCCAATAGGATAACGTAAATGTTCTAATGTTGAGTTTTCCATTTTATAAATGTATTTTAAATCGAAAGCTTCGCTAAATAGTCATAATGTTCCCCTTCAAGAATTAACTCGCTTTTTAATCCATTGGCGAAAGCCGCATTTTGTAACGTGTTATAATCTAAGTAAAGCCAAGGAAATTCATCTTCTTTTTCATTTTTATAGCGTATTGTAAAAGTTAATTCTCCATAGTAACCGTTACTTGGAATCCATTTACCTCCATCTTTATCGTTGTCAAACATATAAATGATATCCGAAGAATCGATTAAAATTTGTCCGTCTGGGTTTAGCAAACTTTTTAGTTTTTGTAAAAATGGAGAGGTTTCTTTTAATGTTCCAAAAATACCGGTACCATTCATTAATAACAAAATGGTATCAAATTTATTTTCAGGATTATCAGAGTCCATCTCAAGAATATTTTGAACGTGAGTATTTTTCAATCCTCGTTGGTTACAGGCTTCTATTGCATTTGGAGAAATATCAATGGAACAAACCTCAAGATTTCTTTCGTTTTGTAAATACAAACTATGGCTTCCTGCTCCACAACCTACATCGAGAATTTTCCCCTTTGCTAGTTGCAAGGCTTTTTGCTCCAGTTTTGGCATTTCATTATAAGTACGAAATAGATATTCAACACTCATTTCATCTTCTTCAGAAATAGAGGTTTCTGTGATTAAATCTTCCGGGGAATTATTAGTTTGGAAATCAAGTATGGCTTTGCCAAAAAGGTCTTTCATAGTCTTTGTAAGGAACGAAGCAATCGCGCCTAGTTATTTAGTTATTACTGCAGAAGTTGATTACTTTTGTGGTTCAAACTTTAAATTTTAAACTTGAAACACATACTAAACAATCTCCCTAAAGAAGCCAAAGATAAGCATATCGAAAATAAAAAGTATTTCGATAAGTTGAAAAAGAAGACGCCAAAGAATTTAGATTATGTGATGCAGGACTTGCATGATGCTGAATTTAAGAAAACAGACTGTCTAAAATGTGCCAATTGTTGTAAAACGACAGGGCCATTATTTACGGATGCAGATATTGAGCGTGTTTCAAAATATCTTAGACAAAAACCACAACAGTTTATTGAGCAATATCTGCAAATCGATGAAGACAGAGATTATGTGTTGCAAAGCGTCCCGTGTACTTTTCTGGATAATGAAAATGCGTGTATGATTTATGATGTTCGTCCAAAAGCATGCAGAGAATTTCCACATACGGATAGAAAAAAGTTTCAACAGATCACTGATTTAACATTGAAAAATGTAGCTATTTGTCCAGCTGCTTTTAATATTGTAGAAGAAATGAAGAAAAAACTGCCTCTTCTTTAGTCATAAAGTCATAAGTTTTAAAGTCATAATGAGAATAATTTGAAAGTTAAATATCATTTTGAAAGTACTTTAGGACTTTTGACTTTAAAACGTTAGACTAATATATCAAATACTTCTTTCTCATTTCCTTAAACGCTTCTAATCCTTGCTTCCAGCTTTCTCTGATGTTATCTTCTGAAATACCTGCTTCTATTTGCTGTTGTAATTTTTTAGTTCCTGCAAGTTTGGTGAAAAAAGGATTGAAGAATTTTGATTTGTCCGTTGTGGTTTGATACGCTTTGATTAACCATTTCAATTTAAGCTGATTCAGCCTTGAATAGTTTGATAAATCTTCGCCATAACAAAGTACTCCATTATAAACAGGATTTTGTGCGCCTAAATTTGGTTTAGGAGTAAAACTAAAGTCACTTTTTGGTAAATAAGGAGAGCCATAAATTTGAAATTGGTTTTCAGTTCCACGACCCACACTTACATTCGTGCCTTCAAAAAGGCATAAACTCGCGTAAAGATTCACAGCTTGATCATTCGGAAGATTTGGCGATGGTTTTACAGGTAAACTATAATTCATTTTTCTGTTGTAATTACCGCAGGGAATAATAGTCAGTTTGCATTGCAATTCATTCTTTAACCATTGCTCGCCATTAATCATTTGTGCATATTCGCCAATTGTCATTCCGTGAAGCAAAGGAATAGGATGCATACCTACAAAACTGCTAAATTCTTTTTCAAGAATTGGTCCATCCACAGTACGTCCGTTCGGATTTGGTCGGTCAAGAATTAATAGCGCAATTTTATTTTCGGCACAAGCTTCCATTATGTAATGTAAGGAAGAAATATACGTATAAAATCGTGCTCCCACATCTTGCAAATCAAAAACCATAATGTCAATACCTGCGAGTTGCTCTAGTTTTGGTTTTTTGTTATCGCCATATAGCGAAATAATGGAAAGTCCAGTTTTAGAATCTTTTCCGTCAACGATATGTTCGCCCGCATCAGCAGTTCCCCGAAAACCGTGTTCTGGTGCAAATATTTTTTGGATAGCAATATTTTTTTCTAAAAGAAAGTCGACCAAATGTGTTTTATTAGAGAGAATACCAGTCTGATTGGTTACAATCCCAATTTGCTTGTTGTTTAATAATGGCAAATAGTTGTTGTAATTATCTGCTCCAGTTTTTATTTCTGTTTTTGGTTTGTCATTAACTATTTCTAAATCTGATTTTGTATTTATCCTTGCGTCTGTTTTTATGGCAGAACAGGAAGTCGAAATGATTGTTAGCAATATAAAACTAAGCGATATTTTAAATAATGAGTTCATATATAGGTTCAAATAAAAGTAAGGCCAATTAGTGTAATTCGTGTTTTAGCTGTATTTTTGGCTTTAGCAACGCAAACTAGCGAAGCAAATCCAAATTAGAAAAGCAATCAAATTGAATTTAGAATACTTCATCGCAAAGCGGCTCATTACTACCAAAGATTATAAAAGTAGCATTTCTACGCCAATTATAAAAATTGCTATTTCAGCAATTGCTATTGGTATGATTATGATGATTGTTTCGGTAGCTACAGGAATCGGATTGCAACAAAAAATTCGAGAAAAAGTATCGGCTTTCAATGGACATATCATTATTTCGAATTACGATAATAATCAATCCGAAGTTACGCTGACGCCAATTTCTAAAAACCAAGATTTTTATCCCAAGTTTAAAACCGTACCAGGAGTAGAGCATATTCAAGCGATTGCTAGTAAAGCTGGAATCATAAGGACTGAAACCGCATTCGAAGGAATTATTTTTAAAGGAGTTGGTACTGATTACAAGTGGGATAATATAAAGGAGTACTTAGTTAATGGACGTATTCCAAACATCAATGGGAAAATAAACGAAGAAGTAGTGATTTCTCAATTTATTGCTAACCGATTGAATTTAAAAGTAGGTGACGCTTTCAATACTTTTTTCATGAAGGAGAAAGGATATAATTTGCGTAATTTTAATATTGTTGGAATTTTCAATTCAGGTTTTCAAGAGTTTGATGCAACTTTTATAATAGGCGACATTCGTCACATGCAGCGAATCAATAAATGGACTCCAGATCAAATAGGTGCTTTTGAAGTTTTTGTAGATGACTTTAATGCAATAGAATCAACAGGAGAGCAAGTTTATGCACAAACCGCTTCCACACTAGACAGTAAAACTATAATCGAAAAATACAGTTATATATTCGAATGGCTTCAATTATTCGATTTCAACATCATTGTTATCTTAGCAGTCATGATTCTCGTAGCCACAATAAATATGGTTGTAGCATTACTAGTCCTCATTCTCGAGCGAACACAAATGATAGGAATTTTAAAGGCGTTAGGAGCTACAAATTGGTCGATTCGAAAAATATTTTTATACAATTCCCTTTACCTTATTTGCAGAGGATTATTTTGGGGAAATCTAATTGGTATTTCATTATTGTTAGTTCAGCAGCAATTTGGAATAATTCAACTTCCGCCAGAGAACTACTATGTCAATCAAGCACCAGTGTATCTAAACTGGGGATACATCCTTTTGTTAAATGTACTAACGGTGTCTGTGTGTTTTTTGGCTCTGTTAATCCCCTCCTATATAATAACAAAAATATCGCCTGTAAGCGCGATACGTTTCGATTAATTTTTTTTGGCGTTCCTCCTTATATATAGAAAGGCGATTATCGAAAAGGATAATCGCC
>NZ_JBLVPU010000034.1:0-23831 GCF_048286735.1 Flavobacterium frigidum | reverse complement strand
ACAATTTCAGGTAATAATAATTTGATTAGCTCACTAAAAGAATCTTGCATTTGTATCTATTTTTAAAATACAAATATCGAAATTTAATATTTCCCCACAGGTTTTAGACTTGATCCACATTACACGTATTATTTTATAAACATCTAAAATCATAGACTAACCACTAAAATTATAACAAAAATTTAGGTGGCAAAATAATTTGTATTTTATAATTTTTAAATACTTTTGCAACCTTAACTTAATTAACTAATTAATAATGAAAAAAATAATTTTATTACTTTCTGCTGCTGTTGTTTTAATTTCTTGTAGCAAAGTTGGCAAAGATGAATATATCATTTCAGGGACTGCAACAGGAATTGAAAATGGTAAAACAATTATTCTTGAAACTCAAGATGCAACAGGAATGATGTTGGCAAAAGATACTGTTAAAGTTGAAAATGGAAAATTTGAAATGAAAGGAAAAATCACTGAACCTTCATTTTATACCATACAATTAGAAGGCGCGCAAGATAAAATTCTTTTTATCTTAGAAAATGGAGAAGTAACTATTGCTATCAATAAAGATAGTATCCAAAAATCTAAAGTTTCAGGAACGTACAACAATGATGAATATGTAGCTTTTAATAAAGAAATTACTAAAGTTCAAAAGAAACTTATGGATTTTCAAAGTAAAAATATGAAAGCTATGGAAACTGCTCAACAAACTAAAGATACTGTTGTAATCAATAAGTTGATGTCAGAATTCACAAAAATTCAACAAGAAGTAGGTGAAGCATCCAAGGCAAAATATGTTACTTATGCTGAGACTCATCCAAAAGCTTTTATTTCAGCTTTGATCATTCAAGGTATGTTAAATGATCCAACGGCAGACGTTGCTAAATCTGAAAAATTATACAATAGTTTGGAAGAATCATTAAAAAAAACAAAACCTGGAATCGCTATTAAAACTAAGTTAGCTGAATTGAAAATGCCGGCTGTAGGAGCTGCTCCAGTTCCAGCAGCACCAGCGGTTGAAGCTAAATGAAGAACAGATTTTTCAGGTCCTAATCCGCAAGGTAAAGTAATATCTTTGAAAGAAAATTTAGGGAAAGTTACTATAGTTGATTTTTGGGCCTCATGGTGTGGACCTTGTCGCCAAGAAAATCCAAATGTAGTAGCAATTTATAAAGAATTGCATAGTAAGGGGCTTAATATAATTGGTGTTTCGTTAGATAAAGATGCCAAAGCTTGGAAAGATGCAATTGCAAAAGACAAGTTGACTTGGAGTCATGTTTCAAATTTAAAATTTTGGGACGAGCCTATAGCTATTCAATATAAAGTAGAATCGATACCCTCTACATTTATTCTTGATGCCTCAGGAAACATTGTCGCAAAAGATTTAAGAGGTGCTGCACTAAGAGCAAAAGTCTTAGAACTTTTAGCAAAATAAGTGCAATTATTCTTTTAAAATAAAAAATCTCCCAAGTGGAGATTTTTTATTTTATTCAATACCAATACATTAAAAATAATACTAAAATTAAGTGCAATTTTAGTTTGGAAACTTCAAAACTGTTTCTATATTTGCACCCGGTTAGCACGATAAGCAATGCTTGTTGAGACTTGGGGAGATACTCAAGCGGCCAACGAGGGCAGACTGTAAATCTGCTGTGTAAACTTCGCAGGTTCGAATCCTGCTCTCCCCACTAAAACGTTTCAAGCAATTGAAACGTTTTTTTTATTTACTATAATTGATACTTTCATCAATTTATATTTAGATTATAAAAAAAATCCAATCTCATTTTTTATCTGAGATTGGATTTTATAATCTATAGTTTTTAGCTTCTTTATTCTAAAATAAAACTTACCGTTACATTTGCAGTTATGTTTATTTCCCCAGCTGCCAATGTCTCCCTTGGTTGTGCTGTATCATTACTTTCCATGCTTTTCATTGCAGCATAAACGGGTTGCGGATAATACGTTTGTGAATTATCTGAAATAGTCATCGCACGCCCCACTTTTTGACCTAAAACCGAAACATAATCTTCGGCTTTCATTTTTGCTTCTTTCATTGCTAATTTTCTAGCCTCGGATTGATATTGTGCTAGTTTCGAAGATTGAAAAGTTACAGCATCAATTCTGTTAATTCCTTGGTCAACCAATCCTTCCATCAATTCATCATATTTTGATAAATCTCTTAATAGAATTTCGATTGTTTGGGTAGCATTGTAATTGTGTTTCTTTTTTTCATAATCGTATTGTGGATTCAATGAAACGCGCTGTGTTTTATAATCTGCAGGAGCTACGTTCATTTTTTTAATGAATTTTAAGACCGCATCAATCTTTTCGTCATTTTGTTTTTTTACATCTTTTGCGTTATTCCCTTTGGTTTCAACGGTAACCGTTATAGTGGCTTGATCCGGAATAACTTTTACTTTTCCTTCCCCGCTTACATTTATTTGAGGAACTTGTTTTACTTCTTGTCCATAAGACATTGAAATAAATAAAATAGACAGAATCAATAGTGCTTTTTTCATTTTTGAGAGATTTATTTGTTTGTACTAATTTCTTTTCAAAAGTTGTGCCATTATATTTTGCCTAACTTTTCCATTACAAAAAGAATAATTATTGGAATGGCCAATAATACCACCATTAACGTATGATCTACTAACAATGAAGGTTCTTTGAGCAATGTTATCAAATAACCGCCTATAGCGCCCCCAAAATGAGCGGTGTGTCCAATATTATCGTTTTTGGCCTTCATCCCATAGATAGAAGAAAGCAAAAAAACAAAACCATAAATAATACCAGGAATGAATCCGAAAATTTCTAAGTTAGTATCTAATAAAATTGAGCTAAAAATAACACCCGTAACGGCACCTGATGCTCCTACGGCTCTATATCCATATTCGTCTTTGTGAAAAAACATGGTTAACAAACTTCCAAAAATTAGACTCCCAAAATAGATCATTAAAAAGGAAAAATCGCCTAAATAACTGACAACAACGGGAGCAAAAAACCAAAGCGTTAACATATTAAATATCAAATGGGTCATGTCAGCATGTAAAAAACCAGAAGATAACATCCTGATTTGTTCACCACTGCGAATGCTCCCTACATGAAACTCATATTTTCTAAAAAAGGAAATATCATTAAACCCTTTGTAACTAAGTAAAACATTTACAACAATTAGTGCTATTAATACGGTATTCATAAAGTGTATGTATTGTGAAATGTAAAGATAGTCATTCTAAAATAGTGATTCATACCCTATCAAAATTTATAGCGTCTATATTTTTGGACTATATTTGCAATAAAAGTAACGGCATGCAATTTCTTATTTATATCTTAACTTTTCCCTTTTTATGGGTGGTTTCCATTCTTCCTTTTAGGATCTTTTACTGGTTTTCGGACTTTATTTATATCATTGTTTACTACATTATTGGCTATCGCAAAAAAATTGTCAAAGCAAATTTAGTATTGGCATTGCCTCACCTAAGCGACAAAGAACGTTTAATCATCGAAAAAAAATCGTACCATCACATGTGCGATATGTTTCTGGAAATGATTAAAACTATGACTATTTCTGCAGCTGAAATGAATAGAAGGTTTGTCGTAACCAACATTGATTTGGTAAAAGAATATGAAGCTAAAGGAAAAAGTACTGTTTTACTAGCGTCTCATTATGCAAGTTGGGAGTGGTTGTTGTCACTTAATGAAAAAACAAGTTTTAAGGGAATTGGCGTTTATAAAAAAATTGCTAATACTTATTTTGATAAATTAATTCGAGATATTCGATCAAAATATAATGCTGAGCTAGTAGAAACAAAAAATACAATCCCGTTAATCGCCGAAAACCAAGAAAAAGGAATTTTAAGCATGTATGGATTAGCCAGCGATCAATCTCCAAAATTGAACAGAGCTTTCCATTGGGATTCCTTTATGGGAATAGAAGTACCCGTTCATACCGGTGCAGAAATGCTAGCTAAAAAATACGATTTGAATGTGCTTTTTGTTAAAGTAAAGAAATTAAAAAGAGGATTTTACGAAGCTACTTTTATTCCAATTACAGATAATCCTCGTTCGATTCCCGATTTTGGAATTACCAGTATTTTTTTACGAGAAGTAGAAAAACAAATTATCGAGGCACCGGAATATTATTTCTGGACGCACAAAAGATGGAAACACAAGAAATAGTGTTCAGTTACGATGCTTAATTATTAATTAATAAGCTTAGTTTTATTTTAAAGTGAAATTAGACTTTATTCGTTCAATGCAATTAATTCTAAATCATTCATAGAAATGGGTTTAGATAAGTAGCCCACGATGTCTGAGTAGGTTTTAGATTTTTTTTTGTCCTCGGCAGCAATTGAAGAACTTACAATGTAAACGATTATTTTTTTATTAAATTCTGATTTTATCAAGCTCATTTCCTCCATAAATTCCCAACCATCCATAATTGGCATGTTGATATCCAACAGAATGATATCTGGAATTTTTTCGGTAGTGTCTGTTGTTTTTCTTATAATAGTGTGCAACGCATCTATTGCGAGTTTGCCGTTTACAAATGAATTTACAGTAGAAAACAGCTCCGATCGTTGGATAATTTTATTGGCTAAAATTTGATAAATGGCATCATCATCAATTACCCAAATTGATTTTTTTGTCATTGAATATAAATTTTAAATGTTGTGCCTACATTAGGTTCGCTTTCTACAGTTATATTTCCACCCATGGCATCAATTTGATTTTTGGTAATAAACAATCCTATACCTTTTGAATCGATATGATTACCAAATGTTTTATACATACCAAAAATTTTATCTGCATTCTTTACCAAGTCAATTCCAACACCATTATCAGAGATCTGAAGGATTTTATTTTCAGAATCAATTATCCATTGAATATGAATTATGGGTTTGCGATCTGGATGGCTATATCGAATAGAATTTGAAATTATATTGTATAAGATACTTTCTAAATAAGCTGGATTGTAATTAATAATAACGTTTTCTGGCATGCTTGTCACAAATGAAACCTCTTTTGCATTTACTTGTTCAGAAAGTACTATTTGTGCCGTTTCTAAATAATAATTTAAGTTTAAAGGTTCTGATACCAAACCAATATTAGTCCTAATTGTGATAACTTCATTGAGGTGGATCATCGTTTCACTCAAAGAATTAGAAACAGATTTTAATAATTGAATCATTTCATTTTTTTCTTCCTCGGACTCAGACGATTCGAGCAATCCCATGATCGAGGCAATATTACTGGTATGTGATCTTAAATTATGGGAGACAATATAGGAGAAGTTCAACAATCGTTTATTTTGTTCGGTAACTAAATTAAAAGAATCGTTTAGTTTTTTCTCAGATTCTTTAGTTGCCGTCACATCAATCATAATACCACGTAAACTAATTACTTGTCCGTTGTCAGAGATTACATTTACGATATCTCTCAACCAAACTACTTTTCCGTCTTTAGCAATCATTCGGTATTCGAAATCATGATTTGAGTTTTCATTAACTTTTAAGGTACAATATTCAATAGTCCATTTTTTGTCATCTGGATGAATATGATCTACCCAAAACGTCTCATTTTGTACCCATTCTTCAGCAGAATATCCCAATATTTTTTCAACTTTTTTACTGATAAAATTAAAAGAAAAGGTTTTGGCGTCACACTCCCATACAATTCCATCAATAGTATTTATCAAGGATTCGATTCTTTGTTGTGACTTAAGAATTATATTTTCAGATGATTTCCGATCTGTAATGTCTTCTGTGGAAATAATAATTCTTTGCAACGATTTTTCATAGCCACGAATAACATTCCATCTTATATTTACGTCCCGGTATTCACCATCGGTATTTTTCATTTTGGAGTCCATAACCAGTTGATTTTCTCCTTGGGTAATAGCTATTATCTGCTTAATAAAACCTTCAGCAATACTATTTTCGGGTATTTGAGATAGGGCCGCATTAATCAATTCCTCTTTGTATTTAACCTTATGAAGGTTCATGCACATTGTATTTGCATCAATAAGTTTAACTAAATGAAAACATTCAAAAACTACTTCAGGATGCGTTTTCAAATAATGAGAAACATTATCTATATTTTTATTTATAAGATTTAACTTTTCTAGATGTTTTTTAACTTTTGAAAAATCAGTTTCCCACATAGGAATTGGGGAGTCATCGAATAAACTTTTAAATCGAGTTTCACTTTTCTTGATCAAGTGCTCCGCTTCTTTTTTTGACGTAATATCTTCAACAATAGAGATGAGAGAAGTCAATTTTTCGCCTTTTTTAAATAGGGCTGATACCGATAAATTAACCCAAATAATAGTTCCAGATTTGGTAAAATATCTTTTTTCTAAGTTATATTCTTTTATTTCCCCACTTACCACTTTTTTTAAACTTAATAAATCGATAACTAAATCATCTGGATGAGTTATGGATTGAAAATTTTTATCCTTCATTTCCTGCTGAGAATATCCTAATAATCTGCAAAACTGATTGTTAATTTCAATAAAATTACCTGTAACAGAATCAACATGTGCTATTCCTACTGCTGCTTGATCAAAAATAGCTTCGAATTTTATTTCAGAATTTAAAAGTTTTGTAGCTTGAACATCCACCAAAGATTGCAGTTCTTCTGGAATTTTTAGTAATTTATAAATTAAAAAACCAAAAAGAGCTGCAAAAATAACTCCTATAATACCAGGTAATATAATGGGTGTATATAAAAAATTGTTATGTTTTGAAATTAAATATAATTTCCAATCTCCGTCCGGAATAACTGTAGATATGTAATATTTTTTTGAAAAATCACTTGTATTTGGGAGGTAAAAAATTTCTTTTTTGGTTGCTAAATTTACCTTTGAAAACTGAAAATAATATTTAGAGTTGTCAACAGTAGTAATTCCAGAATATTTTAACAGATCATCTAATTTTATGATAACTGCCGAAAATCCCCAGAATTTGTTATTTATAAAAATTGGAAATCGGCCCACGATACCTGTTCCGCCTTGTTTTAGATTCAAGGGACCTGCAAAATACATTTTTTTTAAAATTACAGACTTAATAGCTTCTGCTTTGAGATGGGGAGCTGTTAATATATTTAGATTTAATGCTGCTTCATTATTTTTTAAAGGATAAATGTATCTAATAATTCCTTGTGGAACCAGTTGTACTGCACTAATAACATTATTAGTTTCTAAAAGCTTTTTACCAACATCATCAAAATTTTCAGGAATCCCTTTATCATTAATGGTTAATGCTAAGGTTAAAGTAGTTGTGTAACAGTTTTTTAGAGATTGTTCAAGATTTTGATTGACAATTTTTAGGATATTGCTCATTTCTTGTTGCTCATCTTCCTTTACAAGTTGGTATTGTTGCACAACAATAAATCCTGCTATATAACTTAGGAATAAAAAAGTGATAAAACCGGTTGTTTTGGGTCTATTCAAGAACCAAAGTATAGATTCAGGGTATTTTTTACTGTCCATCCGTATCCTTAAAAAAATAGTGGTATCTGAAATTTTAACTAAATGTAATAAAAATAATTTAATAACATAATTTTTCTAGTAAATTGGGAGCTAACTGAATTTAGAAATGTAAAATCACCATCAAGATTTATTAGTATATTTTAATCCTAGAAAGATTGTAGTACTTATTTTAAGAAAAAATGATATAAGAAAAACTAAAATCAATGCTAATAATAGGTGTCATAAAGTCAACTTTATAATTGTAAAAACTCAATACCTAAAAATTAATTGAATTTCAATAAATAAGCCGAACTTTGCAGTCAATATTAAATCAGACAAATGATTTGAGTAATAAAACATTTCATGGGAAGAAATAACGAAAAAAACATAAAAAAGCACAACGATAAATTACACAAAGCGCAGGATAAAGTAAAGCTAGCCGAGATGTTGCGAAAAGAGAAACTAAAACAGATTTCTATAAAGTTCAATCAAAGTAAAACATCTGAAAACAACATATAATGAACACTACTAAATTTGATACTCTAAAAAATGGAATTCAAGAAATAATTGATTTAATTGCGCGTAAAAATGGCAAGGAGGCTATTAATAAGTTAGTAGATGTTAGTGAAGAATTAGATGAATTACTGGACTTTTCAGAGGAAGATGAAGAATTAATAGAAATCAGTAAATATCAAGTACTTTTAAATCAATTGCAGCAAAAGATAATTGCCCTTGGTGTGCAATAATAATTCGTAATGTTGATATTTTTTAATATTATGACAAATACAAAATGCCATTGCTGCTCTTCAAAAAGCTTTATTACATGTTGTGAGCCCTTGCTTAATGGCAACAAAATAGCTGCAACAGCAATAGACTTGATGCGGTCTCGATATACAGCTTATGTATTGCAGCACATTGATTATTTAATAGCAACTACACACCGTTCTGAAAGAGACAACTATTCAAGAGAAGAACTTTTAAATTGGGCCAGCAGTAATACGTGGCTCAAACTAGAAATCATTGACTTTATAGAGAACAAAGTCGAATTTAAAGCGTATTTTCTAGATGATCAAAATCAGAAGCAAATTCACCATGAACTTTCAACTTTTATTTTTGAAGATGGAAGTTGGTTTTACAGTGATGGAGAATTTTTCTAGAGGACGACAGTATTCAATAAAAAAAATTGGAAAAAGTTTTGTACTTCTTAAACCTTTGTGATAATAGTGTTTTGAAGATCCAAATAATTTTAAAATGATTTTTGGATAAAGCTTTTAACTAAAAATTAATATTCGTTTGTCAAGAGTTTTTTTGTAAAAGGCTTAATTTTAACAATTATGAAAAACGACTCTAAAAAAGGATTTTATTTCAAGCAATACGAAGCGCCTTTTCAATCTCCGTTTGATAAACTCTTTGGTATTTTCAAGGAATTAATCACGCATACTTCAGGAGATTTTGATGAAGCCATAGACTGGTTGCGAGAATTGGATACCGAATACAAGCTGACCGATGAGCACTACACCATCGATGATTTTATAGAAGATTTAAAGAAAAAAGGATACATCAGAGACGAACTCAAAGAAGATGGAACTTCTGGCATTGGAATCACCGCTAAGACCGAACGTGCCATCAGGCAACAGGCTTTAGATACCATTTTTGGAAATTTAAAACGTTCTGGAAGTGGCAATCATAAAACCAAACATCCCGGAAATGGCGATGAGCATACAGGCGAATTTAGGGAGTTTCATTTTGGAGATGGACTCGAACGCATTTCCTTGACCGAAAGTTTGCGTAACGCACAAATCAATAATGGAGTGGCCGATTTTATGCTAACCGAAAATGATTTGGTTGTCGAAGAAACACAATTTAAATCTCAAATGAGTACTGTTTTGATGATTGATATCAGCCACAGTATGATTTTGTACGGCGAAGATAGAATTACACCTGCCAAAAAAGTAGCCATGGCTCTGGCGGAGTTAATTACAACGCGCTACCCTAAAGATACTTTAGATATTTTGGTTTTTGGTAATGATGCCTGGACAATTGCAATTCGAGATTTACCGTATTTAAAAGTTGGACCCTATCATACCAATACGGTTGCCGGCTTGCAATTGGCAATGGATATTTTGAGACGCAAACGAAATACCAACAAACAGATTTTTATGATAACCGATGGGAAACCAAGTTGTGTACGTGAGAAAGATGGTTCTTATTACATGAACAGCAACGGTCTTGACGAATACATTGTAGATAAATGTTACAACCAAGCGCAACAAGCCCGGAAATTACACATTCCCATCACCACCTTTATGATTGCGAATGACCCATATTTGCAAAAATTTGTCAATAAATTCACGGAGTCCAACCAAGGGAAAGCTTTTTATACGGGATTAAAAGGTTTGGGCGAAATGATTTTTGAAGATTATGAAACCAATCGTAAAAAGAGAATAAAATAGTTTTGGGCGTTACCACAAGGGTCGGGCTATTCGTTTCAATCTTTTTTTCGGCGAAAAGCCTCAAAAAAGGATTTACACTTTTATCCTTAACGCAAACCCCAACAATAAATCAATGTATCAATTTCAATAAAAAAATAAATGAATACCATAAAAACTTTAGGCGAATTAAAAAAATCAGGTTATGTAAGCAAAAGCATCAAAGACGAATTGCGATCTAACCTTAGAGAAAAAATAAAAACAGGAAAACCAACATTCGAAGGCGTACATGGTTTTGAAAACACGGTTATTCCAGAACTGGAACGAGCGATTCTATCCCGTCACAACATCAATTTATTGGGGCTTCGTGGTCAAGCCAAAACGAGATTGGCTCGAAAAATGATCGAATTGTTGGATGAATACATTCCATTTGTGACAGGTTCAGAGATTAATGACGATCCCTTGCAACCCATTTCACGTTTTGCTAAGGATATCATTGAGGCCAAAGGCGATGAAACTCCAATATCATGGTTGCATAGAAGCGAACGTTTTTTTGAAAAACTAGCCACACCAGATGTAACCGTAGCTGACTTGATTGGGGATGTTGATCCTATCAAAGCGGCCAATTTAAAACTTTCGTACGCTGATGATCGAGTGATTCATTTTGGGATGATTCCAAGAGCAAACCGTTGTATTTTTGTAATTAATGAATTACCTGATTTACAAGCTAGAATTCAAGTAGCATTGTTCAATATCTTGCAAGAAGGCGACATACAAATCAGAGGTTTTAAGCTAAGAATGCCACTGGATATGCAATTTGTATTTACAGCAAATCCAGAAGATTATACCAATCGTGGTAGTATTGTGACACCGCTTAAAGATAGAATAGGATCCCAAATCCTAACACATTACCCAGATACAATTAAAATAGCTCGTACCATTACAGAGCAGGAAGCAAAACTAGACTTGAGTCAAAGTGATATGGTTTATGTGCCTTCATTAGCGAGAGATTTGTTGGAACAAATTAGTTTTGAAGCACGCGAAAGTGAATATATCGATAACAAAAGTGGCGTAAGTGCGCGGTTGAGTATAACCGCTTTTGAAAATTTATTGAGTACTGCAGAAAGAAGGGCTTTGAAGTCCGGAGTAGACAAAACAACATTGCGATTATCTGATTTTATGGGTATTATTCCTGCTATTACAGGAAAAGTTGAATTGGTTTACGAAGGAGAGCAGGAGGGAGCAGCTGCAGTGGCGCAACACTTGCTAGGTGATGCGATTCATACTTTTTTTCCAGCGTATTTTCCAAAAATTGAAAAACTAGAGAAAGAAGGTCAAAAAACGGCCTACACAGATATCATCGAATGGTTTTTTGTTGAAAGTGGTTTCGAATTAGTAGACGATTGTTCCGATGAACAGTATGAAAGAACCCTGAACAGCATAGTTCCGCTTGAGGTTTTGATTAAAAAATACCAACCACAACTTGAAAAAGAAGATAAGTTATTTATGAAAGAATTTATTCTTTGGGGATTAGTTGAATATAAAAAGTTGAGTAAAGACCGTTTTTCTGAAGGGTATCAGTTCAAAGATATCTATGGTAGCTTCATTAGTAAGCTGTAGCAATATCAATTTAATTCTAAAAGTCATTTAAGAAATTGCCACTTCGTAATTTCTTAAATGGCTTTTAAATTTTAAATAGCATTTATTTTGATTCCGAGGAAAATACATTTCGATGTAATTAAAATCATTAAATTTTTTCAATAACAAATTGTATGAAAATAATTTGAAACAATGTCACTTTAACCGCATCCGAGAATTTTTAGCCAAATAATTAGAAATCCATTAGACTTTTAAATTTAAATGGTATTTCGAGTGTAATCGAGTAGTTTTTACTGAAAATTTGAGATCTAATTTTTTTTTTGAATATCCAAGTTATAACTATCACACTTCGAGCGCAGTCGTGATAAACTAGACCGCATAAAATGAAAAAACAAGAATACGCAATAGTAGATATTGAGACCACAGGTGGAAATGCGAGTCACAGCCGAATTACTGAAATTGCTATTATTATTCATGATGGAAAAAATATAATTCACCGGTGGGAAACATTGGTTAACCCACAAAAAGAAATACCACCCGCCATTTTTGCATTAACAGGTATTACCAATGAAATGGTTAAAGATGCACCACTATTTGATTTTATATCAGATCAAGTTTTTGAACTTTTATCAGATCGTGTATTTGTGGCACATAATGTCAATTTTGACTACTCTTTTGTTCGTCACGAACTGGAACGAGCTGGTTTAAAATGGACAGCTAAAAAGCTGTGTACTGTTAGAGCAGCAAGAAAAATTAAACCGGGATTACCATCTTATAGTTTGGGTAGACTTTGCAGTGCCTTAGAAATAAATCTCGATAACCGCCATCGTGCGGGAGGAGATGTTGATGCAACTGCAATTTTATTTTCGCGATTACTAGAATGGGATATTGACAAAGTAATAGATGGAATGATAAAGAAAACATCTCAAGATCAGCGCTTGCCCCCTAATTTACCTCGTGAAGATTTTGATCAACTGCCTGATAAACCAGGCGTATATTATTTTTACGATGAGCACAAAAAAGTAATATATATTGGAAAAGCTGTAAGCATAAAAAAACGCGTAGCATCACATTTTGGAGGTCATAAAATCACACCGCAAAGACAACATTTTTTGCGTGATATCTACCATATTACTTACGAAATTTGCGGAACAGAATTAATGGCATTGTTGCTTGAGTGTAGTGAAATAAAGCAGTTATGGCCTATTCATAATAAATCTTTGAAGCGCTTTGAACCAAAATTCGGATTATTTGAATACGAAGCAAGGAATGGATATAGGTATCTAGCAGTTGGAAAATTAGCCAAAAATCAAAATTGCTTAGAAACATTTGATCATATGTACGGTGGTATAAATTTATTGCAAGAATTAGCACAAAAATTTGATATTGATAGTAGATTTTGTAAATATGGAGGTATGGCTGATGGAGTTTTTACAACTCAAGAAAATATAATTTCCTTACCTGATATGGATTTACACAATGATCAAATCCAAGTTGCTATTGATTTTTATTTGAATAGCAGAATCAGTTTTGCTATAATTGATAAAGGAAGAACTACTGACGAACGTAGTTGCATCTTGGTAGAAAAAGGACAATTTTATGGCATGGGCTATCTAGATTCTGATGCGATCATTACCGTTTCGAATCAAATAAAAGAGCATATTAAACCTTACAAAACAAATCAATATAGTACGCAATTGGTTTTAAATTCTGCCAAAAAATATCCTGGAAAGGTTATCATTTTTAATAAAGATGAAGATTCAATTATTTACGATTAATACTTGTTTTCAAATCTATGTATTACATTTTCTGTACCATTTCCCGATGCAATATCTAATTTATCAGTATTTGTAAGGCTTTAGCAGGGTAGAGGTGTACAAAAAGAGTACTTAATATAGTAGAATACTAATTTGTAAAGACAGTAAAAGAAATTATAGCTATTTAAATTGGAGAATAATTTCTTCAAAATCCTCCTTTATAAACTCCCAATACTTTCCTTTAAAGCAAATTGGATTAAAATCTTCATCAGCTTGTTTAAAGGATGTAAAGTTTTTAATTATTAAATCTTTGTCATGTGAATAAGGATATCTTTGCTCGTGTAAATCTAACATTTGGTTTAAATCATGAGACCGAAGTAATTCATGTAGATCCCAAAAGTCTTTTTTTCTCCCTCCTCCCTGAATAACTTCTAACTTCATGGCGATAATTTCTTCAATAGTTGCCATTCTGATACCATCAACTTCTATAGCGGGTTGGATATAATCGTCTGTGTAATACAAATCAAGTTTTACGGTATTTTCTTTATTTTCTCCAATACTATAACTTTTCCCCATTGCTGGAATAGTGTCTAAAAAATCTACATATTTAAAGTTATCTTTTAGATAAATTTCTATGTCTCTAAAATCTAGTGATCCGTAGTCAGCATCACTAAACAGATCAATATCGATAGATTCTCTATGACCTATTTGTAAACTCAATGCTGTACCGCCTACAAGTCTAAAATCATCAAAGATTTTTGATTGCATTAATTGAATCAAACTTTCTTTAAGTAATTTATTTACAGTGGAATAGTATAACATTACGCTTGTTCTTTATTTTTATAAACAGTATAGGGTTTACGAGTATTTTGCTCAAGTGTAAACCTAATGAGTTCACTTTTATAGAAACGTTTTATTTCTTCTTTTTCAATATCATTTCCTCGTTCGAATATTCTAAGAATTACCGCTGCACTTTGTTTCTGCCAATCAATTTTAGTGATATCTGTATCCCAAAACAACACCTTTCTTAAAAGGTTTAAGTTTGGAGTTTCTTGTTTTGTTTTACTTTTTTGTTCCTGAATATCAAAATAGGTTTGTAGAAAAGCTAGTGAGCCTTCCTCTAAATTTAGCTTTTCTTCAATTTTCAATGCCAGTGCTACATTGAGTTTCCTTCTTCCTTTTGTTATTGCGTTTATAGTTTGTGGATGCTCCCCAATAGAAATAGCAAAAGGACGCTGTGAAATCGCTTTTTTGTTAAGTAAGCGTTCCAATATTATTCCAGGATGTATGCCTTTGTATTTTTCGATTAATGTATTCATAGTACAAATGTAAACATTTTTGTTTATACGAAGATCGATGCGGTGGTAATTGTTTTTAATCACCGCATATTTGCGGTGATTATTACCGTTATAGCAGTTTTTGTGTTCTTTTTTTTTAATTTTTCAATTGTAAAATTATCTGTTTTACGATGGAAAAATTGATTCCTGTACTTGACGAGTACTGCTCGTTTCCCGCAATTGAGAAAGCTGACTTTTTCAAAAGAATTCTATTTTGTTATGTAACTGGAAATGAAGACATGCATTTGAAAAATTTTTCGCTAATTACCAAAAATGGAAAAACAACACTGGCACCTATTTATGATTTTCTAAATTCTACGATAGCGATTAAAAATCCAGCAGCCGAAATAGCACTGACCTTAAAGGGAAAAAAAAGTAATCTAAAAGCAACTGATTTTATAGATAACTGCGGAAAGGAGAGATTACAACTCAACGAAAAAACAATAGCAACTATTCTTGAACAAATGAAAAAAGCAACTCCTGTATGGAAAGAACTGATTGAAATTTCTTTTCTTTCAGATGATATGAAAGAGAAGTATTTGGAATTATTAGAAAGTAGGTTAGGGATGTTTTAATAATCACTGCAAAAATGCGGTGATTAATTTGAATATTCGCCGCATGTCTTACATTATATATTTTTGCCTATGATAAGTATCTACTATGCAATTATCATAAAAATTAGATCTAATTGATTAAACTACATTTTCATTACTAAAATAAAATCGGTTTTGCTATTTACGTTTTTCCATTAGATTTTCTTACTGTTCTAAGAAAATAATTTTCTTGATAGTTCCAGTTTTCATATTTAACCCAGGTTTGATAGGCATCGTAGGAGTTAGGTTTTTTAGGATCAAATGGAATTCGTATACCTGTTCTTATTCAATACCCATATTCTTCATCTTGATTTCTGTTACCTCTGTAATTTGAATATTTTTGATTTACTTTTTCTTCCTCATCAAATTCAGCTTGTTGGTGTCTATATATTTTATGAGATTCATGTTTTGGTATATTTTTGATTTCAGGTATATACTCTTCCCCTGTTGGATTTATGTCTGTATCAAATAAGGATAATTCAAAATTCTCATTATATTTTTTTTCAAAATCTCTATTTCTGTAGAGTGCATCGGTTACATCATGCAGTACTTTTGATTCTACATATTTTTTTTGTCAAACCTTAGTAAGCTTTTTTAAAAACGGGGCGATTAATATAAACACATGGATTTTCAGTGATGACTTGATAGGTATAGCTCATTGAATCTATAAATAATTTTTCTAAACTAAGTTTAGAATTTTGGAAATAAATACCATATTCTATATTTTCTGTCATCGATTTACCAAGAAAGTTCAATGATGTCAGTAAAGCTTCGTTTTCTTTAGCATAATGCTTTACATATAAGTTTTTGCATAAGTTATAGCTATGTTAGATAACTCTTTAAATACCTCTAAATCAGCGGGAGTTAAGCTTCTCTGAATTTCTCCTTCGTTTTTTCCAAAAACAATTACAATTTTCAAGTTCAGAATTATTTTTTAGTTTCTTAAAAACAAAATTTTTGTAATAATCGTCAATCTTATAAAAGTAGAAAGAATGATGAATCGTTTTTTTGAGAGTTTATTTTGCCCCCAAAGGAGCAAGTTATTTAATTTTAACAGTTGTTTTTTGGAACATTATTATGTTATTGTGAAGTATGGTACAAATATAGTTATTTAGTAAACGTTATGTTTTCAATTTGTTTCTTCCTTTCAAAAAACCTATTTTTACTTCATTATTATGAAAAAAAAGACTCCTTTTGTCGTCGTTACCCCACCTTGATTTATAGTCTTTAAAGCGAGGGATTAATCCCAAACTATTTTATGAAAAATTTATTTGATGTCATTTCAGTCTATGAAATTGTATTATACATTACTATTTAATTATTCAATGAAAAAAGTATTTAATTTATTTGATTTATCACAAAAGGTAAAATATAGAACAGAAATTTTAGCTGGTTTGACAGTAGCGATGACAATGATTCCGGAATCGCTGTCTTTTGCAATATTGGCAGGTTTTCCTCCATTGATGGGTTTATATGCCGCTTTTATTGCGGGTTTGGTTACCGCAATATTTGGAGGAAGACCAGGAATGATTTCAGGAGGAGCAGGAGCCACAGTAATTGTATTAATTGCCTTAATGAAGTCGAATGGGTTGGAATATGTTTTTGCAGCAGTTGCTCTTGCAGGGTTTTTACAAATTTTAGTGGGAATTTTTAAAATGGGGAAATTTATACGTTTAGTACCACATCCGGTGATGTTTGGTTTTGTCAATGGATTGGCAATCATTATATTTATGTCACAATTGGAGCAGTTTAAAACCGTTATAAATGGACAAAGCACTTGGCTTTCTGGCACACCAATGTGGATTATGGCTGGTTTAGTTGCTTTGACAATCGGGATTGTAGTGTTACTGCCTAAATTGACCAAAGCGGTTCCAGCGTCGTTAGTGGCTATTATGGTGGTTTTTGGAATAGTGTTGGGATTTGGAATAGAAACTAAAACAGTAGCAGACATTGCCTCAGTAAGTGGTGGTTTTCCGCCATTTCATATTCCAAATATTCCCATTGATTTTGAAACTTTGAAGTTAATTTTTCCTTATTCTTTAATTATGGCTGCAGTTGGATTGACCGAAGGTTTATTGACTTTAAATTTGGTTGACGAGATTACAGGAACAAAAGGAGACGGAAATCGTGAATGCATTGCACAAGGGAGTTCTAATATCTTGAACGGATTTTTCTTTGGTATGGGAGGTTGTCCTATGATAGCACAGACATTGGTGAATCTCTCGGCCGGTTCAAGAGCTCGTTTGTCAGGTATGGTTGCTTCACTGACTATTCTTGCTATTATTTTATTTGGAGCTCCTGTTATTGAGCAATTACCTATGGCTGCTTTAGTGGGTGTTATGATTATGGTTGCCATTGGCACTTTTGAATGGGCGAGTTTAAAAATATTTAATAGAATGCCCAAACAGGATGTTTTTCTTGTAGTAATTGTGGCCTTGATTACTGTTATACTGCATAATCTGGCTTTGGCTGTTTTGATAGGAGTTATTATTTCCGCTTTGGTTTTTGCTTGGGAAAGTGCCAAAAGAATTAGAGCCAAAAAATACATTGATAATGAAGGGGTAAAACATTATGAAATATATGGGCCATTATTTTTTGCGTCCACTGCAGCCTTTACTGAAAAATTTGATGTTTTGAATGACCCGAAGGAAGTAATTATCGATTTTAAAGAAAGTCGAATTGCCGATATGTCCGCTATAGAAGCCGTAAATGTTATCACGCATCGTTATCACAAAATAGGCAAGAAGATACATTTGCGCCATTTGAGCAAAGATTGCATTCTATTATTGAATAATGCCGAAGCCATTATTGACGTGAATATTATTGAAGACCCCATTTATATGGTTGTGGATAAGATTTAAATATTGGTATAAGCATTAAAACCATAGTGTTTGGGTGTTATTTTGAATTGACTTAAAAAAAATGAATTATGAAAGTAGGATTAATTGGATTTGGAAAAACATGAAAAGCAGTAGCCTCAGTGCTACTACAAAATAAAGAATTTTGTTTGGAATGGGTATTAAGACAAAGTACCGTTTTAGAGCATCGTTCAGTACCTGAATTTTTTGGTATTCCTTCTGATGAACCAAGATTAATATATTCGAGTTCCAAGACAACAATTGAGGAACTATTAGATAAACATCCCCTAGATATTATCATTGATTTTTCTTCGAACTAAGGAATTTACACCTATGGAAAAATTGCCGCTGAACGTAAAATTAAAATTATATCGGCCATCTCCCATTATAAAGAAGAAGAGACACAATTATTAAACGAATTATCAATTCAAACAACTGTGTTTTGGTCTCCCAATATCACTTTAGGGGTTAACTATCTGTTGTTTGCTGCCAAATTTTTGAAAAAAATTGCACCTTGGGTTGATATCGAAATTAATGAAGAACACTTCAAACTAAAAGAAGGAATATCAGGTACGGCTATAAAAATTGCCGAGGCTTTAGATGTTGAAAAGGAGAATATAAATACCGTTAGAGCAGGAGGTATTGTAGGAAAACACGAAGTAATCTTCGGATTTCCATACCAAACGGTTCGGCTCATCCACGAATCTATTTCGAGAGAAGCATTTGGAAACGGAGTGCTCTTTGTTGCTCAAAATATAAAAGATAAAAAGGAAGGGTTTTACAATTTTGAAGACCTGTCGACGCCTTATTTTAAACTTTAAAAATTTACTTTTGCTAAAAAACAAACACATAAGATGAGATTAACCAACCTATTTAGAGAATTTTTTGAAAACGAAAAAGTGGCGGGAATTACTTTGATTCTTTGTACGGTTATTTCGTTAGGGATTGCCAATTCTGTTTTTGGAGCGGGTTATCAACATTTTTGGCATTCTGATTTTGCTGGACATTCCATTGAATTTTGGATCAATGATGGATTGATGGCGATTTTCTTTTTGCTTATCGGCTTAGAACTAGAACGTGAAATTTACATTGGTGAATTATCGGATTTAAAGAGTGCTGCCTTGCCCATTTTTGCTGCATTAGGAGGTATGCTGATACCAGCTGGTCTGTATTTAGTTTTTAATTATGGAACAGCGACCCAATCAGGTGCCGGAATTCCGATGGCAACTGATATTGCTTTTGCCCTTGGGATTTTATCTTTGTTAGGTAATAAAGTGCCTACTTCATTAAAAATATTTTTGACTGCTTTGGCTGTAATCGACGATTTGGGTGCAATACTTGTTATTGCGCTATTTTATACCAAAGATTTACTCTTAAATAACTTATTTATTGCTTTAAGCATTTTTGGTTTTCTGTTAATTTTGAACCGATTAAAAGTTAGGAACTTAATTCCTTATTTGATTGGTGGTGTGGTAATGTGGTATTTTATGCTTAATTCAGGTATTCACGCTACGGTTACGGGTGTTTTGCTTGCATTTGCCATTCCGTTTGGAAATGGAGGTGAGAAATCTACTTCCTATATTTTGCAGCAGTTTTTGCACAAGCCTGTGTCTTTCGTTATCTTACCGCTATTTGCCTTGGCAAATACCGCTATTGTCATCGGTTCGGATATTGGTGAAACCGTTTCACAGCATTACAGTATTGGTATTGCTTTGGGATTAATTGCTGGAAAACCATTGGGGGTTTTTTTGTTTAGTTTCACAACTGTTTCCATAGGCCTTTGTAAACTACCCGAAGATTTGAACTGGAAAGCCATTCTAGGAGTTGGTTTTTTGTCAGGAATAGGATTTACAATGTCCATTTTTATCACCTTATTGGCATTTGATGACCAAGAGATAATTACTAATTCTAAATTTGTTATCTTGTTAACTTCTTTAATAGCTGGAACCATTGGTTTTTTGTTTTTAAAAGCGACACTTAAAAATGATATAATTGAAGAGTTATAAAGAGCTTAACGTAAAAGATCCAAAAGTGAAAGCTAAAAAAAATTATTATGATGATAATAATCTCAAAATGGATAATTATACTTTTCGGATTATTTTTTATCAGTACAGGCTTAATTATGCTCTTTGTGCCCTATAAAGCAAGACAGATTTTAAGGAAAGCAGGCAGTACTAATTTTATAAACTATGCCGAAATAACAATAAGAATTATACCGGCAGCAGGTCTAATTTTATTTTAAGATTTTTCCAAATTCCCAGTTTTCTTTCAGGTTTTTGGATGGTTTATGCTTATTACTTCATTAGTTCTTTATTTTGTTCCAAGACAAATCCATCATAATTATTCGTTAAAGTGTACCGATATAATTAAACCTTTATATTTTCAATTAATTTCTCCTTTTGCAATTCTAATTGGAATAGTATTAATTTATTCTGTTTCATAACAAATTATATTGTTATTTTACATCTTTTGACTCACCAAATACTGATATTCTCATTGGTTCGGATATTGGATAAACCGGATGAGACGCAAAACTAAAATATCCAAATTTAAACTAAAAAGGGTAAATAATGAAAACAGTAGTACACAAAAAATTAAATGAATTACAAGCAACGGCCATTTGTGGAAACGACATTAGTTCTTCTTGTCTTTATGTATCGGCATTGACAATAATGTACGCAGGACAATATGCTTGGATTTCCTTGTTGGTCGTGGCTTTTGTCCTGTTATTATTTAGAAAAATTTATGCAGAAGTCGTTGGGGCAATTCCTCTAAACGGAGGCGCTTACAATGTATTATTGAATGCATCCACAAAAAGATTGGCCTCGTTTGCCGCTACGTTAACGGTACTTTCCTATATGGCTACTGCGGTGATATCATCAATAGAAGGGATGCATTATTTGCACGGGATTTTCCCTATCATTAACGTTACCCTAGCCACTATAATTGTTCTACTCGCATTTACGGGTTTAGCCATATTGGGTATTGGTGAATCGGCATTTGTGGCAGTTATTATATTTATTTTTCATTTGTTTTCTTTAAGCCTGTTAGTCATCATTTGTATTTGGTTTTTGGCCACAAACGGATTAGACACTTTTCATATCAACTGGAAATTACCCATAGGATCCGGAAGCATTCTTACGGCTTTATTTTTAGGTTTTTCGGCTGCAATGTTGGGGATTTCAGGTTTTGAAAGTTCTGCAAATTTTGTTGAAGAACAAGAACAAGGTGTTTTCAGGAAGACATTGCGGAATATGTGGGCAATTGTTAGTTTTTTTAATCCTGTTTTAGCACTATTGTTAATCTGTATTATTCCTTTGGCAGAAGTTGGCGCACATAAAGAATCACTTCTGGCCTATTTGGGGCAAACCACTGGGGGATCCTGGCTAGCCATATTAATTTCTGTCGATGCCGTTTTGGTTTTGTGTGGTGCCGTTTTGACTTCATTTGTTGGAGTTTCGGGATTGTTAAACCGAATGACTTTAGACCGGATTTTGCCTAATTATTTCCTAAAACAAAACAAGAATGGCTCTAATTATCGCATTATAATAAGTTTTCTAATTCTATGCGTTTCTGTTTTATTTGTCACTAAAGGAAGTCTTGAATCCTTGGCTGGTGTTTATACTTTTTCGTTTTTGACAGTGATGGGACTGTTCGGAATCGGGAATTTACTATTGAAATTCAAACGAGAAAAATTGCCCCGACCTGAAAAAGCAAGAGGGATTTCGGTAGTAGTTGCCGTATCTTTTATCATTGCTGCATTTATCGGAAATATCAATTTGAATACTCATTCGTTTTATACTTTTATTTATTATCTAATTCCGGCTTTCTTGGTTGTAGTAATTATGCTCAATCGCTCTTTTTTAATACAATTTATTATTTATGCTTTAGAATATTTTTATAATCCTTTGCGTAAAATGGTCGTTTTAAGCAACCGTTATTTAAACAAAATGCATCTGAAAATCAAGTCACAAGAATTTGTTTTTTTTACCAAAGGGGATGATGTTGCTATTTTAAATAAAGTGATGCAATATGTTGAAGGAAATGAAACCACAACAAAGCTAAAAATTGTCAACGTCAAAAAAGAGGGCACATCTAATCAACTTCTCATTGAAGATTTGAAAGTCCTTGACCGCGCATATCCTGAAATTCATATCGAATTTATAGAAATCGATGGTATTTTTGGACCTGAACTGATCTCTCAATTATCAGAAAAATGGAATATTCCTAAAAACTTTATGTTCATTGGTTCTCCAAGCAATCGTTTTCCGTATCGGGTTTCAGAATTGGGTGGTGTACGATTAATTATGTAACAAATATGGGTAAAATAGTGAATTATTTAGACTTGCATAATGGCGAGGAAGACAAGAATAAGGTATTAGACAATGTAAGGTCCAACATCAGTTTTCGGGGTTCCAATCTATGGATTTTGGCTTGCGCTATTGTGGTGGCTTCGGTAGGCCTGAATGTAAATTCAACGGCAGTGATTATTGGTGCAATGCTTATATCACCGCTTATGAGTCCCATTATTGGTGCCGGTTTTGGTTTAGGGATTTATGATTTTGATTTGCTAAAAAGATCACTCAAGAATCTTTTCATTGCCACCATAGTAAGTTTAATTGTTTCTACAACCTACTTTTTTTTAAGTCCTTTCAAAGAGTTACAATCAGAACTTTTGGCAAGAACTTCCCCGAATGTTTATGATATTTTTATTGCTTTTTTTGGCGGCCTTGTTGGCGTCATTGCTATTACTAGGGTGGAAAAGGGAAATCCAATTCCTGGTGTTGCTATCGCAACAGCATTGATGCCACCACTGTGTACTGCAGGCGATGGTTTAGCTCTTGGAAATTTCAAATACTTTTTTGGAGCAATGTATTTGTATACCATCAATTGTGTTTTTATATGTATTGCCACATTTATCATCGTGAAATTTTTAAAATATCCTATCGTTGAGCAAATCAATTTGAAAAGCGAAAAAAGAGTAAAATACATAATAAGTTTTTTGACTTTAGTTTTAATACTTCCCAGCATCTTTTTTGCGTATCAACTATTTGAGGAAAAAAAATACAAACAAAAAGTAGAACTTTTTTTGAATATAGAGTTTATCGAAAAGGGCTACACTATTCTATACAAGAAAACTAAGTTTATATCCAATCCAAAAAAGATTGAACTGGCTTTTTTGAGTAAAAAATTTACCAATGATGAAATTAAAGTCTTGAAAGAAAAATTAAAAACTTATGAGTTGAATAATACGGTATTAACTATTATTCAAGATACAACCGATTTGAAACGCGATATATTGAACGAAATTAGTTTTAACAATAAAACAATGGGTGAAAAAGATTTGATTATAAATCAATTGAAAAACGAAATCACAGCTTCAAAGTTTGACAATAACGCCTTACTTGTTGAAACAAAAATATTGTTTCCTGGAATTGAAAATATTGCCATAGCCAATCCTACTCTTAATGAAAATATACCCAATAAAAAAGAGGGTATAATCATCCTTTATCAGAGCAAAAAAAATTTAAATTTCAGCGAAAAAGAGAAACTCTCTTTGTGGCTAAAAAACAAGTTCAAGGTTGAAAAATTAGAAATTTATAAAAAAGAGTAAAGGGTTACAACTTGATTGAAAAAAAGCACTACAATTATTCGTAGTGCTTTTTTATTTGAATTATTGTCCCGTCCTGAAATAGCGATACACAATAAGTATCCTAATGGAAAAACATGAAGAAACACACTATGTGAAGCGGACTCAAAAAGATTATTCAATGTCTTTTAAATTACAAATTG
>NZ_JBLVPU010000033.1:0-28110 GCF_048286735.1 Flavobacterium frigidum | reverse complement strand
AGTCAAATTAAAATGAGGACATATAAAACAAAAAACACTTGCAAAAACGTTTTTGCAAGTGTTTAATTAAATATTTTTATCTAATAATCTGTATCGGTTATTCAGGACAAGACATATAATTAACCCGGTTTATCGTTTTCTTTTTTATAATTCTCAAATGTAAACATTTTGTACCATTGAATGTTATTGTAATCTCGATTCTAGCGCTTTATTTCTTTGATAGGGTCTACCAAAATTGTTTTTTTTTGAATGTTTAAAGATCTGTTTAACAAGGGTATTGTTCACGATGCTCTAGTTACAAAACCAAAACAAAAATTGCCGTCTCAGAAAATTATTTGTCGGTCTGCAACCTTTTAATAGATGCTTTTATTTCGATAATTTCTTTTCTTGTGCTTTAATAATTGCATGTGCCAACTTCCTTACTGTTGGGTCTTTTATTTGAGCTCTTTTACTTGTAATAATAGCTATTGAATGATGAGGAATCATCCCTTTCAAATACAATATATCCCCAATTAGAGTTTGAGTTTTGACCAAACTTACAGCACTTACAAAAAGAAATAGACTACCCAAAAGGATAGCAATGTTTTTTTTCTTGTTCGTGTACATAGTTATCATAAAAAGTAGCATAATTACTGCCATTATGGAGATACCTAAAAAAACATATAAAATCGGGTTACACTGAAATAAATATGGTCTTTGGCGTATGTATTAATGTACATTGTTATATACATTGCTGCAAAAGAGGCGAGCAACATCAATGCAAATTTTGTGTAGTTGTTTTTACCTTTCTACTTTCGATTCATTTTTGTGGTTGTTTTCTATTTTGTATGTTCGTATTGAATTAACATTTTAAAATATATCTATTTTTTATCTTCTGACTTTTCAGCTACGTGAACGGTCAGTTTCATACCACATTTAGAACATTTATCGTTTAAATTTCCTTGTACTTCGCGATGCATTGAACAAGAATATATTTCAGAATTCTTGTGCATCATTTTTTTTCATCATTTATCATCGAGGAATAATTGTACATCATTGTGGAATTGTCATCCATCATATGATGATTATTAATTGTTTCTTTATTTTTGGTTGTAAGAAACCACTAAAAGAGCTGATACAGTAGCCAAGATTTTATTTTTCATTTTTTTCGATTTTAGAATAGTCAATTACATTTTGCAGGCATCGGCACATTTCTTGCAAGCCTCCGCACATTTTTTACAACATTCCATATCGTGTTTACTGCACTCGTTAGCGCAATCTTCGCAACATTTTACGCATATTTCACAAAGTGCCTCAGCGAATTTTGACCCTCTGGCACATAATCTGGCACAAAGAGCACAAATGTCGGCGCAATCACGGCACAGTTTCACACATTCTTCGTGTCCCATCATTGTTAAACAATCTGTCGCACATTTTTCACATGCCGCCATGCAGGCCAAACAAGTCTCGATACTTACATTTACATTTTTCATTATACTATTTTTGAATTACAAATTAATTTATGTTTGATAAAGATAAAGTAATGGGAGCCTTTTAAAGTTTCAACATTGTTTCTATCATTTGTAAAATTTCTACTAGAAATAATTAGAATAAAATAGATTTTTGAACTGGGAATGATCGCCGAATATGGGAAAAATTGAATATGAAAAATTATGTCTAATGATTCTTTGGCAATCGTTTTTTATAAATCTTTCATTTTATAATTTTTACCGTTACGTTTTTAGTACAAAAACCAAAGGTTCTTTTTACCGAAATCGGGGAGTTTATCTCCTTTAAAGAAAGGAAATATTTGTACCACCATTTCAGAGTATTTTATAGTTACGGGTAGGTTTTGTTGTTTTACGGATTTCCAATACATACAACTGAATTGATATACTTGATCTATTAATTCTTTGATAGTTGTTCTATCATCAAAATAGTTTTCTACTGTTGAAGAAAAGGAAAGCTTGACAGGAAACGGATTGTCATTTACTACATTATCTGCTTTATATCTTATATTATTGAATAATAAATATTGATCCCAACCAATCTTAAATAAGTGCCACTTATACCAGCATTAAGTTGTACTATTGAGATCGATAGCAACATTGTCTTCTGATGTTGTTTTATTTATTGTTACGATTACAACAGGGATGTTTAAATTCAATTTGTTTAACATCTCTTTAATTTGCTCTAATTTTTTGATGCTTATTTTTTTGTAGAATTGTATAATTAGCGTTTTTGGACTTTCTCCATTATCTTCAACATATTTTAATATTTGCTTTCCAATTGTTCCTGCTAACAAATCGATTTGATTTGCGTTGAAACAATCAAATTCTTTGAACTCCCCATTATTATTGAAACAAAACCACACTAGCACCAATTTATGATTTTCTAAGTTCTACCATAGCGGTTAAAAATCCTGAAGATGAAATAGCACTGACCTTAAAGGGAAAAAAAAGTAATCTAAAAGCAACTGATTTTATAGATAACTACGGCAAGGAGAGATTACAACTCAACGAAAAAACGATAGTAAGTATTCTAGAACAAATGAAAAAAGCAACTCCTGAATGGAAGGAGTTGCTTGAAATTTCTTTTTTTACAGATGAAATGAAAGAGAAGTATTTGGAGTTGTTGGAAACTAAAGTAAAGATGTTTTTATAATTTTTACAAAAGTGATGTGATTAAGGGAATTATTCATCGCATTTTACAATGCTACATTCTAAGTGAATGTGTTATCGTCATAATTGCTATAAATATATTCACGATATCATTTTTTCAACATTTATAAATTTTAAAAAAACTTTTTTGAGTTTTTCTAGTTTTGAATGTGGAGCCAAAAAATTACAGGATTAGATATTAAAGTTTTGCCATTAGATTCTCAACCTGTTTTATGGCAGTAATTTACTCAATAGTTCCAATTTTTGAAAATTGCTCAAATTTGATGTGTTTTGAATGAATAAGATCGATTTAGGTCAAAAGGAATCTGCTGTCCAGTTCTTTTACAACTGCCAAACCCTTGATATTCATAAATTCTCGATTTAATATAGGATGAAGAGTCTTTTTCTTGCTCTTCAAAATTTTCTGATTGATGATATATGTTATTTGATTTATTAGATTGAAGACTTACAATATAATTACTTGTAGGAATGTATTATTTTTTATGAGTTTTACGTCATTATTTTCGTTGGTTAAATTCGGTACGTAAAGCTGAAAAATCTTTTCTAATTCCTTGAAGTACATCCTGAACATTCATTATACCTAAATCATTTTTGTCAAATTCCTGAGTTGCTATACTGCAAGCATAACGCCAAATTTCTAAAACACTAGAAAACATAATTTCGTAAGGATCATAAATTGGATTATCTGAATAAGCCATAACGCTAGATTCTCCTTTTTTGTACAATCTTTTGTATGACATTCCACTATTTTTTGTGATAACGATATATGTTTTTCCATCCACAATATCACTTGTACGCTCCAAATATTCTCCAACTACAAAAGAACCCTCTTTGTGTGGAGGCATAGAATCACCCGTAACAGGAAAAGCTCTATATTTTCCATTCTTTAGAAACGGTAATGAAATTCGCTGTAGACTTTCAATAAATTCTGGATCTGCATAACCAGTCAAATATCCTGCTTGAGCTTTAGTTCCAACAATTTCAATCTTATTATCCCCTTTACTATCTACAACAATAGGTAATAAGATCCTATTTTCCTCTAGTTGCAATAAATTCTCATAAGGAACCCTGCGGATATCAAATGACAACAATAAATCTATACTTACGTGAAAGTATCTAGATATTTTTTGCAAGCAATCTAAAGGTGGATCCGTAGTCCCCTCATATTTTGCGTAACGTTCCCGAGGTATTTTTAATTCATCTGCAATTTTTTGCTGAGTCATTCCGCTTTTTACACGCAGGTATCTTAGATTATCTGAAAATATAGACATATGTTAATGTGAATTTAATTCACAACAAATATAAAAATATTTGGTAATATGATTCTACTTTTGAAAAATAATATTTCACAAAAAATTAAATTACTAAAAAATGCCTAGAGCAATTGTACACATGGACTTAGACACATTTTTCGTTTCTTGCGAGCGATTAGTCAATCCCAAACTCATTGGATTACCCCTAATTATAGGTGGTAGTTCGGATCGGGGAGTGGTGGCATCTTGTTCGTATGAAGCTCGTAAATTTGGTGTTCGTTCTGCTATGCCTATAAAATATGCGTTACGCCTTTGTCCTCAAGCCGCTGTTATTAAAGGCGATATGGAGTATTATTCCAATAAATCCCATGAAGTAACGACAATTATAAAAGAAGTTGCACCAATTGTGGAAAAAGCCAGTATCGATGAATTCTATTTGGATTTAACCGGAATGGATAAGTTTTTTGGATGCTATAATTGGACTACAGAATTAGCCTCTAAAATAAGTCACGAAAGTGGTTTGCCTATCAGTTTTGCTTTATCAGTAAACAAAACCGTTTCTAAGATTGGAACTGGAGAAGCAAAACCATTTGGCAAATTAGAAATCCTAGAAACTCATGTACAGCCTTTTTTAAATCCATTACCGATACAAAAAATACCTATGTTGGGCGATGTTACTTTTCAGTTATTGTCTCGAATTGGTATTCGAAATATTCAAACATTATCGCAAATGCCTGTCACAGTTTTGCAACAAATGATCGGGAAAAACGGTATTGAGATTTGGAAAAAAGCAAACGGAATAGATAACAATCCAGTAGAACCCTATACCGAAAGAAAATCAATTTCTTCTGAACATACTTTTGACAAAGACACGACAGATATTGCTTCCATCAAATCATTGATCATTGGAATGGTTGAAAAACTAACTTTTCAGTTGCGAACCGAAGGTTTTTTAGCAGCTACCGTTGTTGTAAAAATTCGCTACAATAATTTTGATACCGAAACCAAACAACTCAAAATTCCTTATACTTCGTTCGATCATGTATTAACCCAAACAGCTATCGAATTATTCGAAAAATTATATACCCGACGTATGCGTTTGCGACTCATCGGGATCCGATTTACAGGGCTGGTTCGGGGAACTTACCAAATTAATATGTTTGAGGACACCACCGAAATGTTGTCCTTATACCAAGCCATAGACAAGATTAAAAATAGATTTGGTATTGATGCCATTTCTAGATGTTCTGGTACTATTTTAAAACAAAAAGTAAAATAAAATGTATCTCAACTGTCATTCCTATCATAGCTTACGCTATGGAACCATTCCAATAGAAGTACTTGTAGCACAAGCAAAAAGCTGTGGTGTAAATACATTGGCGTTGACCGATATTAATACCGTAACAGGAATTTATGAATTCAAGAAATTATGCGAAGAGGAAAACATAAAACCAATTGTTGGCATTGAATTTAGACAGAATAATAAACTGCTTTACATAGGCTTAGCCAAAAACCAAAAGGGAATTGGAGAAATGTGTCGCTTGCTTACCAAACACAATTTATCTAGCACAGACTTACCCTATTTTGCGCCAAATTTTGAACACGTAGTTGTGATTTATCCATCGGGAAACATTCCAGAAAACTTAAGAGATTTTGAATACATTGGCATAAAGCCTGAGGAAGTTATCAAACTTTTCAAACCAGAATGGAAGCATACTATTCCAAAAGCTATAATGCTGCAACCCGTTACGTTTAGGACCAAAAAAGAATACAATTTACATAGAATTCTAAGAGCTATTGCTAACAATACCTTGCTATCAAAACTTACTGAAGACGATACATGTAGCAAAACGGAAACACTTATTCCAGAAGATCAGCTCTTAGAAAAATATGCGAATTACCCTGAGATTATAAAAAATACTGAACTGGTGTTGGACCAATGCCACTTTGAATTTGAGTTTAAAACTTCTCGAAATAAAAAATTTTACACCAAAAGTAAAGAAGGCGATAGACTATTGCTCGAAAATTTAGCTAAAAGTGGATTAAAAAAACGATACGGAACCAATAATAAAGAGGCACAAGCCCGAGTACTCAAAGAACTAAAAGTAATCAGTGATCTAAACTTTGCAGGTTACTTTCTTATCACTTGGGATATTGTGCAGTACAGTAAAAGTCAAGGATTTATGCACGTAGGGCGGGGCAGTGGCGCCAATAGTATTGTAAGTTATTGCCTTGGTATTACAGATATTTGTCCCATAGAACTCGACCTGTATTTTGAACGATTTTTAAACGAAAATCGTAAATCTCCCCCTGACTTTGATATTGATTGGTCTTGGCGGGAGCGCAATTTTATTCTTGATTATATCTTTAAACGTTTTGATCCTAATCATGTAGCATTTTGCGGCACTAATGTCGAATTCAAATACCGATCTATTTTTAGAGAAGTCGGTAAAGTTTTTGGCTTGTCGAAAGAGGAATTAGATGGATTATCTAAAGCAAAAGGAAGACAAATAGAAAGTAATTCCATAGTTAAATATGTACAGGAGTATGGAATGATGCTCGAAAAATATCCCAATCAGCGCAGTATGCATTCTTGTGGTATTATCATTTCAGAGGAACCCATTACCAATTTTACAGCGCTTGAAATGCCACCAAAAGGGTTTCCAATCGTTCAGTTTGATATGCACGTTGCGGAAGATATTGGTTTTGAAAAATTTGATATTCTGAGTCAACGTGGTTTAGGAACCATAGATGAAGCGGTAAAAATCATAGAAAAAAACAGAGGAATTAAAGTTGATATCACTGATATTTCATTGTCTAAGAACGAAAGTAAATGCAATGAGTTGTTGAGTATTGGTAAAACACTAGGTTGTTTTTACATAGAAAGTCCCGCCATGCGTGGTTTATTACGTCGATTAAAATGCGATAATTATAAAACGCTCGTGGCTGCTTCAAGTATCATTCGCCCTGGAGTGGCCCAGAGCGGTATGATGCGTGAATACATTTTCCGCCACAATCATCCAGATCGATTTGAGTATTTTCATGAAGTTTTCAAAGAGCAGTTGGGTGAAACTTATGGTGTCATGGTCTATCAAGAAGATGTGATCAAAATAGCGTTGCATTATGCGGGCTTAGAGGCATCATACGGTGATATTTTGCGTCGTGCCATTAGCGGAAAAGGACGCTCGCTAAAAGAATTACAATCGGTGAAAGACCAATTTTTTGTTTCCTGTCAAAAAAAAGGGCATTCCTATAAATTGAGCGAAGAAGTATACCGCCAAATAGAAAGTTTTGCTGGTTATTCGTTTTGTAAAGCACATTCTGCTAGTTATGCCGTAGAGAGTTACCAAAGTTTGTATTTAAAAACCTATTTTGGAGTAGAGTTTATGGTTGCCGCTATCAATAATGGAGGTGGTTTTTATAGACCTGAAATTTACATTCATGAAGCCAAAATGAGTGGTGGCATCATTCACAATCCGTGTATCAATAAAAGTTTTTTGCAAACCACGGTTTATGGCGTTGACATTTACTTGGGTTTTATGCTGTTGAATAATTTAAATAGTGATTTTATACACAATATCGTTACAGAACGGGAGTTGAATGGTGAATACACCTCTGTAGAAAACTTTATTAATAGGATACAAACCGGATTGGAAAGCATTCAAACACTTATATTTATTGGTGCATTCAGAAGTACTGGTAAATCGAAAAGTCAATTAATTATAGAAGCCCGAATGCTTTTAGTAAACCATAAATCAACAAGCAATAATCCGCTACTTTTAGTAGAACCTTCACAAGAATTTAAATTCCCACTCATGGAACGTTCGTACCTAGAAGATGCTTATGACGAAATGGAATTATTGGGTTTTCCAGTTTCGTGTTCGCCTTTTGATCTGTTAGAAACTAATTATAAAAGTGCTGTTGTAGCTCAAAATTTGAATAATTATCTCAAAAAAGAAGTCAAACTAATCGCTTACTTGGTTTCTATTAAGCAAGTCCCTACAAAAGTAGGAATGATGTTTTTTGGCACTTGGATCGATGTAAACGGCGATTATTTTGACACGACCCATTTTCCTAAAAGTTTGATAAATTACTCTTTTAAAGGCGGTGGCTGCTATTTACTTTTGGGTATTGTAGAAGTTGATTATCATTTTCCAACCATTACTATTACCAAAATGGCTAAAATGCATTTTAAACCTGATCCGAGATATGCGAATTCTAATGCACTGCAATTTAAAGCAACCGAACAGTTGCGTGGTGATATTAGTACTACAGAACGTGCGCCGTATCCACAAGCGCATGAGATTAATATTCCAAGGGTTAGGATGATGGAGTAAATTAAATTCGTGTTGTATATTACTTTTAATTTTTTTTGACTATCAAATCCGGAATCGATGGTCAAAAGCGAATGAATAAATTAGAAAACCACTTTAATTTTACTGCTATTAAAAAAGCTGATTTTTTTAAAAGAATTCTTTTTTGTTATGTAACTGGAAATGAAGACATGCATTTGAAAAATTTTTCGCTAATTATCAAAAATGGAAAAACAGCACTGGCACCTATTTATGATTTTCTAAATTCTACCATAACGATTAAAAATCCAGCAGCCGAAATTGCACTGACCTTAAAGGGAAAAAAAAGTAATTTAAAAGCAGTTGATTTTGTAGATTACTATGGCAAGGAAAGATTACAACTCAACGAAAAAACAATAGCAAGTATTCTCGAACAAATGAAAAAAGCAACTCCTGAATGGAAGGAGCTGCTTGAAATTTCTTTTCTTTCAGATGATATGAAAGAGAAGTATTTGGAATTACTAAAGTATAAGCTAAGTTTATTTTCGTAAAAAATTTCTTTCTATTTTCCAATACAGAAATTAGCAAAAATATTACCCAACAATTCGTCATTGGTTACTTGTCCGGTTATCATTCCGAAATGGTATAAGGCCTCTCGGATGTCTAGAGCCATTAAATCGCTAGACAAGTTGGTTTCGAGACCGTATTTTACCTTTGTAATTTCTTCAAGTGCATTAAGTAACGAATCGTAATGCCTAGTATTAGTCACGATGGTTTCGTTATTGCGTAAGGCGCCAGTATTGACAAAGGAGAGTAATTGATTCTTTAAATCCTCAACTCCCAGTTTTTCTTTGGCAGAAATAAGTACGATTTCGGGAATTTCATTTCTTAAATTAATAATTTCTATTTCTTCTAATTTATCGGCTTTGTTACCAATTATTACAAGAGGTTTCAACGGAAATTGATTCTTAATTTTTTCTAGTTCTACCTTTAACTTTAAACCTGAAACTTTAAACTCAGAACTGTCAAAAAGAAAAACGACTACTTGCGCTTGTTCGATTTTTTCGAATGTTTTTTTGATACCAATACTTTCTACGACATCTTCCGTTTCTCTAATTCCTGCGGTATCGATGAATCGGAAACCAATTCCGTCAATGACCAATTCATCTTCTATGGTGTCACGTGTTGTTCCTGCAATTTCCGAAACGATGGCACGTTCTTCATTAAGTAAAGCGTTCAATAGGGTTGATTTTCCCACATTTGGTTCACCCACAATAGCTACTGGAATTCCGTTTTTAATAACATTTCCCACAGCAAACGAGTCAATCAAACGTTTCAATACAAACTCAATCCTATTTAACAATTCGTGAAATTGAGTTCTATCAGCAAATTCAACATCTTCTTCGGCAAAGTCTAATTCGAGTTCTATCAGCGAAGCAAAATTCAACAGTTCTTCTCTTAGTTTGGCAATTTCATTACTAAAACCACCACGCATTTGCTGCATCGCAATTTGGTGGCTAGCCTCATTGTCTGAAGAAATCAAATCGGCAACAGCTTCGGCTTGCGACAAATCCAGTTTTCCATTTAAGAATGCGCGCAAGGTAAATTCACCGGCATCAGCCATGCGGCAACCTTTTCGAAGTAACAACTGAATTATTTGCTGTTGGATATATGTAGAACCGTGACATGAAATTTCAATTGTATTTTCGCCAGTATACGAATTAGGTCCTTTAAAAATAGAAATTAAAACTTCATCCAAAGTTTTATTATTGTCCATAATATGTCCTAAATGTAACGTATGCGTTTTTTGGGTTGTTAATTCTTTGTTTTTTATGGATTTAAAAACAGAATTTCCTATTGCAATGGCATCTTGTCCAGAAATTCGAATTACTGCAATAGCACCCGCACCAGAGGGAGTTGCTAGTGCTACTATGGAATCTTGAGGTATCATATTTAAATTCAATTTGATGCAAAAGTAAGCAAAATTGACATGGCTACAAGACTGGCTTATTAAACCATTGACTTTATTTTTTGTTAAAAATTAGCCAAAGTGATAATTATCATTCTGTTTTGTATTTCGTTTTGTAAATTTATATAAATAATTGATTTTCAATAATATAATAGTTTTATGAAAAAGATTCTATTTCCTACTGACTTTTCAGAAGTGTCTAGAAACGCGTTTATTTACGCATTAAAATTGGCAGAATTCATGAACGCCGAAATAGTTACAATGCATGTGTATCAATTGCCACAAGCCAATTATGTTAATATATCGGAGTATTTAAATGAAATGTACGATGTAACAGAACTAAGTAATTTTGAAAACTATAAAGATGAAGTTTTGGCAATACCGGAGCACTGTAGATATTATCCTATCAAATAAATACTGTTTATTACGCAATACAAACCGGAGGATACGGGTTCTTTTATAAGAGTTCTTTTTTTAGCCAAAATATTTCAAGCACCTATTGATTGCCTGCATATATCGTCTCCGCAACATGAAATTAAAGATGAAAGCAGAGAAGATTGGAAGGTTTTAGTAGAAAGCAATGAAGTTACATTTCACTCTATCAAAGGAGAAGATGTGGAAGGAATTATTTTAAATTTTATCGATTTGCATAAAATTAATTTGATAGCAATGCATGCGCATCACAGAAATTTCTTTGATAAACTTTTCGAAATCAGTCTTTCAAAAAAATTAGCATTTCACATCAATGTACCAATTTTAGCGATTCATGAATAAAATTAATTCTGATTTGAATACTCAAAAAATACTCAAAATTTATTAGTAAATGAATCCTTTAAAAGAATAGTACAAATGAAAAAAATTCTCTTTCCAACCGATTTTTCTACAGTAGCTACAAATGCTTTTGTACATGCTTTAGAATTTGCAAAAATAGTTCATGGGGAACTTGTTTTATTGCACAGCTTTGAGCTGCCAATTTATGACAATCAGTTTTTTCCTGAAAATTACGCGGTCCTTTACGATTCATTAGCGTTAGCGAAATTTGACATGTTTAAAGATGAAATCCCAAAATTGCGAGCCATAGCAGAAGAACGTTATCTTGATAAAATAAAAATGTCTCATAGATTAATGGATGGGGATTTACTTAATAATATTAAAAAATGTATCAAAGAAGATAAAATAGATTTTGTCATAATGGGAACTGCTGGAGCCACGGGATGGGATACTTTTTTTATGGGTACCAATACAGGTTCTGTAATTTCTGGAATAGATGTTCCTATGTTTTGTATCCCTATAGAAGCCAAATTCAAGAAAATTGAAGTTATCGGATTCACAACTCGTTTTAGAACCAAAGACAAAACAGCATTAAAAATGGTTCTCCATTTAGCAAAAAATGCTGGTGCTATTGTGAAATGTTTGTATGTAAAAACGAGCGAATCAGATGTTACAAAAGTAACCATACAAGAATGGGAAGATGAATTTATTGCAGAACCTCTTCATTTTTTTATAGTCAATAGCAATGAGGTTCAGGAAAGTATTATTGATTTTATAAACTATAAAGAAGTAGATGTGTTGACCATGTTGCCCTATAAAAGAGGTTTTTTTGAAAGTATTTTTAATCCAAGCTTGACAAAAAAAATAGCAACACATTTTGATATTCCTATTTTAACCATTCCAATTGCTTGATTATAGGAGTTTAAGCAATAGTACTGCATATCGTGCTTAATGGCAGCTCCAATAGCTATTGATTTAAAGATCATAGCGCAATCTATTTCGTATATTTGTAATTCATCAAAATCAATATGGAAATATATCAGGAGAAAAAAGCACGATTTATATCAAAAGTAACGGCAATCAACAAAAAGTATAATAGCATTAGTATATTACGATTAATTGCCATTGCTCTTTTTGTTGTTTCCAGTTATTATTATATACAAAACAGTGAGGTTGTATTTCTTGTTGTTGCCGTTTGCTTGTTTATAACTTTTATTGTTCTAATGCGTTTCCACACAACATTAGCGTTCAAAAGAAAACTCCATCAAAGTTTAGTAACAATCAATGAAAATGAAATAGCGTATTTAAAAAGAGATAAAATTCCTTTTGAAGATGGGCTGGAATTTATTGATTTTCAACATCCTTACGCCTATGATTTAGATATTTTTGGAGAACATTCATTGTTTCAAAACTGTAATAGAACGGCCACTTATGTTGGTAAAAAGAGATTAGCAAACCAATTGTTGACACTTTTGTCAAAGGATCAAATTATAGATAATCAACAAGCAATCAAGGAATTATCCGAAAAATTAGATTGGCGTCAGGAATTTTTGGCTTACGCCAAAGTAGGAAATGATAATAGATCAAATTTTGAAACCTTGCTCAAGTGGACTACTTTCAATAGTATTCCGTTATCCAAGTCAAGCGTATACATTTCTTATGTATCACCAATGCTTTTTCTGGGATTTGTGATTGCGTATATTGTATCTTCAAATCTTGTTTACGCTTCAATTTTATCGTATTTATTTGTAATCAACTTAATAATTTTAGGCAGATTTATCAAGCGAATTCAATGCGAAATAGCTAATTCTACTGCAATTGATAAAACCATTCACCAATATAGTTTGCTTTTACAAAAAATAGAATACGAAAGTTTTAAGTCTGAAAAACTAGTTGCTTTACAGAAAAAACTAAAATTCAAGAAAGAAAATGCAAGTATTCATTTGAAACATTTAGCTGACTTGTTTTCAAGAATGGATAGCATTTCAAATTTCGTCACTGCTATCGTTTTTAATGGAACTTTTTTATTTAATCTTCATGTATTAAAATCGCTAATTCAATGGAAAAATGATCATGCCGAGGTACTTGAGGAATGGCTCAATGTTATAGGCGAATTTGAAATGCTGAATAGTTTGGCCAACATGTCCTATAACAACCCCGACTTTGTATTCCCAACTTTAAATGAAAATTTTGAAGTTGATTTTACAGATTTAAGTCACCCGTTATTAAATCCTAAAAGCAGAATAGGCAATAATGTACATTTTCAACCACAATCCTTTATGATTTTAACGGGTTCAAATATGTCAGGTAAAAGTACTTTTTTGAGAAGTTTAGGAATTAATATGGTTTTATCTGGAATAGGTTCGCCTGTTTGTGCAAGCCAAGCGAATGTGCATCCGTTACCCGTTTTGGTTTCGATGCGATTATCCGATTCGTTGTCCGATAGTGAATCGTATTTCTTTGCTGAAATAAAGCGCCTAAAGCAAATCATGGACGAGCTCGAAAATAGACCTGCATTTGTTTTATTGGACGAAATATTGCGCGGAACAAACTCTGATGATAAACGAAATGGAACAATTGAAGTAGTCAAAAAAGTGATTGCTAAAAAAGCAATTGGAGCCATTGCAACGCATGATATAGAAGTTTGCTTGACAACAAATGAATATCCAAATATACTAACCAATAAATGCTTTGAAGTAGAGATTGTCGATAATGAACTCCATTTTGATTACAAATTACACGATGGAATTTGTAAAAATAGAAGTGCTACTTTTTTAATGAAAAAAATGGGAGTGATTTAGTTTAAATTAATAGACTTTTTAGATTTCACACTAATTATATCGATGTGCGTTTTGTCTTTGCGAGGAACGAAGCAAACCCACTAACGCAAGCAGCCGGAATGAATCATCGAAAAGGAAAACACAATGAAATTTGGCCTTGTTTAGAATAACATAAAATGAAATCAATAAAAGCAAAAAACCGTCTCGATTTATCGAGACGGTTTCTTAAATATAAAAATGGTTTGGTTAATAGCGTATATTAAATGGTAATCTTAGCTGTTTAGCATTACAGGCATTACAAGCATGGTAACAGTTTCACCTTCCTCTAATCCATCAACTGGAGTTAAGATTCCAGCTCTGTTTGGCAATGACATTTCAAGCATAATCATATCAGATTGCAAATTAGTCAACATCTCTGTCAGGAAACGAGAGTTGTAGCCTATTTGCATATCATCACCTTGGTAATCACAAGTCAATCTTTCTTCGGCTTTGTTTGAATAATCAATATCTTCTGCAGATACATTCAACTCAGCACCAGCAATTTTCAATCTAATTTGGTGTGTAGTTTTATTCGAAAATATCGCTACACGACGCACAGAGCTTAAAAATTGAGATCGGTCAATCATTAATTTATTTGGATTCTCTTTCGGAATTACCGCTTCGTAATTTGGATATTTTCCGTCAATTAAACGACACATTAAAACATAATTATCAAAAGAAAAAGTAGCATTCGAATCGTTATATTCAATTTTTACTTCAGCATCTGAAGTTCCAAGAATATTTTTTAAAATGTTTAAAGGTTTCTTTGGCATAATAAAATCAGCCACTTGTGAAGCTGTTACATCCGTACGAGCATATTTTACTAATTTGTGAGCATCAGTGGCAACAAATGTTAATCCTTGTGGAGAAAACTGGAAAAATACACCAGACATAACCGGACGTAAATCATCATTTCCTGCAGCAAAAATAGTTTTGCTTATTGCAGTTGCCAAAACATCAGCAGGAACAAGTGTTACAGACGGATCATCTAAATTAACCGATTTTGGAAATTCATCACCAGGAGCATATGCCAAAGCATATTTTCCAGAATTAGAACTAATTTCAATCGTACTGTTTTCTTCAACGGTGAAGGTTAACGGCTGTTCTGGGAATGTTTTAAGGATTTCCAATAGCAATTTTGCAGGGACAGCAACGCTTCCTTTACTTTCTGAATCAATTCCTAAAGTTGCAGACATAGTTGTCTCTAAATCAGAAGCAGAAACCGTTAATACATTATGGTCTAGATCGAATAAAAAGTTATCTAAAATAGGCAAGGTATTACTGCTGTTGATAACGTTACCTAAAACTTGTAATTGTTTCAATAAGTACGAACTCGATACTATAAATTTCATCTGTTTTGTTTTATTTTTTATGGTATTCCTTTTATTTCGAAACACGATATAGGATACAAATATATCGTAAACTATTCTAGTTTGGAAACTTTTTTATTAACATCTATTTGCTATATTTTCTTTTACGTAGGAAAGTAAATAGGATACCAAAAAGGACTAAAATTAGAATTGGAAGTCCGATAGTTAGGATTTGTTTTCGAGTATAGTTTTCATAAACTTTTTCTTTATCCAATAAAGGTAAATCAAGATCTTTACTTCGAATGTTAATAAGTCCCGTGTCATCCAATAGATAATTGATGCAATTTATGAGAAAATCTTTATTATCATACAAATTTCCAGACCTTTGATCGTAGCCCAATTCTATGGGTTGGAAGTTTTTATCCAATTGGTTTTTTATTAAATCACCATCAGAAATCACAATCATCTTGTTTTTTTGTCCTATTGCTTTAAACGTGTTTTGTTCAAAGGGTAGAACTCTGTTTTCAAACATGGAATGAAATGATCCTTCCAATAAAACCGATAATGGAATCTTTCCTGTGTTTAAATAATCGTTTGGCGAAGTTTTTTCGGCAACTATATTTAGATTTATCGTTGTTGGGGTTCCCATTTTTTTTGAATATTGTGAGGATTCCAACAGTATGGTTTTCTTAATTCCGTTTTTTAAGGTATCGATAGGATTTGCAAAATCAAATTTGATTCCTCCTAAATTTTTCACAATAGGATGCAAACTATTTGGATACACTTGGGGCGCAAATTTCCAATTAAATTCTTGAAATTGTGTTGCACTTCCTTGTTCTCCGGTGGCTAGTTTTATGGGACTTCCTTGTTCATCTTTTACTAAATCAGGGTTCATTCGAATGCCGTATTTAAAAAACATATCATTCAAGTTTAAATCTCGTGGATACGCCAAAGTAGATCCAGAAGGATTGTATAAACTGTCCATTTCTGCTGAGACTTGGTCTATCAGCCATAATGTTTTCCCGCCGTTCATGATAAACTGATCTAAAACTTGTTTCTCAGCATCGGTAAACGTTTCATTAGGTTTAGCAATTACAGCTAAGTCATATTTCTCTAAAGCTTGCAAACTGGCAATAGGATTTTTTGCAACCGAATCTAAAGTAAAAGGCCCGATAAAATAACTTTCGCGAACTTGCAAAAGAAATTTAGCCATCAAAATATCCTGCAATTCACCGTTTCCTTTTATAACAGCGATTTTCTTTTGTTTGGCTTTAGTAATCTTATTCAACGCTTCGGCAATGGAATATTCCAAATGCTGAACGGAACCAATTACTTTCTGGGTAGTTGACGAGCCCATAATATTTTTCAATAATGGAATATTTACTACCTTGTTGTCGTAAACGGCTATCGCCCAAGGAAAAACCATCGCTTGGGATTGCTTTCCTTTGTCGTCAACGGTTATGTTTATTGGTGTAAGCCCTTTTCGATACAAGTCTTTAATATTGTCCATGCTGGCGTCCTCATTCTCCAAAGGATCTACGAATTCAAAAACAATATTGGAGTTGTATGCTTGAAATTCTTCTAGTAATTGTTTCGTTTCTTGTTGTAAACGTTTGAATTCAGCCGGCAAATCACCTTGCATGTATACTTTTATAGACAACGGATTTTGAACTTGCTTGATGATATTTAAAGAAGTAAGTGAAAGCGTATATCTTTTATCTTTTGTTAGATCAAAACGATGAAAAAAGGAACTTCCTATCACATTCGCAACCACTACAACAGCAAGGATAATCAATATTGATTTTAGGTTATTTTTCTTAGAAGTAGTCATTACGATTTGAAAGATTTTAATTTATAAACAGTAAAGGATAGAAAGACAACGGTTATGCTCGAAAAATAAAGAATATCTCTTGTGTCTAATACGCCTCGGCTCATGCTCTTGAAATGATCTTGCATTCCTAATGAAGCAATTATGGTCGACATTTTTGGAACAACAGTTGCTAAACCTTCAAATCCAAAATAGAAGAAAAAACATAAAAATACAGCGACAATAAAAGCTACAATTTGGTTATCAGACAAGGTTGATGTAAATATTCCTATGGCTGAATACGCAGCTATCAAGAACAATAATCCAAAATAAGAACCAATTGTGCTTCCCATATCGATATTGCCTTCTGGCATTCCTAAACTAGAAATAACGGCAACATAAATGAAGGTTGGAATAATGGCCATTACAATTAAAAGCAAAGCGCCAAGAAATTTTCCGTTTACAATTTGCCAAATACTCAGTGGTTTGGTAAGCAATAATTCTAATGTTCCTTGTTTTTTCTCATCCGAAAAACTGCGCATCGTCACTGCAGGAATTAAGAATATCAAAATCCAAGGCGCCAAGGTAAAAAATGGAGTTAAATCTGCAAAACCGGTATTTAAAATATTATACTCTCCTTCGAAAATCCAAAGGAACAGTCCGTTGATAATTAGAAAAATGGCGATAACTAAGTAGCCTATTGGCGAACCAAAAAAGGATTTTATCTCTCGTAAAACTATTGATTTCATTTATTTTTTGTTTAAAAGTTTAAGGTTTAAAGTTTAAAGTTGCTCAACTTTAAACTAAAAAACTTTAAACCAAAGTAACTAACTTATCCACACTCCAAGCTTCTGGTTTGTCATTGAATAATTTCTTTGTGAATGTCCAAACATCGTAAAAAAGTTCGGAATTTCTGTAATTTTCTAAATCAGCTTCGGTTTCCCAGTAGCTGTAAGTAAAGAAAATGCTACTATTGTTTTTGTCTTGATACAATTCTAAGAAACGATTTCCGGGTGCATTTCGTATTTTATCTTTCATCAACTCAAAGTTTTCTATAAATGCAGGAATATGTTCCTGGTGAAAACTTAATTTTACTATGCGTACAAACATTTGGGATTTATGATTTTAGATTAACGATTTATGATTTTTAAACTGGTTACTGAACACAGCTACCTAAATACTATATTTATTATATCTCTATAATTCAATCCAAGTAAACTATTCGCAGATCCTACTTTGGATGGATTACTTCTAAAAATGGCAATCTCCAGAAAACCAGCTTCGTTGAAAATGGCTAATTTTTCTCCTTCATATGATTTGATCGGATATTTATCAGAACTTGCAATGGCAGAGTAGTTGGGTAAAATTGTTTTGATATTTTTGGTTTTCAAAACAATTTCGTAAGGTCTTCCTTTGGCCACTTCAATGAAATATTTTTTGGAAATATTAGTCACGACATTTCCAAAATGATCAATATAAATCACATTTCCTTTGAGCGAACTGCCATCATCTGATAGCGTAGCTTGCAAATTTGTGACTTTCTTGATTGTATTAATTTCTCTACCAATAACATTCATTAAACCACCTTTGGCTAGATGACAGGCTACCTTTACAAAGACATCGAGATCAGTTGCTTCATTTGGTAAACGGTCATGAATTGTAATAGCAACGATCTTTTGTGGGACAATTTTTTGCGACAGCATGCTTAAAATGCCATTATCAGCAGCAATAAAATAATGATCGTTCCATTGCATGACAATATGTTGATTCTCTTTATTAGATTCCATATCAACTCCTACAAGATGTACGGTACCTTTTGGAAAACTAGAATATGATGCACCAATTATGTAATTTGCTTCTACTGTGTTGAATGGATCTATTTCGTGTGAAATGTCAATTATTTTAGCTTCGGAATACTCAGATAAAATCTTTCCTTTTAGCGCACCTACAAAGTGGTCTTTCAAGCCATAATCGGAAGTAAGGGTAATTATTGACATAAATTTGTTTATAACTATTGGTGTTTTATGAACCTAATTTTCATTAAATTTGAGATACGCAAAGCTAAAGTATTTTCGGCTTTAATTAATTAGAATTTTAATTTGAATTTAAAACTAATACATGATCAAATCTTTATTTTTTCTTCTTTTTTTCTTCTTTGGTTGCTTACAATCGCATTCACAAAAACTAGTTTACAAGTCAAACGGAAATATTTTAGATTCTAAAAGCCAAAAAATTTCTACCAATCAAGTGAGAGAATTGTTAAAAGACAATCAACAATTACTTGCCAGTTACAATGATGGTAGATCTAAAAAAACACTTGGAAACATTTTGATTATTAGTGGTCTTGGATTTTTGACTGCTGATTTAATTCAAGGAGTTACTGCATCTGGAATATCAGCAACACCAATTGGAGGTGGGCAATATGCTCTTCAGGATGAGAAAAACAATTATCCATCAATATTTACTTATATTGGTATTGCAGCAATTATAATAGCCATTCCGGTAAAAATTGGTTTTTCTAATAAAATTAAAAATGTAGTTACGGATTATAACAATCAAAATGCAACAGGATACAAACAATTCAATGAACCAAGACTGGATCTAATTACCAATTCAAGCGGAATTGGATTGAGATTAACTTTAAATTAAAAACACTAAAAATAGTATCATTTGAACGAAAGAATAATTGAGCTCATAGACATCGCTCCAAAAGACTTTTGGGGCGCTCAAGACACTCATCTTGAAACAATTAAAAAATACTATCCCAAATTAAAAATTGTAGCTCGGGGAACTACAATAAAAGCTTTTGGAGAAAAAGAGGTTTTAGACGAGTTTGAAAAACGTTTTCAACGGTTAATGCTTCATTTTACTCGTTATAACACTATAGATAATAATGTTATAGAACGTGTAATTTTAAGTGATGGTAAACAGGTTGAGAGAATGGGCGATCACGATAAAATTTTAGTACATGGAGTAGGTGGGAAGATCATCAAACCGATGACTCCCAATCAGCAATTACTGGTTGATACCATGGAAAAAAATGATATGGTATTTGCTGTTGGTCCTGCAGGAACCGGAAAAACATATACTGGAGTTGCTATGGCTGTTAAAGCTTTAAAAGAAAAACAAGTTAAACGCATCATATTGACTCGTCCAGCTGTAGAAGCAGGGGAGAATTTAGGTTTTTTACCTGGAGATATGAAGGAAAAGTTAGATCCGTATATGCAACCCCTTTACGATGCTTTGCGTGATATGTTACCCAATGAAAAATTAGAAGATTACATTTTGAAGGGAATTATTCAGATAGCTCCACTAGCATTCATGCGCGGTAGAACGCTTGATAATGCTTTTGTTATTTTAGATGAAGCGCAAAATACGACGCATTCTCAAATGAAAATGTTTTTAACCCGCATGGGGAAGAGTGCTAAGTTTATGATTACTGGTGATCCAGGACAAGTTGATTTACCACGAAGAACCATATCTGGACTAAAAGAAGCTTTATTGGTTTTAAAAGATATTGATGGAATAGGAATTATTTATCTGGATGACAAAGATATTGTTCGACATAGATTAGTCAAAAAAGTAATTGATGCCTATAAAATGATTGAAAATAACGATTAGAATTATGGTTACATCGACAATCAGATGTCTTAATTTTAGGTAAGTTGCTGGGATGTAATAAACAAATAGTACTTTACAGCACTTATTATCAAGTTTAAAATTTGAATTAAAAAACACAAAAAACTTCATTAATTCTTGCATAAAAAGCTGAATTAATGAAGTTAATTTGTTACCCTTTCAAATAAATTTAAATTAAATAGTGATATTTTTAGGCGATGTAAAGTAGATAGAAATGGTCTTTAAAATTGATATATTCCCAAGTCTTACTTACATTAAGAATGAATAATATTGAAACTAGATAAAATAAAAGTATGACTTTCTTTTACACCTAATAATTAAATATTTTCATTTTTGTCCTCAACAATTTTATCGTTTAAATTGGGATAATTTTCTTCCCTTTGTTTTTTATTCGAATAAAAAATGTTCCAAAACGTTAGGCACATATAAATTAAAAAAATTATGCCTCCAATAATAAAAAAACTGATACTCATGGTTTTCTTCTTTGACGGATTGCTATTGCGAATAATAAAATTGTTCCTGGCCAATGAGCCGAATATAAAGCTTCTTCTTGCCTTCCGGCTAATCCTAACCCAATTGAATATAACATGCAAATGAACGCTAATATTATTGGATACCACTTTAAAACAAATGATTTCATATGATATATTTAAATTTTTTACTAATATAATAAAAACTTGATAAATTGTAAAATTTAATTTAAATTAAAACTTAATTTATTGATAGACCGCTTAAGTTTTATTTATAACCATTGCTGTAAAAATCTTTAACTAAATAAAAGAAGTTAAAAATACCGATTTTTAATTTTTGACTTATACTGCTATCGTAGTATTGCCATAAAAAAATAGTTAGCTACACGGTTAGGAGTAGATAGTTAAAAAAACATTTTAATAAACACTAAACTGTTTTGATTGTGTTGCTTGAGCAAAATGTGTTGTTAAACTATAAGCGGAAAGCATTTAGCAAGATTCATCGCAATAAGTATTTTTGAGTTTTTCAAGAAAGTATCGATTTTTTTGAAGCTACAATATCATTTTTTTTAAGATCGTATGAATCAAATGCCTTAAAAGCAAAATTTTAATTCTTTAATATCTATGCAAAACCCAAATAAACCTATTTTAAAACAAATTAAACAAATGAATAAAATAATTACTGTTATCATCGCTATTCTTTTTTCAATTTCAGCTCAAAGTCAATCGCTAAAACTCGAAGAAATCATGAAAGGAAATGCTTTCATTGGAGTTTCTCCAGAAAACGAAAGATGGTCTTTAGATGGACAAAAAGTGTATTTTGATTGGAATCCAAATAATGAATTGGGAACTAGTACTTATTTTTGGAAAAACGGATTATCAAAACTTGAATTGGCATCACCAAATGAAGCTGCTTTTTCGAAATTAGATTTCAAAAAAACTACCAATCCCGATTTGTATTATTACATCGATAAAGGAAGACTATTTTCGTATTCCTTGAAAAGTAAAACCTCAAAAAAACTCTATCAGCAAAGTAGTCCGATTGCTAATTTACAAATGGGTGTTGTGCCAGGAGTGCTTTATTTCAGACAAAATGAAAATCTTTTTCAGTTCAATACCAATGAAGGGTCCATTATTCAAATCACAAACTTTCGTAAAGGAAAATCGGATGAGAAAACCACAGATAAAGAGTCTTTTTTGAAAAACCAACAAGAGGAATTGTTTCAATTCGTCAGAGATCAAGAAGCACTTAAAAAATGGAATTTGGCAAAATCAAAAGCTACAAAATCTGATTTTCCAAAGCCCTATTTTTATGGAAAAAATACCTTTGGAAGTTTGAAAGTGGATCCAAAAGGAAACTTTTCCACCTTCAGATTAATTGAAGATTCAGAACGAAAAAGTGAAAAAATGGAACTTTTTATAACATCCGATGGTTATAACCAAATTGAAGAAACGAAAGAAAAAGTTTCAGTAGATAATGTATTGGCTACTAAATTCGGGATTTATAACATCGCCAAAGATTCTGTTTATTTTGTAAATTTTTCATCGTTGAGTTACATTCAGGATGTTCCTAAATATTTTGAGTTGTATGAAAAATCAAAAACTGCAGCAAAAAAGGACAAACTAATTGTAGTTCAAGAACCTGTTTATAATGAAAACGGTTCATATGCAATTAGTGAAATAAGAAGTCAGGACAATAAAGACCGATGGATTGTTAGTTTAAATTTAAAAAATGGAACTTTTCAAGAATTAGATCATCAACATGATGAAGCTTGGATAGGAGGACCTGGAATCCCTTCTAATTCTTACGCACGAGGTACACTTGGATTTTTGGGAGATAATGAAACTATTTTTTTCCAATCAGAAGAAACGGGTTATTCTCATTTATACACTTATAATTTAAAGTCAAAAAAGAAAACACAGTTGACCAAAGGAAATTGGGAAGTGCGCAACGTAAGTTTGGCAAAAGATAAAAAGTCTTTTTATTTAACCACAACAACTACTCATCCGGGAAACAGAAACTTTTATAAATTAAACTTTGCAAATGCCGTTTTGCAACCCATTTTAACTAAAGATGGCGCTCATGAAGTGAGTTTGTCTCCAGATGAAAGTACCCTATTAGTTCGTTATTCGTATAAAAACAAACCATGGGAATTGTTTGTAGCACCAAATAAAATGAATACCAACTTAAATCAGATAACGGCTTCAACAACTGAAAGTTTTAAAGGATATTCTTGGCGTGAACCGGAAGTTATTACTTTCAAAGCACAGGATGGAACTCCTGTAAATGCCAGATTGTACAAACCACAAAATGCGAATGCTAATAAAGCAGCGATTTTATTTGTTCATGGAGCGGGTTACTTGCAGAACGCACATAACTATTGGAGTACGTATCACAGAGAATATATGTTTCATAATTTATTAGTCGATTTAGGTTATACCGTTTTAGATATTGATTACAGGGGAAGTGATGGATATGGACGAGATTTTAGAACAGGAATTTACCGTTTTATGGGTGGAAAAGATTTAACGGATCAAATTGACGGCAAGAAATATCTAGTCGAAAATCATGGAATTGACGCGTCAAGAGTTGGAATTTATGGCGGTTCTTACGGAGGTTTCATCACGTTGATGGGAATGTTGACAACTCCAAAAGAGTTTGCTTCGGGTGCTGCTTTGCGTTCTGTAACTGATTGGGCGCATTACAATCATGGTTATACTGGAAATATTCTTAATTTCCCAGAAACAGATCCGGACGCCTACAAAAAAAGTTCTCCAATCTATTTTGCAGATAATTTACAAGGCGATTTATTGATGCTTCACGGAATGGTAGATGACAATGTAGAGTACAAAGATATTGTTCGTTTGTCTCAGCGTTTTATCGAATTAGGGAAGAAAAAATGGAGTTTGTCCAGTTTTCCAGTGGAGGCACACGGTTTTAAAGAAACTTATTCTTGGATTGACGAATACAGCCGAATCTTAGACTTATTCAACGAAACGTTGCTTAAAAAATAACTTTACAGCTAAAAATGAAATTTAAGAGTTAGCTTCTTTGCGAAACTCTATGAAATAGTTTTAAATTTGCAGGAACAAAAATAAACACACACAACTAACATAATGAGCAACACCATCACAACTACTGATTTTAATTTTCCAAACCAGAAATCTGTTTACCGCGGTAAAGTAAGAGAAGTGTATAATATCAATGATGAACTTCTGGTCATGGTAGCTACAGACAGGCTTTCGGCTTTTGATGTAGTTTTGCCAAAAGGAATTCCATACAAAGGTCAAATTCTAAACCAGATTGCAACTAAATTCATGGAATTGACGCAGGATATTGTACCTAATTGGTTAATTGCAACTCCTGATCCTAATGTAGCCGTGGGGCATTTATGTGAGCCTTTCAAAGTAGAAATGGTAATCAGAGGCTATCTTTCGGGACATGCTGCTCGTGAATACGCTCTTGGCAAAAGAGAAATATGCGGCGTGAAAATGCCAGATTATTTGAAAGAAAATGATAAATTCCCAGAACCTATTATTACGCCGACAACCAAAGAGGATAACGGAGAGCACGATGCTGATATTTCTCGTGAGGATATTTTATCGAAAGGAATTGTTTCTGAAGAAGATTACCTTGTTTTAGAAAAATTCACAAGAGATTTGTTTCAAAGAGGAACTGAAATTGCTGCTAGTCGTGGTTTGATTTTGGTCGATACTAAATATGAATTTGGAAAAACTAAAGAAGGGGTTATTGTCTTGATTGACGAAATTCACACACCGGATTCTTCTCGTTATTTTTACGCCGAAGGATACCAGGAACGTCAAAACAGCGGTGAAGAACAAAAACAATTATCGAAAGAGTTTGTTCGTCGTTGGTTAATCGAAAATGGTTTTCAAGGTCTGGAAGGGCAACAAATTCCTAATATGACAGATGAATTCATAGAAACTGTTTCTGAAAGATATATTGAATTATACGAAAATATTTTAGGAGAGAAATTTGTAAAAGCAGATATCACCAATATAGATGAAAGAATAGTGAAAAATGTTTTGGAATATCTAGCGATCAAATAGGACATTTGGCATATGGGTAAATAGAAACCGCAATTCAAAATTTTGAATTGCGGTTTTTTATTTTTTGAATGATGATTCATAACAAGCTATCCATTCTTCTACTGCTATTTTTTGCACGAGTTCAGCAATTAATTCAAAAGGGATTTGATCTATCTTCTTAAAGCGGATGCAGCTTTTTCCCTTGTCTAATTTTTGTTTACTGTGTTTTGGATATTCCCCAACAAACCAATTCAGTAATTCCGGGTGAGCATAAACTCCCATGTGGTAGAGCGCGAAGTAATTTTTCTGTGATGCAATACCTATAAAAGGTAAAGGAAGTTTTGGTTCACAATGATAACCGCCAGGATAGATGGAATGTGGCACAACATAACCAATCATACCGTAAGACATTTGTTCAGCAAATCCTTTTGGAATATTTTCTAGAATAATCTCTCTTAGTTTTGTGAAAGCTTCTTTTCTCTCCTTTGGAATTTCTTCTAAATAAGCTTCAATTGATGTGGCGGTTAATTGCATTTTTAAGAATTGTTTGAGTAAAGTTAACAAAAAAACCGCAATTCATAATTTTGAATTGCGGTTTTTAGCCCCGATTACTTCACTTTGTTTCTACTTTTAGCGGAGTTCAGTGAACCTCGTTTGAAGTGGTGATCCTTTCCTTTTTGCTGCCAAAAAGGAAAAGATTATAACGGATAGAGGGATTAGCTCCAAAAGCTATTTGAAATAAGAGAATGTTTCTTCGTTTTCTAATTTCAACAAGGTTTCGTAAATTAATTTAATCACGTTTTCAACGTCATCACGATGTACCATTTCAACCGTGGTATGCATGTAACGCAATGGCAAGGATATCAAAGCTGAGGCAACACCTCCGTTACTATACGCAAAAGCATCGGTATCGGTACCCGTAACACGTGACGAAGCCAATCTTTGGAACGGAATGTCATTTGCAATAGCAGTGTCTAAAATCAATTCTCTCAAATTATTCTGAACAGCAGGTGCATAAGTAACTACAGGACCTTTACCAATTTTTGTATCTCCTTCAATTTTCTTATCGATCATTGGAGTAGTGGAGTCATGGCAAACATCAGTGACAATCGCAACATTAGGCTTGATGGTTTTGGTAATCATTTCGGCACCACGAAGGCCTACCTCTTCCTGAACTGAATTAGTGATATACAATCCGAAAGGAAGTTTTATTTTGTTTTCGTGAAGCAATCGAGCTACTTCGGCAATCATAAATCCTCCCATACGGTTATCAATGGCGCGACAAACAAATTTGTTTTCGTTCAAAATCATGAATTCATCAGGATATGTAATCACACAACCCACATGAACTCCCATGTTATCTACCTGTTCTTTTGTTTCACAACCAATGTCAATGAATAAATTGTCAACTTTTGCAACTTCTTCTTTTCCTCTATTACGAGTATGAATAGCCGGCCAGCCAAAAACACCTTTTACGATTCCTGCTTTAGTATGAATGTTAACGCGTTTTGAAGGTGCAATTTGGTGATCTGAACCACCATTTCTAATCACATAGATTAATCCATCATCCGTAATATAATTAACGTACCATGAAATTTCGTCAGCATGACCTTCAATCACTACCTTATAAGGTGCATCTGGATTTATGATACCAACAGCAGAACCATAAGTATCCGTTATAAAAGTATCTACATAAGGTTTCAGGTATTCCATCCATAATTTCTGCCCGCCACTTTCATAACCTGTGGGTGATGCATTATTAAGGTAGTTTTCTAAAAACTCAAGTGATGACTTGTTTAATATTGATTTAGTGCTCATAAAATTATTTTTTTGCTAAATTATAAATTTGGCATTACACTTGTGTATATAATGTATAATTTTGGCAATTAAATTTCCCTATATGAAGCTAATTAAATTTTTGTTGTTTTGTTTATTTACCACCCTGTCTGTTAATGCACAGGTAATACCTCAGGATACTACAAAGATGGGTTATGAGTTAGAAGATGACGAATCGATACTGAATGATACTATTCAATTACCCGAAGTGTTAATATATAAGGGAAAAATGGATCCCGATGTAAGAAAGCAATTTTTACTGCTACAAAGTCGAGTGTATAAAACCTATCCTTATGCAAAACTAGCGTCTGAGAGATTAACCATTCTTAATAAAGGAATGGCAAACCTTAAAACAAATAAGGAGAAAAAAAGATACTTTAAGATAGTAGAGAATTATTTGAGTAATGAGTTCGAAGCTAAACTTAAAAAGCTTTCTCGTAAACAAGGCCAAATATTAGTCAAATTGATTCATCGACAAACAGGCACTACAACATATGAGTTGGTCAAAAATCTCAAAAGTGGTTGGAAAGCATTTTGGTCTAATACGGCGGCAAGTATGTTTGACATCAATTTGAAAACAAAGTATGCGCCTTTCGACGTTAATGAAGACTACCTGATAGAAACGATATTAGTGCGGGCTTTCGATTCGGGAAGATTACAAAATCAGAATCCGGCTAAACCAGTTGATTATGATAATCTAACTGAGACTTGGGAATCTAGAGCTGAAAAGCTGAAAAAGTAGTTTTTTTTTGGCGTTCCTCCTTATATATAGAAAGGCGATTATCGAAAAGGATAATCGCCTTTGTATATATAAGGAGTCGGGCTATACGCTACAAGTCCTCGTTAAGTCCCGTTGTACTTCACTTACCTGTGGGCTTTCTGCTTCTATCCCTAACGCGCGCCCAGAATAATTAAGACAAACAGTCCAATCCAGAGGATAAGAACTATCGCCAACCCAAAATCTGGTTACCTTATATATAGGAGAAATGAAAAAGCGATTAGTATGCAAGGAAAAGTATAAAAGCATTTTATCGATCTAGCGTAATTTTGTGATAGAATACTGTTAAGGCAGGCTATTTTGAGAGATTCAGACAAGGGGAAGAGCTTTTTAAACAAGAACAAAGAACGAATTTCGAAAGATTTAAGAAATACAGCCAGGTAAGATACGCATACGTTTAGGTATACAAAGCCTATTATATTATCCATTTTGTTACCTTCTGCTTTGGAGCGTGGT
>NZ_JBLVPU010000032.1:0-30116 GCF_048286735.1 Flavobacterium frigidum | reverse complement strand
GATGAATTTCATTCTTAAATATACATAAAACCAACGAGTTATGCAAATTATTTGAACGGTTTTTTGTACAAATTATCTAACAGGGGAAAAGGAGGTTATTAGACAGTTTGACGTCCCGCTACTACAGCGGGTTTGGGACTAAATTAAGCCCATTCTTCGGATTTGCCAAATCATCCCAAATACAAAACCAACTTTCCATTAAGCCAATTGCCCAAATCCGTTGTAGTAGCTGTTAGCGGTTCGGGCTTTTTTTACGTTTCAGTTGTCGATAAATTCAGTTTTATGTTTTCTAATAAAATCTACTTGTATTTGTTCTAAATTTTCAGTTTTGTAAAGGTCATAAAAATCATCGTCAAACTTGTTCAATGGATTGTCTTCGTAAGATTTACTAAAACCATCTATTGTACCGTCTTGATATTGTTTGATTTTCGCATTCTCTTTTTCAAAGGTAATATTGGCTTGTTTCGTTAAGTCTGAAAATTTATGTGCTCCAACTAATTTTAAAGCATCAGGCAAATATTTATAAAACTGTCCACTTGAATTAAAGTAAAATTGATTGTAACCACCATTATTGACTTCTGATTCTAAAGCCCAAATCATATAAATTGCTTGTTTAGATTTGTTCCAACTCATTACAGTTTCAAATTCATTTTCATAATCTTTGGAACTCTTTTGGGGTAAATTGTCAAAGACTAATTGTAATAATTTATCATCAGAAGTATTGTCAATTAGTTCTTCAGTTAGTTTTGAATAGATTTTTCTGTTATTAAATTCTTCAATTGATTGAGTAATTTTTTCGCCATTTTTTTTCCCGTTTGGCGAGCATCCAAATACACTTAATATTGTCGATATAATTCCCATAATAACTGAATTTCTTTTCATTCGTCTGTTTTTTTAGCCTGACCGCTAACGTTCTCGCGCTACAAGCAGTTTGGGACTAAATTAGCGTTATCTTTCGGATTTGCCAAATCATTCCAAATACAAACCAATTTTTCCATTAAGCCAAATCCCCAAATTGCTTGTAGCGTGTGTTACTGGCTGGTTATTTTGTCGAAATTACAATTAAACCGCAAATTTTTCACGCTTCTGTTGGCAGAATCCAACTTTCACGTTTCTGCTTTTCGGCTCGTAATTTTCGGTTTATTATTTTCAATTATTTACTTTTAATTTCTGCGCTAAACTTTTCAAGTTTCTGCTGGCAGATTCCGACTTTCACGCTTCTGATTTTCAGATTCCAATTTTCAAGTTTCTGTTGGCAAGTTCCAATTTTCACGCTTCAGTTTTTCGTCTGTTTATTGTCAGATTTTAACTTTCCGACTTCTGCTGGCGATTCCAATTTTCACGCTTCTGCTTTGTAAACTTTTTGCGGAAACAATGTTTATTTCCAAATCGAAATTACCTGCGTAATTTCGGCATAACTAGCCAGTAACGTCCCCGCTACAAGCAGTTTGGGACTAAATTATGCCCATTCTTCGGATTTGCCAAATCATTCAAATACAAAACCATATTTAAATTAAGCCAAATCCCCAAATTGCTTGTAGCGTGTGTTACTGGCTGGTTATTTTGTCGAAATTACAATTAAACCGAAAATTTTCACGCTTCCGTTGGCAGTATCCAACTTTCACGTTTCTGCATTTCTGCTCGTAATTTTCAACGTTTTATTTTCAATTATTTACTTTTTTAATTTCTGCGCAAAACTTTTTACGTTTCTGTTGGGAAGTTTCGACTTCACGCTTCTGTTTTTCCGATTCCAATTCTGAATTTCTGTTGGCAAGTTTCCATTTTCACGCTTTAGTTTTTCAGATTACAACTTTTTAAGTTTCTGATGGAAAGTTCCAATTTTCACGCTTCTACATTTTTAAGTTTCTGCGAGTTACAAACTTTATTTCCAAATCGAAATTACCTGCGTAATTTCCGCATAACTAGCCAGTAACTTGTATATATGTCTGACAAAATCAGACCTATCACCCCAATATTGGGTGGCTTTGTCTGACAAGAGTCAGTTTTATTTATTTTCAAATGTAGTATATTTTTTTATAAATCATCAAACGGACTTTTAATTTGTTGCAAACTTTTCGTACTTACGTGGGTGTAAATTTCGGTAGTTTTACTGCTATTATGACCCAATAATTCTTGTATGTAGCGCAAATCGGTACCGCTTTCCAGCAAATGAGTAGCAAAACTATGACGCAACCAATGCAAACTAACGGGTTTTGTAATGCTTGCTTTTTGTAGTGCTTGCTTAAGGACACTTTGTAAACTTTTTTCGGAATACGTTTCTCCAGGAGTTACCCCTTCAAAAAGCCAAATTTTAGGTCTATAGCCTATGTAATATTCTCGGAGCATCTCTAAAATTTTTGGAGATAAGGGAGTAATTCTGTCCTTTTTACCCTTGCTTTGGCGGATAATTATAATTCCTCTTTTAGAATCAATATCGGCAGGTTTTAAATTTAGGAGTTCGCTTCTACGCAAGCCACAACTGTATATAAGTGAAAGCATCATTTTATGTTTGAGGTTGTTGTGGGCATTCAAGATTAGTTTTACCTCTTCTTTGCTTAGCACATTGGGTAATACTTTGGCGCGTTTGGGTCGGTGTATCTTGTCAATGTCAATTTTAGTGTCCAATACTATTTTAAAAAAGAGTTTGATGGCATTTACAATTTGGTTTTGATAGGATTCAGATAATTTTTTATCAAGGATGTAGTTGTTATTGAACAGGATTACATCATTGTTGTCTATTTCGGGGATGTTTTTTTCTGGAAAAAAGAGTAAAAATGTTTTTAAGGACTCAGAGTACGTGGCTATGGTGTTCGGGCTATACCGTTTGGATAGCAACCATTGTTTGAATTTTTCTAAATAGTGTATGGCTTCCAGAGAAAGTTGCTCTACGTGCTGTGGTTGCAGTTCAAACTGGATTCTGTTTTCGATAGTGTCGGGTATGTGCCACAGTTTTTTTTGTTGGCTCCATCTAGCGCCATTTATTTGTTTGACTTGTTGAATGAGCTCTTGGTTTTTTTCAAAATAGAGTGCAATTCTATTTTCGTCTCTATGTTTTAAGGGTGCTGCTTTCCAGTTCATTGTGCATCTTTTTTTGGTGTTTAAAGATACATTTATTTTTAAGATTTTTACTCCATTTTGCATCTTGAATTGTTGCGTCTCTTTTTTTTGTGTAAGGGATGATCCCGAGACTTCGGGAGGTATCCTTGTAGTGTAACGCAAAGATAAAGCCGAGAGCCCGACCCGAAGTTTTTACGTAGGGGTACACCCAAGAAGGAATTGAAGTTGTTTTGAGGGAATGAAGTGCAGAAAAATATTTTTTGATGTGGGTTTCAAATTAACCTATCTTTGCCAGCCGAACAATCGGGAGATATACGTTGCATAATTTTTTTGGCGCTGTGTTATTGTAGTGATAGGATAGGGTTTTTTAAGAAAAATGTAGATAATACAATACAAAATGAAGTTTGATTTATTAAAAAAAGATCCGTTATCTAAGGCTAGAGCGGGAACTATTACCACCGATCACGGGGTAATTGAAACGCCAATATTTATGCCAGTAGGTACTGTTGCCTCTGTAAAAGGGGTGCATCAGCGGGAATTGAAAGAAGATATAAATCCTGATATTATTTTAGGAAATACGTATCACTTGTACTTGCGTCCGCAGACTGAAATTCTAGAAAAAGCGGGTGGTTTGCACAAGTTTATGAACTGGGACAGAAATATATTGACAGATTCTGGCGGGTACCAAGTGTATTCCTTGAGTGCCAATAGAAAAATTAAGGAAGAAGGGGTAAAGTTTAAATCGCATATTGATGGTTCGTACCATTTTTTTACACCCGAGAATGTGATGGAGATTCAACGTACCATAGGTGCCGATATTATCATGGCATTTGATGAATGCACGCCATATCCTTGCGATTACAACTACGCGAAGCGCTCTATGAAAATGACGCACCGCTGGCTAGACCGCTGCATAAATCACCTAGACACGCTACCGTTTAAGTACGGGTACGAGCAAACTTTTTTCCCTATTGTACAAGGAAGTACCTATAAAGATTTACGCGCACAATCAGCAGAATATATTGCCAATTCCAACCAACAAGGAAATGCCATAGGCGGCTTATCTGTAGGGGAACCTGCAGAGGAAATGTATGCCATGACTGAGGTGGTATGTGAAATTTTACCCGAAGACAAACCAAGGTATTTGATGGGTGTGGGAACGCCTATTAACATTCTTGAAAATATAGCGTTGGGTATTGATATGTTTGATTGTGTGATGCCTACCCGTAACGCCCGCAACGGAATGTTGTTTACCGCTAACGGAACCATCAACATTAAAAATAAAAAGTGGGAAGCTGATTTTTCTCCTGTAGATGAGATGGGAATCACTTGGGTAGATACTGAATATACTAAAGCGTATTTGCGCCATCTTTTTGCTGCCAATGAATACCTGGGGAAACAAATTGCTACGATACACAATCTTGGTTTTTATATGTGGTTGGTTCGTGAAGCTAGAAAACATATCTTAGCAGGTGATTTTAAGCCTTGGAAAGAAATGATGGTGAAGAATATGAACCAACGATTGTAATTGAAAAGTGAAAAGTGAAAAGTAAGTAGTGAATAGCAAAAATGATAAATTGAATGTAGCCATTTTGTTGCTCGTACTCTAAATAATTGCTTCAGCCTATTCTAAGTTGCTAAAGACTTTTTACTAAGAACCACTATCTAAGTACCACTCACTAGGGACTATTCACTAAGTACTATTTACTAGGGACTATTCACTAAGGACTACTAACTAATCACGAGAAAGAATGCTAACAATAATAGACAAATACATCCTTAAAAGATATTTAGCCACATTTGCGGTGATGCTGTTGTTGTTTATCCCAATCGGAATTGTAGTTGATGTATCTGAGAAGATCAATAAAATGCTGGAGAATAAAATCCCGTTTTTAGAGATTGCGCTGTACTACTATAATTTTACAATTTATTTTGCGAATTCTCTTTTCCCAATATTTTTATTTTTATCGGTAATTTGGTTTACTTCAAAACTAGCCAATGATACTGAGATTATCGCTATTTTGAGTTCTGGGATTTCATTTACGCGTTTTTTACGGCCGTATATTATTGGTGCTTCTATAGTTTCTGTTTTTGTACTGTTGATGGGTTTCTTTGTGGTTCCAAAAGCCAGTGAAGGCTTCAATAATTTTAGGTACACGTACTTAAAAGGAGGCGGAAAAGAAGCGATGCTTGGCGACAATACCGATGTGTACCGACAAATTAGCGATGACGAGTTTATTTATGTAAATAGTTTTAATGCCGAATCTAAAACGGCTTTTAATTTTTCATTAGAAAAGTTTAAAAATCAGAAACTAGTGCATAAAATTACTGCTTCCAGAATTAAATACGACCCAAAGAAACGTAAGTATACCTTATACGATTATACGAAAAGAACGGTAGGTGAGACCAATGATGTTATTGTAAAACTCCCAGAAAAAGAGGTTGTTTTTAATTTTGATCTAGAGGATTTAGCGCCAGTGGTTTACATTGCTGAAACGTTGAGTTTAGGAAAATTAAACGCCTTTATTAAAAAAGAAAAAGCAAGAGGTTCCTCTACTATAAATGTGTATTTGGTGGTGTTGTATAAAAAATACAGTGTTCCAGTCTCAGCATTTATTCTTACTATTATTGCAGTTGCAGTTTCGGCTATGAAGCGACGAGGCGGTATGGGTACCAATTTAGCAATAGGGATTGCATTGGCTTTTGCCTTTGTATTTTTTGATAAAATCTTTGGAGTATTGGCAGAGAAATCCAGTATTCCGCCTATGTTAGCCGTTTGGTTACCTAATATTGCCTTTGGAATTTTAGCCCTTTATTTACTACGAAATGCAAAACGATAATTTAAAAAGTTATTTAAACCTCCATCTGATTGTTTTTATTTGGGGTTTTACGGCCATTTTAGGCGCTTTAATCACCATTACAGCAGATGCTTTGGTTTGGTATCGCATGTTTTTTGCCGCTGTTTTTTTAGCGTTGTTTTTGGTGTTTAAGAAAAAATCGTTTCGAATTCCCTTAAAGTCGTTCCTTAAATTGATTTTCGTCGGGTTATTGATTGCGTTACACTGGATCTTTTTTTTTAAAGCGATTCATGTGTCTAATGTGTCTATAACACTGTCGGTTTTTTCATTGGGTGCCTTTTTTGCATCTATTTTAGAGCCACTCTTTTATGGTCGAAAGGTTTTGTGGTACGAAGTCTTTTTTGGACTTGTAATTATTGCTGGATTAGCACTGATTATGAAAGTCGAAATCAACTACCTTGACGGAATGTTGTATGCTTTAGCATCGATCATATTAGGAGTTTTGTTTACGCTCATGAACGGTAAACTTATTGCAGTTCACGATCCCTCGGTAATCTCTTTTTATGAATTCCTGGCAGGTGTCACCTTTATAACCATTTACTTTTTGTTTCAAGGGAAATTCACGACAGAATTTTTTGTTTTGACTGCAAATAATTGGACTTTAATATTGATTCTGGCTTCTGTTTGTACAGCCTATGCTTTTACGGCTTCGGTCAAAGTGATGCAAAAACTAACTCCATATACAGTCATGTTGACCACAAACTTAGAACCTGTTTACGGCATTATTCTGGCTTATTTTATCCTTGGCGGAAAAGAGAAAATGAGTTTTGAATTTTACATTGGCGCACTGATAATTGTAATTACAGTAATCCTGAACGGTGCGATTAAACACTACCAAAAGAGCAAAACGGTTTAAGAAATTCCTGCTTTATTGAAGCAAACTTTTATACATAAATAGATTATTTACCTTTTTGAACGATTTAAAATTTTATATTTGCCGTTCGAAATAAAAACAAAAACGCAAAAATCCTATGGAATATTTAGATTTTGAGCTTCCAATAAAAGAACTAGAAGAGCAGTTAGACAAATGTCTTATTATTGGTCAAGAATCGGATGTTGATGTAACGAATACTTGCAAACAAATCAACAAAAAGTTAGAAGAGACTAAAAGACAAATTTATAAAAACTTGACCGCTTGGCAACGTGTACAACTTTCTCGTCATCCTAATAGACCTTACACTTTAGAACACATTACTAATCTTACAAAAGGGACTTTCTTAGAACTTTTTGGTGATAGAAATTTTAAAGATGACAAAGCCATGATTGGTGGTTTAGGTCAAATAGATGGACAATCATTCATGATTGTAGGTCAACAAAAAGGAATCAATACTAAGATGCGTCAGTATAGAAATTTCGGGATGGCAAATCCAGAAGGTTATAGAAAAGCGTTGCGATTGATGAAAATGGCTGAGAAATTCGGTATTCCCGTTTTAACGTTGATTGATACTCCCGGAGCTTATCCAGGATTAGAAGCTGAGGAGCGTGGGCAAGGAGAAGCCATTGCCAGAAACATATTTGAAATGATTCGTTTAAAAGTGCCTATCATCACCGTAATTGTTGGCGAAGGAGCTTCTGGTGGAGCATTAGGAATAGGTGTAGGTGATAAAGTATACATGATGGAAAACACTTGGTATTCTGTTATTTCTCCAGAGTCATGTTCTTCTATTTTATGGAAAAGCTGGGAATACAAAGAACAAGCTGCCGAAGCTTTAAAATTGACATCAGCTGACATGAAAAAACAAAAATTAGTTGATGATATTATACCAGAGCCTTTGGGTGGAGCACACTACGATAGAGCCACTACTTTTAAAACAGTAGAACAATATATCATGAAAGGTTTTAATGAATTGAAAGACTTATCAACAGCTGAATTAATCGCTCAAAGAATGGAGAAATACAGTAAAATGGGTGAGTATAAGGAGTAAAAGCTTACAAAATTATCTTTAATCCGAAGCCTTACCGTTTCGGATTTTTTTTTGGTTATAAACAAAAAATAGTTATTTATAAACAATTATTTGTAACAACTCGATCTCAATATTTTTTTAATTTTTGCTACTTTCGCTCTATGGAAAACTTCAGAAATATAAACCCCGTAAAGGTAGATAAAACAACAATTATAAGTTTAGAAAAGGGGAAATTACCTCCTCAGGTTCTCGATTTAGAAGAGGCGGTGCTGGGTGCCATGATGATTGATAAAAAAGGGGTAGATGATGTCATTGATATTTTACAACCTGATGCTTTTTACAAAGACGCACACAAACATATTTTTGAAGCTATTGTTCAGCTGTTTACCGAGACGCAACCCATTGACTTATTAACTGTTTCGGCCCAATTAAAGAAAAACGCAAAATTAGATCTGGCCGGTGGAGATTTTTACCTCATTCAGCTTACGCAAAAGATTTCTTCTTCGGCGCATATTGAATTTCACTCCAGAATCATTTTACAAAAATTTATTCAGCGTAGTTTGATTCGGATATCATCAGAAATTATCGAAGATTCCTATGATGAAACTACCGATGTTTTTGATTTATTAGACAGAGCTGAGTCTAAACTTTACGAAGTTACACAGGGAAACATAAAACGTAGTTCAGAAACAGCGCAGAGTTTAGTACTGCAAGCCAAAAAAAGAATCGAGGAAATTGCTGGTCAGGAGGGATTGAGCGGTGTAGCAACTGGTTTTGATAAATTAGATAAGATAACTTCGGGTTGGCAACCAAGTGATTTAATTATTATTGCAGCAAGGCCAGCGATGGGTAAAACTGCATTTGTATTATCGATGGCTCGAAATATGGCTATTGATTTTGGAATGCCAGTAGCCTTATTTTCGTTGGAGATGGCATCAGTTCAACTGATTACCCGTTTGATTTCCTCAGAAACAGGACTCTCATCAGAGAAGTTGCGTACCGGTAAATTAGAAAAACACGAGTGGGAACAATTGAGTACCAAAGTGAAGAATTTAGAAAAAGCACCTTTGTTTATTGATGACACCCCTTCGTTGTCTATTTTCGATTTACGGGCTAAATCAAGACGTTTGGTTTCGCAACACGGAATCCGAATTATAATTGTCGATTATTTGCAATTGATGACCGCTGGAGGAAACGGAAAAGGGGGCGGAAATAGAGAGCAGGAGATTTCTACTATTTCCCGAAACTTAAAAGCATTAGCCAAAGAATTGAATGTTCCTGTTATTGCCCTTTCACAATTATCACGTGCCGTAGAAACCCGTGGTTCTAGTAAAAGGCCTTTATTATCGGATTTACGTGAATCTGGGGCGATTGAGCAAGATGCCGATATTGTTTCGTTTTTATACCGTCCGGAATATTATAAAATTGACGAATGGGATGATGATGAAGCTTCGCCAACAGCAGGACAAGCCGAAATTATGATTGCTAAACACCGTAATGGTAGCATAGAAAACGTTCGATTAAAGTTTATAGGACACCTCGGGAAGTTTGATAATCTGGAGGATTTTAGTGGAGGTTATGACGATTTACCATCAAGTATGAATCAAGAGGACAATCCTTTTATCACTAAAAATTTACCATCAGCAAATGATGCTTTCGGGAGTAATTTGAATGATTTTGATGATGACAGTGATGTTCCTTTTTAATAGTTTATTGTAATTGTATAATATGCCCTCAATGAAAATTTTGTGGGCATTTTTTATTAAAAGTGTCAGTATATTTTTAATAAATTAGAATGTTCTTTTTGTGAAAAAAATTGAATAAATTAGCTACGCTTATTTAGTAAAGTAAGTTCTATAAAACTAACCTTAAAACACACACAATTATGGACAACGAAAATTTTACAGGGCCAATTGAAATTTCATTACAAACTGCCGAAAAATGGACAAAAGCGTTTCAAAACAATATTGAAATTGAGGATGCTAAAAAGAAAGTAAATGCTTTTTTAATTCCAAGAGAAAGCCTTGAAGCAGTATTAGCTCTTAAAACAGAAGCTGTGCGTGCCTATATGGGTATAAATGATAATAATGAAGAAACACTCTTGTTTGTAGGAGCAAACAAAGATGAAACTGGCATTTACAGAGACGTTTTTGGAACTTCTCAATATGATAAAGAAGGAAATCTTGGTGAAGAAAGTGTTGTTTATGATTTTTCAAAACCATGTCCACCTAATGGAGATCCTGCAAGTCCATTAAATCAATAATGTGATGTACGATTCATTTGTTAATATTGGTTATTTCTTGTCACTTATCAATTTAATACTTTTTATAAAAGGCTTTTCATCTCAAGATAAAGCCTTTAAAATATTTACTTGGTATTTGGGAATTGTCTTCTGTATACAAATGACAGCAACCGTATATGTGTTTTTTTCGGTTAATAATTTATTCTTATCTCATTTCTATTTTATTGGCCAGTTAGTGCTATTAAGTTGTTTTTACAACACGCTTTTGAAAACAAAAGCACAAATTTATTTCTTAAAAATTGCTTTTGTCCTAGGGATTTTGGTATTAAGTATCCACTATTATTTAGATCCGAGTCAGTTTTATAAATTTAATCTTTTTGAAATTGCTGTAACATCACTACTCGTCGTAGTTTTTGCAATGCTGCATTTGTACAACATCCTTGCCGAAGAAAAAAAATTTTATTATGTTACCGTTGGCATTATAATGTACTTGTTAGGAAGTACGGTTTTATTTTTTGTTGGGAATTTTATAATAGGATTAAGTGCTGAATTTAAATTTCTGACCTGGACATTAAACGCAATTTTAGTTATTGTTTATCAGTTGTTTATACTTTTCGAATGGAAAAGAAGTTTTTACAAAAAAGCAATTAAAAACTAAATTATGTTGAAAAATCTAGCGAATGAGAAAGAAATAGTAGAAATTATATTTTACATCTCTGGTTTTTTTATAGTCATTGCGGTGACTTTAATTATATTTTTCTATTTTTCAAGAAAGAAAATTATTCAAAAGGAATTAGAAAAGAAAGACTTAGAAATTCAGTATCAAAAGGAACTTTTAAGTGCCGTAATCATTACGCAAGAAGAGGAACGCAAACGTATTGCACAAGATTTACATGACGATATTAGTTCTAAGCTAAATATAGTTTCCTTAAACAGTTACTTGCTTACGGCACCTAACTTAACCGAAAATGAAACACTTGGGATTACAAAAACTATAATTGAGCTCACGAGCAAAGCACTTGATAGTTCAAGAAAAATTGCTCACGGGCTACTGCCTCCCGTTTTAGAAAAATTTGGACTTCATGCCGGAATTGAAGAATTGTGTTTAGAATTCAGCAGTTCTAGAGCGGTGGAAGTAGCGTATGAAAATAAAACGAACTTTGATAGTGCTGATAACGACAGGCACTTGCATGTATTTAGAATTTTGCAGGAATTAATGAACAATTCGTTGCGGCATGGTAAAGCATCTCATATTTCGATTGTTATCGAGGACATACAAGAAATGAAAAGGTGTACCTATCAGGATAACGGAATTGGTTTTGATACCATTACTATAGATAATCAAAAAGGATTAGGAATGAAAAATATAGAAAGCAGAGTTGCTTTTTTAAAAGGAGAAATGATCTTAGAGAGTGCAATAAATAAAGGAGTTTCAGTACTTTTTAACTTTTAAAATGATAGACGCGATCAAAATAATATTAGTCGATGATGAAGTCCTTTTTAGAAAAGGAATCTCCTTCTTGTTGGGACGCGAAGCTAATATTGATATTATTTTTGAAGCCTCAAATGGGGAGGATTTGATTTTTTATTTACAACATAACACCAATAATCATCCAGATATTATTATCATGGATTTAAAAATGCCTGTAATTAATGGCGTTGAGGCTACCAAGATTATTAGAAAGGAGTTTCCAGAGCTAAAAATCATTGCACTTACTAGTTATGATTCTAAATCTTTTGTGGCTAATATGATAGATGTTGGAGCAGTTTCCTACTTGATAAAAAATGCTACTCCACAAGAATTACTCACTACAATAAATGAAGTAGCTTTAAAGGGTTTTTATTACACAGATTATGTAATGAAAATTATTCAAGACGATGTTTTGACAACTAAAAAAACTAAAAGTAATTTCGATTCTAACTTTCTTAGTCCACGTGAGATAGAAGTACTTAAACTAATCTGTCTCCAAAAAAGTACAGCAGAAATTGCGGATCAACTTTTTATTAGTCCCAGAACGGTCGAGGGACATCGCAACAATTTACTCTTAAAAACCGAATCTAGGAATATAGCTGGCTTGGTAGTTTATGCTGTTCAGAATTCACTTTTACAATTGAATGATTAATGATTTGAATTCATTGTTCAATAATTTTACGAAAGTTTGTTGCTTTAGCTAGTTGTAGTTTTGGGCTCAATAGTAGTCTTTAATTCATATTTTGCACTATACCAAGTCTACACCTGAAGTTGTTTTTACTAATTTTTTCACGGAATCTTTGCCTCTTAAATTTTTCAAATACGATACTAAAAAAGCTGCGTTTTTACTTGTCTTTAATTCAGTATCAAATTCTGTTTCTTTACGTATAAAATCCTTAGAAATTATTGTAAGTTGTTCCTCTATTAGGTCACAATCGAAATACTCAATGTTTTCTGCTGTCAAATTAGTATGCCTTAATGCAAAACAAATTCTGTTATCGACTTTACTAACTGCTAGATTTTTTATAAAATCCGAATAAAAAGGATTGGCGATATGACCAAAACCAATTTTAAACTTACCTTTTCTCAGTATGCCGTGTTCAATATCATTTAAGGAAAGTACTGAGCCCGCAATTTTGATTCTTTTAAGATCAAAAATTTTATTATTTTGATTGAGTTCATTGCAGATGATGAGGTAGAAAGCATTGTAAACATTGATCCAAAATGCTTTTTTTAAATTATCATTATCTAGGCTTTTTTCAAGTTTTACGGGATTAATATAGAAAAATTGTCTTCTCAATGAAGATGTATCTATTTCTAAATTAGCCAAATAAAAAATCTCTTCTGCTAAAGTGTTGTAGTAGTTTTTCACAATAATTAGGTACTGTATTTGGGGATTTAAAAAGAGTTTTTATTTAAAAATAAAATGATAACACAAATAATAAAAGGTAACAATTAGTGCTACTAATACCGCTATTGCTGCTTTTTTTACAAGATCCATTACACTCACTTTTCTATTTTTTTCGGGATGATTTAATACTAAATTTTTCATGGTAGAAGATTAAGTTTATGTTTCAAATTTATAGATAGAAAATGGTTTGGCTATACGTAGTTTTACGTGTTTTTATTGTAAACTATTTTAGAGGTAATATTTAATGAAAGATTAAAGCATTTAATTGACTTACTTTCTATCTTTGAGGTGTAAAATCTTAAATCGATGTATAAAGCATTTCTATATACGTTTCTTCTCTTGCTAACGATAACAGTAAAAGCTTCTTTTATTTTGTTGCCAATGGATGAAACGAGCCAAAAAAATCATCTTAAAGCATACGGAATCACCTATTGGTGTTTAAATAAAAATTATAAAGCCAGTTGGTTGTTGAACTATCGCGGGGGGTCTTTTCTATTGCCTGATGCAGATGAGATCCGCAAAGAATGCCAAATTCGTGGGGTGAGTTTTGAAGTAATTTCAGATGGTGACGAAGTTGCTATTTTAAATGAAATATCAAGTCCTTCTCAAAATATGGAATCTGTGATACTTGAAAAAGCACCTAAAATTGCTGTTTATACACCAAAAGGCAAACAACCTTGGGATGATGCAGTTACTCTGGTGTTAACGTATGCCGAAATTCCTTTCACACCTATTTATGATGAAGAAGTTTTAAGTGATCAATTGTTACTTTATGATTGGTTGCACTTGCATCATGAAGATTTTTCAGGGCAATACGGTAAATTTTATGCTGCTTATAAAAATGCGCCGTGGTATATTGAACAAAAAAAAGATGCTGAAGCTTTAGCAACCAAACTTGGTTTTACAAAAGTCGCGGTAGAGAAAGGTGCTGTAGCCAAAAAAATTAGGGATTTTGTCATAGGCGGTGGCTTTATGTTTGCGATGTGTTCAGCAACGGACAGTTTTGATATAGCTCTCGCAGCTGATGGTGTTGATATTTGTGAAACCATGTTTGATGGAGATCCTAGTGAAGGCAACTATCAGTCTAAAATGAATTACGGTAATTCATTTGCATTCAAGGATTATATATTAGAAAGAAAACCAGAACAATATGAATTTTCAGATATTGATATGACTCCTAAGCGCCGAGTTCCTGTAGATAAGGATTATTTTACATTGATGGAATTTTCTGCAAAATGGGATCCAATTCCAAGCATGCTTTGTCAAAATCACACACAATTAGTCAAAGGATTTATGGGACAAACGACCGCTTTTGATAGCGCATTAGTAAAGTCTAATATTTTAGTGATGGGAACTTGTGAGTTGAATGGTGAGGTTCGGTATTTAAATGGACAGAGAGGGAAAGGGATGTTTACTTTTTATGGCGGTCATGATCCAGAGGATTTTCAGCATCAAGTAGGCGATCCTCCTACGGTTTTGGATCTACATCCCAATTCTCCTGGCTATCGCTTGATTCTAAATAATGTCTTGTTTCCAGCAGCAAAGAAAAAAAAGTTGAAAACCTAGTTTAAAAGTAAAGGCAATCAGAAATAAGAACACCCCAAAAAGTAAGCTACTATTTGGGGTGTTTTTTTTAAAAAAAAGCGACTACGTACAGCCTACACAGTCACTAAGTTTTATAGTTCACCATTCTCGTTTTCTTTGTCTAAATATTCTTGTACAATTTCGATCGCATTAGTAACTACGTCGCTCAATGCAGTAATAAAGCTTCCTTCTTCGGCGCAATTGATTGCATGCTTAATTGCTTCAACTTCTTTGGGAATGATTTCGTGAGTAACGGGTCTGCCAGACTCTGATATACCCTCAAGTAATAATTTATTAATCTCAGCTTCTGTTCTACCTCTTAAGTGTTTTTCTTGTCGTATGATAATATGATCAAACATGCGTCCTGCAATTTTTGCACATTCTTTAATATCTTCATCACGACGGTCACCAACACCAGCAATAATTCCAATTTTTTTGGTGGCTTGCACACTTTGCAAATAGTCTTCGACACCTGCATAACCCGAAGCATTGTGCGCAAAATCAATTAATACTTTGAATTTTTTAAACTCAAATATATTCATACGTCCAGGAGAGTGTGCTGCACTTGGAATGAAAGTTTGTAACGATAAGCTAATATCTTCGGTTTTAAATCCCCATAAATAACTTGCCAACGTGGCGGCAAGTACATTTGCTATCATGAATTTAGCCTTTCCTCCTAATGTTAGTGGAACGTGACTGGCGCGTTCAATTCGGATTTTCCATTCCCCTTTCTTAATGGTAATATATCCGTTTTCATAAACGGCAACTGTTTTCCCTTCGGCACATAGTTTTTTGATAAAGTCATTGTCTTCGCTTAAACTAAAGTAAGCGACATTACAATTCAAATCTTGACCTATTTTTATACAATGCTCATCGTCTCCGTTTAAAACTGCCCAACCATTTTTCTTGATACTTTTTACTACAGTAGCTTTTACTCTCGCTAAATCATCTAAGGTATGAATGTCATTTAAACCCAAATGGTCTTCTTGAATATTAGTAATAACTCCAATATCACATAAACTAAAACCCAAACCAGATCGCAGGATTCCGCCTCTGGCAGTTTCCAGAACAGCAAATTCTACCGTTGGATCTTTCAAAATGTACTCTGCACTTAGCGGTCCAGTAGTATCGCCTTTTTCCATCATATGATTTTGAATGTAAATCCCATCAGAAGTAGTGAATCCGACCTTGAAACCATTATTTTTTACAATATGCGCTAAAAGTCGGGTAGTAGTAGTTTTTCCATTGGTTCCTGTAACGGCAATAATAGGAATTCGACACGATTTTCCCAGAGGATACAGCATATCGATTACGGGAGCCGCCACATTTATTGGCAACCCTTCAGAGGGAGCAAGGTGCATTCTAAAACCAGGAGCTGCATTGACTTCTAGGATAACACCACCGTTTTCCTTTAATGGCTGTGTCAAATTTTCGGCCATTATATCGACCCCACACACATCAAGCCCTATGACTCTTGAAATACGTTCAGCAAGAAAAATATTCTCTGGGTGCATCATATCAGTGACATCTACAGATGTGCCTCCAGTACTTAAGTTTGCTGTAGATTTTAGGAATACAATTTCACCAATTTTAGGAATGGTTGCGGAGGTATAGCCTAGTTTTTCTAGTAAATCTTCAGTGTCACGATCAACATCAATTTGAGTCAGTACATTTTCATGACCATACCCTCTTCTAGGATCTAAGTTTGTGGTAGTAATTAATTCTTGAATAGTAGCTGTCCCGTCACCAACTACATGAGCAGGAACTCGCTTTGCCGCAGCAACTAATTTGTTGTCAATGACCAATATTCTATAGTCGAATCCAGTAATAAATTTTTCTACAATGATGCGTTTGCTGTATTCTTTGGCAAAAGCCAAACCAGAAACCGCATCTTCCCAATTTGTAACATTAATAGAAGCTCCTTTTCCGTGATTTCCATCCAATGGTTTTAACACGATTGGGTAGCCAATTTTTTTTATGGTCTCTGCCAAATCGTCTTCGTTTACACAAATACTTCCGCTGGCAACAGGAATCGATGCCATATCCAACATTTTTTTGGTAAGTTCTTTATTGCATGCGATATCAACGGCGATACTACTTGTTTTACAGGTAATGGTGGCTTGAAAACGCATTTGATTGATCCCATATCCCAGTTGTACTAATGAATTTGTTCCCAATCGTATCCAAGGAATATCTCTAGAAACCGCTTCTTCTACTATACTTCCGGTACTTGGCCCAAGCCGAACACGCTCTCGTATTTCGCGCATTTTCTGTAAATCAGCATTCAAATCATAATCAGTTCCTGCGATTAAAGCTTCAGCAATTGCGACTGAAGATTCGGCAGCAAAAAGCCCTACATTTTCTTCAGTATAGCTAAACACTACATTATAAGTCCCAGGCGTTTTAGTTTCTCTAGTTCTACCAAATCCCGTTTCCATTCCAGCTAGAGACTGGATTTCTAGAGCAATGTGTTCAATGACATGTCCCATCCAAGTACCACGTTCTACTCTAGAAAAAAATCCGCCACGACATCCTTCAGAACAACGATGCTCAATCAGTGAGGGGAACATAGTCTCGATTCGTTCTCTAAATCCGTCGATTTTATTGGTGGGAAACTGTTCCATTTCTTCTAAATCCAAACGCATTTGGATTAATTTTTTTCTACGAATGCTCCAGATATTTGGTCCGCGAAGTGCTTGTATTTTGATGATTTTCATAAAATGAAACTATTAATTGTATATTGAAATTGGTTTTCGTTTGGCTAGCATTTAAAAATTAAAATGAAGATTTATCGGGATTTACAAGATGCTGACCAGAATTTTAAAATTTCATTTTAATAAATCGAATATATTGCTTTATAGGACTAAAACAAAATTTATTTTTTCAATATCTTTTGATTTTAAAGGTTTAAAACTTAAAAAAACGAAAAAGTACAAGTGCTTCTTTTAACTTTTTAGTTATTTTTGTCAAATGAATATATTAGGAAAACTTATAATAATAGGCGGTGCAGTAGATAAAGGGAGTTTTACCGAAACCGATTTTGATAAAATTGCTAAAAACAATTTAAACTTTTTTGAGACGGGTATTTTAAAGCGAATACTAAACGAATCCAAGCATAAAGAGCAATCAAGAATTGAAGTAGTCACCACTGCTTCGATCATCCCAAAAGAAATAGGTCCAGAATATGTAAAGGCATTTGAATATTTGAATGCAAAAAATGTAGGTATCCTTACTATCGAAAGGCGTGAGCAAGCTGCTGACGAAGAAGTTTTGACTCGATTAAAAGCAGCTGATATTGTAATGTTTACAGGAGGAGATCAATTGCGATTGACTTCTATCCTTGGAGGAACAGCTTTTCATGATATTTTACTGGATAAGTATCACAATGAGGAATTTATTTATGCTGGTACGTCGGCAGGAGCAGCTGCAGCTTCTAACACTATGATTTATCAGGGCAGTAGTTCCGAGGCTTTATTGAAAGGTGAAGTAAAAATTTCAAGTGGTTTAGGGTTGATTGATGGTGTAATTATCGACACTCATTTTGTACAACGAGGCAGAATTGGAAGGCTTTTTCAAGCTGTCGTGGGTAATCCAAGAGTTTTAGGAATAGGACTTGGAGAGGATACCGGTTTATTAATTACCCACAATACTCAAATGGAAGCCATAGGATCTGGATTAGTTATTTTAGTAGATGGTCGTGAAATAAAAGATACGAATTTAACTAAAGTCGAATTAGGGCAGCCCATCTCGATTTCTCATTTAGTAACGCACGTAATGAGTAAATTTGATACCTACAATCTCGAAACGCATAAAATGCACATTCAATCTTCTCACTACGTATAAAACATAGTATCTTTTTCACTGCACATTTAAACGTATAAACGGAACTCTAAACAGTATGAAAGTAATCCTACATGGAGGTTTTTTCTCGGAATCTTCGACCAATATTGAAACTAAGGTAGCTAAACAAAATGCCTTAGAACGCATTGTGAAATTGTCCTATACTTTTTTAGAAACCCATTCGGCAATAGAAACTGTTGTTTATGCCGTTACGCTTTTGGAAGATGATGAATTGTTTAATGCAGGTATCGGTTCCCAAATTCAAAGTGATGGAAAAATTAGGATGAGTGCTGCAATCATGGATGGAGCAACTCAGAAAATGAGTGGCGTTATCAATATTGAAGAGGTAAATAACCCCGTGCAAGTGGCTCAAATATTAATGCAATATGATGATAGGATTTTAGGGGGTAGTGGAGCCACACATTTTGCAAGAAAGAATGGTTTTGAACCTTTTTCTACTGAGATTCCGCAGCGTAGGGCCGAATATGAGGCAAAATTAAAAACATTTGGGACGGGAACAGTAGGTTGTGTTGTTTTAGACTCGAAAGGAAAAATTGCTGTTGCGACTTCAACAGGAGGAAAGGGTTTTGAAATTCCGGGACGCATATCAGATTCAGCTACTGTAGCCGGAAATTATGCTAATGAATTTTGTGGCGTGAGCTTGACTGGAGTAGGCGAAGATATTGTGAGTAATGCCACTGCGACAAAAATTGTAACTCGTGTTACAGACGGATTTACATTACAAGAAGCTTTCTTAAAAACTTTTGACGAATTAAAACCGTTTGATGGTTTTGCAGGAGCTATAGCTATTGATAGTGAAGGAAATATGTTTCATCAAGATTCCCATCCCAGTATGGTTTTTGCCAGTTTTGATGGTGAAAAACTAGAAGTTTTTGATTGATTTTAAAAGAATAATTTTTCATTTCTGAAATTATTTTAATGAAAATTCAAACCAAATAGGAATGTGATCGGATAGCATTCGCGCATCTTTTAAGGTCGCAAAAGCACTATGAAAAGGAATAATTCCTGATTTTAAGAAATTAATTTCTGAAGCTTTATAATATATATTGTCAAATTCGGATGCAAGACATGTGCCTTTTTTGCATTCTTTTTTCAAGGAAGTTTTCTGATTGACCAAAATCGATTTATATCCCATTTTTTTCAATGGATTAAAAACATTATGCGATTGTGGGCAGTTGAAATCGCCAGCAAATAAAAGGTTTAAATTAGGATATTCATGAGGTAAAAACTTAAAGTATTTTATTTCAGTCTCAGGTTGTCGTTTTTTTGTGATGGCATGAAAATTAACGACAGTAAATTGTTTGTTTTCATATTGAAATGTACAAAAATAGGGTTCTCTGTCTATTTCGAGATGGTATCTTTTTTCCAGCCATGCTTTTCCTACCTTACTAACTTTACTGGTTTTCCACACATAAGCGTAACGTTCTGTTTTGTAAGCACTGCTGCTAGTAGGATTACTTACTGTATAATTCCATTTTGACCCTTTGCGATTGAGTTCATCGACTAATCGGGCCACAGCTTGTGCGCCACCATATCCCGCCACGACTTCCTGTATAGCGATAATATCAAAATCACGTAGAATGTTGGCAATGAGTATAATTTCTTGATTTGATTTTGATTGGCCTAAATTTTCAATATTCCAAGAAAGGAGTTTAATTTGGGAGAACCCAAAGGAGTAAAAGAGTAAAAAGGAAAGTAGTAATTTCAATTGTTAGGAGAAGATATTTTTTAGGTTTTTGGTTAAAGAGTGATCCAAATTGTAGAATTAACTAGTATAAGTGACTTGAGCGTTACTGTGTTGGTAAGTTTGACAATTATTGGTTCTTTTAGATTGTCTATTGAACAGCAAAAATAGTGAAATATCTCCAAAAAAATCATGAACCTTTTTTCAAGTTATACCCTAATTATTTTAAAATTGCAGGAATCAGAGTAAAGAATAAATATGTTGCTTTATCTTCGAGTCCAAATTTTATAAACTAAATAAATTAGGAATAAAGATCCTAGTATAATGAATGCCATGTGAAAGGAGAACAGTAAATTCGATTTTAAAACGAGAAATGACTTCATAGATTTATATTTGCCTAAAATGGACTTTAAAAAGCAGTATTTTTTTTATTTTTTAAGGAAAGAAATACAAAAATTACACTAAACAATAGTTGTATCAGTTCATCTTATATAGTTAATTTTCCTTTTCGATGTCGTGAAAAATGTTTTGCTGGTTGTTGTTTCCTAGTATTGATTGAGGTGCTTTCTATTGACTTGTCATTTTTTTTAAATCGATTTATACTGCTATTAACGAGCAGTTCATTTTCATTAGGCGGGTATTTATTTAAACCATCCTTCTGTTTTAAGGATTGCATTTTTGATGTATGAGCAAATAATGATATAAATAACGATAGACCAACAAGAGTAATTTTTTTCATTTTATTGTTGTGCGAATAGATTAGTTATTACAAGTATTCTTCGTTTTCTGAAGTACTAACTTCATAATTGGTACAGTAGCTATTCATAACCTAAATTGATTTTTCGGTACCAAAAAGATCTTTGATTAAGGGGATACCAATCGGTAAAAACCTAAACCATTAAATAAAAATAGTGCGTGATAATCTTCTATTGAAAGATTGTAGGACGTAGTACCGTTTTGATTTTTTTTATTTAAAATATATACGTTTATATTTTTACCCAGTTGCTTGCTATCCAATCGTGTAGTTGAACTTGGTAGACTTCATTTTCTAAAGCTGGATGTTGTAAAAAACTTTCAACTTTTTGAAAACTTGCTCTGGTTTGAGGAACTTTATATTTTTTTAAAAACTGATTGCAAAAATGGATTACTTCGAATTCCTCTGTTTTGTCGAGGTAAGTCCTTTCAGGAGAATCATTAGTATTAAAATATTCTGCAGTATTTGTTGTTTGAGAATAGCCAGTGAATGCTAAGTCTTCTCTTGTAAAATTTGCCATTTTAAGTTGATTTGGAGTTTCAATTGTCAAACTTAATTGCTTTACAAATCATTATTTTACGGGAAACCGTAAAAGACAAAATTATTTTTAAAAACCAGCAAGATTAAATTCTTTAAAAGGTAATTTTTTTTTGGATTTAATACTACTGCATGTGTTGAGCAGTATCTCGTTTATTTGAAGGGTTAAAAAGCTCAAATTAGACCTAAATCTTTTGTGATAGCGATAAGATGAACATTATTATTGGCTTTAAAATATATTTTTAATCTGTTGATTCGTTTCTCCAGACTGCTACTTCCATTTGGAACAATTCCTGTACTTTTGAAATTAATTGAAATTTCATCAAGAGTCAAACCATTTGATAATGATTTTAATAACGTAATATCATAGGATTCAATTTCGAAAAGGGAGTTGTCTCTCAAAGCATGTTCAATTGCTACAGTTGGCTTGATATCTTCATGATTATAAATACGCTGAATTGCGTTTTGCAGCTCAGGAATACTATCTCTCCCTTTAGATATGTAAGCATTGATTTTCAAAGTATTAAAAAGAGATTTGATTCTAAAGGATTTATCTTCTATAGAGAATACGATAGTTTTGATATCAGGTTGTATTTTTTTTACGGCTTCAATCAATTCTTCTCCTGAGACTAGCTTATTTTCTCTATGATCAGCTTTGAATGATAAATCACTAATTAATAAATCGTAAGGTTCATTGTCATGAATTGCTTTTTTTATTTTTACTAAAGCATCATCACAGTATTTAGCATGATAAATATCGAAGATTGAAATTGCTTGCAAAGCTTGAACTACAGCGATACTGATGCTGTCTAAATCCTCGGCTATTAATACTTTTTGGAACATATAATCACGTGTTATATTGGAATTGTAAAGCGCACTTTAAATCCTTTATTTGGACTAGTGTCAAAACTAATGTTTCCTTTTACAGCCAGAATACGGTTTTCCACATTTTGAAGTCCGTTTTTAGATTTTATTTGGTTTTCAGTTGCCCCGATACCGTTATCCATATAGTCAATTTGTAGTTTTTTTTCCTTTAGATTAAAAGTTAGTAGTACTAAACTGCATTGACTATATTTTTTCATGTTCACAAGCAGTTCTTGGATGACGCGATAGAGTATAATTTTTACATTACTCTCGAGGGTCGACCAATTGATTGCATCTAATCCATTTGCAATTACATTCACCTCATGTGTATTAAAATCAGTCATCATTTCTTTAAAGTCAGACAAGAACGCTGGGCCAGTTTCGACGGAGATGTTTTCTTTTGATATATTTCTTGTCCTGCTGTAAATAGTATCTAGGTTAGAGAGTAGTATTTCCTTATTTCGTGTGGTCGATAAATCCTGAGTTTCTGCAAAAGCCATGGTTTGGTATACGTCATTGGCTAACTCATCATGCAGTTTTTTCGAAATCCGAATCTCCGTTGCATACGTTGCTTTTACTTTTTCGCGTTTATTTTTGGCCAAAAGCAAATACGTAATTACAATACCTATTGCCGTGATGGCTCCCACGATGAGGTATAGAAAGATATTTTTCTTTTTTTGTGTAGCTTCCTGCTCTATTTTTTGTACTTTAAGTTGCAGGTTTTCCTCCCTTTCTTTTTTCGAATCGTATCTAATTTTAGCATACTGATTTTTGGCTTTTTGCCTAACCTTGGTGATGCTATCATTAAGGTGAAGGTATTGCAGCGCATAATTTTTAGCGGTTGCATCAGTATTTAGTTTTATTAATAATTGCAGACATTCTAAGCGATCATCTGGAATCCTAAGAGAGGTAGCAGCATTATAACCTAATACAGCGTAGTTTTTGGCTATGGCAAGATCCTTTGTTTTATAATACCCTGATAGAGACTTATAGGTGTGAATCTTACTAATGTTATTAGTTTTTAATGCTATACGCAACGAATTTAAATAGTATTCTAACGCTTTAGGATTACCTAATTCAAAATAGCAAAATCCCAAGTTTGTTAATGTTAGCGTATAGACTTCTATATTATTCGAACTTTCCTTTTTTTTGATTAAATATTCAAGTATATAACAAGCTGTCTTGATTTTTTTCATTTCTATATATATCCGAGCAATGTTATGTAATATTATTACTTTTTCATCGGAAGTTGTTTTTTTTAGTCTTAAGGCTTTATTGTAATAGCGTAGTGCATTATTATAATCTAAAGTAGATATCGAAATATTTCCCATAGTCAGATTTAGATCAAAATTATAGGGATGATCTTTCTTTTTTTCAAGTAGCGGTATGATTTCTGTTGCTGTTGTTTCAGCATCAGCGTAATCTGTTTGTATATAAAGAATGTCTGCTAAATTTATTAAGGATAAAATAATTCGTGAAGTATCTTTTTTTGTTTCAGCTGCAAATTTTGCTTTGGAATAATAGTAGTACGAACTATCGTAATTTGGTTTATGTAAAAAACTATATCCTGCATCTATATACTTATCGGTTTCAATTCGATCTGCTTTCGATCTTTTCCAATGATTCTTTACTATTTGATTTAGGTGCTTTTCTTTTTTACAAGAACTCAAGAGTAAAAATAACGTTAGTAGTGTAAATGAAAGATAAAGTTTGGTACGAGTCATTTGTCGGAAAAGCAAGAATTTAGTAATACATAAAGGTTACCTCTCCAGAAAATATAGTAGGATAGAACCTTGCTGTGTCAGACAAATATAACGGAATTATTCTTATTAATTTAGGGGATGGAGTGGTTTTAAATACAAAAAAGCAAATTTATGTTGGGATGACAATTTGCACTTTAAATCCTTTATTCGGACTAGTGTCAAAGCTAATGTTTCCTTTTACAGACAGAATACGGTTTTCCACATTTTGAAGTCCATTTTTAGATTTTAGTTGGTTTTCAGTTGCCCCGATACCGTTATCCATATAGTCTATTTGTAGTTTTTTTTCCTTTAGATTAAAAGTTAGTAGCACTAAACTGCATTGACTATATTTTTTCATGTTCACAAGCAGTTCTTGGATAACACGATAGAGTATAATTTTTACATTACTCTCGAGGGTCGACCAATTAATTGCATCTAGTCCATTTGCAATTACATTCACCTCATGTGTATTAAAATCAGTCATCATTTCTTTAAAGTCAGACAAGAACGCTGGGCCAGTTTCGACCGAGATGTTTTCTTTTGAAATATTTCTTGTCCTGCTGTAAATAGTATCTAGGTTAGAGAGTAGTATTTCCTTATTTCGTGTGGTAGATAAATCCTGCGTTTCCGCAAAAGCCATGGTTTGGTATACATCATTGGCTAACTCATCATGTAGTTTTTTCGAAATTCGAATCTCCGTGGCATACGTTGCCTTTACTTTTTCTCGTTTATTTTTGGCCATAAGCAAATACGTAATTACAATACCTATTGTCGTGATGGTTCCCACGATGAGGTAAAGTACAGTATTTTTCTTTTTTTGTTGTGCGACTTGCTCTATTTTTTGAGCTTTAAGTTGTAGGTTTTCCTCTCTTTCCTTTTTCGAATCGTATCTAATTTTAGCATACTGATTTTTTGCTCTTTGCCTAACCTTGGTGATGCTATCATTAATGTGAAGGTATTGCAGCGCATATTTTTTAGCGGTTGCACCAGTATTGAGTTCTATTAATAATTGCAGACATTCCAAACGTCTGTTTGGAATCCTAAGAGTAGTAGCATCATTATAACCTAATTTAGCATAGTTGTTTGCTAGGGTAAAATCTTTTTTTTTGTAGTATTCTGATAGAAAACTATAAGTTGAAATTTTACTGCGATTATTGGTCTTTAATGCTATTCGCAACGATTTTAAATAGTATTCTAACGCTTTAGGTTTACCTAATTCTAAATAGCAATATCCCAAGTTTGTTAATGTTAGCGTATATGCTTCTATATTATTAGAACTTTCCTTTTTGGTGAGTAAGTATTCAAATATGTAAGCGGCTTTTTTGAACTGTTTCATTTCTAGATATACCCAACCAATGTTGTTTAGTATGTCTATTTTTTCATCAGCAGTTGTTTTTTTTAGCTTTAGGGCTTTCTTGTAATAGCGGAGTGAATTTTTGTAATCTAAAGTAGTAGTAGAGATATTTCCTAAAAGTAGGTTTATATTATAATTGTAAGCATGTTCTTTCTTTTTTTCAAGTAATGGTAAGATTTCAGTTGCTGTTGTCTCAGCGCCAGTGTAATCGGATTGTAGATAATGAATTTTTGCTAAATTCAATAACGATAGAATAATGCGGGAAGTATCTCTTTTTGCCTCGGCTGAGAGTTTAGCTTTTGCATTACAGTAATAAGCACTATCGTAATTTAGTTTTTGGAAATAGACATCTCCTGCATCTATATACTTATCGGTTTCAATTCGATCTGCCTTTGATCTTTTCCAGTGATTCTTTACTATTTGATTTGGTTGTTGTTCTTTTTTACAAGAATTCAAGAGTAACAATAACGTTAGTAGTGTAAATGAAAGATAAAGTTTGGTACGAGTCATTTGTATAAAATACTGTTTTTATTTTATTGGGAAGCTATGTCAATACCAATTTAGTAATTATTAATTCTTATTTGCAAATGAAATAGGTACTTTATTTATTTTGAATTCATTACTAATTAGCTAGAATGTAGTTTTAGAACTGTCCTAAGTTTGTTAAGCTTTAGCTATGCCAAGAGTTTATGGAGTATGCAGGTGCCAAATCATTCTTCTGATAGGTAAATAGATGTGCTGTACTTTTGTTAGGATGTTTTAAATAATATATTAGGACTAGCAGGAGGCAGTTAAAACAAAAACCCCATCGCGACTAATCGGATGGGGCTCTATATCAGTAAGTAATCTAAATTGAGTTTATAAAACGTTTATTTTACTTTGTTAAGTATTGCTTTGAAAGCATCTGGATGGTTCATTGCTAAATCGGCAAGAACTTTACGGTTCAATTCGATATTGTTAGCTTTCAATTTCCCGATGAATTGAGAATAAGACATTCCTTCCAATCTAGCTCCAGCGTTGATACGTTGAATCCATAAAGCACGGAAATTTCTTTTATTCACTTTTCTATCACGGTAAGCGTAGCACATTGCTTTCTCTACCGCATTCTTAGCAACTGTCCAAACGTTTTTACGTCTACCAAAGAAACCTTTGGCTTGCTTCATTATTTTTTTTCTTCTTGCTCTTTTAGCAACTGAATTTACCGATCTTGGCATAATTTTTACTTTTTTTTTGTAGCAGGCGGCTTGAATTTAATCAAAAGCACTTAATGGCCATACTCCAAGGTTATTTGAAATTGTTTTAACCTAAAGAATTGTATTTTTCCTTTCCTTCTCCCTCTCCTTGGGGAGGGCTGGGGTGGGGATTAAATAATTCTTAATTGTTGTTTGATGCTTTTCATATCTGTTTTGTGAACTAGCGCTGAATGTGTCAAAGCTAATTTACGTTTTTTAGACTTTTTGGTCAAGATGTGACTTTTAAAAGCATGCTTTCTTTTAATCTTTCCAGAACCAGTAACTTTAAAACGTTTCTTGGCGCTAGATTTGGTTTTCATTTTAGGCATTTTTTCCTAGTGTTTTAATTTATTCTTACTTACTGTCTTTGCGAGGAACGAAGCAATCTGCTATCGTTCATCAAATTTTTTTTGATGCTATTGTACAAAGCAATCTTTCTTGCTATACAGTTTCTTTATCGTCAGAAGCAGGTTGAGCTCCTGTATTTTTTACAACTGGTTTTTGTTGATTTTCCTTTGCTTTTGGCTGTGATTGCGTTGATTTACCTTTCTTAGGAGCAATGAACATAATCATCCTCTTTCCTTCAAGAACTGGCATCGCTTCCACTTTACCAAATTCCTCAAGATCTGTTGCTAATCTCAACAATAAGATTTGACCTTGATCTTTATAGATAATCGAACGTCCTTTAAAGAAAACAAATGCTTTCAATTTTGCACCTTCTTTCAAGAACTTTTCAGCATTCTTTCTCTTAAATTCGTAATCATGCTCATCTGTTTGAGGTCCAAAACGAATTTCCTTAACGACTACTTGCGTAGATTTCGCTTTAAGGATTTTATCACGTTTCTTTTGCTCGTAAACAAATTTCTTATAATCCATGATTTTACAAACCGGAGGATCAGCATTTGGTGAAATCTCCACTAGATCCAATTCAAATTGGTCTGCTAGTCTTAGAGCCTCCGAAAGTTTAAAAACTCCTGGTTCAATATTTTCACCTACAAGTCTTACTTCTTGTATACCACGAATAAGATTATTTATTCTGTGTGCATCTTTTTTTTCTACGCGAGGTTGGTAACCTCTGTTGCTTCTTATTGCTATGACTTTATAATTTAAGTTAAACTGTAAATACTTTTAATGTTTTGTTGATCTCTTCGTTTACAATAGTTACAAATTCTTCTATTGTTACGGTGATATTTCCTTTTCCTTCTTGTCCATGACGACGTATAGAAATAGTCCCATTTTTCTCTTCTTCCTCGCCTACAATCAGCATAAACGGGGTTTTTTGCATTTCTGCATCTCTAATTTTCTTCCCGATTGTCTCGTTTCTATTGTCTATAAGGGCGCGAATTTCGTGATTTTCTAGGAGATTTAAAACTTTTTTCGCATATATTTCATATTTCTCACTCAAAGACAATATTATAGCCTGTTCAGGCATTAACCAAAGAGGGAAATTTCCTGCGGTATGTTCTAATAATATTGCAATAAATCGTTCCATTGAGCCAAAAGGAGCTCTGTGAATCATTACAGGTCTATGTAATTCGTTATCAGATCCTTTATATGTCAAATCAAAACGTTCAGGTAAGTTGTAATCCACCTGAATCGTACCTAATTGCCATTGTCTTCCAAGGGCATCTTTTACCATGAAATCTAACTTTGGACCATAGAAAGCGGCTTCGCCATATTCAACTACAGTATTCAAACCTTTATCTGCAGCAGCATTGATAATAGCATTTTCTGCTTTTTCCCAGTTTTCGTCTGTACCTATATACTTATCTCTGTTTTCTTTGTCTCTCAATGAAATCTGTGCAGTAAAGTTTTCGAATCCTAACGAACCAAATACATAAAGAACCAAGTCAATTACTTTCTTAAACTCTTCATCCAGTTGTTCTGGTGTACAAAAGATATGCGCATCATCTTGAGTAAAACCTCTTACACGTGTTAAACCATGTAGTTCACCACTTTGTTCGTATCGGTAAACAGTACCAAATTCAGCATAACGCTTTGGTAAATCTTTGTATGACCAAGGACGTACGTTGTAAATTTCGCAGTGATGGGGACAGTTCATTGGTTTCAATAAAAATTCTTCTCCTTCAGCTGGTGTGCTTATAGGTTGGAAACTATCGGCACCATATTTTGCATAATGTCCTGACGTTACATACAATTCTTTTTGACCAATATGCGGAGTCACTACTTGCTCGTAACCGCCTTTTTTCTGTGCTTTTTTCAAGAACTGCTCTAGTCTGTCTCTTAAGGCTGCTCCTTTTGGTAACCATAATGGTAAACCTGCACCTACTTTTTGTGAAAAAGCAAATAATTCCAATTCTTTACCTAGTTTTCTGTGATCACGGCGTTTTGCCTCTTCCAGTAGTTCTAAGTATTCAGTTAAATCTTTTTGTTTAGGGAAGGATGTACCGTAAACACGAGTCAACTGCTTGTTTTTCTCATCACCTCTCCAGTAGGCTCCGGCAACACTCATGACCTTCATCGCTTTGATGATTCCTGTATTAGGAATATGTCCACCACGACATAAATCAGTAAAGGTATCATGATCGCAAAATGTAATGGTTCCATCCTCAAGATTGGTAATCAGTTCCGTTTTGTATACGTTATCCTTATATAGTTCTAGAGCTTCTGCTTTAGAAACAGGACGCAGTTTGAACTCATGCTTTCCTCTTGATATTTCAAGAACACGATCCTCAATTTCTTTGAAATCAGCATCAGTGATTTTCTGATCTTCAAAATCCACATCATAATAAAACCCATTGGATATTGCTGGTCCAAGTGTTAGTTTGATTCCAGGATACATTTCCTCAAGAACCTGTGCCATTACGTGTGAAGTCGAATGCCAGAAAGCTTTTTTTCCGCCTTTGTCATTCCAGGTATATAATATAAGACTGCCGTCCGTCGTCAAAGGAGTTGTGGTTTCTACAGTTGTACCATCAAAAGAAGCCGAAATTACATTTCTGGCAAATCCTTCACTAATGCTCTTGGCAACATCCATAGGAGTAATCCCAGGAGCAAACTCTTTAATTGACCCGTCGGGCAAAGTAATCTTAATCATCGTTTGTTATTTTAAGAATGCAAATATAGACCATTACAAAAATACATACAATATATAAGGAAGGTTTGTTGTTTCAATTAGTACCAAAAACAATATTGGTACTCATTATAATTAGGTAAAGGGCAAAAGATTCTTTTAGGAGCCGTTTCCCGCTATTCGTTTCAATCTTTTCTCTCGTTAAAGAAACGAGAGAAAAGTATTTTCACTGCTATCGGGGCTAGGGGAGTAGGTTTGTAATTTGCAATTCATTTAAAATAGTAATAAATCCAGTCTTTATTAGGTATTCAATTGGTAGAGAAAGTTGCGATGCGGTTGATTATGTATAAATTCAACCGCTAATTTTGGAGATAACGCAGCTCATTCGTTTTGATAGAGTGTTGTGGTTCAAAAAAAATTACTTACAAAATTCACGTTTCCAGCGATTTAAAACATAAGTTAAGAAAAAGGCAAAAAAAAGTAAATAAAAAGCTTGTAGAAGTGAATAAAGGTGGTACTTTTGCACC
>NZ_JBLVPU010000031.1:0-30295 GCF_048286735.1 Flavobacterium frigidum | reverse complement strand
CAATTTCAGGTAATAATAATTTGATTAGCTCACTAAAAGAATCTTGCATTTGTATCTATTTTTAAAATACAAATATCGAAATTTAATATTTCCCCACAGGTTTTAGACTTGATCCTATTTAAAAGACAAAATAAATTAAAATCCAAACAATCCAAACCAAAAAAAAGCTCTCAAAAATTGAGAGCTTTTTAAATATCTTATAATTGTACTAATTACAATTTAGCAACGTGCTTAGTTAATTTAGACTTTAAATTAGAAGCTTTATTATCGTGAATGATATTCTTTTTTGCTAATTTATCAATCATCGAAATTACGCTTGATAATTTTGCCGTAGCATCTGCCTTATCAGTAGCTATTTTTAATGCTTTGATAGCGTTACGAGTAGTTTTGTGTTGGTATCTGTTTAATACTCTTCTCTTTTCGTTGCTTCTAATTCTTTTTAAAGCTGATTTATGATTTGCCATTTTATAATTTTTTATCTTTTACTAATTTTGTAGTCCGTAAGGGAATCGAACCCCTGTTACCAAGACGAAATCTTGGCGTCCTAACCCCTAGACGAACGGACCATTATCCCCTAAGTTTTTATCAATATAGTATACTGAAATTGTAGCCCGTAGCGGAATCGAACCGCTCTTACATGGATGAAAACCATGCGTCCTAACCGATAGACGAACGGGCCATATTTCCTTCTAAGTTCAGGAAAACTGTAACACGCAATAAAAATAGTAGCCCGTAGCGGAATCGAACCGCTCTTACATGGATGAAAACCATGCGTCCTAACCGATAGACGAACGGGCCCTGCTTCTCTAATGCGGATGCAAAAATACAACTATTTTTGAAACGTACAATAGGACATGCAAAAAAAAATATTTTTTTTTAATACGCCTTTGCAAACAACACTCGCCCAAATGATTTTTCTCCAGTAAACACGCAACTTCCAGCCTCTTCAGCTCTATCTAAAGGTATGCATCTAATGGTCGCTTTCGTTAGGTCTTTGATCTTTTCTTCTGTAGTTGCAGTTCCATCCCAATGGGCTGATACAAAACCACCTTTAGTTTCTAAAACTTGTTTAAACTCATCAAAACTATTAACCTCCGTAATATGCGTATTTCTGTAATCCAATGCTTTTTCAAACAATTCCTTTTGAATCTGCTCTAATAAATCACTCACATATGATGTAATACTATCTTTAGCTACTACTTCTTTGGTCAATGTATCTCTTCTTGCAACCTCAAAAGTTCCATTTTCTAAATCTTTTGGTCCTACAGCAATCCTCACAGGAACTCCTTTCAGCTCCCATTCTGCAAATTTGAAACCTGGTTTTTGAGTAGTTCTGTTATCAAATTTTACAGAGATATTTAATTTCCGTAAAGTAGCAATCAAATTATTTACCTCAGTAGATATAGATTCTAACTGCTCATCAGTCTTGTATATAGGAACGATCACAACTTGTATTGGCGCTAAGCTCGGAGGAAGCACCAAACCTTGATCATCGGAATGTGTCATAACCAATGCTCCCATCAAACGAGTCGAAACCCCCCAAGAAGTCCCCCATACATATTCCTGCTTCCCTTCGGCATTGGCGAATTTCACATCAAAAGCTTTTGCAAAATTCTGACCTAAAAAGTGTGACGTACCAGCTTGTAGCGCTTTACCATCTTGCATTAAAGCTTCGATACAATACGTTTCTTCAGCCCCAGCAAAGCGTTCGGTTTCTGTTTTTATTCCTTTTATTACTGGAATTGCCATGAAATTTTCAGCGAAATCAGCATACACATTCATCATTTTTTCTGACTCTTCCACAGCCTCTGCTTTTGTGGCATGAGCAGTATGCCCTTCTTGCCATAAAAATTCTGCAGTTCTTAAAAACAATCTCGTTCTCATTTCCCAACGCACTACATTTGCCCATTGATTAATTAACAAAGGTAAATCCCTGTACGATTGCACCCAACCCTTATACGTAGACCAAATAATAGCCTCACTAGTAGGACGAACAATTAATTCTTCTTCCAGTTTTGCATTAGGATCCACCATTAACTTTCCGGGTTTATCTGGATCATTTTTTAATCTATAGTGTGTTACAATGGCACATTCTTTTGCAAATCCTTCCGCATTTTTCTCCTCGGCTTCAAACATACTTTTAGGAACAAATAACGGAAAGTAAGCATTTTGATGCCCCGTCTCTTTAAACATTCGATCCAATTCCCCTTGCATTTTTTCCCAAATAGCATATCCGTAAGGCTTGATAACCATACAACCTCTCACTCCTGAATTTTCGGCTAAATCAGCTTTCACAACCAATTCGTTATACCATTTTGAATAATCTTCTGCTCGTGTAGTTAAGTTCTTACTCATGTTGAATGTTTTGGCACAAATTTTGCATTAATATTTTTAAATAAATAGTTCAGCAAAACTAAGTATTTTTGTAATGTGCAACAATAAAAACTCCATATATATGAAAACTAGTACTCTTCCCTTACGAAACCCAATAAGCTATTGCTTTATTGGTGTTTTGTTCATTCTGTTGACATCCTGTGGTTCTTACCAAAACAGCTCTTACTATGATTCTGATGGAATATATGGTAGCACTCCCAGAAGCGCCGTTCAAGAAGAAACACAAAGTGCTCCTAAGAACCAATATAAAGACTATTTTGGATCTTTACAGAATAACAATCAGTCAGTAGAAATTTTTACAGACGTTGACAACTATGGCAATTACGACGTCGAAAACGACTCTTTACAAGACAACAATAATTATCCTGGCTGGGGAAGCAACCCACAAAGCGTAAGTATCAATGTTTATGACAATAATTGGGGTATGAACAATTGGTACGGTAACAATTGGGGATGGAATGGTGGTTATGGCTATGGCTTCAACAATTGGTACGGAAACAATTGGGGTTGGAATGGCGGTTTTGGATGGAACAATTGGAGCGGAAATAATTGGGGCTGGAACAACTGGGGTTGGAACGGCGGTTTTGGATGGAATAACTGGTATGGCAACAATTGGGGCTGGAACAATTGGGGATATTCAAATAATAATTACAACAGAAACTATGCTTATAACTCCGGCAGAAGAGGCTCTGCTTATGCAAACAATAACACTGTAGATCGTACTACTTCAAATTATTCTAGAGGTCAAAGAAATTACTCCACTGGACGAACTGTAGATTCTAATTATAGAGGCTCCAATACTAATTTTGGTAGAGGTTCAGCTACTCGAATGAACAGAACGAGTCCGAATTTCTCTAGAAATCAAGGTCAATCACAAAACAACTCTAATACGAATCCTACTAAAAGAGGAAGCTATAACACTACACGAAACGAGAGCAATAGATCTGAGAGATCTTATACTCCGAGCACCAGAAACGACAATAATTCTAGATCCTATAGTCCTAGTTCCAATAGCAGATCAAGCAGCTCTGGTAATTATGGTGGTGGCGGAAGATCATCTGGCGGTGGTGGAAGAGGTGGCAGAGGATAAACAACCCGTCTTAACTTTCAATTTTGATATTAAATTAAAACCAACCTGTTAAATATGAAAAAATATTTATTCCTACTCGCTTTAGGGCTATCCATCAACAATGCCAGATCACAAGACATCTCTGATGCTATGCGTTACGCACAGGACAATTTAACTGGTACAGCTCGATATAGGTCTATGAGTGGTGCTTTTGGTGCACTGGGCGGCGACCTTTCCTCTTTAAATGTTAATCCAGCGGGTTCTGCAGTGTTTTCTAATAATCAAATGGGATTATCGTTGAGTAATTATAACGTAAAAAACAATGCGAACTACTTTGGTACCACAACTAAAGACGCCTCTAACTCATCTGATTTAAATCAAGCAGGAGCAGTTTTTGTTTTTAACAATAATAACTCAAACAGTAATTGGAAAAAAGTTTCATTTGGAATCAACTACGAAAACGCAAATAATTTTGATAACAACCAATTTTCTGCTGGAACCAATTCAAACAATTCTGTAGATCAATATTTTTTGAATTATGCAAATACTGGAAATAATGGAGCGCCAGTACCACAACAATTTGTAAATAGAGTAACAGGAGAATCAATTGCTGATTTATATTCATTTTTGGGTCGTAATTTGCCCAACTCACAATTTCCAAGATTGAGTGGTTTTGATGCACAACAAGCCTTTTTGGGTTATCAAGGATTTATTATCAATCCCGTTGATGAAAATGATCCTAACTCTGCTTTTATATCTAATGTGCCTGCTGGAGCTAATTATTATCAAAAAAATAGTGTAACTAGCACCGGATATAATGGAAAATTATCATTTAACGCAGCTACATCATACAAAGATAAAATATACTTAGGAATCAATTTAAATTCCCATTTTACGGATTACATACGATCCTCGCGTTTTTCTGAAGAAAATAATGCACCCCTTACTAATGATTTTACAGTTTCAAGAATACAGTTTGATAATGATTTGAATACTTATGGAACTGGTTTTTCGTTTCAATTGGGCGCTATTGCAAAGTTAACAAATGAAGTGCGCGTAGGATTAGCCTACGAATCCTCAACTTGGTATACCCTGACAGATGAATTATCACAGAGACTTGTTGCAGTAAGTGCCAATACTAGCGAAGAACTCGAGCCTGATGTGGTAGATCCACAGTTTATAAATGTTTATGAACCGTACAAATTGCAAACACCAAGCAAACTGACTGGAAGTTTTGCCTATGTTTTTGGAAAATCAGGGCTAATAAGTATCGATTACGCAATGAAAGACTACCGCAATACTAAATTTAAACCCGAAAACGATTCCTATTTTAATGCTATAAACAGCAATATGAATTCTATTTTGGACACTACAGGAGAACTAAGAATTGGGGCCGAATATAAAATTGACGCATTAAGCTTAAGGGGTGGATACCGTTTTGAGCAAAGTCCTTATAAAAACAAAACAATGATAGGAGACTTAACTGGATATTCGGCAGGTTTAGGGTATAATTTTGGTTCAACCAAATTAGATTTAGCGTATTCGTACGCCAAAAGAAATTCACAACAAGGATTTTTTAGTCAAGGATTTACAGACGGTGCCAGCATTTATGCGATAAACAACACGGTTTCCTTAACGTTATTATTTGAATTGTAAACGCATTATGAATTAAAATAGTGATCCGTCTCGTTATGCAAACAAGACGGATTTTTTTTAGCCCTGATGGTCCCGAAGCATTGGGAGAAATCCTCCCGTTTTTTTCGAGAGATTGCTTCACCTAGCACTCATTTTTATAGGAGTTGAGTGAATTTTGTTTGCAGCGCACAGCAGGAAATAGCTCCTAATAATCTGAAAAGGGTTTGAAAAAAGTTCAGATTGAATAAAAAATTGTAATTTTGCAAAATTCCCAAATTATCGGGATTATACCGCTATGAGAACGAAGTCTTTAAAAAAGAATAAAATAAATGTGATCACTCTTGGGTGTTCAAAAAATGTATATGACAGTGAAGTGCTAATGGGTCAACTTCGCGCCAGCGGAAAGGACGTTACACACGAAGCACCTGAGGCTGAAGAGGGAAATATTATTGTAATAAATACGTGTGGCTTTATTGATAACGCTAAAGCGGAATCCGTAAATATGATTCTGGAATATGCTGATAAGAAAGAAAGAGGATTGGTAGACAAAGTATTTGTTACCGGATGCTTATCTGAACGATACCGTCCTGATTTAGAAAAAGAAATACCTAATGTAGATCAGTTTTTTGGTACTACAGAATTACCGCAACTATTGAAAGCTTTGGGCGCTGATTACAAGCATGAATTATTAGGTGAGCGTCTAACGACTACGCCCAAAAATTATGCTTACTTAAAGATTTCTGAAGGGTGTGATAGACCTTGTAGTTTTTGTGCCATTCCGCTTATGCGAGGAAAAAACGTTTCGCAAACCATTGAAAAATTGGTAAAAGAATCAGAAGGCTTGGCTAAAAATGGAGTGAAAGAATTAATTTTAATTGCCCAAGATTTAACCTATTACGGATTAGATATTTACAAGAAAAGAGCCCTTGGAGAATTACTAGAAGCACTTGTAAAAGTAGAAGGAATCGAATGGATTCGTTTGCATTACGCCTTCCCTACTGGTTTTCCAATGGATGTGTTAGAAATTATGAAGCGCGAGCCTAAAATATGCAATTATTTAGATATTCCGCTGCAACACATTTCAGATTCTATTTTAAAATCCATGCGCCGAGGAACCACTCAAGCAAAAACAACAAAATTACTTAAAGAATTCCGTGCAGCTGTTCCTGGCATGGCTATTCGAACTACTTTAATAGTAGGATATCCAGGAGAAACTCAGGAAGATTTCAATATCTTGAAAGATTTTGTTCAAGAAATGAAATTTGACCGAATGGGTTGTTTTGCCTATTCGCACGAAGAAAATACACATGCCTACTTATTGGAAGATGATGTCCCTGACACCGTAAAACAAGACCGTGCAAACGAAATTATGGAACTACAATCACAGATATCTTGGGATTTAAACCAAGAAAAAATAGGACAAACATTTAAATGCATTATTGACAGAAAAGAAGGAGCTCATTTTGTGGGACGTACAGAATTTGATAGTCCCGATGTTGACAATGAAGTCTTGATTGACGCCTCAAAACATTACGTGAAAACGGGTGAATTTGTAATGATCAAAATTATTGAAGCAACAGAATTTGATTTGTACGGAGAACCAATATAATTTTTCTAATTGATTTAAATTCCTTCCTCAAAATGAAAATGAATTACTTTCAGTCACTAACAGTTATTGCTTTTCTGCTATTTTTCAACACTATAGTTTCTGCACAATTTAACAATGGTGGCTATGGGAATGGTTACGGTGGTAATGGTAGAATGAACAACACAATGGATCAAACCAGAACGCCTCAAAAACCGAAAGAAGTTCCTGTTGAAGTAACAGTCGGCAAGATTATGGAAAGACTAAAACCAGACCTTATTCTTGACGAACTACAAGTAATAGCAATTTCTAACATCCTGACCGAAAGTGTCAAATCTCAAGGTATGCTTATAAAAGCGGAAGTTAGTCAAGAAGAGAAAATAAAAAACATCACCGTTCTCTCTGAAACAACAGACAGGAAAATAATCGAAATGTTAAACAAAGACCAAAAGGAAAAATATACCGTTCTTCAAGAAGAAGCGAAAAATCCTAAAAAATCGAAATCAAAAAAAAAATCTAAATAATCGATTCCACTCTGTTGTAAAAGTATAAGCTCGTATGAAAAAAATAGTCTCTTTCCTTTTAATAACTGTTATAGCTTTGTCTTGCGCTACGAATCCTTACAAAAAAAGTGAGAAAATTTACGATTCAAAGCTCAAATCATTAAAGCAAACTATTTCGAATAAAAATTCTCAGCCTTTACCAATTATACCGCACTTAGAGATAAATATCGACACTTTATACACAAAACAACTGCATACGTACAAGGACACTCTTTTTAAGATGGGCCCTACTCCTTTACAAAACGGAATCAATACCGAGTGGATAGGAACTGTGAATTTTAATTTAAGAAAGCCCAATTTTATTATTATTCACCATACGGCTCAAGACTCTTTGCAGCAAACATTAAAAACGTTTACCAAAATAGAATCACAGGTTAGTTCACATTACTTAATTTCTGATGATGGTAAAGTAGTTCAAATGTTGAACGACTATTTACGAGCCTGGCATGCAGGTGCTGGAATTTGGGGGAAAAACACAGATATTAACTCTACATCTATTGGTATAGAATTAGACAATAATGGTACAGAAGTTTTCTCTGAATTACAGATCAACAGCTTATTAGCACTTTTGACCAAGTTAAAAAAAGATTATAATATCCCCGCTCAAAACATTATCGGTCATGCTGATGTTGCACCTACACGAAAGAAAGATCCAAGTCAATTGTTTCCCTGGAAAATATTAGCCGAAAATGGTTTTGGTATCTGGTACGATGAGTTTTTAGAAACTGCTCCAACTGATTTTAATGTTGAACAAGGATTGCGTATTATAGGATATGACACCAAAAACTTACCAGCAGCAATAACCGCTTTTAAACTGCATTATATTCAAACAGAAGTCAATGCAATTTTAGATGAAAAAACAATAAACACTATTTATTCTATTTATAAAAAACAATAGCAGATACATAGATTGCCAATACCTACAAAAATGGTTTTTTGATTCTTTCAAAAAACCATTTTTTATTTTATTCAACTTCAATTTTGAATGACAACTCAAACTAATGTATTACTGAAAGTCAAAGCACAAAAAAACTGCCAAAATTTATAAAGCATTTTGGCAGTCAAAAAAAATAGTGGGGAGATTAAAAAGTATAGGTTGTTGCCAGTAAAGCATACGCTGTTGAACCTTTTGAAGCTGCAGCACTGTTTGTAAAAATATCCTCAGAAGCAGTATCTAAGCGGAATTCCGGAATAATAGTCAAGTTCCCTACTTTATAATTTAATGATAAAGTATTGCCAACCACACTTGACCCAGCTAGTAGTCCTAAACCAGCCGTAGCATCTTTAGCATCGAAATACTCCAGTCTGTAGGCTAAACTCAAAGTTTCTTTTAATGCAAAGTTTGCATACCCAACCAAAGCAAACCATTCGCCATCTAGTGTGCTATCAAAATCATTTCTAGTCATTGCATAGGTACCGTTGAATGCTAGTGAAAAAGAATCACTTACTTTTTTTGACCCTACAAAATCAAATTGAGTTTTGTTTTCATCAGAAACAGGATTACTGCTTCCTGAAGTAACATTAAAATACGCACTTCCCGTATCTCCCAAATACCCTAACTGACCAATAAACGTTTTTTGGGTGGAACCTGCTTCAAGTGTTGTCTTAAAATCTGTTGGGTTGGTTACTCCAGCCATAAAGCTGAATTTACCAGAAGTATATTGCGCTTTTACTCCTGTATTAAAAAATGGACCATAAGTAAAGGCATACGACATGCTGTAATTTTTATTATCTACTGCATCAACCAGCTCATATCCGAGATGAGTGCTAAAGCTTCCTACAATTACTTTCAATGCATCTGAAAACTCGTAAGTGAAATTTAATTGTTTAATCATAAAAGTTGATGCGTCATCATTGTAAGTAAATTGGGCAGCTCTGTTTCCAAATCCTAAATCAACAAAAACAGAGGCTTTATCCATTTTATGTGAAGCTTCAATAGACGCCATTCCTAATTCAAATGAATTGTGAGAATTCGTAAAACTAGTTAGACTGTTGTCTATGCCAGAAAAATCATACTTATAATACGCATCAGCAGATCCTGCAAATGTTGTTGATGCCGATGCCGGAGCGCTTTGAGCAAAGGTAAAAGATGTTGTTAGTACTAATGCAATAAAGGATAGTTGGATTTTCATGTTGGGTAGTTTTAGTTAGTAGTTTGCTATGTTTGTTACTGTAGCTTATTTTAAAAATCAAATTGAAATGGCTCAAATAAGGAATTTAAATACGCTTTTGAAAATTCAATTTTTTTAGATTTATAGAGCGAATTTATTAACTTTTATCTCAGTTGAATTCCTATTTTCTAGTTTTTTAACTTGATACACAAAGAATTATCAATACCAAAAAATCATCAAAAAATAATAGCTATTCTATATTTTAAAGAGATAATTTTGAAAATTCAATAATTAAAAAATTTAGGTACACCCCCTATATTTTATTAATTTATGAGAATTAATATTAAAAAAATGAGCCTTAAGCGCATTTTTTAATAAAAAACAAAAACAAAACCCCATTAAAATATTCCGTTATTGTAAATTTAATTTTAAATGGTTTTTAATTTTTTCGCAAATAAATAATTAAAACTCAAAATTTTTATCAAGTTAATATATGATTTACAAAAAATTCAGCAAGCATATACATCAAAAATTTGAAGAAAAAAATCAAAAGGATATGCCGCAATATCAAGCTATTATTTTGGTCTATTAATTCCTTTTTTTGTAATTTTATTACGGGATTCAATTTGGACCAAAAATCTATTTTAAGCGTTTAAAATTTTTATTTAATAAACAGAAGAAGTATTCTTTTAGTCGATTTATTATTATTCATAAGAGTTAGTATTAAAATTATATACCGTCACTAGAAAAGATTTTATCTCCATATTTGTAAATAGTTCTTGTAAAGATCCTAATTACAAATAAGAACATATACAAACACAAATAGCTACAGATATGAAAATTTTAGTACTAATAGTCTTTATTTTATTCACCTCTTCATTGATTGCTCAAACGCATGAAATGATCAAACACAATGGTGTAACAGTTGACATTAACTTAATTAAAATAGAAAATAATGTAGTGTATTATACTTTTCCCCAAAGTTTAGAAGAACAATCCATCAGTAAATATGCAGTGGTAAAATTGAATGAAAAGTCAAAAACGACTCCTTTCATTGTCTCTGAAAAAATTCAATTGAATGGAAAATCCGATTATAATAAAGTTGTTGTATTACAAAAACACCAAACTTTAGGACTGAAAGAGTCTGGAATAATTACTTCCTTTTATTTGGGAACTAAAGGAGAATCTCCGCTATCGTTTACTGAAAATGGTAAAAAGCGATTAAAACAAAATGCTGCCCAAAATGGAGCTCCGTTTATTGTTATTCTTTCTAATAAACCAAAGGATTTAAAAGCTGCGATCTATACCTATGAATAAGTATATAAAGTATCAATTTGTAGCTCGATAGGCTATAAAATAGAATTAAAGTCTATTTAAATCGAGAACGAATTTGTGTCATACATAATTGCTATTCTCGATTCTTTGATTAAATAACTACGAAAATCTATTATTCAATAATTAATGATTTGGCATTCATAAATTCCTTAATCCCTATTGCACCTAGTTCTCTGCCATATCCTGATTTTTTTATTCCACCAAAAGGAACTCTGGAATCAGAGCGAACTAAGGAATTCACAAAAACACTTCCTGCTTCTATTTTTCTTGACAAGTGGTAAGCATGCTCACGATCCGTTGTCCATATTGAGGCGGCCAAACCATATCGGTGATTATTGGCAATAGCGATTGCTTGATTCTCGTCTTTGACCTTAATAACCGTTGCTAGCGGTCCAAAAGTTTCTTCCTGAAAAGCTATGGAGTTTGAATCGAAACACTCGATTAATGTGGGTTGAAAATTGCAATTTTCTCGTGCTCCTCCTACTATTATCTTCGCGCCCTGTTGTATTGATTTTTGTAATTGATTTTCTAATTTTTCTGCTAAATCCAATCGAGCAAGTGGCCCCATAGTAGTCCCTTCCATCATTGGATCTCCTTGCTTGAGCAAATTAATTTTATTGGCAAACAGCGCTATAAATTCATCTGCTACTTCATCGACGACTATAAAACGCTTGGCACAAATACATGCTTGGCCAGCGTTGAGCATTCGCGATTGAGTGGCAACTGTTGCAGCCTTTTCAAGATTTGCATTATTTAAAATTATAAACGCATCAGAACCTCCTAATTCTAGAACTGTTTTTTTAATATGCTTCCCTGCCAATGAAGCCACTGCGGATCCTGCCATTTCACTTCCCGTTAAAGTAATGCCCTGAACTATATTTGACGCAATGACATTTTCTACCAGAGGAATATCTATTGTAATTTGTTGAAAAACTCCTTCTGGAAAACCGGCTTCCAAAAACGCATTTTCGATAGCTTTTGCACAAGCAATAACATTGGGTGCATGCTTTAAAAGAGTCACATTGCCCGACATAATCACTGGCGCCGCATACCGCAATACTTGCCAAAAAGGATAATTCCAAGGCATTATTGCAAAAACAGCCCCCATTGGATCATAAACTGACATACTTTTAAAAGGTGTGTCATAGTACTCCTCTTTCAACATTATTTCCGCATTCTCCGCATAGAAATCACAGTTTGCAGCTGATTTTTCAACTTCAGAAATACTTTCAAACAGTACTTTTCCCATTTCATTTGTAATCAAAAAACCAAGCTCTTCTTTCTTTTTTCTAAGAATGTCAGCTAGTTTTTTCATCAGTAATCCTCTATGTTCAAATGTAGTTTGCTTCCAGTTTTTGAAAGCTCGCTCAGACAACTGCAATTTTTTATTCAATTGGGACTCTGTTAGAACTTCATGTTCGGCTATTAAAAGTTGCGAATACGGATCTATTGATTTAAAAATCATATGTTTGTAATTAAATTTTAAAAAATATGCTAGAAACAAAACTAAGGTACTGCCAAAAATCATCGAACTTTAGGCGATTAATGAAAAAACATAAAGAGAAATGAAGCAAATCTATTTTCAAAGATTTGGGAGGAATGGCACAATTAACTAAAACAGTGCAATTCAAATTGTTTGTGTAAGTTAAATTTGCTGCATTTTATTTATAAATTGCAACAAAAACAGCATCCAATACCTCAAATACTTTTTCCTTATCCAATGGTTTTGTAATGCAATCTACAAAACCCATTTTCATGATTTTTTCTTTATCTTCAAATGAGGAATAGGCAGTTTGTGCGATGACTGGAAGTTCTGGCCTAAATACTTTAATCTTTTCGTAGGCTTCAAAACCATTTAATACTGGCATTCTTATATCCATAAATACTACAGATATGTTTGAATTATTTGCACATATATCAACTGCTTCTTGCCCGTTTTTGGCCCTGATAACTGTATGGTTTTTGGACTGTATGATTTTTTTCAAAAGCATGAAATTTATACAGTCATCTTCTGCAATTAAAACAATTTCTTTTCCAAAATTCTTGGCAACCGATTTTACTTTTGTGGGTTGGACTACTTTAGCCGTTTGATCTATATCTAATGGAATGGTAAATGTAAATACAGATCCCAATCCAAGGGTAGACGCTACTTTGATCTCTCCACCTAACATTTCTACATACGCTTTGGTTATTGACAAGCCCAAACCTAAACCAGATAAATCGTGAGTTGCATCGCCTTCTATCCTTCTGAACCTCTCAAAAATTACTTTCAAATAATTTTCACTTATACCCATACCCGAATCCTCTACTTTAAACTCTAAGCATCCTTTTTCTTTATTAACAGAATAGCCAAAAGCAACAAAACCTCTATCGGTAAATTTCAACGCATTTGTAATTAGGTTAACGATAATCTGTTTTAGTTTTGTTTCATCAGTATTAATATTTTCATGAATTTTATTTGGGTTTTCAAGAATATAAAACTGAATGTCTTTATCCTTAGGAATCGTAACTTTTATAGCGTTATACAATTCGAAAATACAATTTTCGATGTCTAATCCTTTATAATTAGGCATAATTTGCTTGGCATCAATTTTAGACATTTCTATAAGGTCTTCAATAATAGACACCAAACTGTTTCCACTATTTTTTATAATTTTTAAATATTCAATTCGCTCTTTATTATCCAAATTTGAATCCTGAAGCAAATCACTAAATCCCATAATAGCATTCATGGGTGTTCTGATTTCATGAGACAAATTAGCCAAAAAAGATGATTTTAATCGATCACTTTCTTCTGCTTTTTTCTTAGCTATTTCTAATTGCTTTCGTTGATTGCTATTTTCTTCAAATAAGTTTCCAATATATCCAAACTCACCATCGGACTTTTTTAAACTTTCTATAGCATTTATATTTCCAGTCTCAAGAATACTCTTGATTAATTTTAATGGATTGTACACCCATCGCTTAGTGTGGTAAGCATAAACAAAAATACTAAGCAAAGAAACCAGAATAACAATAAAAAGAATCTCTTTTGTATTTGTATAATTTAAATTGAACCGTCTTTTAAAAAGCACTTTAGCGACCACTTCATTTTTCCAATCCTTTAAATCAACCCCTACAACTACAAAATTATCTTCGTGAGCAATTACATATTCCCTTGGGGCTAAACTTACTTTTGAACTACTGATATTACCTAAGGCGTTAAAAAAAGATTCATCTAAAAGCCTTGCCATAAAAAAATAACCAGCGGGTTCCGTTTTATTTTTTTTAGGATCATGAGATGCGTGAATTGTTGCACCAAAAACCTCAACAATTCCTTCAGGAATTTTTACATAAAATCGTTTTAGTTTTGATTTATGCAGTACTGCCATCATCTCTTTTGGAATGAAATCAATGCTACTGAGCTTCGGAGAGACGGTCTTGTTTATTATTTTTTTATCCAGACCATACACTCCAATATAATCTGCTTCATAGGAAGCAAATTCACTTTCAATATATTTCCTGTACCATTTTTGATCTTTTGTTTTGGTGAAAGTGACCAATTCGTTCCAATAGGTAACATCGATAACAGTAGCCAATGAAGTTTTTGAGTTAAGTCTAAAAAGAGACTTCACCTCTTTATCGTATTGATCGTAAGTAGTTTTGTAAAAATGCTTTTCTTCTTTAATAGTATACAGGTAAAGAGAAAGATAAATTAGAAAAAAGAAGATGCTTGTTGAAATTATCAACAATAGTAATTTAGAGTACGTATTTAAATTAAGTAATCTTTTCATGGAATGTCAAACAATAAAAAGGAAATTAAAAATCTTACCCATAGTTTTGTAAGATATATCACTTTTTTTTTGATGGCGCAAGTTAAGTTTTTTTGCTAGAAAAAAAAAGATAACCAAAAATTTTGATAACATTAATTTTAATAACAGTTTACCTATCAACACAATACTTTTAGAAATGTTTCAAATCCGGTTAAATAACGCCTTAATTATTCACTTTGCTAGTGTTTTTTTGAACGGAAATTTAAAAACACAAATTGAATTGCTAAAACGTTTACTTTTAATATTACCAACTAATCGTATCAAAAAAAAATAGGAAACAAAATATTTTTATGTAGAATTTGATTGTAAATAAAAACTTCATTAAAACAAAAAAACCATCTTAAATGATGGTTTTTACTGCGGCCATTGCAAACTACAAGGGAATATTACCGTGTTTTCTATCAGGTGTTATGCTTACTTTATTTTCGAGCATGCTAAACGCTTTTATCAATTTGCGTCGGGTATTTTGCGGCAGGATTACTTCATCAACAAAACCACGTTGCGCGGCAGTATACGGATTCGCAAACAACTCCGCATATTCTGCTTCTTTCTCCAAAAGCTTTGCTTCATGATCATTGGCTTCGTTAATTTCTTTTTTAAAGATAATTTCCGAGGCACCTTTGGCTCCCATCACGGCAATTTCGGCAGTTGGCCAAGCAAAATTCATATCGGCACCAATGTGTTTCGAGTTCATCACATCATAGGCGCCACCATAGGCTTTACGGGTGATTACAGTTACTCTCGGCACAGTTGCTTCGCTTAAGGCATAAAGCAATTTCGCACCGTGAACGATAATCCCGTTCCATTCTTGATCCGTTCCCGGTAAAAATCCAGGTACATCCACCAAAACCAATAACGGAATATTAAAACAATCACAAAAACGGGTAAATCGAGCCGCTTTTTTTGAACTATTCACATCGAGACAACCCGCTAAGATCATGGGTTGATTGGCAATAATCCCAATACTTTTTCCTCCCAACCGAGCAAAACCTACTAAGATATTTTCGGCATAATTTTTATGAACTTCAAAAAAAGAATCTTCGTCAATAATTCCACCAATAACCTCGTGCATATCATACGGCTTGTTGGGATTATCTGGAATAATAGTCGCTAATTTAGTTCGCACTTCATCATTCAGTGCGTAGGGTAAGTTGTATGCTTTATCTTTATTGCTTTGTGGTAAATAACTTAGTAACCGTTTCAAGTCTTCTAGACATTCTACATCATTGGTAGAAGTAATGTGCGCTACACCAGATTTAGTAGCATGCGTGCTTGCACCACCCAATTCCTCAGAAGTTACGGTTTCATTAGTTACGGTTTTCACAACATTCGGACCTGTTACGAACATGTAACTGGTATCTTCAACCATCATTGTAAAATCAGTCATTGCAGGAGAATACACAGCTCCACCGGCGCAGGGTCCCATAATTGCAGAGATCTGTGGAATAACTCCTGAAGCTTGTACGTTTCTATAAAAAATATCGGCATAACCACCCAAAGAACGAACTCCTTCCTGAATACGTGCCCCACCAGAATCATTCAGTCCAATCATCGGCGCTCCCATTTTAACGGCCATATCCATGACTTTACAAATTTTCTCAGCATGAGTTTCGGATAAAGAACCTCCAAAAACTGTAAAATCCTGCGCAAAAATATAAACCAATCTTCCGTTTATGGTTCCGTATCCTGTGATGACTCCATCGCCATAATACTTTTCTTTTTCCATTTCAAAATCAGTCGTGCGGTGTGTAACCAACATCCCTATTTCTTCAAAGGAACCTTCGTCCATCAAATAATTAACGCGCTCTCTTGCGGTTAGTTTTTTATTCGAATGTTGTTTTTCGATACGTTTTTTACCGCCACCCAAATGTGCTTCGGCAATTTTATCGTTTAATGTGTTTACTTTGTCTTTCATATTTATTTTTTTTGACCGCCAAGTCGCTAATTATATTTTAAACCCATCTAGAGATTAAGTCTCATTTGGAAAAAACAGTACTTACTTTTTCTTAATGGTAAAAAAATATTTTAATTTGGTACCCGTACGATTTTTTGATCTTCAAAATATTGTCTCATTGCCACAAGAGCTGCAATTTCGGCTTCTTTAGCCATTTGTTTTTTCAACACATCGGCATTGTAATAATTCTTTACGAAATGCGTGTCAAATTTCCCGGAACGAAACGCCTCATGTTCAAAAACAAATTTCCCAAATGGCAATGTTGTCTGCACGCCTTCCACTTGATACTCTTCAATGGCCTTAATCATAATTTGAATGGCTTCTTCACGAGTTTCTCCATAAGTGATTAATTTGGCCAACATCGGATCGTAATAAATAGGAATATCCATGCCTTGTTCAAAACCGTTATCCACACGAATTCCTTCGCCAACCGGCAATTGATAGACATCTAAATGACCCACACTTGGCAAGAAATCATTCATAGGATCTTCGGCATACACACGCAATTCCATTGCATGTCCTTTTATTTTCAAATCTTCTTGTTTGATAGCTAGTTCTTCACCTCGTGCTACTCTGATTTGTAGTTCGACCAAATCGGTTCCAGTTATCCATTCCGTAACGGGATGTTCCACTTGCAAACGCGTATTCATCTCCAAGAAGTAGAAATTATTATTTTCGTCCAATAAAAATTCGACAGTTCCAGCTCCTAAATAATCACAAGATTTGGCTACCAAAACGGCTGCTTCTCCCATTTTTTTGCGCAGTTCTGGTGTTAAAACCGAAGAAGGCGCTTCTTCAATTACTTTTTGGTGACGACGCTGGATGCTGCATTCTCTTTCAAATAAATACAGCACATTCCCATAACAGTCTGCCATAACTTGAATTTCGATATGTCTTGGCGAACCCACATATTTTTCGATAAAAACAGAGCCATCTCCAAAAGCAGCAATTGCTTCACTGATGGCGCGATCCATTTGAGATTCGAAATCAGCTTCGCTTTCTACCACACGCATTCCTTTTCCTCCACCACCGGCAGAAGCTTTAATAAGTATTGGAAAACCAACTTCCTTAGCAATAACTTTTGCTTTTTCGACATCCGTTATTGCCTGATCGTATCCTGGGACCATTGGAATATTGAAGCGCTTAACGGCATCTTTGGCAGCCAGTTTACTTCCCATAATCTTAATTGCTTTCGACTTTGGTCCAATAAAAATGATATCATTTTTTTCGCATTCTTCGGCAAAATCAGCATTTTCACTTAAGAAACCATAACCGGGATGAATCGCATCAACATTTAAAGATTTCGCAACCTCGATGATTTTACTTCCTAGTAAATAGGATTGACTCGAAGGGGCTTCACCAATACAAACAGCTTCATCAGCAAATTTTACATGTGGTGCATCTCGATCTACAATAGAATATACCGCAACGGTTTTAATACCCATTTTTTGAGCGGTTTTCATCACCCTGATGGCAATTTCCCCTCTATTGGCAACTAATATTTTTTTCATTTTTTATTTTTTAACCGCAGGTTTGCTAATTTTAATTCTCTTACATTCACTTGTATTAAATGATGTATATTTTATTTTTAATTAGCGAAGTAGTGGTGTTTTATTCGAATTCAATTAACAACTGACCTTTATCAACAGCATCTCCTGTAGCAACCGAAATCGATTTGATAATACCATCGCGAGGAGATAGGAAACTATTTTCCATTTTCATCGCTCCCAGAATAATTAAATTGTCGTTTTCTTTTACCTCTTGCCCCACCACAACACTGATTTCCAGAATTAATCCCGGCATAGGTGCTTTAATGAAATTGACTTGTTTAGTAATACCCGTTTCGAATCCCATTTCTTTGATCAGAATGTCCAATGGGTTTGAAATCGCAACAGTGTAGGTGTTGCTGTTTACCTTGACAGTATAGCTTTTTTGAAGAAAATCAGAAGTGATAATTTCCGCTTGATAAGGAATGTTCTCATTCAAAATATGGAACTTATCTGTTGCGATACTTACTACATCTAGATGTGAAACACTTTCCGTTTCCATATCAAAATGAAAGGTGTCGTTTACGTTAACTTTATAAACTATACTCATTTGTTTCTTTGTTTGAATCGTAAAAATAAGTAAAAGAAAACGTTTTCGTAAACCAAAAATTAAGTTTTATGCTAAAACAGTATTGGTAAGTAAATAAATTTACAACACTAATAATCCGAATTCTCGCAGTGTTTTAATCGGTTTGGAGAACCAAAACAATTCAAAATCTTCCAAATGGGTTTCGAAATCAGCTTTGACTTCTTGGTAAGTATGCGTTTTAGTATTTGACACTGCAATTTTTAAAAGCATTTCCACCAACCATGCTCCCTCCTCTTTACTGGTTTGAATGCTGAAACTTTCTTTTTTATCATGAAAAGTAAGTGTCATTAATTCCCATGAATTTCCTTTTTTAGATTTGGTAAAAATTTCTATCGAAGGCTTACCGCCCAACCAAACAATTTTTGCAGTCGGTTTACTATTGAAATCCTCTTCTTCTTGTAAAGCATCAAAGATAAAATCGGGTGCAATTTTCGTCTTTGGGATTTTAAAGTCAAACCAATCTTGCAATTGGTAATCAAAACAAATTCCGTGCATAAAATTGAATAAAGATTTCTTCAGTCCAAAACTGAACTTATCATGATCGATTCCTGTTGAATCAGTATAATTAATATCGTTATTGGCGAAAGTTCCAATCGCTTCGGTTTCCTTTACCACACCAAATTTCTCTGGATACAAGCCAACAGGACTGTGCGCAGTCATGGCAAATTGATGCCAAAATCCGGATTGCAATACACCAACTTCAAATAATTGGCGCACCATTTCCAGGCTGTCCACCGTTTCCTGAATGGTTTGGGTAGGATATCCGTACATTAAATACGCATGTACCATAACACCAGCTTCGGTAAAATTCCGGGTAACTTTAGCTACTTGCTCGACCGTTACGCCTTTATCAATTAGTTTCAATAAGCGATCCGAAGCGACTTCGAGTCCACCCGAAACGGCGATACAACCAGAAGCTTTTAGAAGTAAGCACAAATCTCTAGTGAAACTTTTTTCGAACCGAATGTTTGTCCACCACGTCACTGCTAATTTCCTACGCAGGATTTCTAAAGCTAGAGCACGCATCAAAGCCGGAGGAGCCGCTTCATCAACAAAATGAAATCCGTTCTCGCCTGTTTGAGCAATCATTTCCTCCATTCGATCGCACAATAAATTGGCGGCAACAGGTTCATAGATTTTAATGTAATCCAAAGAAATATCACAAAACGTACATTTCCCCCAATAGCAACCGTGGGCCATGGTAAGTTTATTCCAGCGACCGTCGCTCCACATGCGGTGCATAGGATTCACAATTTCGATAACCGAGATGTATTTATCCAATAACAAATCCGAATAATCGGGTGTTCCCACTTGCGATTGTTTGTAATCCGGTTTGGTAGAATTATTTTTGTATACAACTTTTCCGTTTTCCAAAAGAAAGGTTCGTTTATATTGCTTCTCGACTGCGATCGAAGTGACAGCGTTTATAAGTTCTTCGATTGGCATTTCGCCATCATCCAACGTAATAAAATCGAAAAACTCAAAAACACGAGCATCAGAAAGCGAACGCAATTCGGTATTCGGAAAACCGCCACCCATCGAAATCATGATATTCGGATAATGCTTTTTTACCCATTGTGCGGAACGAAAAGCCGAATATAAATTTCCCGGAAACGGAACCGAAATCAGGAATAGTGTAGGTTGAATATCTTCTATTTTTTCTTTTAAAATCGAAAGAAGAATGTTATCAATGTATGTTGACTCTTGTTGGAGCGCTTCATATAATTCGTCAAAAGAATTGGCAGATCTTCCCAAACGTTCGGCATAGCGACTGAAACCAAAATTTGCATCGACACACTCTACAATAAAATCAGAGATGTCTTCAAGGTACAAAGTCGCCAAATGTTTTGCTTTGTCTTGTGTTCCCATTGTACCAAAAGCCCAATCGAGTTCTTCCAATTGCGCAAATCGAGAAGCCTCTGGCAAGAAATCTTCTTGACAAATCTGAAGCGCTAAGGTTGGATTTTTCCCTTGTAGAAAAGTAATTACGGGATTGATTGTTTTTAAGTACTCGTCTTGTAAAGCATAAATACGTTTCGAGTTATCCGAAATAGTATTATTTGAAACGTCACACTTGAAACCTGACCCGAGGCCGAAAGCCGAATTGGCGGAGCAAACTTGAAACAAATCTTCTAATCCTTCTTTCGAAAACAATTTCAAAATCACCTCAATACCTAAATCCGCCTGAACAGATACAATATTTTTAGTATTCAGAAACCCTTTGATATATGCGGTTGCCGGATACGGTGTATTCAGTTGGGTAAAAGGCGGCGTGATTGCGAATAATTTGGTTTTCAAGAGGAATTGTTTTTGCAAAAATAAGGGATATTTCTGTTGTTTAGTGATTTTTAAAACAATTGATTAATGAAATTTTGTCAAAATAATAAACCCAGAGCAAGTCTGGGTTTATCTTATTTTTTTATGTTTCAACACCAATACAGTGTAGCTAATATTAAGGACACGAAAGAAAAACTTTGTTTTTACCAAATAATAATATTTATCATTTTTCAAAATCAATTTTTAAACCCTTGATTAGTTCGGATGGTTCTACTTCAAGAGCTGTTGCAATTTTCAACATAGTAGTAATCTTCATTTCTTGGATTCCCTTAATGTATTTCCTTAAATTTTCGACATCTAATCCCGCATCGTATGCCACGTTTTTAGACACAAGATTTTTTTCTTTAATAATATCTTTTATCCTATTACCCAGTTCAATAACAGCTTGTGGAATTTCTGTTTTTCTTATCCTTTTCATAAGATAAAATTATGATGTCAAGATTGTTTTTAACCGATTGTATTCAATCGATTGTTTACAACCGATTTTATTTTTACATTTGAAAAAAATCGGTATAATAAAATAAATGGCACAATCAATAGAACCAAATATTGCAGATTTAGCAAACGGATGGCTCAAATCTCATAAATTAAAATACAAATTAGAGCAAGAATCTTTAAATGCTGAGATAGATAAAGCACTTACAGATTATCACACAAAAGCTGGGAAGTTTGGTGGAAATCGTCCTGATGCAAAAATATTAATAGAAGATAAAAACTTAAAAACCTATCCTATTCTTATTGAATACAAAGGATATAAAAGTAATTTGGTAAAACTTGATGCAAACCATCAAGTTGAAAACCGAACTAATAAAAACGAACCACATTTCAAAAACATCAATTCATATGCAGTCAATGGTGCAGTACATTACGCTAATGCGCTGTTACATTATACAAATTATACTGACATCATAGCAATTGGTATGACTGGCTACAAAGATGAAAGCGGTCAAATTCATCACAGTATCGGAGTTTATTTTGTTTCTAAAAACAACTTTGGTGTTGGTCAGGAAGTTGGTGAATTTTCAGATTTCTCTTTTTTAGCATCAAAAAACTTTGATGCATTTATCGAAAAGGTAAAAAACTTATCCTTAACACAAGAAGAACTCGATAGAATAAAAGCACAAAAAGAACTTGAAATAGATATAAGTTTATCTAAACTTAATAATGATATTTATTCACAAGAAGAAAAAAGTTTAACACCAGACGACCGTGTTTATTTAGTAGCTTCTACAATAATTACAACTATTGGTATTCCATACAAAGTTACACCATTAGAAAAATCAGATTTAAAATCTTCAATCGAAATTGGAAACAGAGACGGAGATATTATTTATAGAAAAATTAAAGCATTTCTTGACGCAAAAGAAATCCCACAAGAAAAGAAAGATCTAATTTTAAGAACATTAGAAAACACATTAACTACTGAAAGCATTAACAAGCCTGTAAATAATGAAAGTCAATTAAAAAGGGTATTTACAAAAATTGTAGACGATATAGGAATTTATTATAAAATCGGTTTAACAACCGATTTTACAGGCAAACTATTTAACGAAATGTATGGCTGGATTCCATATGCACCTGACAAATTAAACGATGTTGTTTTAACACCATCTTATATCTCGGGATTATTAGTTAAACTAGCGCGTGTAAATAAAGATTCTTTTGTTTGGGATTTTGCGACAGGTTCGGCAGGATTATTAGTTGCAGCTATGAATGAAATGTTAATAGATGCAAAAAATACAATAACATCGCCAGACTTACTAATTCAAAAAGAACTAAAAATTAAAGCTCAACAGTTACTTGGTTTAGAAATTTTGTCAGAAGTATATATGTTAGCCATCTTGAATATGATATTAATGGGCGATGGTAGTTCAAACATTTTAAATAAAGATTCCTTACTTGATTTTGATGGTAATTATGGTTTTGGAGAAATCAATAACAAATTTCCAGCAGATGCTTTTGTATTAAATCCACCTTATTCAGCCAGTGGTAACGGAATGATTTTTGTTGAAAAGGCACTTCAAATGATGAATAAAGGGTATGCTTCAATTATAATTCAAAATTCAGCAGGTTCAGGAAAAGCAAAAGAATTTAATCAAAGAATATTACAAAAACATACACTTATAGCAAGTATCAAAATGCCTGTTGATATTTTTATTGGTAAAGCAAGTGTTCAGACCAATATATATGTTTTCAAAGTAAACGAAAAGCACCATAAAGAGGAAATGGTAAAGTTTCTTGACTTTTCTAATGACGGCTACACAAGAACCAACCGCAAAAAGGCAAGCAATAACTTAAAAGATACCAATAGAGCAAAAGAAAGATACGAGGAAGTAATAAACTTGGTGCGTTTTGGAAAAAGCAAATTAAACATTTTTACAGAAAAAGAATATCACGAAGGAACTATTGATCCAAAAAATGGAGCCGATTGGAATCAATCTGCACCACAAGACGAAAAACCTACGTTACAAGATTTCAAGAAAACTGTGAGTGATTATTTGGCTTGGGAAGTATCTACAATCTTAAAACAACAAAATATTAAAGATAAAAGCTTGGGAAAGTAGATTCCCTACTTAACAAAGAACTACAAAAAGTTGAGTGGGGCGAATACAAATTAGGTGATTTATTTGAAATAAATCCAACAAAATATTATCGTTTACAGAATGAAGATATAATTTCCTCTAACGGAAATATTCCATTAATTTCAAATTCATCAACAGAAAATGGAGTGATGGGTTTTTCTAATCTTAAAGCAATTAATATTGGAAATACAATTACTTGTTCCGATACAACGTTAGGAGCAGATACAATGTTTTATCAAGAAAATGATTTTATTGGATATTCTCACATACAGCATTTAGTCCTAAAAATAAAACCATTCAATAAATCCATAGCAAGTGTCATAATTTCTGCAAGTAGAATTGCTACTTCAAAACAATACGATTATGGGAATAAATTTAATCGTTTTGAAATGAATAAAACCAAAATCCAACTCCCGACAAAAAATGGAAAAATAGATTTTGAATTTATGGAAAATTTTATAGCAGAATTAGAAACAGAGCGAATAAAAAATTTAGAAACATACTTAGTAGTAACTGGGTTAAAAGATTATACTTTAACATCGGAAGAACAGCAACTATTGACAGATTATAAAAATGGAAAACTTGAATGGAGCAATTATAAATTAGGCGATTTATTTGAAATAAATCCAACAAAATATTATCGTTTGAAAAATGATGATATAATATCTAAAAAGGGAAGAATACCATTAATATCAAACTCATCCACAGATAATGGAGTTATGGGATTCTCAATTTTAGAAGCAAATAACATAGGAAATACAATTACTTGCTCAGACACAACATTAGGTGCAGATACAATGTTTTATCAAAAAAATGCTTTCATTGGTTATTCTCATATTCAACATTTAACACCAAAATTCGATGGTTTTAATAGAGAAATTGCAAGTGCTATAATTTCTGCTTGCAGAGTTTCAACTTCAAATCAATATGACTATGGGACCAAGTTTAATAGAGTTGCAATGAATAAAACTAAAATGCAACTCCCAACAAAAAATAACCAACCTGATTACAAATTAATGGAAACCTTAATCTCCGCAATTCAAAAATTAGTAATAAAAGATGTCGTTTTGTATACAGATAAAAAAATAGCGGATACCCAAACCGTGGCAAATCTGCAAGTATAGAAAGTTACAAGAGGACCCAACAATAAGATGTGGCGTTTAAGATCATAGATAATAACTCAATATTTTAAAATAAAAAGGTCTACTGAACATTTTCAGAAGACCTTTTTTTAAGACTTAAAACAGTTTTAAAACGTATGCGCCTCTTTACTGATCACTAATAGGGATAACAACGAAATACAAGCTGCTACAGTCAAATAAAATCCAACATATGTCAAACCATAAGTACTTGCTAACCAAATTGCAATCATTGGAGCAAAAGCCGCACCTAGAATTCCTGCTAAATTAAACGTTAATGACGCACCTGAATACCGCACCGTAGTAGGAAATAATTCCGATAAGAATGTACCTAATGGTCCATATGTAAATCCCATCAAAGCCATACCTGTGCATAAAAAGAAAGCAACCATACTGTCACTCCCTGAATTTAGAAAATAAGAAAATGAAAATCCAAAAAAACCGATTGCAATCGTAACATAAACCAACGTTTTTCGGCGCCCTATTTTGTCTGCAATCAAAGCAGAAATAGGAATACAAATGGCAAAAAAGAGTACAGCAAACAACTGCATCAATAAAAAGTCTCTTTTAGAATATCCCAAATCAGTAGTTGCCCAGCTTAATGTAAACACGGTCATCAGATAAAAAACCAAAAAAGCGGTAACTGCAGCAAATGTTCCGAAAATCAATTGATTTTTATGGGATTTTAATAATGTTAAAAAAGGAATCTTAACTTCTTGCTGTTCTTTTTTAGCATTTTCAAAAGACGGGGTTTCTGTAATTTTCAATCGGATATAAAACCCAACTACTACTAAAAGTGAACTCGCAATAAAAGGTATTCTCCAACCGTAATTCATAAAATCTTCATTACTCATGAGGTCTGTTAAAACTAAAAAAGTTCCTCCTGATAGCAACAAACCAATTGGAGCTCCTAATTGTGGAAACATACCGTACCAAGCTCTTTTATTTGGCGGTGCATTTTCTATTGCTAACAGTACCGCGCCTCCCCATTCGCCTCCTAAACCAATACCTTGACCAAAACGACACAGCATTAACAACAAAGGAGCTGCAATACCAATACTTGCATAACTGGGCAAAAAGCCAATAGTTACGGTCGAAATTCCCATAGTCAATAACGCTGCAACCAAAGTAAATTTTCGCCCTATTTTATCTCCATAGTGTCCAAAAAAGGCTGAGCCAAGAGGTCGCGATAAAAATGCAATGGAGAAGGTGGCTAAGGATTGTAAAGTAGCCATTGCTCCATCTGAGCTTGGAAAAAACAACTGCGGAAATACCAAAACAGCTGCGTTGGCGTAAATATAAAAATCAAAAAACTCAATCGTAGTCCCTATTAAACTGCCAAAAAGAACATGTTTAACTGAATTTTTACTGTTGGTACTAGAATAATCTTTCATAAAACTGTTACTATATTAATTATAAAAATGAAACTATTTTTCGAAAGTAACAAATAAATAATTCCAATTAATAATGGTATTTTAGCATCATATAAAACTTTACTATGCCAACCGACTGTATCAGCTATCAGGATTCTGGATATTTCTCTACTTTGATGAATGATTATTTAAATCAAAAAGCAACTTTAACTCCCTTATATAACCGATTTCCAAAACTTGAAAACTTTGAAGATCATATCCTCGAAAAGAAAAATAACTTTGACAATATTAAACGAGAAACTTTAGTTGCTGTTTTGAAAAAACAATATTTAAACGTTGAAACTTCCGTTTTGACCCAACAAAATATTGAAGCTTTGAATAATTCAAATACATTCACTGTAACAACGGGTCATCAATTAAATCTCTTCAGTGGACCACTTTATTTTCTTTACAAAATCATTTCAACCATTAATTTAACAACCGAATTAAAAGCGAAATATCCCACATATAATTTCGTTCCCATTTATTGGATGGCAACCGAAGATCATGATTTTGAAGAAATTAATTACTTCAATTTTAAAGGTAAAAAATTCAGATGGAACAAAGAAAGTACTGGTCCCGTTGGAAGATTGTCTACCGATGGTTTAGCTGATTTTCTCGACGTTTATAAACTAGAATTAGGTTCTAGTACAAATTCTGAAACATTAAAAAAATTATTTGAAAATGCTTATGTATCACATAGCAACCTCGCCGATGCTACTCGGTTTTTAGCTAATGCACTTTTCAGCGACTATGGTTTGGTTATTCTTGATGCAGATAATACCGATTTAAAACGCATCTTCATCCCTTACGTAAAAGAAGAATTACTTCATCAATCATCACACAAACTAGTTTTAGAAACTGCCGAAAAACTAAATGAGTATACAATTCAGGTCAATCCACGTGAAATCAACTTATTCTATATAGAGGACAACTTGCGCGAACGCATTCTTTTTGAAGATGGAAAATACAAAGTAAACCATACTAAAATCGAATTTTCCGAATCGGAAATTCTAACACTTTTAGAAAATCATCCAGAGAAATTTAGCCCTAATGTGATTCTGCGTCCACTATATCAGGAAGTCATACTCCCCAACTTGTGTTATATTGGCGGAGGCGGAGAAATAGCGTATTGGTTAGAACTAAAATCCTTTTTTGAATCTGCTCAGGTAACCTTTCCTATGCTTTTACTGCGAAATTCAGTTGTATTAGCAACTGAAAAACAAGCTAAAAAAGCAGACAAATTATTGTTAACTTGGAACGATCTATTTTCAAAACAAAGTAGTTTAATCAATACAAAAACTAGAGTGCTATCAAACTTTCCACTCCATTTAGATTCTTTAAAAGAGCAACTGCATCTGCAATTTGAATCGTTGTACGTCACTGCCCATAAAACCGATGAGTCGTTCTTAGGCGCTTTAAAATCACAAGAGACTAAACAACTCAAAGGTTTAGAAAATCTAGAAAAACGTTTGCTAAAAGCTCAAAAAAGAAAATTAAATGACGCTTTAGAACGCATTACTAACCTACAAAACGAGTTGTTCCCCAATCAAAGTTTACAGGAACGTCAGACTAATTTTTCTGAATTTTATTTGGAATACGGAGAAAACCTGATTCCAACTATAGTAAAGCAACTAAAACCATTAGAGCACACATTTAACACTATTGTACTTTAATAAGAAAATGACAATTTGAATACTGAAATTGTAATAATAATCAATAAAAAAATCCTATTTTTGCACAAAATTAAAAAAATAAAAGATGGCTACTAATAGAACATTTACAATGATTAAGCCTGATGCTGTTGCAAACGGACACATCGGAAACATACTTGCAATGATTACAACTGCAGGTTTCAAAATCGTTTCTTTAAAATTAACACAATTAACTGTTGCTGATGCTCAAGCTTTTTACGAAGTACATGCTGCAAGACCTTTTTACGGTGAATTAGTTGAATTCATGTCAAGAGGACCAATTGTTGCTGCTATTTTAGAAAAAGACAATGCAGTTGAAGATTTCAGAACTTTAATTGGTGCTACAAATCCTGCTGAAGCTGCTGAAGGAACTATCCGTAAAGCATACGCAACTTCTATTGGAGAAAATGCAGTTCACGGTTCTGATAGCGATGAAAATGCTGCTATCGAAGGTGCTTTCCATTTTGCTGGAAGAGAGCAGTTCTAGTATTCAGAACTCAGTTTTTAGTGTTCAGTGACATAGTACTCTGAACACTAAAAAGAAAATCCCATTTCAAAATTGAAATGGGATTTTTTTATACCAAAAATCTGAAATGTGAAATCTAAAATCGTTAATCAACAATCTAAAATCTAAAATCATTATCTCAAAACGACATCTTTCACCACATCACGTCTTAATTCCTCATTAATCATCGCCACTATTTTAGACTTCCCGTGACTTAATTCTTCCCGCAATACAGACGAAGTTAACTCAACATACAACGTACTTCCTTTCAAAACCACATTATTTGTATAACTGTTCACGCCATTGCCCATAAGATTTTTCCAAGCATCTTTTACATCAATCTGATCCATTCCCGGTTGCAGTTTATTGACTTGAATTATTTGCTTCAAAACATCCCCGATCGTGCTTTGATTATTTAGTCGTTTTGCCATTGCCTAGTACATTTATTGCCGTTGCTTTCTTGTAGTGATACTCCATTTTATCCTTATTTAACAACACTAACTCTTCCGCCGAAAGCGCAATCACTTCCTCACTCCACTTCATAAAAGGTGTTGCATAATCTAAGAAAACCTTGTCATCTGCAAAACGAACAGTTACGTTTTCAAACGCATCATTCACTAAAAAAGTACCGTCCAATTGCGGTCTAACTTTCTTCCGAATTCCCTTATTATTTTTTATTTCAAAATAATCATATACTTCATTCATGCTGTAGTCTTTATCATCAATAGAATCAAATACAACTTTTTCTACTTCCCAATAGCCATTAATTTTTGAAACATCTTCAGGTTTTATCTTTTGCTGACAAGCAACAAAAAGAAATGCTATTAGTAAAATGCTACATGTTTTTTTCATAATCTTAAATATTTTAGGAGCTATTTCCTGCTTTTCGCTACAATCTTTTTATCCGCCAAAAAAGGCGTCAAAAAAGGATTTTCACTACAATCAGGGCTAGGAAATTTCGTTTATAACGCGTTTTTTATAAATACAAAGTTACTCTTATTAAATTCAAAGAAAACTAAAATAGTAGAAACACATTAAACTATTTTCTATATTTTTGGTCTTAAAGGAATTAGTAACTAATAATAAGAAAGATGTCAAAATTAATCTATATCGTACTCATTCTACTATTTTTTATAAGCTGCAGTTCCGATACTACCGAACCAACTCCTACAACAATTTCAACCGAAACACCATACTTCCCACCATTAAATAGTACTACTTGGGAAACCAAATCAATTGCAAGCTTAGGATGGAAACAGTCCGCTGTTCAACCGTTATTAGATTATTTACAACTCAAAAACACCAAAGCTTTCATCATTCTTGTTAATGGAAGAATCGTTTTAGAAAATTATTTTAACGGCCATGATGCCAATGCTTTTTGGTATTGGGCAAGTGCCGGAAAAACATTAACGTCAACCGTAACAGGAATCGCCCAACAAGAAAACCTCATCGATATCAATGCAAAAGTTTCACAATATATAGGAACGGATTGGACTAGCTTACCCTTGGCCAAAGAAAACTTGATAACCAACAAGCACTTACTCAACATGACTTCAGGATTAGATGACAGCACAGATGATGTTACACCGGCAAACCTCACCTACAAAGCCGATGCGGGAACACGCTGGGCCTATCACAATGTATATGTAAAATTACAAGATGTAGTGGCACAAGCTAGCGGTCAAACTTGGAATACCTATTTCAATACCCGCCTAAAAGACAAGATAGGGATGGAAGGCACTTGGTTTCAACTGGGAAACAATTCCGTTTATGGAAGTAATTCTCGCTCTATGGCTCGTTTTGGTTTATTAATTTTAAATACAGGGAAATGGGAAACCAATGTGGTTTTGAATGAAAATTACTTTACCCAAGCAACTACTACTTCACAAAACATAAATCTTAGTTATGGCTATTTATGGATCAAGTCTAAAACCTGTGGGGAAATATTAAATTTCGATATTTGTATTTTAAAAATAGATACAAATGCAAGATTCTTTTAGTGAGCTAATCAAATTATTATTACCTGAAATTG
>NZ_JBLVPU010000030.1:0-37507 GCF_048286735.1 Flavobacterium frigidum | reverse complement strand
TTACGAATGTTAGATTCATTTGGTCCTTTTTGATTTGAAACATAATTACATGAATAATGTTTTTCCAATACTAATTTTACGCATTCGAGCTTAAACGCATAATCATACTTGACTTTTTTTTCCATAAAAATACCCCCAAATAGTGTCTAACTTTTTGGGGGCAGTCTATTTATGCCGCTTTAAATTTCATTACGTTATTAATTACTAGTTCACAATTAGTTTTTTAGTAACTGATTGCGAATTATTAGTTATTTTAACAAAGTAAATACCTTTTTGTAAGTTGTTAATAGCTGCAGAAGGGATCTCACGAAATGACTTTTCAAACACTTTTTGTCCTAAAACCGAAAATATTTGAACATCATAATTGTCATTGGCATTTTCAAAATTGATTTTTACACTTCCATTGGATGGATTTGGGTAAATTGTAACTTTTGCTTCTTCTAAATCAACAGTAGATAAAGTTGCTAATGCGTGACTTCCTAACCCATTACAAGTATCTTTAGCATATAAATCCCATTCGACTGCTTTGTTAAAAGTTACATTTGGTGCAGAAATGCTTGGTTTTCTTCGTAAGGTTTCGTCAGCTGCAAAATTCGCAGTACCACCATTGAAAGTTCCAATTACATCAATAAGGACGCCATTTTTAAACAAGCCCATTGCATCATTTCCATTAAAAGCTTCTTGTGCAGAAGATAGGTTTGCACTGGAAGCTGCATAGCAGGATAATGCTATTTGCGGATCAACTAAAATGAATACAGCTCCATTATTTAATGTACCCGTTAAATTTAAACCTGCACTCCAAGCTCCGGCGCCATTGGACTGTTTTCTTATGGAATAAACAGATAAGTCAACCGCTGCTCCTGTAAAATTAGCAATTTCTAAAGCCTTGTTAAAACTACTTCCTTCTACATATTCCGAGAAGAATATTTCTGAAGCTGTCGTTCCGCCAGTAGGGGCTGCAGTTGTTGTTCCATCTACTGTAGCACTTGCTGGAGACGAATTTCTTTCTGCATCTCGCGCTATCAAATAAAATGAATACGAAGTTGAAGGATTTAATCCAGACACAGTAGCAGTTAAACCAGTTTCTGTAGATTTTAAAGTTCCATTTACATATAAATCATACCCTGTTACTGCAACATTATCTGTAGCTGCTGACCATGATACCGACGCAGTGTTTGATGTGGTTGTTGTTATCACCAAATTAGTAGGTGCAGTTGGTGCCTGCGTATCAACTGGTTCTGTAGTCCATACAGATGCAACATATTCAGGATGATCTATGTAAGGATTTCTATTGTTTTGACGAGCATAAATAGCATTGTTACGAGAAATTTCTCTTGCACTTACTGGATCTTGATTGTGCCATGCCAGCAATTGATTTAAAAATGCTGTCGTAAATACTTTATTTGTTGTATTATTAAACATTGGGTAATTATAGGTTGCAACCGTATTTTCATAACGAGTGGCAAAATAAAAATATATTCTAGCTATATCACCTTTAAATTCATTGATGGGTTCAAAAACGGGTCCTGTATAACCTGCCGTAGTACTAGCTCCCAGTTTACTTCCATTTCTTGTAGTCTCTGTAGGTGTTACGACAACAGAATGCGGGTAGTTAGAACGGATCGCATTTACTTTTCCGTCTGTTGGAGTGATAAAATGAGCATCAGAAACCATTGGTGATGCTGAATTAAAAATGGATTGTGGTATAATATGCTCTCGATTGTAACAATCGCCTTCAGCAACGTAATTTCCACATCGCTGGGTAGCAGTTATAGCATAAGTATACGGATCTACTCCTGCAGGATTTTCCGAATACATATCTAGGACAGTACCGTCTTTTTCAAAAAAATTATCGATATCAGAGGTTTCGTAAGTAATGTATAGGCCCGCGTAATCCTGAACTGTGTGACCTTTAATAATGTTGTAAAGTTGCGTTTTCAAGGTATATCCCGTGCCGGTCGCCGTTGTATAGTAGTTTGCCGGTGCTTGACCAAAAGCTACTGTGAAAAGTAATAAAAAGAGCAAGGAGTAAATTTGTTTCATAATTTGATAATTGGTTGAAATTGTTTAAAATTAATTTTGCTTAAGGTGTTAAATTTTGGCAAAACTACTGTTTATTTCCTTATATCAAGTTATTAAATGTTTAATTAAATCAAGCTTAATTTTTGAATTTCAATTCGGTACGCGTTCTTTTATAGTGAGTTATTTAGGAAAAGCCTTATTCTGGTAAGCTCCCAAATCAGGGGGTACAGTTCTTGTATTTCCTAAAATGTCTAATGGAATTAAATACATCGAATTCCCTTTTGCGAAAGCGGCAGAAGTTTCATCGATATTGAACTTATTCTGAGATTGATTAAAATAGTTGGGATCTTTATTCAGAATGATTGCGTTGTAATGTGCTGTATCGGTACTAAATTGATACAGCGGATTTGTACTAAATTGGTTCGAAATATTATCAAATTTAATTAAACAATTGTTGAATTGGTATTCAAAAGCAGCTCCTGTTTTTTTATTTAAACTCATTTCATTGGCGTAGGAACCATAAATGATACAGTTATTGAAGGTTGCAGCATTCAAATCTTTCACTTCAGGAATAGCTCCAGTGATAAAGTTGCTTATTGCAACTGCTACCTGCTGAGAACTGTTCCAATTATTATTGAAGGTACAGTGGGTAAAAAAATAAGTACCTCCATAGGAGCACGCTAAACTTGCCAAACCAGCTTTATTGATGACTAAATTTTCTCCATTAATTTTTGCGGTCTGCGCCAAGATACCGTAGGTACTGCTATTGTAAATTTGGGTATTTTTTATCGCAACTGTAGTATTGTCATTGTTTTGAATTAGTAAGCCGATACTAGCATTTTTGATTGTAAGATGATTCAGTTTATTATTAGTACTTCCATCAGTAAGCCAAATAGTTCCCCATTGTCCCGGTACATCTGAGAAATCAGGTTCTAAACGATCGCCTTCAAAAACAACTTCATTTTCCAACTTGCCTGTAGTTGAGGGTGCTCCATTCACTTGAATCGAAGCTTTATTGGCTACAATAAGACCAGAATTAGCATGAAAATGAACTCTTGTTCCTGCTTCAAAAGTAGCTGTTTTATTAGAAGGAATGGCGGCATATCCATAGATGACATACGGTTTGTCGTTGTTAAACTGCAACTCATTTCCGTTTACAGGATCATTTTCATCCAAATAAAAACCTTCAATTTTTTGTTCTCCAATAGGTAGCGTTTCTTTTGTTCCGTCAGTAAAGCGCTGTGGGTAAAGGAAAACTGCATCTTGGATAAGAGTTACTAATTCAATATTTTGTTGATTGGCACCACTATCAAACTGAATTTGATCTGTGTACAAAAAATCAGCTGGATTTGCATCAGCGATGTTAGCCGTGGTTTCAATAAAAACATACAAACTGTCTCTTGCTAACAGCGCTACATTTGTAAAAATTTTACCTGCTGTTCCTTGCATGCCATCAATTGTCATGCGGTATTTAGAACTCAATCCTTTACCTAATTTTATACTGGGTATCGTGATGTCATTTTTACTTTTATTGTATACTTTAAGTCGATAGGTGCTCGATCCTATATTCGAAAAAACGGTATCAAGGTAAATAGTATCTTTGGAAAACGCTAAATCGCCGGTGCTTGCTACTGTCTCAAAATCAGAACGGCAGGAACAAAGCGCAAGTGCTATTCCAATAAAAAGTAAAAGTATTTTGGGAGGCATCGAATTGTTTTTTTTGTAAAAATAGGGAAAATCTATTTTCAAAATCAGAATAACAATTGTAATTCCTATTTTGTAAGTCATCTTTTCTTTAATTTTACATTTTTAAAGTAAATAATATGACATTCGACAAAGAAAAAATACTTCAGTATTGCAATCATGTTTCTAGGAACACCTTAATGCAAACGCTGAATATTGAATATACTGACGCTGGAGAAGATTTTTTAGTAGCTACAATGCCCGTGAATTCTGCAGTGCATCAACCTATGGGGTTGCTACATGGAGGAGCTACGGTAGCTTTGGCAGAGAGCGTGGGTAGTGCTGCATCGATGCTTTTTGTAAATTCAGATGTGAGTGAAGTACGCGGGATCGAGATCGCAGCCAATCATTTGAAAGCCAAACGCGATGGAATTGTTACGGCAACAGCTAAAATAGTTCACAAAGGAAGAAGCATTCACTTGTGGGAAATTAGAATTACCGATGAAAGAAATAACTTGATTTCACTGTGTAAGCTTACCAATATGATTTTACCAAAAAGGAAAAGCGAAGATAAATAATGGAATCACTTGTAGCGAAAGCAAAAAAACACTTGCAGGAAGAACTCCCTTTTGTTCTGTATTGCAAACCCAATACTGCAGAGGTTATTGGTTTTTTTCAGCGGGATGCTTCACTTTTTCGAGTTGATGATTTTACAGAAAAGGGATTTGTTATTTCGTCTTTTGATGGAAAAAACACCTTTTTGATTCCTGAAAATGAATCTGAAATTATGCGAGTTGCTTTTGAAAATGATCAACATACTGTTTTTTCTGAGAAGCAAATGACCATCGATGAATTAGCTAAAGAGGATTTTAAAGATTTGGTAGCCAAAGGAATTGAATCGATAATCAAAAGTGATTTTAAAAAAGTTGTGTTGTCTCGAAAAGAAACTATTCCAGTACCTAATTTTGATTTAATAGCAACTTTCCAAAAATTAGTCCAACTGTATCCTAGTACTTTTGTCTATTGTTTTTATCATCCTAAAATTGGGATTTGGTTAGGCGCCACACCAGAACAATTGTTGAAGGTTAATGCTGGTGTCTTTGAAACGATTTCTTTAGCTGGAACACAAAAAGATATTGGAAGTACAGAAATTATTTGGCAGAAAAAAGAACAGGAAGAACAGCAATTTGTAACAGATTACATTGTTAAAGAGTTAAGTACTGTTGCGTCAGAAGTTTTGGTAACCCAACCTTACAGCATCAAAGCGGGTGAGATCTGGCATATTAAAACGGATATTTCTGGACGTTTGAATGTGCATGAGAGTTTAAAAAAAATAATTGAAATGCTCCATCCTACACCAGCGGTTTGTGGGTTGCCTAAAAACAATGCTAAAGCTTTTATCATTCAAAATGAAGAGTATGACCGGAGTTTTTATACGGGTTATTTGGGAGAATTGAATAGTAGCATGACTCCAAATGTTGTAAACTCAGATTTGTTTGTAAATTTACGTTGCATGCAAATTGGGGATACTTTAATCAATACTCCAAATACTATTGATCTAGTGACGAAGGTGCATGTATACATAGGTTGCGGAATCACGAAGGATAGTATTCCTGAAAAAGAGTGGGAGGAAAGCGTTAATAAATCTATGACGATGAAAAAGGTATTGTAATTAAGAAAGAGACTGTTTTTTGTTTTGCTAAAAAATAATAAAATAAATGATGAAATTAGACATACTAGCCTTTGGTGCGCATCCAGATGATGTAGAATTAGGGTGTGCAGGAACTATTTTAAAAGAAATTTCTTTGGGTAAAACCGTAGGAATAATCGATTTGACACGAGGGGAATTAGGTACACGCGGATCGGCAGAAATTAGAGATCGAGAAGCAACTGCCGCTGCTGCAATATTAGGTGTTTCTGCGCGAGAAAATCTAGAAATGAGAGATGGCTTTTTTGTTAATGACGAAAAACACCAATTGGAAATCATAAAAATGATTCGCAAATACCGACCCGAAATTGTCTTGTGTAATGCTATCGATGACCGCCATATTGATCATGAAAAAGGAAGTAAATTAGTGTCTGATGCCTGTTTTTTGTCAGGTTTAGTAAAGGTCGAGACAGCGATAGATGGAGAGGTGCAACACCCTTGGCGTCCTAAACTAGTATATCATTACATTCAATGGAAAAATATAGTTCCAGATTTTGTAGTTGACATTACAGGTTTTACAGATAAAAAAACAGAAGCGATTTTGGCCTATAGTTCTCAATTTTATGATGTCAACTCTAAGGAACCCGAGTCGCCAATAACGAGTAAAAATTTCCTGGAAAGCTTAAATTACCGTTCCAGAGATTTAGGAAGACTTACTGGTGTAGATCATGCTGAAGGTTTTACTGTAGAAAGATATTTGGCAGTCAATAGCTTAGGCGATTTGATATAAATTTCACGTTATTTTTTAAAAAAAATATTTGCAAAAGTAAACTTATGTCGTATCTTTGCCACCGCTAAGCAAATGGTGGTTGTAGCTCAGTTGGTTAGAGCATCGGTTTGTGGTACCGAGGGTCGCGGGTTCGAGCCCCGTCTTCCACCCAGAAAGCAAAAGCCTCTCAGTAATGAGAGGCTTTTTTTGTGGAATAAAATCAATTAAAATTAGTTCTAATTTTAATTGATTTACTTTGTGCCGAATAAATACTATTTACACAATAAATAGGTTGGCAATATTTACAGCTTGCAAAGTTGTCAAAGGCTCATCATAAGCTTCAGATCCCGCTGCTGCGCCAAAAAGCGTTGCGGTATTATAACCCGCTTGCATGGTAACTTCTTCACCATCATAAACTGCTTGAGTTGCCGCAGGCATTCCCGCACCTCTTTCGTTTCCGGTAATCCATCCTTTTAGACCTCGCAATCTTCTCACTTCTGAGGCATGTCGTGCTTCTACTGAATGAATTTGCAATGCCGCTGTTAATAAATCTGGAGTAGAAATTAAATTAGCTGCTTGTCCTTTGTAGGCGCGAACTCCAGTATCTTCAAAAGCTTGTGCTAGTGCAAGAAATTGTGCGTAAGCTGCAGTAGTTCCAATTCCTGTTTTATTGAAAGGATCAAATGCCCCATTAACGGTAAAATCAAAGGTTGGTTTTGCAACAAAATTAGCACTTCCTGGACCGCCCAATCCTGCAATTAGGAATGATACGTGATCGGTTTCATGTGCAGAAATTTGCATAAATACTTTTTCATCTCTTCCGCCCGTTGGAATAACACCTGATGCTAAGCCCATAATATAGAATTCTTTCTCTAAATATTCTAAGACTAGCGCTAGTTGCAAGGCGCCTATTGGTGTAGAAGGAGTTGGATTAATATCGGCTGCAAATGCTTTAGTCGAAGTCAAAGCAGCAATTCCAAAGGGAACTGCGGCTAATGCAGCATTTTTCCCTAAATGTCCAAATAAATTGAAACTATCTCTCCTGGAGGCTTTACCATTCATTAGATTTTCATTGGTAAACGGCTCTAAAAATTTTAATATATTCATAATGATACGTTTTAAGTGTTATTTACGGTAAAAATTTTGCTGTAAAAGCAGTTGTAATAAATCCGGCTGCGATAGGAATTACCTGTGAAGGTGTTTTCATGACATCAAGACCAGTTGTAGTATTAATCACATCATCTCCTGCAAAATCAGCTGAATTTGGGTTTATAAGGCTTCGTATAGCAGAGGCATGTCTTGCTTCTACAGAAACTATTTTTCCTGCTAGCAATAAATAATCAGGATTAGTCAATAACCTTCCAGCGCCGTTGTATGCAGCAACTCCTGTGTCTTCTAAAGCCTTAGCTGTAGCTAGCACTTCAGTTCGGCTGTTGAAATTTAAGGTGCCGTAATTAAACGCTAAATTTGGAAGTAGCTGTTTACTTGGATCTGGTAATGCTCCTGTTAATGCTGCTTTAAAAAACTCTCTATGAATCACCTCATGGTTGTATAAATCTGTCAGAATCGTTTGTTCTGTTGAATTAAACGTGACTCTAAAATTAGCCGCATTGACTACTTTAGTATAAAAGTCAGCTTCTAGTTGCTCTAAAGCATAAGCATAACTCAGTACACCAAAATCATTTCCACCCAAATCAAATTTTCCATCGCGAACGCCTGGTAATTTTTGATCTGCCGCAGGACCGTCATCATCGTTACATCCCATTAAGATCAGTCCCGTACTGGCGGCAACTAAACCACTGATTTTAAGAAATTCTCGACGGCCTTTCAAAGTCGCAGAACTTACTTCATGAATTTTAACTTCATTTTTCATAATTTAATAATTAAAATTAGTACTAGTATTTAATATTATTTGGTCTTAGCAAAATTTTATTCCCGCAGAACCTAGATTTTTTTAAAAGCAAATAAAACAGAAGTCTTATCTACTATTAGTTTTTTAAACTGTTGTAAAAATATTTGAAGTAGCAGAATTGATCTTATCTGTTGTACCTAAATTTTATATTGAAAGCATTGCACTACACAAGTCTTGATTTAATAGTTCTCTAACAAAAATTATTGAGTGACCGTTGTTTTTTGATCGTTGCCGATATCGATTTTTAGTATCATTAGTAAATAATTTATTTATTTTAGTTACTCAAATTTAAGTTTTGTTGAAACAAAAAATTTATATAATTTTTAAATTAACTTGTATAATTTATTACATTTCAGTGAGTTGACGATTGTATTTTGTCTTAATAAAAAAATAATAGCTCAAAATTTAACCTATTAATTAATCTTTAAAATCATTTTCATTCTTTTTTAAATGAATGGTGAAAATTTTTGCTCCTTCATTGTTAAATGAATTATTTATTGATTTTTAAAGTAATAGCGGTATTTAGTACTTCAGGTCAATTTTCCACTAACTAGGATGATAACTATTACTCCTTTCCTTACAACTGATGTACGAAGTTTTTATATGGGTGGTTTTGCAAAACTTTTAGTTAATGAGTCTTAAATAATTGTATTTTCTTTTGTGTATCTTTGTAAGCATTGATTATATAATTCAAGCAAAAATTAACTTCCATAATTTCAAATAGTAGTTACAAAATTTAATGAAAAACGATAATACTGTTCCTAAAATTCTTAGAAGTAACTATATTCCCACTGCAGAGTTTTACAGCCAAGTAATAGATAGCTTACAAGATTATTCTATTTTTACTCTTGATAATGATTTTATAATTAATAGCTGGAGTTCTGGATCAACAAAAATATTTGGATATGAATCGGATGAAATTGTTGGTAAACATTTTAATATCATTTTCACAGAGGAAGACATTCAAAATGGTATACCGCAAACAGAAATTAAGGCTGCTATATTAGAAGGTAGAGCAACAGACAATCGCTGGCATATTTGTAAGGACCAAAGTTTGTTTTATGCGTATGGTTTGGTATTTCCGCTTACTGGACTAGACGGAGAGATGCTAGGGTACGTTAAAATCCTCCGCGATTTGACAGATCGAAAAAAATCAGAGGATGCAATCAAAATATATGTAAAAGAATTAGAAGATCTCAATGCGCATAAAGAAAATGTTTTGGCTATTGTTTCACACGATTTAAGAAGTCCATTGTCTGGGATAATTGGTACTGCAGAATATTTGAAAGCCAATTTAAATCGATTGGAACCTCATGTGGTAAAAGAAATGCTTGATTTACTTCATAAAACCGCTGTCGATGAGTTAAATATGTTGGATAATTTAGTAGAATGGGCTCGAGTAAAGTATGCTTCAGAAGCTTTTTCACCTACTAAAATTGCGCCTTTTCATTACGTACAAAAGGTTTTTGAATCCCTTGAAAAATCAGCATCGCTAAATGAAATTCATCTTCAAAACGACATCGAAATAAATACTAGTGTATTTGCTGATGAAAAAATGTTTATTTCTATTATTCAAAATATTGTTTCTAATGCTATTAAGCATTCATTTATTGGAGGAAAAATTATAGTCACAGCAGCTGTTGAAGCTGAAAAGGTAATTATTCATATAAAAGATTTTGGTATGGGAATGTCTCAGGATGTTCAAGATAAACTTTTTACACCGCAAATGAGTACTTTGTCTAAAGCAAGAAAAGATAATAAAGGAGCTGGAATTGGTTTGTTATTAGTCAAAGGATTTGTAGAAAAAAATGATGGCAAAATATGGGTTGAAAGTAAAGAGGGTATAGGTTCTACGTTTTATTTTACGCTTCCGCTTAATGAGCCTTTATTTAAAATCGATAGTCTTGATTCAATTGAATTTGATAAAAGAGTCTAATTTATTTATTAAAAAAATCTTGCAGCTTCCTTTAAGAGCCACTAAATTAGTTTTTTGTACTGTTGCTATTGCATTCAAATGAAAACATAACTATTTGTAAATCCATAATCATTTGTTTTTTGTAACAATTGGCAAAATTATTATGTAGATTATTGCTATTTAATTATAAAATGTTCTACATCTAAATATTCTCTAAACTACTACTTTAGTATAAAAATAGGTATTGATATTCCAAATATGAATTTGAAACTAGATGAGGTTTCTTTAATTGTTTATGTACTTTTTTATCAGTCTATCTCTACTTAACAACAATTCCTTTTAGGTCTATTCACCATTGTTTTTTTACTAAAACGGTCAAAAATGGTAAAAACCCTTTCTAATTTATTCCATTCGAGTGTATATAAAGACTGTGTACCACTCAGTTTTCTACAAATCAAATTTTCGTTGAGTAAATCTTTTAAATGCTTCGAAACCGTAGATTGCGACAACGGCAATTCGGCTACAATTTCTTTACAGGTTCGGTCTTTGTGTTTTGATAATATAGAAATAATTTGAATTCTAGCTGGATGTGCCAAACATTTTGCCATTTGGGATAATTCTAATTCAAAAGAATGAAAATCGATACTGTCTTTCATATTAATCGTAATTTATAGATGAAATAAAAATTTAAATATTAAATTAGGTTTTTTTTGTAAAGCTTTAAATACTAGTATTTTGTGATGTTTTTAATTAAATTTAATCGTAAATATACGATAAATGTATAAAACCAAAATACAATTAGTTGCGTAGATTTAAAAATCTAAACACAAGCAAATAATGAAATTACAAATTACACTTTTTTTTCTTTTGTGCACAGGATTTATTTTTGCACAAGAAACTACAGGAATTTTGAAAGGAAATATTGTTGATGACCAAAACAAACCTATTCCATTTGCTGTAATTTCGATCGTACAAAAATCTACAGGAATAAAATATACAACTCAATCTCAGACTGATGGATATTATGAGTTTAATCAATTGCAACCAGCTAATGATTATGAAACGCGTATTACGTTCGAAGGATTTAGACCATTGGTTTTGGATGCTATTCAGGTTCAATTGGGGAAAATCACTAAACTAGATTTCTCTCTTTTTTCAAAAGTACAAGAACTGGCTGGGGTTGAAGTAATGAATAATTCTACTAGTAAAAAAGGAAACGAAAAACGACTGAAAATAGATGTTATTAATAGTTTTCCTAGTGCAAACCGAAGTATTCAAGATGCCACACGTTTGCTGCCTGAAGCTAATTTAAATTCTTTTGGTGGGGCCAATTATAGATTTAATAATTTATCTATTGATGGTAGTGCCACTAATGATGTTTTAGGATTTCAGGAGCCAGCTAGTGGTGCTACAGGGTCTACAGCATCAGGAACTCCGGGTGGTTTGGCGGGTACGCAACCCATCGGTTTTGGTGCCATCAGTGCTTTGTCAGTAAAAACGGCTCCGTTTGATGTTACTTTCGGAAATTTTACCGGAGCAAGTATAAATGCCGTTACTAAAAGCGGTTCAAACGAGACATCTGGTGCGCTATACACTTTCGCAAAAAATAGAAATTTGATTGGTCGTTATTCTGATGGATTGAAACAAGAAGCAGCTTCATTTAATGATTACACGTATGGCGTGAGTATTGGTGGTGCGATTGTAAAAAACAAATTATTCTATTTTTTTAATGCTGAATTGGCTGATAGAAATGAAGCTGTTTTAAATGCTCCAGGTAGTTCAACTTCGAATATTTCGCAGGAAACGGTAAATTTAATTGCTGATAGACTTAAATCAAAATACAATTATGATCCAGGTATTTCGTCAAATGCGCAATTAGAGCGCAAGAATACTAAACTTTTTTTGAGATTGGATTATAATATTTCTGATGATCACAAATTAACACTCCGAAACAACTTTGTAAAAGGCTTTGCCGATAATTTAGAGTGGACGCCTACGGTTTTTAATTTTGGGAATCAAGGATACCGTCACAATTCAACTACCAATAGTATTGTTGCCGAGTTAAAAAGTAAATTCACCAATACCCTTTCTAACAAACTCACTTTGTCATTATCAACAGTGAATGATGATAGAAGTTATAATGGTCGTGTTTTTCCGCATATAGAAATCACTGATAATACCTCAAATGCAATATTTGCAGGAACCTATCGGGAAGCTTCTGTTTATGGATTGAGTTTAAACACTATTCAATTTACAGATAACATTACGTATTACCACAACAATCATAAGTTTACAATAGGGACTTCATCAGAAATTAATGCGATCGAATACCGATTCCTAACAGCTTTTAATGGAAGATGGCAGTATAGTTCTGTTGCGAATTTTCTGGCTGACAGACCAAATAGAGTTCGTGGAGTGTACAATATTGACAATAATGATTTTGAATTCAATAAGAAAACACCTTCTGCTGATTACTCGGTCTTATTATCAAGTGTTTATTTTCAAGATGAGATTCGATTTTCTAAAAAGTTTAATCTATTAGCTGGTTTCCGTGTCGATTGGCAAAATACACCTACTGATTTCCCTATTTCTGACCAAATAAAAAGTACACCTGAATTTGCAGGCTATAAAAACAAAATCAACAATATGCCAATATTTAATCCACGAATTGGCTTTAATTATACTATAGATGACGATGGGAAGTATACGTTAAAAGGGGGATCTGGTTTATTTACAGGAAGAATGCCTTTTGTTTGGTATGCTTATGAATATTATATTTCAGGCACAAAGTACTTTAATATTGATTACAGGCCTACGGGTGTTTTACCTTTAAATGAGGATTTAAGCCAATTAGAATCGTTACAAAGCCGTAAATTGACAGAAGTTAATTTAATTGATAATAATTTTAATTTACCTCGTGACTGGAAAAGTAACCTATCTCTTGATGTACAACTCAAAAATAATTTTGCTTTTAATTTTGAAGCTACGTACACCAAAACGTTAGATGGATTACTATTCCAGTCTATTAACCGAAAAGAAGATCAAAAAAGCAATTTTACTGGTGCTGACAACCGACCGTATTACAACACTTCGGCAGAAAGCATTAAAATAAATCCCAATTTTACCAATGTTTTTTTACTAACCAATACTTCACAAGGATATCGCTACAACCTCACTTTTGGTCTAACTAAAACGGAGGATCATTACAACGGATTTTTGGGCTTCACTTATGGCGTGAGTAAAGACATTTCGAGTACGAACAGGAATTCCCATGCTGCTAATTTTGAATGGAATCAAGCCTTAGTTGCTAATTCTCCAGAGTTAACTGCTTCTAATTTTGATTTGCGACACAAAATAGTTACCTATCATTTTTACGATATTAAAATAAAATCTAACGATTTGAAATTCGGGTTAATTTACAACGGAAAATCAGGAAGTCCATTTTCATTTGTCTATGAAGGGGATATCAATCGCGATGGATCTGCAAAAAATGATATTTTATACATTCCAAGAAATCAATCTGAAATTAAATTACAAAATATTGTCGATGGCAATAATACAGTACTAGTTTCTGCGGCTGAACAATGGAATCAGTTGGATGCTTACATCAATAATAGCAACTACTTAAATGCGCATCGCGGGGAATATGCTAAGCGAAATGCAGCACGAACGCCTTGGAACCATCAAGTAGATTTAAAAGTCATTTTTGACACAAAATTTTTTAAAAACAAGTTGGAATTTGCTGTTGATATTTTTAATATTGGCAATCTAATTTCTAAAAATTGGGGTACACAAGTCTACATTCCTAACATCAATAATTCAGGTTATGCATTACTTGATTTTGTCCGAATAGAAAATCAACAACCAGTTTTTCAATTCAAAAATCCAAAAGGAAATCCTTGGTTGGTAGATAATTTAAACTCCAAGTGGCAAGGGCAGGTAAGCGTGAGTTACTTTTTTAATTAGTCTATTTGGCCTTTGTAATTAGGATCAAAATCGACCATCCATTCAATTCCAAATTGGTCTCTGAACATACCAAAATAAGAATTCCAAGGACTCTCGCCAATAGGAACTTCAATGGTTCCGCCAGCCGAGAGTCCTTTAAATAGTTGATCGGCTTCTTCACGACTTTCAGCACTAATAGAAATTTTAGATCTGTTTTCATTTTCATTAACTCGACCCATACTTTCGGGGACATCATTCCCCATCAAAATGTTTCTCCCAATAGGTAAAGCAATGTGCATTATTTTATTCGCTTCATGCGCTGGTATCGGAAATTCATCATTGGCCATGTCTTTGAAACGCAGGACCATTGCGAACTCTCCGCCAAAAACTGATTTATAAAAATGAAATGCATCTTCGGCATTGCCATTAAAATTAATATAAGGATTGATAAGTGCCATAGTTTTTGTTTCTAAATTATTTTATCTTTTTCCTAATTGTTTGTATTCAAGTTATTGCACATATTACAGTATAGCATAACGTTAATGTACTCAAAAAAAAGATATGAAGCAGGATTAGCTTTCATAATATAACTTCTTATGATGTATTATGACAATATGAAATGTCATGTTGTCAGATAAAATGGTGTCAATTTTAACATAAACTGACAATTTAATAGAGGGTTTTGTATTGGCACAAAGATTGACTATTTGTGAAAGAGTCATAAAAAACGAACATACATTAAAATTAAATATAGTAAAAATGGGTAAAATAATCGGAATTGATTTAGGTACGACCAACTCTTGTGTTTCTGTAATGGAAGGTAATGAAGCAGTTGTTATTCCTAATGCAGAAGGAAAAAGAACAACACCATCTATCATCGCTTTTGTTGAAGGTGGAGAAATTAAAGTAGGAGATCCTGCTAAGAGACAAGCGGTAACTAATCCAACTAAGACTATTGCTTCTATCAAACGTTTTATGGGACAAGGTTTTGGTGAAGTTTCGGCTGAAGCAAAAAGAGTTTCATACAAAATTGTAAAAGGGGACAACAATACACCACGTGTGGATATTGATGGTCGTTTATACTCTGCACAAGAATTGTCAGCGATGACTCTTCAAAAAATGAAAAAAACTGCTGAAGACTATTTGGGTCAAACGGTAACTGAAGCGGTTATTACTGTTCCTGCTTACTTTAATGATGCACAACGTCAAGCGACTAAAGAAGCTGGTGAAATTGCAGGTCTTAAAGTAATGCGTATCATCAACGAGCCTACAGCAGCTGCACTTGCTTACGGTTTAGATAAAAAAGGTACAGATCAAAAAATTGCTGTTTACGATTTAGGTGGAGGTACATTTGATATTTCTGTTCTTGAATTAGGAGACGGAGTTTTTGAAGTATTGTCAACAAATGGAGATACGCACTTAGGTGGAGATGATTTTGATCATGAAATCATTGACTGGTTAGCTGACGAATTTAAAACGGAAGAAGGAATTGACTTGCGTTTAGATCCAATGTCTTTGCAACGTTTAAAAGAAGCTGCTGAGAAAGCAAAAATTGAATTGTCATCTTCTTCAGAGACAGAAATCAATTTGCCATACGTAACAGCTACAGCTTCAGGACCAAAGCACTTAGTTAAAAAATTAACTAGAGCACAGTTCGAAAAATTAACTGACACATTAGTAAAGCGTTCTATGGCACCAGTGGCTAGAGCGTTGAAAGATGCAGGTTTATCAGTTTCTGATATTGATGAAGTAATTTTAGTAGGAGGTTCAACTCGTATGCCAAGAATTGCTGAAGAAGTAGAGAAATTCTTTGGTAAAAAAGCGTCTAAAGGAGTAAATCCTGATGAGGTTGTTGCTATTGGAGCAGCTATTCAAGGAGGAGTTCTTTCTGGAGATGTAAAAGATGTATTGTTACTTGACGTTACACCTTTATCTTTAGGTATCGAAACTATGGGTGGTGTTATGACTACATTAATTGAGTCTAACACAACTATCCCTACTAAAAAATCTCAAGTTTTCTCTACAGCTGCAGATTCTCAACCAACTGTTGAACTACACGTTCTTCAAGGTGCTAGAGCAATGGCTGCGGATAACAAAACTATTGGTCGTTTCAACTTAGACGGTATTCCACCAGCACCAAGAGGAGTTCCACAAATTGAAGTAACTTTTGATATTGATGCTAATGGTATCATCAAAGTTTCAGCAACTGACAAAGGAACTGGAAAATCGCACGATATCCGTATCGAAGCTTCTTCTGGATTAACTTCTGAAGAAATCGAAAGAATGAAACAAGATGCTGAAGCTAACGCTGAGTCTGATAAAGTTTTAAGAGCTAAAGCGGAGAAAATCAATGAGGCTGACTCTATGATTTTCCAAACTGAAACTCAATTGAAAGAACTTGGAGCTAAGTTAGCTGATCATCATAAAGTAGCGGTAGAATATGCATTAACTGAACTGAGAATGGCGCACCAATCTCAAGATGTTCCAGCAATTCAAACAGCGCTTGATAACATTAACGCGGCTTGGAAAACAGCTACTGAAGCGATGTACGCTCAAGGAGAACAAGGTCAAGGAGAAGCACAACCACAAGGTGAAACTGCTCAAGGTGACAATGTTGAAGACGTTGAATTCGAAGAAGTAAAATAAGCCAATAACAAATTTTGTATATCAAAATTATGTAAAACGTTTATCCGCTTTCTAGCGAAATTTAAAAAACTAAAACCGAGCCAGCAATGGCTCGGTTTTTTTATGAATCTTTATTTTTCGGTTGTTTTTTTTTACCTTGAAACATTCTCGTTATTACGGCTGCATGAGGAAAGGTAATCGCTGCTAAAAACGAGAAAAATAACGCATTAAAGAGTTGCTCTTCTTTTTTACAGATAAAATATATCAAAGCGATTCCTATAACAGAAGCGAGCCAATAGAAACCTGCATTTTTGCAATAGGTTATAAAATGTGGAAATGAGAAAGAACCATTCAAGAATTTAATCTGATCAATTATAGAGGGAATGCTGTGCCAAATCACAAAGTATATAGCAAAGCCCCAAATTAAACTAGAGGATTTAAATAGGATGGTAAATAATATTAAGTAAAAACATTCTAAAAGTAGTTTACTTCTTATTTTTTCAGTTTGCCAATAGGCATATCCGCATAAACTAATAAATAGTCCAGCTGAAATTTGAAGGAGTCCCAAAAAATAGGGCAGAGGAACCGTTAAGTTTGCAATTTTTGAGATAATATGTTGAACTTGATCGGTATGAAACACAAATAGCAAGAGTAAAACTACAAAACCATATAAAAACTGAAATAATACCAGTAGCCATTTGGGAAAGGTCTGATTTAAATTTTGCCATTGCTGCTCTCCAAAGTGGTAGCTACTAACAATAATGAATAATAGGAGCGCCATTTGCGGAATTAAATAGAATAAAAGTACTCCCGTTAAAACAATCATCACATAGTATCCCAGAATCATAATCCATGAACGGTTATTTTTTTCTGGATTTATATTTTTTATTAGTAGTAAATCATTGGCCCCGTGCAAGATTCCAAAGGTAAAAATTAAGAAAAATCCAGATATTATTTGAAAGGTTGTAGGTAGGAAGGAATCCATCCATAGCCCGAAAAAGCTCGCCACTATTGCGATATTGGGATAATTTTTCATAAAATTTAATTATTGTTTAAAAATAGGTAAAAAAAAATAAACAAAAATATTTTTTTATCGTTTAGCTTTTACTATATTTGATTAAACAAAACCATTTAAAATTTTTTAATTATGACAAATTTTATGTTCATTTCAGGATTAATCGGGAAATTATCCCCAACCGATTACGTAGGGTTTACTTTTTTTGTAGGCTGTATGGCTATGATGGCCGCATCGGCGTTTTTCTTTTTATCCTTAAGCCAGTTTGATAAAAAGTGGCGTACTTCAGTTTTAGTTTCAGGTTTAATTACCTTTATTGCCGCAGTACATTATTTCTACATGAGAGATTATTGGGCTTCATTTGGTGAGTCTCCAACATTCTTTCGTTACGTTGACTGGGTGCTAACAGTGCCATTAATGTGTTTAGAGTTTTACCTAATACTAAAAGTTGCTGGAGCGAAACAATCATTACTATGGAAAATGATTATTTATTCAGTAATCATGTTAGTTACTGGTTACTTTGGTGAAGTAGTTGCACCAGAAAGTGCTGCATTGTGGGGAGCTTTGTCTGGAGCTGCTTATTTCTTGATCGTGTATGAAATATGGTTAGGAGAAGCATCAAAATTAGCTGCTGCAGCTGGTGGAGAAGTACAAAAAGCACACAAAATTTTATGTTGGTTCGTACTTGTAGGATGGGCAATTTACCCATTAGGATACATGATGGGAACTACTGGATGGTACAACGGATTAATTCCAGCAGGTAACATTGATGTAGCTTACAACATTGCAGATGCAATTAACAAAATTGGATTTGGATTAGTAATTTATACTTTAGCAGTGAAATCTTCTAAAGACTAATTACTTTTTATAATAATTTTAAAACCGAATTAGTGATAGTTCGGTTTTTTTTGTGGCTTAAAGTAAGATATAATTTTATAGAGATTTTAATTACTTTAGTACATTTATAAAAGTAGAGTCTTATTAGGTAGGGGTCACTAAGCAATAAGAATGAAACAAACTCGCATTTTTCAAGATATAAGTCATGTGAGTTGACAATTTATTTGTGCTGATAGTATGTTATTCAGCTAAAAATAAGACTATTTAAGGTTCAATGCTTAGATGACTTAAAGGTTAATTAATATTGTTGGATTGTTTAAAGTTTACATATAAATAAAGCAAACTATTTACATTTAGTGCTTAACATACTTTACATTTTTTATTGTTCTTTTAATCAGGCTTTTATTATGGTCAGTTCAGAAAAAAGCAACATGATTGAGACGCTTCCAGCGGGACAAATAGCAAGAATGATAGAGTGCCTATTTTATCAATATTGAAAACAAAGTGTTTAGATGTCCAATAATCCATGTACCTGATTAATGAAACTCTAAATCTGCGAATCTGTCGCTGTGATTAAAATTTATTTTAGTGGTTTATTTCAAAAAAAAAAGGGAAAATGTTGTTACACATTTTCCCTTTTCAATCTAGTTTGGTTTGGGATTTATTTAGGATTTAAAGCATCTCCAATTCTAGAAATTAAATCTTGTAAGTGGTATTTACTCATTCGATCTGTCATTCTGGTTGAGGCTAATTTCATCTCATTTTTTAAACTATTCAATTGACCTCTTGCAATAGAAGGCAAGTCAGTTTGTGCTAAATTTACTCTTCGTGTTGTAAAACCATACGTTACACCAACAGGAACTGATCTTACTACAGTTGTGCCAGGTTTTAGTAGTTCAATCATTTTATCAACATATATCTTTTGAATATTTCTGCGGAATACATCAATAGAAGTACTTCCACTTAATTCAGAAAAAATTCCATTCTTAAGATCACTAACCAATTCATCAACAGTATAGTTACTTTTATTCATGGAAGAAGTTTCAATAAGGCGAACCATTCTGTCACCAGCTAATAAACTTGATAAGGTTGCATCTTGCATTCCTTTGATAGCTTCAACTCCATTATCGGGGTTTATTTTTGAAAGTACATTTTGATCCAATAACCACTTTGGTGTATTGAATAATTGAGTATTCAAGAATAAAACAGCATCTTTTTGTATCGCTCTTGGCACTACCTCAAATTGATTTCCAGTCATGTCATATGTTTTAGGAGAATCATAAATCCCACCCACATTTTTAGTAACATGTCCCATATATCTTCTAAATTGTCCTGTAAGAGCGCCATACAATTCATCTAACTCAGCATAACTTTCTCCGTTTTCTTTGGTCCAGTCCAATAAATTAGGCAAAATTCTTTTTAAATTTTTAATTCCGTACTCAGAAGCTCTCATTGCGTTATCGCCAATATCTTCTGTTTGGTATCTCGGATCATAAGGACTAGACTCGGTACCAAACCACAAGCGATTATTTTTGTACGCTTCTTTGGTCATTTCATTCAACTTCGTTTTTTCTTCCGTTTCCGTTTTAGCTTCGTCAAAATAAGAATACCCCCATTTGATAGCCCATTTGTCATAATCTCCAATTCTAGGAAATAATGTAGTTACGTCATCCTCTGGTTGTGCTACATAATTAAAACGGGCATAATCCATAATAGAGGAAGTATGTCCATTTTTAGCTTGGTAGTCTTTATCTCTTAATTTTTCAACAGGCGTTGCAGAACTCGCTCCCATATTATGACGTAGTCCTAAAGTATGTCCCACCTCGTGTGAGGAAACGAAACGAATCAATTCTCCCATTAGTTTATCATCAAACTTTTTAGTACGCGCAGCTGGATCTACCGCCGCAGTTTGAATCAAATACCAATTTCTTAATAAACTCATGATGTTGTGGTACCAACCGATATGGCTTTCTAAAATTTCGCCACTTCTTGGGTCATGAACATTAGGTCCGTATGCATTTTGAATTTCAGCTGCAAAATATCTCAAGACAGAGAAACGAGCATCTTCTAGACTCATCGTTGGGTCGTTTTCTGGCCAGTATTCACCACGGATAGCATTTTTCCATCCAGCTGCTTCAAAGGCGATTTGCCAATCATCAATACCTTGTTTGATGAATTTTTTCCATTTTTCTGGAGTCGCAGGATCGATGTAATATACAATTGGCTTTAAAGGTTCAATTAATTCTCCTTTTTTTTGTTTTTGAGCATCTTCAATTGATTTTGGTTCCAAACGCCATCTAACAGCAAAAACTTTAGTTTCTGATTTCTGAGATTCTTCTTCAAAAACGCCGTATTCATTTGCAAAATAACCTACACGTGCATCAAACTCTCTTTTGCGCATTGGAGTTTTTGGCAGTAAAATCATGGAGGTATTCAACTCCACAGTTACTACTCCAGCATCTAATGCAGACGGTAAATTAACTCCAATTTGTGGTGTTGGCGTTACTGAAATACGAGGCGGTGTGGTTGTAAATGTTTTTACGCTTCTAATTTCAGTGTTAATAGGATAACTGCTAATTTTAGAAAGAAATGATTTGTCTTTTTGAAAAGCTACTATGTTTAGTAACTGTTTTTTAATTGGATCTAATGAAAAAGTCTGAATATCACCATCAAAAGTACTCGTTAAATCGATTACGTAACCCGTATTATTCTTTCCAGTCGAATCTTTTTTGAAAGCTAAAATATCATAGTTTCCAATAATTGGGTCTGAGGTAGAATTTTTAACTGCTTGAGCCATTGGTTTATCAGTATCTGGCGACATGATAACATAAGTAACAGATCTTAAGAGAATGTTGTTGTTTAATCCTTTTTCCCAACGAACAACTTGTCTGTTTATTTCTTCTCCTCCAAAAATTCCTCCTCCTGCTGGAGTTTTAGAATATCGGGTAATAGTCATTATTTCACTTCCTAAAAGGGAGTCAGGAATTTCAAAAAGATATTTGTCATTGATTTTATGAATGTCAATTAATCCTTTTTGTGTTACTGCGGTAGAATCAATAACTTTTTTGTACGGTTTTGGTTCTTTTTTCCCGTCTTTAGATTCGGGTGCTTTAGCTTCTACTTTAGCTGGAGCATTTTTGTCTGCTCTTCTCTTTTTTTTACTTTGTGCAAATGTGCCTTGCGCAAAACAAAATAGCAAACAGGTAATAATTAGAGTTAGTTTTTTTTTTACCATTTAGTTAATTCGTTTATTCAGTTTATAATTTGTTAATAATACTTTGTCGATCGTAATTGCGATACGTTACGACTTTAAACCAAATTTATTCATATAATTTCATATTAACGTCATTTTGCGGTCTAATTTTAAAGAATTAATACTTTTTAACAATTTTGAACAGTTTTGTTTCAATACCAAAATACTTTAATAAGTTAAGGAGTTATTATTTACACGTACCTTTATTTTTAGGCAGTAGAAAGTTTGTCTTTTTTACAAATTTTGAATGCATCAATAGCAATTGAAAACAATTTTTTTCAAAATTTTTCGTAATATTACTAGATAAATGTGTTGGCATGAGAAAAATAAAATACAAGAAAGGGAAAAAAATGCAACCCTATTCTTTAGAATATACTGGTGTTCATAAAAGTAAGGAATCAGAGTTGCAATTATTTGTTTATGATGATTTAAATCTCATTGAATTTGAGGATTTTAAGGTTTCAGATTTAGATAAATATATTGATGTTCATAAAACAAATTGGATTAATATTCACGGTTTAAATAATGTGGAATGGTTAAAATCAATTGGTCATTATTTCGAAATCGATAATTTCATTTTGGCAGATATTTTAAATACCACAAGAAGAACTAAACTGGAAGAGTCTCATGATTTTTTGTTTTTTAATATAAAATCCCTTTTACCATCAGAGTATTCGGATAATATAAGTGTAGAACAAATTAGCTTTTTGTTAAAAGATGGAATTCTAATTTCTTTTCAGGAAAAAAGAAGTGATTTTTTTACGCATATCCGAGAGCGCATCAGAACGCATTCTGGACTAGTAAGAACCAAAAAAGCGGATTATTTATTGTACATTCTACTAGACGCTATCATAGAAAATTTTTACGTTACAATTGAGAACGAAGAAGATAAAGTAGAGGAATTAATCAATCTTACGAAGCAAAATCCAGATCCTGTTATTTTGGAGCGCATAGAAAAGCACAGAGATAATTTTAATTTCTTAAAGCGTTCTATAATTCCGTTGCGGGATTCGTTGTATGATATCAAAAGCATCAAAGATGATAGTATTTTTAACGCTGTAGAAACCGATACGTTCAGTTTTTTTGCGCGATTGCATCAAAAGACTTTAGAGTTATTGGAACAAATTGAATCTGATATGAGTTCCTTAGAAAGTGCGTCTAATTTCTTTTTTTCGGCGCAAACTCATAAGATGAATGAGATTATGAAAACGCTTACCATTGTATCGGCAATATTTATTCCGCTCACGTTTATAGTAGGTGTGTACGGAATGAATTTTGATTACATGCCAGAACTCAAACGTCATTATGGCTATCATACCGTTATGGGGGCCATGTTTTTAATAGTGATTGGAATGATTATTTATTTTAAAAAACGCCGTTGGTTTTGAAAGTAATGAAGAATACAGTCAATTGATTTTGAATTAAATTAAAAAATTAAAAAAATGAACAAGGCCATATACATTGCAACAAGCGAGCAAAATAGTGGAAAGTCAATTATTACGTTGGGATTGATGAGTATGCTTATTGGTAAAATGGCCAAAGTAGGTTATTTTAGACCCATTATTGAAGATTTTGAAGAAGGAGGTTTTGACAATCATATAGAAACCGTGATAGGACATTTTGGAATGGACATCGAGTTTGAAGATGCGTACGCCATTACTAAAAGTAAATTAATTAAAAAGAAAAATAAGGGAAAAATAGGAGAGGTTCTCGATTTAATTATTGAAAAATATAAAAAATTGGAAGAACGTTTCGACTTTGTTTTGGTTGAAGGAACTAGTTTTACAGGAGAAGGTACAGTCATCGAGTTAGATATGAATGTACTGATTGCTAAAAATCTAGGAATCCCAACTATTATTGTTGGCTCTGGAGTAGGGAAAACATTGGAGGAATTACTCGATAGTCTTTATCTTGCCTACGATTCATTCAAAGTAAAAGATGTAGAAGTTTTGGCCGTGATTGCTAATAAAGTGCAACCTGAGAATATAGAATTAGTAACAAACGGTTTAAAGAAAAGCTTGCCGAAAAGCATATTAGTAAATTCGATTCCTTTAATTCATAATCTAAACAATCCGACGGTACAGGAAATTGTAAAAGAGTTGGATGCCAAAGTTTTATTTGGATCGGCTCACTTGAACAATCAAACCGGAAATTTTAGTGTGGGTGCCATGCAATTGTGTAATTATTTGTTGCATTTAAAAGAGAATAGTCTCGTGATTACTCCTGGTGATCGAGCCGATATTATTCTAGGTGCCTTGCAAGCCAATGAATCTTTAAATTATCCTACTATTTCTGGAATTGTTCTAACAGGAAATATTTTGCCGGAGATTAGCATTTTAAAGTTGATCGAAGGACTTTCTCCTATAGTTCCAATTATTGCCGTCGAAGAAGGGACGTATTATATTACCAATAAAATAGGATCCATAAAATCTAAAATTTACGCGAATAACAAACAGAAGATTGAAATTTCGATTACTACTTTCGAAAAATATGTAGACTTAGACAACTTGGCTGAAAAGCTGATCACTTTTGAAGCTGAAGGAATGACGCCAAAAATGTTTCAATATAATTTGGTTAAAAGAGCCAGAAAACACCGTAAACATATCGTATTGCCAGAAGGAAATGACGATAGAATTATTATGGCTGCAGCCCGCTTAATTGAAATGGATGTGGTTGATATTTCGATCATTGGCAACAAGAAACAAATAGAAAGTAAAGTTGCAGAGCTGGGACTTGCTTTAGATTTTTCTAAAATACAAATCATAAATCCGATAGAATCGGAGCATTATGATGAGTATGTAAATACCTATTATGAGTTGCGAAAAGCAAAAAATGTAACCATAGGGATGGCTAAGGATTTAATGGAGGACGTTTCCTATTTTGGAACAATGATGGTGTACAAAGACCACGCTGACGGAATGGTTTCTGGAGCGGCTCATACTACGCAACACACTATTTTGCCTGCCTTGCAGTTCATTAAAACAAAACCGAATTCATCAGTGGTATCCTCTGTATTTTTTATGTGTTTAGAGGACAGAGTTTCGGTTTTTGGAGATTGTGCTATTAATCCAAATCCTACTGCGGAGCAATTAGCAGAAATAGCAATTTCCTCTGCCGATTCTAGTTTGGCTTTTGGTATTGAACCAAAAATTGCCATGCTTTCGTATTCATCTGGTTCGTCAGGAAAAGGAGATGAAGTCGATAAAGTAAGAACTGCAACTGAAATAGTGCGACAAAAACGCCCCGATTTAAAAATTGAAGGCCCTATTCAATATGATGCTGCGGTTGATATGGCTGTTGGAAAAAGTAAAATGCCAAATTCAGAAGTCGCCGGACAAGCCAGTGTTTTGATTTTTCCGGATTTAAATACAGGAAATAATACCTATAAAGCAGTACAAAGAGAAACGGGTGCCTTAGCAATTGGTCCGATGTTACAAGGATTGAACAAGCCGGTTAATGATTTAAGCCGCGGTTGTACCGTTGATGATATTATAAACACAGTCGTGATTACGGCGATTCAAGCACAAGGATTATAAATCAATTATGAATTGTGAATTATTAATTATCAATTTTGCTTCTTTGAGCCTTTAGCAAAAAAAATTAGCAACTTAGTACCTTAGAATCTTAAAAAAAAATGAAAATAGTAATTATAAACTCGGGGAGTTCCTCCATAAAATACCAATTAATCAACATGCCGTCGAATGAAGTTATTTGTTCGGGAATGATTGATAGAATAGGATTGGAAACTTCGAATCTAACGTATGTAACGGCTACTACTAAGTTAGAAGAAACCTTGCCTATTGCTAACCATAAAATTGGGTTAGAAAAAATCGCACAACTTTTGATGGATGAAAAATTGGGTGTTATAAAAAGTACGGATGAAATTGAAGCTGTTGGGCATCGTGTGGTACATGGCGGAAGCGCTTTTTCAAATACGGTAACCATAACGAGTGAAGTAAAAGATAAAATCAGACAGCTTTTTGATTTGGCACCTTTGCATAATCCTGCTAATTTAGAAGGAATAAATGTTGCCGAGGAAATTTTCAGTTTAGCAAAACAAGTTGCTGTTTTTGATACGGCTTTTCACCAAACGATTCCAATTGTGGCACACAAATATGCGGTACCCAATTACCTTTTGACTGAAAATAAGATTCGTGTTTATGGTTTTCATGGAACAAGTCACAAATATGTTTCAGAAAATGCGATTCAATATCTAAAGCAAAATGCAAATAATAATAATGGCGCTAAAATCATTACCATACATTTGGGGAATGGTTGCAGTATGACCGCAATAAAAGATGGAAAAAGTATCGATCATACGTTGGGTTTTGGTCCAATGAACGGATTGATTATGGGAACCAGAAGCGGTGATGTAGATCAATCTGTGATTTTTTATCTAGTTAATACGTTGGGGTATTCCCTTGAAGCTGTCAATACCATGTTACAAAAACAAAGCGGCATGCTGGGACTTACTGGCTACAGCGATTTAAGAGATATTGAGGCTAATGCGGAAAATGGGAATGCCGATTGTCAATTGGCTTTAGCCATGAATGCGTATCGAATAAAGAAATATATTGGTTCTTACGCGGCTGTTTTAAATGGCTTGGACGCTATTATTTTTACAGCAGGAATTGGAGAAAATTCGACTTATATTCGGAAATTAGTTTGCACGGATATGGAGTATTTCGGAATTGAACTGGATGCATCCAGAAATGAAATTCGTTCGAAAGCAATTAGAGAAATCAACACCGATGATTCTAAGACTAAAATATTGGTTATTCCTACCAATGAGGAAATCGAAATTGCCAATCAGGTTTTTGAATTATTAACAAATGCATAAAATAGCAACTAGTGATTTTGCATTTAAAAAACGCATAATTTTTTTGTGAAGGATTGTCAAATATTCGCAAGGAATCACGAAATTGCTCAATCTACTGAAACCTAGAAAACCTAATTATTACTGTTTAAATTATGAAAAAATCAATTCTTTTAGTCGCACTTTTTATTGGTGGCCTCACCACATTCGCACAAACAAAAGATGAGCTAGCCTTAAAAGAAATTTATAAATCTTCCTTAACCAATGCAAAATGTTATCCTTGGTTGGAGCATTTGTCCAATACGATTGGTTCTCGATTATCGGGTTCAACCGGAGCTGAAAAAGCAGTTTTATACACTAAAGCACAATTGGAAACGCTGGGATTAGATAAAGTCTATTTGCAGGAAGTGATGGTGCCAAAGTGGGTGAGAGGCGAGAAAGAAATTGGATATTTACAAATGGGAAAACAAAAAATGACATTTCCGATTTGTGCGCTTGGAGGTTCAGTAGCAACCCATAAAACGGGTATTAAAGCAACTGTTATTGAAGTGAAGAGTTTAGAAGAATTAACGGCGCTAGGCGAAGCAAAAGTCAAAGGAAATATTATTTTTTTTAATAGACCTATGAATCCAGAATTTGTCGAAACCTTTAAAGCCTACAGCAGTTGTGTAGATCAAAGATCATCAGGTGCTAAAGAGGCAGGAAAACTTGGTGCTTTGGCAGTAATCGTACGGTCGATGAATTTGCGTTTAGATGATCTGCCACATACTGGCGCTACTAATTATGGAGATATTGCTATTAGTCAACGAATTCCGGCAGCTGCTATTAGTACAAATGGTGCGGAACTTTTGAGTAAAAGTTTAAAGACAAATCCTAATGCTACTTTTTATTTAAAACAATCGTGTCAAACCTATGATGATGTATTGTCCTATAATGTTGTTGGAGAATTAACAGGAACGGAGTATCCAGAGCGAATAATGGTTGTGGGTGGTCATCTTGATTCTTGGGATTTAGGAGACGGATCTCATGACGATGGAACGGGATGTGTGCAAAGTATGGAAGTATTAAATATTTTTAAAAACATGGGCTACAAGCCAAAAAACACAATACGTGTCGTGTTGTTTATGAACGAAGAAAACGGCGTGCGTGGCGGAAAAGAGTATGAAAATCAGTCTAACAAAAATAAAGAAAACCATATTTTTGCTTTAGAAAGTGACTCGGGTGGTTTTTCACCAAGGGGTTTTTCAATCGAAGCTGACGAAGCCAATTTTAATAAAATTAGTAGCTGGGCTTCTTTATTTGAACCCTACTTAATTCACAAATTTGTAAAAGGACACTCTGGAGTAGATATTGGGCCGTTAAAATCTAATTCTATTGTAAAAGTTGGGTTACAGCCTGATTCACAGCGATATTTTGATTATCATCACGCGGCTAATGATACTTTTGATGCAGTTAATAAAAGAGAATTAGAATTGGGAGCAGCAACTATGGCTTCTTTGATGTATTTGATAGATCAAAATGGAATTATAAAATAAAGATTCTCAATTTTACAAGGTGTTACATTTATATTTTTTTTAATATCTAAAAGAAATTGTGAATGTAGCACCTTCATTTATTTTACTCTCGACTGCAATGCGACCTCCCAAACTGGTAATATGATTGTACACTAAATACAATCCGATACCAGTGCTTTCTTGATTATCATGAAACTTCTCATACAACCCAAAAAGCTTATTTTTTACTTTATCCAAATCAAAACCTAAACCTTGATCAGAAAAAATGAGCTGGTGAATGCCATCCGTTACTTTTGATTGGATGTCGATCATAGGTGGACTATCTGCTTTAGCATATTTTATTGAATTAGTGACCAAATTCAAAAAAATACTTTTCATATACGCTTTGTTAAAGTCAATAACTTCAAAAGCGTCAAAACTTACTTTAATAATTGCTTTTGAATCATGAACAAGTGAATTAATGGAAATTAGAACTTCATCAAGTGATTCTTGTAAATTGATGGTTTCAATTTGAGTATTTATATTTTCATTTTCAATCAATTGGTCAATAGAGTCATTCAAAGTGTTTTTTAAATTCTCACTTGTCAACTTTAGAAGGTTAACTAATTCTAATGTTTCTGGATCAATGATTTTAGAAACATCAATGAGATTAAAAACCGAAAGCATATTGTTTATTGGAGATTTTAAATCATGGGATGCCTTATGGGATAATACTGTGAGTTCTTTATTAATTTGTGTCAGATTGGATAATAATAAATTTCGTTCTTCTTCCACTCGTTTACTGTGAGTAATATTTTTAGCAATAGCATAAACCAATTTTTCAGATTCCATAGGCATGGAGGTCCATGATAGCCAAATAATCTCCCCCGTTTTTGTAACATAGCGATTTTCAAAGTTTAACAGTGGATTATTTTTGTATACTTGTTCCCTCGTTTCAATGGTAATTTTTAGATCGGGTTGGTACACAAAACTGCTTATTGGTCGCGCGTATAATTCCTCTTCGGTGTACCCTAACGCTTTAGAAACAGCAGGATTTATTCTTTTGAAATAACCATCAAATCCAGCAATACAAATAAAATCAGCGGATATATTAAAGAAATTATCAAAGTGATAAATACCCTCTGGATCTGGATTAATTTTGTTTTGTGTCATTTGAGAAAATAACTATTTAAATAATAATTTATGATTTATAGTCTATTAGCATTGGACTCTAAAATCAAATTTAGCTTTTAAATACCAATTAATGTCAAAAAATAAATACAAATTTTAATTTAAATGTAGTTAAACAAAAAAGGCCTTCATGTTACAATAGCCTCATTTTATGTATTTTAAAAAAAAATTAAATCCTGAATTTTCCCCCAAAAGAAATAATACGTTGAAAGAAGAAAAAGTCTTGAGCCGCACTATCCTCTGAACTGTTTGTAGTTCTGATGTTTTGCATGTTGATGTAACCTCCTTTTAACTCTCCTTGAATGTAAAAGTATTTAAAAAACGTAATATCTAAACCTGCTTTTAAGGATGTTCCATAACCAGCAATATTATAATCATCATGGCGGTCTTTTCCTAATAATGTAGAATTGGTTTTTGGGTATAAAAATCCCGCACCAACGCCTTCCGATAAATTTACTTGGATCTTATCTGTATTTTTAATTTTGAACAAGAAAGAAATATCATCATGTCTTGAAAATTCAGTATTTACATAATTCAAACCATCTGTATGTTCGAATCTTAAAAACTCTTCTGTAAGTACAATTGGCGAATTATTGTAAACTCCATCATATGGAGTACCACCCGCAATTGTACCCGTAATATTGGCAGTTTGATCTTGTGTTACAACATATTTCATATGGTCTGCACCTAAAGCGATGCTGTAATGATCATTAATAAAATACCCCAATTTAAAATTAGTTTGGGGAATAGTCATTTTAGCAGGATTAATGTAGTCTACATGCCAACCTTTTGGCTTATCATGTGATGCAACATTGTCTAAAGTAAAGTTGTAGTCTTTACCTTTAAAAGTCAAATCTGACTTGGTATAACTATCTCTATTTCCTCCCCAAGAAACAAAGAATTTTCCTTTATTGTGAGCAGTGTATTTATCTTGAATCTTAATATCTCCTTGTGCACTTACAGTATTTATTAACCCAAACGCAAAAAATGCTGCATATAATAGTTTATTTTTCAATGGACTCTTTATCTAGTTAAAATTTATTTACAGTTTGTCTAATAGCTACTAATTTGGTCATCAACCCTTCGAAATAATCTAAATGAAGCATGTTGGCACCGTCACTTTTGGCATTAGCTGGATCAAAATGGGTTTCGATAAAAATACCATCCACACCTACAGCAATTCCTGCTTTAGCAATGGTTTCAATCATGTCTGGTCTTCCGCCTGTGATACCAGCCGTTTGGTTGGGTTGCTGCAAGGAGTGCGTTACATCCAGCACCGTTGATGCGTATTGTTGCATGGTTGGAATTCCTCTAAAATCAACAATCATGTCTTGATATCCAAACATTGTGCCTCTATCAGTCACCATTACATTTGTATTATTGCAATCCAACACTTTCTGAACGGCATGTTTCATGCTTTCAGGACTCATAAATTGACCTTTTTTTAAGTTGACAACTTTTCCAGTATTGGCAGCAGCCACTACTAAATCAGTTTGACGTACTAAAAAAGCAGGAATTTGCAATACATCAACATATTGAGCAGCCATTGCAGCATCTTCATTGGTATGAATATCAGTAACGGTTGGAACACCAAAAGCCTCCGACACTTTTCTCAAAATTTTTAATGCCTTTTCGTCACCAATTCCTGAAAAACTATCAATTCTAGAACGGTTTGCTTTTTTGAAAGATCCTTTAAAAACAAAAGGTATTTGTAAAGCATCAGTAATACCCACTAATTTTTCAGCAATTCGCATTGCCATTTCTTCGCCTTCAATAGCGCAAGGGCCTGCCAATAGGAAAAAATTACCGCTTTCAGTGTGCTTGATTAAAGGAATATCGTGTATGTTCATAATGTGTTGTTTTTTAAAAGTGCAAAGATAGTTAGGATTTACGAGTTACTTTTTAATTTTATTTTTTTTGGGAGCTATTTCCTGCTATTCGTTACAATCTTTTCCTTTTAAAAAAAAGGAAAAGGATTTCCACTGCTATCAGGGCTAGAGCTTCCGTCAACAAATCCTACTTTTTTACTGTAAGACCAACCGGAACCATCAAAATTCCTTTTTCATAAATATTTAAGTAAAGTAGCGTAGGTTTTTTTTGACCGTTCCACTTCAATTCATAAACGTCTAAAAATCCTGCGCCCATCTCACTCCTTTTAGTAGGGAACGGACAACAGCTTTCGAGTTTTGTGAAACTTATTTTTTCACCTTTTGGCCCAGCCAAAGCATTCAAAAAGCGTTCTTGATTTATGGTTTCGTTTGCTGTATTATTAAAAAAAATATTAACAGGATAATCTTTGTCGTACCCATACTTTTTGTCAGTACTATATTGTTGTATTACAAAAGTATTGTTAGTAGATAGTAAAAGATCAGGAGCATTATCATCGGTATTTTGTAAAGTAGATTTTGTACTTGTACAAGCAGTAATACTCAATAGCATGGTAATATAAAGAATTGATTTTTTCATGATTTAGATGCGTTTTAAAAGGATATAATTCACAGATGATGTGGTATGTTACAGCGGTACAAATATAAACAGAACTTTAAACCTTTGCTTTATACTTAGATGAATTAATCCCATTTTTTCTGATTTTTAAATAATGGAAGGTATCTCATAAAATGCTTCTTATCTTTACACAAAAATAATAGTATGGAAATAATTTTTCAAACGTGGTCTTGGTACGTTTCTGGTTTTTTAATTGGTTTGATCATGCTGGCACTTACCTATTTCGGAAAAGCGTTCGGAATGTCTTCTAATTTGCGTTCGCTTTGTTCTATGGCAGGCTTGGGAAAACGTGTTGCTTTTTTCGATTTTGATTGGAAAGCACAGCGTTGGAACTTAGTGGTTGTTTTGGGTGCTATGATAGGCGGGTTTGTTGCCGTTCATTTTATGAGTGATGCTTCAAATGTGGACATTAATCCTAAAACTATTGCACAATTAGCCCAATTCGGTATTGAAGCTCCTAATGGGAAACTAATGCCAGATGCACTTTTTGGAACAGCTATTTTAACATCGCCTAAAAGTATTCTTATTCTTTTAATTGGCGGAATCTTAATTGGTTTCGGTTCTCGTTATGCAGGTGGTTGTACTTCGGGTCACGCGATTTCAGGATTAAGTAATTTGCAACTGCCATCATTAAAAGCCGTGATTGGCTTTTTTATTGGCGGACTGATAATGGCGCATTTTTTATTGCCATTAATAGTTAATTAGCACTCCATTTTTTGAAATATTATAGAATTTAAACGATCAAACATGAAAAACATACTAAAATATTTACTTGTCGGTTTCATTTTCGGAATCGTACTTACTAAATCCGAAGCCGTTTCTTGGTATCGCATTTATGAAATGTTCCTGTTTCAATCCTTTCACATGTATGGTATTATAGGTGTGGCCATTTTTACGGGTGTTATTGGAATCCAAATCATAAAACGAAACAATATAAAAGACATAAAAGGCAACGCAATAGCAATTCCAGATAAAGAAAAAGGATCTGCTCGATACTGGATTGGGGGATTGATTTTTGGATTGGGTTGGGCTTTAGTCGGTTCTTGTCCGGGACCTATCTTTATTTTATTAGGAGCTGGTTTTTGGACTGTATTGATTGTTCTTTTTGGAGCACTTTTAGGAACATATCTCTATGGATTATTGAAAAGTAAATTGCCTCATTAATAATTTAAAGTACAAAAAGTAGCATTTTCAAACGGGAATGCTACTTTTTTTATTCAACTCTAAAATGCCAACAACAATTAAAAATTGTGCAACCAGATAAGTAGTCATAATCAACAGTGCGCTGTGTTGTAAGGGTGCATAAAATTTATCAAAGGCCAAAATGCTATCTGAGGCAACAAATACAATAGCTCCAATTAAGATATGACCGTTAGAAGGTCGGTGCCAATTCAGGTACCCTTTGAACGCAAATAATAACATAATCGAAATTGTTAGCGCATACACAAAAACAGGTGTTTTTAGGTCGCCCAAACTTGGTAATAAAACGAGCATCATCACAATAAGGTACATCGTGATTGCTGTAACTCCTACCCAATAAAGGAACTTACTCTTCTTTAAATAAACCTTTAACTGCTTGCTAAATAGTATAATGTAGCACACATGTGAAATTAGAAAAGCAATCAGTCCTGCAATGAAATACAATTCTCCTTTATCCGCAAACAGTAAAATAATATCTCCAATCCAAGACATCGTTAAAGCAGCTAATAATATATTTTTGGTACTAAATTTTTGATGAAAATGAACTGCCAGCAGTAGGAAAGGCAATAGGAATGGTTTTAAAAACCAAGTAATTTCATCTTTCCCTAAAAGAATTAGTAGAAGATAAACTAAACAGAAACCGATAAAAATTTTAAGAATAGTATTGCTTTTCATTTTCTATATGTGTTTAAGCTACAATTAAGGTCTCTTTTTCAAAATTTGTGCTAACAAAATAGATAGTCACTACCAATGATAAAATGAGATAACTAGCAATAATAATACTAGCAAACGAAAAGAGTTGATTCATTCCAAACCAATCTCCGAAATACAAAAGCAGGCCAATTCCAAACACAAATCGAGTGCTTTCTCAGAACACAGAGATTTTTCAGGTATCCATTAATTCAGTGTAACTATAAACCGTTAGAAAAATAAAGGCACCGTAAATGAAAATATTTGGCAATCCTATTAATGCTATGGAATTGTACAAATAACTAATGAGTAGTAATGTTACAATAGCTTGAAAAAGGGACCAATACATCAGTTTGTTAGAATGTTGTGCACTGTATTTTTCAAAATTATACACATCTTTAATTTTGTTGACTGGATATTTTTCTTCAAAATTTTCTGGGCGCCAGCCTGTTGGTTTAAACCAAATAGTGAATTTATCTTGCCATTTTTCTGCTCGCCAAGCATCGGAAATTAGCAATGATAAATGTTGAAAATTAATCCGAATGGGATTCCATGTTCTAGCTGGTCTGGTAATTCCAAAAACAGGAGGAACCGAATCTAATTCCGCTTGGAAAGTACCAAAAAGTTTATCCCAAAAAATAAATATTTGCGAATGGTTTTTGTCCATATACTCAGGATTGAGAGCATGATGCACACGGTGATGCGAGGGAGAAACCAGAATATTTTCTAGGAAACCAATTTTTTTTATATGCTTGGTATGATACCAAAATTGTAAAAATAAATGAATAGGAAGTGTTATTGCTATGACTTTGGCGGGAACGCCCAATAATGCTGCCGGAATTAATAAAAAAGTAAAAAGATTAACAAAACTTGAAATCGGTTGGCGCAAACCACACGCAAGATTAAATTCTTCACTGCTGTGATGAATCGCGTGTTTGTTCCACAAAAAATTGATTTGATGCGATAAGCGGTGACTCCAATACCCATAAAAATCAATAGCAATAAATCCTATAAGATAGGTTAATACAGTTGCTTCTAATTCGAATAGAGCAATCTTAGAGGCAATCCAATCATACGAAATCAGTGTGATACTCAGTCCCAAGACATCTTTTAGAGAATTTACCATTCCAGAGCTCACGCTAGAAACTGCATCCATGTTTGGAGCAGTATCTTCGCCTTTGTAATGCCCGTATAGTTTTTCGATAATAATCAATATCAAAAAGACGGGCATTACAAAAACTAAAATTTCACCATACTCTTCCATAAAAACATTCTTTTACTCAAATATAGAATAAAAGAGGTTGTTTTTGAATTATTTACATGGATTTGTTTTAGGAAGTATCTATAATGTATTATATAATTTCTGCATTAATCCCAGCCTCTAATAATTGAGTGCATTGTGGTTTTAATTTATCGTATGGACCCGTTTTTACGGTACACTTCCCATTATAATGAACAATTAAAGAACATTGTTCTGCTTGCTCTGGGGTGTGATTACAAACGCGAATCAAAGTTTCAATAACATGATCAAAAGTATTTACATCATCGTTGTAAACAACTATTTCATTGTCTAAACTTATAGCTTCTTTAATACTTACTCTTTCTCTTACTTTTTCTTTAGTACTCATTTTGTAGGTTTTTGTACTTTCGTAGTTAATGAAAATTTGTATTACTAATTTACGTATTTTAAAGATACCCAATTGTTTCTTTCCAGTTTTTTAACATAAGTTAAACCCTTTTCAATACATGATGCATCAATAAAAGGAATGTCTTCTTGGTAGAAACCACTCAAAAGTAATGTTCCGTTTGGGTTGAGACATTCTACATAGCTTTGCATATCATTCAATAATATATTTCTATTGATGTTAGCAATAATTAGATCGTATTTTTTACCTTCTAATAATGCTGCTTCACCTTCATAAACTGTAATGTGTTTACAATTATTGCGTTGTGCATTTTCAATTGAATTCAGATAACACCAATTATCAATATCAATTGCGTCAATGGGTTGTGCTCCTTTCATCTCGGCAAGTATTGCTAAAATGGCAGTTCCGCATCCCATATCTAGTGTTTTCATTCCAGTAACATCTATCTCCAGTAAATGTTGAATCATCATATGAGTTGTCTCGTGATGTCCTGTACCAAAACTCATTTTTGGTTCGATAACAATATCAAATTCGGCATCAGTTTTAGGGTGAAAAGGGGCGCGAACATGACAATTCCCATCTACATCAATCGCCTCAAAATTCTTCTCCCATTCTTCGTTCCAATTTACTTGCTCGATTTCTTCGAATGTATAATCAATCTTAAATTCTTCTGATTGTAAAATATGTATGTCCTCTAAAATAGTTTCATCCCATAAATCCTTTTGTACAAAAGCTGAAATTCCAGTTTCCGTTTCGGTAAAACTTTCAAATGCTTTTTCCCCTAATTCAGCAATTAGTATTTCTGATCCTAATTGCTTTGCCTCTTCGCTATTGCTTGTCCCTTTTGGAGTGATAGTAAAGTGATACCCTATATAAATGTTTGACATGTTCCTTTTTTTTGCAAAGGTAGCAATCACTATTTAAACCGCATTTATAAATCAAATTTTATTTTACATTTGCAGCACTTAGATACAATTTCACAATGAAAAAAATCATTTTATTTTATGTTTTTTTGCTTAGTATTGCTAGCAATGCTCAAGTTACTATAAAACAAAATAAACAAGATAATGACTTAAAATTATCTGCACTTCCTTATTATAGCTTTGGTAAAGGAATTGGCATAACGTCTCCGGACAGTTTATACCAATTAAATATTCGTTTCCGAATGCAAAACAGAGTTACTTATCTAGTGAATGAAGGCGAGGATGGCAGCTATGATGGACAAATCAGACGCCTACGTTTACGATTAGACGGATATGTAGGAACTCCAAAGTTATTGTATGCGATCCAGTTATCATTTGCTCCTGGCGATGTGGGTGAGTTTAGAGAAGGCGAAAACATAAATATTATTCGGGATGCAGTAGTTTTTTACAGACCTAATAAACATTGGAATATCAGTTTTGGTCAAACCAAATTACCCGGAAACCGCCAGCGTGTGAATTCTTCAGGCGGTCTTCAGTTAACGGATCGCTCGATTAATAATGCCAGATTTACAATAGATAGGGATTTTGGTTTTCAAGTGCATAACATGAACGAGTTTAAAGACAAATTTTCCTATAATTTCAAAACTGCAATTTCAACTGGTGAAGGTCGTAATATTACAGGAAATGCAGATGCTGGCGTTGCAATAACAGGAAAAGTAGAGTTGTTGCCTTTTGGAGCTTTCTCTAGGGACGGGACCTATTTTGAAGGAGATATTGTAAGAGAAAATAAGCCAAAACTGATGCTCTCAGGAGCTTTTCAGCAGAATAATCATGCCAAAAGAACGCAAGGGCAATTGGGTAATGATTTGTTTGATCAACGCACTATGAAATCAGTTTTGCTAGATGCTATGCTAAAATATAATGGTTGGGCTGCCATGTCGAGTTACATGTCCAGAACTACTTCTAGCAATGCTGTTACGGTAAATCCAATCGATAGCTCACAATCAAATTATGCATTTGTAGGGAATGGATTTGACCATCAGTTGAGTTATAATTTTCCTTCAAACTATGAAATTATCGCTAGGTATTCTACTCAAAAAGTAGGAGAGGATATTAGGGCTTTGGCTCCAAATTCTAAACAATATACTGTTGGTGTAACCAAATATATTTGGGAACATACTTTTAAATTACAAAGTGAATTGACTTTTGATACTTTAAATTATTTTGATGGAAGTACAAAGAACAATTGGTATTTGCGTTTTCAAGTCGAAATAGGAATATAAAAAAAGCGGTGAAATAAAATAGACTGCCCCCAAAAAGTTAGACACTATTTGGGGGTATTTTTATGGAAAGAAAAGTCAAGTATGATTATGCGTTTAAGCTCGAATGCGTAAAATTAGTATTGGAAAAACATTATTC
>NZ_JBLVPU010000029.1:0-41579 GCF_048286735.1 Flavobacterium frigidum | reverse complement strand
AAATAAAAGCATTTAGATCTCAATTCAGAGGAGTTAGAAATATAGAATTCTTCCTTTTTAGACTAACTAATATTTATGCTTAATTTTTGCTTCCCCACAGGTTTTGGGATTGATCCCAGGTTTTGGGATTGATCCTGTAATGTTTTAAAAAATGTTAACAAAGTATTAGAATAGGTCAAATTTGCTACTATGAAGATTTGGTTAACTTTTTTTGCTAATCTCAACTTTTGAAGTCGGTTCTTAATTTTCAAACTACAAATGAATAATTTGAGATTTGCCCTAAATAAAAAAACCTATAAATCGTATGATTTATAGGTTTTTAAAAAGTGGGCGATGAGGGGTTCGAACCCCCGACCCCCTCGGTGTAAACGAGGTGCTCTGAACCAGCTGAGCTAATCGCCCTAAACAATAAAGCCATTTTCATTACCGTATTGCGAGTGCAAATATAAGGCTAGAATTGGGATTTACAAGCATAATTTTAAAATAAATAAATAAAAAATTATCCCTTTTATCTTTTACTCTCACTCATAAGGCTTTACAATAAAAATCAAACACTCTTATTTTTTTGTAATGATTCGTTATAGTCTTACATTTGCATAATAAACAAAAAGTAATGGCCAGATTCAAAGAAAACGATTTACCAAAATCAAAAATTACTGCAACTTCACTCCAAAAAGCAACGGTTATATTTGAATATGCAGGAAACCACCGTTGGAAATTTTATGTAGGTTTAATCTTTTTACTATTTACTGGTGCAACTGCTCTTGCTTTTCCGAAACTGATGGGAATGCTAATTGATTGCGTCAAAAATAAAGACAATACACAAGCCAATATGATTGCGGGAGGTTTGATTGTGATCTTATTTTTACAATCAATTTTTTCTTTTTTCAGATTATCTTTATTTGTCAATTTTACAGAAAATACCCTAGCAAATCTAAGAGTATCATTGTATAGCAATTTAGTAAAACTACCCATGTCATTCTTTTCGCAAAAACGAGTGGGCGAATTAAATAGCAGAATTAGTTCTGACATTACTCAAATACAAGACACGCTTACCTCTACCATAGCCGAATTTTTACGACAATTTATATTAATTATAGGTGGCGTAATTTTATTAGCAAACGAAAGTATCAAATTGACTTTATTGATGCTTTCAGTTGTGCCTCTTGTGGCTGTTGCTGCGGTTATTTTTGGTCGATTTATAAGAAAATATTCGAAAAATGTTCAAGATAAAGTAGCCGAAAGCCAAGTAGTTGTAGAGGAAACCATGCAAGGTATTAGTATTGTCAAGGCTTTTGCCAATGAATGGTACGAAATTGCTCGATACAACGGAAAAATAAAGGAAGTAGTTACAATTGCTATCAAAGGTGGAAAATACCGTGGTTACTTTGCTTCGTTTATAATTTTCTGCCTCTTTGGAGCTATTGTTGCCGTTGTTTGGTATGGTGTACAATTAAGTATAAGTGGCGAAATGAGCGTTGGGCAATTGATATCATTTGTTTTATATTCTACTTTTGTAGGAGCTTCATTCGGAGGAATCGCTGAGCTTTACGCTCAAATCCAAAAAGCGATTGGCGCAACAGAAAGAGTTTTTGAGTTGTTAGGTGAAACGCCCGAAAAAATAAATTCTAATCGAGATCTCGCTACAATAGAGAAAATTAAAGGTAACGTAACTTTCAATAATGTAGCGTTTAGTTATCCTTCGAGAAAAGAAATCAAAGTATTAAAAAACGTAAGCTTTACGGCCAGTTTTGGACAAAAAATAGCGATAGTGGGTCCAAGTGGAACAGGAAAATCTACCATAGCTTCACTCCTGCTGCGTTTTTATAACATTGATGAAGGAGAAATACTTGTAGATGGTAAAAATATTTATGATTTTGATTTAGAAAATCTTCGAGGAAACATGAGTATTGTCCCTCAAGACGTCATTCTATTTGGTGGAACCATCCGAGAAAACATAGCATACGGAAAACCTAATGCGACTGAAGAAGAAATTCTAACCGCTTCTAAACAAGCTAATGCATACAATTTTATCGAAAGCTTTCCTGAAAAATTTGAAACCATAGTTGGTGAGAGAGGAATTAAATTGTCTGGTGGTCAGCGACAACGTATTGCTATAGCTAGAGCATTACTAAAAAATCCAAGTATTTTAATTCTGGACGAGGCCACTTCATCCCTAGATAGTGAAAGTGAAAAGTTAGTACAAGAAGCTCTAGAAATTTTGATGGAAGGGAGAACAAGTATTATTATTGCACACCGTCTATCTACTATTCGTAGTGCCGATCAAATCTTAGTTTTAGACCATGGAATAATTTCAGAACAAGGAACTCATCAAGAATTAATTATGCTAGAAAATGGTATTTATAAAAATTTGAGCAATCTACAATTCAGCAACTCTTAAATTTTTATTATTTATTAAAAATAATAAACTCCATTCAGTTAATTGAATGGAGTTTTTTTTTGACTTAAATGTAGCTGAATACTAAAAACTGAACACTGATCACTTTCCTTTTCTGCGGCTTCGCTCTGCTTTAATCATTGATAATTCGCGGCTCGTTTGACCTGCAACAGAAGTATTTTCTTCGGCACGTCGAATTAAGTATGGCATCACATCCTTAACTGGTCCAAAAGGTAAATATTTCGAAACATTGTAGCCATGATCGGCCAGATTATAGCTAATATTATCACTCATACCATACAATTGACCAAACCATATTCGATCATCGCTAGTTTTAATGCCTTTATTGTGCATCAATTCCATCAACGTATACGTACTTAACTCATTATGTGTTCCTGCAAAAATAGACATCATATCTAAATGCTCGATCATATAATGCACTGCTGCATCATAATTTTCATCTGTAGCTTCTTTAGACGCACATATTGGTGATGTATAGCCTTTTTCCTCGGCACGAACATTCTCTTTTTCCATGTAAGCGCCACGAACTAATTTCATTCCAATGAAAAATCCCTCTTTTTTGGCTTGCTCGTGTAATTTTTTCAGGTAATCCAAACGATCCCAGCGATACATCTGCAACGTATTGAAAACAATGGCTTTTTCTTTATTGTATTTGCGCATCATTTCAGTAACTAAATCATCAGCAGCGTCTTGCATCCAGCTTTCCTCACCATCGATCAACAAAGCTACATTTTTTGAATGCGCTTCTTTGCAAACTAAATCAAATCGAACTACTACTCGATCCCATTCTGCTTGTTCATCAGCAGTTAATGTTTGTTTTTCTCCTAATTTTTCATACAACTCAAAACGACCAAAACCAGTAGGTTTAAATACTGCAAAAGGAATTGCCATGCGCTCTTTGGCAAATTCAATGGTCTTTAAAGTCATTTCTAAGGCAGCATCAAACTGCTCTTCCTCTTCTTTACCTTCTACAGAATAATCCAAAACTGAAGAAACGCCTTTGGTATACATTTTATCTACAACAGAGAGACAATCTACTTCATTTACACCACCACAAAAGTGATCAAAAACAGTTGCACGTATCAAACCTTCGACAGGAAGATTCGCTTTCAGAGCAAAATTAGTAACAGCAGTTCCAATTCGAACTAGCGGCTGATTGGCTATCATTTTGAAAAGAAAATAAGCTCGATCGAGTTCTGTATCACTTTTTAATGCAAAGGCAACTTGTGTATTATCAAATATTTTTTCCATTATTTGTTTAATTTTGTACAAATATAGAGAGAGTTTAAATATTATTGTAAAAATAGAGTCGCAAAAAAAGAAAAATGCAATTTATGTGTTTTTTAATATTAAAATTATTTAACAATTGATAAATTTATACTTTTGAAAATTATAACCCTTTCGGCTAAAACGTTTTTTCTATTACAGTAAAACTTGAATTATAAAAAATTTTAGCTCTTATCTGTAAAAAATTACAAAAGACACTTGAACTGAATAAACAATTAGCAAAATATTCGTCTTTTAAAATACTATGAAAACAACAAACACGATTGCACAATCAAATCCTTCACTAGATAATTCTTCAAATACCGTGTACGGTGATTTCATTGCATTGCTTTTCTTAGCTTTGTACTTGGTAATCGACTTCTTGCCTCATTTCAATAGTATTGAAATTATTAATACTCAGTTTTTTTACCTTTCGCTAGTTAACATTGTCGCAATAGCATACATTTTTAAAAACAAAATTGCGGTCTTTTACAACTATCCTCTTTTTTCTCAGGTAGGACTTTTTCAAATTATTTACTTTTCTTTCGTGGTGTTGGCAGGCTGTTCTTTACTTTTTGCAAAAAACATATCGCTTTCCATTATTAGTTTTTCTCAAATATTGGTCATTTTTTTAATGATTGTAAACCTAATACTTCTTTTTAGGGATCGATTGTACTTGCTTCCAAAAATTGCCTTTTTAATTGGAATAAGCGTTTTCTTGCAAAGTATAGCGCAATTGGGAAATTTTCTGAAAAATTTTGATAATATCACCAATGCATTGAATGAATTAAAGGGAAACGCTGCAAACGTTAACATTTTTGCGGCAAGCTTAAACATAAAGATTCCCTTTTTAATAATTGGAGTTTTACAATATGAAAATTGGAAGAAATGGTTTTTGATTGTCACCTTTTTTCTTTCAACTTTTATTGTTGTATTAATCAGTTCAAGATCAGCATATTTAGGCTTATTTTTTGAACTTATATTCTTTGTTATTGCCTACTTTAAAATTAACTCATTTTCAAAAAATACTTTTTATAACACTTTGCAAATTATTTTACCAGTTTTACTATCAATTGTTTTAGCGAATATAATATTTAAAAAAGGGGACAATATTGGCCGATTTGAGTCTGTTAACACTCGTATTTTACAAATTGCAGATGTAAAAGAGGCTTCTGCTGCTGCGCGATTAGGGTATTGGAAAAATGCTTCAGAAATGATAGCTAAAGATCCTACAACAGGCATTGGATTGGGGAATTGGAGAGTTGAAAGTATCCCTTATGAAAAAAAAAATATAGATGAAGCCTTCATATCGTCGCATACACATAATGATTTTCTTGAAATTGCAACTGAAACAGGGATTCTAAATGGAATCATTTACTTGAGTCTTTTTTTGTTATTATTTTTCACAAACGCAAAAACAATATGTATAAAAACCGATAAAGATAAAACCATTGCCCTACTTGTACTTTTGATAATAATAGGCTATTTTATTGATGCCTTTTTTAATTTTCCTTTGTATAGACCTACTATGCAAATAGCGTTTGCATTCATGATTGTTTTTACTCACTTACAAGTAAACAACAAAAGAACGTTGAATACAAACTCGAAAAAAATTGGATTGGGTTTACTTATTTTAAGTCTTTTAGTTATCGGTTTCGTATACACTGAATTTAAAGCATCGCAACTTGAGTTTAAAATCAAATATGATCAACCTGCCCTTTCTTCGACGGAGATAATCAGTAAGTTTCCAGCTATAGCACAGATAGGTATTTATGGCGAATCTTTTTATCAACATGCGGCTGTTGCAGCATTTAATGAAAAAGACCTTATTGTGGCCGAAAAATATTTTAAACTGGCAAATACGGTAAATCCGTATAATGGAGTTTCCAATTGGTATTTACACAAAATTGAAAAATCAAAAGACAACCAAGATCGAGCTTACACCTTAATCAAAACGGCATTTTATGCACGTCCCAGAACTCTAAATTTTTACTTAGATGGCTTATTGATGGCTGCCAAGAAAAAAGATACCACCGAAATTTTAAAAATACATAAGCTATTTACAACCTATCGAAGTATGCCAGCGAATTGGATAAAAACGGCTAATGCGCTACAAAAGGCCAATTACAGTCCGACTAAAATACAATTATTCCTTAAAGAAGGTTTAACATTATATCCAACAGATTCTTTGCTAAAAGTTAAAACTCAGGGTGAATTAAAAATGCAAAATATTCCGACGAACATAAATAGAGATACCGTAAAAAATCAAAATGTCCCAAACTACATGATAGAAGCAAAAAAAATGGGTGATGCAGGATATTTTAAAAAAGCTATCGAATTATATCAAAAAGAATTTGCAATTTATCCCGAAAAGAGAGTAATCTTGCAGGATATTGCGGTGTGCTACTATAGTCTAAACGATACAAAAACCGCTATTTCATACCTATTACGAATACTTGACGATCCAAATCTTAATGATGGAAAAACAGAATATTTGTTATCAGGTTGCTATCACAAAATACAAGACAAAACAAATTCTTGTAAATACCTGAATCTAGCAATCGCCAAAAATTTCCCAGGATCAAAAGAAATTTTCAATCAACTTTGCCAATAAATATTAAAACAATGCAAAATATAATAGCTAATAACTACCCTATTTACTTCAATGAAAAAGCATACGAAGCATTAAATCTTCATTTGAAAGAAAATAAATATTCAAAACTATTCATTATAGTAGACAATAATACAAATGAATATTGCACAACACTATTTCTCCCTTTTTTAGAAACCGATCTTACGATTGAAATTATCGAATTTGATTCGGGAGAGCAAAATAAAAATATTGAGACTTGCGTCCAAATTTGGAATGTCCTCACTGAACTTGGTGCCGATAGAAAGAGTCTAATCATCAATTTAGGGGGCGGTGTGGTTACTGATTTAGGGGGATTTGTGGCTTCCACCTTCAAACGAGGGGTAGATTTCATCCATATTCCAACTACCTTATTATCGATGGTTGATGCCTCTGTAGGAGGTAAAAATGGTGTAGACTTAGGGAATTTAAAAAACCAAATAGGAGTAATAAATGTGCCCATTATGGTACTAATTGATACACAATATTTAGAAACGGTCCCACAAAATGAGATGCGATCTGGCCTTGCCGAAATGCTCAAACATGGCTTAATATACGACCAGGAATATTGGGAACAATTTTTAGACTTAAAGGCTATTGATTTTGCTGATTTTGATCAATTAATTTATCGTTCCATTGAAATAAAGAACGAAATTGTAATGCAAGATCCCACAGAAAAAAATATTCGTAAGGCATTAAATTTTGGTCATACGCTTGGCCATGCAATTGAAAGCTATTTTCTCGAAAACGATACTAAAACCAATTTATTGCACGGAGAAGCTATAGCGGCAGGAATGGTTTTAGAAAGTTTTATTTCACTTCATAAAGACCTAATCAATCAGGAAGAATATTTTCAAATAAAATCTACTATTAAATCAATTTATGGCATAATAGTTTTTGATGAAAACGATATTGAACCCATCCTAGAATTACTCATACATGACAAAAAAAATGAATATGGGACCATACAGTTTGCTTTGTTAGACGGTATCGGAAAAATAAAGATCAATCAATCCGTTGAAAATGAATTAATTCTTGAGGCTTTTTTGGATTATAAATCTTAATTATTTTTTATAAAAAGGATTGCAGTAGGTATATAATATTTTTTACATTTGCACCGATGAAAAAAAGCCAAAACAAACGCACTTACAATACGAGTAAAATCCGCAGCAATATGTCTTTTCTGAGAATATTGAGACGTTTTAATTGCATTAAAGGTAACTTTGATTTTGATATTTTTCAATATTTGAAAGCTGACCACGAGAAGCTTCAAATCATATACTCAAATATTAGGGTTTGAATTATAGGTTACTGTACTGTACACTATTTTAATCTATAATTATGACATCTAATGAATACAAAATATTCTGATTTAATCAATCAAACCTATTATTTTCCGCAGGAAGAATTTACCTTAAACAAAGATAATCTTCAATTTCACAATATCGATTTAATGAAATTGGTGGAACAATACGGAACTCCATTAAAGTTTACCTATTTACCTCAAATCTCTAACAATATTAACAAAGCCAAAAGCTGGTTTCGTAAATCGATGGAGAAAAACAAGTATGAGGCCAAATATTACTATTGTTACTGTACTAAAAGCTCTCATTTTGAATACATTATGAATGAAGCTTTCAAAAACAACATTCATATTGAAACATCATCTGCTTTTGATATTAATATTGTTGAAAATTTATTAGCAAATGGCAAGATCAACAAAAGCACTTATGTGATATGCAATGGTTTCAAAAGAGACCAGTACATTGAGAATATTGCCCGTTTGATCAATACTGGTCATAAAAACACCATCCCAATTATTGATAACTTTGAAGAACTTGATTTGCTGCAAGGTCAAATCAAGAATAAATTCAAAATAGGAATTCGTATCGCCGCTGAAGAAGAGCCAAAGTTTGAATTTTATACCTCCAGATTAGGAATAGGTTATAAAAATATTGTTCCGTTTTATAAAAAAGAGATCAAAGAAAATAAGAAATTGGAGCTGAAAATGCTGCACTTTTTTATCAATACGGGAATAAATGACAATGCCTATTATTGGAACGAATTAGTAAAATGTATCAAAGTGTACGTGGCATTAAAAAAAGAATGTCCTACTCTTGATGGATTAAATATTGGTGGTGGTTTTCCAATTAAAAACTCATTGGCATTTGAATATGATTACCAATACATGATTGACGAAATAATCAATCAGATTAAAATTGCTTGTGATGAAGCTGAAGTAGATGTGCCAAACATTTTTACTGAATTTGGTTCCTTTACTGTAGGAGAAAGTGGAGGTGCTATATACCAGATTTTGTACCAAAAGCAACAAAATGATAGAGAGAAATGGAACATGATTGACTCTTCTTTCATTACTACTTTACCAGACACTTGGGCCATCAACAAACGCTTTATAATGCTAGCAGTAAATCGCTGGAACGATACCTATGAGCGTGTTTTACTGGGTGGAATGACTTGTGATAGTGATGATTATTACAACTCTGAGCAAAACATGAATGCCATCTATTTGCCAAAATATAACAAAGAAAAACCATTGTATATAGGGTTTTTCAATACAGGCGCATATCAAGAAACAATTGGTGGATATGGTGGTTTGCACCACTGTTTAATTCCACAACCCAAACACATATTAATCGACAGAGACGAAAACGGAATCTTGGCAACTGAGGTTTTTTCAGAACAACAAACTTCCCAAGATGTCCTTAAAATATTAGGGTACGACAAAAAAAAATAAATTCACAATAAATCAATTAGTCAATTTAAAAATTCGTTAAATTTGAAAAACAACTTTAACCGTATGATTTTTAAGTATTTAAATTTTTAGAAAATGAGCAAAGGACCAATCAGTCAGTTTATTGAAAAGCATTACTTGCATTTTAATTCTGCATCTTTAGTTGACGCAGCTAAGGCATACGAACAACAATTAGCCAATGGTGCAAAAATGATGGTGAGCATGGCTGGTGCTATGAGTACTGCCGAGATTGGAAAAATATTTTCCGAAATTATTCGTCAAGATAAAGTGCATATAATTTCTTGTACAGGTGCCAATCTTGAAGAAGACATTATGAATCTTGTAGCTCACTCTCATTATGAAAGAGTTCCAAATTATCGTGATTTAACTCCTCAAGACGAATGGGATTTGCTAGAAAGAGGTTTGAATCGTGTTACTGATACTTGTATACCAGAACATGAAGCTTTTAGACGTTTGCAAAAGCATATTTACAAAATATGGAAAGATGCAGATGATAAAGGAGAACGTTATTTTCCGCATGAATTCATGTATAAAATGTTGCTTTCGGGTGTACTTGAGGAATATTATGAAATAGATTTAAAAGACAGTTGGATGTATGCAGCTGCTGAGAAAAATTTACCTATCATTGTCCCAGGTTGGGAGGATAGTACTATGGGAAATATATTTGCATCGTATGTAATCAAAGGAGATTTAAAAGCTTCTACGATGAAATCCGGTATTGAATATATGGTTTTCTTATCAGATTGGTATCCAAAAAATAGTTCAAACGGTATTGGTTTTTTTCAAATAGGTGGCGGAATAGCAGGAGATTTTCCAATATGTGTGGTGCCTATGTTGTACCAAGATATGGAAATGCACGACGTACCTTTTTGGAGTTATTTCTGTCAAATTTCAGATTCAACAACTAGTTATGGTTCTTATTCTGGTGCAGTACCAAATGAAAAAATTACTTGGGGTAAATTAGACATAAAGACACCAAAATTTATTATTGAATCTGATGCTACCATTGTAGCGCCTTTAATTTTCGCTTATTTATTAGATCTATAGAATATTTTTTATGAAAAGAGTAATTGTTGATTACGCAAAACTTACCAATGCAATTTTAAATCTTTTGGTTGACAAATTTCCAGATGGTTATGATGATTCAAATATTATTAGTTTTAGAAATGCTAAAAATGAATTGATTGAAGCAGTTGAAGTACGAACTGAAGACACTATTTATTTAGTTAAAGTGAGCACAAAACTGGCTGACAGAATTGAAAATTATGATGAGGATGATGAAATAATCATTGATGATGTTGTTGAGCCTATAAAAGGACTTGACTTAGACGATGATATTGATGACGATGACGAGGAGGATAATGACAAACCAGATTCAGATTTAGGAGATGATGACGATGATGAATCTGACGAAAAGGATTATTCTGATGATGATGATGACGAAGATGAGGATTAATTAAACTCAAAAAATACCTAAAAGGAACTCATTCACGAGTTCCTTTTTTTTTCCTTTAGAACTAAAATAGTTGCCAAAATGACTCAAGAAATTTTACACGCCAAATTAAAAGAGAACTTCGGCTTTGAAAAATTCCGGCCCAATCAAGAAGATATTATAAATTGCATACTTTCAGGACAAGATACATTAGCTATAATGCCAACGGGTGGTGGTAAATCAATTTGTTTTCAATTACCCGCATTACTATTTCCGGGAATTACAATCGTAATCTCGCCACTAATTGCTTTGATGAAAGATCAAGTTGATGGGCTAAAAGCAAATGGAATTGAAGCCTGTTTCATAAATAGCAGTCAAACCGAAGACGAAAGACAATTTTATATAGAAAGCTTAAAATCAAATGTTATTAAGCTGGTTTACATTGCTCCGGAAAGCTTGTCTTTTTTAGACAATATTTTCAATAGTTTGAACATAAGCCTTATCGCAATTGATGAAGCGCATTGTATTTCATCGTGGGGACATGATTTTCGGCCAGCATACACAAATCTTGGATATCTAAAAAATCGCTTTCCTTCTACTCCAATTTTAGCTTTAACTGCTACTGCTGATAAAGCTACACGTAAGGATATTAGCCAACAATTAAACTTAAAAAATCCGAAACTATTTGTCGCTTCTTTTGATCGAAAAAATTTAAGTTTAGAGGTGCGTCCTGCTTTAGACAGAGTCAAACAAATTATAGATTTCATCCAAGAGAAACCAAATGAATCAGGAATTATTTATTGTCTTAGCAGAAAAACAACAGAAGAACTTGCTGAAAAACTACAAAAGTTAGGCGTAAGCGCAAAAGCTTATCACGCTGGTTTAGATAATGCAATTCGCTCGAAAACACAAGATGAATTTATCAACGATGATTGTAAAGTGGTTTGTGCAACCATAGCTTTTGGAATGGGTATTGACAAATCTAATGTTCGTTGGGTAATTCATTATAATTTACCAAAAAACATAGAAGGTTATTATCAGGAAATTGGCCGCGCTGGTCGCGATGGTTTGCCATCAGAAACCGTATTGTTCGAAAGTTATGGCGATGTAATTCAATTGCAAAAATTTGCCTCTCAAGGTTTAAACGCCGAAGTGCAACTGGCCAAACTAGAGCGGATGAAACAGTATGCTGATGCTTTAAGTTGTCGCAGAAAGATATTGCTCTCCTATTTTGGTGAACTCGTTACAGAGAATTGTGAAAATTGCGATATTTGTAAAAATCCACCACTATTTTTCGATGGCACCATACTTGCTCAAAAAGCATTATCGGCAATTATTAGATTACAAGAAACCGAACCACTGCCTGTAATTATAGACTTTTTGCGCGGTTCTAAAAATGCTTATATTTATGAAAAAGAATACCAAATCCTAAAAACGTATGGTGTAGGTATTGATCTTTCATGGTACGATTGGAATCAATATTTGATACAATTGATAAATCTTGGCTACTGTGAGATTGCTTTTCATAAACAAAATAAAATTCGGCTTACTAGTTTAGCTAAAAAAGTATTATTTGAAGGTGAAAAAGTACAACTGACAACGGTTCAGAAAATCAATATCGAAAAGCAAGAAAGTAAAGAAATGAAAAGCAAATTAGTAGCTAATTCACTTTTTGAAACCTTACGAAAATTACGTTATGAAATTTCCAAAGAAGAATCCGTTCCTGCTTATGTAATTTTTAGTGATGCGGCTTTGCGCCAAATGGAAACTGAAAGACCAATGAGTGACATCGAATTACTAGCAATTGATGGTGTTGGTAAAGCAAAACTAGAAAAATATGGCGATGCTTTTATAAAAGTTATTCAAGATTTCCAGAAAGCAAAAGGCACTAAAAAGAAAAAAGAAACCACAACCTACAAAGAAACATTGGAACTTTATAAAAACGGATTGACTGTTGATAAGATTGCCCAAAAAAGAAAATTAGGATTAAGTACTATTATGTCCCATTTAGCTAAACTGTATGTTGACGGAGCAGAAATAGATTTGGATTCGTTTATCTCAAAAGAAGAAGTTTCGCAAATTGCCGATGCTCAAATAAAACTGGAATCACCAAATGCTTTAAAACCCTATTTTGATTATTTTGAAGAAAAAATAGATTATAGAAAAATCCGATTGGCATTAGCAATATTAGAAAAAGAGAATGCTGTACATTAAACTTAAGCTATGATTCAATCTTTTCAACCGTATGTTGATTCACAAACCGAAATTTTAATTTTGGGCACAATGCCAGGTATTGTTTCGCTTGAAAAACAGGAGTATTATGCACACAAAAGAAATCATTTTTGGAGAATACTTTATACGATCCTGAATGCAATGCCAATATCTGAAATATTCGAAGAAAAAATACATGTACTCCAAGTGAATAAAATTGGACTTTGGGATGTCTTAGAGAATTGCGAGAGACAAGGAAGTTTAGACATTCATATCACAAACCAAAAGGAAAATGATTTTGAATCTTTATTTAGACTGTTCCCCAATATCAAAACAATTGTCTTTAATGGTAAGGAAAGTCATAAATACTTTTGTAAAAAATTTGGACAAATAAAAGGCATCACCTATCATGTGATGCCTTCCACTAGTCCTGCTAATACAATGAGTTTTGAAAACAAGCTGAAATTGTGGTCAACTTGTTTTTAAAAACTATAAATATCTTTCTTGAAAAATAGTCAGATGGTGTTTTTGATGTCCAATCATAATAAAACCTATTGCTCGAACTGAAACACCCACATTGGAGGCAATTCCCATTCTTTTTAATTGATCTTCTGAAAAACTTTTAAAAAGAAACAAATTCGAATGACGCACTGCAGAAAATTCAGCTAATAAATCTTGAATACTTCTAGCTGTTGCTTCGGTATTATTTACATAGTAATTCTCATCAAAACCTGGCAATGGAGTTTGATCGTTTCTGGAAATTCGCAAGGCTCGATAACCAAAAATTCGTTCTGTATCTATTACATGCTGGATGATTTCTTTGATGTTCCACTTGCCTTCAGCATATCTGTAATCAAATTTATCCATTGGAATGTTTTGTACAAAACGAATGAAATCATGAAGCGAAATTTCTAATTCTTCAATCAAATTAACAGCTCCAAGCGCGTTTAAATAAGGCGCATAAAAGGGAGCATATTCTGAAGTAGGTAAATGTGTTGAATTCATATTATCTGTTATTTAAGCTGAGTTTCTACTGGCGTTTGTATTCCCAAAAAGCGAACGCGTTACTATTTTTTCGTATACTTTAATCAATGCTTCATCGGGCATTTCCGCTTTATTCAATTCGTTAATTCGCAATAAAGCATATTGTTGTATTGTTAACAATGGCAATACTATACGTTCTCTAACTTGTATAGATGCTTTACCATCTGGATAATTTTCCATTAATTCTTTGTGACCTGCAATTTTTAAAAGTAAACGTTTTGTTTCTAAAAATTCATCATAAATAATTTGCCAAAATGCTCCAAACTGAGGATCTTTTTTCATGTAAGCCGTTAGAGGGAAAAATGATTTAGCCAATGACATCATACTGTTTTCTAGCAAGGTTTTAAAGAACAGGGAATCATCATACAAATCTTGTACTTTATCCCATTGATTGGTTTCCTCAAAATATTTTAGCGCGGTTCCTACTCCAAAAAAACCAGGAACATTTTGCTTTAACTGACTCCAAGAACCCACAAAAGGTATCGCACGTAAATCGGCAAAATCTAAATGCTCCGATTTACTCCTTTTTGAAGGTCGACTTCCAATATTCGTTTTAGCATAATATTTCAAAGTACTCATTTGCTCCAAATAAGGAATGAATTTAGGATGATTTTTAAAACTCAAATACTTTTCATATCCTAAACCAGCTAATTGATCTAAAATATCTTTTTCATGCGCAGATAATTCATTTTGTCCTTTACTAAAAACTTGATTAGTCACACCAGCACTCAATAAATTTTCTAAATTGTATCGACAAGAATCCAAAGTTCCAAAATTAGAACTAATTGTTTGCCCTTGAACTGTTATCTGGATTTCGTTGTTTTCAATATTTGGACCTAATGAAGCATAGAATTTGTGCGTTTTTCCTCCACCACGAGCTGGCGGTCCGCCTCGACCATCAAAGAAAATCGCTTTAATGCCAAACTTTCTAGAAATAGCTGTCAACGCCTCTTTAGCTTTATAAATACTCCAATTCGCCATTAAATAACCGCCATCCTTTGTTCCGTCAGAAAAGCCAAGCATAATGGTTTGTTTGTTGTTTCGGCGAGCTAAATGTTCTGCATAAACAGGATTAGAATATAACTTCTCCATCATTTCATGTGCATTTTGCAAATCATCAACAGATTCAAATAACGGAATAATATCCACCGTAGGATTTTCCCAGTTACTCAGGCGGAACAAAGAAAAGATTTCCATAACATTCAATGCACTGTCGTTGTTGCTTATAATATAGCGGTTTGCACCAAATTCGCCATTATTGGCCTGAATTTCTTTAATAGTTTGAATAGATTCTAAGGTAGATCGTGTCATTTCATTATCAAAAACAGACGGGTCGAGATTGCCTTTAACTTTTGATAATATGGTAAATTTATCAGCTTCAGAAAGCTCATAATAATTCTTAGGAAAAACTAATGTATTGGAATTAGAATACAATCCCACTACATCTTTGAATACGACAACGTGTATTTTACTATTTTGACGAATGTCTAAAGAAGCAAAATGAAACCCGAAAAGATTCACTTTTATCAATAATGCATCCAGTTCATCCAAATACAAAGATTGATGTTGATCAATAATAATCTGCTTTATTTTATTTAATTGAGATTTAAAATCCTCAAGAACAATGAAAATTTCTCCTTTTGAATAGAAAACAGACCTATAAAGCTTTTGTTCCAGTTCTGTTATTAAAGTATCTACCCCTGAGAAGGTTAGCTTTCTTTTTAAATTTCTAATTTCTATATAGTAACACTTCAAGATTGAGGTTCTCAAACGATCTGCAACTTTTAAAGTAATTTCAGTAGTCACAAATGGATTGCCATCCCGATCACCACCAGGCCAAAAACCAAGTTTAATCAAGGGGTTTTGTATAGAATTTCCATTGAAAAGGTTTTTTTGCAAATAATGAACCATCTCTCCAGAGGTTTGATAAAATACATTTTCAAGGTACCAAATTAAACTAACTGCTTCATCATAAGGATTTGGCTTTTCATTTTTAATAAATGGCGTTTTCCCTAATTGAGCCAATAATTGCTTGATGTCGAGTAAGTTATTTTTCCGAATTGCATTCGTCAAATCATTAATAATACCAAGAACTGCTCCAGGATAAAACTGCGTAGGATGTGCCGTTAATACGGCCCTAACATTAAAATTTTCTAGAAAATCTATAAGCTCCTCTTCATTGTCTTTTGCATCTGCCTTTTCCTTAATGTCTCGCAAAGACCCTATTCCTTCCATATTGTTTACAACAGGAAAAGCAGCATCTTCGATAGCATCAAATAAAACAATTTGACGTTCTATGTACTGAATAAATCGAAACATCAGATCTATTTTATCTGTTTCGGAAGCGTTTTGCAAATACCTTTTGGCAAAAAAATCTACAATCTCCTTTGGCGTTTCTTGCTTTTTAAAACCAATTTCGCAAACATCTGTAAACAACGGAAGTAAAACACCCGTACTATCAATAGAATCAAATGGTAATGTTATAAATACACTATTGTAAATATGGTATTTTGAAAGAACATTTTGATTAAATCGTTCAATTTTAGGTAGTGTGTACATGGTTAGTTGTAGTTGGTTTAGTTAACTGTTCATAAAAAAACCCCAAGAATTAACTTGAGGTTCTATTTACAATATAGCGCATTCAAGATTAATTACATATTTTTGAAAATAGTATGCATCAAGCGCTTCTTATCATTAATGCTTTCCTCAAGTGAGATCATTGTTTCTGTTCTATAAACACCCTCAATGTCATCTATCATAAAGATAACATCTTTAGCATGCTTGGTATCTTTCGCTCTAATTTTACAAAAAATATTGAATTTACCTGTGGTAACAGATGCTACTGTAACGAATGGAATTTCATTAATTCGCTCTAAAACAAATTTTGTTTGCGACGTATTGTTCAGAAAAACACCCACATACGCAATAAACGAATAACCTAACTTATCATAATCAAGAACTAATGAAGATCCCATGATGATGCCAGCATCTTCCATTTTCTTTACTCTGACATGTACAGTTCCTGCAGATATAAGTAATTTTTTTGCAATATCTGTAAATGGAACTCTTGTATTGTCTATCAACATGTCCAAAATCTGGTGATCTACTTCATCTAAACGAAATTTACTCATAACTCTTTAATTATCATTATTATTTACTTTAACAAAGTATAAAAATATACATAAAAACAACAAAAAGACATAAATATTAAATATTTATCATTCCGTTAACAATTTTTATGTTGTTATCTAAATAAAAATCTGCTTTTTGATTTAATTTAGGAATGTTATTAAAATCATCTTTATAGCTTGCTTCTTTAGCATCGTATTCAAAATGACCGAAATACCCTTCCAAACTTCCTATCTGAGAAATGTAGGCATTAAAAAAAATATCATCATCAATTAACTCCTCTTTATACTGAAGTGCAAAATTGGTGATTATTTCAATACCATCATAATTTATCTTGATGTTTTTATAGATAAAATCATAAAAAACGACTTTATTTTGAGGAATATTCAAGTATTTATTAATTCCGTTGCTAACTATAACGTTTTCGCTCAGCACATTAAAACTAGAAATTAAAGCCATGAAAACATATTTTCGCGTTTCTTCACGTTCATAATCGTAAGAAAAATGTCCGGCTTCTATAAGAATAGTTGGAACACCTAAATACTGGAACGTATCACCAATGCAATTGAGATTAAAGGAATCATCAAAACGTCCGATTTGATTTGGTAAATATTCTTGAAGTATTTCATTTACACCAGCAATAAGATGAATTGCTTTTAATCGAGTGTCGTTAATTTCACGATTCTCATTGTATGAAGGTGCTAAAAAAGATAGCGTTGCAGGTTTTCCAGTATCGCTTACGCCAAAAATAGTGCGTTGATCGTGAAGGTTAAAACAATAATCAGGTTTAAACTTTTCAAAAACAGCTCGTAAAAGCTTACTTTCTGGCTGTGAAAGTACTTGTGAATCGCGATTCAAATCAACTTTATTAGCATTTTCTCTAGTGTATAAAGCAGCTCCATCAGGGTTTAGCATTGGAATACAATAAAAGGTAAATGCATCAAGGCATTTTTGCTCGCTTTCTGGACCACCATGCAAGACATTCAAAAAATCAAACAAGGCTTTTGTAGTGGTAGCTTCATTACCGTGCATTTGTGACCAAAGAAATATTTTAGTTTTTCCTTTCCCTATTTGGTAGGAGTAAATGGATTTCCCTAAAACCGATTTCCCAATAACTTTAAGCTGATTTGCCGTATTTAATTTTTCTAAAATCGGAACAATTGAGTCTAACGTAATGTATCGTCCGTGTATTGAATGTTCCTTATACCGATGAAATAATTCTTCTAAATTCATGCTACTTTATTTGATTTACAAAAGTAAACATCTTTATATTTACATTTGTAAACATTGAAAAGTGACCGAATTATATAAATGTAAACACTCTTTAGGCAGCTTCAATAGGTATCTGACTTTGTTTAGTAAACAATTAGTCTCATTTAAATTTTTATTAATTAATTTATATATTATCAAGTACTTGCCTAATGTTATTTAACTGATAAGTTACATCTTTTTAAGCTCGTAATTCTATTTACAGTTGTGATTTTGGTATTTCAGTTCTTTTTAGTTACATTTGTAAATAGTTATTTCTAAAAAAACAATTTACAATGGTAAACACGGAGGATTTTATAAAAAGGTTGGAAATTATTCTGGATTATTATAGCCTGAATGCTTCTGCTTTTGCAGATAAAATTGGGGTACAACGCTCCAGTTTGTCTCACCTCCTTTCGGGACGAAATAAACCAAGCTTGGATTTTACTCTTAAAATACTGGATGTTTTTCCAGACGTAGATTTGTATTGGATTTTAAATGGAAAAGGAAGCTTTCCAAAAAACACAGAAGAATTTGATAAAAAAGAAAGTAGCGTTGAGCAAATTGTAAAACAAAATATTTATACTCCTCCACCGACTGAAATAATTACTGAGAATTTATTTTCGGAAATAAAAATACCAAATTCGATTCCAGTATTGGAAACAAAAAAAATAGAAAATCAAATTAACGATAAAGAATCGTATTCTGCTGCTATTGACAAAATCGTAATTTTTTATAAAAATGGAACTTTTAAAAGTTATGTTCCCGATTAAAAAAAACAACCCCAATTCAGATTTCCAAATTGGGGTCATTCAAAAAAAAAAAAACTAAATTGTAATTCTGTTATCTAAGTACAAAAAATCAAGATTACTAATTTACTTCTACACGTAGCTTCGAGTAAACAGTACCATCAAAAAAGTGAACAGGCAAATATTTTTTTTGTAAATATGTTTTTTAAAGACTTAATTACATTTACGAATAATTTAAAATTTTGGTTTTGATTTTTTTTAAACAAATTTATTTTTTTTTGACTAAATATCCTTTTGCCGATATTTTACCTTCTATACCTATAAAATGTTTCTTTAAAATAGTCATGTCACTTTCTATAGTTCCAGAAGGTAAAACTGGCATTCCAAGATTAACTTCTTTCTTACCAAAATCAAATGCGACAGGGATTATAGGAACATTTGCTTTTAAAGCGATATAATAAAATCCTGTTTTCAATTCGGTAACTTTTTTTCGGGTTCCTTCTGGAGCAACTGCCAAACGAAAAATTTCTTTTCTGTCAAAAATCGCTGCAATAGAATCGACTTTGTTTAAACCTCCAGAACGATCCAACGGTTCACCGCCCATGTATCTAAAATAAAAACCAAATGGAAAACGAAATAATTCTTTCTTACCAACCCAGTTCATTTCTAATCTAGTTATTCCCCTTGTAAAAATCCCCAAGTAGAAATCATGGGCACTGGTGTGTGGCATCACCATCATAACACACTTTTTTATATTTAGATCAATACCACCAATAATTTTCCAGCCCATGAGTCTAAAAAATATCCATTCGTAAAATTGTTTCTTCATTCTTTTTTATTTATTGCAAAATAAAAGATTTAAATCTTATTTTTGGATAAACTGCCAATAATGATTAAAAAAATATTTAGCTATTTCCTTCCGATAAAAATTTACGAAACAAAATCAGTATTGAGTAAATCGCTTGAAGTAACTTGGGCAAATGGTGAATTAGTTTTAGACTCTCAAAATGCTAATTATTCGTATGGCAGTTTACAACGTATTTTAAGATTGGGGTTAAAAAATATTGGATACGAAAAAATAGCCGTCATGAATCAAATTATTATTTTGGGAGTTGGTGGCGGAAGTGTTATCAAAACATTGGTTGACGAAATAAAATTTAAAGGAAGTATCACTGGAGTTGAAATTGATCCCGAAATTATAAATATTGCAAATACCTATTTTAAATTAGACGAAATAAAAAATTTTACTATTGTAATTGATGATGCTTTTGAATTTGTTCTAAAAACTAAAGCCAAATACGATTTAATTATTATTGATATTTTTCAAGATACAACAATGCCTAATTTTTTATTTGAAACTTTTTTTACCAATAGGGTTTGCTCTCTTTTAAAAAGTCGCGGTTTTATTCTTTTTAATACGATGCTATTAAATGACAGTCAAAATTTGCGAAATAAAAAATACGTCTCTGAGTTTTTCAAAAATGAATTTCAAATAAAAACTATTCCTAGAGTTGAAATTCATAATGAGTTGATCGTAATCGAAAAATTAAATTAAATATAAATGGTAAATGGTTTTCTTGAAAATTTACAATTCAATAGTCTCACATCGACACTAATATTTTGCACACTCATTTAATTATTTAATTCTCTGTTGGAATGAAAAAAATTTTAAAAAAATTGCTTCTTGGAAAAACGTCAAAGGGATTTCAACCTAAATTTAATCCTATTCAAAAAAGGATTCAAAACATTCAATCCATTTGGAATAACGATCATCAGGAAGATAATGGAATTGAAAAAATCGTTCGGTTAGTATTAGCTTCGTCTCAATTACTTTTTCCAGGAATATACATAAAATATTGGGCCAGCAAAAAAGGAGTCGAATACCAAGATTTAGCTTTGGATTTCTATGTCATATTAAAAGTGGTTTTTCCAATAGTGATTTTAGTAAATCATTGGCAAAGTCATCAATGGATTATTTGGATTCTTGTTTATCTATTTTTAGAAACTGTTTTTTATATTCCAACGTTAATTTTTGCCTCTGATTTATTTTCAAAACCACGTTCGTACAAAAGGTCTATGTTGTTGCTTTTCTTTAATTATTTAGAGATCGCATTCGCGTATGCCGTATTTTATTCTATTGACCGTTACTTAAACAGACCATTCATTCATTGGTTTGATGCTATTTATTTCAGTATTGTAACATCCTCTTCTATTGGTTATGGAGATTATTATCCCATTACCACAATCGGGAAATTTCTAGTTACAACACAAGCCCTACTGTTTCTGTTTTTCATTGTGCTTTTCTTGAATTTCTTTTCCACCAAAGTAAAAACCAAAGGCTATTTCGATCACGAAAATCTAGAGTAATTACAGCATTTTTCTCGCTTTTTCTAAATCTTCCGGCGTGTCTATTCCTATTCCAACATGTGTCGTTTCGACCATTTTAATTCGTTTTCCAAATTCCAAATAACGCAATTGTTCCAATTTTTCGGATGCTTCCAAAGATTGCATTGGTAAACTATAAAAATCTAATAATGCTTGTTTTCTAAACGCATAAATCCCGATGTGTTGCATGTACCGAACGCCCACATTTTTTTCTCTTGGATACGGAATTACCGAACGCGAAAAGTACAATGCAAATCCATTTTGATCCACAACCACTTTTACATTATTCGGGTTATTTATGTCCTCTTCATCTGTAATTTGGCGCATCAACGAAGCTAAATCTACTTTTTTATTCAAATCATTTCTAAAAACTTCAATCACTTTTGCCAAAGGCTCCGCATCAATAAACGGTTCGTCTCCTTGTACATTAATCACAATGTCTACGTCTAGATTTTCGACTGCTTCCGCGATTCGATCACTTCCAGATTCATGTTCTTTGATGCTGCGAATAGCTTTTCCACCGTGAGAAAGGATTTCGTCATAAATTAAATCGGAATCTGTTACCACAAAAACATCATCAAATAATTGCGTGTTTATGGCTGCTTCATAGGTTCTTAAAATGACCGTTTTACCTCCTAAATCCTGCATCAGTTTTGCGGGAAATCGTGTTGAAGCGTAACGTGCGGGAATGACTGCTATTATTTTCATTACTTTTTTATATTTTTAATTTGCCACAAAGACTCCAAGTCGCAAAGTTTTTTATTTTAATTTTTAATTTTCTACCGCTTTTAAAATACTCATTTGCTGTATCGCTATTTGATTGAGTTTTACTAATCGTTCTTTTTGTGATAAATTTTCGTTGATAAAAATTGCATTTAAGTTTTCAAGATTAGACAAACAAATCAATTCATTTATTGACGCATAATCTCTAATATTACCTTTTAAATCAGGATTTAGTTCTCGCCATTGTTTAGCAATTATTCCAAACAAGGCCATATTCAAAACATCGGCTTCATTTGCATACACGACTGAAATTTGCAAGGCGGTAAGTGTTCTGGGTATCAAATTATGTTTTATAGCATCCGTATGTATGCGATAGTTTATTTTTGTTAATTCCCTATGTGCGGACCAGCCAATATGTTTTTGTTCTTCTTCCTTTAAACGCTGAAATTCTTTAACTATATAAAGTTCAAATTCAACCGAAATCCAACTAGCAAATTTAAAGGCAATATCCTTATGAGTAAAAGTCCCTCCATATCGCCCTGATTTTGAAACAAAACCAATTGCATCTGTTGCATTAATCCATTTTTGTGGTGACATAGTAAAGGCATTTAAACCTGCCTCTTTTTTAAACCCCTCGAATTCGAGGGGTTTAAAATTTGGATTATACAGTGTTTCCCAAAGGCCTAAAAACTCTAACGTATTTCTGTTTCTCATCCAATTTCCAATCGTCGCACTCGTATCGTCAGTTTTGTGTTTTGCAATGTCTGTAATAGAAATATAATCAGTGTTGTTGATTACAACTACTGTAACTTCGGTATTTATAACTTTAATTTTAGCCATATAAATTGTGATCAATTATTTAGTCATATTCAGCAGTTGTTCGAAATTTCCGAACAACTTAATTTTCTTCTAATTCACCTTCTACAAAAACATTACTTATATGTTCACTTATAGTTGACTTAGCTCTATCAAAAAGTTCTTGCATAGCTTTTTGAATCAACCAAACGGTTTATTTATTTACAAAAACATCGACCCGAACTTCTACATCCGTAGAGGTGTAAAGTATAAAATCTGAATTATTGGACGGTAATTGTTTCATAAATCTTTATCAGGGAAATGTAATTACTTGGAATTACTAACAGTACTATAATTTTGATTAGTCTCAAACTCTTTTAATGTCTTACCAGATTTAAGCTTCCATTCGGTAAGACCATTTGCACTTCTTCCCATTACTATTGCAGCAGCAGCTGAAGGACTACTAAATAAAAAATCTTCAGAAAACTCAAGAAATTCTACTTTATCAATAAAAATAGTATCAACAATCAACTTTTCTCTTAATTTAATAAGATTAAAATTCATAGAATTTGTTGAGTCTTTCGCTGCTTTTGAACCTTTATAAACTAAAAAACCTTCTGATGTTGGTTCACCAGTAGCATCGGCACCTCGAGCTCCTCTTACATAAAAAACATCTGTAATCTGCTTTTGTTTAATTTCTCTTTTTTCATCAAACACTTTATGACCAAGCGTATTAACCAGCATTTTTATATTTTCTATAAATTCTTCCATTTCAGATCTGTCAGATTCAGAAATCGATGATTGCGTCGGAATAATTGAGTTTTCAACTTTATAGCGTTTAGCTGAATGTGCAATATTATGAAGTCGATTTTCTAAATATTTTACGTGAGCTTTATTTAGATTTTCATCTTTACTTATAAAAACAATAGTCTCATGCCAAAAGTCCTTTTGATTTAAATGCTGATTTAGTCGTTTTAATATTGACTCTGCTTCTCCAATGTAAACTAAGTCTTTCCCTTCTTCATCTTTCCCGAATAAAAGATACACCCCAGTACTTACTAAATCACTACGATCAATACAATCTTTTACTTTTATACGTGGAATTTTATATGCTTTTCCAGACCAATTGGAAAGTTCGCAACTCATGCGTCCGTTTGGTTCTCCGTCTATTAAAAATATTTTTATTGTTTTGCCGAATTTCATTTGTCAATTATTTTTTTTATTTATAGAATTTTTTCATTCCAAATATAACCTTTATTCTCACAAAATCACCCTAAATAATCTTCACCGAAGTCATACTCAAAGAACCTCCCAACAACTTATCATTGAACATACTCAGTTCTTCGGTTTTTCCTTTTAAACCCAAGGTATATATAAAAGGTAAATAATGTTCTGGAGTAGGAATCGCTAATTGAAACGCCTTGCTTTGTTTTTCAAAATCTAGCAATGGTTGAAAATTTCCTCAATCGCATTCATCGGACTTCCGTGTCCTAAAAACAAAACCGGCATTTTTTGGATATTCGAGAAAGAGCCTAAATTTTATGTAAGTCGTTTAAAGTATTCATAAATTATATATTTAAATGTTTTTTAAACCATTAAGAGATTTAAGAAGATTAAGATTTTGGAATTGTCACTTAATGAACCTTAATTTTCTTAATGGTTTAATTTTAAAATAATCATTCTACAAAATTCTCATCCTTAAATCCTATCAAATATAATTTATTTTTGGCTCGGGTCATTGCCGTATACAACCACCGAATATAATCTCGATTGATGCCATCCGGTAAATACGGTTGCTCTATAAAAACGGTATTCCATTGTCCACCTTGCGATTTATGGCACGTAATTGCATACGAGAATTTCACTTGCAAACCATTGAAATATTCGTTGGCTTTTACTTTTAGAAACTTTTGGAATTTGGTTTCGCCCTCGTAATCTTTCAACACTTCCTGATACAATCTATTCGATTCTTCATAGGTCAATGATGGTGATTCACTTTTTATAGTATCTAATAATAAAACAGTTTCAAACGGAATCTGATTGGGGTAATCAATCATTCGAATTTTTACTTTCGCAAACTTAAAACCGTACAATTCTTTGATATTGAAAATTTCTAATATTTCGATGATATCACCATTGGCAATAAAACCCGCTTCATCAGAATCTTTCAACCAAAAATAATTGTTCTTCACCACCATCAGAAAATCGCCTGTTGAAAGTTCACTTTCTTTATCGAGGATTTTGGTTCTGATTTGCTCATTATATTGATTCGCTCTTTTATTGGAACGAACAATAAAAGCGGTGTCTTCTATACTATAATTACTGTAGGCAGAATTGATGGCATCCTGAATTTCATACCCATCGGTCAGACGAACTATATCTTTGAATTTTTTAACATCAAATTTGAATTCATCGATAAAGGAATCTTTCAATAACTCCCGAAGTTCAGTTGCGTTATGCAAAATTCCGGAATTTTCTTCCTGACGCATAACTTCGTCCAACTCGATATGTTCTACTTCCTTATCATAATTCATTCCTAAAGTTTGAATATCTAATGCAGGACTGATGTCTAGATTTACGGGAGGCAACTGAGCAGTATCGCCTAATAAAATCATTTTGCAATTGATACCTGAATAAACATACGAAATCAAATCATCTAATAAGGAGCCATTTTCATACAACTTCGAATCAGAATTCGTATCTGAAATCATAGAGGCTTCATCGACTATAAATATGGTGTTTTTATGTTTGTTTTGTTGTAACGTAAACGAAACGCCACCACCCGCAGATTTCTTGGGAAAGTAGATTTTTTTATGGATTGTAAAAGCGGGTTTGTTCGAATAATTGGCAATTACTTTTGCCGCACGACCGGTTGGCGCGAGCAAAACATATTTTTTATTGATATCTAATAAACTATTTACAATAGTAGATATCACGGTTGTTTTTCCCGTACCCGCATATCCTTTTAATACAAAGATGGTTTTATTGTCTGTTTCGGTTAAAAAAATAGCAATTTTTTGAAAAAAAATATCTTGTTTATAGGTGGGCTGAAAAGGAAATTTTTTTTGTAAAAGACTATAAAACAGGGAGGAATTCATTTCGTGTTATTTGACTGCAAAGTAAAGAATGTTTTTTCAATTTCAATGTCAATAGCAATTTCAATTTTCAATTACTGCCATTGAATTTTGCTATTGTCATTGCTATTGCTCTTGTCATTGCAATTGAGTTCTGAAATTGATTTTTGCCATTGCAATTGATATTGTTATTGATTTTTGCCATTGCAATTGATATTGTTATTGATTTTTAAATTTGTAAGTTTGCGTTGTTGAAAAAATCAATAGTATTATGGACATTGCCGAAAAAAAATATAAAAAACTTTCCATTCAAGTTTCCTTGACAGGACTTTCTTTTTGTTGTTTTGATACGCTAAATAATACGGTAACTTCATTTAACGAAGTGCATTTTGATACCTTTCATAAAACTACAAAAATTGAAGATTTGTTTGCTAATGCTTTCATTGATCATCCCGAATTAAAGGATTCTTATGATGAAATTCTGGTGATACACAACAACAATCTTTCTACTTTTGTTCCAGAACCATTATTTGATGAGAACTTTTTAGGCAGTTATTTGCAATACAATACTAAAGTTTTTGAAACTGATTTTTTCGCTTTTGATGAAATTCCAAACTATCAAATGAATGCAGTTTACATTCCCTATGTAAATATCAATAATTTTTTCATTGACCAATTTGGTACTTTCGATTACAAACATGCCAATAGTATTTTAGTTTCTAAACTTTTGATTGCCTCCAAAAATAGGGATGAGAAAAAAATGTTTGTACATATTAATACGGGGCATTTTGAAATCATTGTAGTTCAGAACCAAAAACTAATTCTTTTCAATTCTTTTGTTTACAAGACGCCGGAAGATTTCTTGTATTATATTTTATTTACGGCTGAACAATTAAACTTAAATCCCGAAAACTTCCCATTGGAACTAATCGGAAATATTGATACCGAAAGCGATTATTTCAAAATCGCTTACCAATACATTCGCAACGTTTCCCTTATTGATGTGGAAGATTTGCGATGGAACAATTATTTTTCTGAGGACGAAAACAGAAATCATTTTATACTTTTCAACTCATGAGAATCATTTCAGGAAAATACAAAGGACGACGCATTTTTCCACCAAAAGGATTGCCCGTTCGTCCCACGACCGATATGTCTAAAGAAGCATTATTCAATGTTTTGAACAACCATTTCAGTTTTGAAGGATTAAAAATATTAGATTTATTTGCCGGAACAGGAAATATCAGTTACGAATTTGCCTCAAGAGGAAGTACGCCAATCACTTCTGTTGATGGTGATTTTGGTTGTGTAAAATTCATCAAGCAAGTGGCAACCGAATATGATTTTAATATTGCCGCTACAAAAAGTGATGTTTTCACCTATTTAGAAAGATGTAAAACGTCTTATGACATTATTTTTGCAGATCCACCGTATGCTTTGGACCAAAAAACGTTCGAAAAAATTATCTTATTAGTTTTCGAAAAAGAACTTCTTAATGAAGAAGGAATGATGGTAATCGAGCATTCTAAATATACCAAACTAGATCATATGATTCACTTTTCGTTCCAGAAAAGTTATGGTGGTTCTATTTTTAGTTTTTTCGAAATTGGTTCTGGTGATAAAGAAGATTCTGAAAACGAATCAGACCAAAATGATGGTGAAGAAGAATAATTTAGATAGTATATAAAACAGAAAAGCTCTTGAAATTACAAGAGCTTTTCTGTTTTTAATAACCATTTAAAATAACTATTTACCAATTACCCAACCCAAAGTAAAGTTTAAAACTGGAACTAATTCACTGTCATTTTTGTCAAAATTATAACCAACACCCATATTCAGATCAATGTTAAAATTCCCTTTATACGTTCGTTGAAAACCCCAAACCGGAGCTACAGTAATCGATGCATTTTGGGGTAAAAAGTTATCATTCGTAGAAATTGATTTGAAATTATAAAAAGCGGTCATAGCAACAAAACCTCCTGAATTACGAGAAGTGACTTTGCCCTTTTCTGCCCTTTTCTTTAAATTATAATAATGACGAAACTGCTCATTAATGTAAGGATAAAAGGTCCAGGTATTCCCAAAACTATTCGATGTATATCCAACACCTAAACTCAATTCTGAGTAAAGAGTATTTTTATCAGTTAGACCATGTTCGTAAACAAATCCGGGAAGAAGTGCGTTAATTTTAAATTGGCTTTTTTCTACAGCAGGTTTTTCTTGTGCATTAGAATGTGACATTGTCATTAAAATAAAAAGAGCTACAAAAGCTGCTTTACCATTTTTAGGTACCGATAATTGCATATATAGTTATTGTTAAGTTTCGATATATCATTTATATAATATCGGACGCAAACATAAAACTAAATTTTAATTTATAAGAATTTTATTTAAAAAACAAATTCAATTTGTCGCTAACTTCTCTAACACCATTTGGTAAATAGGCGTTGCAACCCCAAATTTTACTGCTTGATCCACCACATATTTTGTCAAGGAAACTACTTCAGTATTTCTACCAGCCAATAAATCTCGGTGCATCGATGAAGTCGCGTCTTTTGGAGTTTTTTCGAGTTTAATAATCGATTGAGCAACAATGTCATCTGGCAACGTAACCCCTTTTGCATTAGCGACAGCAGTAATTTCGTTCAACAGTGAACTATAAATTGCTTTGTTTTCAGGGTTGTTTAAAATCCCTCCTATGTTTACATTCAAATAGGTAGTAGCTGAAGCTAATGCTGAAATAAAAATAAACTTTTCCCAAACCGTTTCTTCGATATTTTCCACAAAATAACTTTCGATATTGGCATTTTCAAAGATGGATTGCAATACATTTAATTTGGAAACCGGAGCATTTTTAGAACCAAAAAATAGTTTTTCATACACACCTATTTTTTTAATAATACCCGGTGACTCAATCATTGAAACAATATAAACACAACCTTGCAAAACAGTATTCTCAGAAAACAACTTTTGGATGCGTTCTGTGGCATCAACACCATTATATAAAGGTAGGATTATCGTGTTTGGGGTAATACAATTTTTTATGGTTTCAAAACTGGTTTCAATATCATAGGTTTTAGTGGCACAAATAAGGTAATCTAGTTTGCCTATTTCTTCTGGAACATTCGAAACTAAACTAGGAAAAGCAACTATTTCAGTAGTATCAGTAATAATTTTCAATCCATTTTTGGCGATAGCTTTTTGGGTTTCGCCACGTGCAATAAAAACGATTTCGATTGCATCTGATTCAAAATAAGCTTTAGCTAATAATCCTCCAAATTAACCACCTACTCCACCCAATCCTAAAATGCCAATTCTTGTTTTCATACAACTAATTTAAAAACAAAACCATCAAGAAAATTAGAAAATTAAGCCTTGGGACTTAATGAAACTAAATTTCTTAATGGTTCTATGTTAGATTTCACAATCTTTAATTTTATTAAACTTTTAATAAAAAAATGCAGACCTATAAGCCGGATTCTGTCCCCGAAAAATCGGAGCCTTATCATTTATCTAGATCACACATTACTGCGTGACTCAAGCTATCTACCCTTCAGCAACGAACGAGACGCCCTTAAATGCTGATATACTTGATATTTCACCGCATAGAGTTTACCTGGTTTCACTACAGCATTACCTGTACATACTTTCTGTTGCACTTGTCCTAATCACGTTCGTAAAAACGTAACCGACGGGTGTTACCCGCTATGCTTCCCTTTGGTGTCCGGACTTTCCTCTTTATTCCGAACTCGATTCGGAACCTGAAATCAGGTGTTGAAACAAGTTCAACATTAAGCGATAAGGCGGCCTGCGCGACAAATTTACACTATTTAATCCTTTTTTTTGTTTACTGTTACTTACTTTAACAAGCCTTTTACAATCAATTCATAATAAAACAGTTACCTTTAGTAAATAACTAAAAAATCTCTATTATGTCAAATATGTATCACTACGCCACCGTTTCTAAAGCCTTAGACGATTTGAATGAGATGGGATTTACCTATGATTTTAATATTCATGAGGACGATATTGTAAAAAATCCAAGCCATTATGAAATTCAACATATTTATCGATACGAAGGCGATAGTAATCCAGATGATGAAGCAACTGTTTATGGCATCAAATCTACTTCGGGTAAAAAAGGTGTGTTTGTAGCGGGATATGCAGCAAATTCCGAAAACGGTGCCGCAAGAGTTTTAATCGATCTCACTATAAAAGATAGAAATTATTAATTGTTTCTATCACTTTAAAATAGTGCAAATAAACATGCAAAACATCCTTTTTTTATTAAGAGCTTAATCCAGCTATTCGTTACAATCTTATCTGCCATCCCGAGGTTTCGGGACCGGCGCATAAGGATTTTCACTGCAAACGAGTTCACTGAACTCCAATAAAATTATGGTACTGTGAAGTAATCTGGGCTAAAAAATTCCATTAAAAAGAAGCAGTCTTTACATTATAAAATCTTTTAATCCTTTTGTAAAACTTAAATTAGTAAAAAATTAAACCAATACTTTAAAACATTTTTTTATAAAAAAAAACGTATAATTGCGTTTTAATTTTTTGTAAATGAAACTGGGTAATCTATTCCTTGTAATTATTATTTTATTTAGTATCAACAATACATTTGCTTGTAAATGTATTGAAGTTGGTAAAGAAAAAATAGTTGAATATGGTTTAAATAAATATGATATTGTATTTTATGGTGAACTAATAAAACTTGATACAGTTAATCAAACCTATAGTTTTAAAATCATAGAACTTTTCAAAGGAATTTATATATCAAAGACTATTGAAGGTGTTTCTGAAGGAAGTGATTGTGGATTATTCCCAGATAAAAAAGGATTATGGATCATCTACGGCAACTTCAATAGAGATTATAAATTATATTTAAGCATGTGTTCACCCACACAATCACAAGATTTTGGCCCAGGTTGGCCTCCACCTCCAGAATTTAAACGAGATAAATTTGGTAAAATCAACGAGCCTACTGAAATAGATTCTGAAATCAACTACTTAAAATTCAAAATAGAATCATTAAGAAGTTTTATTTATCAGTTAGAGCAATTAAGAGCCTATAAATTAGCCCAAAATAAAATCCCTAAAAATCAAAAAAATACAATTTACGACAAAATCCTAATCATTTCTTTGATTATCAATATGCTATTATTTTCAATTCTAATATACATTTTGGCTAGGAAAAGATTTTCTTCAAATAAACAAATTAGCGAATAAACAAATCAACAAAAATCCTATATTTGCTTTCGAATAAAATTTCTATGGAACAATTTGTTGTATCGGCTCGTAAATACCGTCCTCAAACATTTAAAGATGTTGTAGGACAAAAAGCCATTACCAATACTTTATTGAATGCCATAGAAAGCAATCACTTAGCTTCAGCATTGTTATTTACAGGACCACGTGGCGTTGGTAAAACAACTTGCGCCCGTATTTTGGCTCGAAAAATAAACCAGCCCGGATATGATGATCCCAATGAAGATTTTGCTTTTAATGTTTTCGAATTAGATGCCGCATCCAACAACTCCGTTGATGATATTCGTAATCTAATTGACCAAGTTCGAATCCCGCCACAAACGGGACAATACAAAGTCTATATTATCGATGAGGTTCATATGTTGTCTTCGGCAGCTTTTAATGCTTTCTTGAAAACACTAGAAGAACCACCCAAACATGCCATTTTTATTTTGGCTACGACCGAAAAACATAAAATTATTCCAACGATACTTTCTCGTTGTCAGATATTTGATTTCAAGAGAATTACCGTAAAAGATGCTAAAGAACATCTTGCCGAAGTAGCTACCAGTCAAGGTGTAGTTTTTGAAGATGATGCTTTGCATATTATTGCTCAAAAAGCAGATGGTGCTATGCGTGATGCTTTGTCTATTTTTGACCGAGTAGTTTCTTTTTGTGGAAAAGATTTAACACGTCAAGCCGTTACGGAGAATCTGAATGTGTTGGATTATGAAACCTATATCAATGTAACCGATTTAATCTTGGAAAACAAAATCCCAGATTTATTGATGGCTTTCAACGAAATTCTGTCTAAAGGTTTCGATGCACACCATTTTGTATCTGGATTAGCTTCTCATTTTAGAGATTTATTAGTTTCAAAAACACCTGCAACTTTATCTTTATTAGAAGTAGGAGAACAAGCACAGAAAATGTATGGCCTACAAGCACAAAAATGCAGTCAAGACTTTCTTTTGAAAGGAATTGAAATGGCAAATGATTGTGATTTGAAATACAAAGTAAGCCAAAACCAGCGACTTCTTGTTGAACTTTGCCTGATGCAACTTGCCTCTATCACTTTTGATGGAGAAAAAAAAAAGTTGACCAATTTATAATTCCTCCTACTTACTTTAAAAAGAGCGATTACTCTATCGTTGAAAGTCCAAAAGTTAAAATAGAAAGCTCTACAATTAATCCAATTGCGGCAGCAACTCAAGAAAAAGAACCAGAAGTTATAGTTGTTGCTCCTACAATACCAGCTCCTACTCCCGCAATTAAAATTGATATTCCACAATCTAATGAACCAAAGGTTTCTGCGTTTTCATTAGCCAGTATTCGTGCCAAAAAAGCATTGGAAGAAAGCAACAAAGGGATTGTAAAAGAAGTGGCTCACTTACCAACAGAGTCGTTTACAGAAACTGAAATGTTATTGCATTGGAACAAATATGCGCAACGTTTAGGAGATAAAGGGTACAAAATTATGGAGTCGTTATTGCTTATTAACGATCCTAAATTAAACGGAACTTCCATCACAATTGAATTGCCAAATGAAGGTTCAAAACTAGATTTTGAAAAAGAATTAAATGGACTTTTAGGACATTTAAAAGGACATTTGCACAATCATGATATCACAATTGAAGTTATTGTGAATGAAAGTATTGAAAGTAAAAGAAGCTTTAACGACCAGGATCGTTACAACAGACTACATGAAATAAATCCAAATATTGAACTTTTACGAACAACATTTGGATTGGATTTAGATGCCTAACTTATCATTATATTTTACCATAATACATCGCTTTTACAATTCCATCTGAAAGTCCTATTTTAGGAACATAAATATTTCGTGCGCCACTCCATTTCATTGCGTTCAGATAAATTCTGGTGGCAGGAATAATTACATCGGCGCGATCTGGATTCAATCCTAACTCAGAAATTCTTTGCTCATACGAAAGTGAATTTAAGAACGCATATTGGGAATTCATGTAAATGTAGGACAAGGGTTTTTCTTGAACTTTACCCGACATTTTGAAAAGTTTATTAATATTTCCTCCAGAACCTATCAGAATAACTTCTTCATATTCCTCTGTATTTATTTTGATCCATTTTTCAATTTCATCCCAAACGACATCACAAACCATGTCGTTTAATAAACGTACCGTTCCTGCTTTGAACGATCTTGAGTTGATCAATTTACCATTAGAAAACAAAGTGAATTCGGTACTTCCACCGCCAACATCTACAAAAAGATAGGTTTGATCCGTTTTTAGTAAATGGTGTAAATCTGTTGAAGCAATTATTGCCGCTTCTTTTTTTCCATCGATAATTTCTATTTTGATGTCGGCTTTTTTCTTTATCAACGCAACAACTTCTTTACCATTGTAGGCTTCGCGCATGGCCGAGGTGGCAAAGGCCATGTACCGTTCTACCTTATGAACTTTCATCAAAAGATTAAAAGCTTTCATGGCATCGCACATTCTATCTAAATTTTCATCTGATATTTCACCAACTGTAAAAGCATCTTGACCCAAACGAATGGGAACACGCACCAACGAACTTTTATTAAACTGTGGTTCTTTTCCTTCTTGTTCTACAATATTGACAATCAATAATCGCATGGCATTAGAGCCAATATCGATTGCTGCATATTTTTTTATTTTAATCATTTTTAATTGAATTCGTTTCGTGTTAGAGAGATTAGATGGTCTAATTATTAACTCTAAAATCTAAAAATTAGTACTAGTATCCCCTTAGTTAAAGTAAAATAATTATAGAATGACCTCTGTTTTTGACTCGAATTCTACTTTACTTTGATAGTATTTATAGGTCTCCAGTTGTGCTCTAAAAACAGGATTGTGGTTCCTAACTCTATATTTATTATCTAATTTATACGAATGATAACGCGCCTTAACATTCCCTTTCCAACCAATATCAAAATTGTCTATCAGTTCATTTTTTATTTCTTGATCGTAAATTGGGCAGGTTACTTCGACACGTCCATCAAGATTTCTAGTCATAAAATCAGCAGATGAAATGTAAACTTCGGTTTGACCTGCATTTCCAAAAATATAAACTCTAGAATGCTCTAAATAATTATCGACAATACTTATGGCTTCAATATTTTCACTCATTCCTGGAATTCCTGGTATTAATGAACAAATACCTCGCACCTCAAGTTGAATTTTTACACCTGCCCTGCTGGCTTCATATAATTTATCTATCATACCAAAATCTGACAGACTATTCATTTTTAGCTTAATATGCGTTTTCCTTCCCGCAAGTGCATGCGTAATTTCTCGGTCAATTAATTTTACAAATCGGGTTCTGGTGTAATGTGGAGAAACGATTAAATGTTTGTATCGATGTACTCTGTAATTAATATCAAAAAACTCAAAGATTCTCATAATGTCTTTCAGAATTTGCTGATGACTGGTAAATAACGTCACATCCGTATAAACTTTAGCAGTAGATTCATTAAAATTTCCTGTCGAAATAAAACCGTATCGTCTTATTTTATCCTGTTCCATTCTTTCGATAACACATATTTTGCTGTGTACTTTAAGGCCTTTAATTCCAAAAATAAGTTCAATTCCTTCTAACTGCATTTGCTCTGCATACGAAATATTAGATGCTTCATCAAAACGTGCTTGCAATTCTATTTGAACGGTTACTTTCTTTCCGTTTTTGGCAGCATTGATGAGCGAGCTAATAATCTGAGAATTTTTAGCCAATCGATACAATGTAATTTTTATAGAAGTTACTTTTGGGTCTAATGCTGCTTCTCGCAAAAACTTAGTCAAATAGGAAAAAGACTGGTACGGAGCATTGAGCAAATAATCCCGTTCACTGATTTTTTCTAACATACTTCCTTCCAGACTTAATCCTGGAATTGGTAACGGGTCATTGGTTTGGTACACTAAATCAGACCTGCCTAAATTTGGAAAGTTCATGTAATCGCGCCTATTATGGTATCTTCCGCCTGGAATAATACTATCCGTGGAAACGATTTTCATTTTATCTAGAAAAAATTGTAAGGTATCGTCTTCAATTAGTTGATCATAAATAAAGCGCACTGGTTCTCCAATACGACGATCTTTGACACTCAACGATATTTTTTCGATCATGCTTTTACTTAAGTCACTATCAATATCCAATTGGGCATCTCTAGTAATTTTTATCATGTGAGCAGAAACGCTTTTGTAATCAAAAATATTGAAAATATTACTCAAATTGTGTCTAATGACATCATCTAGCAGAATGATATATTGCTTTTCATTATGAGAAGGTAAAACCACAAATCGGTTAATGGTTTTAGGTATTTCAATTACAGCATAACGTACTTCTTCATTTTTATTCATCACCAATTTGATAGCTAAATACCCCGAAGTATCTTTCAACACGGGAAATTCAGCCAAATCATTTAGGATAATGGTCACCAACTCTGGGCTCACTTTTTGGATAAAAAAGTCTTTTAAAAAGATTTCTTGCTCAACAGTAATGTCCGTTTCAGTTATGATGAAAATATTTTTAGTTTCAAGTTCGCTTTCAATAATATTTAAAATTCGTAAACTTTCGGATTGTTGTTGGATTACTATTTCGGTGATATCCTTTACTAGTTGTTGAGCCGAAATCCCGCCAAGGTACTTTTCGCCCGTAATTCCAGTTAAACTTAAACGTCTAATAGCAGCAAAACGCACTCTAAAAAACTCATCTAAATTATTCGAAAAAATACCTAAAAACCGCAATCTATCTAGTAGTGGAACTGAGGAATCCCCCGCTTCTTGTAGTACTCTAGCGTTGAAGGCCAACCAACTTTTCTCTCTATCAATATATTTGTATTCTAAAACTTTATTCATCGCAACTCTTTGGGAAATATTATTTTATTTATTTTACCTTTTTCAATTGTAGTCCAATCATTCGTATCAAATTCTAAAGAAACAAAACCACTTGTAGAAACATTGTCAATGAAGACAGTTCCAAATTTATTAACAAAATTTGTAATGGCGCTATTATGACCAAAAACAATAACATTATCTAAAAGATTACTACACGATTTGATAATTTCCTCCAGTTTATTTTCATCAAAAGTATAAAGATCGTCTTTGTAAACGATACTTTCTAAAGGATACCCAAAATTTTGAGCAAAAATTAACGCAGTGTTTGTTGCCCTTTTTGCAGTACTTGCCCAAATACTGTAGGTTTTTGGAATATAATCTTTTGCAAGAAAAGAAACTAAATGTGCATCTGCAATACCTTGAGACGTCAAAACACGATTTTTATCTTGCATAGGAACCTCCCAACTTGATTTGGCATGACGCACCAATATTAAATTTTTCATAAGCAGTTAAATCTTGAAAATTAATCATTAAAAAATAAAATAGAAAGATACAATTTATTACCATTTTCTCTTATAAAAAAAACTAATGATTTAAAAAAACTAACAGTACAAAAAAAACGTATATTAAATAAATTAAGATAAATTTTGAAATACTTAATATAGTAATGCTCGGTAGAAAAAAATCATTAAAGTTATAAAACTAACGAATAGCTATGAAATTTGCATTAAAAAAGGCTTTTAATCGTTTATTTTTGTAGATAAAAGATAATAATTTTTATTTGAACTAAAACATTTATCTTTACTGTTAAAATTTAATCATAATTTCAATACCTAGTTTCCCCAAATTAGAATTTAATTTTCAAAATAAAGAAATCAAATTATGGCTTTACCTACTACATTCCTTCATTGTACAAAAAATACACTTTTTTTTGTAAGCGCAACAACGACATTTACTCCAAAAATTGGATTTCATTTTATTATTAACAACAGCAAGATATGTTATTAATCAATTGCAATTATTTTTGCCTCTAAGTATCTAAAAACGCATTAACCAAATCATTTTTTAAATTACTATATCACTATCAAAAAAAATAATTGATAGCCCAACATAAAATTATACGTTACACTTTTTACTGTAACTAAACCAAAGAATAGCAAAATATGGAAAACCATTACTTTACACACAAAAATAATGTTTTAACGAAAGTGAAAAATTTAATACTAATTTTTTTATTATTTTTCATATCCGAAAGTGTGTACTCGCAATATTACACTCAGCATTATATAGCTCCAGCCCCGTGGAGATACTTCAGCGATGCAAATGAATTAGTTGTTGCAACTGAATCTACAACTAACGTATCCGTTCAAGTAACAAGAAGTGACGGGACGGTGATTACAACTTTAAGTGTAATCAAAGGAACACCCGCATTTTATAGATTTACAGGTTCTCCTACAGCAGTTGGTTCAGAGTATTATGCGCTAAATACAGTTGTTAATGGTGCTGGTCTTAATATTTCAGCAGCAAAACCAATTTCTATTAATATTAGAAATGTTGCTTCGGATGCTCTCATGCCAACTTCAACCTCGGATGCGAATTTTATTAAAGGTAATGCCTCTTTAACTAGTTTTGGATCGGCAGGTGTTGGTGTAAGTTTTCGAGTTGGATATTATAGAGATACTGATTTAGGTAATTTTGGTGGTCTAGGATTCAGAAAACCTATCTATTCGGTAATGGCAATCAACAACAATACATCTTTATCTATAAATGGTGTAACTACAGTTACTTTAAATGCCGGTCAAAGTTATCTCTTCGAAGCTGCAATGGGTTCTTTAGTTGAAACGTCAGGTCCAGCTGTCATAAATACTAGTGCCAAAATTGACACCCCCGCAGGATGTGGTGATGGTACTTTAGATCAAGTACCTCCAATATCCGTTTTAGGAACTGAATATATAGTAGTTCGAGGCCAAGGTAATTCAACAGCTGAGCAAACTACTGTTGTAGCAACTGAACCAAATACCGTTTTAACTGTACAACAATTTACTGAAACAGGTGCTTTATCATCTTCCTTTTCTCAAACACTTGCAACCGCGGGAAGTTTTTACACCTACAATCATGGGACTACTGCTAATTTTTCAGCGTCAAAAATAAATAGTGATAAAAAAGTTGCCGTCTATTCCGGAACTGCCATAACCTGTGAGGTTGATATTACAAGTGTTGCTCCAGTATCACAATGTGGCGGTTCTAAATACGTTGAAACTTACAAATTCAGGCGATATAATAATAACGATCTTCCCTACTTTGGTAATGTACTTTTAAATAGTGCTACTGAAATTGTTACTGTTAATGGAGTAAATATAGAGACTATTGCTGGTGTAAGAAGACAACTAGGCTCTACAGGCTGGTATCTAATTGATTTTACAAACATACAGATTAGCTCCCCAAATTCAATAACAATTGAAAGCTTGTCCAAAATGACAGTTGGTTTAGTGCAACAAGGTGGTGGGTTTTCTATGGCTGCAATTTTTTCAAGTTATACTGAAATTCCTGAAAATCCAACACTAGTTCCAAATACAGGATCTGGTTGCGCTACAAGCGCAACGCTATCTACAACACCTGGATTTGGTCCGTACCAATGGTTTTTGAATGGTAACCCAATATCAGGTGCAAATTCCGATACCTATACTACCACTACAACTGGAAGTTATTCTGTTTCATCAACATTATCTTGTGGAGCTACAGCGCAATCTGCTCCAGTACCTGTTACTATTTGTGGAGATGTATCAATTACCAAAACTGTTAATATTGATTCACCTTGTGTAGACTCTAATGTCAATTTTACAATTACAGCAACAAACAATGGTCCAAGTAATGCAACAGGGGTTTCGGTTTTAGATCTTTTACCAACAGGATATTCCTTTGTTTCGGCTACAACTAGTAGTGGTACATACACTAGTTCTAATGGCAATTGGGCTATTGGAAGCTTAAATAATTTACAAAATGCTACAATGGTAATAACAGCAAGAGTTAATGCTACTGGTAATTATACAAATGATGCAACTATTAGCTCTTCTAATGACTCTGACACCAGTAATAATACAGCAAATAGATCAACAACACCTAATCAGCTTCCTGCTGCAGCTACTCTAACTTCCAATAATCCAATTTGTTCTGGTGCTGATGCAATTTTTACTATAACTGGAACAGCAGGAAATACTGTAAACTATACAGGTGCAGCATCTGGAACAGCAACTATTGGTGCAGGTGGAACTGTTAATGTTACTATACCTGCAGTAATGTCAAATACAATTTTAAATCTTACTAACGTAAGTAACGGTACTTGTAGTCGTCCATTAACAGTGACTACTACGGTTAATGTGAATGCCAAAAACACTATTGCCGCTGGAAGTAATAGAACCACTTGTGTTAACACGGCAATTACCAATATTAATCTCGCAACAACAGGTGCTACTGGTGCTACTTTTTCTGGATTACCGGCAGGCATAACAGGATCATGGACATCAAATGTGGCAACAATCACAGGTACCCCAACAGCATCTGGAACGTTCAATTATACTGTGTCTACAACGGGTGGTTGTCCACCTGCTGCAGCAAGTGGAATAATTACTGTAAATCCTCTATTGAGCAATAATAACTTAATTTATACTAATGGGACTTCGGCGCAGATAAGTGCTACGGTTAATGAAGGTGCTTCTGCGGTTCTGAACGCGCCAGTAGGAACATATTTTTCCTCCGTTAATTTTGCAAGTTATGGTACACCTACAGGAACAGCGCCTAATTTTAGCATTAATTCAACTTGTCATTCGCCAACCAGCCAGTCTGTTGTAGAAAGTTTATTGGGGAATAGTACTGGAACGATAGCAGCTACAAATGGAGTTTTTGGGGATCCTTGCGGAGGAGTTGTTAAAAGGTTAAGTATCGTTACCACTTATGTAGAACCTATATGTTCGGGAATTTTCTTTACTATTAATGGTTCAGCGCCAGCAGGCGGAAACGGTACTTACAGTTATTTATGGGAAAGTAGTACTACAAGCGCAATTACTGGTTTTGCAGCTGCTGCAGGCTCAAATAACAATATAAGTTATTCATCGGGTGGAATAACTCAGAACACTTGGTTCAGAAGAACTGTAATTTCAGGTAGTTGTTCTAGCACATCAACAGTTGTGTTAGTTAGAGTAGCTCCAAATAATACAGCATCATCGGCAAGTTCAAGTCCGACGTTATGCATCAATACCGCTTTAACAAATATTACACATACTACTACAGGAGCTACTGGAATAGGAACAGCTACAGGTTTACCTACAGGTGTTACAGCGGCCTTTGCATCAAATACAATTACAATTAGTGGTACTCCAACTGCTTCGGGAACATTCGATTATAGCATCCCATTAACGGGAGGTTGTGGGTCTGTGAATGCTACGGGAAGGATCATTGTTACACCTAACAATACGGTATCTGCAGCATCATCAACTCCAACGTTGTGCATCAATGCCGCTTTAACAAATATTACACATACTACTACAGGAGCTACTGGAATTGGAACGGCTACAGGTTTACCTGCAGGTGTTACCGCTACTTTTGCATCAAATACAATTACAATTAGTGGTACTCCAACTGCTTCGGGAACATTCAATTATTCAATTCCAGTTACCGGTGGTTGTGGATCAGTGAATGCTGCGGGAACCATTACAGTAACACCTAACAATACGGTATCAGCAGCATCATCAACTCCAACGTTGTGTATCAATACGCCGCTGACAAATATCACACATACTACTACAGGAGCTACTGGAATCGGAACGGCTACAGGTTTACCTGGAGGTGTTACCGCTACTTTTGCATCAAATACAATTACAATTAGTGGTGCGCCAACTGCTTCGGGAATATTCAATTATTCTATTCCACTTACGGGTGGTTGTGGGGAAGTGACTGCTACTGGAACTATATCGATATATGCTCCTACTGTAAGTTTATCAGGCACAACATCAGTTGCTGAAAATTCTGGAAGTAGCGCGCTCCTTACAGCAACTCTATCAACTGCAACTATTAGTGATGTAATTATTACAATTTCTTATTCTGGAACAGCAACATCAGGTTCTGATCACACTGCAAGTAGTTTAACCATTACTATACCTTCGGGATCAACAAGTGGTACTGTAACCATTACTCCTATTGATGACAACATAAATGAAGGGCCAGAAACGGTTAATGCAAATATTGACAATGTAACAGGAGGTTGTGCAACAGAATTAGGTACTCAATCTGCAACTGTGACTATTACTGATAATGATGCGGCTCCAACTGTAGCCACGATCACTCCTGCTTCGGCTACTGAAGGAAGTCCTGTTGTGTTTGAATTCAGCTTGAGTAATCCTTCTGCTGAGGATACAACGTATACCTTTACATTCACCAATGGAACCGCTGGAAGTGCTGATTACACTACCACATCGCAAACAGTAACCGTACCTGCGGGTGCTACTACGGGAACCGTGAGTGTACCAACAACTGCGGATACGATTGATGAAAATAACGAAGACTTTAGCATTGCTTCTGGAACGGCTTCGGCTACTGGAACAATCAATGATAATGATGCGGC
>NZ_JBLVPU010000028.1:0-46358 GCF_048286735.1 Flavobacterium frigidum | reverse complement strand
ATTCATTTGGTCCTTTTTGATTTGAAACATAATTACATGAATAATGTTTTTCCAATACTAATTTTACGCATTCGAGCTTAAACGCATAATCATACTTGACTTTTCTTTCCATAAAAAATACCCCCAAATAGTGTCTAACTTTATGGGGGCAGTCTACTCGTTCGGCTTTTTTTATAGATCAAAAACTGAGGTACGCTTAGCGCGTATTAAGTCTTTTAAACGCATCCAAAAAGCAAGCGTTAAATAAACTGCAAACCATAATCCTGCGGTAACGAATGATAAATAAATAAAAAATAATCGGACGCTACTGGCTCTCATACCTAAAGTATCAGCCAAACGCGAGGAAACATGAAAACCGTGTTTTTCAAAAAAAAACTTAAGTTTTATAATTGCAGACATTTTAAAGAATTATTAATTAGGTACAAAAATACAAAATTATCCAGCTGATGCCTTTTAAACCACTACTTGTTTTTTAAGCAGTTCTATTCCTATACGGCATTCTAAACATTTACTTTTGTTACAATATTCATTTTTGAGTTGAATCAATGATTGCGAATCAAAGGCACTTTTTGAAGCAATTCCGAAAGAATTAAACTTATCAATAATAGCATTTTTTTCTGGTGATATTTCCTTTAAGAGTTGAATTAAATCCTCCGAAATTTCTTTTCCCTTACTTTTTGCATAAGCGAATTGAAGCGGAATTATCGTGTTGATAACAATTAAATCGACAAAGGATTTAGATAGTAATTTCTTTTTCTTTGGACTTTCTTTATCAAATTGATAATGATTCAGCCAATATTCAGAAACTGAAACCTGAAACAAATCATAGATACTTTTTAAAGAATTTAGCGTGTTGATTTTCGAGAATAAATTCTGCTGATTATGATATAAATTGGCCAACTGAGACAGTCGAATCGTTGGAAAATTATCGGGACGATGCTTAAAAAATTGAACTGGCTCACTACAACTTTTTTCTAGTTGATATTTATGCAATAAATAGAAATACCTGAATTTTAAATCTTTAAAATAATTATCTTCCTTTTCAGAATCCAATAATCCTGCAGTTCCAAAAACTAAAGCTTCCAGATTTTCGACCTCAAAACTTTCTTTTCTAACAATTGAAAAGGGAATATTTTGCGCGATTTCTAAAAAGATTTCACCATTCGTATTTAGTCCAAAATTCTTCGCCAAAAGACAAAACAAAACTGCTTCCCAATCGTGATTGGTTTGTTCTAATAAATCAAATATCGGTTTTGATTTTCTTTCCAAACGTTCAAAAAATAAACGTTCCTGCCAATTTTTGAATGTAAATTCATCAATTTCTTGAATTTGCTTCTCACAGAAAATCCACGATTTAGGGGAAATTAAAGATTGATAATTAGATATTGTTGCAGCATCTACATACTTTTTAAGTTCTAAAACAGGAATCTCGATATTGTTTTTTCTAAAAATTTCCGAGTCGTGTTCCCATACCACATGAAGAATTACGTTTTCGTAGGCTTCGTCTCTTTCGTGATGATGCACATACCAATCTGAAGATTTAAGATGAATTTCGACATTTCCAGCCCATTTTTGATTCCCAATGGTTATTTGAGCATTGAAAAAATCAGGACCTGCAAGCTCTAAATATTGACCAACATTAATAATTGTGATTTCCTCACCATTGAAAGTTTTCAAATTTAAGACATCAAGCTTCTTAAATTTCCACAGATAATGAAGGAAATCTTCTTTCATATTGAACATATTAGATTGAAGACTAATGTAGTAAAAAAAGGAATAACAAATTATCTAAATTAAAAATTTCAGAAAATTCTTTAGAAAAAGAGTATGGCAATTGAAAGATATAAATTTTTTTATCTCATCATATATAATTTGGCACAAGCACGAGCGTCAGATAATGCTTCGTGATGATTTAGGGCGATATTCATTTCTCGGCAACAATCACTTAATTTGGTTGGCTTTAACCCTTTGGCTTTGTAAATTTTCACGGTACATTCCCAACGGGATGCGATATTCAAATCAGCATAATCCAAACCATAAAGCGCCATTGATTTAGCAAGTACATTTCTATCAAAACTCTCATTATGAGCCACAACCACTCTATTTTTCAGGCGTTTTTGAATTTCAGGAAATACTTGTGCAAATGATTTTGCATTCACCGTATCTCGAGGATATATCCCATGAACTTGAATTGTAAAAGGAGAATATAAATTATTTGGTGGCTTAATTAAACTAACAAACTCATCTGTAATTATCCCATTTTCTACGGTAACAATACCAACGGAACATGGATGGAATGCAGTTGCAGTTTCAAAATCTATTGCAGTGAAGGTCATATTTTAGAATTTCGATAAACGAATAAAGCTGTAGACAAAAGAAAATAAATTCTTCAAATTAAAAGCCACAAATCAAATAAACGGATCCAGACTATGGAAGTTTACTTGATTTGTGGCAAAAAAAATTATTTTATCGACCCAATAATATCATATTTAGTTATTATATGGTGCTTTCCATTTTCTAATTCCACCAAAACAGCTTCATTTTCTTTAGTGAATAATTTAGACACTTCTTCAATAGTTGTTCCGTGTTTTACGATTGGAAACGGTTTACCCATTACTTCTTTAATCGGTTTGTCGGATACATCTTTATCAGCAACGTAACTTTGAAACAAGTCACTTTCGTCAACAGAACCCACAAAACCATTGATATCAATAACCGGAATTTGAGAGATTTTGTATTTACGCATTCTTTCTATTGCATGCGAAACTAACTCTTCCGTACGAACCACGATTAATGGTTTATCGATATGATCTTTTATAACATCCTCCGCTTTTGTAATTTCTTCTTCTAGAAAACCACGTTCGCGCATCCAATCATCGTTGAACATTTTACCTACGTAACGACTGCCTGAATCATGAAACAAAACAACAACAACATCTTCAGGTTTAAAATGATCCTTAAGTTGCAACAACCCTTTAATTGCTGCTCCAGCTGAATTTCCTACAAAAATACCTTCTTCAAGTGCAATTTTACGAGTATAAACCGCAGCATCTTTATCAGTTACTTTTGTAAAACCATCAATTAAAGAGAAATCAACGTTTTTTGGAAGAATATCTTCTCCAATTCCTTCTGTTATATACGAATAGATTTCATTCTCATCAAAAATTCCTGTTTCGTGGTATTTTTTAAATACCGAACCATAGGTGTCAATTCCCCAAATTTTGATATTTGGATTTCTCTCCTTTAAGTATTTGGCAACACCAGAAATTGTACCTCCAGTTCCAACTCCTACAACAAAATGAGTAATCTTACCTTCCGTTTGTTCCCAAATTTCAGGACCCGTTTGCTCGTAGTGCGCTATTGCATTTGACGGATTATCGTATTGATTTACATACCAAGAATTTGGAGTTTCATCGGCTAATCGTTTTGAAACTGAGTAATAAGATCTTGGATCCGTAGGTTCTACATCCGTAGGACAAACCACTACTTTTGCGCCAACGGCACGAAGAATATCCATTTTCTCTTTGGATTGTTTGTCTGAAATTACACAGATTAGCTTATACCCTTTAATTATGGCCACTAATGCCAATCCCATTCCGGTATTCCCTGAAGTACCCTCAATAATGGTACCGCCTGGTTTTAATCTACCATCGGCTTCAGCGTCTTCAATCATTTTTACTGCCATCCTATCCTTCACAGAATTACCTGGATTGAAAGTTTCGACTTTAGCAAGTACCAAGGCATTGACTTCTGCAGTTACTTTATTCAATTTTACTAATGGCGTATTTCCAATGGTGCCTAATATATTTTCTGCGTAGCGCATTTTATTATGAATTTAAGATTTTGATTTGTTGTAAATAATGTTGCAAAGATAGCATTTTGTTACAAAATATTCTTTCTTACAGGATTTTGCGTTCGTGATAAAAGCGGCATCCTTTGCTTGCTTTCTTTAAGCAAGGAAAGATATAGCGGATAGCACGGTAAAACGCCCTAAAAAAGCATTTTAAAATTTAAAATCTGAAAAGTTTTTAGTTAAAAAAGTTCCAAATTAGGCCAAAACGAATTGTGAAATCCCTCGATGGATTATTAGGCGATGCATAGAAATTATTTCCTGTGAATGAAGAGTTAAAATGTTCCGCTTTAAAATAAATTCGGGTCCTTTGAACCTTTGCATTTATAAAAAAATCAAAATTAGGATGATTTCTAATTTGTTTTTCATTTTGCACAAAAAACTCGCCAATTACTGGATTGTATTCATTTGCGTAATAGTTTGAGAAATAATTTAATACAATTCCTGTTTGTAAATACAATGCATTTTTAAACAAATAAATCGAATAATAAATCGAATTTCGTGATACAATTTCAGGCACATTCAAAATCTCATTTTGTTGAGTCACTTTTTGATACAATACGGCATTGTCAAGAGCAAATTTGCCAAAAACGACCTCTCTACTAATTTTTACCGAAAGGTAATTTATAGTACCATCATATTGCGAAGGAGAGACAATCTGCGTTCTGGCTTGCACTTCTGCATCACTTGATGCATCATTAAAATACAAATGATCCTTTAAAATCGAATATTGCACTTCTGCATTAACCCAAGGAGTGGTGGCGTTAGCACTTATTGAATTTATTTTTTCGTTCTTGAATTCATTTGACCAATTGTATTGTAGATAACTACTTTGATGCAGATTATAATTACTGTTGGGCAATTTATTCACATTTTGATACCTAAGTGTAAATTGAATTTCATCATTAAAATCATACCCTAATTTTGCATCAAGATTAGACAATGATTGGGCAGTGATTGATCTCGAATATAAAAAACTACCGTTCCAGTTCTTTTTTTGAACCTCATATTGACCTCCTACACTATTAATATTTTGACTAAAAGCACTTGGAATTATATTCTGATTATCGAAAATTAAGATTTGGTTATAGTAATAATTAGACCTAAAATCATCTGCAAAAAATTGAAACCTACCTAAAGTAACATTCTCATAAACAAGACCAACTTTATTATACATTTTGTTATAACGAGTTTGATCATTGATATCACTATTTTTAAAGGACTCCCCAAATCTGAATACAATTGTACTACCTACCGAAGAAGGTACCGTAGCCTGATTGTACTCAAAAAATTTATTTTCATAATTGAATTGATGTGCTAGATATAAATTGTTGCTTCCCTTTTTTGAATTTATTCTAAAATTATGATCTAGAAAAATTATTTTACCTTTCAAAAAAGACTTTGCATCAGTAAAATAAACTTCAAATCGTTGCCTATTGTCAAAATTAGGATTTTCACTTTCAAAATCATTTGTTGTAGTTATACCGCCATTTTCTTCATTTAAGATATCTTGAAACGTATAATGTGCTTTTGCGAAATAGCGTTTGTTTTTAGTATTGTAACTGGTCGTAAACCTAAAATTACCCGTACTTGATAATTGATTGAGGTATTCACCTTCAGATCGCAAACCTTTGTACGCAATTGAAAAATTAAAATTTTCAGCCGTGTTTAAAGTAATAAACGCATCTACAGATTGTCCTTTACTGATCGTTGTTTTAAAATATAATTCTGTAACTGGAGTGGCAACAGAATAATACCTAATTTGATTGGCTTCTAAAAAATTAAAATGCTTGGCTTTAAATCCAAATTCAGGATACGGATTAAACTCATTCAAACTGTATTGCAGTGTATTGTAGGTTTGTCCATCATTGGCAAACGGCAGTAAACCAAAAATATCTTTACGCAAATAATTGTGACTGTACTCTTTTTGAATAGTTAGAGAAGTATCAATATATGTTGTATCGTTTTCTACAGAAATTACTTTGTAAAGATCGATAGATGCGACTTTTTTATTTTTAAGTGTATCAACAACTCTAATTGATTTCCGTTGCTGTACACTAGTTTCATTATTTACTTGAGCAAAAAATAAAAAAGGGCATATTACTATAATATAAAAAAATAAAAGTCGCTGTTGCATGGAGGAGAGTATAAATTAAAACCTGTCATGCTACAAATGTAGATTATAAAAAAGAAGAAAAAAAAAAAAGGCTTCCTAATTAAAGGAAGCCTTAAAAGAATATTACTAATACCCACTATTTTGCGCTAGATTGGGATTATTATCCCTTTCTCTTTGAGGAATAGGAAATACAACTTTATCAGATGTTGGCGTAGATACAGCAGCACTAGGCATTCCAGCTGATCTTAAAGGAAGATTGTTTCTTAATAAATCCATTCTTCTTAAACCTTCAAAACAAAGCTCTTTTCTTCTTTCTACCAAAATATCATTTATCGAAGATATCGAAACCAACGGAGCTAAACCAGCCCTAACTCTTGTGCGATTTACATCAGACACTGGAGTTGCACCTATAGCAGAACCTGCTCTAAAATTTGCCTCAGCTCTAATTAAATACATTTCTGAAACACGTAGAACGTTGGGATCATCTTGATTACTTGTTCCATTAGGATATTTAGTTGTAAAAACAGAAGTTCTATTTTTAGCATCTACACCTGATCTTGTTAGGGTACTATAACGTAAATCACCTGGTTCAGCAGCAAAAGCAGCTATTAAATTAGTTGAGAAAGGAGTATCACCTCTACCTCCAAAAGCTGTAGGGCTGTATAATTTTGAGAATGACTCTCCAGCACCAGCATCTCCTGCAACATTTTGCACTTGAAAAATATGTTCAGTACTTGGATTGTTGTAAAAAGTATAATTAGCAGCAAGTGATATACCCGCTGTACCAATTACAGTATTAGCAGCAGCAGCAGCTTCCGGGAAGCGCTCTTGGTACAAATACAATCTAGCCAACAGCGCATTAGCCGCAGCCACACTGGCTCTAGATTTTGCAGTGTTGGTAATTGAAGTTTTTGCAAACAATAAGTCATCTTCAATAGAAGCATACACTTCTTTCAACGTATTTCTTACTGGTCTTTGAACAACACCATTATACGGTTCAAGAACTAAAGGAATAGATAAACTATTACCTGTAGGATCTTGCTTCAACTGCTTTCCAAACAATTGCGAGAGTTTGAAGTGCATTAGCGCTCTTACAAATCTTGCTTGACCAATAAAATCATTTTTTTCCGCGTCAGTAAAAGTTGAACCTGGAACGGAAGGCACATTTTTTATAATCATATTAGCTTGATTAAGCGTAAAATAATGAGCGTTCCATACATTTAAAATAGAAGTGTTATCCGACAAGGTATTAAATGTGTAAATCTCATCAAACGTAGGGAATGACCCTACAAATTCTACATTATCTGCTTGCCATTCAGACATAGTATCTGGAATACCTGACAATGTATTTGAACTCTGTAAAGTACTGTACATACCCGTTACAGCATTACCTGTTAGTGCTTCTGTAGAAAAAATGACAGATGGCAGAAGTGAATCCTCAGGAACTAATTCTAAGGAATTATCACAACTTGCTACTGCAAACACAGACAAAACTAAGAGGATGTTTTTTATATTTTTCATAATATTTAGTATTTTAGAAAGTTAATTTTACACCTAGTAAATAAGATTTTGATTGCGGTGGTGTAAAGAAAGCTTCACCTTGAACTTGATTACCAATTGAATTTGTAGTCTCCGGATCAACACCCTTTAACTCTTTCTTTTTTAAGGTATAAACATTTGTTGTAGTAGCGAAAATTCTAGCCGAGGTAAAGAATTTAGAATCCTTAAAAATAGCTGAACTTAAATTGTATCCTAAAGTAACATTATTGATCCTTAAAAAAGAACCATCTTTTAATTGAGCAGTCGATCTACGATTGAATATTGCTCTTGTTGTACTAGTCAAAGATGGAGCATATGCAATTTGACCTGGAGTAGTCCAATAATCTAAAACAGCAGTAGATTTATTAAAATCACCATTTAAATTATCTGTAAATGCCTGACCACCATCATAAATCAGGTTACCAACACTAAAGTTTGCTAAAACATTCAAATCAAAATTCTTGTAATTAAAAGTATTGGTTATACCCCCTGTAAAATCAGGATTAGCAGTTCCTACACGTACTCTATCAGAATCTGTTGGGGCTGTAGTCACGTTTCCGTTTACATCTAACCATTCTGCATTACCTGTTTGTGGATTAACACCAACATATCTAACTAAGAAAAATTCATTTATGGATGCACCTTCGATTGCTCTTTGATTTGTTAACCCAATAAATCTTTTTCCATCGGCACCAAAAGAAGCCCCTGGTAATTCTAGAACTTTATTTTTGTTGATTCCTACGTTAATAGATGTTTTCCATTTGAAATTCTTTGTATCTATATTTACAGTAGCAAGATCAAATTCTAAACCTTTATTTTCCATAGAACCTGCGTTAGCAGCAAGTACTGTAAAACCATTTGTTCCAGGAATTGGAACGTTCAAAATCAAGTCTGTAGTTTTTTTAATATATGCATCTACAGATAATCTAATTCTATTGTTAAGGAAAGCAACATCCAAACCTAAGTTAGTGGTTTTAGATTGCTCCCATCTGTATTCACTATTTTCAGGTTGAGTGTAATTAAAACCGGGAGTACCATTATACGCTCCACCAGTACCTCCAGTGTACAATGGAAAAAATGCGAAATCATTCACACGGTCATTACCAGTAGTTCCGATAGAAGCTCTTAACTTTAATTCAGAAAATAATTTTACATTACTCATGAATTCTTCATTAGCAATGTTCCAACCTCCTGATACGGCCCAAAACTCTCCATACTTTCTGTTTTCTGCAAATCTAGAAGAACCATCTCTTCTACCTGAAACCTCCACTAGATATTTAGAATCAAAATCATACGCTAATCTTGCAAAATATCCGTTTAATCTAGAGTTAAAAGTTCTAGAATCGGTTGTTGTTTTGGTAGCACCCGACAACACGTTTAACTGCAAATCTGATGCGAAACCAGTAGCTTCAACTGTTGCAGATATTATATCATTTTGCTCGTACGTTGAACCTAAAACTCCTGATACATTATGTTTTCCAAAAGCTTTCTCATAACTCAAAGTATTGGTAACAACATATTTACTTTGAAAAACAGTATTGTAGTACCCATAACCCGTAGGAGAATTGATATCTAGAGAACGCTCTTTTTGCTGCAGCGTTAATCTATCGATACCAAAATCAGCTTTGTATTTCAATCCTTTTAAAAGTTGAACTTCTCCAAATATGTTACCAAAAGCTCTTGATGTTTTAGACTCGTTAGTGTCTAATGCCTCAATAGCGACAACGTTTGGAATAAAACCAGGAAGCCTTACAAAATTACCCGTTGCATCATAAGGAGAAACCCAAGGACTTAGTAGGTAAGCAGCAGTTAATGGAGCAAAAACACTGTTTTCAGAACCTACTCTATCATTAATAACCTCACTGTACGAAAGATTACCACCAATTTTAATTCTTTCATTAACCTCTGTATTCAAAGATAATTTTGCATTCGTACTACTCAGATTATTTCCAACCATAAAACCCTGCAAGTCAGATCTTCCAAATCCAGCATAATAAGTAGTTTTATCGCTACCACCAGAAACAGAAACATTAGTTCCTCTTGAAACACCATCTCTTAGTACACCTGCTTGCCAGTCATAATCATTATTCAAAAAATTAACAGGATTGTCTCCTCTTAAAGTCTTAAATTTTCTGTACTGTGTACCATCCATCATCGACAATAAATCAGTTGCTTTGCTAACTGAAAGTGTCTGTTCGAAAGTAACTCGAGCTTGTTGATTTTTTTTACCGGTTTTAGTAGTAATTAAAATTACACCATTAGAACCTCTAGAACCATAAATAGCAGTTGCAGCAGCATCTTTCAAAACAGTTTGAGTTTCGATATCATTTGCATTGATCTCTAACAATGGGTTTAAAGCCTGCCCTCCTTGAGCATTTGTAAATAAACCATCACTCATAGGTACACCATCAATTACATATAATGGTCTACCACCTGCTGTAATAGATGCATTACCTCTAATTTTAACAACAGTAGCAGCACCAAGAACTCCAGATGATTGAACCACCTGAACACCGGCAGCTTGCCCCTGAAGCATTTGCTGTGGAGACAAAACAGTAAGATTGTCCATCGAAGCATTTTCTATTACTTTTTGTGATTGCGTTACTTTTTTTCTTTTCTGAACACCATATCCAACTACTACAACCTCGGTTAAGGCCTTAGCTTCGTCCTGCATGGTAACATTCATAGAACTTGTAGCACCTACAGTTCTAGTAATTTCATTCATTCCTACAAAAGAATAAACTAACACATCACCCGTTTTAGCTTTAATAGAATATTTACCATCAAAGCCTGTTTGCACTCCAACTTTAGTGCCTTTTACTTGAACATTTACACCAGGAACTGGTCCAGCACCATCAGAAACTGTACCCGTGATCGTTCTTTCTTGTGCAAACGCAAATTGCATGGACAAAGCCATTAGCAATGAAAAAATCCATTTGAATTTTGATCTCATATTAAATAATTTGAATTAGTTATTTGACAAAAATCCTAATAATATCTTAAAGAAACAAGACTTTTAGATAATTTAACAAAATATAATCAATAACAGATTTACATAAAAAAAACACATACTTCAATACTTTAATCTTACTACACTTATTAATGTAAGTATTTAAATATATAATCATATTTTTGTCAAAATTAATTTAATGTTAACATCCTTTTATTTAACACCAAATTTAGAAGCCGGAACTGATGAAGCGGGCCGCGGTTGTCTTGCTGGACCTGTTACTGCAGCAGCGGTGATACTTCCTGACTATTTTTTAAACAGCACACTAAACGACAGCAAACAGTTATCTGAAAAGGCACGTGAAAAACTAAGACCTATTATAGAACAACAATGCATTTCATTTGCTGTTACCCATCTTGAGCCTTTACTAATTGATGAAATAAATATTTTAAACGCCTCTGTAAAAGCAATGCAAGAATGTATATTAAAATTAGATCCTAGACCTGTCTCTATTATTGTAGACGGAAATAGTCCTTTTATAGCAAAAGGTGGCATAAAAAATCGTGGTGGTCGAATTTTTACAGCTGCTGAAATAGAAATTTTAAATTCAATACCAAATGCAAGTATTATTAAAGGAGATTCAAAATTTATGAGTATTGCTGCTGCTTCTGTATTAGCCAAGACCTATCGTGATGAATATATGAATACAATTCATGAAGAATTCCCCATGTACAATTGGAAACAGAATAAAGGGTACCCTACTAAGGAACATCGTGAGGCCATTAGAAAATATGGAGTAACAAAATACCACCGAATGACTTTCCGATTATTGCCAGAACAATATTCTTTTGATTTTTGATTGCTGATTTACGATTTTGATTTAAGATTTCTCGAATGTAGCTTCGAACAAATGAGTGAGATGTTTCAGGATTTTATCTTTCACTTCTATTTCATTTACTTTTTCGGCTCCAAGTTCCACATTCAATGAAGTTACTGCTTTGCCTCGAATGCCACACGGAATGATATTATCGAAGTAACCTAAATCGGCATTTACGTTTAATGCAAATCCGTGCATAGTTACCCAGCGGGAAGCACGAACGCCCATGGCACAAATTTTTCTGGCAAATGGCGTACCTGCTCCTAACCAAACTCCAGTTTCGCCCTCGCTCCTACCGCAAATGATTCCGTATTCTTGCAACGTAAGAATAATAGCTTCCTCCAGAAAGCGCAAGTATTTGTGAATATCCGTAAAAAAATTTTCTAAGTCTAGAATAGGATAACCCACAATTTGTCCTGGTCCGTGATAGGTGATATCACCGCCACGATTGATTTTGTAAAAAGTTGCTCCTTTGGTTTCTAGTTGCTTTTCGGATAAAAGTAAATTACTTAAATCACCGCTTTTCCCTAAGGTATATACGTGCGGATGCTCCACAAAAAGAAAATAATTTGGAGTTGGTAATTCAAGATCTTCTCTGCGATTTCGAATTTTTAAATCGACGATTCCTTTGAACAATTCTTCTTGGTATTCCCAAGTTTCCTTGTAATCTTTTGTTCCTAAATCTTGAAGTTGGATGATTTTATTCATTTGTCATTACGAGGAACGAAGCAATCTCATTTCGTTCACTTATTTTTGAAGTACAAAGGTACAAAGGTTTGAAATACGAATGTTGAATAATGAATTAGGAATTTTTAAATTATGAAAATTAAACCCCAAATTATATTTTACCAGAACAAAAAAATGGATAATTATAATCCACTTGTATAGAATTATTATTATCCATTTAATTACTAACTAACACGGCACGAAACAAACACTTAAATCGGTAGAATATGTTGTGCAAAATCTTCAAAACATTTAAAATTTATTTTTTAGCATTTATCATCTCTGGTTTCAGTAACACCTTCGTCCATCCTTTATCGCGGGCATCGAAATGCTTGTAAGCATCTGGAGCCTCGTCTAATGAAAGTTCATGCGAGACAATTAATGATGGCCTTGCTTTACCAGCAGAAATCAAGGTAGAAAGCTGACGGTTATAGGATTTGACATTTGCCTGCCCTGTTGCTATTCGCTGTCCTTTCATCCAGAATTGACCAAAATCAAAATCCATGTGGCCTTCTTTTTGTAATTCCTCTTTAGATTTAGGATCTTTAGGAACAAAGACCCCTACAACACCTATGGAACCAGTTGCTTTTACGGCCTGTACAAGTTCGTTCATGGTTACATTTGAATGTTCCTTACCATGTTTATCACAACACTGGTACCCTACACATTCGCAACCTCTGTCGGCACCCATACCGTTGGTGAGTTCCAACACTTGCTCTACTGCTGACCCTTTTGAGAAATCAATTGCAATAGCGCCCAATTCTTCTGCAAGCTTCAACCGATCAGGATGATTGTCTACCACCATAATCTTACTGGCACCTTTGATACTTGCCGAATGTGCTGCCATTAGTCCAACGGGACCTGCACCATAAATCACCACAGAGTCACCAGGTTTTACACCAGCCAATTCCGTCGCATGATATCCTGTTGGAAAAATATCCGATAACATCACATAATCATTTTCCTTCTCTACGGCATCTTCTGGCAATTTGAGGCAATTAAAATCACCATGAGGCACCCGAAGGTATTCGGCCTGACCACCGCTGTAAGGACCCATCCCCGCAAATCCATAGGCAGCACCCGCGGTTCCCGGATTCATTGTAAGACAAAAACCCGTTAAGCCGCTTTCGCAATTTTGACAATGACCGCATCCAATATTAAATGGAAGACAGACCATGTCCCCTACTTTAATCTGAGTTACGGCTTTTCCAATTTCGACTACCCTACCCATATTTTCATGTCCTAAAATTTTGCCGGCTTCCATATCGGTTCTTCCTTCGTACATGTGAAGGTCGGATCCGCAAATATTTGTCGTCGTTATTTTAACCAGTACGTCCGTCGGCTGCTCAATTTTGGCATCCGGCATTTCTACGACCCTCACATCGCGGGGACCGAAATAAACAAGTGCTTTCATAAGATCATTATTTAAATTATTTTCTATTTACCTGATTTTGAACCATTACGATTTGAAAATTTGCTCTTTATCAAATATAGATTATATATTCGCCATCGTTTTTATAGAATTATTAATGATCTTTACATAATTATTACTATTAAATCACGCTACTTCTTCATGCCTCAATAGGATTAGATTTAATTACTAGATATTTCATATTTTTTTAAATAAAGTTTTAATTGACTTCATTTGTTTCCAAAACCACCTCCAGATTGGTGCTTTCGGGATTTTGCAGACAATCTGATAAAAGAAATTGCAATTCCAGTGATTTTTTGTCTTCGCTAATTTTTGCTTTTAGATTTGAAACCGACTTTATTTTTCTAGGGAAATGGTATTTCAAAATATAAGGCTGAATGATTTTAAATTTTGAAAAGCGAGTTTTCAATCCTTCAATTTCTTCTTGCTGCTTTTTTAATTCTACTGCATCTGTAATTTTGACAATTCTTTTAAATGTAGTGCCGTCAAAAGTAAAGCTGACACTGTAATAATGTTCTTCGGCAACCAATGCGTAATTATTCTCGATGTCATCTGCGTATTCCTCGGTTTTGTATAAATCAGCTACTTCGGATATTGTAGTGAAATTTTGAGTTATAGTTGTGCGGAATTCTTTGTCGAATGAGCTTTTCTTATTGTGTACTTTTACCTTATTGAATTTTTGAAAAATGGCTTTTTCAAGTGCTGGCAATCTGGAAAACGTTTCGTAATGCTTTGCTATCAAATCCTGAAAAACGTAGGTGGTATCCTTAAAAATTTCTTCCTTAGAATATTCTTCACCCATAAGCTGCATGTAACTTTGTTCTTCACGAAGTCTACTAATTTCAATTTTTCCAGTTCCGTCTTGGTTCAAATGGATGGTTTCTGTTACTTGGCAACTGTTTAGAAAGATGAATAGAAATAACACACTATATTTTTTCATTTGAATATTTGCAAAATGATTTGGTTTCAAATATACATTATTTGTACTATTTTTCATGTTCTTTTGAAAATAAAAATTGTACCATAGCCCCGATAGCAGCGGCATCCTTTTTTTCTTGTTTTTTTTTGAACAAGAAAAAAAGATAGAGCTAATAGCGGGACAAATCGTCTTGAAAAAACGAAATATTATGCTTCAAAAAACGATACATTTTAAACTTTAAATTTAAAAACTTATATAGTATCTTTGCGCTCTTAAAATCAGCATAAAATGGCATTATCCGAACAAGAAATATTACGCAGAGAAGCACTTACCGAATTACGCAATTTAGGCATTGAGCCTTATCCCGCAGCCGAATTTATTACAACCGCGTATTCTAGCGAAATCCTAGCCGATTTTGAAAAATATGAGGGGAAAGAAGTTGTTTTAGCTGGCCGATTGATGGGAAAACGCATCATGGGAAAAGCTTCGTTTGCTGAATTGAAAGATGCTGAAGGCCGAATTCAGGTGTATGTTTCTAGAGATGATATTTCAACTGATGAGGAAAAAACAATGTATAATGTGGTTTTCAAAAAACTATTGGATATTGGCGATTTTATTGGAGTTCGCGGAACGGTTTTCAAAACGCAAGTAGGAGAAATATCGGTTCATGTTTATGGATTGACGGTTTTGGCAAAAGCCTTGAAACCGCTTCCAGTAGTAAAAACAGATGCCGATGGAAAAACCTATGATGCCTTTGCCGATCCGGAACAACGTTACCGCAGACGTTATGTAGATTTAACGGTAAACGATCACGTAAAAGAAACGTTTATTAAACGCACCAAATTATTTAATGCCATGCGTAGTTTCTTTAATGATGCGGGATATCTAGAGGTAGAAACACCTGTTTTACAGCCTATTCCTGGTGGTGCTGCGGCGCGACCTTTTATTACACATCACAATTCGCTTGATATGCCTTTGTATATGCGTATTGCGAATGAGTTGTATTTAAAAAGATTGATTGTTGGCGGATTTGATGGCGTGTATGAATTTTCGAAAAACTTCAGAAATGAAGGAATGGATCGAACGCACAACCCAGAATTTACTGCCATGGAAATATATGTAGCCTATAAAGACTACAACTGGATGATGAAATTCACGGAGAACTTACTCGAACATTGCGCTGTTAGTGTAAATGGAACGAGCGAAGCTACTTTTGGCGAACATAAAGTAGACTTTAAAGCCCCTTATGCCCGCGTAACGATGACCGATTCTATCAAGCACTTTACCGGCTTTGATATTTCTGGAAAAGATGAAACCGAACTGTTTGAAGCAGCAAGAGGTATGGGAATTGACGTGGATAAAACCATGGGAAAGGGAAAATTAATTGATGAGATTTTTGGTGCTAAATGCGAGGGCAATTATATTCAGCCCACTTTTATCACGGATTATCCAAAAGAGATGTCACCACTTTGCAAGCAACACCGCGATAATCCCGAGCTTACAGAACGTTTTGAATTAATGGTTTGTGGAAAAGAAGTAGCCAATGCCTACTCTGAATTAAACGACCCTATTGACCAAAGAGAACGATTTGAAGAGCAAATGCGTTTGTCTGAAAAAGGAGATGATGAAGCAAACGGAATTATTGATGAAGATTTCTTGAGAGCATTAGAGTACGGAATGCCACCAACTTCTGGATTAGGAATAGGAATGGATCGTTTGATGATGTATTTGACAAACAACTCCTCTATTCAGGAAGTTTTATTATTCCCTCAAATGCGACCGGAGAAAAAACAGATTAAAATTGAATTAGAAGAAGATGAGAAATTGATTGTTGTGTTATTGCAAACAAACAACAACCAAATGGAATTTGGCGCACTAAAAATGACCTCTGGATTGAGCGGTAAAAAATGGGACAAAGCCATGAAAAACTTATCTTCTTTGGGATTGACCGAAGTAGTTGATGAAGGAGATTTAAAGAGTTGTCGATTGAAAGAGTAATTTATTTTATATCAGAATATCAAAAAGGGGCTTCATAATGGAGTTCCTTTTTTTTATGCCTATTTAAGATTTAAAATACTTTCCTTATGATAAAAAATTAAACCAATAATCACAAAAGGTTAAATAAGTCATAAAATTCATACGTTAATCAATTTTAAAACTATTTTTGGAAGAACAAAAAACAAATCAATATGAAAAAAATTAGTGTATCGATCTTAGCCTTATTTGCTTTTGCCTTTGCCAATGGTCAAGCCAAAGAAGGTCAAGTATCAAAAGGAAAATGGCTTATCGAAGCCAATACTGGCTTTGGTAGAAATGTAGGAACTACCGCAATATATTTTAGTTCTTCAGACGGGATCACTTCCTATAACATTGGAGCTGAAGGAGGTTATTTTATCAAAGATAATCTGGCACTTAAATTAGGATTAGGCTACGGTGAAATAGATGGAAATGGGGAACCGATTGCCTACAAAATTGGAGCCAAATATTATTTGAAAACGATGATTCCTATCGAGCTTTCTTATAATGGAGTAGGTTTTGGTGACGCAGATGCTAATCCAACCTACCTAGGTGCGCAAATTGGTTATGCGGTATTTTTAGGGAAAAATGTAAGTATCGAACCCGGTTTACGTTATAATCTAGCTACTCACAAACAATATTACGACAACAGTTTGCAATTTAATATTGGTTTTGCTTTGCATTTTTAAAATAGTCAGTGCAAAATCATAACAAAAATAATACTAAATACTTATTGCTTTATCAAAAAAAAACCGACTCTAAAATAAAGAGTCGGTTTAATTACTAAATCAAAACTATTTCTTTGTATTAAAAACCTAAACCAACAGCCATTGCAGTAGCTTGAATATTTAAATCTCCCACTTTAGTTGCAGCTCCAGTTACCGTGTTAATAGTATAGATACCAGTAACATTGTTAACTTTTAGCAATGCAAAAGCAGTAGTACTCGTTCCACCTATATCAAATCCGCTATCAGCATCAACATTTACTCCTAAATTTCCAATAGAAACTAATGTACCGTTATTTGGGGGATCTTGACGAAATAAAGCATCCATCTGCGAATCTATTACAAATAAAGCAGTTGTTGTTGCTCCGGCAAAATTATTAGTGTATGCAGCGCCTGTCACGAATGGAGTTCCTGGATTCAAGTTCCCATCAGTAGCCACCACAGTACCCAAATCTGGGTGCAAACGTAAGTTTTGGCCTGTGTTACTCACCAATCTAATTCTATCAACTGTTGGATTAATATCAAATCCAAAAGACGTACCTGATAAAGCTGGCGTCAAACCTGTTCCAATAACAGTTAATGCACCGCTAGCTGTGTTTACAGTAAACAATCTACTTTGGTTAGAAACTGCATACAAACTTCCGTTTGCTGGTCTAAAATCGATACCAACTATCGTTTCGTTTGTTGCTAAACCTGTTAAAGCTACCGAATTATTCGTTCCATTGGTTGGGTTAAAACGCACCAACATATTTGTCGCAGTTGTAGCATAAGCAATTGGATTGGTTTTGAATGCAATACTGATTACTGACGCAGTAAATTTACCAACGTTAACCGCTTTACCAGTCATTAAATCTATAGTGAACAAACTAGAAATTGAATTACTATTTGTTACTGCAAGAGCTGTTGTATTGTCTGGCATAATATCCATATCGCCTACTCCTTCAAAATTCACTCCTAAATTACCAACTAGCTGTAACGCTCCATCATTAGGCAGATTTTGCATATATAATTTATCTTGATCAAAATCAACATCATACAACACAGTCGTTGAAGCGCCAGCCATACTATTAGTATAAGCTATTGCACCAATTTTAGCATTAGCTCCACCATTTATAACTCCATCAGTAGCTACAACGATACCAAGCTCAGGGTGTAATCTTAAGTTCTGTCCTGAATCAGTTACTAATCGTATTCTGTCTACTGTAGGATTAAAATCTACAGATGCATTGTTACTTGCAATTGTAGGAGAGAAAGAGGCAGATCCTAATGCTGTTGCTACTCCACTTTTTTCATTAATTAAATAAAGTCTACTTGAAGACCCTAGTCCGTATAATTGCCCTGTAGCAGGTCTATAATCAATACTTACAATATTTTCTGATGCTGGTAAACCAACAATTGCAGTGCTTGAAGTTGATGTAGCTAAATTTTTAGCATTGTACGTAAGAATCGTGTTATTACTTGCTAATGCTGTAAAATTTACATCTGGTGCCGTAGCCGAAGACATCATATCGCTTGTATCATCATTATTACAAGAAATTGCAGTAAGAGATAACAAGGCCAATCCCATAATGGAGGCAATTCCTAAATTGAGGGTTTTGTTTTTCATTGTTGTGTGATTTATAGTTTATTGAATTAGATACGATATAAACCTATTTTTGGTTTTAAAAGTTGTACTAAGTATCAAATTACTTTACTTCCTTCGCTGCTAATACGTTTTCAAGCTGCTCAAAACTTTGCTGCAAATGAAGTTTTAAGTTCTTAAAACGATGATTCATAGACTATGTAATCAAGACAATTAAACGATAAACTTTTGTTAACGATTAAACTTTTTAAGGGCATCATCATCTTATCTCTATAAACCTAAAAAAATACAAATGAAAAAAGTACTTATCGCCTTAGTTTTACTTGTTGGAATGACAAGCTGGGCACAAGAAAAAAAAGTAAGATCTGAAAGAGCCCAAATGGAACAAATGACCTCTGAACAAAGAAATGAGTTACACTTAAAAAAGATGACTTTAGATTTGGATTTAACAACCACTCAACAAAAAGAGATGAGCAAGATTATTGCCGAGCAAGGCACTAAAAAAGAAGCTCGAATTACAGAACGCAATGCTAACAAGGATGGAACTAAAATACAGCTCACCGCTAATGAAAAGTTTGCTAAAAAAAGTCGAATGCTAGACGAGCAAATCGTGATGAAAGAAAAAATGAAAAAAGTACTTTCTGCTGATCAATTTAAAAAATGGGAGGATATGAAAGACCAAAGAAATCATCGTATGAACAAAAGAATGGCCTACCATAAAAACCAAAAACCAACTAAAATTCATGAAAAAAAGTAGTTCATTCTCGAGACTTATTTCATCACATATCATAAAAAAGACCCTTTCGGGTCTTTTTTAATTTTAAAATATTTTTGAAACTTTATCAATGGCCTGAATCGTAAAATCAAGGTCTTCGTAGGTTAATGCATCGGTGATAAACCACGTTTCATAAGCTGAGGGAGCAATATAAATCCCTTCATTCAACAAGCCATGGAAAAATTTCTTGAATGTTTCGTTATCACCCTTTGCTGCAGTTTGAAAATCAACCACTGGAGCAGCATCAAAATGTATTGAAATCATAGATCCAATTGTATTTATGGTAAAAGCAACACCGTTTGCTGTAAGTACTTTATCAATTCCTGCAGCCAAATATGCTGTTTTCTCTGCTAAGCGGGTGAAAATTTCACGGTTTGCATTTAACGCTTGCAACATGGCTAATCCTGCGGCCATGGCCAAAGGGTTTCCTGATAATGTCCCTGCTTGGTAAACAGGACCTAGTGGAGCTAAATAATCCATTATTTCAGCACGTGCAGCAAAAGCGCCAACAGGTAATCCTCCGCCTATTACTTTTCCAAAGCAAACAATATCTGAAGTAACGTTTAGCAATTCCTGAACACCACCCGCTGAAAGTCTAAATCCAGTCATTACCTCATCAAAAATCAACAGTATGCCATTATCAGTACACATTTGGCGTAAGCCTTCTAAAAATCCATTATTTGGCGGAATACAGCCCATATTCCCTGCTACCGGTTCTACAATAATAGCCGCTATTTCATCTTTATTGGCTTGAATCAATGTTGCTACACTTTCTAGATCATTGTAACGAGCCAATAACGTATCCTTTGCAGTTCCTGCTGTAACTCCGGGACTATTTGGTGAACCAAATGTAATCGCTCCACTTCCCGCTTGAATTAAAAAAGAGTCGGAATGACCATGATAACAGCCAGCAAATTTTATTATTTTATCTCTTTTTGTATATCCACGAGCTAGTCTTATGGCGCTCATACAAGCCTCAGTACCCGAGTTTACAAATCGAATTTTATCGATTCCTGGGACCATGGCAACCGCTAAAGCTGCAATTTGCGTTTCTAATTCTGTTGGCATTCCAAACGAGGTACCTAACTTCGCTTTCTCTATCACGGCTTGTACTACCGGTTCATACGCGTGTCCTAAAATCATTGGTCCCCAAGAATTGATATAATCTATCAAACGGTTTCCATCTTCATCATATAAATAAGCGCCTTTCGCACTTTTTACAAAAATTGGGGTTCCTCCTACTGCTCTAAAAGCTCGAACAGGAGAATTGACGCCTCCAGGTATTACTTTTTCTGCTTCAGCAAAAAGCTGACTACTTCTTTGATATAACATGTAACGAAATATATTTTTGTGTTATTTACTTAATTCACGACTAATCTTTGTCCGATGGAAAGGGTATTATCAGGTAGATTATTTTTTTGTTTTAAAACCTCAACTTTTAAATCGAATTTTTTTGAAATAGAATAAAGGGTATCTCCTTTTTGAACCACATAGGACAACAAATCGGTTGCTGCTATTTCCCTTGATTCGACTGTTAAATCTTCTACCATTTCTTTTTCTTTTGCCACATAATTATCATCCAAAACCTGCTTGTCATATTGATTTAATTTGTAACGTTCAATGTAAGAAATCAGTTTGTCTGGATATCTAGGATCTGTAGCATAACCTGCAGTTCGCAGCCCTTTGGCCCAAGCCTTGTAATCGCCTTTTGAAAAATCAAACAATTTAGAATATCTAGGGCGTCCAGTCAAAAACAGGGCGTGATCTTTAAATGATTCTGATGGATTGTTGTATTTTCTAAAACACTCTTGATCAGAGTCATCATCGTGTTTAACGCTTTCTCCTTTCCAACTTTCATGACATTTGATTCCAAAGTGATTGTTTGCACTTACAGCTAGATCTCCTCTTCCAGCACCAGATTCTAAAATCCCTTGAGCCAAAATAATACTGGCCGGAATTCCATAATTTCTCATGTTTGCCATTGCAATTTCTTTAAATTTGAAAATGTAAGAAACAATCACATCATTTGTAACTACTGTCTTAGAAGTGGATACAATTACTTCTGTTTCTCTAGTATTGGCATCCTTTTTCACGGGTTTTACAACAGTTGTAATTTCTTTAGTAATACTTGGCTCTGAAGGTTTTTTTATTGCACGAGCTACCTCAGATTTAGGTTTTAAAGGAGGCTTCTTTGTAACTATAACTGGCTTTGTAGCATTGCAAGCTATCAAAGTAAGTAGTACAAAAATTAGTAGGATTTTTTTAACCATTATTATTGATTGTTGGTAAATGTTTGTTTTTTAATTTCATATTCATTCCTTGAATCCCTTGAAGTCCACCAGTGTGAATTAGTAAAATTTTTGAACCAGCACGGAAATAGTTTTTCTGAATCAAATCTAAAACGCCAAAAACCATCTTACCCGTGTAAATGGGGTCCAAAGGAATTTTATTTTCAGCATAAAACTGATTAATAAACTCTATTAATACTGGGTTAACTTTCGCGTACCCTCCAAAATGATACTCGTTCATCAACTCCCAATTGTCATTGTGGACAAAATTACGAATTTCATCTTTCAAAAAATCACCTTTTAAAGCCGGAAATCCTAAAACTTTTTGGTGCGGTAAAACACTATTGATAATTCCAGAAATCGTTCCGCCAGTTCCTATGGAGCAACAAATATAATCAAATTCAGCATCTTCAGGAGTTAGAATTTCCTGGCAACCCATTATCGCTAGCGCATTTGTTCCGCCTTCAGGTATTAGATAAAAAGCACCAAATTGTTGTTTTAAGTTTTCGAAAAAAGACGTTTCGTTTTTTGACCGATATTCTTCTCTTGAAATAAATTCAAATTGCATGCCACAGTTTTGAGCAAATAACAAGGTCGGATTTTCTGTTATTTTATCTTGGAGCTCTTCGCCACGAATGATACCGATTGTTTTAAATCCATTTTCTTTGCCAGCATAAGCTACTGCTGCAATATGATTTGAAAAAGCGCCTCCAAAAGTAAGCAGCGTTTCATATTTTTCCTTTTTAGCTTCGAGCAAATTATACTTCAGCTTTCTAAATTTATTTCCGGAAACAAAAGGGTGAATCAAATCTTCCCGTTTAATGGCTACTGAAATAGAGTTTAGAAACGAAACTGTTAAGTGTTGATTCAAGCTAAATGATTTTGGCACAAAGGTAAAATTATATATACCAAAAATGCAACCTAAAAAGATTGCATTTCGGTTAATTCGTGTCTTTCTTTCTATTCTATAATTATTTTATGACCCACTTCAATTTTATCTTTAGTTGCTATTTTAACAATGTAAATACCCGTGCTAAGTCCCGAGGTAGGAAAACTGTATGTGGCATTGGCTCCTAAATCTTTTTTACTAAAAATTAATTTTCCTGCCACATCATAAAGGTTACATGCTGCTAACTCTGTTAATAATGGATTACTAATCATTAAATTCTTTGCCTTGTTATCTTGATAGACTACAAAGCTCTCACGCGTTGTTTCGTCTACACCTAGCGTAACATTGTTTTTAAAAGTTATTTCGAAACGGGTGTTGTTTACTCCCCCAGGTAATGTTAAATCGTAAAAACTATTTTTAATATCATGGTATTTGTCTGTTGTTTTATCGTGTAAATAAACCGCGTTTGTACCTGTAAAATTTACTATTCCTTTGACCGTAATCTTAAAATTTGCTGTATCCGTATTTTTAAATCCGATTGGAATTTTTTTGTCCATATCAAAATTTACTGCATTGATAAGATACTCATCGTCGTTGATAACAAAATACACATCAGCTGGCATTTCATCACTCGAGGACAATGCATCCATGGCTCGATCCACACCATCTGTAGCTTCAGGAATAAATGCTAAGACCATTTGGCGAACTCCTTGATTATTCAGCAATGTATTAAATCGTATTTGTGGCGTAGGTGCTGTACTAACCGTTTTATAATCAAATCCAGATACCGATTTAATGCTAGAAAGGTAATCCTCAGTTGTTTTTGGTTTACTAGAATTGGAGGTTCTTTCAAATTGAGAATTGTTGGCTAATCCCTCTTTTACAAAAACTCTGTAACTATTTTTCATTTGTACAGTACCGTTTACTAATCCATCAATTATAAAACCCTGCCCAATTGGAGAAAAACGTCTTTCAAAAGGGTTTCCTGTACCGGTCGCCGAACCTTCATTACCAGAACCATCATAGGAATAGAAGGTTGCTGGAACATAAATACCCGTCCCACCTCTTTCAACTGGTGAAAAAATACCATAACCGCCTTTATAATCCGCAATAAAATGTGAATTTACTGTTTTGTCTTGTTCCCAGAAATAGGCAATTCCAGTACAGTTGGTTTGTTCAATTAAAAAAGCTGATAAATCGATTGCAGATGGATAAGGGTTTCCTGTCAAGGTAAATTGCAGATTTAAAACAGTAATTGGAATGGTCCCATCATTAGGTTTTCCTCTAAAATCATAGCGCTGTTTACTCCCTGGATTATTTTGAACCCCATTTACAGTAGTTGTGTTTACTCCTGAAGTTCCTTTCATCGTAAATCCTTCACCTGCATTTATAGCTGAAGATGATCCAACTTGTGCCCAATTGGTATAACCTGATGAAGCCACAAGCTTATTTATCCAAAAAGGAGCAATTGCAAACGGACTTGCTGTCCCATTATAGTTGTTCATTGCCAATATAGCTGGATTATTACTCGTTGTTAAGTCCACTATATCTTTGAGTTGAGTTATCCCAAAAGGAGAATTTCCTGCTGTGGCAACATTTCCACCTACAGGAGAACACCAGTAATTGTATTGAAAATTATTAGTAGAACCTTCTTGAAAAACCGATAGATTACCTACTCCACTATTTGTACTCGCAGTTGTAGCGCCTTGCAATAGCTGCGCATCTTTCCTTAAGTAGAAATTACTACTTGAAGCATTTAGCTCTAATTGTTGCTTCACAAAAACAACCTCATTGCTTGCAAAAACATAACTGTTAGGACTTACGTACATTTGTGCATTCGCAATTTGATGCAGTAATAATACACTGCTGATAAACAGCATTCTTTTGAGTAATTTTAGGTACATAGACTGGTATTTTAAATTAATTACTTAGAAATAAATAATATTCTAATTCTCATATTGAAATAGTATTAATGTTTAAAAATCCACTAAACCTCTAATGAGTTTTGAAACAGCTAAATAGCAAATGGATTTCTAAATAAGACCTAATTCAAATTGTTCTAATAAAATTACAAAAAAAAGAACATACAAAATTGATTAAACACCGTTAAAAAGTGCAAAAAATCGATGAAATACATATATTTTAATTTTAAGAATATAATTTCTTACAATTATATTTAAATAATGAAGACGCCTTTATGGAAGGCTTATATTTTAAAAAAACTAAAAGTTAAGGCTAAAATAAAAGTAGAAAAATTCAAAAAATAACTAAAAAAAACATTTTTGAAAGCGTGTTTTTAAATGTATTTCAGGCTCAAAAGAATACTTTGCGCTGCTAATGCCGCAATTATTAAAAAAAATTACAAAACCGATAAAAAGGTCTGTTACGTAGATATAACAAATTTGATTCCTCTGAATAGGCCTCTCTTTCAAAACTAATGTTTCTATAGGCCAGATTTGCATTCCTATATTGAAGCAACCGAACAAAATATTCTGATAAGTACCAGATAAAAAAAGGAATAATTAAAAGTTCAACTTGCTGCCGTATGTGAATTTTTTCATGATTGATAAAAATACTATCATTCAAATCTTCCCGATATTTCACCAGAACAAATGGGTAAATTGTTAACCCACGAAATCCTTTCGGTATTAAATATTTAGCAACAATCAGAAACATTCGCATTAAAATTATAAATTTGTGATACTATTTCGATTCTATTTAGAAATAAACACGATAGTTTGACTGCCTTATTTACTTAACCAAAGGCAATCTCTGACACAGCAACACCACCGTATATGATGCACCAAAGTAATGAAAATAAAATGACTGAGGGCGAAGATTTCTATTTTACACCCGAAGGATATAAATGCTTTACCGCAAAATACCATTTAAAACGAGGTCATTGCTGCAAAAGCGGCTGTCGCCATTGTCCGTATGGTTTTGATAAAAAAACAGGAACTAATAAAAAGTAAGCATTGTTCAGTATTCTTTTTCAGTATCATTAATTGGATAAATGCAGATTTACAACAACACAATACACTTTTAAAAATGACTTTTCAAGAGCAAATACAACAAGGAATTCCGTCGGTTTTACCAAAACAAAAACCCTACGAAACAGATATAAATCACGCACCAAAACGCAAAGAAATCCTTTCGTCTGAAGAAAAAAAACTGGCACTACGCAATGCCTTACGGTATTTTGAACCGCAACATCACGCTGAATTAATCCAAGAATTTTCAGAAGAACTGGAAACCTACGGACGCATTTACATGTACCGTTTGCGTCCTGATTATGAAATGCGTGCGCGTCCAATTAATGAATATCCCGGAAAATCTGAACAGGCCAAAGCCATTATGCTGATGATTCAAAACAACTTGGATTACGCCGTGGCACAACATCCGCATGAATTGATTACATATGGAGGCAATGGCGCTGTGTTCCAAAACTGGGCGCAGTATCTATTGACCATGCAATACCTATCTGAAATGACCGAGGAACAAACCTTGACGATGTATTCTGGTCACCCAATGGGACTTTTTCCTTCTCATAAAGAAGCGCCACGAGTGGTAGTTACTAACGGAATGGTAATCCCGAATTACTCTAAACCAAATGATTGGGAGAAAATGAATGCTTTGGGTGTTTCTCAATACGGACAAATGACGGCAGGAAGTTACATGTACATAGGACCGCAAGGAATTGTGCACGGAACTACCATAACCGTTTTAAATGGTTTTCGTAAAATAAAACGCAGTCCAAAGGGAGGCCTATTCGTTACCTCTGGGTTAGGAGGAATGTCTGGAGCACAACCAAAAGCAGGAAATATTGCAGGCTGCATCACGGTTTGTGCCGAAGTAAATCCAAAAATTACACACATTCGTCACAGTCAAGGCTGGATCAACGAGGTGATAGAAAATGTGGATGAATTAGTAAAAAGAGTTGCTTTGGCGCAAGCCAATAATGAAATTGTTTCTATAGGATATCTAGGAAATGTAGTTGACGTTTGGGAAAAATTTGATCAAGAAAACATCCACATCGATTTAGGCTCTGATCAGACTTCGCTACACAATCCTTGGGCGGGCGGTTATTATCCTGCTGATATTTCCTTTGAAGAAGCGAATAGTATGATGGCTGAAAAACCTGAATTATTCAAAATAAAAGTTCAAGAAACATTACGCCGTCATACTACAGCAATTAATAAACATACCGCCAAAGGAACGTATTTCTTCGATTACGGAAATGCTTTCTTGCTAGAAGCTTCTCGATCAGGTGCTGATATTATGGCTGAAAATCACATCGATTTCAGGTATCCAAGTTATGTACAGGACATTATGGGACCCATGTGTTTTGATTACGGTTTTGGCCCTTTCCGATGGGTTTGTGCTTCGGGAAAACCAGAAGATTTAGCCAAAACAGATGTAATTGCTTGCCAAGTTCTCGAAGAAATGGCAAAAACTGCTCCAGAAGAAATTCAGCAACAAATGCAAGATAATATTCAATGGATCAAGGGTGCACAGGAAAATAAATTAGTAGTAGGTTCACAAGCCCGAATCCTTTATGCGGATGCGGAAGGACGTGTAAAAATTGCCGAAGCTTTTAATCAGGCTATTGCCAAAGGTGAAATAGGTACTGTCATTTTAGGTAGAGATCATCATGATGTTTCTGGGACTGATTCGCCGTACAGAGAAACGTCAAATATTTATGATGGCTCCCGTTTTACCGCTGACATGGCCATTCAAAACGTAATAGGAGATAGTTTTCGTGGCGCCACTTGGGTATCTATTCACAACGGTGGAGGTGTAGGTTGGGGCGAGGTAATTAACGGTGGTTTTGGCATGGTTCTTGATGGTTCAAATGAGGCTTCAAAACGCTTAGCATCAATGCTTTTCTGGGATGTAAACAATGGGATTTCAAGACGAAGCTGGGCAAGAAATGAAGGTGCCATTTTTGCAATAAAAAGAGCAATGGAAACGCAACCTTTATTAAAAGTAACCATCCCTAATCTAGTTGCAGATGATTTATTAGAATTCTAAAACTGAAAAAACACAGTTAATTACTTAATACTATACATTATGAAAACTATCAAACTACTCACCGCAGTATTACTGCTTGTATTCGCCTCCTGCGCTTCTGTTCGGGTATATTCTGATTTTGACAACAAAGTAGATTTTACTCCTTATAAAACCTACGCTTTTCACAAAAACGGAATCGACAAAGCCGAAATATCACAATTAGACAAAAAAAGAATATTGAACGCAATAGATCGTGAACTAAGCAATAAAGGCATGACCAAAAGCGAAAATCCTGACTTATTGATCAATATTTTCACTAAAGAACGAGAAAAAATAGATGTCAATCAATTCAATATGGGTTGGGGATACGGCTGGGGCTGGGGTTGGAATCCTTTCTTGTGGGGTGGACAAAACACTTTTGCTACTTCCTCTACTGAAGGCACCTTGTTTATTGATTTAATTGATGCCAAGAAAAAAGAACTGGTTTGGCAAGGCGAAGGTATCGGTTATCTTAACCAAAATCGGGGAGATAAAGAAAAACGAATCAATGAATTTGTTGCAGCGATTTTAAAACAATATCCACCGCAAGTAAAATAGTTTCTCTTAAGATTCAAACAGAAAAGCCTACCTTTGCGTAGGTTTTTTTACACCCAATTATGACTGCAAAAAACGATATTGCTTCACTCGAAGACATCAAATTATTAGTGAATACTTTTTACTCTCAAGTGCAAAAAGACGACTTCATTGGTCCTATTTTTAATGAAAAAATAGGCAATGGTTGGCCAGAACATCTTGAAAAAATGTATCGTTTTTGGCAAACCATCTTGCTAGAAGTACATACGTATTCTGGAAGTCCTTTTCCGCCTCACAAACAATTGCCCGTTGCCAAAGAACATTTTGATCGCTGGATGGAACTATTTACTCAAACTACCGATAGTTTATTTACTGGTGCGCTAGCTGATGAAGCTAAATTTCGTGCAAAGAACATGGCAGAAATGTTTAATTACAAAATTGAATATTTTCGAAACGAAGAGAAAAATCAAAAGAATCATTCCTAAAATTTATCTGAAGTATCAATCTGACTTTTTTTTAATTGTAAACCTATTTCTATGCGTAAATTAGCGTTTCTTTTGGTTTTTTCCTTTTTTATTTTCTCATGTTCAAATTTAAAAAACAGTACTGAAAACAGGTCGATTCCCAGTTTAAAACTAATGAGCGTTATCGAAATTCCCTTCAATAAAACATTTCAAAATACAAAAGTAGGCGGATTATCTGGTATCGATTATGATGAGAAAAATGATTTGTATTATCTCATTTGCGACGATCGATCTGTGTATAATAATTCCAGGTTTTACACCGCTAAAATTCCGCTACTTGAAAATAAAATACAAAGTGTCGATTTTGAAAGTGTTACTACTTTAAAAAATGAAAGTAGAACTGCTTTTGGCAATTGGAATTCCAGTCCTAGCACCTCAGCAGATCCCGAAGACATTCGATTCAACCCAAAAACAAATACATTGATTTGGAGTAGCGAAGGCGCTCGTGTTGTTACTGGTGAAAAGCAAATCTTGCAAAACCCTTCCTTGAATATCATGGATTTAAAAGGAAATTTTCTAAACACTTTCACCTTACCAGAAAATTTAAAAATGCAAGAGGTAGAAAAAGGGCCAAGAAACAATGGAACTTTAGAAGGAATTGCATTTGATTCGAAATTCAAAACGATATACGCGCATACTGAAGAACCGTTATTTGAAGATGGTGATCAAGCTACTACCGGCAAAGGAGGTTTAATCAGACTCTATGAATTTGATGTCAAAACCAAAAAGAACACTGCACAATTTGGCTATAAGTTAGAGCCTATTGCTCTTGAACCCAATCCGAAAGGTAGCTTCGCTGTCAATGGTGTTTCGGCGATTCAGTATTATGGTGAAAATCAGTTATTGGTAGTAGAACGATCCTACTCTACCGGAACACAAGCTTGCACAGTAAAAGTGTTTTTATGCGATTTGAATAAAGCAACCAATGTTACGGATTATCCCTCCTTACAGAACCAAAAATTCAATTTAGCTTCAAAAAAACTAATTCTGAATATGGATGATTTGGGAATTTTTATTGATAATGTTGAGGGAATTACTTTTGGTCCAAAACTGGCTAATGGCAATCAATCTCTGGTTTTAGTAACCGATAATAATTTTTCTGACAAACAAAAAACACAGGTTTTGGTGTTTGAAGTGGTGAAGTAGTAAAATACAACTTTAAAATAAATACGTAAAAAACCTTAATAGTAACGTTACGATTTTTTAATATTTTTTTAGTTTATCAGGATTTTGTTTTCCGTTAAAAATATCCAAAATTAATACTTTATTTATTGTTCGCTCATATATGATTTCGTAAGTCCAAATACTTATATGGCAGAATTTCTCTTTATTGATAATGGGTCAATTGCATAATCATAGCGCTCATCCTGCAACGACTCTGCTAAATCAATTATCTTATTCAACACTTTCTCTGCATTTTGTGGACTATCCTCAAAAATATAATTATAAATTTCAGAAAGCGATTTTTTAGCTTCCAGAGACCAAACTACAATCACTTCTTTCGAGATAAAACATGACTTCTAACTTGTTCCGAAGTATAGGTTTCAGCTCCATCTGCAACAGATTGACTAATAGATTCTATGTGCTCTATGTACTGGGATTTAGTGAAAGACTTACCTTCAAAAGTATTTGCAACAACAGAATTTCCGTTTAAAACAGATTCTATTTGCTCTAATAGCTTCTGATCTTGAACATCTATTAATTTAGCGATTATCTGGTTTTTATATGCCTCAATATTCATTTTATTTTTATTTAATATAGTAAAGGTACGAATTTTATAACGCACCGTATAGCTGACGATATCGTGCATTTGTAACCCTTAGAAAAACCTAATAAAATTTGAATGGTACTATTTCATGAACCCGAACTCCCTAGCCCCGAGTGAAATGAAAAGCTTTTTGCGAAAGCCGTTTTTGTTTTTCTTGTTTATAAAAAGCGACCGGAGGAAGCTCTTTTATGAACTTTGGAAAAACTAACGGGTTTGCAAAAACTTGCAATGAAAAGCGGGAAATAGCTCCTGAAATTCGTACTTTTGCAACTGAACTACAACGTTTTCGATATGAACTCAACAATAGAAAGCAATCTGTTATTAGAACGATTGCCTCAACACTTACGACAATTTATTAAGCCTCAGGATTATAGCGATTACACGCCTATAAACCAAGCAGTATGGCGTTATGTGATGCGCAAAAATGTAGATTATTTATCGAAAGTGGCGCATAGTTCGTACTTGGAAGGTTTGAAGAAAACAGGAATTGAAGTAGATAACATTCCGAGTATGTACGGAATGAATCGGATTTTAACCGAAATTGGTTGGGCTGCCGTTGCGGTAGACGGTTTTATTCCGCCTAATGCGTTTATGGAGTTTCAAGCGTATAATGTGCTTGTTATTGCATCGGATATCCGCCAACTAGAACATATAGAATACACACCTGCACCAGATATTATTCACGAAGGTGCTGGACATGCACCCATTATTGCGAATCCTGAATATGCAGAATACTTACGCCGTTTTGGAGAGATAGGCTGCAAAGCAATCTCTTCGCACAAAGACTACGAAATGTATGAGGCTATCCGATTGCTTTCGATTGTGAAAGAGGCCGAGGATACGCCACAAGCTACGATTGATGCCGCTGAAAAAGCAGTAGAGCATTTGCAGCATAATATGGGAGAACTGTCTGAGATGGCCCAAATACGCAACCTTCACTGGTGGACGGTGGAATACGGATTGATTGGAACGGTAGAAAATCCAAAGATTTATGGTGCTGGATTGCTGTCATCTATAGGCGAGAGTGCGCACTGCATGACTCCTGAGGTTACTAAAATTCCTTATGATATTTCGGCTGCTACACAAAATTTTGATATTACTAAACTCCAACCGCAGTTGTATGTTACGCCTACATTTGCGTATTTGAATTTGGTTTTAGAGGAATTTGCGAATAAAATGGCGTTGCGCACCGGTGGTTTATCTGGAATTAATAAATTGATAGACTCGAATGCTTTGGGAACAATTGAATTGAGTACCGGTTTACAAATTTCGGGGATTTTCAGCTCGGTTATTGAGTATGAAGGCAAACCAATTTACATACAAACAACTGGAAAAACAGCGTTAGCTTACCGAGAAAAAGAACTAGTAGGACATGGAACTTCGACACACCCAGAAGGTTTTGGAAGCCCGATAGGAAAATTAGAAGGAATCAATCTTGCTATTGAAGACATGAGTCCAAAAGATCTAAATGCGTACGATATCTTAGAATCTAAAACAGTGAAGCTGGAGTTTGAAGGCGGTATTATTGTTGAAGGTGAGATTGTTACAGGTTCTAGAAACTTACAAGGAGAAATCACGCTGATTCGCTTTAAAAATTGTATTGTGACTCACGGCAAAACCGTTTTATTTCAACCAGAATGGGGCGTTTATGATATGGCTGTAGGAAAGAAAGTGACTTCTGCTTTCTCAGGTCCAGCCGATGTAAATAGCTTTGACTTGATTTCACATCTTCCGTCTAGCAAAACGATTAAAGCCAAACATTCTGCGGAACGTGATGATCTTGAAATTTTATACCAAACGGTTCGAAACATAAGAGTAACCAATGATACGCAAACGTCATTAGCTCCAATTTTTGAAAAATTAGTTACCAATCATCCAAAGGATTGGTTGTTGGCCATTGAGATTACTGAGCTTTTGAAAAACCGAAACAAACCTCAATTATTTCAGGAAATAATGGTTTATCTGGATCAATTAAAACAAAAAAGACCCAAAGTGGCACATTTAATTTCAGGTGGTTTAGACTTGATTTTTGATAAAGAGAAAGCTTAAAAAAAGAATCGCAAATTCACAAACTTTAGACAACTCTAATAATTTGTGAATTTGCGGTTCCTTTTTTAATTATAATTTTATTTGCTTTCCAAAATCCTTTTCGCTTTCTATTACTTTTCCTTCGTATTTTAGAGTCCAACCCAACTGACTCGTTGTGATTAATAGTTTAGATAACTCGCTAATCAATCTATTTTGAGCATTCGTTTTTAAGGACGATTTTTCAATTTTCTTAGCCAGATTTGCTTTTACCGATTTATTAATTTTGTTGTAATCGTCTCCCGTAAATGGATTCAACTTGCTTTGCTCTACATCATAAAACTGAATATCCGGGCTGATTTTAATTTCTTCTTTAGGAATGCTTACAATCGTAATAGTCTTGTTGACCTCATCAATGTCGTATTTCATTTTGTGCAAATCATACGCAACTGTTACATCCGCATTGACAATTACCAACGCTTTTTTCTCAAAAGAAAGCATATCCATCAAGTATTTTTGCTGATTTTTATAGGTAATAACCTCAGAAAAATGCCCTTCAGTTACAACCAATTTCCCTACGTTGAGGATTTGTTGTTGAATTAAATTCGTATTGTAGGTGATGTCTTGATCCTCATTTTTTTTAAAATCGCAATATTTAAACAATAAAAATATTCCAACTATAACTCCTACCACTATAAGTATTCTTTTAAGCATAACTAAAATTTCATGAATGAATATTGATTCTCCAATGTAGTGATTTTTTCTCTGACTTTGGACTCAAACTTTAAATGACTTTCAGAATTTGGGTTAAAAGGCTTGTGTGACAGGCTTTTTTGAATACTTTCTACTTCTTCCATCACAGCAAAAGCAGCTTCAGAAATAGTAGTTTCTACGAAACGTTTCCAGATATAATCGATTGCCACTTGATTGGGATGCAACATATCTTCGGCATAAAAGCGGTAATCCCGTAATTCATCCATCATGATTTCGTAGCTGGGAAAGTAATTTATTTTCGAAAGTCGAAAGTCAAATGTCTTATGAAGCGCACTAATTATATTGGCTTTGCTCCATTGGTTTTCAACAAAACCATCTTTGATGTGTCGCACCGGCGAAACCGTAATAAAAATAGTACCATTTGGATTTACAGAATGAATTAATTTGATTGTATTTGCAATACTCTTTTCTATTTCTTCAACAGAAAGTAATTCCTTCTTAAATTGTTTTTGTGGCACTTTATGGCAATTCGCCACAATGGCATCCCTTTCTAAATTCCGATATACCCATGAAGTTCCATACGTGATGATACTATGTGTTGATTCTGTTAATTGCTGATTTGTTGATTCGAGTATGGAGTTTAATGATTTTAATAATCCCTCTTTACTTGAATTACTCAAATCAGAATGCACATCAAAACAATGCCAGCGTTCATTAAAGAAGAAAACATCCTCCTCGGTGAATAATGTTCCATTTACGGCTTTGTGGATAATTTTTTCAATAGAAACTGGATTGAAAATGATTCCGAACGGATTTATGAAATTTTGGAATTTATAATAGTGGAATTTATCTCCCATATTTTCAGCAAAACAGGAGCCTAATGAAACTATTTTGGAATTATAGTCCAAAGTGGAACTACTTTTAGGAATTGGAATTTGAGTTCTAAAATGCATCGCCGTTTTATTTAATGCAAATTTCAATTATTTTGAACAATAAAATTGAATTTAAATCTTTTTTCATAAATACAAAAAACCCTTTCATCGTTTGGCACCAATGAAAGGGTTTTGATAACATTTTTTTTAATAGAAATATTCTGTTTTTAGATATCCCGTTTTCCCATTTGATAACACAGCTGTTTCTGAAATTTTTTCTAAAGGATATCCTGCAACATCATATTTAAAAAAAGTAATGTGCATTTTAGCAGAAGAAGTAATTTGATCATTCGGATAAATAGTGCTATCCTCTACAATACTCATTAAACTATTATTGACAGACATTAAATCATCGCAGGTTAAAAGCTTTTCAAAACCAAAAATATCCAACATTGGATTGATTTTTTGATCGTATTTAAAAGTCCTATTGTTTTTCACAATTAATCCTTCTTTAACATTGTCAAAAATTCGTTTGTCATACATTAAATTACCATTTTCGATAGATAAAATACCATGATATTCTTTACGTATTTGATTGTTTGTAGTACTTAAAAATCGTTCATAAGCAATCGTTTTATCTGGATTATGAATGTATTTGATAATATACTTCCCCTCAGATTCAACTTGAACTAAATTACCTAGATCGTATGAATATTCAATTATCTCTTTAATCTTATTTTTCTTATTCAGCAATACAATCTTGGAGATGAGACCGTCAGTATATGTAAAAGCTGTACGACTATTAGCACTGTTAATTGAAGTTATTTTGTTTCCATCGTATGCAAACAAAGTTGTTTCTGAAAGACCATCTTCTGTAGTTTCCACCATCTTCTGTAGCATTTTTTGACTACTAACATTTTCATTAGAACATGAATAGAATGCTATTATAAAAAGTGATAGCATCCAAAATATATTTTTTGATTTTTTCATCTTACATAAAATAAAGTCATTCTGCTAGCACACCATCACATCCAGCAACGAATTTAAAATTATAGATTTAAAGTAAATACCGCAATAATTATCGGTACAAGCCCAATATTATCGATAAACTACTATCGATAAACACTTGCATAACAACTACATACAATCAACCCTGTAATTACCTGTAATAAAAAACCCTTTTAGAATTTAAGTTCTAAAAGGGTTTCAATGATAAAAAATATAAATCCTACTTTACAAAATCAATTGCTTTCTCTAAAGCTTGAGGAATACCCGAAATATTCTTCCCTCCTGCTGTTGCAAAAAACGGTTGTCCACCGCCACCACCTTGTATAAATTTACCCAATTCACGTACTACTTGTCCAGCATTAAGGTTTTTCTCTGCCACTAACTCCTTAGAAACATAACACGTTAACATTGGTTTTTCTCCCGAAGCTTCGGGATTCACTGTTGCCAAAACCAGAAATAAGTTATTCCCTAAATTTCCTAATTCATACGCCAAATCTTTGGCTCCTTCCGGACTCAAATCGACTTGTTTTGCTAAAAATTGTATGCCGTTTATTACCTGAATTTCAGCAATTAAACTCGCTCTCAAATTTTTGACTTTATCTTTTACTAAGGCTTCTATTTGTTTCGCTAATTTGGCATTTTCTTCTTGCATCGAATGAACGGCTTTCAGAATATCCTGAGGATTTTTCAAGGCTGTTTTTACTTCATTCAATGTATTTTCATACGCTGCAAAATGTGCTTTTACCGCATCACTTGTAATGGCTTCAATACGACGAATTCCTGCAGCAACTGCTCCTTCAGAAACGATTTTGAAATGCCAGATTTCAGCCGTGTTTTTTACATGGATTCCACCACAAAGTTCCATGCTTTCGCCAAATTTAATCGCACGCACCGTATCTCCATATTTCTCTCCAAACAAAGCCATTGCGCCTTCCTCTAATGCTTGCTGAATAGGAATACTTCTTCTTTCTATAAGTGGTAATTGCTCCTGGATTCTTGCATTTACAAAATCTTCTACTTGTTGCAATTCGGTTTCTGTCATTTTAGCAAAATGCGAAAAGTCAAAACGCAAATAGTTTGGGTTTACCAAAGATCCTTTTTGTTCTACGTGAGTTCCCAAAATACTTCTCAAGGCTTGATGCATCAAGTGCGTAGCCGAGTGATTTCTAGAAGACAAGCTTCTCAGATCCTGATTTACTTTAGCAACAAAACCAGCGTTTATATTCTCCGGCAATTGTTTTGCAAAATGCAAAATCAGGTTATTTTCTTTTTTTGTGTCGATGATTTCGATCGTTTCATTGGCAGAAACCAAGGTTCCTTTATCACCAACCTGTCCTCCACCTTCTGGATAAAATGGGGTGTTATCTAAAACGATTTGGTACAAAACTCCATCTTTTTTACTATCCACTTTTCGAATACGAGTGATTTTCACTTCGTTTTCTGTTTGATCGTAACCTACAAATGTTTCTACATTTCCTGGAATCAACACAGACCAGTCTTCGGTAGAAACTTCAGATGCGGCGCGAGAACGATTTTTTTGTTCTTGCATTGCAATGGTAAAACCAGCTTCGTCCAGTTCCAACCCTTTTTCTCGAAGAATTAATGCAGTCAAGTCAATTGGAAAACCGAAAGTATCATACAATTCAAATGCTTTTGCTCCTGCTACAGTTGTTCCTTTTTCATCTTCAATAACTTTATCCAGCAATTGCAATCCTTGATCTAAAGTCCTCAAGAAAGAAGCTTCTTCTTCACGAATTACATTTGTAACTAATTGTTGTTGCGATTTAATTTCTGGGAAAAATTCTCCCATTTGATTCGCCAAAACGCCAACTAATTGATTAACGAAAGGTTCTTTGGTGTTCAAAAACGTAAATCCGTAACGAATTGCACGACGTAAAATTCTACGAATTACATAACCTGCACCAGTGTTTGACGGCAATTGCCCATCAGCAATAGCAAAAGCTACGGCACGAACGTGATCGACCACTACACGAATAGCGATATTAGTTTTATTTTGCTCTTCAGATTCTTCACTAGCGTTCAGAATGACATCATTGGTAGTGTATTTTAATCCCGTAATTTGTTCTACTTTTTCAATAAGTGGTGTAAAAACATCCGTATCATAATTAGATGTTTTTCCTTGTAATGCCATACACAAACGTTCAAATCCCATTCCGGTATCTACGTGTTTTGCAGGTAATTTTTCCAGAGAACCATCGGCTTTACGGTTGAATTCCATAAATACATTGTTCCAAATCTCTACTACTTGAGGATGGTCATTGTTTACTAAACTCTTTCCTGAAACTAAAGCTTTCTCCTCTGCTGAACGAATGTCAACGTGAATTTCTGAACACGGTCCACAAGGTCCTTGATCGCCCATTTCCCAGAAGTTATCTTTCTTGTTTCCAAGAATAATACGGTCTTCGTCAATTAATTCCTTCCAAATATCCCAAGCTTCCTGATCGAATGGTACGTTCTCGGCGGGATTTCCTTCAAATACAGAAACGTACAAGTTTTCTTTTGGAATTTTGTAGACTTCTGTCAAAAGTTCCCAAGCCCAGTTGATGGCTTCTTTTTTGAAATAATCACCAAAAGACCAGTTGCCTAGCATTTCGAACATCGTGTGGTGATAAGTATCAAAACCTACATCTTCTAGGTCGTTATGTTTTCCTGAAACACGAAGACATTTTTGCGTATCGGCGATTCTATTGCTTTTTGGCGTTCCGTTTCCCAAAAAATATTCTTTGAACTGAGCCATTCCTGAATTGTTGAACATTAAGGTTGGATCATCTTTTAGAACAATAGGAGCCGAAGGAACGATTACGTGTCCTTTTGATGCGAAAAATTCCAGAAATTGCTTGCGTACTTCTTGTGATGTCATTGGTTTAATTTAAATATTTAAAGATTCCAAAATTTAAAGATTGTTTAGGATTGAAATTTTTCAATCTTTAAATCCTCAAATCTTTTATTTTTTGCCCCAGATAAAAGTGGAAAGCTTTGAAGTTTTGAAATCTATTTTTTCTTGAGTGGGCAGAGCGACCGCAGGAAGCTCCTGCAGACTCAATAGAAAAAAAGATTTCAAGACGAGAACTTGCAACGAATAGCTGGAATAGGCACATTAATTTATTTATTCCTAAAAAAAAGGTGGAGCGAATGAAACATTTCTTAAATTTGTTCGTCTAACCTCTTACAGTGTGCAAAAATAGGGTATTTTAAAATATGTCGAAAGTAAAATATTATTACGATTCTGAAAATCTAGCGTACAGAAAAATAAAAACACGAAAAAGAAGAAAATTGGGTGTTATTGTTCTTTTTTTATTGGCAGCAGTATTGTTTGGTTTTTTGAGTTTTATAATTTTATTGAATACTCCTTATTTTGAAACGCCAAAAGATCGATTGCAAGCACGCGAAATTGAAAATTTGAGATTGAATTATGCGTTACTGAACAAAAAAATGGATCAGATTACCGGTGTTATTGAGGCAATTGAAGATCGAGACAATAATTTGTATCGAGTTTATTTCAATAAAGCTGCTATTCCAGATTCACTTCGGGAGGCAGGATTTCAGGAAAAAAACAGGTATAAGGTACTAGAAGGATATAATAATTCGCAGTTGGTCATTAATACCACAAAAAGGATAGACGTTTTGAGTAAGGAATTAGCCATACAATCCAAATCATTAGATGTTATTTTGAAATTGGCAGAGGCAAAAAATGATTTTTTATCAGCTATTCCCGCTATTCAGCCCGTTCGAAATGAAAATTTAAAACAAATGGCTTCAGGTTTTGGATACCGAACCGATCCTTTTACCAAAGCCAGAAAAATGCATGAAGGAATGGATTTTACGGCCAAAACGGGTACTCCTATTTATGCAACTGGAGACGGAGTTGTAGCAAAAGCAGATAATACAGCCTCTGGATATGGAAATCATATTGTGATTCGGCACGGATTTGGATACGAAACTTTATACGCACATTTAAGCAAATATAAAGCTCGTGCAGGACAACGGGTAAAACGAGGAGACGTTATTGGATATGTAGGAAGTACGGGGCGCTCTGAAGCACCTCACTTGCATTACGAGGTGTTGAAGGATAAAAAAGTGGTGAATCCGCTTAATTTTTATTACGGGAATATTTCAGCAGTAGAATATGTGGTTATTGCACAATTAGCCAATCAAGAGAACCAATCGCTTGATTAATACTATAAAATGGTGATGAAGTGCAGAAGTAAAAAGTTTACAGGTAGCAGCATTAAAAGTCAAATAAAGAAACATGCACATTGAACTTTCTAAAGATAAAAGGTATTACAGCATTGGCGAAGTAGCTAAAGCGTTTGATGTAAATGCGTCATTGATTCGTTTTTGGGATAATGAATTTGATATTTTAAAACCCAAAAAGAATGCAAAAGGCAATCGAATGTTTACGCCAGAGGACATTACCAACTTACAATTGATTTATCACCTGGTAAAAGAAAGAGGATTTACGTTGGAAGGTGCCAAAACCCATTTGAAAGAAGGACAAAAGAAAACCTTGGATAAGTTTGAAATTATTCGTAAATTAGAAACAATACGCACACAATTAACAAATATTAAAAATGAGCTTTAAATTGTTTAACACAACCCGCTCAAAAACAATAAATAAAAACTAAATAATAAACATTAAATTAAGTAAACATGAAAAGATTTTTGCCTTGGATTATAGTAGGAGGATTAGTTGTAGTTGCCATAATGTACTACATCAATGTAACTAATGGAGCTGTTGTAGTAGATCAAGCAGTTAAAAAAGAATGGGGTAACGTTGAAACTTCGTACCAAAGACGAAATGATTTAATTGGTAACTTGGTAAACACGGTAAAAGGAGCTGCTGATTTTGAAAAAGAAACCTTAACAGCGGTTATTGAAGCACGTGCAAAAGCTACTTCTGTGACAATTGACCCAGCAAACGTGAGCCCAGAACAATTAGCAGCTTTTAATTCAGCTCAAAGCGGAGTAAGCAGTTCATTATCGAGGTTGTTAGTTTCTGTAGAACGATACCCAGAACTAAAAGCAAATTCTAACTTCATGAAATTGCAAGACGAATTGGCTAGTACAGAAAATCAAATCTTAACAGCTAGAACTCGTTTTAACGAATCAGTAGAAGTGTACAACAATTATGTTTTGAAAAATCCTAGAAAATTATTTTTATCCGACTATAAAGAAAAAGCTGCTTTTAAAGCTGTTGTGGGTGCTGAAAAACCAGTTGAAGTAAAATTCTAAATCCTCCCCAACCCATTCGAAAGAGGGGGTGAAAAAGGAATTAAAAATAAATTTAAAACAAATTCTCACAAATTTTAATCTGTGGGAATTTGTTAAATCTGTGTTCAAAAAATAGAAGGATGTCAAAAGTAGAAGATTTTTTAACCAAAGAAGATGAGCAAGAAATTGTTGAAGCTATTCGTATGGCTGAAAAAAACACTTCTGGCGAGATTAGAGTTCATATAGAAAAAACAACTTCCTTGGATGCGTATGATCGTGCCATGGAAGTTTTTCATGAATTAAAAATGGATGAAACTGAGCTTAAAAATGGTGTTTTAATATACTTAGCGGTAGAAGACCGTAATTTTGTCATTTGCGGAGACCAAGGAATTAATGACGTTGTACCAAATGATTTTTGGAATTGTACGCGCGACGTCATGGTAGCAGAGTTCAAAAAAGGAGATTTCAAACAAGGACTTATTGATGGAATTACCAGAGCCGGAGAGCAATTGCAGCACTATTTCCCTTGGCAAGAAGGCGACACAAATGAATTATCAAACGAAATATCTAGAGGATAATGCTATTACAAAAAAAGAGTACCCTAATTTCCCTAAAGCTATTTGTTTGTTTTTTTGTCACACAAATTGGCTTTGCGCAATTTACCATTCCTGAAAAACCAACTTTACAGACTTCGGTTTATGATTATGCAAATGTGCTTAGCGCAACAGAAAAAGCACAATTAGAAGAAAAACTGATCAAGTATTCTGATTCTACTACTACTCAAATCGTTGTCATTACCATTGAAAGTCTTCAGAACGAAGATGTCAGTCAACTTGCGACAAAATGGGGCCAAACATGGGGCATTGGAGGCACTCAGAAAGACGATAATGGTGTTATTATTTTATTGGCCAAAGCCGAAAAAAAAATAGCTATTAATCCTGGTTATGGATTAGAAGATCGACTAACCGCTGGAATTGGTGGAGAAATAATTCGGAATATTATTGTCCCTGAATTTAAAGCTGGCAGTTATTACAACGGTTTAGACAGAGGTACAGATGCTTTGTTTGATGTTTTTAAAGGAAAATATAAAGGCGAGCGTGTTAAAAAATCAAAAAATAAAGGATTCCCAATCTTACCTTTAGTCGTAATTGTAATTATCATAATCGCACTGATATCGAGAAATAAAGGTGGTGGTGGAAATTCTGGAAACAGAGGTGGTGGCATAGGCCCAAGTTTACTGGATGTCATTATTTTAAGCAGCCTCGGCAGAAACAGCGGCGGAGGTGGTTTCGGTGGTGGTTCCTCTGGTGGTGGATTTGGCGGAGGCGGTTTTGGCGGTGGATTTGGCGGCGGAGGCTTTTCTGGCGGTGGATCTAGCGGTGGCTGGTAATAACTTGATTTTATAAAACATTAATACCCTATCAAAACGATAGGGTATTTTTTTTATATTTGATGCAAATAAAAACCAATGAAGTTTTATTATCTTTTTCTGCTCCTTATTTTTAAAACGCTACCCACAAATGCACAAACTAGTACAAACGTTGACCACCAAAACATACTTTGGACTCGATACTACAATCAATTATCCTTTAATGAAAAATGGGCGTTGCATACTGAAATTGACAATAGAGTATTTTTGAAACCCATACAAGAAAATGTATTTGTTGCCCGCATACAGGGCCGTTACAAGATAAATGAGCATTTAGAAGCTGGAGTGGGCTTTGCCTATTTCTCTGTGGACACCCAAATACCAGAGGTAAATCCAAATTTTAATATTCCTGAATACCGAGGACAACAAGATCTTACTTGGAAAAAAACTGTTGGGAAATTTGGAATTAATCAACGTCTTCAAGTAGAAGAACGATTTATTCACAATGCTAATAAAGAAATGCTACTTCCGGGAACCATTTTTTCATGGCGTTTCAGGTACCGACTGCAAGGAGATTATACGTTTTGGAAAAAAGAAAATCAAGCTATAAAAGCTGTAGTGTCCGATGAAATTATGTTTAATGTTAGTAGCAATAAAATAAAAAACACCTTTGATCAAAACCGAATTTATACTGCACTGCACTTTAGTATAAATTCAAATATAGCGTTTGAACTAGGCTATCTCAATAGTTTTCAGAGACGGGCCAGCGGCGTTGATTTCTTTAATCGTGATATAGTCCGATTGAGTGTTTTTCATAAGATTAAGCTAAACAAAAAAGTCTAATCCAAAAAAAATCCCGAATTTCTTCGGGACAATAGTTCTGCGGCGTGGCGAATTAGCGGCTTCGTGGAATGATTATTTTCTTACTAAAATAGATTTTCTAGCTGAAAATCGAACGTGTTACTTATTGATTTGTATCTATTAAAGTAAACCGTTGGTAGCCGAAGTTTTTATATACAAAAATGTTTAAAGGCATAAAAATAAATTAGTGCAACCAAAATGGAGCTTAAATTTCCAATAAGAAAGTAATCATTTTTAATCTCTTTATGTTCAGAAATTCTAGTTCCTAATTTCAAGGTACCAAATACTATCAAAATTGGAGGAAAATTTGAAATTAAAAATACTGAAATAATAAATCTTTCCATGATTCCTTTGAAAGTTGAAATATTCAAGTAAAGAAATTTCTTATCGTTATTATTATTTTCATTTTTTATCTCTTTTTCTTGTGCAATTACGCTCTTCTCAAAGTATTTCCTGAGATATGCAAACCAAGTAAAATTGAATAAAAATTCTCCAATGATAAATATTATTACAAAGACTAAAATTTTACTTAGGAAGATCATGCTCGTATAGATAAGTTAAATTATTGATTATTCGTTTTACAGTTTCAAATTCCTCTATATTGAGACTTTTTCGTCTACGCCATGCAGTTGATCGATTGATTCGTAGTTTATCAGCAATAACTTTGTAGTCATCATGCATGATAAAATTGCTAGCTATTTTATAATCATTTACTTTCCAAGAGTCAATATAATATTGAAATATCTTAAACGTATCATTTAACATTTTTTCAATTCTCAAATCCTCTTTTTTAAATTTTATTAGAAATCGACTTTCTGAGTTTTTCAAATCGGTTAACGCTTTTCTTGCATCAGTTAAGCCTTCTCCTAACATTTCATAAGCTATTTCTCGATTTATTTCAGTTTCTATTTTTCCAAAATTTAAAACATAACGAAGTTTGAAAGTTAATTCTTTTGCGAGAATGAATTCTTCTATTTCAATAATAATATTTACAGCATTTTGGACATTATCGATGATTGCTTGAAACTCGTCACCTAATGTAATCGTTAGTGGAGAAATTATATTTTTTTGCCAATTATCGTTAATATATTTGACCGTTTTTTTAAACTCCAACATCAATTCATTAGCATCTTTTTCTCCACTTTCAAGAATATCTGCCATTAAAATTACATAGTACATTGTTGCGTGTTTTATGCAAAATTACATAAATTGCACGAATTACGCAACAATGTGTTTATTGTTTAAATTCCGCAACATTTTCAAGCCAGCAACCATTTTTCGTATGAGTTAGGCTACCTCAACAGCTATCAAAGACGACCTAGCGGTGTTGACTTTTTTGATCGTGATATTATTCGATTGAGTGTATTTCATCGTTTGAATTGGAAAAATAAATCCTAAAAAAAGTCCCGAATTTCTTCGGGATTATCTTTCGTTCTGGCACTACAGCGGGTTTGGGATTAAATCAAGACCTATTTTAGGATTTGCCAAATCATCCCAAATACAAAACTAATTTCAAATTAAGCCTAAAACCCAAATTACTTGTCGCGTGTGTTAGCTAATGGCTTTTTTGTTAACTTCAATTATTTTTTCAAATTCAGAGTATCTTTTCATAGCAGTTTCTTTATTCAAATGACCAGGAAAACTATGTAATATTTTTTCATATTCTATTTTCCCTAAAACTTTACAAATATAAGCTTCGTGAACAAAATTTAAATAATAAATAATACTACTTAAAGATTCGTGAAATGTTTTGAAATCTATATCTGCATTTATAAAAGTTTCAACATCGTGATAATTTGCCTTTATTCTCAATCGATACATTATGTTCAAAATTGTCGTTTCGGGAATTGTTTGATAGATTAAATTCCAATGATTTTTTGAAAATGATTTTCTGAATTCACCTTTTGCATTAAGAAACTTTTTGTCTTTATTGTTTTTTAATTTCTCTCTTTTATTTTCGGCTATTTTTTTTCGTGTAGATTTGAGAAACAATGCAATTTGTAATTGAGCTTCATCTAATGATTGAATTCTCGTTAAACCACAACAATCTTTTGGAAAACCGTTAAATGTTTCAATTCCGACATATTCATATTGTTCGTGTAACCCTTTACTAAAAAAACTTATCGCTTCTGGATAATGTCCGTCTTTTATAGAGTTTCCAAATATTTTTATTGATTTTTCGTGTTGTTCATTTGCTAATCCTTGAGTTTCGTGAAATGCAGTTAATGAAAGATAAATTGAATAATAAGCTTGTGGAAAGTTCCAATGCAAAGCAAACTTATAAAATTCTTCATTATTCGCCAAAGTTGTTAATGTAAAAGCATATTCTGTGCTCCACGAATTCCACAATAATTTTCTAATGGTATCCAAATCAAAATTTTCATTCCTCAATTTTAAACCATTAAAAAAAGCATTTTTTTTCAAATCAAAACGTTCTGTATTGCATTCAATATGATATGATACAGCAAAAAAATGATTAAAAAAAACTTGAGAAGGAATAGCTTTTTTTCTTTTTTCTTCTGCTTCTTTAAGTTTTTCGAATACGGTCATTTTATAAATTTCGGTTTTGATTTCTCTTCAGTTTGTTAAGCTATCACCTAATAAATACTTGCCATGAAACAAATCCAATCTATCCTAATACAGATAGCTTCATGCCAATACAATAGCTCTAATTTTTACGAATATAACTACAATAATTATAGTAAAATAAAAAATCTACAAACGGTTAATAAATCTGTTAATTGGTTCAAATACAAACAAAAAAAGCCCAAAAATAAAATCTTAGGCTTTAAGCATCTGTGATAACAAAAAAACCACTTCTTTACAAAGTGGTTTTCTATTCTTATTTCTCTCTAATATAAATATTTAATACTAAAAATCAATTACTTAACATATAAAAGTACAAATAAGGTACAGATATTTACAGATATTTCATTTTTACAATGTTTTAACTTATTTAACAACTTTAAACAGGAGCGTGAACAACTCCCGTTTTTTTATGCTCATTTTTGAAATAAAAAAACCGCTCACTTTTGAACGGTTTTAATTGGTTTATTTTAATTGTGGAATCATTTTAATTTATTGATCAAAATTATATTCATCTCATTTGTACATCCCCAAAAAATTTGAAAATTATCATTGGTTCTCCATGCCATTGTGATTACAGAATTTTCAAGAAATAAAGAAATACTTAAATTGTGAAAATCTCTCAATCCATCGATATTCTTATCAATTAGTGATTTATCAACTTCTGCTTCCATAATATCTAAATCAAAGTGTGCAAGTACGTTTTTTAATTCGTCATAACTTTGTTTATAACCAACTGGTGTTGGTTTCGTTGCAAATGTTTCTACACCCTTATTTAAAAACCAATTGTTGAAAATGAAAGTAGTACTTTTTAATCCCTTGTTATAAGAACTTATTTGTGCATTTATTGTTGAGCAAAATAAAATGAAGATAAATATTAACGTGTTTTTCATTCTGTTAGTTTTTTATATATTACAAAGTACGCTTTTCAAGAACGTAGCTACAATACCCATTTTTAGTGATATTAAAATAAAAAAAAAGGCGTTCCGCTATCGTTCGTATTTTATTTTAACATTATGTCCCGTCCTGAAATAGCGATACACAATAAGTATCCTAATGGAAAAACATGAAGAAACACACTATGTAAAGCGGACTCAAAAAGATTATTCAATGTCTTTTAAATTACAAATTG
>NZ_JBLVPU010000027.1:0-46494 GCF_048286735.1 Flavobacterium frigidum | reverse complement strand
CAAATTAAAATGAGGACATATAAAACAAAAAACACTTGCAAAAACGTTTTTGCAAGTGTTTAATTAAATATTTTTATCTAATAATCTGTATCGGTTATTCAGGACAAGACAATATTTAAGTCATTTAAGTTTTTAGTTATAAAATTATCAATTAAAATTATTTTTAAACGATTAAGAAATTAAGTTTCATTTAGAATTAACACTTAATTTTTCTTAATTTCTTAATGGTTTAAATCAGAAACTTTTTAATTTCTCTTAAAAATTAGACATAAAATAAACCTCCAAGTTTGCTACGCCAATTCACTTTGTTTGTGTCTTTGAAGGTTTTAGAGGCATCTCCCGAAGCTTCGGGACGGATTCGAACTACATCTTTATTAAATTTTTTCTAAAAATTAAGCATAAAAAAAAGAGACACATTTCTGTATCTCTTTTAGAGGCATCTCCCGAAGCCTCGGGACGGATTCGAACCATATCTTTATTTAATTTTTTCTAAAAATTAGTCATAAAAAAAAGAGACACATTTCTGTATCTCTTTTGGAGGCATCTCCCGAAGCCTCGGGACGGATTCGAACCATATCTTTATTTAATTTTTTCTAAAAATTAGTCATAAAAAAAAGTGACACATTTCTGTATCTCTTTTGGAGGCATCTCCCGAAGCCTCGGGACGGATTCGAACCACATCTTTATTTAATTTTTTCTAAAAATTAGTCATAAAAAAAAGAGACACATTTCTGTATCTCTTTTGGAGGCATCGTCCGGATTCGAACCGGAGTAGGAGCTTTTGCAGAGCCCAGCCTAGCCGCTCGGCCACGACGCCAATTATTTATTGGTGTGCAAATATAGTAAAAAAGTTAAAAAAGGAAAGCTAATAATTACAAAGTTTTTAAAATTCATAATTCATAATTTGTAATTCATAATTAACTTAACTTCTATATTCTTCCATTTCTATAGTAACTGCTTCAACATCACCACCAATAGGAGGATTGAGTTTAGAAACCGCCACAATAATTCTGGAAACTTCAGGAATTTCTTCAAAAATTCGAGTTATGATTCGGTGAGCAACATGTTCTAATAAGTCCGAACGAATAGCCATTTCTTCCACAACAATGCGATTTAAAAGCACATAATCCACTGTATCTTTTAAATCATCTGATATACTTGATTTTCTCAAGTCAGTCTTAACTTCTAAGTTTATGGTATAGTCAGAGCCAATTTTTCCTTCTTCGATCAAGCATCCGTGGTAAGAGAAGGTTCTGATATTTTTAAGTTTTATAATTCCCATTATTATATTTTTTATTTATGGTGTAAAGTATAAAGTGCAATTGCGAACTTTTCATAGGTTTCTATGGAAACAGTAAACATTAAACCTTAAACTTTTTTACCTTTGCTAAAATAAAACAAAAAAATGTCAACTGAAGAAAAATCACTCCATTTTATAGAACAAATCATTGAAGACAGTGTATCCAACGGTTTTCCCCAAGATAAATTACGTTTTCGTTTTCCACCAGAACCTAATGGATATTTACACATAGGTCATGCCAAATCGATTTGCTTGAATTTTGGATTGGGTTTAAAGTACAATGCGCCAGTAAACTTGCGTTTTGACGATACAAATCCAGCCAAAGAAGAGCAGGAATACGTAGATGCCATCAAAGAAGATTTGCAGTGGTTGGGTTTCAATTGGGCTGAAGAACGCTATGCATCTGATTACTTCCAACAATTGTACGATTGGGCTGTAAAAATGATTAAAAATGGGAAAGCGTATATTGACAGTCAATCTTCAGAAGATATGGCTGCGCAGAAAGGTACGCCTACACAACCTGGAGTTGATGGTCCTTACAGAAACCGTTCTATTGAAGAAAATCTTGCTTTGTTCGAAGGAATGAAAAATGGAGATTTTGAAGAAGGAAGCCATGTTTTGCGTGCTAAAATTAATATGACTTCGACTAATATGTTGATGCGTGATCCATTGATGTATCGTGTATTACACCGTCATCACCACAGAACTGGAAACGATTGGAAAATCTATCCTATGTATGATTTTGCACATGGAGAAAGTGATTATATAGAGCAAATTTCACATTCTATTTGTACATTAGAATTTGTAATGCACAGAGAATTATACAACTGGTTTTTGGACCAAATTTATGATGACTCAAAAGTAAAACCACATCAATATGAATTTGCCCGTTTGAACTTGAATTACACTGTAATGAGCAAGCGAAAACTGTTGCAATTGGTACAAGAAAATATAGTAAATGGTTGGGATGATCCTAGAATGCCAACAATTTCAGGATTGCGTAGGAGAGGGTATACAGCCAATTCTATTCGAAAATTTTGTGATATTATTGGTGTTGCCAAAAGAGAAAATATTATCGATTTTTCACTTTTGGAATTTTGCTTGCGCGAAGATTTGAATAAAACGGCTCCAAGAGTTATGGCGGTTTTAGATCCAATAAAATTAGTCATCACAAATTATCCAGTAGATAAAGAAGAATGGTTGGAAGCCGAAAATAATCAGGAAGATGAAAGCGCGGGATTTAGAAAAGTACCTTTTTCGAGAGAATTATTTATTGAAAGAGAAGACTTTTTAGAAGATGCTCCCGCAAAGTTTTTCCGATTGAGTTTAGGTAGAGAAGTGCGTCTTAAAAATGCGTTTATCATTAAAGGAGAAAGTGTTATAAAAGATGCTGCTGGAACTATTACTGAGATTCATGTAACGTATGATGAAGACAGTAGAAGTGGAAGTGGGAGCGAAGCCAGTCAACGGAAAGTAGCTGGAACCTTGCATTGGGTTTCTTTACAACATGCATTAGAAGCTGAAGTTCGTTTGTACGATCGCTTGTTTATTGATGAAGCTCCAGACAGTCATAAAGAGAAAAATTTCTTAGAATTTATGAATCCAAGTTCTTTACAAATTGTGAAGGGATTTGTAGAACCAAGTTTAGCAACGGCGCAATCTGGAGAGAAATTCCAGTTTCAACGTTTGGGTTATTTCAATGTAGATAAAGACACGGTTGAAGGCAAGATTGTCTTTAATAAAACGGTTGGATTGAAAGATGCCTGGGAAGAAAAAGGCAAAAAAGAAGAAAATGTATTGATGAATACTCAAAAAGAAATCAATAAATATGTAAAAGAAAAGGGTGAAAGCAATGCTAATTTGATTCTAAATAATATTGTTGACAACATTAAAAGTATTGACAATTACAGTTTAATTATTCAGACAATTGTAAAAAGCATTAAAAATGATAACAACTCGCTGTTATTTTCTAATTTGATTTTGCATCATTCAGATAAAGTAAAAGTAAAAGATATCGAAGAAGAAGCTTTGACGAAATTATACACCATGTCATTAAAAAGTCAAATGGCAGCGGTTAGAATTTTAGCGATTGAAAATTTGCAAAATGATTTGAATAATTATAGCCTTTTCGAAACACAGCTTTCAGAATTAAAATCAATCGAGAAAAACGAAAAAGTGTTACAATTATTAAAAGACCTTAAATTTTAAGACTTTTATTTTAAATAGATTTTATCAATCAAAAGTTCTCTTTTTAGAGGGCTTTTGTTATTATTGCAATTAATTATGAAAATATTGTTTTTAATATTTTTTTATTATTAAAAATGACTTTCATAAATCGATTTTAAGACCTTTTTTTAAAATAAATAACGATCTATATGGAATTAAAATAAACGTGAAACAGTTCGCTTGTATTCGCTTTTTGTCTTGTGAAATTACACTTTAACGAGTTGTTAACAGGGAGTTGTTAATAAACAGGTACCTTTATGAAACAAACTTTTAAAATTAAGAATCATGTCGAATTCAACAGGAAATACATTTTTGGCTCTTTTGACCGGAGCAGTAATTGGAGCTGGAATCGGGATTTTATTTGCTCCCGATAAAGGATCAAAAACCAGAGAAAAAATGAAAGATGGTTTTGATGATGTTAAGAATGAATTAAAAAATAAACTGGATCATGCCTCAGAAGAATTTAAAGACAAATTTTCTACTGCAAAAATTGATCTGGAAGAAACCTATGAAGAATTGGTTTCAAATATGAGTCACAAGACCGAAGATGTAATTTCGTTTTTAGAAGAAAAATTAGCAGAACTGAAAAGGCAGAACGCTAAACTTCAAAAATAATTTTGATGTACTCATTGTATCAAATCCTAAAATAAAATCTATGGCTTTTGAAGAATTAAAAGAAAATACAGAAAACATTCAAGAACAAGCTAAAGCGTATATAGAAAGTACTGCGGCTTATTATAAATTGTGGGGTTTTAAGGTTGCAATGAAATCAACAACGATGATCATAAAATTTTCATTGATTTTATTGTGTTTCAGCATGGTCTTATTATTTTGTTCTGTAGCTGCTGCTTTAGCTATAGGCATAGCTTTAGATAGTTACGCTTTGGGGTTTTTAATTGTTGGGGGAGTTTATCTTGTAGTAACAGGAATTTTATTTTCTATAAAAGATAAAATCGTTGAAGGACCCATTTTAGAGAAATTTTCAGAAATATTTTTTAACGATTAATTTATGGAAACCAAAAAATATTCTTCATATGCTCAAATAGAAAGGGAACTCGAAATTTTAAAGATTGAAAAAGAAATCAGTTATCAAAAATTGGCTTATGGTTTTCAAAAAACAAAGGAAAGTATTACGCCTCAAAATATTGTAAGTGACTTAATAGGGACGTATAGTTCTGTTATTCCGTATGGAGCAATTGTTTCTACTGCGGCTCCTTTTATATTAAATAAAGCAATATCGTTTATAAAAAATTGGTTTACTAAAAGAAAAAGAGGCAATTAAGCCTCTTTTTTTTATGAATTCAAGTACTCTATTCTTCTGTTTCCGGTGTTTCTTGAGCTTCTGGTTTTTCAGGTAGTTCGATGTTTTTTTCTCTTCTTGAAGTTCCTTTTTCACTTCTCTTTTTCATCAATTCACCCACTTGATTAGAAGCGCTAAACGATGCAATCATATTGTTAAGCATGTCGCTTCCTGCTTGTGGAGAATTAGGTAATAAAATTAAATTTGAATTGGTATCAGCACCAATAGCTTGCAGCGTATCATAATGTTGGGTTACAACAATCAATGCAGAAGCTTCTTGAGAATTGATTCCAACTCTATTTAAAACATCAACACTTTCTACTAAACCTTTGGCAATTTCCCTTCTTTGGTTTGCAATACCTTGTCCTTGTAAACGCTTGCTTTCTGCTTCGGCTTCGGCTTTAGCCACAATTCTAATTCTTGATGCTTCTGCTTCAAATTCAGCTACTGTTTTTTCTCTATCAGCAGCATTAATTCTATTCATGGCATTTTTCACTTGAATATCAGGATCAATATCTGTTACCAAAGTATTGATAATTGTGTATCCATAAGTCGTCATGGCTTCGTTTAATTCTCTTTTTACAGCAATGGCAATATCATCTTTTCTTTCAAAAACATCATCCAGTTTTAGTTTTGGAACTTCGGCACGAACAACATCAAATACATAAGAAGTAATTTGATCGTGTGGATATTCCAGTTTATAAAAAGCGTCATAAACGGTCTCTTTGATAACCATAAATTGGACTGAAACTTTAAGCTTTACAAAAACGTTGTCTTTGGTTTTTGTTTCAATGATAACATCTAATTGTTGGATTTTAAGATTCACGCGTCCCGCAATACGATCGATCAAAGGAATTTTTAAATGTAGTCCCGATTGTCTGATACTTAAAAATTTTCCGAATCGCTCTACAACAACAGCTGTTTGTTGTTTCACTGTAAAAAAAGAAGACAGTAAAATAAAGAATCCAAAGACTAGTAAGATAATTAATGCAATGTTCATGATAATTTGTTTTAGTTTAATTATAAATTTACAAATTAAACTTTAGAATTTATCGTATTTATCTTTCTTTATTTTTTGTGTAAAGGAAAGCTAAAAAATAAATCATATTTATCTTTTGTATTACTATTTCAAAACCTTTTTAAGCAATGTTTATCTTGAATGATGCAGTATTATTTTATCTGTATACTTTATTTTGTAATTTTTAATAAATTGTTTATAGGAAATATATCATTAATTTCTGTTTGCAAACACGAAAATGTCTATTTTTGACTCATCACTATTTTATAATCTTTTAATTTATTTTTATGAATAAATCTTTTTTATGCGTTGTACTACTTTCGAGTATTTATGGTACTGCTCAAACCACAGTTGTTGACGAAAAATTTGTCAAAGATGACAAACCCATTGAATTTCAATTATTAAAAAAACAAAACTTATTATTGGTTAATAAGGGTAAGCCTTATGGGTCTATTAGAGGAATTAATAAATCAGAATTGTATTCTGTTGAAAATTCCTCAAAAAAAACAATATTTGAAGATGGTAAATTTTTGGACTTTAACCCTTCAATTATTGATGACTCTTTTAGTGGTACACAATTTAATGGGGTTGGTTGGATATCAGACACTAAAGTGTATGATGGAAATAAGTTAATTGCGACAATTGACACCAAAAAACCAATGCTTTTATTTTCTAAAGAGTTTTCCATAAGTATCGGTAATGAAAAAAATAAAAGTGTAGGATCATTAGAGAAAGAAGATATTTTTTTACATAAATTTACCTATAAAACTGGAAAAACAGAAATTATTAAACTGGTTAAGCCAAAGTTTTTAAATGCAAACAAAAAAGATTATTTCAAATTAAAAGATATTAATTATAAGTTATATTATAACAAAGAATCGTTTGAAATAGCTACTAAATTTATCAATAATAGTACTAAATCATTTATACTTCATAGAGCAATTTATGATTATAATGGTAATATCATTGAAAATCTAGCTTACGATATTGATATCAATAAGCCGTTAATTTTTTCTAACAATGGTGGTGGAGCTATTGGTTCTGCAGCTAATGGATTTTCTATGTCATCAAACCGGACTTTTGGGAGTTCAACCGTTGATGTTTTTTCAGATCAATTATCAATTAATAATTATTATTTAGATCCTGGTGCCAGTAACTTATATATTTATGGTTTATATGGTAAGAAAAATGGTGAATTTGTGAACAATGATGTTCAAGGTTTTTACATAGTTAAATTTGATGCTAAGGGTAATAAAATTTGGCAGAAAACGGAAGAATTAATAGATGAACAAATAAAAAGGAATGCTGTTAAACTTAAATTGAACCTTGATTTTGATATTGTTCAAGGTAACATTTTGTTATCAATTCATAATAGTGCGTCAGATCCATATTATTTTTATAGTAAAATTAGTTCCAATAATGGATATATGATTAAGAATGATAAAATACTTTTTGAAGTTGATAAAATGGGTGTAGGCGAATACGTACAGACTGAAGTGGTTGCTTTCTATTATTTAAAAGATTTTAAAAATCTTAAATTTGACATGAATACTTTTAGTTTTTTAAAAGATAACCAAAAAGTTCAAAGCTATCTAGCCGGTTTGGGTAATCCTAAGAAAAAAATTTCGATCAACTCATTTACTTCTGATAAAGGTATTTGGTTAATAGAATCTGATAATAAGGAATATTATAAAGTTACCTATTTTAATCACTAGTAATAATTAAAGCCCACGTATAAATGAAAATGCCCCAAAAGTTCAGCACTATTTGGGGCATTTTTAATTACAAAGTAGCTATTGCTTTCTGAATTCTGCTTACTGTTTCTTCTTTTCCAATGACTTCAACGATATCAAATAGGTGAGGGCCTTTCAACGCGCCAACCAAACTCAAACGAAACGGTTGCATTACTTTTCCCATTCCAATTTCGTTTTTTGTCATCCAGTTTTTGACAATGGTTTCGATATTTATAGAGGTGAAGTCGGTAATTTTCTCTACAACAGAAATTAATTCTTGCATTAATGCCGGAGTCTCAGCTTTCCAGTTTTTACTGGCTTTTTCATCATAATTTGTTGGAGCTACAAAAAAGAAATCACTCATTTCCCAAAATTCTGATACAAAATGTGCTCGTTCTTTAATCAAGGAAACAATTTTCGTAACCTTAGACTCTTCAATATCAAAACCTTTTTCAGCCAAAATAGGGGAGAAGGCTTTAGCTAAAATAGCATCGTCTTGTTTGATTAAATACTGGTGATTGAACCATTTGTTTTTTTCCGGATCAAATTTTGCTCCAGATTTGTGAACTCTATTTAAGTCAAAAGAGTCTACTAATTCTTCCAGTGAGAATAATTCTTTTTCTGTACCGTCATTCCAACCTAATAATGCTAAAAAGTTTATTACGGCTTCCGGGAAAAATCCTTTTTCTCTGTAACCTGACGATTTTGTCATGCTGGAAGCATCAGTCCAATCTAATGGAAATACTGGAAATCCCATCTTGTCACCGTCACGTTTGGATAATTTTCCGTTACCAATAGGTTTCATGATCAATGGTAAATGAGCAAATTCTGGTGCTTCCCAACCAAATGCTCTGTACAATAAAACGTGCAAAGCCATGGATGGCAACCATTCTTCACCACGAATTACGTGAGACGTTTCCATTAAATGATCATCCACAATATTAGCCAAATGATAGGTTGGCATTCCGTCACTTTTGAATAATACTTTATCGTCTAAAAGATTGGTATCAAATTTTACATCACCACGAATAATGTCATGCATATGCAAGGTTTCATTCACCGGAGTTTTAAAACGGATGACATAATGTTCTCCATTAGCAATTCTTTTAGCAGTTTCGGTTGCAGAAATCACTAACGAAGTATCCAGTTTTTCTCTATTTGTATGGTTGTAGATAAATGTTTTTCCTTGTTCTTCTTCTAATTTTCTTGCTTCATCCAAAGCTTCGGCTGTATCAAAAGCATAATACGCATTTCCGGAATTGATTAATTCAGTAGCATATTGTTGGTACAAATCTTTTCTTTCGCTTTGGCGGTAAGGCGCAAATTTTTCATTTTTACCAATAGTTTCATCTGGCGCAATTCCTAACCATTCTAGAGCTTCCATGATATATTCTTCGGCACCTGGAACAAATCGGTTTTGATCCGTATCTTCAATTCTTAGGAAGAAAACGCCATTGTTTTTTTTGGCAAATAAATAATTGAATAATGCGGTACGAACGCCGCCAATATGTAAAGGTCCAGTTGGACTTGGTGCAAAACGCACCCGAACTTGTTTAGACATTGCTGTAAATTTTTTGCGAAGATACAAATTCGATTTCTGATGTTATTATCTGAAAATGAGATAATGTAAGATTAATGAGTTTGGTGATTTTTAACATTTCTTTATTCATTTAAATTATTACTTTTAGTGGTTATAAAAAATCAAAGTATAAATTTTGGAAAAACAGCAATTTATTTATCAAAAATTAGAAGCTTTCATCAGAAAGTTTTATACCAACGAATTGATTCGGGGAACTATTTTCTTTATCGGTTTAGGTTTGTTGTATTTTCTATTTACGCTTTTTGTCGAATATTTTCTTTGGCTCAAACCAATGGGAAGAACCATTTTATTTTGGATTTTCGTTGGTGTAGAAGTCTATTTGTTGTGTCGATTTATTTTGTTCCCCATTTTTAAATTATTCAAACTTCAAAAAGGAATCGATTACAATCAGGCTTCGGCAATTATAGGAAATCATTTTTCGGAAGTGAGTGATAAATTGACTAATTTTTTACAATTATCAAATCCTAATGAGCATCAAATTAAATCCGAATTATTATCCGCTTCGATTGAACAAAAAGCCAATGCGTTGCAACCAATTCCTTTTGGTAATGCCATAAATTATAACGGTAACAGGAAATATTTTCCTTTGGCTTTGATTCCAATAGTGTTATTTGCTTTCTTTTATTTTTCAGGAAACAGCAGCATGATTTCTCAAAGTTTTAATAGAGTAGTGCATTTCAATTCAGCTTTTATGCCACCGGCTCCATTTAAATTTGTAGTTCTTAATTCGAATTTACAAACCGAACAAGGAAAGGATTTTATACTTCGAATTAAAACAGAAGGGAAAGTAGTTCCTGAGAGTGCGATGATTTTTATTGATGACGAAAGTTATTTTATGGAATCTACTAAAGCAGGAGAGTTTCAATTTAAGATGGCAAAGCCCTCAGAAAATATTTTGTTCCACGTGGAGGGAAATGCTATTTCTTCTCCTGATTATGAACTTAAAGTGATAACCGTTCCCTCTATTGCAAATTTCGAAATGCAGTTGAACTTTCCAGCGTATTTGAATAAAAAATCAGAAGTTATCAAAGGAACAGGAAATGCTGTTATTCCCGAAGGAACGCGTGTTACTTGGAAGATGAATACGCTAGCGACACAAAGCGTGGATTGGATAGACGGAATTGTAAAAGCTACCTTTTCAAAAACAGAAAACACTTTTATTTTATCAAAAAATATTAGTCAAAATACAGATTATCAAATTCTTACTTCGAATGATAAAGTAAAAAACTATGAAAAACTCAATTATCAGCTTACTATTGTAAAAGATCAGTTTCCAACGATAAATGTGAACAATGCACCCGACAGTTTGAAGGTGGCTAAGAACTATGTTTTAGGTCAAATTTCGGATGATTATGGCTTGTCTAAACTTCAGGTTGTGTATTACGAAAGAGAGAAACCGCAAACTGCTAGACGTGGAACAATTGCTGTCGAGAAAAGTGCTTTTGACCAATTTATATTTTCGTTCCCAAGTAATCTCCCGGTTGAGCAAGGTGTATCTTATGATTATTATTTTGAAGTTTTTGATAATGATGCCATTCATAATTTCAAAAGTACGAAGTCATCTGTTTTCTCTAATCGTGTTGCTACAGATGAAGAAAATGAAGATCAAATTTTGCAACAACAAAATGACAATATCAATAGTTTAGAGAAGTCTTTGAAAAACCAAGACAAGCAAATTTCTGAAATGGAGAAGTTGCAAAAATCGGGAAAAGAGAAAGAAGTATTGGACTTCAAAGATCAGCAGAAAGTAAATGATTTTATCAAGCGTCAAATGAAACAAGATGAGATGATGAAGGAATTCACAAAAAAAATGAACGATAATTTGGAGCAATTTAAAACGGAAAAAAAGGATGATTTAAAAGAGGAGCTTCAAAAGCGAATGGACAAAGCGGAAAAAGAATTGGAGAAAAATCAAAAGCTTTTGGATGAATTGAAGGAACTGAATGATAAAATTCAGAATGAAGAGTTGTTGACTAAGTTGGATAAATTTAAGCAAAACAGTAAAAATCAAACTAAGAATTTAGAACAGTTGGTGGAGTTGACCAAGAGGTTTTATGTAGAAAAGAAAGCCGAACAACTACGGGACAAATTGGACAAGCTTTCTGAAAAGCAAGATCGATTATCCAATGACGAAAAGGAAAACAAACTGGAAAAGCAAGAAGATATTAATAGGGAGTTCGATAAAATTCAAGAAGATTTAAATGAGGTGGATAAAGAAAATAAGGAATTAAAATCACCTTTGGATTTACCAAAAGACGATACTAAAGAAAAAAGTATTGATGATGATTTAAAGAAAGCTTTGGAGGAATTGAAGAAAGACAAAAAAGATAAAGCGAAGCCAAATCAAAAAAGTGCATCTAAAAAGATGAAAGAGATGTCGAAAAAAATGGCCGAAAGTATGGCTGCAGGAGATATGGAGCAGTTGGAGGAAGATGTTGCGATGTTGCGACAAATACTAGATAATTTATTGGCTTTTTCTTTATCTCAGGAAGATGTTATGAATCAGTTTAGAAAACATAAATCTGGTTCGCCTGCATTCAATAAAAATATTAAAATTCAGCAAGATTTAAAACAACAGTTTAAGCATGTTGATGATAGTTTATTAGCGATGTCGTTGCGTAATCCAAAAATCGCTGAGGATATTACCAAAGAAATTGGCAATGTAATTTACAACGTCGACAAATCGTTGTCCAGTTTAACCGATGCACAAGTTACCAAAGGTTTGTCGCATCAACAATACACTATCTCAGCAGCTAATAAGTTAGCAGATTTTCTAAGCGACATGCTTAATAATATGCAAATGCAAATGTCAGGTGCTGGTTCTGGCAAACCGAAACCGGGTCAAGGACAGGGCATGCAATTGCCAGATATTATTAAAAAACAAGAAGGTCTTGGTGAGAAAATGAAAGATGGAATGAAAAAAGGAGATAAGCCAGGTGAGGGACAAAAAGGACAAAACGGCAAACAAGGCAAAGCAGGTCAGTCTGGACAAGAAGGTGAGGGTGGTGAAGGGGATGCGCAAGCTATTTTGGAAATATATAAGGAGCAAAAGCAATTACGTGAAGCACTACAAAACGAATTGAACAAACAAGGATTAGGTGGCAATGGACAAAGCGCTTTGGATCAAATGAAGCAAATTGAAAAACAACTATTGAATAAAGGGTTTAAGAACGAAACGCTTCAAAAGATGCTGAATGTAAAACAGGAATTATTAAAATTGAACACCGCCATTCAACAACAGGGAGAGGAAAACAAACGCCAATCTGAAACCAATAAAAAGGAGTTTAATAATCGATCTAATGCGTTGCCAGCTGCTTTATTAGATTATTTGAATAGCATAGAAATATTAAATAGACAATCCTTACCTTTGCGCTCGAATTTTAATCAAAAGGTTCAAGAATATTTTAATAAAAAATGATCAATTTTAATTACGAAACCGATTTTAATTTAGACAACGAAGACGTTGTTGCCGCTTGGTTAGGAAAAGTTATTACCTCGGAAAACAAGAAAGAAGGAGAGATAAATTATGTTTTTTGCGACGATGAATATCTGCATAAAATTAATGTAGAGTATCTTGATCACGATACGTTAACGGATATCATCAGTTTTGATTATTCTATGGGTAACGAATTGCACGGAGATATTTTCGTTTCTATCGAAAGAGTTAAAGACAACGCTGTTGACTTCAATGTTTCTTTTGAGGAAGAATTAAAGCGCGTTTTAGTTCATGGAATTTTACACTACTGCGGCTACAAAGACAAAGGCGAATCAGAAGAGCTTTTAATGCGTTCTAAAGAAGATGAAAAAATCGCTTTGTTCCACGTGAAACATTAGTGTTTTTTTGGTTTTCAAATCTAAAGTGTTTCACGTGGAACACACGGTACAGATCTGAAAAATTATTCGTCAATGTTTCACGTGGAACAAATACATAGATTTCTAAATTACAATCCTGAATCAGGGTTAAATTATATAAGAAGATGTTTCTAAATGAATATGATGTGATTGTTGTGGGCGCAGGACATGCTGGTTCTGAGGCTGCAGCTGCTGCCGCAAATCTGGGTTCGAAAACTTTATTGGTGACAATGAGTTTACAGAATATAGCCCAGATGTCATGCAACCCAGCGATGGGCGGAATTGCAAAAGGACAAATTGTGCGTGAGATTGATGCATTGGGTGGATACTCGGGAATTGTTTCGGACAGAACTGCAATCCAGTTCAAGATGCTGAACAAATCTAAGGGTCCTGCGATGTGGTCGCCACGTGTTCAAAGTGACCGTATGCGTTTTGCTGAAGAGTGGAGAATGATGTTGGAAGGAACTCCAAATCTTGATTTCTATCAAGAAATGGTCAAAGGTTTGATTATTGAAAACGGAAAAGTAAAAGGAATCCGTACTTCTCTTGGATTGGAGATACGATCTAAATCGGTTGTGTTGACCAATGGAACTTTCTTGAATGGTTTGATTCATATTGGTGAAAAACAATTTGGAGGAGGAAGAGCAGGCGAGAGTGCGTCGCATGGAGTTACAGAAGATTTAATTGCTGCAGGTTTTGAATCAGGTCGAATGAAAACAGGAACGCCTCCAAGAGTGGATGGTCGTTCGTTGGATTATTCGAAAATGAACGAAGAAAAAGGAGATGCCAAGCCGGATAAGTTTTCCTATTCAGATGTGACTTCGCCTTTGGTTCATCAGAGATCGTGTCACATGACGTACACTTCACTTGAAGTGCATGATATTTTGAGAGAAGGTTTTGATCGTTCGCCAATGTTCAACGGGAGAATAAAAAGTCTTGGTCCAAGATATTGTCCGTCTATTGAAGATAAAATTAATCGTTTTGCTGACAAGGAAAGACATCAATTATTTGTGGAGCCCGAAGGATGGAATACGTGTGAGGTTTATGTAAATGGATTTTCAACTTCGCTCCCGGAAGATATTCAATTTAAAGCCTTAAGTTCTGTTGCAGGATTTGAGAAAGTTAAATTCTTTCGTCCAGGTTATGCAATCGAATATGATTATTTTCCGCCAACACAATTGAAACATACTTTGGAAACAAAGCTTATTGAAGGATTGTATTTCGCAGGACAAATAAACGGAACCACCGGTTATGAAGAAGCAGCTTCCCAAGGATTGATGGCTGGAATAAATGCGCATCTAAAAGTGCGTGAAAAAGCGCCGTTAATATTAAAAAGAGACGAAGCATACATCGGAGTTTTAATTGATGATTTAATCACAAAAGGTACAGAGGAGCCGTATAGAATGTTTACTTCTCGTGCAGAATACAGAACTTTATTACGTCAGGATAATGCCGATTTCAGATTGACGCCAATGTCGCATATAATAGGTTTGGCTTCAGAAGCGCGTTTGCGTAGAATGGAACACAAATTAAATGAATCTGAAAAAATGGTGGCTTTCTTCAAAGAAACGAGTGTTTCGGTTGCAGAAGCAAATCCTATTTTAGAATCAAAAGATACGGCGCTGATTACGCAAGGGGATAAAATGTTCAAAGTTTTCTCTCGTCCGCAAATTGATTTGGAAGACATCATGAAATTCGACAAGGTTGCAGCGTATGTGGCAGAAAATGATTTGGACCAAGAAATTTTGGAACAAGCCGAAATCCAAGTCAAGTATTCTGGTTATATAGAAAAAGAAAGAAATAATGCGGATAAACTGCTTCGATTAGAAGATGTAAAAATACCAGAGAATTTTGATTATGAAAAAATCAAATCGATGTCTATAGAAGCAAAACAAAAATTAAGCAAGATTCGTCCAGTGACCATTTCTCAAGCATCAAGAATCAGTGGTGTATCACCAAGTGATGTTTCTGTTTTGTTGATTTACATGGGACGTTAGGCATTGTAGATTTTTGATTAACGATTTTGGATTGCTGATTTATGTAAAACCTGAAATCGTTAATCTTTATTCTTAAATCAATTTGTTCCACGTGAAACTACGTTGTGAAGGCTTGCTATAATTGAAGAATCACACAAATAAATAATTTAGCCCTGAAAGCATCCGTTGGTGTTTTCAGGGTTTAGTTTAAAATTAAAATATAAAAGCACTATTAATTAATGGACATTTCAAACCAACAGCCTTTTTTAACCGTTAAAGATTATTCTGTTTCTCAGGAAATTTTCGATTTATATCATGATGATAAATTGGATATGCTGATTACGACTCCGCAACCTAGTTTCGAAAATTTAGGAAAGTATTACGAAAGCGTTGATTATATATCGCACACAGATAGCAAAAGGTCTTTATTTGAAAAAGCATATCATTTTGTAAAAAACATTGCGCTTAAAAATAAATTGAATTTAATCAATTCATTGCAACCGAATAAAGGAAGCATTTTAGACATTGGTGCCGGAACAGGAGATTTTTTGTCCGTTGCCAAAGAAAACGGTTGGCATACGATAGGAGTAGAGCCTAGTGAAAAAGCAAAAGCTATTGCAAAAAATAAAGGTGTTTCATTTGTTGAAGAAACCAGAGAGTTAGAGATTCATTCTTTTGATGTGATTTCGATGTGGCATGTTTTGGAACACGTTCCAAATTTGGAAAACCAAATCAAAGAATTGAAACGATTATTAAAACCAAACGGAACTTTAATTATTGCGGTTCCAAATTTCAAATCCTTCGATGCAAAATATTACGGAAAGTTTTGGGCCGCTTATGATGTACCTATTCATTTTTGGCATTTCTCTAAAACAGCTATAAAAATGCTTTTCGAAAAAGAAGATATGAAATTGGTAAAAGTACTTCCTATGAAGTTTGACTCTTTTTATGTGAGCTTACTTTCGGAAAAATACAAAACTGGTAAAATGAATTATGTCAAAGCTTTTTTTGTGGGATTGCGTTCAAATTTTAAAGCAAAGCAAAATTTTGAGTATTCATCACACATTTACATCCTCAAAAACAACTAAAAATCATTTTAAACGCATTTAAACACCGATTTTTAATCAATCCACATCAGTAATCGGTATTTTAAAGAAGGTTCATTTAAATTAAGATATGAAAGCCGATTTTAATAGTTGTAAATTATATCAAAACCAATCGCAATAATAAAATCCTATATCATAAAAAAAGTAGCATTTTTAAAACTTTATGTCAATCCTATCTATTTTTTTATATTTTTGTCCATATTACTCAAAACTAGAAATTCAATAAAATGAAATCAATGATCTACGAATACCAAAAAAGCAATTTTAAAAATAAAAGTAAAAAAGCATTAGTGTTACTTGCATTATCAATTTCGATTGTTGCTTGTAACAAACCTGTCGAAGCAGTCAAAGAAGTAAAAACCGCTTACGTAGACACTTCAGAATTGATGAAAGAATATACAGAGGCAAAAGATCTTGAAGCAAAATACAAAGCAAAATCTGAAGAGAAAGGTAAACAGCTAGAAGCTGAAATTAATCGTTTCAAACAAGAAGCTGCCAACTTTCAAGCACAAGCACAAGCAAACGGTCAAGCTTGGGCACAGCAAAAAGGGGCTGAATTACAAAAAAGAGAGCAACAATTAGGGTACGCACAACAAGCGTTATCTCAGGAATTGCAAGTAGAAAGCGGAAAAGAAATGGATTCACTAGTTTCAGGAGTCAAAAAATTCATCAAAGCATACGGTAAAGAAAAAGGATATGCGTACATCTACGGTACAGGTGACGCGGCTTCAATTCTATATGCTGAAGACAAATTTGATATCACAAAAGAAATCATTAAAGCCTTGAATGACAAATACAAAGCACCTGCTAAAACAGAAGAAAAAGCAGAAGCTAAAAAATAATTTTTTTATATTAATTCAAAAAATTGCCTTCGTCTATCCTTAGATTGAAGGCATTTTTTTTGAAGCTAGTTACTTCGTCAGTTCGCTTCGCTCGTGTCCCGCTATCCGCTGTAAACGTAGTTCACTTAACGCCAATAAAATAAATGTACAATGAAGTAATCTCTCGTTTATAAAGTGTTTTTTCTTACCCTTCAAAGAAGCTTCCGTTGGTCGCTCTTTTCTGGCTATAAAAAAATCACTTTCTAAGTCTCGAGGATTTCCGCTACTATAACGGCTAAAAAAAACAATTCATCAGACAAATAGTTTCTTCAACTATAAAAAGTATTCCTAAAATTCAATACTTTAGCTTTATATATACACGCCAAATGCAAACTATTTCAGAAGCCGCCGCTTATACCTTACAATTCATCAATCAAACCCATCGATCCGTTTTCCTTACCGGGAAAGCAGGAACGGGAAAAACGACACTTTTACGGGAAATTATTCAAACCACGCACAAGAATACGGTTGTTGTGGCGCCAACAGGAATTGCGGCTTTAAATGCTGGCGGAGTTACGATTCACTCCATGTTTCAATTGCCGTTTGGAGGATTTATTCCAGATAATTCATCGCCTCAATTTTCAGAAAGTACTAAGTTTGAAACAAAAGCGACTCTACGCAGACATTTTAAAATGAGCGGGTTGAAGAAATCGGTCATTCGCAATATGGAATTATTGATTATTGATGAAGTGAGTATGCTTCGTGCAGATTTACTAGATGCTATGGATTATATGATGCAAACCGTTCGTAAAAAAAGCACTGCTTTTGGTGGTGTTCAAGTGTTGTATATTGGAGATTTATTGCAGTTGCCACCGGTAATTCGGGACGAAGAATGGCGTACGCTGAAAAGTTATTACAAAGGAAAATTCTTTTTCCATTCGCACGTGGTGCAACAAAACCCGCCACTTTATATTGAATTATCCAAGATTTTCCGTCAAACTGACGATACGTTTATTTCGGTTTTGAATAATCTGCGCAACAACCAGATTTCTCAGCAAGACATTCAAACTTTAAACCAATATGTAAAACCCGACTTTGATTTAAAAGCCAACAAAGGATACATTACATTAACTACGCACAACAACAAAGCTGATTCGATGAATGCGCAAGCTTTAGAAGATCTAGAAGGAAAATTAGTTACGTATCAACCAGTTATTACAGGCGATTTTCCCGATAAGATTTTTCCCGTGGAACAAGAACTGAAATTGAAAGTAGGTGCCCAAATTATGTTTGTGAAAAACGATTTGTCCTTTGATAAACATTATTTCAACGGAAAAATGGGCGTTATCAAATCCTTGGGAAGTCATGAGATTTTGGTTCATTTTCCCGAAGAAAACAAAACTATAGAAGTCGAAAAATACGAATGGCAAAACATTCGTTACAAAGTAGATCCAGCCACCAAGGAAATTGAAGAAGAGGTTTTGGGAACTTTTGTGCATTATCCCATCAAATTAGCGTGGGCCATAACGGTTCATAAAAGCCAAGGATTGACATTTGATAAAGCTGCGCTCGATGTATCGCAAGTTTTCCTACCAGGACAGGCATACGTGGCGTTATCGCGTTTGCGCTCATTAGAAGGGCTTATTTTGCTTTCTCCGTTGCGCATGAACGGCATTTCAAACGATCAGGATGTGATGGATTATTCGTTGAACAAAGCTTCGGATTCGTTTTTAGCTAATGCTTTGCATTTTGAAACCAAGAATTTTATCCATAACTATCTGATCAATACGTTCGATTGGAGTGAATTGGCACAGGAATGGCGTAACCACCGATTTAGTTATAATGAAAACTCGGAAGTTTCAGGAAAATCAAAACATGCGTTGTGGGCCAAAAAGCAAAACGAAGTCATCGAACAGCTTTTGAATCCATCCAAGAAATTCATATCGCAATTAAACAAGCTTTTTGCTCCCGAAACTGTAGATTTAAATCATGTCTCGGAACGCATTCAAGCCGCTTTTAGTTATTTTTTGAAACCTATGGATGACTTAGTATTTGAAATCCTTTGGAAAATCGAGGAAGTAAAACGCATCAAAAAGGCAAAGATGTTTTATGAAGAATTGATAGTTTTAGAAGAGGTACAAACCAAAGCCGTTCTGCGCCTGATGAAGGCAAAATTATTAATAGAAACCGTTGTTGCGGGCGAAACCATTTCGAAAGAAAAATTGACCTCCTCAGAAATAAAAAATTACATCATCCGCAAAACGGAAGCGATTCAAAATCAATTCAAAGAACTCAACATTACTTTGATAGATGATGAGAAAGACGTGGAACGCTACACTTCAAAAAAATCAAAAACTGTATTGCCAAAAAAATCAACGGTGCAAGAAACCTACGAATTGTGGGTCGAAAAGAAATCCATTGATGAGATTGCGACCATTAGAGTATTGACCAAACAAACCATTTATTCGCATTTTGTAAAGTTGATACAAACTAAAGCAGTAGCCATTTCAGAGGTTTTACCAGCAGATAAAGTGCAGGATTTAGCCGCCGCTTTTGAGGGGTACCGCGAAGAATCACTCAATGCTTTAATGGAAAAACACGGTCAAAAATTCTCTTGGGAAGAAGCCAGAATGTACAAAGCGAGTTTGAATTAACAACAAGAAAGTCTCACAACTAAAAAACCCTATTCGGTAAGAATAGGGTTTCGTTATTATAGTGATTCAATCAGTATCCAAGCCTCTGGATTGTGCTTTATATTGATTTCTTTTTTTGCTTTTTCGGCTTCAGCAAATGTGGCATAACTACCATATAAAACCGGATAATAACCGTTTTTGTTCGGCGCGATTCGTTTGGCATCATATCCTAAACGATTTAAAATTCGCAAGGTTTTATCAGCATTTTTTTCTTCTCTGTAAACTCCAGCCATAATGTGATAGGGCATTTTTGCTTCCGTAGTCGATTTTACTGCCAGTGTCACTGCAGGAACTGGGCTTTCGATAAAGAAAGTAGCTTGCTGAATTTTATTTTGAACTTGTTTTTGAACTGCAGTTTCAACCAGCAACGTTTCTGAGGCGATTTGGTTTTGATACATTGGATAACCAACACTTCCTGCAAGTCCTAATCCTAATACAAAAATTGCAGCGTATTTTAAGTAAGAATTTGTAGTTCTGGTTTCTTCAGGAATTAAAGTAATTGTTGCTTTTTCTTCAATTACCTCTATCTCTTTTTCGAAAATTTTTCTTTTTACAAGTGGAGAGACAAAAGGTGCCAACCCAAAAGAACTGGTCAAATAATTGGTTTGATCGTACGGAGTAAAAACAATATTTTTATCAGCGTTTAAACGAAGTTCACCGACATTTTTTATCGTAACATTCTGGTTTTCTTCGAATGTTTTTTTCCAATTAAAAACTTCGTATTGAATTTTACTAACAGCATATTCATAAGATGTCTTTTCAGCTAAAGCAATTTGATTGGCTAATAAACCGTCATTGTTTTTTAGATTCGCATTAAAGGCAATTCTTTTTGTAGGAGGAGAAAACGAATGCGTACTCTCATTAAGTGCTGCCGATTTGATTTCGGTCAAAAAAGCTCCGAAACCTGGCACGGTAACACATTGATAACGGTACAAAAGCTGTGCGATATAAAGTTCGATTTTCATACTTACAAAGTTATACAACCAAAATAGTTATCAAAATTTTATTCACAATTTTTATTAACAATCCGCATAAAAATTTATACATTTCACGTTCAAATAATTAGCATGAAGGAACAGGATTTATTTTATTTATTAGCATTGCAAAGAATAGAAGGCGTGGGCGATATTATGGCCAAAAAACTGCTCACGCATTGTGGTTCGGCCGAAGCGATCTTTACTACAAAGACTTCAGCGCTAGCGGCTATTGACGGAATTGGTAGTGTGTTGCTGAAAAATTTAAGAGATAAATCCGTTTTCGAAAAAGCAACTCAAGAACTGGAATTTATAAAATCGAATGAAATCAATGCAGCTTATTTTCAGGACGAGGATTATCCGGAACGTTTGAAACAGTGTATTGACGGTCCACTTTTATTATTCACCTCCGGAAATATCAATTTAAAAAACAGACGAATCATTAGCATTGTAGGAACGCGGCAAATTACCTCGTATGGAACGGAATTTTGCCGAAAACTGATCGAAGATTTAGCACCGCTTGATCCTATAATCGTGAGTGGTTTTGCTTATGGTGTTGATATTGTTGCGCACCAACTGGCAATGGAACATAATTTACAGACGATAGGAGTGGTGGCGCATGGTTTAAACCAAATTTACCCGAAAACCCATAAAAAATATGTAGCGAAAGTGGAGCAGAACGGTGGTTTTATGACCGAGTTTTGGAGTTCATCCAATCCAGATAAAGAAAATTTCGTTAGAAGAAACAGAATTGTTGCAGGAATGTCCGAAGCGACCATCGTAATCGAATCAGCCGATAGAGGCGGTTCCTTAATCACGGCAAATATGGCAAATGATTACAACCGTGATGTATTTGCAGTTCCAGGCCGTGTTACCGATAAGTACAGTCAAGGTTGCAACAACCTGATAAAAACCCAAAAAGCAAATGTATTGACTGGTGCCGCTGATTTGATATATATATTGAATTGGGATATTCAAAAGGAATCTAAACCCGTACAGAAACAACTCTTTGTAAGCCTTGACGATGACGAGCAAAAAGTCTACGATTACCTCCTTAAAACCGGAAAAGAACTGATGGATATTATTGCTTTGCGCTGTGATTTCCCTATTTACAAAATCTCAGGAATGCTTCTAAATATGGAGTTAAAAGGCGTTATAAGGCCATTACCAGGCAAATTATTCGAAGCAATATAAATGCGACAATCGAGGGTTTTTTGTTAAAACAGCACCTTAAAAACAGCGTTAATTTTTTTAAAGGTTATTGCAGAAGTATGTCCATAGAAATCATGCAGGTGTTTTTTTAGGAGCAGCACATTTTTTGCATAGCACCCGAGTTGTCCCGCTGTACTTTTCAATCTCTTATGCCGAACCCCGTCACAAGAGGATTTTCACTACCATCTGGGCTAGGTGAGAACGTTTTGTTTTCATAACAAAAAAAATAGGAACTACGTTTTGTAATACTGCTAGTTGAATTATTCGTTTTACAAGCGCTACGGTTTGTTTAGACCTAACAGGTTTTTAAAACCTGTTAGGTCTAAGTCCTAATAAAATTCTAGTATATTGTAAATAAAAAACGCTAATTCAATTAAGAAATAGCGTTTTTTTAAAAACCAGCAATAATGTTTATGAATTATTTAAGCTCCACTGGTACTCGTTTGCAACTAGTGCCTACTCTCCTCGCTACAGCACAAATCCTTTCTTGTGGTTTCTATTCAAATTATAAATTAACATTTTTAAACAAAATAAATCTAGAAAAATGGCTTTCATTTCATACTTATACCCTACAAAACTTGAGTGGTAACTAGTCATTGATCAGATGATAGTTTATCAAAAAGAACTTACATAAGTAGCATTGTCATCTTTATAAACTTTCCAATTGGTATTGGAGTAATTTACATCATCTACCGCTATTTTAAGAGTAGGCTGCATTAGACCTAAAATTTCCTCCTATAAAATTTACATTGTTACCGTTTTTTAAATTTAATTTCGTCAATAAATTATTAGCGCAAAGTAAATAATTAAGACTTCCAGTTGCAATAAGCGTATTCTTTGAAAGATCCAAATCCGTAAGTTTATTATTACTACATTTTAAATAAGTTAGTTTTAAATTATTGCTCAAATTTAAACTAGTGAGGTTATTATCTCCACAAGATAGTTTTACTAGTTGAGTATTTTTGCTGGTATTAAGAGTGGTTATTTTATTATATTCAGCATTAATGTCAATCAATGCGGGATTATTTGTTATATCTAATCCTGTCAATAGATTATAATTAGAAAGTAAAATTCTCAAGGCTGGATTTTTAGAAATGTCTAAAGTGCTTAATTGGTTACTACCAACCCATAATACTTCTAAAGTACTGTTGCTAGAAATATCCAAGTTTGTAAATTTACAATCATTAGCATATAGATTTACTAATGCAGTATTTTTAGAAACATCTAAAGTATTTACACTACTACTAACTGCTAGCTCTTTTAATAAAATATTTTTAGTTACGTCTACAGATGTAAGAGGATTTCTGTCGATAAACAATAAAGTCAATGCCGTGTGCTTTGAAACATCTAAACTAGTTACCAAATTAGAACTTAATTTTAATGAAACCAATGCTGTATTCTTTGAAATATCTAATGATGCTATTTTATTGAACGAAACATCAAGTAATTTTAATGCAGTATTATTAGAAATATCTATTGATGTAATCTTAACCACAGAAGCAGCATAAATATTAGAACAATAAAAATTTTCTAAGGCGGTAAAATCCTGAAGTCCCGTTAAATCTGCTACTCCTGAATCATTTAAAACCAATGTTTTTATCTTATTAATTTTATATGTAGGCACACTTCCATCAATTGGAGCTACATCGTGGCCTAGCTTGATTAATTTTTCTTCAAATTTAGCATCTGGGATCAGTGTTTTTACTGTCAAATCTCCTCCCATAGCCACAGCTACATTAGTCGTTTTACCTGCCGTTACACTAGCCTCTATAGTTTGAGAAATGTACAAAGGAAAAGAAACCATTAGGCTAACATTTCCTACAGGTAAATTGCTAAAACTAAAAACACCATTTGTTCCTACAGTAACACTTTTATCTTGTTGCCCTGTTTGTTTTAAGATTACGGTTGCTCCGGTAAGATTATTACTATCTTCTTTAACAGTTCCTGAAACTGAACCGACAGTTGCAACTGGTAATGTTGGTAATTCTGGAGCGTCGTCTTTGCTGCACGATGATGTAGTTAGGGCGATTATTGTAAGGAATAAGAAAAAAATTCTATTTACTTTTTCGAACTTAAATAATTCAGTTGTGTAATGGTTGTTCATAATGGTTATATTGGTTTAAATTATTACAAATTAACATATAAAATAGCTCAAAAGCAATCTCAAAATTATTAAAATTTATAATCACTTGAAGATTTAAAAGGGGATTAAAAAGAGAATTAGAAAGATGTAATATTTAAAACTCTAGCACACGAGTTGTCCCGCTGTCCGTTACAATCTCTTATGCCAAACCCTGGCACAAGAGGATTTTCACTGCCATCTGGGCTAGGTGAGAACGTTTTGTTTTCAGCACAATAAAAAACAGGAACAACGTTTTGTGTACTGCTTTTTGAATTATTCGTTTTGCAAACACCGCGTTTTGTTTAGACCTAATAGGTTTTTAAAACCTGTTAGGTCTAAGTCCTTATTCAACTCAGGATTTTGTAATTGGTGCACACTAGAATAGGAAACAAAAAACAAATTTAAATACTTCATTTAAAATAACTTAAAAGCTTCAAAAAATGAATCTTCTTTCTTTCAAGAAAATTTATAACTTTTTGAAGAATATAACTCATCGACTTGTTTTGTTTGTACAACTTTGTGGGCACGGAATGCAATTCCTCGCTATAGTAAGTAGAGACATATCCTCGCAATCGGGACTTTTTATCAAATACTAAGTTATGGTGGATTTATTCGCGATTCTCTTTTCAATTTTCAAGAGCAGTTTATTTCTAGCTTTATAAATATGCAATGTAAACACGTTCTGCTTTGTTTGACTGCGCTTAATCTCAGTTGGGAATAGCTCACAAATTTAACAGGTTTTTAAAACCTGTTAGGTCTGAGTTGTAATTGAACGTGGGTTTTAAAAAACAAAAACGCCATTTCAGTTAAGAAATAGCGTTTTTGTAAAAACGAGTACAAATAGTAAATAAATTATTTAACCATTACTTTTTTTACTGTTGTAGCATCATTACTAGTAAGGTAAATATAATAAATACCAGTAGGTAACTGTTCTAAATTTGCTGTAGAACTATTGCCCGTACTTGTAAATGGCACATTCATCAGTTTTCCTAAGGCATTATAAACTCTTATTTTATCAATTGCAACATTATCAAAGAATAATGCACCACTTGTAGGGTTAGGATACATACTTAATTTTTCAAATACAATTTCTGAAGTAGATAAATTGGTACATGATTCAGAATACGATGCAGCTGTGTCCTTACTCGATGACCAGTTGGCATCAGCATACGTTTTACTATCTACTTGAATACAAGTTAAATTAGGATTTCCTCTGGATATATAATAAGAAGCATTTGCATTGTATCCATTTTTTAAATTCAGGGTAGTCAATTGATTATCTCTTAAATTTAATTCTTTCAATACTTTATTGGTAGACACATCAAATTTTTGTAAGCTATTTTTATTAGCCTGTACAATTGTTAGTAGTACATTTTTACTAACGTCTAATGATGTTATCGTATTAAAATGACAATAAAGTTCAGTAAGTTTTAAATTCTTAGTCACATTCAATTGTGTCAAACTATTAATTGCACAGTCAAGTACTTCTAAATTTTTAAAATCTTCTATTCCTGTTAAATCTTTAATTTCCGAAAACTGTAAATTAATTGATTTTAAGTATTCGATACTGGTTGTTTTGACCTTTCCGTTTTTCCCGTCATTATCAATTCCTAGAGCAATTAATTTTTCTTCAAATTTAACATCAGGGATCGTGGTGTAAACCACAGTAGCAGTACAGTTTAATGAATAGTCAGATGTGACATCTTTTTGTGTAAAATTAGCAACAGCATATTCTACATTATCCACTAAAATACAAGAAAGGGCACTATTGTTTCTAGTATCTAGTATAGACAATAATGTATTTTTACCATTTTTTAAGTTCAAGGTAGTCAATACATTGTCTTTGCAAATAAGTGTTTCTAAAAGTACATTCTTAGAAAGGTCTAAACTAGCAATTTTATTATTTCTACAGCTTAGTGTTTTGAGCAGTACATTCTTGCTGACATCTAAAGCTGCTATCTGATTGACAAAACAAGCCAAATAAGAAAGGTTTATGTTTGTAGAAACATCTAGCGTGGTAATTAAATTATTGTTGCAATATAACTCTGTTAAAGCGATATTTTTACTAAGATCAATAGTGGTAAGTTCATTAGCGTTACAAATCAGAGTTTTTAGTGCTTTAAAATCTTGAATTCCCGTTAAGTCTTTAATCCCTGCATTGATTATACTAAGATCAGTTAGCAATGCTATACTTGCAGTTTTTACTTTTCCGTTTTTACCATCGGTATCGATGCCTAGTACTATTAATCGATCCTCAAAACGTCCGTCTGGAATCAAAGTGTAAGGCGTACAATCAGTTCCATTAAAAGAGGCAGTAGCATCTTTTTTGGTAGACCAATTAGCATTAGCATACGTCTCATCATCTACTAAAATGCATTTTAAATCAGGGTTATTAAAGAAGCGAACGCCTCCATTATTACTATTAGTAATTGGGATAGATGTGTTTTTTCCGTTTTTTATATTTAAACTTACTAAGTTATTGTTGCTACAAATAACTTGTGTTAATAATGGGTTTTTAGAAAAATCTAATGTTTTTATTTTATTTTCTTGACACCAAACTTGATATAACTTGACATTATTAGAAACATCTAAATTGGTTAATTGATTATTGTTACATAAAAAATAACCTAGAACTATATTCTTAGAAACATCAAGTGTGGTTAATAGATTATTAGTACATTCAAAATGAGATAGAGCTATATTTTTTGAAACATCAAGTGTGGTCAGTTGATTTCGAGAACAGTCTAAATAATTTAAGGCCAGATTTTTAGATAAGTCAAGTGTTGTTAATTGATTATTGTAACAAGAAAAAGTAGTTAAAGATACATTTTTAGAAATATCAAGTATGGTTAATCGATTAGAGTCACAAAATAATGAAGCTAAAGACACATTTTTAGAAACATCTAAAGTAGTTAATTGATTGTTTCTTAAGCTTAAAGAAGTTAAAGCAACAAAATCCTGTATTCCTGTTAGATTTGAAATTGAACTAGAATCAAGATTAATTGAGGTTACAGTAGCTATACTTTCTGTGGCTACTTTTCCGTTTTTACCGTCTCTATCAATACTAAGAGCAATTAATTTGTCTTCGAATTTTGCGTCAGGAATTAACGTATAAATGGTACAATCAATACTAAAACTAGCTATGGCATCTTTGGTAGTCGTCCAACTAGCAGCTGTAGCAATATCACCTACTTGAATACAAGTTAAACTTGAATTATTAGAACAATTTAGAGTAGCTATTGTAGTGTTTTTAGATAGATCTAATTTTTTCAATTGATTTCCAGAACAATTTAAAGTAGTCAAGGCTTTAAACCCTTCGATACCTTTTAAATCTATAATGCCACTATTACTAACATCCAACATAGTTATAGTTGCAATACTTGAGTTTAAGATTACACCATTTTTCCCATCAGTGTCAATTCCTAACGCAATGAGTTTGTCTTCAAATTTAGCATCTGGTATTTGTGTTATTAAGCTACAATCATACGGTGAGAAAAAAGCAAAAGAATCTTTTTTATCCGCCCAATTGGTGTTGGCGTAGGCAACATCGTCTACCACAATACAGTTTAGATTTGGGTTACTAGTAAGATTTATATTTATGTTAGCTAGTAAAGTATTTTTACCATTTTTGAGATTCAAACTGGTTAATTGGTTACTTGTTACATTAAGTCCGAATAAAGCTACATTTTTAGAAAGATCCAGTGTGGTTAATTTGTTATTTTGACATTGAAGACTTAATAAAGCCAAATTTTTAGCAAGATCTAGCGTGGTTAATTGATTATAATAACAATAAAGCTCTCTTAAAGCCAAATTTTTAGATAGATCTAGTGTAGTTAATTTGTTGACATAACTGTCTAGTCTAGTTAGCTCCACATTTTTAGAAAGGTCTATTGTGGTTAATTGATTGCTAGAACAATTAAGAAATGATAAAGCCACATTTTTGGTTATATCTAAGCTGGTTAAACCATTACTGTTACAATTCAAGTTTTTTAACGATACAAAATCTTGTATTCCGTTCAAGTCTGTTATCGAACTAGAAGAAACATCAAGTGAGGTTATGCCCGCTATACTTTGGGTAGCCACTTTACCGTTTTTACCATCTTTATCAATCCCTAGTGCAATCAGTTTATCTTCAAATTTAGCATCTGGAATTAACGTGTAAATAGTACAATCTAAACTAAAACTTGCTGTAGCATCTTTGGTAGTGTTCCATTTTTCAGCAGCAGCAATATCAGCTACTTGTATACAAGTTAAAGTAGAGCTACTAGAACAATTTAAAGTAGCTATTGCAGTGTTTTTAGAAAGATCTAATTTTTTCAATTGATTTCCCGAACAATTTAAAGTAGTCAAGGCTTTAAAACTTTCGATGCCTTTTAAATCTGTGATGCCATTATTACTCACATCTAATGTATTTATAGTTGCAATACTTGAACTTAAGACTACACCATTTTTCCCATCAGTGTCAATGCCCAAGGCAATAAGTTTGTCTTCAAATTTAGTATCAGGTATTTGTGTAATCAAGCTACAATCATACGGTGAGAAAAAAGCAAAAGAATCTTTTTTATTCGCCCAATTGGTATTGGCATAGTTAGTATCATCCACCAAAATACAGCTTAGATTTTGGTTTTGAGTAAGGTCTATATTATTTGTAGTAATTAAAGTGTTTTTTCCATTTTTAAGATTCAAACTGATTAATTTATTATATGAACAATCAAAATTTGATAAAGCCACATTTTTAGAAAGATCTAATGTGGTTAATTGGTTCCTCCTACAATCTAGTCTTGTTAAAGCGACATTTTTAGACAGATCTAATGTGGTTAATTGGTTGAAAGAAAAATAAAGAGTAGTTAAAGCCACATTTTTAGAAACATCAAGCGTTGTTAATTGATTGCTAGAACAATAAAGATATGATAAAGGCACATTTTTAGAAATGTCTAAGGTTGTTAATTGGTTGGTAGAACAATCAAGATTAGTTAAAGCTAGATTGTTAGAAACATCCAATCCAGTCATCCCATTCGCAGAAACACCTAAATAATTTAGCATCAAGTTCTTAGAGATATCTATACTTTTTATTTTATTATAACTAATATTCAAACTAGTTAAGACACTGTTATTGGAGACATCAATTTTTGTCAATAACCCATTCCCACCATTGGGCGAACCACTATTACCTGAGCAAATTAATGTTTTTAGAGCCACAAAATCCTCTATTCCAGTTAAATCAGCAATGGTTTTTGCGTCAAGAGTGAGTGATGTAACAGCTTTTATATTCGAAGTCAACACCTTACCATCAGGAGCACCAGAATCATACCCTAATTCAATTAATTTTTTCTCAAAATTAAGGTCAGGAATTGAAGTGTATAGTGGCCCTAAAGTAGCCGCATCAACTACAGAAATATTGTCTATCAAAATTTCTGAGTTCAAGGTACCAGTTGTCCAGATATCTACTTCTATAGATTCGCTTACGGTTGGGGTGTAGTCAAATTCTAATTTTCTCCATTCGGTGCTGGAAGTTACCGCAGTTGTTTTTTTAGCAATTTCTGTTTTAAAAGTACCTGGTTGGTGATACAAACTTAGGTCAATGGCCGAGAAAGTTCCTGTAACCAGTTTGTGATACATCGTAATGCGATACGTTTTACCGGCTACAACCGGAAAAAGCTCACTGTTGATGTAATTAAATGTACCGCTTGTAATTTGCATTTTTGTACTAGAGCTTCCATTTTGAGCAGATGAACTTTGGAATACTAATCCGCTAAAAGATCTGAACCATTTGTCTGGTTGTGAGGAGGATGTCCAGTTTTCGAAGTTTCCATTGGGCACCAAATTGGTTTGGGCTTGCAAGGTAATCGTCAAAAACATAAACATCAAAAGTAATTTTGTTTTCATAAAATATACACTGTTGATTTTTACTACAAAAGTATGATTTTTTTTAAAACTTTTTGAACTTTTTATCAAATACTAAGTTATGTTGGTTTTATAAGCGATTCTCTTTTCAATTTTCAAGAGCAGTTTAATTTCTAGCAATATAAATGTGCTATGTAAACACTTACTGCTTTGTTTTTATGAAGTTAATCTCAGTTGGGAATAGGTCAAATATTTATTTTATACCTAACAGGTTTTTAAAACCTGTTAGGTATAAGTTTTCATATAATTTTTGGAAATCACTTTCTGCATAACAGTATTTGCATCACGTTATTGGAGTGGGTGCGAAGTCGGGGACATTCGCACAGCAACTTGTAGTTTTTAAGGATGTTTTTTTTAAGGACACTTCGAGCAGCGGGGGTCAGAGACATTCGCGCAGCAGCCTGAAGTTTTTAAGAACGTTTTTTTTGAATACTTCGAGCAGCTGGGGGTTTTTGCTCCATCAGCTAATGATTTTTTTTCTAAAAAAAAATATTATCGATAAAGGAAAATAAGCCAAAAATAGATTTTTTGCCATATTCCATAAAAAAATAGATCTTCCTTCTGTAAAAGTAAAAAATAAAAGAATCGATGAATAAAAGATTATTGGAAACAAAAAAAAGTATTTTCTTTTCTCGCATTCATCTCTAAAAAAAAATCTTAAAAATGAACTGAAATACAAAATAGTAAAACAAAACAATTCTATAAAATAGACTAAACCCTCTTCTTTACTATGAAAACCTCCAGATAGATCTATTTTACACAACATTATAATTAGTATAGATCCTACTATGTAGTTAATAGCTCCATAAAGTTTAAACTTAAAAAAAATATAAAACATTAACACTACAATTATAATAACAAACAGCAACAATACTATTTCTAACTTCATAACTTTCTAATTTATAGTTATTTTATATGCCTCAATATCAAATACGCCATTAATATTGATTTTTCTTTGGACTCCTTTAATTCCCCTCTGGTGCTCGTTTGCAACGAGTACCTACTTACTTCATTTACGAAAATAAAGCGTTTGCAACGCGGATTACTTAGACAGATTACCCCTCTGGTGCTCGTTTGCAACGAGTACCTACTTACTTCATTTACGAAAATAAAGCGTTTGCAACGCGGATTACTTAGACAGATTACCATAAAGGTTCAACATTGAGGTTACAAAAAACAGTATTTTCTTCTTCATAATTTCTATAGCTGCTATTTACATAATCTCTTTCATGAAATACAATTTCCGCTTCAACTGGATTATAATGGATGTAGTTTACACGTTGTTCCATTTTTTCTAAAGTATCTAAGATAACGGGATGAAAACCATCTTTCCATAATTTATAATGTTTTGCTCTTCCTGATTTTTCAGCTTCAAAACTAAATTTTTTTAAAAGCCATTCGCGTCTACTTTCGGGATGTTCTTGTATTGCTTTAATTAATTTTTTTGAGGTATACTTTTTAAAATCACGTATCACATTTTGCAATTCCCCTTCAAGTGCTGTAACTATTAAATGAATATGGCTTGTCAAATAGACATAGGCATGCACACTCAATCCCTTTTCTTTAATACAATAATTCAAAGATTCATCTAAGATATTGCAATAAACGGGACGTGTAAATGAATCAACCCAATCAACAACGGTAATGGTAATAAAAGTAGGTACCGTACTATCTATGACTTTGTATTTCTCAGACATTTTTTTTAATCAAATGTATTGATTTTATAAGAAAAATTTACATGCATAAATTAACTCCTGTCTTAGTTAGCCGCGTTGCAAACGCTACGAATTGTTTTTAGAAGATAAATAGGCACTCGTTGCAAACGAGCGCCAGTGGGGGATACAAACTTAGGTCAATGGCCGAGAAAGTTCCTGTAACCAGTTTGTGATACATCGTAATGCGATACGTTTTACCGGCTACAACCGGAAAAAGCTCACTGTTGATGTAATTAAATGTACCGCTTGTAATTTGCATTTTTGTACTAGAGCTTCCATTTTGAGCAGATGAACTTTGGAATACTAATCCGCTAAAAGATCTGAACCATTTGTCTGGTTGTGAGGAGGATGTCCAGTTTTCGAAGTTTCCATTGGGCACCAAATTGGTTTGGGCTTGCAAGGTAATCGTCAAAAACATAAACATCAAAAGTAATTTTGTTTTCATAAAATATACACTGTTGATTTTTACTACAAAAGTATGATTTTTTTTAAAACTTTTTGAACTTTTTATCAAATACTAAGTTATGTTGGTTTTATAAGCGATTCTCTTTTCAATTTTCAAGAGCAGTTTAATTTCTAGCAATATAAATGTGCTATGTAAACACTTACTGCTTTGTTTTTATGAAGTTAATCTCAGTTGGGAATAGGTCAAATATTTATTTTATACCTAACAGGTTTTTAAAACCTGTTAGGTATAAGTCCTTATCCAATTCTATGAAATAACTTTCTGCATTACTGTATTTACACCAAGGGATTGGAGTGGGTGCGAAGTCGGGGACGTTCGCACCCATTTCTACATGCCGTTACAACTTTATCAAACTCAACATTCGTTGTATTTGGTAATATTATTCAAATTCATAACATCAACAATTGGAGTGTCTACTTTTTCTATTTTCAATAATCCTGAATCGGAGCTAGAAATTCTTTGAGGCGCTTTGATTTTAACATATAAGTCATCTAAGCTTTTGTAAATTGTAATAAACTATAAAAAACCTACATGACTTATATGTTTTAAAAAATAAGTTTGTTACACCTCAAACCCCAATTTTTCGCGCACTCTACCCAACACACCATTGGCAATAGCCGAAGCTTTCCCAGCACCTATTTTCAATAAGTCATCTACTTCAGGAAGGTTATTCATGTAATAGTTGTATTTTTCTCTTTCGGTTTTAAAAGTCTCACAAATTAATTCATATAACGCTTGTTTGGCATGACCATAACCGTAATTTCCGCCAAGGTAAAGTGCTTTCATAGCCGCGATTTGATCTTCATTGGCCAATAAAGAATAAATAGCAAATGCATTACAAGTATCGGGATTTTTAGGATCTTCCAGCGGCGTGCTGTCGGTTTCTATGCTCATGACTTGTTTGCGCAAGGATTTGTCATCCAAGAATATATTAATAATATTATTGGCTGATTTACTCATCTTTCCACCATTGGTACCCGGAATCAGCATGCTGTCTTCCTGAATTTTAGCTTCGGGAAGTACAAAGGTTTCGCCCATTTGGTGATTGAAGCGTGACGCAACATCACGGGTGATTTCTAAATGTTGCAACTGGTCTTTACCTACAGGAACAAACTCGGCATCGTATAATAAAATATCGGCCGCCATTAACATTGGATACGAAAACAGTCCAGCGTTTACATCTTCCAGTCTATCGGCTTTATCTTTAAACGAATGCGCCAAGGTTAAGCGTTGAAAAGGGAAAAAACAACTCAAATACCACGACAATTCTGCTGTTTGTGGCACATCAGATTGTCTATAGAAAACCACTTTATTTACATCTAAGCCACAAGCCAACCAAGCTGCGGCAGTGCTGTAAGTATTGGTTCGTAGGGTTTCACCGTTTTTGATCTGGGTGATAGAGTGTAAATCAGCAATGAAAAGAAAGGATTCGTTTTCGGGTTTATTGGATAATGCTATTGCGGGGATAATTGCGCCAAGTAGGTTTCCTAAATGTGGTGTTCCGGTACTTTGAACGCCGGTAAGTATTTTTGCCATTATTTCTTTTTTCTTAACCGCAAAGTTCGCAAAGATTTTCGCAAAGTTTGCAACGATTGTAAAGTTTTTCTATAAGGTAGATTTCCAAAGCAAATTCTTTTATTATTATTCGCCTTCGATTTCTTACTTTTGAACTTATGAAAGGATTAAAAATTATTTTTTGGGTACTGTGGCGCGTGTGGTTTTATATTTTAATGGCCATTCCCATATTGGTGATGTTTCCTTTTTTGGTGCTGTCTATATTGACTGAAAGTGGCTATCCTTATTTTTTTAAGATGGCTCGTATTTGGGCAAAATTCATTCTTTTTGGTATGGGATTTTACTATAAAATAGATAAAGAGCAGGAAATGCAGTATCAAAAAAGCTACATGATTGTTGCCAATCATACTTCTATGGCTGATATTATGTTGATGCTTGCTATTACTAGAAATCCTTTTGTTTTTGTAGGTAAAAAGGAGCTTTCAAAAATTCCTTTGTTTGGGTTTTTCTACAAAAGAACCTGCATTTTGGTTGACAGAGGGTCTACAAAAAGCAGAATGGAAGTTTTTGATCGGGCGCAAAAAAGAATCAATCAAGGTTTAAGCATTTGTATTTTTCCAGAAGGCGGAGTTCCTGATGATGAATCGATACTTTTAGATACTTTTAAAGATGGTGCTTTCCGCTTAGCGATTGAACATCAAATTCCGATTGTTCCCATCTCGTTTGCTGATAATAAAAAGCGATTTTCTTATACTTTTTTCAGCGGAAGCCCCGGTATTATGCGTGTTAAAATGCATGATCATGTTGATACTGGAGGTAAAACAGGAGTTGATCGCAAAAAAATTCGAGAGGATGTTCGCGACATAATTTACAATCAGCTAGTTGCTTTCGATTCAAATCCAATTAAAAGCTATAACTAACCCCAGAATATAGTCCAATAAATAAAGGTGTAAAGCCTCCTGAGTTATTTGAAAACGTATTCACTTGGTACTTTAGCATTGGTTCTACATTGATTTGAAATGATTCTAGTATTTTGTATCTAAATCCAAGTCCCACATTCGTACTAAAATGAATCGGATTTAAATTGTTTGCTTCGCCTAAATTCATATTGGTTTCTGAGGAAACTAACGCTATTTTATTTTGACTCAAAAACAAAGTACTAAAACCACCGATTAGGTTAATGCCAAATTTTTTGTCTAATACTGTATAGGAAACTTCAAATGGGATTTCATAATATCCCATTTTTTGATTGATAGCACCCGTATTTGTTTTTTGCAGGTCTTTTTCAAAAGGTGTTAGCGAATTGAGCGATGCTGCATTTTTGATTTCAATCAAGGCTTTTGATGAATACCGTATATTGGTAAGGTTGTTGTTTACCAGTCCCGTTGTATACACGACGTTATTTGTGTTGTATCCTAACGACAACCTGCTAATTCCGCTTCGTAAGGTTACTTTTTTAGAAATACCATACGTTATGCCAATTCCAAAACTTAAGCTGTTTTCGGCTGTTTTTTGATTTTCTAAAAATTGAGGATCAATAGCAGAACCGCCCGAATTGGGATTTAAATAAACCGCCGCAACATTGGGCGTAATGTGCCATTTTTTATTTTGGTTTTGTGCGATAACCTCCTTTTCGGACTCAGATTTGTTTTTAAGAATATCCTCTAGTTCGTTTGGGGTTTTTATGGACAGTTCAGATTGATGGTTTGTATCAATTACTGCAATGGACACGCGTGGGATATCTGCAACCTCACTTTTGCCAAAAGGCATTTTTTGAGAGGTGTTTTCAAGTATTAGATTTTTTTGTAAGCTGTTCTTTTCCTCTGCTATTGAATTGTTTTCATTTAGAGGATTGGTCGTTTTTTGTTTTATCGGTGAATGATTTTTTTGGAAATAAACGACATTAGATTTTTGATTCTTTTCTTGGTGTGAATTGATTTTAAATTGGTCAGGTGATGTAGAATTTTTTTCATTGTTTTTCACGGTTTTAATGGTGTTCACTATAACTTGAGGAATTCTATTTATTTCTAAAGCATTGCGCTCTTTTTTTATTGAACGAGTAATAGAATCCATGCTATCGAACGAATTTTTGATCATTTTAGTTTCTATAACCACATCTTTTTGAATATCATTTTTGGTAGCGGTGTACAATGCAAAGACGCCTAGAAGGAAAGTGGCCGCAATACCAGACGTTTTTATCCAGAAAGGAATACGTTTTTTGTCTTTATCTTTTTCTTTTAAAGCCAATTGAATGTTCTCCCATGCCTGTTTGCTGGCCTCTGATTCAAAATCTTTGAAGCGTTCTTGAAACAACCGATCTATGTTTTTCTTGTCGTTCATTGTGCCTGTGAATTTGTTTTGATTTTAGTGTGATGGTCTATTTTTTCTTTCAAAATAGCTCGGGCTCTAGCGAGATTTGACTTTGTTGTGCCAGTTGTAATTTGTAACATTTGAGCAATTTCCTTGTGAGAATAACCGTCGAGCACATAGAGACTGAATACTAATCTATATTGATCTGGTAACTCTTGTATGATTTGCAGTAGATAATCAATTGAGATGTTTTCGTCCTCAATTTCGACATTTTCCTCATTAATTGCTTCGTTGATGACTTCCATATAGCGTACACCTCTGAATTTTTGAAGCGCATTATTAATCATTACTTTCTTTGCCCAACCTTCAAAAGAACCTTTAAAAGTAAACTGTTCGATTTTGTCAAAAATAAGTATAAAACCATCTTGCAGGTTGTCTTGGGCATCGGCAAAATTGCTAGAGTATTTTAAGCAAACACCAAATAATTTCTTAGAAAATAGATGGTAAAGTTGCTCTTGTGCCTTAGGGCATTTTTTTTTACAATCAGCAATTATTTGATCTAATCCCACAGATATTAGCCTATTATTTAGTTGGTAACGGGCACTTCTACTTCTTCAAATTGGTTGACACCATTGGCGTCCTTTCCTTTATAAAATTTAAAAATATACGAACCGGTATTGGTTACATAAAAATTAAAAGTAACTTCTGATTGTGCTGGTACTACCTGTGCACATGCTTGATCTTTATCAACGGCAGTTTGAATAGCGATGGTTCTTGTATTCAAGTCTTTACTGTAATATATTCCTTGATAGAAGTGGCATTCCGTGGGTCTTGTAAATTTTAATGTGATTTCGTACGTTTCTCCTAATTTAAAAGTGGTAGGAATGATGAAGCTGTCTATTGGATTGACTTCATAACTGTAATTGGATTGGTCATTGTCTGTGCTGCAACTTATTAAAGTCAATAAAATAAAAGTGAGTAAAATAAATTTTTTCATTTGTACTAGTTTTAAAGTTATTATTCCGCTCGTTTTTAAGAACTAAAAACGATTTTAGTATTGGATGGTTAATTATAAAAAAGGTTGCGTTGTTCATAAAAAAAACCCGAGAATATCGGGTTTTAAGGTTTAAGCTTCAGCTAATTCTTTTATTCTAGCTTTAATTTTTTCTTCTAATTCATCCGCCAATTCCGGATTGTCTTTGATCAATGATTTAACAGCATCTCGGCCTTGTCCTAATTTGGTTTCGCCATAACTGAACCATGATCCTGCTTTTTTGATGATTTCAAATTCTACAGCAAGATCTAAAATCTCTCCTGTTTTTGAAATTCCTTCACCATACATGATGTCAAATTCAGCAATTTTAAATGGTGGAGCTACTTTGTTTTTTACGACTTTTACTTTAGTTCTGTTTCCAAGTACGTTGTCACCATCTTTAATTTGAGTAGAACGACGAATATCTAAACGAACTGAGGCATAAAATTTCAATGCATTTCCTCCTGTTGTTGTTTCTGGATTTCCAAACATAACCCCAATTTTTTCTCTTAATTGGTTAATGAAGAATACCGTACAATGAGTTTTACTAATGGTTCCAGTTAATTTACGCAAGGCTTGTGACATCAAACGCGCGTGAAGACCCATTTTTGAATCTCCCATTTCTCCCTCAATTTCACTTTTAGGAGTCAAAGCTGCCACCGAGTCAATAACTACAATGTCTATGGCTCCAGAACGAATTAAATTCTCTGCGATTTCAAGGGCTTGTTCTCCATTATCAGGTTGCGAAATAATCAAGTTTTCTATATCTACACCTAATTTTTCAGCATAATTTCTATCAAATGCGTGTTCTGCATCAATAAAAGCTGCAATTCCTCCTGCTTTTTGTGCCTCGGCAATGGCGTGAAGTGTCAAGGTTGTTTTTCCAGAAGATTCTGGACCGTATATTTCAATGATTCGTCCTCGTGGATATCCACCAACTCCAAGAGCTAAATCAATCCCTAAAGATCCAGATGAAATAGTTTCTACTTCTTCAATGGCCTTGTCACCCATTTTCATAACCGTACCTTTCCCGTAGGTTTTGTCGAGTTTGTCAAGCGTGAGTTGTAGCGCTTTTAATTTGGATTCTTTTTCTGTACTCATCTTCTCTTTTACCTTTTCTTTCATCTATTTGTATTATTTTATAACGGTAAGAAACTGATAGAATGACTATTTATCCTATCAGTTTCATTTGTAAACTGAATATTTGTTTTGTAAAAATACTTCTTTTTTTAATTAAAAATTTCGCTTTCAAGAATATTTTAAATTAAAAATTACAAGTCAATAATGCGATTTAAGTGAACAAAGCTTTCAGTTCCGTTGCATCGTGAGGATTGAGTTTCCCAGCAAGCACTAAACTCAATTGTTTGCGTCTCAAGGCTGCTTCAAAACGTTGTTTTTCTAGTTCAGTTTCAGGTATTATTTGCGGTACTTCAACAGGTCTTCCCGTATCATCAACGGCGACAAAAGTATAAATGGCTTCGTTGGCTTTAGTTTTGTTTCCAGATTCACGGTCTTCTACCCAAATATCAATATAGATTTCCATCGAACTTTTGAAAGAGCGGGAAACTTTGGCTTCGACCGTAACGACACTTCCTAGCGGAATGGCTCTGTTAAACGCCACGTGATTTACAGATGCTGTTACAACAATTCTTCGGGAATGTCTTCTTGCTGCAATACTTGCTGCGCGATCCATTCGGGCTAATAATTCACCGCCAAAAAGATTATTCAAAGGGTTTGTTTCACTTGGTAAAACTAAATCAGTGAGTATTGTTAAGGATTCAGAAGGATATTTTGGATTCATATTTTTAAAATAAAAAGTAAAATATTATTATATAAGATAATGAGTTTAGTTCAACCAATACACAGCTAGTATTGCGGGGATGAAATAAATCACAATGGTTCTTGCGCCATCATAATCTTTAGCAAGGCGCTGGCCAAATAGTAACATCAATAAGGTAACACAAGAAAAAACGGCACCGTAGAAACCAAAAACTCTTCCGTTATTGATCAATAGTTCGATACAACCGACCACACATAAAATTCCGGAAATCAATTCTAGAATTAAAATAGTAGCCAAAGCTAATGGGACTTGATTTTTTAAAGGTGTCTTTGCAAAGTGGCCTTTCAACCAATCGATATTGTCTTTCCAATAAAAAAGTTTGTCGTATCCAGATTGTAAAAAAGTAATGGCCAAGAAAATTAAGATTAAGATAGAGGTAATGTTGTTCATTTTTTTTATTTTTTATGAATTAATCGAGTGAGTTTTATAGATAAATCGGTTAAAATAATTTTGGCGTTCCCGTTGCGCTCAATGTGATACATAGCCTCCGAAAGTTCTGTAAAAATAGCATTGATATTGTTGCTATTTACAAATGGTGCAAATTTCCCCAGTTCAAATTTCTCCACTTGAGGTTCCATGTAAACTAAGCTTGGTGTTTGATAATTTAACAAAAGCGCTTGGCGAAACATTTCGATACAAAAATGTAGAAATTTCTTTTGGGTTTCTCTTCCTAAACCCGCTATTTGTTCACTCCACAGAATCAAATCTTGAATCGCTGCCGCATTTCCTTTTGCTCTAAATGCCGCTCGTACCCAATCTACAAACCATTTTTCAAAAAAAACGGATTCGCTATCGGGTTGCAGTAATTGCAGTGCTTTGTTAAAATTTCCCTGTGCTTGATGTGCTATTTTCAAGGCTGTTTTTGGGTCAATATTTTTTTTCGAAACTAAGGCGTCGGCGATATCGGCTTCGGGTAATCCATTGAAATGAAGCACTTGGCATCGAGAGCGAATGGTTTGAATGATATCTTCCTCGTTTTCCGAAATAAGAATGAAAACTGTTCTCTCGGTAGGTTCTTCCAATAATTTTAATAATTTATTGGCGGCAGCGGTATTCAATTTATCTGCCATCCAGATAATCATTACCTTATAGCCACCTTCATAGGATTTTAAAGCAAGTGATTTTAAAATTTCTTGTGCATCATCTACCCGGATCTCTCCTTGTTTATTTTTAATACCTAATATTTGATACCAATCAAATAGACTGGCATACGGATTTTGCTCTAGAAATTCGCGCCATTCTCTGATGAAATCAATGCTTTTTGGTTTTGTTTTTACATCTTCGGTACTTACGGTTGGGTAAATAAAATGCAAATCAGGATGCGCTGTTTTTAGAAATTTGATGTTGCAAGCAGGGTTAGAACTATCGTTTTCTGCATTTTGATTGTTGCAAATAATATATTGTGCATAGGCTATAGCCATTGGTAAAGTCCCACTTCCTTCCGGTCCAATAAACAATTGCGCATGTGGAATTCTTCCTAGATCAGCACTTTTTGTCAAATGACTTTTAATATGTTCTTGTCCTAAAATTTCTGAAAATAGCATGAAGCAAAGATAGAAGAAAATGGTTTAGTCTAAAATTTTTACAGGGCAAAGTTTATCGACAAACAGCTTATAAATGTCTGCTTTAAATTATGAGAATTGCTTTCATATTTTTGCGGATTGCATTAAATTAGTGTTTTATAGAAGTAAAAACTAGTGTGAACGGCTACCTAAATTTTAGTCATTGACAAGTATCAATTTAAGTACCAATTTGACAAATTTAGGTAGATTTAGGCATCAATAATATAATGGTAAAACGCTATTTTTTTTTGTTGAAAAGAGTTGAATAAAATATTGAATAATTAGTAAAAAGAATGGTATTTTCTGCATTTAATTTCGTAAGCTTTTGATTTTAAAAGTGAATTAAGTTTAAAAAAAGTCATTAAAATGATTCTAAAAGCGTTACAAATATCAGTTTATAGCTACAATAAATAGTTTGTAAATTGCAAATTTATTTGTTTTTATGGCACTGTTAAATTTTTACTTTATGAAGTAATATCTTATTTTTTATTCTTTTATTTTGTGCTTTTTTTTGTATGAAATAAAACCAAAAACAAAAGTCTTAAATAATTTATTAACAGTACTTTAAGTTCATTATTTTGAATTTATATTGTTTTTTTTTGGTATTTTTTACATTAATAAATCTTACATTTTTTTATTTTTTTTATTTTAGGTAAAAATAAAAAAAACCGACTAACTGCTTGTTTTGTCGACCATTTACTTTTATTTTTCCATTTGCAACGTTTTTTTAGTTAAAATAATTAACAGTAAATGTTTTTTATTTTGGTTTTATTGCTTAGTTTTGGAGCATACTACTAATTATAAAGTTCAGATTATGAAGACAAATATTGTTTTTTTAAGTATTTTTTTAAGTACCGCAAGCGTAGGGTTTTCTCAAAATAAAGTTGTTGTTCAGAGTATTATAAGTAGAGATGCTGCGATTAGAAAATACCACGAGTTAGATGAATTAAAAGCGATGCAAAAAGGGCAACTTGCAGAATTGTATACGGAGCGTTTTAGAGTTTTGACAAAAATTTTGCCAAATATCGCTTTGGCTAAAACTCCAGGGGTCACAATTGCAGATTTAGGCATTCCAAATGATTCTGAAAATAGGAAAACGATGGAGGCGCAATCAGCAAGTACAACTGTATTTATAACACAAACAGAAGATTTTCAAAAAAAAATGCTGCCTTATTCAGATAAAAACACCTTGATATCAGCAATTTTATTTTATGAAAGCACATTAAAATCATTACATGAATTTGAAGGTTTGTAGGCTGATGGTCCAAGTTTTCAATTCAATAAATAATTTATTAATTTAATTTTTACATCCAATGAAAAAAATTACTCAAACAATAGCAATGTTTCTTTTGGTGTTTTTCAGTGCGAATGCACAACAAGAAAAAGGGATCACAGGTTTAAACAATTGGTTGAATAACTGGACCGAATTCAAGCCTAACAAGGTGGAGTATGGCGAGGCGAATCAAATACTAGCTGGAAACATTTCAGTCAATACTAAGTTGTTAAAGAGAAACATATACTTAATTCAAGGTAATGTTTATGTAACTAACAATGCCGTTTTAACTATTGAGCCAGGAACTGTAATTATTGGAGACTTTGAATCAAAAGGTACTTTGGTAATAACTAAAGGAGCTTCAATGATAGCAGATGGTTTAGAAACAGATCCTATCGTTTTTACTTCAAATAGAAGTTTAAAGAAAGCAGGGGATTGGGGTGGAATAATAATTTTAGGAGATGCGCCAATCAATAAATGGGGAGGCGTAGCATCGGTTAGTCCCGCTAATTCTTATTTAAATCCATTGCTAACTTCTTATGGTGGATTGAATGCGTCTAGCTCATCGGGTATATTACGATATATGAGAATTGAGTTTGGTGGAGCTAAATTAGCAAATGGTGGTGGAAATCTAAATTCATTATTGATTGCTGGAGCTGGAAACAAAACGGTTATTGAAAATATAATGGTTAGTTTTTCTGGTGGAAACTCAGTTGAAGTATATGGAGGTGATCTTAATATGAACCAAATGGTTTCTTTCAAATCGAGTAATGATGATTACAGATTTAATTATGGAGCACAATGTCGAATTACTAATTCGTTAGCAGTTCGTTCCTCATTTTTATCCAGTAAATTAGGTTCAAGATGTTTAGACATAGCATCCTATGATAAAAAAGAGGAAGTTGATTTAGCTAAGAAACAAACATTTGTTGTAGCAACCAATTTAACTTTTGTGAACAATAGTACAAGTATTCTTGCTGATATTGAGTCAGGTTTGGTAAAAGAGGCTATTTATGTAGCTGAAAATACAACCTTACAATGTAAAAAAACAGTGATTTCGGGTTTTAAACCGGCAATCTTGTTAGATAGCAACATACAAATTAATTCAGAAAATCTTAATAAGATTAAATTAGATGCATTGCATATCAATAATTGTAAAGGCAACATTTTTACAGTTGACAACTCTAATAACGACGATTTAGAAAGTCATTACGGACAACCTGCTTTCAATAATTATTTTTCAAACACAAATAATTCGGAGACATTTATTGATTTTTCTAACGAGAAAAAGCCAGATTTCCGCTTACAAATATCAAAATTTACAGCATCAAAATAGATTGGATGGTAATAATTTGATTAGTAAGCATCATAAATATTGATTTTATAATAAGATATGAAATGTAGCTCCACCGCCATTTTAAATAAATATATTATTTTTTTTATTTTGGTGGTTTTTCCATCGACTGCCTCATTATGTGCACAAGTAGCAATTGGCAAACCCACACTTGGGTTTAGCCAAATTTGTGCTAATCCTAGTTTTAATACTTTTGAAGTTAGTTTCTCATTCTCACCTGCGGGATCTTTAAGCCCAACGAATCAATTTTTTTTAGAACTTTCAGACCCTGCTGGAAATTTTGGAACCCCCATAGCGCTTAATTATACTGAGAAGCCGCTAACAGCTACCCCAACATCTAGAACGTTTGTTTTTTCAGTTCCTACCAATACGGCTGGCGAACTCTATCAATTACGTGTTAAAAGTACAGCTCCAGCTTCTATAAGTCAATTATCTAATATTTTTGCTGCGTACTATAAAATTCAAGATTCACAATTTACTATCAATAATTTCAATGGAACTGCAACTTATTGTACTGGAGGCTCATTGGTTTTAAGGATAGACAATCCAGGTACAGGAACAAACGATTCTCCATTAAAATATCCTTCACTTACTTTTAAATGGTTTAAAGAACCGAGTTTAGTTCCAATTGCTACTACAGCAAGTTTAACAGTAAACCAACCTGGACGTTATTACGTTGAGACTAATTACGGAACATGTACTTCTGATTCCTACTCAAACAGAGTTACAGTTTCTGAAGCTACGGGAGTTACAGCAACTATAACTTCAAGTAAAGGAAACCCTTTTTGTCCTTCAACTGGCCCTACAACGTTGAGCACTCAAACAGGAAATTCGTACCAATGGTTTAAAGATGGCGCAGCTATTTCAGGTGCAATAAGTCAACAATATCAAACAAGTACAGCGGGGCAATACGCTGTAAAGGTTGATTTTGGTAGCTGTAGTTCGACACCTACTATAACTCTAGAAGACGTACCATTTACCAGTTCTTTAAACGTTTCTGCCACAACAATTATAAATGAAGGCGAAACAAAAACGGTTATCGCTACAACTAACGCGGTTAATCCTGTTTTTGAATGGTATCGAAACAGTACTATAATTGCCGGAGCAACCACCAATACTTTGGATGTTACCCAAGAAGGCAATTATACGGTTGTTATCAAACAAACATCAGGTTGTGTATCCCAAAAAACACTCCCCTTTGAAATTAAATTTCCGTTTGTAGATCCCAATGTAGTTTTAATTCCAAATTATATAAGCCCAAATAATGATGGCGTAAACGATACTTGGATTTTACCACAAGAGTATGTAAGCGGATCAAACACAGAAATTGTGTTATTAAATTCAAGAGGCGAAGTTGCTTTACAAACAAATAATTATCAGAATAATTGGCCGGAAAACAAACTTGATTTTAAGTCTGTGAATCCCATTTATTATTACATAATTACAACAACAGACAATAAAGTAAAAAAAGGTTCTATCACCGTAGTCAAGTAGTATGAAAAGTAGGTTTTTAATTTTAGTTTTTTTTTTCTGTTCACTACAGGCACTCTACTCTCAAGAAGGGGGAGTAGCTTCATTTGATATACCCGTTAGAAATTCGATGAGGTTTAATAAATTTTTATTAAATCCCGCTTTTAGTTTTGCTAGAGAACAAAACTCATATATTACACTCTTCAACAAACGAGAATGGGTACAGTTTGACAATGCTCCTCAAACGTATTTAGTAAGTTATTCCGGTCGCTTTAGAGAAAATCAAGGCGTATCATTGGGCGTTTTTCAACAAAATTATGGGGTACTCACGACTTTTGGCGGAGTAGCCAATTTTGCACAAAATGTGTATTTGGACCAAGACAGTAACCTTACTTTTGGTGTTAATTTAGGTTTTTATAAAAGTGGCATTAATAACGGAAAGGTCATTACCAATTATCCAGATCCAACTTTAGAAACAATACCTTCTAATTCTCTTTTTACTTTAAGCCCTGGGATCAATTATGGAAATGCTTTTTTTGATTTTGGATTGGCTGTAAAAAATGCAGTTTTATATAATCTTCAAAGTTCCAATTTAGTACAAGATGATCCATCTCGCAGCATACAAGCACACTTAATGTATACCGGATTTATTGATAGTTATGGTTTTTTTGACAGAAGCAAATTTTCAGGACTGATTCGTGCTGAAAGTAAAAAAGAGCAGACTATTGTTTCAGGATTAGTAATGTTCAGTATTCCAAAAGGAGTCTGGGCACAAGCTGGTTACAATAGTTTTCATGGAGTTTCAGGGGGAATTGGAATGAATGTAACTCCAAGAATCGCATTAGAGTATAATTATGAAAAAGCATTAGGTAGCTTTTCACAGTTTGGACCTTCGCATGAATTAGTTTTGGCTTACAAATTCAAAAGTGATTATAGCGATGATGACGAAGAAGAAGGAGCTATAATCCCAGCTGCTGAAGACAGGAGAGCTGCCCCTTCAAAAGCTGTTGTAAAACCTACGGTTAAATCAGATGCGGATATTCAGATAGAAAATGAGCTAAAAGCAGCCCGACAAAAAGCAATAGCAGATGCAAGAGCTACGGCTGATGCACTTGCACAAACGAGGTTAGAGAATGCTGCTAAGGCCAAAGCATTGTTCGAAGAAAATCGATTAAAAAGAGAAAAAATTGCTGCTGATGCTGCTGCCAAAGCGAAGGCAATCGCAGATGCTAAAGTGAAACCAACACCAGCACCAGTTGTTGCAAAACCACCTGTGGCAGTTGTACCAGATGCAAAAGCAATAGCTGATGCAAAAGTAAAAGCCGATGCTGCAGCCAAAGCCAAATTAGCCGCAGCTGCCAAAGCAAAAGCTGATGCTGATGCAAAAGCGAGACTAGCTGCAGGAGCAAAAGCTAAAGCCGATGCTGACGCGAAATTGGCAGCAGCTGCAAAAGTCAAAGCTGATGCTGACGCCAAAGCTAAATTGGAAGCAGACGCTAAAGCGAAACTGGCCGCTGATGCAAAAGCAAAAGCCGATGCAGACGCTCGTGCAACATTATCGGAAGAGGCCAAAGCAAAAGCTGATGCTGACGCCAAAGTTAAAGCAGACTCTGATGCGAAAGCTAAATTAGAAGCTGACGCTAAAGCAAAAGCCGATGCTGATGCCAAAGCTAAATTGGAAGCTGATGCGAAAGCTAAATTAGAAGCAGACGCCAAAGCAAAAGCCGATGCAGACGCTCGTGCAAAGTTATCGGAAGAGGCCAAAGCAAAAGCTGATGCTGACGCCAAAGTTAAAGCAGACTCTGATGCGAAAGCTAAATTAGAAGCAGATGCAAAAGCAAAAGCCGATGTAGACGCTCGTGCAAAATTATCGGAAGAGGCCAAAGCCAAAGCAGATGCTGATGCTCAAGCGAAACTAGCTGCAGATGCAAAAGCAAAAGCCGATGCTGATGCCAAAGCTAAATTGGAAGCTGAGGCTAAAGCAAAACTAGCATCAGATGCGAAAGCCAAAGCAGACGCTGATGCGAAACTAGCTTCAGATGCAAAAGTTAAAGCCGATGCCGACGCTAAAGCTAAACTGGCTGCAGATGCGAAAGCAAAAGCTGATTCAGAAGCTAAA
>NZ_JBLVPU010000026.1:0-48045 GCF_048286735.1 Flavobacterium frigidum | reverse complement strand
AACAATTTCAGGTAATAATAATTTGATTAGCTCACTAAAAGAATCTTGCATTTGTATCTATTTTTAAAATACAAATATCGAAATTTAATATTTCCCCACAGGTTTTAGACTTGATCCGCCCTTACCCATAATTTAGCTTTTACAGGGAATGGAGTTTTGGCCACCGCCAATAAACCATCCCGACGCTTCGGGAGGCGGACCTCGCTTGTCAAAAACCGCTATCCGGTGTAAATTTCCCGTTTTACAACACGGACATTTAGGCAAAAAAGGCTTCTTTTCTACTTTTTCTAGCACTTTTACTTTGAGTTTCGCTTGTAAAAGCTTCAATTTTTGCCGTTTCCAGTTGCTGCTCAAAAAACCGTAATGACGGATCTTGACACCCGAGCCCATAGGGCGAACTGACGAAGTAAAACGTTTAGGCAAAATATGCAACGCAAAACGCCTAATAAATTCCTGATGCGTTAGTATCATCTTCTTTTTTGCACCTGCTACTCGATAATCTTTGTAATCAAAAGCCACATTTTGCCCGTCAATACTTTTAATTATCTGTTTGCTAATGGCGATTTTATGGGTGTAACGTCCCAAATATTCCACCACCGATTTGGGACTTCCAAAAGGTTTCTTAGCAAAAACAATCCATTTGAATACTAATAAATACGAAAAAACTTATTTTAATGCCAGTTTTTTTGCTATATTTGAGCATAATAAAACAGAAGTTTTTTTACATACTGATGTTACAGAGCATAGCTCAGCAGATTCCGGAGAATTCAAGAATTTAACGCAATTTTTAACTTACATTATTTTATAATTTTATGGCAAACATATTTGAATATTATTTAGTTGACTGGCTCGGAATATCACTAAGTCTTTTATCAGTTTATATGTTAGGTAATAAAAATAAATGGGGATTTATAATTTTTGCTATCTCAAATGTGGTATGGATTTTTCTAGGATTTGTTTTAATGAATAGTTTAGGCACAGCAATTGGAAATGCCGTATTTCTGGTAATCAATATTCGTGGATACATAAACTGGAAAAATTTACCTGAAGAAAAAAATTGTTGATTATTAGACATAGCTTATGAATTCGGATTTTAGTAAAAGATATTGTTTAATGAATTTTAGAATTTAATCTAAAAGCTTCTTTACTATTTTATATGTAGAAAACTCAAAATAAACATTGAGTCGAATTTATTTTGCCGAAAAAAAAAGAAATTTTAACTGAATTATTGATGCAAAAAAGTTTTGTAAAGAATTAAATTTAACTTTGATAAAAGTCAAAAAAGAATCTGTTTAAAGGTAGAAAATACTCAAAATAAGTCTTTGTATAAATTAAAGTATAGACCAAAATTAACACAAACTGACAAGTTTAACGCATATTGCTAAGCTCTGTAATAGCCACTACAAAGGGTTTAGGCATTTGGCTTAATGAAAAAATGGTCTTGTATTTAGTATTATTTGGCAAGTCCGAAAATAGGGCTTAATTTAGTTCCAAACCCGCTGTAGTGCCCGAACGTTGTGTGCGATATTCCCGAAAAAAAACTGAAAAATAAAAATGAATTTAAAAAATAAAATTGTATTAATTACTGGAGCAAATTCTGGAATAGGAAATGCGTTAGCGGAAAAATTAATTGCTGAAAATTATTTTGTAATTGGAACTTCTAGAAATGGAAAAATTGAAAATATTAAATCTGAAAACTTATTTGTCGTGGAATTGGATTTAACAAATCAAAAATCAATAGAAAATGCAAACTCAATTATTAGAACTAAATTTAACGGAATTGATATTTTGGTAAACAATGCTGGAATTGCGCCAGATTTGGATAGAACGGAACCAGATTTAGAAAGTTTGAGATTAACTTTTGAAACTAACGTTTTCGGACTTGTAAGTTTCAATGAAACAATTTTAGATTTAGTAAAAAAAAATGGGAAAATTTTAAATATTTCTTCAATTATGGCAACGTTTAACATAATATCCAAAATTGATTCAACCGCATACAGAATGTCGAAATCTGCATTGAATATGTACACAAAAACTTTGTCTGCAAGATTGAAAAACAGAAATATTGCTGTAAACTCAATTCATCCAGGTTGGGTAAATACAAAATTATCAACTGCAGGTGCGCCATTATCAACTGAATTTTCAGCAAACGGAATATTTAAACTTATAGAAACCGAAATGGGAACTGGAAATTTTTGGAACGCTGAATTACAAGAAAAAATGTTGTGGTAAAAAAAACACAGCACACAATAGCTAGGTTTTCGTTGCGTCCGCAGCAACGAACAATGAAACCAGTTGAATCCTCCACGGCGGACAAGCTGGAAATGGTCTCTGACATGAACTATGCACTTAGTTTAAAGTTTTACGAGAGAACAACAATAGGGCTTTATTCTTGTAAGTTTTTACTGCAAAACAGTGCTTAGAGCGATCAACATACTCAACAAAGGCATCTATATATCGCACCGGGTTATTAGAACTTATTGTATCTTCTAAACTTGAAAAACGCACTTGTTGACGTGAAATACCTATGATGTATTGCATGCTTAAAAATACGAAAAATCTTCTTTTAATACCTACTTTTTTTATATCTGAAGATAATCAAACGAGAGTCTTTTCAAAGACTGATGTTAGGAGTAATGATTTGACGAATATTGCGTAAAATAAAAATATTGTACATACATTTGTACAAATTATAATAATTATGGTACTAACTAATATTTCAGATTTCAGAAAAGATATTAAATCTTACTTTGATAGAGTAGCAATAAACTTTGAAACTCTAATTATAAATCGTGGAAAAGATTCAGGTATTGTTGTTATTTCACTTGAAGAATATAATTCACTAATTGCAACAAATTATGAATTATCAAACAGAACTAACGAAAGAAGGTTGGATTCTGCTATTGATAAATTTAAGAGTGGTAAGTCATTTTCTAATGACTTAATTGAGGAATAAAATGAAATATGTATTTGTTGATGAATCTTGGGAAGATTATTTGTATTGGCAAAAAATTGACAAGAAGAAAGTTAAAAAAATAAATGATCTACTCAAAGATATTTCAAGAAATCCTTTTGAAGGAATAGGAAAGCCAGAACCATTGAAATACAAGTATGCTGGCTTTTGGTCAAGAAGAATTGATGATGAACATAGATTAATTTACAGATTTATCGATGATCAAATCCAAATTTTGAAATGTAAACATCATTACGACTAATAGTACTAGCGCTAACAGCTAGAGATTTGTTGCGTGCGCTGCACTAACAATGAATAACCTGTTGAACAGCTTGTCCCGTTTTTACGGGAGAACCGGTCACTGGCAGGAACTATGCACTTATCATTAAGTTTTACGAGAGAATGACAAGAGGGGTTTCAGTCTTGAGTGTTTTTAAAGCAAAATTCAGTTTAGAGCTATCAACATACTCAACAAAGGAATCTATAAATCGCACCTGGTTATCGGGACTTATTGTATCTTCTAAATTTGAAAAACACAGTTGTTGACGTTAAATACCTATGATGTGTTGCATGCTTGAAAATACGAAAAATCTCCTTTTAATGCTAGTTTTTTATTATATTTGAGCATAATAAAACGGAAGTTTTTTCACAGACTGACGTTGGCAGATATTAACCCTCAGAAACTTAAAATTAAATGAAAGTAAAAGAATTAGAATTGCTCTCAGAAGCATTATGGGAAAGTGTAAAAAACGATTTAAAGTTTTCTCCTCAATACAAGTTTTTGTAAAAAAACTATCTGAAGTTGACTTCTCAGATTCTGCAAGTCTGATTGACATAAAAATGTTTTCTGATAAAATTGAAGAATTTTTTATTCGTTATAGACCAACGAACAGTCCTGGTGTATTATATTTTCCTCCTCCTCAAACTTCAACTAATAACACCACAGTTAAAAGAATTAACACTATTGTACAGCAACTTTGCTCATTAACAAAAGAAGAGTTAGATAAGGAATTTGAATTAATAAAACCTAAGCCACAATTAAAATCAAAGGGATTAGGCAAAATATTTATAGGACACGGAAGAAGTAAGCTTTGGGCTAGACTTCAAATTTTTTTAAAAGATGATTTAAATCTTCAAACATTAACTTTTGAAGATGAATCAAGAACAAGCGAAAGCATAGTTAATATATTGAATGAATTTTTAGATAATTCTTCAATGGCAATTTTGGTTATGACTGCAGAAGATGAAACTGCAGAAGGGAAATCAAGGGCTAGACAAAATGTCATTCACGAAGCAGGTTTATTTCAAGGGCGCTTGGGTTTTGATAAGGTAATTATATTAAAGCAAAATGAAATTGAAGAATTTTCAAATATTGCAGGTTTACAATATATACCTTTTTCAGGAGATAATATTGAACAATGTTTTTACGAGCTACAAAGAAAATTCAAAAAACTAGGACTGATTAAATAACATCTGCCAACAGATAAGGTTTCGTTGCGGCTGCAAGCCGAACAATGAAACCTGTGTTGAATCCTCCACGGCGGACAAGCTGGAACCGATTACATGCCGTCAACACTTATGGTGTTATCGTAAAGTTTAGAGAGAGAATTTCAAGAGGATTGCTTGTCCTCGTTTTTTATGCGGTAAAATCAAGATGGTTTTGATTGGAAAATATTCAATAAAACACTCGGGATTAGCCGAAGCGATTTTATCTTCTAAACTGCTGCTTTATAATTTTTACCGTGATTTTCCGGATATATGTTGACAACTTTTTAACCAAATTTTCCCGCTAATGTTTAAAATAAAATATTATATTTGGGATAAATAAAACGAGAGTTTTTAGACAAATTGACGTTACCGGCAATTAAAAAAAGTCCGAATAAACCGAAAGAGGACTATAATCGGAAGTAGGTAAAATATTAAATTTGAATTTTATGATTGTATGGTCAGGTAGAGGATTTCTTTCTATTATTGTATTATTAGTAACATTACTTTTGTGCGTTTCAATCTTTCCAACAGAAAACGCTGATTACGGATTTATTATCACAGCTTTTGTAACTGGTATTTTTAGCTGGTATTTTGGAACAAAATGGAATACTGAAAATGAAAGAATTTTAATTGATGAAAAAACAGGGCAACGATTAAAAATTAAAAATAATCACACTCTTTTTTGGATATCAATGCAATATTGGGGAATTATTTTCATTCTCCTAGGAATAGTAATTTTAATTCAAAATTTGGATAAAGATGGAATTGAACTTTATTTGAATATATTTTTAGGTCTATTAGGAATTGTATGTTTGGTTATTTTTAGCATAAAAATATTTAAAAATAGTATTGAAAATAAAGTCGAAACAGATGTTCAAACAAAATCGAATAGAACTAAAGTTGATATTGCAGCAACACCTAAATTTGAGAAAGTAGGAATGAAGGAAATTAAAACCGAAATAGAAGATCATAATCGATTTATCCCGAAATAAACAGCCGTCAACAGCAAGGGATTCGTTGCGTACGCATCGGTGAACGAACATCCGAGCGACTGGACGAAGTAATGAAATTCCTGTTGAATGCTCCGCGGCGTACAAGCTGGAACCGATTACATCCCGGCAACACTTATGGAGTTATCGTAAAGTATTGAAAGAAAATATCAAGAGGATTTAATGTCTTTTTTTTTTGCAGTAGTTTTAATTTAGTTTTTTGAGTGTTTTTCTTTCCCGAAGTTTCGGGATTAGGCACACGTGTCCTTACCCACAAAATTAGCTTTTACAGGGAATAGTGTTTTGGCTACTGCCAAGATACCATCCCGAGGCTTCGGGAGGCGGACCACGCTGGTCAAAAACCGCTATCCGATGTAAATTGCCCGCCTGTCCGCCGCGGAGGATACAACACGGACATTTAGGTAAAAAAGGCTTCTTTTCTACTTTTTCTAAAACTTTTACCTTCAGCTTTTCCTGTAAAGGCTTTAGTTTTTACCGTTTCCAGAGCCTGTCCCATTTTTACCGGATACTGCTCAAAAAACCATAATGACGGATTTTCACACCCGAGCCCAGAGGGCGAACTGACGAAGTAAAACGTTTAGGCAAAATATGCAACGCAAAACGCCTGATAAATTCCTGATGCGTCAGCGTCATTTGTTTTTTAACACTCGCTACTCGGTAATCCTTGTAATTAAAAGTTACGTTTTGCCCGTCGATGCTTTTGATTATCTTGTTGCTAATGGCGATTTTATGGGTATATCTTCCCAAATATTCCACCACCGATTTAGGACTTCCGAAAGGTTTCTTTGCAAATACAACTCAAGGTTTTTTCCATAAATCCTGCCTGATTTTTTCGTATTGGATAGGTGATTTCGCCTTGAGTTTGGCGCAATATTTAGCCCTAAAAACTTTCGACAAAGCTTTTACTGGGAACAAGAATTTGCCATCGGTTCTTGCGTTTTTAAATAGTGCATATTGTTATTTAAATTCGTACTTTTAGAATGATTATTTTATAAATATAAAAATATGGAAATTGTTATCATAGGGGGAGGATTCGCAGGATTAAACCTTGCAAAAGAGTTGCTAAATGAAAAAGGAATAACAGTAACGCTTGTTGACAAAAATAACTATAATTTCTTTGCGCCGTTAATCTATCAAGTAGGTACGGCATTTTTGGAACCGTCCAGCATTAGTTATCCTTTTCGAAAATTCTTTTCGGGTAAAAAAAATCTAAAATTTCGACTTGGTAATCTATTAAAAGTAAATCCTTTAGAGAACACCATAATCCTTCATAATGGTGAATTGAAATACGATCATTTGGTTTTTGCTACGGGTGCCGAAACGAGTTATTTTGGAATGGAAAACGTAAAGAAAAATGCAATTCCAATGAAAACGCTCAATGATGCAATTGTGATGCGCAATACTTTATTGAAAAATTTAGAAAAAGCGGCCATTTGCAAAGACATGCGGGAACGCAGAAAACTCCTAACTATTGTTGTGGCAGGAGGTGGCCCAACTGGCGTTGAAGTTTCGGGAATGTTTGCTGAGATGCGTAAAAATATTCTTTTGAAAGAATATCCAGAATTGAGTACTACCGCAAGCAATATTTATCTGGTTGATGGTGCCAATGCCGTTTTATCAACCATGAGCAAGGCTTCACAAGAGAATACACTTCAAGCACTAACTAAATTAGGGGTTGTTGTGAAATTAAACACGACCGTTGTCGATTATAAGGATGACATTGTGTATTTTGGTAATGGAGAAACCATTCAAACTAAAAATTTAATTTGGGCGGCTGGAGTTTCCGCCAAAGTTTTCGAAGGAATTCCTTTAGAAAGTTACGGACGTGGAAAAAGGATGGCCACAAACGCTTTTAATAAAGTAATATATACCGAAAATATTTTTGCAATAGGCGATACTTGTATTCAACAAACGGATATGGAGTTTCCTAACGGTCATCCGCAAGTGGCCCAAGTTGCAATTCAGCAAGGAATTAATTTAGCTGAAAATTTTAAGCGAATGAGTGCCAACAAATCATTAAAACCTTTTAAGTATAATGATAAAGGATCGATGGCTATTATTGGAAAAAATAAGGCTGTAGTTGATTTACCAAAACCAAAAATGCATTTCAAAGGATTTTTTGCGTGGATAATATGGTTGTTTATTCACCTGATTTCCTTGATAACATATCGCAACAGAGTCAAAACCTTTTTCAATTGGATGATAGCTTACTTTGCACAAGATCAATCGTTGCGTATGATTATCAGACCTGATAAAAAAGTAAAAACAGAACCTAAACAAGCGTAAACTAAAGCTATATTTAATGAACTGTCACTATTTCTTGATTTAGAGAGGTTGTGATGGTTTTTTTTATGTTTCGTTTTCCAAGAATCAAAATAATAAGTGCTAATACGGTTGAAACAGTCATAATTAAAACCATAGGCAACATCGAATTTTTAACAAAAACACCTACCGCAAAAGAAGCCAAAGCACCTAATCCCAATTGAATAGCACCCATTAATGCCGATGCACTTCCTGCATTTTTTGAAAATGGCGCTAGTGTGAGTCCAGCGGTATTGGGATTTGATATTCCTAAACAAGCTAGAAATAAAAATAACAGGGTAATGGTTTCATACAAACCTAAAAGTGAATTCATTGCCAAAGCAAGAAATAAAATGCTGACACAAGTTTGAACAATTAATGACCCAAAAATCATTTGTTCACTGCTGTACTTTTTCAACAAAAAAGAATTTAATTGACTCGCACCAATAAAACTCAATGACATAAAAGCGAATATCCAACCGTAGGTTTTGGCATCAACTTTAAAAATATCCATAAATAAAATAGGGGAGGCCGCCACATAGGTAAACAATCCAGAGAACGCAATTGAACCGGCAAAAGCATACGTATAAAATTGTGGTTCTTTGATGATGTTAAGGAAGTTTGTAATAATAGGTTTAGGTTTTAATGAAATAGAAGTATCCGGCTTGAAAGTAGTAGGTAAACCAATTTCAGCTGCCAAAAGAATTAAAATTCCCATGCACATCAGTATAAAAAAGACCACGTGCCAACCATAATATTCAGTGACATAACCTCCAACAGTTGGCGCTAACATTGGCGAAAGCCCTACAACCAGCATCAATAATGAAAACACTTTTGGAATATCTTTGACAGGAAATAAGTCTCGAACCATAGATACCGATGCAACGGTCGCTGCACAGCTGCCAATAGCTTGAATAAAACGTAATCCTATGAATGTATCGATATCGGTTACGAAAACACAACCTAATGAAGCTAGTATGTAAACTAATAATCCAATAAATAAGGGTTTCTTTCGTCCGAAACGGTCTAATAAAGGTCCATACAGTAATTGTCCTGCAGAAATTCCAATAAAATAACTCGACAATGTCATAGAAACATTTGCAACACTCGTATTCAAATCGTTGGCAATTCCTGCAAATCCTGGCAAATACATATCAATAGAGAAAGGACCGAGTGCAGTAAGTGAACCTAAAATTAGAATTAATTTAAAATATTTTGCTTTTGGCATTTCTGCAACTGTCATAAATTTTTTTTTAATTGGTGCAAAGGTAAAATTAAAAATACAAATCAGTTGTAGACTATATCAAATTAAAAAACTCAAAAAATAGAACGGTTAAATTCATTAATTTTTAAAAACCAATACCATACCAGAGAGAAATAAAAGCCCTAACATTATTCGCTTTAATATCATTTCATTTAATTTTAAATAGACTTTTTTGCCTAAAACCAAAGCCAATATAAAAAAAGGCAACACATAGAGTGAATTATACAATTGATCAACCGTTAATATACCTTCGAAAGCAAGAACTGGAATGCGCATAACTGTTATCAATCCCAATACTCCAAACATGGTGGCGCGCATGATCTTTACATCTGATGTTTCATTTTTTACAATTACCAAATACAATGGGCCTCCAGTTGAAAATACACCCGAGAAAAAACCACCTAGGAATCCAAAAAAGAACTTCATTTTGGATACAATTTGTATTTCTTTATTGGACAATATATTATGTAAAACAAAAAGTAAAATAAAGATTCCAAGACCTTTTTTTAATATAGTGGGTTGCCCGTACGATAAAACAATAATGCCAATTAAAAGACCAAAAAAAGAGGATAAAGCTAATTTTTTAAGCAGCGATTTGTCAATATATTTCCATTCTTTATAGACGTGAAAAGGAGTTGAAATCATATAAAAAATAGATAAATAACCAATTGCATCGGGTAGTGGCATTACAAACAGTAAAAAAGGTAAAGCGATTAAAGCTCCCGCAAAACCCGTTATTGTTTGAACGAAAAAACCAGTAAAAATTCCAATTGTAAGCAACACTATCATTGTATTCATTTTGCAAAATTAAAATAACATCCAATTATATTAAAACGTATTCAACGGATTTAATGTCGATATTCCATAATATAAATGTAATTTAGCTATAATTAAAATTTTATTTATGGTAGATATACTAGATTCAAAAATAATTGAAAATCTAAAAATCAATTCAAGAACTTCCTTTGTAGAAATAGGCAAGCAAATTGGTCTGTCGCCATCATCAGTTCGAGAACGCGTTCAAAAACTAGAAGATACTGAAGTTATAAAAGGATATACAGTTCAACTCAATACCAAAAAATTAGGTTTTGGACTTGAAGTATTTATTATGTTCAAATTATTCAGCGGCAAGCTTACAATTTTTTGTGATGATTTAGATCAGTTTCCAGAAATTAATGAAGTTTATAGAATTACAGGAACACATAATATTTTTATGAAAGTAGTTTTAATTGATCAACTGCATCTGCAACAATTCATCGATAGACTTTTGGTGTATGGAGAACCAACAACACATTTAATATTATCTAATTTAAAAGAATTGTAGTCAACCGTGATTATATGATATATATTCGAATTGGCTTTCTTTTGTGTATAAACCAAATTGAACTATAATTTATATTATGTAAAATAGAATTTATTGAAATTAAGATGAGTCATTAATTACATTTAATAAAAAAAGCATTACTTCTCAGTAATGCTTCTATCTATAAGAAATGTAAGTTATTTAATTGAGATTGGAATATTCCATTTTTCCCAACTTAGAACAACATTTTTCTTGTTGATTGTATACATCAATTTCTCTACAGCAACTTTAGCAACTTGCGGCTTAACCGTAACGCGCAATTGATCTTCTTTATCTTTGTACTTGTACGCGCCCCATTGTTTGGCTTCTTTATTAAAAATAATGATACATTCTTTTTCATTTGGAATCACAAAAAAAGAATATTTACCTGCCGGTAATTTAGCACCTTCAATAGATAGGTCTTTATCTGTTTCAAATGTTGTTGCATCATTTGCTCCTGCGCGCCATACTTGATTAAATGGTACTAATGCTCCCCAAATTGGCCTATTATTGACAGAAGGACTCCCATAATTAATAGTGATTGTAGCTTCATTAATTTTTCCCGTAGCAACTTCTTTACTACTGGTTGGTTTTCCTTGAGCAGCAATTAAATTCACAAGGAATAAAGCTATGAACGAAAAATGTATTTTTCTAATCGATTTCATAATGTAGATTTTAAATTCATTTATAAAAGTAAAACAAGAAGTAATTATTTCGCTATTAACCGATCTATTTTATGAAAAAATTAAGTTTTGTATAATTTAATTATTTTACAAGAGTATTGCCAACAAAAGTATTTTTAAAATTGTTATTTTTACCAACGATACATATCTATCTAAAATTATGAACACAATTGCGGAACATATTGCTGATTTCTTAAAAGGATATCCACCATTTAATCACTTAACATTTGGAGAATTATCTCAAATAGCTACTAATATTCGGGTCGTGAATTTAGAGAAAAATAAGACTTTATTCCAAATAAATGATATTTTGCACGATAGCTTTTATGTGGTTGCATCTGGTGTAATTAACTTAGCCGTTATATCTGATGCCGAGGAAACTTTATTGAACAAATGTACCGAAGGAGATATATTTGGATTACGCCCTTTTTTTGCTAAGAACAATTACATGATGACGGCTAAAGCACGAGAAGAAAGTGTCGTTTATGCCATTCCAATTGACACCTTCCGACCATTTGTTGTTAATAATTCAGATGTTTTAAACTTTTTATTGGAGAGTTTTGCTGTAAACACTAGAAATCCTAAGGATAAAGAAAATTTAGTTGGCAAATTAATTTCTGATAATGTTTTTTATTCTGACCAACAGTCTGAGATGCAATATTTTCAGTCATTAGCGTATAATCATTCTCCACTTACAGCGACAAGCACAGCAATAGTAAGAGAAGTTGCTCAATTAATGACTGAAACCTTAAAAAATAATGTTATTATTTGCGAAGCTAATTTTCCTATTGGAATAATTACAGATAGTGATATGCGTTCAAAAATTGCAACTGGACGATTTCCGCTAACTGCTTCAATAGACCAAATAATGTCTTCGCCCGTAATTACAGTTGTAGAGAATGTATCTTTGGCCGAAGCCCAATTGTTAATGTTAAAACACAATGTCACTCATTTATGTGTCACACAGGACGGTACTGATAAATCGGATTTAAAAGGTGTAATTTCAGAGCATGATTTAATTGCTGCACAAGCAAATAATCCTGGTGTATTGATCAAAGAAATCAAACGATCTCAAAATCCAAAGGAACTAAAACAAATACGCGAACGTTTAACAGATTTGATTCAGACTTCAATTTCCAAAAACATACCGCTATCACATGTATTCAATATTGCTAGTGAAATTAATTTAGCAATAATTAAACGCGCTGTAGAATTGTCAATATTAGATTTGGGCTCACCTCCTGCTCGTTTTGCTTGGTTAAGTATTGGTAGTCAAGGTCGAAAAGAACAATTACTTTTAACGGATCAAGATAGTATTTTAATTTTTGAAGATGTTGCCCCAGATAAATATAGAGAGGTAAAAGATTACTTTATAAAACTAGGGAAAAAGACAACAGCTGCGCTTGAAAAAATTGGTTTTGAATTTTGTCCAAACGGGCATATGGGAAGCAATATGCTTTGGTGTAAATCACTGACTGATTGGACTAAACAATACGACAGTTGGATGAATACTCCAGGAGAAAATAGTACTGATTTGAGTAGTATTTTCTTCGATTACGAAATCACTTTTGGTGAGCAACGAATAGAAGATGCCATTGGGAACGTTGTTTTTAAAAATGCAAAAAACAACACGCTATTCTTTGACTTTTTGGGCAATGATGCTTTGAGAAAAAATTCACCTCTAACTTTTTTCAAAAATTTCAATGTGGAAGAAGAAGGACCCGAAAAAGATAAATTTGATATAAAAACGCGCGGTTTAATGCCATTAATTGACGGAGCCCGACTGTTCACCTTAAGTTTTGATATTCGTGGCATAAATAATACATTCCAAAGATTCAAACAACTTGCCATTACGGATGCTAAGCATGCTGAAGTATATCTCAATTGTGCAGAAGCCTTTTTAATTTTATCAAAATTCAGAACTTTAGAAGGTTTAAAAAACGATAATTCAGGACAATTCATCAATTTAAATGAACTATCTAAAATTGATAAAGAAAAATTAAAAAATGCTTTGACACCCATGAAAGAGTTAGAAGAATTAATAAAAAATAAATTTCAACTTACGCAATTTTCATAATTATGTTAGACTGGTTAAAGAATATCAATAAAGAACATCCTGAATTTTGGAAAAATTATGTCTCTAAATTTGATAAAAAATCAACACGTTTTGTGGTTTTATCAACAGAAACTTCTGGAATGAATGTAGAAAAAGACGTGATTTTATCCATTGGTTCTTTTGCAGTAATCGATAACAGTATTGTCATTGGCGATAGTTTCGAAGCAGTGCTATTGCAATACAAATTCCTCCATGACAATGGACTTTCCAATGATTTTTTGGTTGAAAGTAAAATGAAAAAATTAGGCGAACCCGAGGCCATAACTTCTTTAATTGAATTTATAGGAAATTCAGTTTTGGTAGGACATCATATTGACTTTGATGTGGATATGATTAATGCTGCATTAGAAAGATTATCGTGCGGAAGATTGAAAAACGAGGCTTTAGATGTTGATATTATGCACCGAAAATTACATGACACCAATGATAAACAATTTTCACTCGACCAACTTTTTACAGCTTACAATATACCATTAAGTGAACGAAATTCTGCTGCCGAAGATGCATATAAAACTGCGTTGTTATTTTTAAAATTAAAATCAAGATTGGGGATTAAATAATTTTCAAGTCAATCCATTAATGTAACGCCTTCCCAAAACGCTCCGTGATGACTTATGGATACTGGCTTTACTGCAGTTGAGTGCTTACAAAACACAAAAGGTATTCCGTTCGTTTTTACAATAGCATCAGTACTATTTGGCTTCTCAACCCTCGAAAAGTCGTCTTTATTTGTTAAGGCAATAGTGTGTATACAAGCCGAAGAAATACTGGTTTTTGTAAAATAAAGCCTGCCTTTTATTGCAACTGAACCCGAATTTTCATCATCATAGTTGCATGCTATTTTTAAAGGAAAATACCCTCTAATTCCTGTTTCTCTATTGTAAATTTTATATGCAGCCTCCTTTCGCGACCATAAATTCCAAACCATTGTTTCTGGACTTATGGCAGAAGTAATAAGTAATTGTTCTTTTTGGGTAAAAATTTTATCTAAAAACCCTTTTCGTTGCCAATTGCTTTCTTTTTTTGCTACAGCTAAATCTACTACGTCATTTCCAATCATTTTTCATTGGTTTTTTCTGTAAATACTTAACTTTTACTAGCTAGCTTAGTATCGATAATTTCCAAAGCAGCCTTGACATTGACCATGCGCTCCATTGACTCATTGTCTATGACTATGTTATATTTTTCTTCAATATCCAAAATAACATCAACTAGATTAGCCGAATTAATTTTGAGGTCATTTATAAAATCGGTATCTTCTGTAAGTACTTCAAATGCTTCTTGATTTTGAATGTAAGGCTTTATAATACTTTTTAGTTCTTGAAGGGTTTGTTCTTTGTTCATTTTATTATTATTTGTGAATTTAATTATCGTTTAGCTGATGGAGAATATTTCTTAAAAATAACGCAGCCATTTACATCTCCAAAACCAAAACTGGCTTTGGCTGCGATTTGAATTTCTTTTTCTAATACTTGTTGTGGTATTTGTGATGCATCAATTAGTCCTAAAATTTCAGGATTTAAATCATTACAATTGGTATTCGGAAAAATAAATCCGTGATGCAATTGCAATACTGTGGCAACGCTTTCAATAGAGCCAGCACCTGATAAACAATGGCCTACCATTGATTTTAACGAGTTTATATAGGGGAACTCTTTACCTTTTCGGCCCAAGGCTTCACACCAATTCTGAATTTCTAAACTATCTTTTGTTGTGGCGGTCAAATGCCCGTTGATTGTGTCAATTTCAGTAGCGTCAACTCCTGCATTTTTCAAAGCATTTTGTATGCACTTTTGTACTGCAACCGGATTTGGGGCTGTCATTGTTCCTAAACCACGTTGTCCGCCCGAATTTACATTTCCACCCAAAACTTCGGCATAAATGGTTGCTCCACGGGCCAAAGCCGTTTCATAATCTTCTAAAACCATTGCACCTGCTCCACTGCCTGGTACGAAACCAGAAGCGCTTGCTGACATTGGTCTCGATCCTTGTTCTGGTGATTCATTATGTTTAAAAGTACATACTTTCATAGCATCAAAGCCACCCCAAATATAGGGTCCTGAATCACTTGTACTTCCTGCTAAAATACGTTTGGCTTGGCCTGATTTGATGCGTTCATATGCCATTAAAATACTTTCGGTTCCCGTTGTACAAGCTGACGAATTTGTGGTGACTTGATTTCCTAAACCTAATTTACCGCCCAAATAGGCACTTACACCACTATTCATGGTTTGTGCTACTGCAGTACTACCCAATCGTCTGGTTTGAAAATCATCAATTTTATAAATGCTTTCGCGAAATTTATCGATTCCAGAAGTACCAGTACCAAAAATAGTTCCGCTATCCCAATCGGGTTCTTCATATATCTCTAAAGATAATCCGGCATTTTTCCAAGCATCAATACCAGCTATTACACCATACAAAATCCCAGTAGAATTGAAATTACGCAACTCTAATTCAGAGAAATAGCGCAACGCAAATTCAGTAGAAATCTCAGGTTTTCCTGCAATTTGACATGAAAATTGTAGTCGTGCTAATTCTGGGTCGTGCTTGATTCCCGAAATTCCATTTTTGATAGCATGCGTAAAATCATCAAGTCCTACTCCATTTGGGGCAACAACTCCTAGACCTGTAATAACAACTCTTTTTTTCATTATTTAGAAAGTATCATTCCTGCAATTATTCCTGTACAAACCTCTACTCCTTGTTCATTTTTCATGATGACTTTACATTTTAATTTTCCGAATCTAAAGTATATTTTTTTTGAAATCACATTAACTTTTTCACTTGGAAAAACAGATTTTAAAAATTCAATATCTGTTGATGTTAAGGCAATTGATGTATTTTTATTCAAGTCATCATTTAATAAAAATATACCTAAACAAACCAACCCAATTTGTGCCATAACCTCTGTGAGGATTACTCCTGGAGTTACTGAATCGTCTTTAAAATGTCCCTTATAAAAGTCTAAATTTGGATCAAAAGTATAAGTTCCTTCTACCCCATTTTCATCAATTGCGATTATTTCGTCGACAAATAAAAACGGTTTAGAATACGGTAATTTTAAAATAATTTGCTCCTTGTTCATATCCTATCTCTTATTTGCAAATTTTTTCAAATCTTCAACAGTAGTACTAGTTAATAACTGCACATTTTCAGTGATTTTTTCTATGCTCCAATTCCACCATTGAATTTCTAGTAATAACTTTATATGTGTTTCTGAAAATCGTTTTCTAATGATTTTCGCTGGATTTCCACCTACAATTGTGTAAGGCTCTACATTTTTTACTACTGTGGCATTCGCAGCAATTATTGCACCATCACCAATTGTTACGCCGGCCATAATTGTGGCATTATATCCAATCCAAACATCATTACCAACGACAATATTCCCTTTATTTGGATATTCTTTGCCCTTCATAGCTTCTTGCCAGCCATTTCCAAATATAGAAAATGGATAACTTGAAATTGTATGTGTCAAGTGATTGGCCCCATTCATAATGAATTTTACATCGGAGGCAATCATGCAAAAATTTCCAATGATTAATTGATCATTATTAAAGTCAAATAGGTACTTTACATTTTTCTCAAAATTTGCAGTATCTTCAAAATCATCGTAATACGTGTAGTCACCTACAACTATATTTGGATTTTTTATGATATTCTTTAAAAAACAAAGCCGTTCATAGTTTTTTAAAGGATAAATATCTTCTTTATTTGGTCCTGTCATAAAAATATATTTTAAAACTGTAATAAAACTCTTTGCGCTGAAAAACCTGGACCAAAACTCAACATTAACCCTTTCTCCCCTTTCGTAGGCTGATTGTCCATTATTCGTTCTAAAACATATAACACTGTTGCACTGGACATATTGCCATACAATCGTAAAACCTCTTTTGTATCGTCTATATTTTTACCCAAACTCGAAAATAAACTTTCAACCGTTTGTACAATTTTTTTTCCACCAGGATGAAATATTAAGTGATCAATGTCTTCCATTTTTAAATTATTTTTTTCTAAAAATGGATGAATAATATCCGGAAAGTGAGACGCTATAGTTTCTGGAACTTCAATGTCCAGCACCATTTGCAAGCCCGAGTTGGTCAGTTTAAAACCCATCATGTGAATATTGTCATAAAAATGATACATTTCCTCGGCAAGTATTTCTGGCCCTTCATCGTCTTCATGTGAAGATAATAAAACACAAGCAGCTCCGTCACCAAAAATGGCGGCACTAACAATATTGGCCATAGAAAAGTCATCTAATTGAAAAGTTGCAGTTGGACTTTCAACAGCAATCACAGCAGCACGTTTTCCGGGATTGGCTTGCAAGAAATTTTTAGCGTAAATAATACCTGAAATTCCTGCCGCACAACCCATTTCAGTAACAGGAAGCCGCACTATATCTTGACGTAGTTGTAATGAATTAATCAAATAGGCATCTAGTGACGGAATCATAATTCCGGTGCAACTTACCGTGATGATGTAATCTAAATCTCTAGGGTTCCAATTGGCTTTTTGCAAGGCTTTTTCCAATACTTTTTCTCCTAAATCAATGACTTCACGAACATAAATATCGTTTCTTTCCTCAAATGAAGTTTTGGTAAACACTTCAATTGGATCCATAATGGAATACCGTTTATCAACTGCTGCACCTTCAAAAATTTTTTTTACTTTCCTGATAAATCGTTCGTCTTGTCCTATCAACCAGGTGTCTAAAAAAGGAAGAATTTCTTCGGTTGTTCTAGAATATTTTGGTAATTGTTTTGCTACGGTTTTGATTTTTACACTCATATTTTTGAAATTATCCATTGGTAGCGAAAAGCCCATTTCCAATGAATTTTATAGTTTTTAAAATTTAATTTTTTTGAAAATTGTAGCAATTCTTTTTTTTTAAAACCTCTTAAAATCGAGGTTAATCCATCTTCACGTGACATAGTATTTAATCGAAAGACAAAACATAATGCTTGAAATAATCGATAAGCAATTAGATTTCGATGCAAATCATTAATAACAATACCAGTAGCTGCATTGGTATAAAATACATCTAGCAAGTACATAATTTCATCATCGTTAAAGTGATGTAAAGTCAATGTACATAATAAGATATCATATTTTAACACCTTGAATTCTTTATCAAAAATATCTTCGCAGCGATACTTAATATTAGAATAATTTTCAGATAATTTTTGCGCATGCTTGACTGTAAAGTTATTAGCATCTATACCTATTAATTGAAATTTCAAATTGTTTTTTTTTCCAAAATCAGCTAGAGTTCGCAACATATCACCATTGCCACAACCCACGTCAACAATAACAATTTCTACTTTTTTAGATTGTTTAAGAAGTTCTTGTACTCCTTTTAAAGTTAACCGATTGCCACCTAAAAGCTGATTAATTTTGGCTATTTTATCTAAGGCATCTTTTAGTTCTTCTCCTTCGAGCTCAAAGTCATCCATAATTTCAGATGCGCTAGTTCTATGGGTTGTATTTATAGCCATTTATATAGGTTTACCATGTGTTTTTTTTATAATTATGGGCAATAGAGTCGGAAATATAATTAAAATTTTTAATACCGCTTGTGCTGTTTTTTCGTACTGCAATAGTTGTCCTAAAATACGTCCCATTTGCAATCTTTTTTTAAAATTTTTGTTCCAATCTTTTGAATATTTACTTTCTAAAGTACCTCGATCAATACTTTTTTCTAGAAAAAGTATTATATTTTCAGCTGCTAGTTTTGCACTGTGAATAGCCATTGCCATTCCGTTGCCGCACAAAGGATGAATCAATCCTGCGGTATCACCGATCATTAGAATATGATTTTCTACACATTTTTTTTTTTCGAATGAAACTTGACTAATAGTTAAGGGTTTTTCAAACTGTATGACGGCTTTTTTAAAAATATCTTTTAAATTCGGATTTTTACAAACTACATTTTCTTGATACTCTTCAATAGTTTTATGCAATTTAAAGGTTTCATAATTAGCGAGATAACAAATGTTCACTAGATTGCTTTCAACTTTAGAAACGCCACAATAACCACCTACAAAATGATGCAAACCAACAAGATCATCAGGAAAATCTACCCTGTAATGTGCTTTAACACCTAGCCAATGTGATTTTTTTTGAATAAAAGGCCGTTTAAACTTGATATCAAGATTGGATCTTTTCCCAAAGGCACCTACTACAATTGGAGCAGTGTACGTGTTTAAATTTGTGGTTATTTTAAATTTGCTATCCAAAAATTCGATATCAGAAACCGTTTCTTTTACAATTTGGCAACCACGACTAAGCGCTTCTTTAAATAAATACTGATCTAACTGATACCTACTAATCCCAAATCCGCCTAAAGGCAATGTGCTATTTAATGATTTTCCAGAAACAACTGAAAAGAATAGTTTATCAATATGTTTAGGACCCAACGACGGAATGTCGAGTCCCAATGATTTTAAATAAGGTAAAACTTCGTTGGAAATATATTCACCGCAAACTTTGTGCTTTGGGAATTCATTTTTTTCTATCACAATAACATCATAATTATTGTTTTTGAGATGAATGGCCGCAATAAGTCCGGCTAAACCACCACCAACAATAACTATAGAATCTTGTTTCATATTTTGTAAATTTAATAATTTACACTAACAAAATCTTTCTAAATTCTATAAAAAATTTACATATTTTTTGTAAAGAAAAATTAAAACGTTATGTTTGTTTATGAATGTAATCAAAACCAAGAGACTGTTATTATTAATCCCAATTGCATTACTAGCAACTTACTTTTGTGCCGGGATTTTTTTTGATCAAGCTCTAGTTATTTATATTAAGCCACTAATTATTCCAACCTTTATGCTGTATGCAGCAGCAAATAGTTTTAAGAAGCTTAACTTAATCTATATTTTATTTGTTCTTTTTTTTTATGTAAATGAAGTATTGCTATTATTCTATGAAAACTCTATACAATTTTTTAGAACTGCTATGGTAGCCTCATTTTTTTGCTATTCTGCGTTGCTTATTTTAGGATACAACTCGCTTAAAGAGAAAAAACTGTATACCTTACCTAAAGGATTTTCACTTATCATTTTTGGAATAAATTGTATTTTTTTATTGGTTGTCTTATACCTTCTAACATCAGCAGTTGGAGATATTTACCTCGAAATTATTATAGTTTTTAATGCTATAATAACCGTTTTTCTGGGTGCCACTGCGGTTATGTATTTAGCCAAATATGGAGATAAAAGGGCTTATTATTATTTTTTTGGCACTTTTGCCTTAATTTTTAACGATGTATTTGCTGCGATTGGAACGTATTTTATTGACCACATCGTTTTGAATACAATGGACAGAGTATTGCATTTTACATCTTTTTATTTAATCTATTTATTTTTAAATAAAAATAAGGTTGAAAATCTTTCAGCAGATCTTCAACCTTAAATTACTCTAAACCTTATTATTTTTTATTTCCTCAACAATTTCTGGATTTAAAAGGGTTGATATATCTCCAAAATTTGAATAATCTCCTTCGGCAATTTTTCTAAGAATACGCCTCATAATTTTTCCAGAACGTGTTTTTGGCAAACCACTAACAAACTGAATTTTATCTAACTTGGCAATTGGTCCAATATGATCTGAAATATGTTGATTGATTTCTTTACAAAGATTTTCTTTATTTCTAGTTTCTCCAGTTTCTTTTAGAATAACAAAGCCATACAAAGCATTTCCTTTAATGTCATGGGGGAAACCTACAATTGCAGATTCTGCCACCGCTGGATGTTCATTAATAGCATCTTCAATTGGTGCTGTTCCTAGATTATGTCCCGATACAATTACCACATCATCTACACGACCTGTAATCCTGTAATATCCTACTTCATCTCGCAAGGCTCCGTCACCAGTAAAATATTTACCTGGAAAAGCTGAAAAATAGGTGTCTTTATACCGCTGGTGATCCCCCCAAATAGTTCTGGCAATACCTGGCCATGGAAATTTAATGCATAAACTTCCAACGACTTGATTCCCTTCTATCTCATTTCGTTTTTCATCCATTAATACCGGTTGAATTCCTGGTAACGGTAAGGTTGCATACGTAGGTTTTGTTGGTGTTACGAATGCAATTGGCGAAATCATAATTCCACCTGTTTCAGTTTGCCACCACGTATCTACTACAGGACATTTTTTATCTCCAACGTGATCATTGTACCAGTGCCATGCTTCTTCATTGATGGGTTCACCAACTGATCCTATCACTTTAAGCGACTTTAACGGATGTTTTTGTACAAATTCTATATTTTCTTTTGCCAAAGCGCGAATAGCAGTTGGAGCAGTGTAAAACTGTGTAACTTTATGCTTTTCGATTACTTCCCAAAAACGACTATAATCAGGATACGAAGGGACACCTTCAAAAATAACTGTGGTAGCACCATTCAATAAAGGTCCATAAAGAATATACGAATGTCCAGTAATCCAACCAATATCAGCGGTACACCAAAAAACATCATTTTCTTCATAGTTAAATACATTCTTAAACGTATAAGCCGTGTACACCATATATCCTGCCGTAGTATGAACCATACCTTTTGGTTTTCCTGTAGAGCCAGAAGTATAAAGTATAAATAATGGATCTTCGGCATCCATTATTTCAGCTACATTATTATCCGATGCTTGATCTAATAACGGTTGTAACCATTGATCGCGACCGTCTAGCATCATGATATTAGAGTGAATTCTTTTGGCTACTAATACTTTCTCAACACAAGGACATTTTTCTAGTGCTTCATCTACGATTTCTTTTAGATCAATGGTTTTATTGCCGCGAAAGCCACCATCAGAAGTGATAACCATTTTGCATGAACTGTCATTAATTCTACTGGCAATTGCCGAGGCTGAAAATCCTGCAAAAACAACTGAATGTATGGCTCCAATTCTTGCACAAGCAAGTATAGAAACCGCTAGCTCAGGAATCATCGGTAAATAAATACACACTCGATCTCCTTTTTTTATACCTTGCTCACGCAATACGTTTGCCATTTTACAAACGCGTTGGTGCAATTCATTATAAGTTATATGTAATGCTGCTTCCGAAGGGTCATTTGGTTCAAAAACAATTGCAGTTTTTTCACCGCGTTTTGCAAGATGTCTATCAATACAATTTTTTACAATATTTACTTTGGCTTCGGTAAACCATTTAATTTCGGCCTCAGCCATATTAAACTCTACCACTTTATCCCATTGCTGGTACCAAGTAAAGTTTTCTTCTGCTATCTTACCCCAAAATTTTCTAGGTTCACGAACTGATTTATTATAATGTTTAAAGTATTGTTCTAGATTATCAATTTTGTAATAGCTCATGTTATAATTTTTTATAAAAGTATTAAATCTCTCGTGATTCTTAAAATTATTTAAATCATAAATACCACTAAAATGAGATTGATTCGTAAATAAAAAAGAATTTTAATAATACTTTATCTAATTTTTGTAATTGCAGACTAATAGAAAAACACAAAAGGACGAGAGTGCCAAAAACTATCACATCTAACGTAACTACAAAATTAATAACGATGATTTTTTGAATTGAAATTTACCAAAACTATTTCGTTCCAAAAAAGAAGACTAGTTCGACTTGCTAAAGTATAGTTTATAAAAATTGAATGTCGATTTTTTTACTGGTTTCCAAAATGTTAAATAGGGATTACTTCACTTAATTTTTAACGGATTAAAAATTAAGTGAATGTAAAAGCATCCATACTCATTATGCATTAATAATATGTTTCTAACTAATTCGAAATATTATGAAATCTAATGCTATAGTGCTAATGACAACACACTTCCTCGTGTGGTAATTCCTATTTTATAATCCTATTTTTTTCATTGCGGTCATAGAAGCTCTCAACCGCTCTCCTACTTGTTCAATAGGGTGTTGACGAATGGTTTTATTTACTGCAATTAGCACCTCATTATCTACTCCATTTAAAGTAGAAAAGGGTTTACCAATAACATTTGTATCGACTGTTTTCATGAAATCTATTAATAAAGGTTTACATGCATGATCAAATAAATAACAGCCATATTCTGCTGTATCAGATATAATTCTATTCATTTCATATAGTTTTTTTCTAGCCACTGTATTGGCAATCAAAGGCAATTCGTGCAAGGACTCATAATAGGCTGATTCCTCAATGATCCCGGTTTTAGTCATGGTTTCAAAAGCCAATTCGACCCCAGCTTTTACCAAGGCAATCATCAACACACCGTTATCAAAATACTCTTGCTCTAAAATAGGTGAAGCTGTTGGTGCTGTTTTTTCGAAGTTGGTACCAGCAGTTGCAGCTCTCCAAGTCAATAAATTAATATCATCATTAGCCCAGTCAATCATCATATTTTTTGAAAATTCACCCGAAATAATATCATCCATGTGTTTTTGAAACAACGGGCGCATGATATTTTTTAATTCCTCGGCTAATCGGTTTGCTTCAATTTTTGCTGGATTTGATAAACGATCCATCATGTTTGTAATTCCGCCATGTTTCAAAGCTTCCGTAACCGTTTCCCAACCGTATTGAATTAATTTTGAAGCATAAGCAGGCTCAATGCCTTTTTCAATCATTTTATCGAAACATAAAATAGAACCTGTTTGCAATATTCCACAAAGAATGGTTTGTTCTCCCATTAAATCCGATTTTACTTCGGCAACAAATGAAGAGTTCAACACTCCTGCTTTGTGACCACCAGTGGCTACTGCATACGCTTTTGATTGTTCAAAACCAGCGTCGTTTGGATTATTTTCTGGGTGAACTGCAATTAGCGTTGGCACGCCAAAACCACGCTTGTATTCCTCACGAACTTCTGATCCAGGGCATTTTGGCGCACACATAATTACAGTAATATCTTTCCGAATTTGCATTCCTTCCTCTACTATATTAAAACCGTGAGAATATGCTAAAGTGGAACCTTTTTTCATCAATGGCATGATAGCCGTTATTACTGCAGTATGCTGTTTATCTGGCGTTAGGTTACAAACTAAGTCGGCTGTTGGAATTAAATCCTCATAGGTTCCAACGGTAAAACCATGATCGAAGGCGTTGCAAAATGAAGTTCTTTTTTCAGCAATTGCATCTGTTCGTAAGGCATAAGAAATATCCAATCCAGAATCTCTCATATTTAATCCTTGGTTCAATCCTTGTGCTCCACAACCCACAATGACTACTTTTTTTCCTTCTAGAGCTTGTATTCCATTTATAAATTCAGATTGGTCCATGAATTCGCAAACGCCTAATTGTTCTAATTGTAATCGAAGTGGTAATGAATTGAAATAATTTGCCATTTTATATTTTTTAATGATTGTAAAATTTAATAATTGTAATAGTTAATGCTGATAGTGCTGATATTCCTCCTTTGTCGGAATTACAAACAACAAAGCAACTGAACACTGCAAACTGAACACTCTATGAAAGTTCTTCTAATAATATTGAAATTTCCATTTTTGCTTTAGAAACTGATATTCTTCCGGAGCGTACAAATTGCATGATTCCAAAAGGTTTCAATTTTTTATAAAGCGCCTCTATTTCAATACGTTGTCCTGATTTTGAAATTACAAAAAAGTCTCTCGCAACCGTGACTATTTCGGAATGGCTTTCTTTAATTATATTCTGAATTTGTTTTTCATCAAAAAGTAAGCTCGATTCAATTTTGAATAATGCATTTTCAAGAAAGATCGTTTCCTCATCAATATGGTAAAATGCTTTGATGACTTCGATCTGTTTTTCTATTTGTCCCACGATATTTTGTACCCATTTTTCTGTTGTATTAACTACAATGATGAATCTTGAAACATTTTCGATTTCAGATTCAGATACATTTAAACTCAAAATATTGATATGGCGTTTCAAGAATATTCCTGATATTCTATTTAATAAGCCAACGTTGTTTTCTGAATATACAGAAATGGTGAATGTTTTATTTTCCATTTTTTTATGTTTAAAGTTTTTATGTTTAAGGTTTAAAGTTGCGCAAAATTATTTTCGGGTTTCAACAACTTTAAACCTTAAACTTTAAACTATTTTAGGACAAACGAATGTCCGAAACCGATGCTCCTGTTGGGATCATTGGGAATACGTTATTTTCTTTTTCTACCATAACTTCTAGGAAATAGGAATCCTTTGAAGCCATCATTTCGGCAACGGCAGCATCAAGATCTTCTCTTTTAGTTACTTTTTTAGCTTTGATATAATAACCTTCTGCAATAGCTATAAAATTAGGGTTGATCATTTCTGTAGAAGCGTATCTTTTGTCAAAAAACAATTGTTGCCACTGTCGCACCATTCCTAAAAACTCATTGTTTAAGACTACAATTTTCACAGGAACTTTAGTTTGAAAAATAGTTCCTAATTCTTGAATGGTCATTTGAAAACCTCCATCTCCAATAATGGCAACTACTTCACGATTTGGCATTCCCATTTTGGCACCAATTGCAGCAGGTAAAGCAAATCCCATAGTTCCTAAACCACCAGATGTTACATTGCTTTTTGTCGAATTGAATTTGGCATAGCGACACGCAAACATTTGGTGTTGTCCCACATCCGAAACCATAATGGCATCACCTTTAGAATGTTTATTAATCATTTCAATCGTTTCTCCCATCGAAATTCCCTCTCTCTTAGGTTTTAACTCATCATTGATTACCGCTTCTAATTCTATTTCATATTTCTCTTTAAATTCATTGTGCCAAGCTTCATGAGAGTTACTTTCGATTAAAGGAAGTAGAGCTGTTAAAGACTCTTTTAAGTCGGCCAAAACTGCTACAGTAGTTTTTACATTCTTATCGACTTCTGCAGGATCAATTTCGAAATGAATTACTTTGGCTTGTTTGGCGTATGTAGCTAAATTTCCTGTCACTCGATCGTCAAAACGCATTCCTAGAGCAATTAAAACATCGCACTCATTCGTTAAAACATTAGGACCATAATTACCATGCATGCCCAACATTCCTACATTTAATGGATGATCTGTTGGTATTGCTGAAAGTCCTAAAATGGTCCAAGCAGCTGGAATTCCTGATTTTTCAACTAAGGCTTTCAACTCGGCTTCCGCTTCACTAAGAATTACACCTTGACCAAATATGATAAATGGCTTTTTGGCAGTATTAATTAATTCAGCTGCTGCTGCTACTTTTTCAAGATTTAAAGCTGGCTTTGGATTGTAGCTTCTAATACTGGTACATTTTTTATAGCTGAATTCCATTTCATCAAATTGCGCATTTTTTGTAATATCAATTAATACAGGACCTGGGCGACCAGATCTAGCAATAAAAAAAGCTTTAGCAATAATCTCCGGAATTTCTGAAGCCTCTGTGATTTGATAATTCCATTTGGTTACTGGGGTTGAAATTCCAATTATATCCGTTTCTTGAAACGCATCAGATCCCAATAAATGCTTCCCAACTTGACCCGTAATGCAAACCATGGGAGTCGAATCGATTTGCGCATCAGCAATACCTGTAACCAAATTTGTTGCCCCCGGACCCGAAGTTGCAATGGCCACTCCTACTTTTCCTGTTGCTCTTGCGTACCCTTGTGCAGCATGCGTTGCGCCTTGCTCATGACGAACGAGTACATGATGCAATTGATCTTTAAATTTATATAGTTCGTCGTAAACAGGCATTATAGCGCCTCCTGGATATCCATAAATTAAATCAACTCCTTCCGCTAATAAGCATTTTATAACTGCCTCTGCTCCTGATATTTTATTATTTTTCATCTATTATTTTTATTAAGCAATTGCCTTTTTTAAAATTCCCTGGCAATAGCAATTTCAATGGCAATTTCAAAATTCGTGGTACTAACAATCAAAATCTTTTTTTTGATATTGATATTGACTTTTGAAATTGCAATTGGTTTTTATTTATCGGTTACACATCCTTCAGAGGCACTTGAGACCGAACGTATATATTTAAGTAACACTCCTTTTTTAATAGTGGATTCGGGTTGCACCCAAAGCGCTTTTCGAGCGTTAAATTCATCATCAGAAATTTTGAGGTTGATGGTGTTTTTAACTGCATCAATGGTGATAATATCTCCATTTTTGACTAATGCTATTCCACCTCCATCATACGCCTCAGGTGTTATGTGACCTACAACAAAACCATGTGAACCACCCGAAAATCTACCATCAGTAATTAAAGCAACACTTTTTCCTAGACCAGCGCCCATAATGGCTGATGTAGGCTTTAGCATTTCAGGCATACCCGGACCACCTTTAGGACCACAATACCTGATGACGACAACATTTCCTGGTTTGACGTCTCCGCCTCGAACTCCTTTTATTACTTCGTGTTCATTTTCATAAACAATGGCATCACCTTCAAAATATTCCCCTTCATTGCCACTAATTTTTGCGACACAACCTTCTGTGGCTAGATTTCCATAAAGGATCTGGATATTTCCTGTACTTTTTAATGCTTTCTGAATTTTATGAATCACATCTTGACCATCATTCAAATCAGGAACAGTTGCTAAATTCTCTGCTATTGTTTTTCCAGTTACAGTCAAACAATGTCCGTGCAATAGGCCTTCTTTTAGTAAATATTTCATTACAGCTGGAACACCACCTACCGCATGTAAATCTTCCATAAGGTATTTTCCGCTTGGTTTTAAGTCGGCTAGCAAAGGCGTTTTGTCACTAATTTTTTGAAAATCATTTAATGTAATTTCGATATCTACAGAATGAGCCATAGCAATCAAGTGCATTACTGCATTTGTAGAACCTCCTAAAACAGCTACCATTGTAATAGCATTTTCAAAGGCCTCACGTGTCATGATGTCTCTTGGTTTGATATCTTGTTCTAATAAAATTTTAATGGCTTTACCAGCTTCAAGACATTCTTGCTTTTTTTCTGGGCTTAATGCAGGATTAGATGAACTGTAGGGCAAACTCATTCCTAAAGCTTCAATAGCTGAGGACATCGTATTCGCGGTGTACATTCCGCCACAAGCGCCTGCACCGGGACATGAATTTTGAATTACACCTTTGAAATCTTCAGGTGAAATGGTATTGTTGAATTTTTTTCCCAAAGCTTCAAAAGCCGATACAATATTCAATGATTCTCCTTTCCATTTTCCAGAATGAATACTGCCACCATAGACCATAATTGCTGGACGATTTAATCTACCCATAGCCATAACAGATCCGGGCATATTTTTATCACAACCCGGAATAGCAATTAGTCCATCATACCATTGTGCTCCCACTACCGTCTCAATAGAGTCGGCAATAACATCTCGCGAAACCAATGAATAACGCATTCCGTCTGTACCGTTAGACATCCCATCGCTCACACCAATAGTATTAAAAATCAACCCTACTAAATCTTCTTTCCAAACTCCTGTTTTTATATCTTTTGCCAAATCGTTCAGGTGCATGTTACAAGGATTTCCCTCGTAGCCCATGCTTACAATTCCAACTTGAGCTTTCTTTAAATCGTTTTCAGTTAAACCAATTCCATATAGCATAGCTTGTGCAGCGGGCTGCGTTTCATCTTGCGTTATGGTTTTGCTGTATTTATTTAATTCCATTTTTCTCTTTTATAGTACTGTTTTACTGTTGCTTTTAATTTTAAACAATAGTAGATTGTCCGATGTAAACATTATCACTTTTAAAATAGAGATCGTCTTTGCTCAAAATATAATTAGCAATAAAATCTCCTACTTCGTTGGTTCCAAATTTAGAATACGGATTCAAATCAGGTGTGACGACGTTCAATTCAATAGCTTTATCTACCGCTTCATGTACTTTAAGAGATTCATTGTGAAGTCCAAAATGTTCCAAAAGCATAGCAGCAGATAGTATTGAAGCAATAGGATTTGCAATATTTTTTCTTTTTCCTTCTTGAAAACTACCATGAATAGGTTCAAAAAGTGCCGTTGAATTACCAAACGATGCCGATGGCAGTAATCCTATTGCACCAGTAATTACGCTAGCTTCATCAGATAAAATATCTCCAAATAAATTCTCGGTTAGAATCACATCAAATTGTTTTGGATTAATAATAATTTGCATCGCAGCATTATCAACAAAAAGAAAGTCTAAAACTACATCTGGGTAGTCTTGTGCAATTTCGGTTACTACTTTTCTCCATAATCGAGATGTTTCAAGTATACTGGCTTTATCGACCAAAGTGACTTTTTTTCTTCTTTTTAATGCCGTTCTGAAAGCCAAATGAGTGATTCTAATGATTTCTTCCTCTGAATATTCACATAAATCAGAGGCAAAAGTGCCTTGCTCATTGATCTTTTTCTCACTAAAATACGAACCGCCTGAAATTTCTCTGAAAATAATAAAATCAGTACCATCAATAATTTTTCTTTTTAAAGGGGACAAATCCAATAAATCAGTGTACGGTTTTATAGGTCTAATATTTGCAAATAAACCAAGCGCCTGCCTTAGTTTCAAAAGTCCTTGTATGGGATTTAAATTCGTATCATCAACAGAACCAAATAATACGGCATCAGTATTTAGGCAAAGGTTTAAAGTTTGTTCTGGTAATGGATTTCCAGTTTTTTCGATAGCAATTGCACCAATAAGAGCGTCTTCAAAAATAAATTCATGATCGAAAACGACACCTATGGCGTACAATGCTTTTTTGGCTTGTAAAACTACTTCAGGACCTATTCCGTCTCCTGCTAGTACTGCTATTTTTAAGTTCATATTACTACGATTTATATTTTTAACATCAGAAATTAATTCAAGAGTAATTCCTTACTCATTTTACAAGCAGTAACGATTTGATGAATGTCATTATCTATAACTTCTTTTTTTATGTCAGCAAACTTTAAAAATTCTTTATAAACAATATCCAGTTGCACTTTTGTTAACTCATATCCTATTTTTTTGGCCCTGTAGGCTAATGCTGCTCGACCGCTTCTGGCCGTAAGAACTATTGAGGATTCGTTTACTCCTACTTCTTTTGGGTCCATTATTTCATAGGTTGCCCTGTTTTTGATAACACCATCCTGATGAATTCCGGAGCTGTGTGCAAATGCGTTTGCTCCAACAATTGCTTTATTTGGTTGGACCATCATTCCCATACTTTCAGACACCAATCGGCTCATTTCGTTGATCTGACGCGTATTAATATTAGTATCCAAGTTTAAGTAAGGATGTTGCTTAAAAATCATAACTACTTCCTCAAGTGCCGTATTACCTGCTCTTTCTCCTATTCCGTTGATGGTACATTCTATTTGTCTGGCACCGTTTACAGCTCCAGCGATAGAATTTGCTGTGGCCATTCCCAAATCATTGTGGCAGTGGCAAGACAAGACCACATTATCAATCCCTCTAACATTTTCTTTCAAATATTTAATTTTTGCTCCATATTCCTCTGGCAAGCAATATCCTGTAGTATCTGGAATATTAAGAACAGTAGCACCTGATTTAATCGCTTCCTCACAGACTCGAGCTAGAAAATCATTGTCAGTTCTACCTGCATCTTCAGCATAAAATTCAACATCTTCAACATAAGATTTAGCATGTGAAACAGCATATTTGGCTCTAGCAATAATGTCTTCTCGGGTGGTATTTAATTTGTATCGAATGTGTGAATCAGAGGTGCCAATTCCGGTATGGATTCGTGGTCTTTTGGCATGTTTTAAAGCTTGAGCAGCTATATCTATGTCATTTTTAACGGCCCTTGTCAAGCCGCAAACAATGGCATTTTTAACTACTTTACTAATTTCTGAAACAGATAAAAAATCTCCTGGACTTGAAACCGGAAAACCAGCCTCAATAATATCTACTCCCATTTCGTCTAATCGATTTGCAATAACTAATTTTTGGTTGGTATCTAACTTACATCCTGGAACTTGTTCGCCGTCTCTTAAAGTGGTATCAAAAATTTGAACTTTCTCTCTATTCATTATCATTTATTTAGTGTAATTTCACAACCCTAAACAAAAATATCTTTCATTAAGTTATTGAGAAACTCCATTTAATGAAATATACTGCTTATAAAGCAATTGTTAAGCTTATAAAAACCTGATTAACAACAAACTAAGCTAACTTATTTTACAATGGCTAACCATCAAAAAGATTTCTTATTCGTATTAATTAAATCCCTTTCAAAATCTGAAAAAAGACAATTTAAGATTTTTGCAAGTAGATTAGAAACGAGTTCAAATACAAAATTTATTGAACTATTTAATATTCTTGATAAATCGGATGCCTATGATGAGAAGCTAATTTTGAAAAGTGGCATCATAAAAAAAGTGCAATTATCGAATTTAAAATCCTACTTGTACAAGCAAATTTTGGTGAGTATTCGATTGAATATTCCGAGTCAGAATATGCGTTACCAAATTCGTGAACAAATTGATTTTGCAACTATTCTATACAACAAAGGATTGTATAGGCAAAGTCTAAAAATTTTAGATAAAACTAAAATCCTCGCTTTAGAAAATGACGAAAAATTAATGGCATATGAAATTGTAGAATTCGAAAAACTAATCGAATCACAATACATTACCCGAAGTATTCAAGGTCGTGCTGACGAATTAGTGGTGCAAGCCAAGGAATTAAATTACAGAAATACTATTTCGAGTAAATTGTCTAATTTATCGTTGCAACTGTATGGCATTATGTTGAAAACTGGCTATGTAAAAACGGATGCCGAATACATATATATCGATGATTATTTTAGAAAACATAGTTCAAAATTCGATCAATCAAAATTTGGCTTCCGTGAAAAATACTGGTTTTATAATGCCAATTTGTGGCGCAGTTTTTTGGTACAAGATTTTTTATCGTGCTACAAATATGCTTTAAAATGGGTGACGCTCTTTTATGATACTCCAAGTATGATATATTTGAATCCTGTTTTTTTTCTAAAAGGGAACCATTATTTGTTGGAGTCTTTGTACATGCTGAAATACAAATCTAAGTTCAAAAAATATTTGGTTTTATTAGAAGAAACAACAAAAGATCCTCGCTTTCCAGTAAACGATAATATTGCTTCCCTATCCTTTTTATATTTGTACAATAACAAACTAAACTTTCATATTCTAGAAGGTACTTTTATAGAAAGTGAATACCTAATCCCTGAAATTTTAGCAAAATTAAAAACGCATAGTGAGCATCTTGACGAGCATCACGAAATGTTGTTTTATTACAAAATTGCCTCTATTTATTTTGGCACCGAAAAATATGCCGACTGTATTTTGTACTTAGAAAAAATCATCAACAACAAAAATCTTTCTATGCGAGAGGATTTAATGTGTTTTTCGAGACTACTTTGTTTGATTGCACATTATGAATTGGGTAAGGATTACTATTTAGAAAATCAACTCAAAAACACGTACAAGTTTTTACTTAAAATGAACGACTTACACGAAGTGCAAAAAGAAATTATCAAGTTTTTAAAAAATTTAAACTCCATTTATCCAACAGATATCAAAAAGGAGTTTGTAAAAATGAGAGCACGTTTTATCGAACTAGAGAAAAATACCTATGAAAAAAGAGCTTTTTTATATCTAGATATCATTTCTTGGCTGGAAAGCAAAATCGAAAACAGAAAAATTAGCGATATTATTAAGGAAAAAGCAAAATTGAGTAATCGTTAAGAAGGAAAAAGATGCTATTCTATTTCTTTCCTACCTCTAATAATATCATCAAATGCAGCGCACTTTACAAATTCTTGTTCACCTTCGATAATCATTGGCAAAAATACAAATTCAACCTCTGATAAATCTTCTTTCAGGTAAAAAGCCATATCGTCGAGTTTGTAAAACCATTCTTTATCAAATTGAATTTTAGGAATGGTGGCATCTTTAATGAGTAATTTTTCTTTTAGTGGCTTCATTAGAGTTTGATAATATTATTTTTCAAAAATAAAATATCAAATAATAACGCCCAAATGATGGAGCGAATTTATTTTTAAACATTGTATTTAAACAAAATGTAAAATGCTATACTATATAAAAAAATAATGCGTTTAACAAAAGAGTATTATTCATAAGTAATTAAAAACAAATACCATGAACGGATTTTTTAAAACTATTATAGCGGGCTACGGTGCTAAAAAACTAGGTGGTGGCTGCTTTGGCACCATTCTTATTTTTATAATTATTTATTGGATATTAGGTTATTTTTAGATTTAAAATACTACAAATAACCTAACTATTAATTTACAACTAATATAACAAGAGTTCTTTCAGATCATTTTCAAAACGGCCTTTTGGCAAATATTGATCTTCCAATGCTTTTGTAAAAGGGATGGGTGTGTCCAAACTTGCCACACGTTTTACTGGTGCATCTAAATATTCAAAACATTGTTCCATAATTAATGCCGAAAGATCACTTGCAATACCACCAAATATGCTGTCTTCCTGATAAATAATAGCTCTGCCCGTTTTCTTTACAGAAGCAAAAATAGCGTCAGTATCTAAAGGTTGTAAGGTTCTTAAATCCAATAAATCTGCTGAAATTTCAGGATTTTTTGATAAAGTATCTAAAGCCCAATGAACTGCTGCTCCAAAAGCAATAATAGTAACCGAATTCCCTTCTTTCAGTAAAGCCGCTTTTCCTAATGGTAACGTGTAATAATCTTTAGGAACGTCCTGGTAAACGCTTCGGTACAATTGCTTGTGCTCAAAAAACAACACTGGATTTGGATCATTTATAGCCTCATTCAGCAAACCTTTTGCATCATACGGAAAGGCTGGATAAACTACTTTTAAACCTGGAGTTTTGGTAAACCAAGCCTCATTGGTTTGTGAGTGAAATGGTCCTGCTTGCGTACCTCCGCCGCAAGGCATTCGTACTACAACATCGGCTTTTTCTAACCATCGATAGTGCGATTTGGCTAATAAATTCACAATAGGATTGAACCCTGTCGAAACAAAATCAGCAAATTGCATTTCAACGATTGCTTTGTAACCATTAATAGATAAACCCATTCCTGCCGAAACCACCGCGCTTTCGCAAATGGGTGTATTAATCACGCGCTCTTTACCAAATTGCGCTACAAATCCATCAGTAATCTTAAAAGCACCACCATATTCAGCAATGTCTTGCCCCATGATAACTGAGTTTTCATGACGTTCCATTGATTGTCTTAAACTGGTCGAAATAGCATCTATAAAACGAATGTTTTCTTTTTCTGTTGAGTGTTTAACTTCTTCATATACAAATGGTTTGTACACATCATTTAGTTCTTCGGTTAAGGAAGCTTCTATTTCAGGTTCAGCATTGGCTAGAGCCAAACTTTCGTCTATATCTTTTTTAATTTCTAATCGTAGTGCTTCATCAAACTCACTTGTAAGAACGTTGTGATCAGACAAAAAGTTTCTGAAGTTTTCTACGGGATCTTTTTCAGCCCACATATCCATTAATTCCTGCGGAACGTACTTTGTTCCACTCGCCTCTTCGTGCCCGCGCATTCGGAAGGTTTTAAACTCTAATAAAACAGGTCTTGAATTTTCTTTCATTGAAGCCTTTAATTCAGATACTAAATTAAAAACTTCCAATATATTATTTCCGTCTACAATATAACTTTCCATTCCGTAACCAATGCCTTTATCAGCTAAATTTTCGCATCGGTATTGCTCATTTGTTGGTGTTGAAAGGCCATATCCATTATTTTCAATAACGAAAAGAACAGGCAATTCCCAAACCGAAGCAATATTCAAGGCTTCATGAAAATCACCTTCTGATGTGGCGCCTTCTCCAGTAAAAACAGCCGTAACTTTGCCGTTTTTCTTGAGTTTATTTGCCAATGCAATTCCATCCGCAACACCTAACTGTGGTCCCAAATGCGAAATCATACCAATAATTTTGTACTGTTGGGTTCCAAAATGAAAACTACGATCGCGACCTTTTGTAAAACCATTAGCTTTCCCCTGCCATTGCGAAAAAAGGCGGTACAGCGGAATGTCTCTTCCAGTAAATACTCCCAAATTTCTGTGCATAGGCAAAATGTATTCATCTGAATCTAAAACTGCGGTAACCCCTACAGAAATGGCCTCTTGACCAATTCCTGAGAACCATTTAGAAACTTTACCTTGACGAATAAGGATTAACATTTTTTCCTCTATAAGTCTCGGTTTTAGTATTCGTTTATATAAATCTAATAATTGATTGTCAGTAAGATTTTTTCTGTCGAAGATCATTGTTACGGTTTTATTGTATGGTTCAAAGATAAAAAAATATAACAGTTTTGTGTTATTTTGTTATATTTTTTCATGTTGTTTGTGAAAATTAAAATTCAAATATAAAATTATTCTTTACATTTGTAATTGCAAGGTTTTGATCTTGCAAAATATCAAAAAATATTTAAAAGTATGCAAAACATTCCAAGTGTTGACTTGCGTGATTTCCTGTCGGATGACCCGGCACGTAAACAAAAATTTGTAAATGAAATCGGAAGTGCATTTGAAGATATTGGCTTCGTAGCACTCAAAGGGCATTTTTTAAACGACCAATTGGTTGATGAATTGTATGGTGAAATCAGAAATTTTTTCGCTTTACCTTTAGAAACAAAACGCAGTTATGAAATCCCTGGAATTGGCGGACAAAGAGGTTATGTTTCTTTTGGAACAGAACATGCTAAAGGAAGAAAAGAAGGAGATTTAAAAGAATTTTGGCATTTTGGACAGTATGTGTCTGCAGATTCAAAATACGCTGCAGAATATCCTGAAAATGTTGAAGTAAAAGAGTTACCTTGTTTTAATGTGGTGGGAAAAGAAGCCTACCAAATGTTAGAAAAAACAGGAGTGTATGTGTTAAGAGCTTTGGCTTTACGATTAGGATTAGATGAATTTTATTTTGACAATTATGCCAAAGATGGAAATTCTATCTTAAGACCTATTCATTACCCTCCAATTACATCAGAGCCTGAAAACGCAATTAGAGCTGCTGCACACGGCGACATCAACTTGATTACGTTGCTTATGGGCGCTCAAGGTAAAGGACTACAAGTGCAAAACCACAACGGAGAATGGATTGATGCCATTGCAGAACCAGATGAATTGGTTATTAATGTGGGCGATATGTTATCACGACACACGAACAACAAATTAAAATCGACCATTCATCAAGTAGTGAATCCACCGAGGGAATTGTGGGGCACTTCGCGTTACTCCGTACCGTTTTTTATGCATCCCGTGAGCGATATGCCATTAAATTGTTTAGAAAATTGTATCGATGCCGAAAATCCAAAACAGTTTGAGGACATTACTGCAGGTGACTATTTGTATGAAAGATTAGTAGATTTAGGTTTGATCAAAAAATAAATTTTAATTCAATAGTTCAAGAAAGACATCGAGTTCGCTTGATGTCTTTTTGTTTATTACCATTAAGTAATTAAGGTGCATTAAGAGCAGTAAAAACTTAATTTCCTTAACTTCTTAATGGTTTTATAATAAATTAATATTAAAAAAGATGAACTTACAAGACCAATTAAAAAATTTTTTTCCAGATCATGAACCTTTGCCAGAAGAGCAAACCGAGGCGGCGGCACACGAATTATACGTTCAAAAAGAGCCAATGATTTGTAAATTTGAAAAACGAAAAGGAAAAGCGACCACCATAATTGAAGGTTACGAAGGCACCGACGAAGATTTTAAAATTCTAGCCAAAGAAATCAAAACAAAACTAAGTGTCGGCGGCACCTTCAAAGATGATTCCATAATCATTCAAGGAGATTACCGCGATAAAATAATGATTATTTTAAAAGAAAAAGGATTCAAAGTAAAACGTGTGGGAGGATAATCCCCACCTAACCTCCCCAAAGAGGAGGAACCAAATTGAAATATAAAAATAGAACATAAATCATGAACTGGCTACCTCTCCTTTGGAGAGGGCTAGGGAGAGGAAAAAATATAAAAACAAATGATACAATCATCAGAATTAATATTAAATCCAGACGGTAGCGTATACCATTTGAATTTAAAACCAGAAAATATTGCACACGATATCATCTTTGTAGGAGATCAAAATCGTGTGGAGAAAATCACGCAGTTTTTTGATAGTATTGAATTTTCAACTCAAAAAAGAGAATTCAAAACCCAAACTGGAATTTTTAAAGGAAAGCGCATTACTGTGATGTCTACAGGAATTGGGCCCGATAATATTGACATCGTAATCAACGAGCTTGATGCTTTGGTAAACATCGATTTAGAAACGCGTCAACCAAAAGAAAATTTGACTTCCTTGAACATTATTCGTATCGGAACTTCGGGTTCTTTACAGGCCGATATTCCTGTAGACAGTTTTGTACTATCTAAATTTGGATTAGGACTAGACAACATGCTCCGCTCCTATTTGATTGATGAAGTTTCAAATCTCGAAATGGAAGATGCTTTTGTACAACATACCAATTGGGATCTAAAAAAAGGAAAGCCCTACGTAATTGCTTGTTCTGAAAAATTAGAAAAAGTTATTGAAAGTGACCAAATGCATAAGGGAATCACAGCAACTGCTGGAGGTTTTTACGGACCACAAGGACGCGTATTGCGTCTGAATATTCAAGATGAAGAATTAAATTCTAAAATGGATAATTTTAAATTTGGTGACAACCAAATCACAAATCTTGAAATGGAAACGGCAGCAATTTATGGGCTTTCGGCACTTTTAGGACATCAAGCCTTGTCATTAAACGCGATAATTGCGAATCGTGCTTCGGGAACATTTAGTGAAGATCCTTATAAAGCGGTTGACGAATTGATTGCGTATACACTAGATAAACTGGCCAATCAATAACAGTAATAATATGATTAGGAGCTATTTCCTGCTATCCGCTATATCTCTTGTGTTCGCTAGCGCTACCACAAGAGGATGCCGCTCCTATCAGGGCTAAAAAAAACTAACATGAAACTAAGAGTTGCCAGACATACAAATGATTTAGAAAAAATTAAGGTTTTTTACCTTTCTATTCTAGAATTTGAACTGCTTGGCAGCTTTAATAATCATGATCTGTACGATGGTATCTTAATAGGTAATTCTAACTTAGATTGGCATTTTGAGTTTACACAATCAAATGAAAACGCAGAACATCACTTTGATGAAGATGATATTCTTGTTCTTTATCCCGAAACGAGAAGTAAGTATAATTCAATGATTAACAATGTTTTAAATTCTAACACTTCTATTATTACTTCAAAAAATCCATATTGGAATGATCCCGAAGTTTCGGGAGGCAAAATGTTTTTGGATCCCGATGGATTCAGAATTATTATTTCCGATTTGAAAGCAAAAGATTGATAATTATTGGTTGGAGACTTCAAAAACGCGATGATACTTAAACCTGAACTATTTACTATTTAAAACTACCTTTACTTTTAGAACAAAACGATAATGAAAATAATACTTACAGGAGCAACAGGAGTTTTGGGATCTCATATTATGTATGAAATTCTGGAGCTTTTCATCAACACTAAAATTGATGGTAAACTCTTTATAATTGCCCGAAAAAAAGGAAAAAAAACAGCTCAAGATCGCATAAACGAACTATTATCGAGTAGTTATACCCCGCAAATCATAAAGGACAAAGGCATAGAAAAACTGCACGAATACATTGAAATAATCGATATTGATTTGGCTGAAATTCAAGATACTTTTTCAAGCCAAATAAAAGATGCTTATTTTATTCATTCAGCTGGATTTGTTAATCTATCTACCGATGAAGAACAACGAGAAAAGATTTTTGATGAAAATACCAAAATCACTAAATCCCTCTTCACTTTATTTCATCCTTTCATAAAAAAGTTTATTTACATTGGAACTGCTTTTTCATCTGGAAACCGAAAAGGATTAATTGACAATGACTTTCATAGTTTAGAATTCAAACCAGAGCATCGCAATGCGTATGAAAACGCTAAATTTCACTCCGAAAATTTTATAGCACAAGAATGTAAAAAAATAAATTTGCCTTTTCAAATTCTGCGTCCAAGTGTTATTGGGGGAAAAATGTTAGGGACAGAAAATCCATATTTTATTTCAAAATATATGGTTTTTTATCTTTTGGCAAAATTCTTTCACTTTACTTCTCAACGAAAAGGGGAACAAGAAAATGTGCGTTTTATCATCAATGAAGACACTGTTTTAAATATTATTCCCGTTGATTATGTGGCAAAAGTGATTGTCAATACCTTTGAAAGAGACGATATTGAGCAGCTAAACATTGTAAATACTAAAAGCTTTAATATGATAAAAGGATTGCAATTGATTATGAAGGAAGTAGGTTACACTAATTTTACTTTAATTCAAAATCAATTAAATTTCAAATATAAAAACGTCATTGAAAAACTGTATTATGAAAGTATTGGTAAGCATTTAAGTCCCTATTTTACAACTGCTGCCAACGAATATGACACCACTTTATTGAACTCCATTTTGGAAATACCAAAACTAGATCAGGAAGCTTTCACTAATATGATTCGATATGCAAAATTGAATAATTTCAAAGATATTAATGTGTGATTGCTTCGTTCCTCGCAATGACAGAAAACCACTGCTATCAGGGCTAAATCGTTAACTATGAAATTTTTAGTACACCATGAATCTTATTTTAGAAACTGACCGATTACTTTTACGAGAAATGCTCATTTCAGATGCTGAAGCTTTATTTGAAATGGATCGAAATCCTAAGGTGCATCAATACCTTTGGAACAAACCTGTAAAAGAAATTAGCGAAGTCTACGCTACTATTGAGTCTGTTAATAAGCAGTACACCCAGAATAACATCGGTCGCTTTGTTATTATTTTAAAAGAGACACAAGAGCTTATAGGCTGGGCTGGATTAAAATACAACACTGAAATGGTCAATAATAAAATCCATTTTTACGACATTGGGTACCGCTTAAACGAAAAATTCTGGGGCAAAGGATATGCAAGTGAAGCCAGTTTTGCTTGGTTGGATTATGGTTTTAATGTGATGAAAATTCCTGTAATGGAAGCAGCTGCGCATACAGACAACATTGCCTCCAATCGAATTTTACAAAAAATTGGACTAGAAATGACTGAAGCCTATCTAGAAGATGGCGTTTCTTGGAATTGGTACGAATTAAAAAATCCAAATCTATAATGAATACAATAAAAATAGCCGGAGTTCCAGAACATTTCAATTTGCCTTGGCATTTAGCCATAGAAAGCGGCGATTTCGAAAAAGAAAATATCGATTTACAATGGACTGATGTTCCCGAAGGTACCGGTAAAATGTGCCAATTGCTGCGTGATGGCGAAACTGATATTGCAGTCATATTAACCGAAGGAATTGTAAAAGATATCACAGCTGGAAATCCGAGCAAAATAGTTCAAGTGTATGTTGATAGTCCTTTAATTTGGGGAATTCATGTGGCTGCTAAATCAAAATACAATACTTTAACTGACTTGAACGGCACTACAGCTGCTATTTCTCGATTGGGTTCTGGCTCACAATTAATGGCGTATGTCAATGCCGATAATCAGTCCCGTCTACATTCGGGATGGAAAACGGATGATCTTCAATTTGAAATTGTAAACACCATTGACGGTGCCGTTGAAGCCTTAACAAACGGAACTGCAGATTATTTTATGTGGGAACGTTTTATGACTAAGCCATTAGTAGACCAAGGTATTTTTAGACGTATTGGAGATTGCCCAACACCTTGGCCTTGCTTTGTGATTGCGGTTCGTAAAGAAATTCTTGAAAAACAAGCGGATGTTATTTCAAAAATTTTATCAATTATAAATCAAACTACTGTTGACTTTAAAGATATTCCAAGTATTGATACCACATTAGCATTAAAATACCATCAAAAAATTGAAGATATTCAAGAGTGGTTGTCTTTAACTCATTGGTCGCAAAACCAATTAAAAGCAGAAATGTTAAACAAAATTCAAAATCAATTGATTCAACTTAAAATTATCGATAAAAAAGGTACTTTTGAAGATCTTGTAGAAACAGTTTAGATTGCTGTTTTTATTTTTACTATGATAAAAATAAAAGAAATTAATTTTCAAAGTATAAAACAACGATTTCAGGTAAAAAAACCTTGGGATGACGTGATTATTTTTGTACTAAACATTTTAATTGCAATTCCTCTTTTTATAATCATCCATCAAAATCTAATTAATCCAAATTGGTTTCTGAACATCGATCGTGTAGTTTTATTTTTGATATTGATTGTAGGTATTCAAATCATCCTTAGATTTTTAAGAACTATAATTCTCTTTTGTATCATCCTTTATTTTTTGGTTTTAGTATATGGATCAACTATGGGAAACTATGGATTTAACAGTGTTTTTGAAGATTATAATTCCATCATGTACACCATGTCTGATAATCCTTATCCACAAGATATTATTATTGCCAAGTTGCTTCCGTTTCCAAACAAATCTAAGATTGTAAATGCAATTGAATATCAAAATCCAAAAATTAGGAATTTTGCGATTATGGCAACAACTAAACATTTTAAAAAAGTAAAAGGCTATTCTGATTACAGGACTATTATACAATGCTTTGCCGTTTTTAAAGAAATAAATAACAAATGGAATTATGTAAGTGATCCAAAAGCAAGAGATTACATTGCAAGCGCATCAGAATCGCTACTCTATTTCTCTGGCGATTGCGATGATCATTCCATATTAATGGCTGCCGCAATTAAGTCTATTGGGGGAACTCCACGATTGATTCATACTACTGGCCATATTTATCCCGAAATACTCATAGGCACTCAGACTGATTTAGAAAAAGTAAACTTTCTTATAAAAAATGTGTTATTTGTTAATGAAAGTAAAGAAAATAAACTGCATTATCACGTTGATGAGCGCGGACAAATCTGGATGAATTTAGATTATACTGCAAAATATCCTGGCGGACCTTTTATGTCCGAAGAAATTCTTGGTGCATTGACGTTGGATTGATAACAAATTCAAAATCCAACATTCAAATTGCTTACAGGTTTTTTTTACCAAAAAACAGCACAATTTATTAGTCAAAAAAACCGATTTACATTATCAATTTTATTGTGGTGCAGCGTTTTCTTTAACAAAAATTATTAAATAAATTCTTTTTAGTAAATCGGATTTAGGACTAAACTAAGCCTATCTTAGAACTTACCACCCGAGCTGTAGCGAATAAGCGAAGCAAATTTCCAAAATACAAAACCAACTTTCCATTGTGCCTATCGCCTTAAACTGTTATAGTAGATGCTGCGTGCTGTGTTTTAAGTGTTCAGTGTATTAAATTTTTTTTCTAATATAATTTATCAGTTTTTCTTCATTAATCAATTTCATTGATAGGATCAAAAATCTGAATCAAATTTATTTTAAAGTCCTTAATATGAGTACGATTTGGTTTGATTTTAACAAAAGCTTTATTGAGTGCTTTGCAAGGTTCCAGCAATAGTGTATTCTTGCGTCTATTTCAGAATTGGTAATTAACTAATTTACGCTCAAAAAAAAATAACTACAATTAGTGACTTACTATTTATTTGGGTTCATAAACGAGAAATTCGTTTAGCTGAATTCTTGCTTTTACAAATAAACAAAGGATACAATACTTGTCATTTATTTTATGAATTATACTTCAAAGACCAACAGTATAGGAAATGAATTATATAACATTTATACGGAATTGTATAACAAATTTTACAGTTAAAAAAAGATATTTGCTTTTAGAATTTTTACCCCTTATCTCTAAAATCAGAAAAATGTCAACATCACAAAACAAGAAAAGCCTTAAAAAACAGTACGTTCCTACAGCAGAATTTTATAGCCAAATAATTGATAGTTTAGAGGAATATTCAATTTTTACGGTTGACACTGATTTAAATATAAACAGTTGGAATTCAGGAGCTACAAATATATTTCAATATGAAACAGATGAAATTATAGGAAAGCCCTTTGAAACTATTTTTACAGAAGAAGATAAAAAAGCTGGAATTCCAAAAAAGGAAATTGATATTGCTTCAAAAACAGGGAGATCTGTAGATATAAGATGGCATGTCTGTAAAGACGGGAAAACATTTTTTGCAGATGGATTGGTATTTCCATTAAAAGATGAAAATGAGGTTGGTATGGGATTTGTGAAAATATTGCGTGATATCACTGCCACAAAAGAAGCTGAGGACGAGATAAAAAAATATGCAAAAGAGCTTGAAGATCTCAATGCTCACAAGGAAAATGTGCTCGCGATATTATCTCATGATTTAAGAAGCCCACTTGCAGGAATTATCCAGGGTGCTCAATATTTAGAAGCAAATTTCGACACGCTACAACCTGCTTTAGTAAAAGAATTGTTGAAAGAATTTCACTTAGCAGCGGTAAACGAATTGAACATGTTGGACTATCTAGTTGAATGGGCAAGGATTAAGTATGCTGCCGAAGCTTTTAAACCTGCCTCAATTGAATTAATACACTGTGTAGAAAAAGTTTTTGATTCCTTAAAAGAAACCGCATCCATCAATACCATAAACCTTCTAAACGAAATAGAAAAAAATTGTAATGTGTTTGCCGATGAGAAAATGTTGCTTTCTATATTGCAAAATATAGTTTCGAATGCGATTAAACATTCTCATAACGGAGGCCAAATTACGCTATCAGCTAAGCAAAGTGATGACATGATGATCATAGTGATCAAAGACTCAGGAAAAGGCATGTCAAAAGAAATAATCGATCAACTTTTTGCTCCTAAGGTCAAAGCACTTTCTAAAGCGGTAAAAGAAAATAAAGGAATGGGTATTGGTCTATTGCTTGTCAAAGGATTTTTAGAAAAAAATAATGGTAAAATATGGGTTGAAAGTGAAGAAGGCAAAGGATCGTCTTTTTATTTTACTTTACCCATAAGTAAACCTCTTTAGTTCAGAAAATATTGAGGTAAAGGCTACAGTAAAGCAAAACAGTATGGTTTTTAATTACAGAAATCAAAACTACATTGTGCCACTCCATAACTGATGGAAATAATTACAGACGCTGATAAACTTCATCAAATAGTTATCTATAAAATAGCTATCGTTTGTATCCTATGCCGATAAAGCGGTTTAGTTTAAGGCTTGTATAATTGTAATAACTTGCAATTGTAACGTACATACAAATCGTAAACAAAGATCTTTTGATGTGTTTGCGCTTGTTATAAACCTTGCTAAGCTTTTTATAAACCACTTTTTAACATCAGCATGAAATTTAAATAAATAGCGTTTAGCAATTCTTTTTATTATGTAAGTTCAAGTTATAAGTGCAACAGATAAATTAAAAACACTTGGAGTTATCCCCCCAAGTGTTTAAGGTCAAAAGCCTAAATTTGTCTTGCATGAAAAAATATAAACAATTAACGGTAGAACAAAGATACCAAATTGAAGCTCTACTACAAGCTGGATTTAATCAAACCAAGATAGCAGCTCAATTAGGTGTTCATCGCAGTACCATTTGTAGAGAACTAAAGAGATCGATACCTAAACGAGGTAGAGGTTCTGGAGAATATTGTGCTTCAAATGCACAGCGAAAAACAAGTAATCGTCATAAAGAAAAGTATAAAATAGTTTTATTAACACCTGATTTGAAGCAAGCTATCTTCGATAAAATGACCTTGGACAAATGGAGTCCGGAGTTAATTTCAGAACGTTGGAAGTTAGAAGGTAAAGCAATAGTTAGTCATGAAACAATTTACAAATGGATATGGGAATCTAAGCACACCAACAGGATAGAGAATACACCTTTTAATACACTTTACCAAGAATTGAAACATGGTAAAAGGAGACAAAAAAGAGGGAATATAAAAGACACTCGAGGAGCAATTCTAAATCGTAAACATATAAGTGAGAGGCCAGCTGTTATTGAACAAAGAAAAAGAATCGGAGATTTAGAAGCCGATTTAATGATGGGAAAAGACCATAAATCAGCATTGCTAGTCCTTACAGATAGAACTACATTAATTACCATGATAGATAAGTTGCAGGGAAAAACATCATTAGAAGTCACACAGAAAATAATTGAAAGGCTTTCTAGATTTAACTCCAGCTACGTCAAAACAATCACTTTTGACAACGGAAAAGAGTTTGCTGGACATACTGAAATCGCAAAAATATTTAATCTAAAAACCTATTTTACAACACCATATACCTCGCAAGAAAAAGGAACTGTAGAAAATAGAATCGGTGTAATTAGAAGATTTTTTCCAAAGAAAACTGATTTACGAATTGTAACCAATGAAAGAATTAAACAAGTAGAATTATCAATTAATAACAGACCCATTAGAAAATTCAATTACCTTAGTCCTATTGAAACTCTAAATAATAAGTTTGTTGCACTTATGAGTTGAACACAGCTTATACTATAAAAAAGTAGCTTTGCGCTGCTATTCTATTGTCATAAAATCATGCAAATAATACAAGCACTAAAATGCTTAAAATGAATATATCTTTAGTTCGATTACCCAGAAACACCCAAGACCATGATCAATAGTTTAGTTTTTAATACGGCATCAACTGTAGTAACTCCGTTTTTTAGTAAGGATATTATTTGTAAAATTACAATAAACAAGAAGTAAAAATTGGAAAATAAAAAAGCAAGTTGGACGGTGTGCTTAGCGTGCCAAGGTAGAGGAAAGAAAAGTCGGGGGCTAACTAAAAAAGCGCGACTCCAATACCAACTATCATTAGACAACTTAAAAAAGACTAATAGCGAAGAAGCTGCTCCTATACCTCCTAAAGGACACCTTTACTCCTGCTTGAAATGTTCAGGATTAGGTTTAATTCCAGCTGTAAATCCTCCTGCAGCTGATACAGAAAACTTTCCGCACCTCGCTATTATTGGGGCAGGTATTGGCGGCGTTGCCCTAGCAGTTGCTTGTTTGCATCGGGGCATTCCTTTTACTATATACGAACGTGATGCAAATTTTGATACTCGCTCTCAAGGATACGGACTCACTTTACAACAAGCTAGTAAGGCAATTGAGGGATTAGGTCTACTTTCACTAAAAGATGGAGTACATTCAACAAGGCATTTGGTTCATACTACTGATGGAAATGTAGTAGGTGAATGGGGCGTGAGAAAGTGGATACAGGGAGATGACAAAACAAAAACAAAGCGATCCAATATTCATATTGCAAGACAATCTTTACGGATGGAATTATTAAATCAATTAGGTGATCCAGAAAAGGTACAATGGAGTCACCAATTACTGGATTTTAAAGAGGATGAAAGTAAAGGTATTACGCTAAGATTTCAAGTAAATGGAGCAATAAAAACTGTAAACGCCGATCTAGTGGTTGGAGCTGATGGAATTCGAAGTACAGTACGGAGGTTAATAATTGGTGATGAGCAGAGCCCTTTACGGTATTTAGGATGTATTGTGATATTAGGTATATGTCCTTTAATTGCTTTAGCAGAAATGAATAGTTCTTTATTGGATTCAGCTACAGTATTTCAAACTGCCAATGGCAAGGAACGAATTTATATTATGCCTTACAAAGAAGATTCAGTAATGTGGCAATTGAGTTTTCCAATGACTGAAAAAGAGGCTAAAGAATTAAGTGCACAAGGTCCTAAAGCGCTAAGAGAAGAAGCAATTCGTAGAACGCAATGGCACGATCCTATTCCACAAATTTTACTTGCAACACTAGAAGTGCATGTCTCAGGATATCCTGTATATGATCGCGAATTACTACACTCAGAGTTATTAAAAAATGCTGGAAAAGTAACTTTGATCGGAGATGCAGCGCACCCCATGAGTCCGTTTAAAGGACAAGGAGCAAACCAAGCGTTGCTAGATGCACTAGCTTTAGCACGAGCCATTTCAAGTGAATGCAGACTTTTATCGCAATGGAGAACAGTTGGAATTCGAGAAAGTCTGTTAAAAAAATTTGAAGCTGAAATAATAGAACGTAGTGCTTCCAAAGTAAAAGATTCAGCAGATGCTGCAACATTTCTACATTCTGAAATTGTACTTCACAAAGCAGATGAACCTAGAGGAAGAAGTATCAAGAATAAATACTAGTAAATAACACCTTACTTGGAGATGCTATTAAATAGTAACAATGCTTAAAAAATTAAATCTAGAAAAATCTTTAAAAAATTTTTAAAGGATGAGTTATTCTGGACGTTCAGGTGTTAAAAATATTCTGAAATTAAATCGTCCCGCAAATAGGCCAAAGTCGGGCTCATTAAAGCCGATTTTTTCAAAAAAATAATGATTTCTTCAAAATCTTAAATTGAGCCTAATGCCCAATTATTGCTTACGAGTTGCAACAGGCTGGCTTTTTAACAATTTTATTGGTTCTGACTGTATTTTTTTAATTGAAAAATTGAGTACGATCCGAGTACAAACTCTGCAATAATTCCGAAAATATAACCGCCTGTCGGAATTCCGTCCATTAACATACTTATCATTCGTCCAATTGCGAGAGATAGCATAAATAATATATTCAATTGGGTAGCAGTTATCCAATATTTAGTTTTCCAAATTCCTAAAATCCAAACGATTGAAATTCCAAGATACAAACACATAATTGCTTTTAGCATATTTGAAAAGTCAACTGTATTTATTTGAATATCCAAATACTCAGGCAGAATTGATGGCGAACCATAAATTATTGCTGTCGGAACTACAATAGATAAAGATAAGAACAGATGTAGATTTTTTAAAATCCAGTTTGTTTTACTTTTCATTTATATCTTGATTTATAAATTTTGTTTTATTTCTTGTATTGTTTTTTAAGTTTAAAAGCAACCTATAGAATCTTTTAAACAAACAAAGTATGTAATGTAATGTGATTAACCTTTTATTTAAAACCTTTATTTTGAATTTTTTATATTTTGTCCCGTCCTGAAATAGCGATACACAATAAGTATCCTAATGGAAAAACATGAAGAAACACACTATGTAAAGCGGACTCAAAAAGATTATTCAATGTCTTTTAAATTACAAATTGTT
>NZ_JBLVPU010000025.1:0-48654 GCF_048286735.1 Flavobacterium frigidum | reverse complement strand
GTTGATGAATTTCATTCTTAAATATACATAAAACCAACGAGTTATGCAAATTATTTGAACGGTTTTTTGTACAAATTATCTAACAGGGGAAAAGGAGGTTATTAGACAGTTTGACGTCCCCGCGCTACAAGCAGTTTGGGACTAAATTAAGCCCATTCTTCGGATTTGCCAAATCATCCAAATACAAAACCATATTTAAATTAAGCCAAATCCCCAAATTGCTTGTAGCGTGTGTTACTGGCTGGTTATTTTGTCGAAATTACAATTTAAACCGTAAATTTTCACGCTTCAGTTGGCAGTATCCAACTTTTACATTTCTGTTTTTGGCTCGTAATTTTTCAACGTTTTATTTTCAATTATTTACTTTTTTAATTTCTGCGCAAAACTTTTTACGTTTCTGCTGGTAAGTTTCGACTTCCCGCTTCTGCTTTTCAGATTCCAATTCTCAATTTTTGTTGGCAAGTTTCCATTTTCACGCTTTAGTTTTTCAGATTACAACTTTTTAAGTTTCTGATGGAAAGTTCCAATTTTCACGCTTCTACATTTAAGTTTCTGCGAGTTACAAACTTTATTTCCAAATCGAAATTACCTGCGTAATTTCCGCATAACTAGCCAGTAACGTCCCCGCGCTACACGCAGTTTGGGACTAAATTAAGCCCTGTTTTCGGATTTGCCTAATCTTCCAAATACAAAACCATATTTAAATTAAGCCTAATCCCCAAATTGCTTGTAGCGTGTGTTAGCAGTTGTTTTTTTATATTTCGTCAATTTCTATTATAAAATCTTTCTTTTCTTCGGTTCCTTTCAGAATGATTTTATTCTCATTAAACGAAAAATCCCACCAAAGAGATTTTAATTTCGTAACTATTTTAATTTCATTACTTTTCTTGTCAATATTCCATAAAGACATTCCTTCTCCAATTCTGTTTATAGAAATTAAATAAAAACCTTTTTCAGTTTCTAATTCTTTAAAGTCAAAAACTACATTATTAAATTCTTTTATTTCGGGTTCAGTTCTAATTTTAAAAGCATAGATATCATAACTTTCTTTTGGCAAATCTATATCATCAGGTAAATCTTCATCATTTATTGATTGTCTGTAAAATATTAATTTTTCAGATTTCATAAAGTCAAACCATTCATTTTCTTCCAAAATATTCTCATTATTTGGTTGTTTGCTTTTTTTCTTAAATAAGCTTCCAATTAGTGCGATTGGGATAACAATTATTGCAATTAGAAAAAGAAATACATTTGCCATTGATTGTTTTAAAAAGTCTTTAAAATTATGATTTCTATAAGTTTCGACTATTTTAAATTCCATTGATATTTTTCTTTAGTTTTTTATTCCTCGAAAATAACTGCTAACGTTCTGGCACTACAGTGGGTTTGGGACTAAATTAAGCCCTCTTTTCGGATTTGCCAAATCATCCCAAATACAAAACCATTTTTCCATTAAGCCCAATGCCCAAATCCGTTGTAGTGGCTGTTAGCGGTAGTGCTTACTTATCAGTATAATTGTCCTTTAGTTATTTTTTTAATTTTTAAAGTCTAAATTATTTAATTCAATTTTCATTGCTTTAGTAGTGATAAATTGTTTTTTAGCATCCGTTTGGAACAAAATCACATCATTTTTTACCAGCATTTTTTTAGAATTAATATACTTTTCTAATTCTTGGTTTTCATACTTATTTTCATTAGCAACTTTAACTATAATAGTGTCTCCAGAAATATAATATTTTCTAAAAATAATAGAATAACCTTTATTTGTTCCAACATTTATTCGAATATTAGTGCTATCCGAGAGGGTAATTTCACACAATTCTGTTGCGCTAAAATATCTTGCTGTCAATAAAGTTTTTTCCATAGCCTCTACATTTTCTTTAACGGTTTTTGGGTCTTTATGTCCAATAAAATCGATATTAATAAAATATAAAAAAATACCGCCAAAAAAAAGTATAAAAATCCCAATAACGGCAATCCCTGCAACAATTCCTTTATTCATTAATTTTATCTGTTATTTAAATTTAGATGTATTAAGTTATCGAATTCTCCCGTTCGAACCGTGCATTACCGCTAACTTGTATATACGTCTGACAAAATCAGACCTATCACCCCAATATTGGGTGGCTTTGTCTGACAAGAGTCAGTTTTATTTATTTTCAAATGTAGTATATTTATTTTATAAATCATAAAACGGACTTTTAATTTGTTGCGTACTTTTCGTACTTATGGTATCGATGTTAAACACTACTGTACTTATTGAAATTATTCCTAAAACAAGAACTGTTTTGTTTACCATAAGTCATGAATTCAAGCTATTATATGAAACAAAAAAAACCATTGCCTTACTTTATCAAGTCTTGCAATGGTTTTTACATTATAAAATAGAATAGTACTATTTCATTTTTTGTCTTTTTACTGGTTTTTCTGTAGCTTCGTTTTTGTTTTGAAGTACATAATTAGCTATTAGTTTTTCGATCAATTCGTCTTTAGTCAAGTGATGGAAAACTGTTTTTATTTTATTTTTTAAGTCTGGATTTACTTCGTGGTTGGGTTTGGTTTTGAATATTTGTTTGGCCCATAACAACGTGTTGTTTTCTTCGATGCTAGCAACCGTAGGTTTGTTGAATTGGGTAAATTGTATTCCTAATTCTTTTTCGAAGTCGGCAATTTCAGCTACTTCTTCCGGCTGTAAAACCGTTAATGAAAGTCCCTTTGCTCCTGCCCTTGCGGTTCTTCCGCTGCGGTGTACATACGCTTCATATACATCTGGTAAATGGTAATTGACTACATATGAAATTTCCTTAACGTCAATTCCTCTTGCAGCTAGATCAGTTGCTACCAAAATATTGATGTGACCTTCTCTGAATTGCTCCATGATACGGTCACGAATTCCTTGCGATAAACTTCCATGCAATGCACCCGATGAAAAGCGATTAATCGCTAAGTTTTTGGCTAGTTTATTTACTGCTGCTTTGGTTTTACAAAAAATAATACCGCGTTCGCCTTCCTTAGAATTCAAAAAATGCATCAAAACATCTAGTTTTTCTATGGGATCTACCACAATATATTCGTGATCGATGCCTTGATTTCCTACTGTTTCCATGTTGGCACGCACTTCTACTGCATTTTTATGCAAGTAATTTTGAACCAATTGTTTTATCGTTCCCGGCATGGTTGCAGAGAACAGCATTGTCTTGTGCTCTTTGGGCAATTCGGCAATGATTTCATCTAAACTTTCTTTTAGAATGGTAACCATTTCATCGGCTTCATCGAGCACGAGGAATTTAGTTTCTTTTAAGTTGATGGCTTTGCGCTGAATCAAATCAATTAAACGTCCTGGTGTTGCTACAACGATGTGCGTAGGCAATGCAAGTCTTTCGATTTGTGGTTTAATTGGGATTCCGCCGCAGGTTGCTGCGATAGAAATATTTGGAATGTATGTAGCAAATTGCTCTAAATTTCTAAAAATTTGATGCCCTAGTTCTCGTGTAGGAACCAAAATAACGGCTTGAATAGCAGTAGCATTCGTGTCTATTAATTGCAAAATAGGCAATCCAAAAGCGGCTGTTTTTCCAGTTCCGGTTTTGGCTAATCCCACTAAATCTGTAGTGATGGCCAACAATAGCGGAATGGTTTTTTGCTGAATCTCTGTTGGGATCACAATTTTCATTTCGGTAAGCGCTTGTACAAGTGGAGCTGAAATTCCTAAATCAGAGAATTGGTTTTGCATTTTTTTGGATTTTATATTTTAAAGGATATAGGTGTTGTAACGGGATTTTATAGCCCCGATAGCAGTGAAAATCCTTTGTAGTCCTGATTTTTTTCAGGACTGCAAAGATTGCAACGAATAGCGGGATAAGCTCCAGAAGAAAAAATTAATCTTCATCGGGCTCATTCATGATTTTTTCGCGGTATTTTTTCCCGGTTAACAATACCAGTTTCAATTTGTAATCGTCAACAAGCCACTCGCGGTAATTTTTACTGCATTGGCTTAAACATTTAGAATAGCGCTTGATGCGACAATCGATGTCATCATCAAGTAATTTTCCTAAGGCTTTGGCTTCCTGCAACGTATCTGAATTGTCTACGCACATGGCAGCGTGTTGTTCCAGCGATCGATCTAACACTTCCTTGGAGCGTAAATTTTGTTTGATGATGAGCTTGTGTTCTTCATCGACATCAAAAGTTACGACTTCGGTTTTGCTGAATTTTGCACGTAGTTCTGGAGGCATACTGTATTTAAAATACAATTCTATCTCTGTATCATCCCTTAAATTCTCTAAGTAAAACTCTGGAGATTTAAAAATGTGCTGCCAGTTTACGGGTTCGCTCCACAGACCAAATCGGGCTGCATTGTTCCCCAAATCGATAACGCTAAATGTATCTTTATTGGGTAATTTTCTGGAACCACGACCAATCATTTGGTAATACAATGTTAATGATTTTGTGGCTCTATTTAATATGATGGTTTCTACAGTAGGCTCATCAAAACCAGTGGTTAAAATTCCTACTGATGTTAAAATTGCATCTGGCGTGTGCTTGAACCAGTGTAAAATATCTTTTCGTTCCTCGTTATTACTGGTGTTGTCTAAATGACGAATGGCATAACCGGCTTCTCTAAACGTTTCATACACATATAAAGAAGTGTTGATTCCATTATTGAAAATTAAGGTTTTCTTGCCTAATGATTTTTCTGTGTAGGCATGCAATAATTTTTCCTGCATGGCCATATTGGTATACAAATCATCAGACGATTTTACGGTGTAATCCCCATTGATTCCTACTTTTAAGGATGTCAAACCTACATCATAGCTATAGGTAACGGCTTTCGCCAAAAATCCGTTGTCGATCAAAGAACTGATGGTGTCTCCTACGATTAATTCATCATAGCTTTCGTGCATCGGTAGTTTGATATTTGAACTCAAAGGCGTTGCGGTAACTCCTAATATAAAGGCATTCTTGAAAGAGCTTAATAATTTTCTAAAAGAGTTGTAATGTGCCTCATCGATGATTACTAAACCTACATTGTCTAAATGTAGTTTTTCATCGTTGATTCGGTTTTTCAAGGTTTCTACCATGGCAACAAAACAAGAATAATCGTTTTGGTCTGGAAGTTCTTTTACTTTACTGTTAATGATTTTGTTTTTTACATCAAAACCCTTCAACATTTTTGAAGTTTGCTTGCACAACTCAATTCGGTGTGTTAAAACGACTACTTTTTTGTCATGTTGGGATAAATACCGACGAACGATCTCAGAAAACACTACTGTTTTTCCGCCTCCAGTAGGCAATTGGTATAACAAATGGTGTTGTGGAGGTGCATTGTCTATGCGTTCAAAGATGGCATCGATATCGCCTTTTTGGTACGCATAAAGTTCTTTTTTGTCTTCGATTTCTATTTCTAACGTGTTATGGGACATTGCTTATTATTGGATTTTTGCAAAAATACGCCTAAAAAACAGTTTAACGGGCACTTTTAAGTAAAAAAAAAGGACATGGATTAAATAAAATTGAATTATAACAGTTTTTAATACTCGAGACGTTCTAAAACGGCATTGAACTCCGGTTCATTGTACCATTTTTGAACTAGTGTTTCTTCGTGAATGGCTTTTAATCGGGGTTTAAATTCGGATAAAATTCCGTTAGCAATTAAAAAAATAACCGCTTGTTCAAAAGAATTGAACATACTCTTGAAAAACAAATCGTTTTTGATGGTATTCTCAGAAGCAAAGGTTTGAGCGATCTCTACATTATAGAGCATTACATCAGCAATGACAAAAGGATCTACTCCCAAACTGATAAAATGTTTGATGTATTTTTGAGCCACTGAACGCCTCATTTTGGGTCGGCTTCGCCTTCCCGTTTTCTTGAATGGGAAATATTCATGAGAGATTTTGAGTTTGCATTCCTTTAAAAGGGATTCTTCCTTTGGATTAAAAACAAAATCATAATAGACTTTAACGGGACTGAATTTCTCATACAATTCGATGATTTGTGCTTCGAGTTGTTCTTTGTTTAATTCCGATACATATTTTTTTAAATCGCGTTTGCTCATTATCAAAGTTTAAGAATACAAAAGTAATTTACTTTAGGAATCCATGCACCGAAAATCAATGATAATACTTAATTTTGTAAATAATCACAAAAAAACAGAAAATGCTTAAGATTTTTAAAGTTACGGCGCTCGTAGAAGGAATATCTGCCTTATTATTATTTTTCTTTGCAATGCCAATGAAATATTTTTTTAACGACCCCATTTATGTAAAACAAATAGGAATGGCTCATGGCGTTTTGTTTACGGCTTACATTGTTTTGGCAACCGTTTTAAAATTTAGTGAAAAGTGGGATCTTAAAAAGTATTTTATAATATGTATCGCGTCTATTCCTCCTTTTGGCACTTTTTATGTAGATAAAAAATATTTGCAAAATGTATAACTACATCGAAACAATATTTACTTTTTTATATCCCATATTTAGAAAATGGGGATTAGGAAGTAGCAGTGCCTCCTATCTTAGTTTACTGATCAATAGCCTCATTTTGTATGCGTTGGCTTATGTTATCTATATTATTTTTCGTTTTATATTGGTTACCATTCTGGCTGTGGTGGCACAAAAAACAAAAACTAAGTTTGATGATTTGTTGGTTTCCAATAAAACGGCAAAGTATATCGCTTACCTTATTCCGTTGCTATTTATTTACAAAGCAGTTCCTATAATTTTAGATCGATTTGAATATTGGGAGGGTGTTTTTGGGAAACTTGTTGGTATTTATATTGTGCTATTGGTTTTATGGATTATTCGTACCATTTTTAATGCATTGCGTGATTATTTAAAACTAAAACCTCGCTACAGCGATAAACCCATAGACAGTTTTATTCAGGTTATCATGATTGTGCTTTGGGCCGTTGGGATCACAGTAATTATTTCGAAGTTGTTTGATATCAATCAAAAAGAACTTTTGACGATTCTGGGAGCAGTTTCGGCAGTTATTATCTTGATTTTTAGAGATACCATTTTGGGATTTGTATCGAGCGTACAGGTATCTATAAATGACATGGTTCGCATTGGGGATTGGATTACGATGGATAAATTTGGTGCCGATGGAGACGTTATCGAAATCAACTTAGCTACTGTAAAAGTTCGTAATTTTGACAATACCACCACTACGATTCCTACGTATAGTTTGAGTTCTGATTCGTTCCAAAACTGGCGTGGAATGCTGAATTCTGATGGGCGACGCATCAAAAGACATATTTTGATTAAAACCAGTAGCATTCGATTTTTAGAAGAAAATGAACTGAAAGATTTGAAAAACATTCACTTGATTTCGGATTATATTGATTCACGAAAATTAGAAATAGACGCATACAATACTACTCATAAAATTGACAAATCTATCGCTATTAATGGTCGAAATTTGACAAATCTAGGCTTGTTTAGAAAATACATCACCGAATATTTATTTCATTATCCCGAGTTAAACAAAGACATGCTTATGCTTTGTCGCCAGTTGCAATCTACGGCTCACGGCGTTCCTCTGGAAGTATATGCATTTTCACATGACAAACGATTTGAAAATTATGAGTACATTATGTCTGATATTTTCGATCATATTATTGCTTCGGTTCGCTATTTTGATTTAGAGATTTTTGAATTGGCTATGGATACCGACTTAGAACAATAAAATGTGTTGTTTTAGATTGCAATTTATTTACAAGTTTTATTCGAGCTATTGTGTTGCAATGTGTGATTTTCTCTAGATAAAGCAAATTAAAACGCAATGTAACGGTAAATTGTTGAAGGTTACAAAACAGCAAATTTTTTCAATCAAAAGAGACTGAATCTTAAGTTTTGATTTGTTTTTTTCTTATTTTTAAAGAAAAATAATGAACACACGCGATACGTTTTTAAAAGATTTTCGAGGACAAGCAATTGGATCCGTAACCCAGCAATCTTCTAGTGAAGAATCGTTTCAAAATGAGGTTTTAAGGCCTATTTTGAAATTACAAAATGATTTATTTCTTGCTGTATTCAGCCATTACATCACAAAAAGCAAGGTCGATTTTTACAACTTTACGATCGAAAAAAAATTAGCTTTTATAGAACATGCTATTCAAAAGGACAGCAAATTTAGAAGTGCTTTTAAGGGAATGGTACTCGCATTATTCACCATCGATGAGTATTTAGAATATATAAAAAATGCTTCTAATTTAAACAAACGAATGATGAGCATGTTGATCGAGCGTTTTAAAAGTCAGGTGCAATTGTTTGAAAAACCAAACTAATAGTACAACCATAAAAAAAGGGATACTTGTTGCATCCCTTTTTTTGTGCTGTATTTTTAAATTATTCAGTTACTTTGAAACTATCTACATAAAAGTTAGGATCTACTACAAGTTTTAAATTATCATTAGTTAGTGGTATAGTTTTCCACGCTGTTTCTGGTTGTAGCAATTCTTCTTTGCCATTTATAGTCACTTTAACTGGCATATTAAAACCAGCAACACTATTTGTCCAACGGTATTTTAAAGTATTACCATCCAAATAATATTCTAGTGTTGGTATTCTGGTATCTCTCAAATACTGATTAAAAACCATTGACAAATCAATTCCTGATTGCTTACTTAAATAATCCTCTATTTGCTTGGTCGTTACCGTTTGGTGATAAAAAGTACTGTTCAAACCTCTCAATATTCCCCTCCATTTTTCATCGTTATTCACTAATTGACGTATGGTGTGCAACATGTTTGCACCTTTAGGGTACATATCTCCTGAACCTTCATTGTTTACATCGTATTTACCAATGATAGGTTTGTCATTATCAATTATATTTCTAAGACCTCTAACATAAGTATATCCAGCTTCCTTTCCGTAGTAATATTCTAAAAAGAGACTCTCAGAATAGTTCGTAAAACTTTCGTGAATCCACATATCAGCAATATCTTTATAGGTGATATTATTAGCAAACCACTCGTGACCAGACTCGTGTATAATAATGAAATCAAATTTCAATCCCCAGCCAGTTCCGCTTAAATCACGTCCCAAATACCCATTTTGAAATTTATTTCCGTACGTAACACTACTTTGATGTTCCATTCCTAAATAAGGTGCTTCCACTAGTTTGTAACTGTCCTCATAGAATGGATACGGTCCAAACCAATGTTCAAAAGCTTTCAACATCCTTGGTACATCTTGAAAATGTTTTTTGGCTTTCGCCAAATTGTCTCTGAGAACATAATACGTACAATTCAAAGTGCCTTTTTCGCCTTTGTATTTTTCCGAAAACGAGAGATAATCACCGATGTTGATGTTTACTCCATAATTATTGATGGGATTAGATACATACCAATTATAGGTTTTAGTGCCGTCTTTCAAGGTTTTTACACTTTGTAAGCGACCGTTAGATACATTGGTTAAATCACCTGGAATATTCACACTTATTTTCATGTTTTCAACTTCGTCATACATGTGATCCTTATTGGGCCACCATACACTTGCTCCCAAACCTTGACAGGAAGAAGCAATAAAAAGTTTTCCGTTTGCGTCTTTTTTCCACGTTATCCCTCCATCCCATGGCGGATTTACAGCTACTTTAGGTTTTCCATTATAAAAAATTTTAATATCTTTTATGGCGCCTACATCTTGTTTTGAAAGTAGTGTTATAAAAAATACATTGCCTTCTCTTTTGTATTTTAAAGTCACACCATCTTGCGTAACCTTGGTAATTGACATCGGGTTTTGCAAGTCAATTTGCATTACATTATATGGTTGTACTACTTTATATTGAATAGTGTTAGAGCCTGTTATTGTGCTGTCTACAGGATTTACTTTTATGTCCAGATGATACCTTTTTACATCCCACCAAACTCTTTCTTTTGTAATACTCCCTCTCAAAGAATCTTGACGCGTAAAATTACTTTCAGACTTGTTTAGAAGTCCTTGCGCTTGAATTCCATTAGAGATTAAAAATGCAATTAATAATGGTTTTAGATACTTTTTCATGTGTTGAAAATTATTGTTTTTTTATAAATCTCTTCTAATTCGCATATTGGTCTTATGGTTTGTAACCTATGATACGTAATCTTCATTTCATGGATTTGATAATTTTAACCAAAACTATGTACTTTTTTTATTTATTAGTACTAAAAAAAGCCCAATAGCAATTTATTTTGCTCTTGGGCTTAAGTGTTTCATAAATTGTTTTATCGTTTAAAATTTCAGTTTTTTGCTGAGACCCAAAACACAAAACTTTTTTTATTTCTGGCGACTTTTCAATACATCCACTACATCATTTATTTTGAATCCTTTGGCTTGTAATAAGATTAAATAGTGAAACAATAAATCAGCACTTTCACTTAAGAACAAATCATCATTATCATCTTTGGCTTCGATAACAACTTCTATTGCTTCTTCACCTACTTTTTGGGCTATTTTATTAATTCCTAATTGAAATAAAGAAGCAACATAACTCTTTTCAGAATCCGCTTTTTCTCTTCGGGTTTCGATAGTTTGCTCTAAGTGAGAGATAAACCCATAATCATCTTTATTCTCTGTTTGCCAGCAAGTATCTGCACCCGTATGACATGTCGGGCCAACTGGCTTTGCTTGTATCAATAAAGTGTCACCATCGCAGTCATTTTTTATATCAACCAAGTTTAAAAAGTGACCACTCTCCTCCCCTTTTGTCCAAAGTCTTTGCTTAGAACGGCTAAAAAAAGTTACTTTTTGTGTGTCAATAGTTTTAAGATATGCTTCTTCGTTCATGTACCCCAACATCAAAACGGCTTTCGTGTCGCTATCTTGAATAATGGCTGGAATTAAGCCGTCTGTATTTTTTGAGAAATCTATGTTCATATTTTTAATTTAAAGATTTAAAGATTAAAGATTGAAAGATTATCTAATCCGATTTTCTTTTCTCTTTATTCTAGTATATGTTTCTATATCCTAACTTCAATATTGTTATTTTTAAGAGCTTCTTTTAATGTTTTGATTTCAATTTCTTTAAAATGAAATACACTAGCTGCTAAGGCTGCATCGGCTTTTCCATCAATAAATGAATCTACAAAATGCTGAATGTTTCCTGCACCTCCTGATGCAATAATTGGAATATTAACCAGTTCCGAAAGTCTAGCCAAAGCCTCATTCGCAAAACCATTTTTAGTTCCGTCATTATCCATCGAGGTGAATAATATTTCACCTGCGCCACGTTGCTCGACTTCTTTTGCCCAATCAAATAAATTCAGTTCGGTAGGTACTTTTCCACCTACTAAATGTACAATCCATTGACCGTCAATTTGTTTAGCATCGATAGCTACTACAACACATTGGCTTCCAAATTTTTGTGCCAAATCATTAATCAACTGCGGATTTTTTACAGCCGATGAATTGATGGATACTTTGTCGGCACCATTTTGCAATAAAACATCAACATCCTTAACAGAGGAAATTCCGCCACCAACTGTAAATGGAATATTTATAGTTGCAGCTACTTTTCGAACCAAATCAATTAAGGTTTTCCTGCGTTCTTCGGTTGCCGAAATGTCTAGAAAAACCAGTTCATCAGCTCCTTCATCCGAATATATTTTCGCCAATTCAACCGGATCGCCTGCATCACGTAAATCTACAAAATTGACACCTTTTACGGTTCTTCCGTTTTTTATGTCGAGGCAAGGTATTATTCTTTTTGTTAACATTTTTTATAATTGTTACACAGAGACTCGCAAAGGTTTCGCAGATACACACAAAAATCTTGGTGATTCTTTGCGTCTTCTTTGTGCTTCTTTGCGAAATAATCTATTTGTTTAAAATGTATTGTTCTAATTGTTTCAATGAGATTCTACCCTCGTAAATGGCTTTGCCAATGATTGTTCCTTCGCAACCCAATTCTGCTAGTCTTGGTAATTCATCAAAAGTAGAAATTCCTCCTGAAGCAATCAGTTTTATTCCTTTGGCTTCTGCCAAAATTTTAGCGTACAAATCAAACGATGGTCCTTCAAGCATGCCGTCTTTGGCAATATCGGTACAAATTACATATTGAATTCCTTTGTTTTGATAGTCTTGAATAAAAGGAATCAAATCTTCATTCGAATCTTCTAACCAGCCTGAAACCGCTACTTTTTCATTATTCGCATCTGCTCCCAAAATAATTTTATCCGCACCATACGCCGCAATCCATTTTCCGAATAATTCTCTATTTTTCACCGCAATACTTCCTCCAGTGATTTGATTGGCACCACTTTCAAACGCAATTTTTAAATCGGAATCAGCTTTTAAACCGCCGCCAAAATCAATTTTTAAACTTGTTTGAGTTGCAATTTGTTCCAATATTTTATAATTCACAATTTGGCTTGATTTTGCTCCATCCAGATCAACCAAATGTAAATATTCAATTCCGTGCGCTTCGAATGATTTTGCCACTTCCAGTGGATTTTCATTGTATATAATTTTAGTATTGTAATCTCCTTTGGACAAACGGACACATTTCCCGTCGATGATGTCTATTGCTGGTATTATTCTCATTTAATTTGTCATTGCGAGGAACGAAGCAATCTCATTCCGCTGATTTTTTAATATTAAAATTTATTTTTTGCTATTGAAATTTATAATTTTAAGAAATTCCCTAAAATTTGTTCGCCAACATCACCGCTTTTTTCAGGGTGAAATTGTGTTCCGTAAAAATTATTTTTCTTCAATGCTGAGGCATATTCTACTTCATAATTTGTGGTAGCAATGGCTTCGGGGCAATTTGGCGCATAAAAACTATGTACCAAATACATGTATTCCTTTTCAGAAATTCCTTTAAACAGATCTGATTTCAAATTATAGATTTGATTCCAACCCATTTGAGGCACTTTTACTTTTGAGGTGAATTTGACCACATCTACATCAAAAATTTCCAAACCAGCAGTATTTCCTTCTTCTGATTTGTTGCACATCAATTGCATACCCAAACAAATCCCTAAAACAGGTTGTTTCAAAGTAGGAATTAATACATCAAGACCACTATCAATAAGCATTTTCATTGCAGAACTTGCCTCACCAACGCCCGGAAAAATCACTTTATCTGCTGCTTTGATTTCCTTCCAATCGTTACTAAGCACTGCTGTGAAACCCAAACGCTCTATGGCAAACATAATGCTTTGAATATTTCCGGCTCCGTAGTTTATAATTACTATTTTCATTTAACTTTTGTTTCAAGTTTCAAGTTTAACGTTTAAAGTTGCTCGAGTCAACCTGAAACTTTAAACTTGAAACAATTTTAAAGCATACCTTTTGTACTTGGTAAAATCATTTTCTCTGTATCTCGTTTCACGGCTACTTTTATCGCTTTTGCAAAAGCTTTAAAGATTGCTTCAATCTTGTGATGTTCATTGGTACCTTCAGCCTTAATGTTGATATTGGCTTTGGCACCATCTGAGAACGATTTAAAAAAGTGAAAGAACATTTCGGTTGGCATTTTACCTACCATTTCTCGTTTGAATTCGGTTTCCCAAACCAGCCAATTTCTACCACCAAAATCAATAGCCACTTGCGCCAAACAATCGTCCATTGGCAAACAAAAACCATATCGTTCTATCCCCAATTTATTTCCCAATGCCTTTGCAAAAACTTCTCCAAGTGCAATAGCAGTATCTTCAATGGTGTGGTGCTCATCGACTTCTAGATCTCCTTTTACTAGAATTTCTAAGTCCATTTGACCGTGACGCGCAATTTGGTCTAGCATGTGATCAAAAAACGCAATTCCGGTTTCAATTTTACTTTTACCCGTTCCGTCAAGATTTAAATTGATGTAAATATCAGTTTCATTCGTCTTTCTCGAAATGGTTGCTGAACGTTCTTCTAATTTTAAAAACTCGTAGATCGTTTTCCAATCTGTAGTTTGTAAGGCAATAACCGAGTCTAATTCTTCTCTTTTTGAAGCTATTTCGTCACTTCCCAAGCCTTCGTCGGTATTGATAAAAATCCCTTTTGCACCAAGGTTTTTAGCTAATTCCACATCTGTAATGCGGTCTCCAATTACGAATGAATTTTGCAAATCGTATGCTGGATTATCAATGTATTTAGTCAGTAATCCTGTTGCTGGCTTGCGCGTAGGAGCATTTTCATGTGGGAACGTTTTATCAATTAAAACTTCACTAAAAACAACGCCTTCATTTTCAAAAGCTTTGATCACCAAGTTATGTACGGGCCAAAAATTCTCTTCGGGATGCGAAGCCGTTCCTAAACCATCTTGATTGGTTACCATAACCAATTCAAAATCCAATTCTTTTGCAATTTTACCTAAATATTGAAAAGCATTTGGATAAAATTCTAATTTCTCAAAACTATCCAATTGGTAGTCATGCGGTTCCAAAACCATCGTTCCATCACGGTCTATAAAAAGTATTTTTTTCATTAAAAAAGGTTTAAAGTTTAAGGTTTAAAGTTGTTTTAATACCTCAATTAATTTTTTATTTTCTTGTTCTGTTCCTACTGTAAAGCGCAAAGTATTTTCGCAAAGTGCTTGTGTAGTTCTATTCCGAATTACAATTCCTTTGGCAATTAATTCAGCGTATCTTTTATTAGCATCATCCACTTTTACTAAGATAAAATTAGCTTCTGTAGGATATGTTTTTTGAACAAATTTTATATCAAGTAATACTTTAAGTAATTCTTCTCTTTGCTCTATTATTGATACTATTTCATAATTTATTTTGTCTTTATTTTCTAATCGTTCTAAAGCTCTTTTTTGAGTAAGTTCGTTTACATTATATGGTGGTTTTATTTTATTCAAAACCGAAATTACTGTTGCAGAACCGTAACAAACTCCCAAGCGGATTCCAGCTAAACCATATGCTTTTGAAAGCGTTTGGGTAATGATCAAATTAGGATATTCATCTAATTCACTAATCCAACTGTCCTTTTTAGAAAAATCAATATAAGCTTCATCAATAACCACCAACCCTTTAAAGTTTTGCAAAAGATAGGCTACACTCTCATCCGAAAACGAATTTCCAGTTGGATTATTTGGCGAACATAAAAAAATCATTTTGGTATTGGCGTCAACAGCCTCCATAATTTTTTCAATTTGCGGTTGAAAATCTTCAGTTAAAAGTACTTCTCGATTTTCGACTGCGTTCAAATTGGCTAAAACACCATACATTCCGTACGTTGGTGGCAATGTAATTACATTATCTATTTTTGGTTCACAAAATGCTCTAAAAAGTAAATCAAGTACTTCGTCGCTTCCGTTTCCTAATAAAATCTGATTTGATTTGACAACTTTTTGCTTTGCCAAAACCGCTTTTACATTTATTTGATGTGGATCTGGATATCTATTTACGCCATTTTCAAACGGATTTTCATTGGCATCCAAAAATATCATTTCGGCTGTGTCAAAATCCTCAAATTCGTCTCTAGCAGAAGAATAGGGTTTCATGTTTTTTACATTATCCCGAATCAAATTATTTATATCAAAACTATTTTCCATCTTCAATTGCTTTTAATCGTAATGTAACTGCATTTTTGTGTGCTTGTAAACCTTCGGCTTCAGCCATAATTTCTATAGCTTTACCAATATTTAGAATCCCTTTCTCAGAAATTTTTTGGAACGTCATTGCTTTTGTAAAACTATCTAGATTTACACCACTATAGTTTTTTGCATAACCATTGGTTGGTAAGGTATGATTGGTACCCGAAGCATAATCTCCTGCGCTCTCCGGTGTATAATTTCCTATAAAAACAGAACCTGCATTTTCTATTTCGTCAATATAAAAATCATCGTTGGCAGTACATACAATAAAGTGTTCCGGTCCGTATTCGTTTATTAAATCCAAAGCGATGGTATCATTTTCGACAAAAATTAATTTGGAGTTGGCGATAGCTTTTTCGGCAATTTCTTTTCGTGGTAATTGCTCTATTTGAAGTTGAATTTCCTCTTCAACGGCGTCAATCAGTTTTTTAGAGGTTGAAACTAAAATAACCTGACTGTCTGCTCCGTGTTCTGCTTGCGATAGTAAATCGGATGCTACGAAAGCGGGAACCGCAGTATCATCAGCCACAATCAATAATTCTGACGGGCCTGCTGGCATATCGATTGCCACGCCAAATTGTGTAGCCAACTGTTTTGCAACGGTTACAAATTGATTTCCTGGACCAAATATTTTATATACTTTGGGAATCGTTTCTGTACCAAATGTTAATCCTGCGATAGCCTGAATACCTCCTACCTTTAAGATCTTTGTAACTCCGCATAAATTTGCTGCAAACAAGATGGCAGGATTTATGTTTCCGTTTTTATCTGGTGGAGAGCATAAAACAATCTCTTTACAACCTGCAATTTTAGCAGGAACTGCAAGCATCAGTACCGTTGAAAACAAGGGCGCTGTTCCTCCGGGAATATATAAACCTACTTTTTGAATCGGTCTTTTTTCTTGCCAGCAATTTACGCCTTCGATCGTTTCGACAGCAACGCGTTCTGTTTTTTGAGCCTTGTGAAATTTGGTTATATTTTCTTTTGCTAATGCAATGGCTGTTTTTAAATCATCTGAAACAATTGCAACAGCAGCATCAATCTCCTCTTTTGAAACTTCGATTGTGTCAACTGCAACTCCATCAAAAAGAGACGTATATTTGGCGACAGCCTCATCCCCTTTTTTTTGAACTTCCTTGAAAATTTCTTTTACAGTAGCTTCAATATTATCTACCGTTTTGGTAGGTCTTTCTAAAATACTGAACCACGTTTCTGGTTTTGGATTGTATATTTTGTTCATTGTATTGTTTTTAACCGCAAAGTTCACAAAGGTTTTCGCAAAGTTCGCAATGAATTTTTTACTAAAATAAGTTATACTTTTAAGTTCTTACAGCACCATTTTCTCAATTGGGCATACTAAAATCCCCTCGGCTCCAGCCTCTTTCAACTGATCGATAACATCCCAAAAGGTATCTTTATCAATTACAGAGTGAACACTGCTCCAACCTTCTTGTGCCAATGGTAAAACGGTTAAGCTGCGTAAAACTGGAAGAATTTTACCAACTGCTTCAATCTTATCATTAGGAACGTTCATCAAAATGTATTTTGATTTTCTAGCTCTTAAAACCGACTCGATTCTGAATTTTAACGTGTCTATAATTTTTTGAGATTCGGGACTTACTTTTGGCGAAACAGCCAAAACCGCTTCACTTTTAAAAATAACTTCCACTTCTTTTAAATTATTTTTAAACAAGGTACTTCCGCTAGATACAATATCTACAATAGCATCAGCAAGACCGATGTTTGGGGCAATTTCTACCGAACCTGAAATTTGGTGAATGTCAACCGTAACGCCTTTTGAATTAAAGAAATCCAGTACCGTTTTAGGATAGGATGTAGCTATGCGCATTCCGTCAAGATCCTTTACAGAGTTGTACTCAAATGCTTTAGGTACAGCAACAGATACTTTGCATTTTGAAAAACCTAATTTTTGAATAACCTCAATATTTCCGCCTTTTTCAACCAATAAATTATCACCAACGATAGCAATATCTACTACGCCATCCATCAAATATTGTGGAATATCTGAATTTCTTAAATAGAGAACTTCAAGTGGAAAGTTAGATGCTTCGGCTTTTAATTGGTCTATTCCGTTATCAATTGAGATACCAGCATCTTTTAGAATTTGAATGCTGTCTTCGTTTAAACGACCTGATTTTTGAATTGCAATTTTTAATGTACTCATTTTTTGTTTTTTTTAGAATGATAATGTTTGAGTACAATTTGAGGTAATAAAAAACCCGTTTGATGTACTCAAACGGGTTTTTAAATATGATGATTTACATACATACCATTAACACATCGCTTGAGAGCAATAATGAAAATGATGATGATGTAATTGTATTGTAAACATTTTATGTTTTTTAAATTTGATGCAAAGATAAAGGATTAATTATTTATAATCCAATTCTAAATATAACTTATTTCTTAAAAATTGTGAATTTTAATTGTTTTCACTTTTAATTTCAGAATTTCTTGGAGATGTTTCCTCTGCACTGCCCGTCGTCTTTAAATAATTTTCTCTAATTTCTGTATGGCGAATTTCTCCTCCGGAAGTTCCTACCAATATGGACACATAAACTGCTGGAATTGCAATAATAATTGCTACCACAGAAATAAATTTTGCCTTGGCATGATTTTTTATATTTAGAATTATTCCTAAAACAGAAATAGCGCCTAGTAAATACAATACTATTGCTAATTTCTCTGCTAATTCCTCATGTTCGTGAATAATTGCTTTTCCTATTCCAGGGAAATCTTCCACCATTTCCTCCGCTCCTTCGCCAGTAAACATACTAAAAAAGCCAAAAATAGCTGAAATTACAAATAATACATAAGCTGTATTTTGTACGGATTTGTTCTTGAGAACTAAGCTAGCGATTAAAATTCCGAGTCCAAGGATTGTTCCACAAATAGGGAAATGGTTTACAAATAAGTGTACGTGTGCGTCATTCATTATTTTAAAGTTTTAGTTATTATTTAGTATTGATTTAAATTCGAAAAATATTATCCTGCCAAAGAAACGCCTATCCAAGAGCCAATTCCATACGTAATTGCGGCGGCGACCAATCCAAAAGAGACTTGTCTAAATCCAGAAAATAAAATACTTTTTCCTGTTAGTAAAGTGATAGCGGCTCCTATCCCAAAAAGTCCCACAACACTGCTTCCGACACTTAACAAAACAGCATCTTTTCCATCTAAAAACATAAAAGGATATAATGGAATAATCGCTCCGATAGCAAAAAGTACGAACGATGCTGCTGCTGCTTCCCATGCTGATCCGCCTAATTCTTCTTTGTCAATTCCTAATTCCTCTGTGATGATGGCATCAATTGCAGTTTGCGGATTTTCAAAAGCTTTATCTGCCAATTTTTGTGCTTCAAAAGCGTTCATTCCTTTGGCTTGATACAATAAAACCAATTCTTTTTTCTCTTCTTCGGGAGAAGCTTCCAATTCTTCTGTTTCTAAATCAATTTGGCGTTGGTTTAATTCTCGAGAACTTTGCACCGAAAGCCATTCACCTAATGCCATTGATATAGCACCTGCCAGAAGTCCTGCAATTCCGGTCAACAATATTGTATCATTAGAAACGGCTGCTCCTGCAACTCCCATGACCAAACTCATATTAGAAACCAATCCATCATTAGAACCCAAAACTGCCGCTCGCAAGGCATTACCTCCTACGGATTTATGCCTACTTTCAAATTTAGACAACAACCCTCCAGAAACATTTAGAGCCGCATTATTACTTACAGCCTCAATAATATTTAGGTGATTGTGTTCAAAACCGGTTGGTTTTTCACCCGTTTTAATTTTGTTTCGAACCGTGTTTTCGGCAAACTGTTTTTCTATTGAAGATAAGGAACTAATTATGGAACTGTATCCAAAAATTTTACCCAACTTCAATTGAAATTTTGCTCTACTAGAGGCCAAAGGCATATTGAACTGCGGTTCGATTGTATGAACTTTATCTAACATGTGTTTCGCATGTCCCTTCTCGATTTCGCCCAAACTTAGTAATACTCTCGAAAGATTTTCATCAGATTGAATGGCAGCAATGCTATCATACAAAAAGGCGGTATCAACCTCTGTTTGCAACTGATCTTTAAGTTTATTTAAGTCCATTTTGTCTTATTTACTTTTTCAAATTAATAATTTTACATATCACTATTTTTGCATGATTCATTGTACTAATGTAAAGATTTTCATTTAAAACTATTCTGTTTAGATTATAAATCTAACAGTTATTCCTCTAAATTTTTCATTTTCATCAAAAGTGAATAAGACCCTTTTACAACAATATTTAAGTCATTTAAATCTTGATTCGAATCAACTACTACATATCCATTTTCTGATGTTCCGGTTGTAACTTCTTTCATTTCAAAGAGCTTGTTTCCCCTGTCAATAAAGATATAATTCTTGTTTTCATAATTTACAATAGCTTCTGAAGGCAACACATTTGATTGCTGGCTGTTTAATTCAATTTCGGCATTCATATACATTCCAGGCAATAGTGTTTTATCGTATTTAGTAAAATGGCAATGCATTTCTGTGCTTTTGTTTTCTGAAAAATCTTTTCCGATAAGAATGATTTTGCCATAATGTTTTTTCTCCGGATCAGTGTTCGTGTAAGCAACTACGGATAGACCGATAACCATTTTATTAATATCTTTTTCGAATACGGTTAGTGCCAAATGAATATCGGAGGGATTTACAATTTCAAACAAGATATCACTTGGAGTTACATATTTTCCAATATTTACGTTTACTTTAGACACATAACCGCTTATTGGTGAATACACATTGATACTTTTTGAAATGGTTTTTGTCGATACTTTATTTGGATTTATCCCTGCGAATTTTAATTTCTCTCCATAAGATTGCACCATTACCGATAGTGAATTGTATTCTGATTGTGCAAGTTGATATACTTTATCGCTGCTGGCCTTGCTCCTATTGAGTTCTTTTTGTCTTTCGAATTCAGATTTAGCATACCCAATTTTTGCTTTTGCCAAAAGGTAATCTTCCTGCAATTGAATGTATTGTTGGTCTTCAACAACGCATAAAACTTGTCCTTTGGTCACATACATTCCCTCTAAAAGTTTAGTGTATTTTAAATATCCTCCCATTGGAACACTTATAGACACTAAATTTTGAGGTGGAACATCTATTTTTCCATTTAATTTTAATAGTGATGAAATCTGTTTTTGCTCGATTTTCCCTGTTTCAATACCAGCATTTTTTATTTGTGCATCAGTAAGTGTTGTTGTGTTTTCAATAGCAGGAGTAGCTTCTCCCGAAGCTTCGGGATCGTTTTCTGTTTTTTTATTACCACACGAGTACAGAAAAAACAACCCTATTAAAGTAATGACTGTATTTTTCATTTATTTTGATATTAAATTTTCTAATTTGAGAATTGTTTCATTGAATTTTCTAACTGTTTCAATATAGTTACTTTGAATTTCTGTATTTTGATTGATCAGCATTACCCATTCTAAATAATTGATGTCACCATTGATGAATTTATCATTAGCGGCTTTAGTTACCAAATCTACATTCTTTAACGCCTTACTTTCGAAATAAGCAATAGTTTCTTCGTGTTTTTTTGCATTTTGAATGAATTCGTTATACTGACTTTGTAACTTTATTTTTTCATTAATCAAATTATTTTCTGCAATTTGACTGTTGATTTCCAATGCTTTTTGTTTGTTTTTTATGTTTGAATTGAAAAGCGGTAGCGCCACTCCTAATTGTCCGTAAACGCCATTATAACTGTCTTGAAAAGACGTTTGTGTTTTGAATGTCTGCCAGTAAACACCACCTATTAATTCGGGTAATTTTTTTGATTTTTCAAGTGAAATTTGCGCTTTGTTACTGTTTGCTTCTTGCTCAAGTAATTTTATACTGGGTTGATTGTCTATACCATTTTCATCAAAATTTTTAGCAAAATCCATTTTGAATGTATCTGAAACCGGGATAAAGTCTTTATCTGTATTAAGGATATATTTAAATTGCAACTTTGTCATTTTATAATCACTTTGTAATTCTAGAAGTTGCATTTTTATTTGCCCTGATTGATTTTCGGCAGTTGCTTTTTCTAATATATTGCTTTCTCCCTTATCAAATCTAAGAGTTGATTTTCTTAAAAATTCAACATAAATAATATCACTTTTTTGTAATAATTTTTCTTTTTCTTTGAGATAAATCATTTCATAAAACAGCGTAGTTACTTGTCTGCTTAATTCTTTTTTCTGTAAAGCTTCGTTCCATTCGCCCATTTTTGCTTCTTCAATTAGCAGTTGTTTCTGCCTTTTGTAAACTGTTGGAAACTTAATTGTTTGCGAAACACCAATTTTTAAATCATTTAGATTACTGTTAAACTGACCGTACTCGCCAATAATTCCTGTATTGGTAATATCGTAGCCCGTCTTAGTCATCTGTTGCAAATATTCAGAATTTAGTTTTGCATTTTTAATTTTTATATTGTTTGAAATAGCAGTTTCAATGGCTTTCTCAATTGAAATTTTTTCCTGAGCATCTGCGTTTTGAAAAGAAAAAAACAGTCCCAATACAAGTATTGTTGTAATTGATTTCATCTTTTTCGGTTTTAATTGAATTCCTTTTTCAAACATGATATATAAAATTGGTAAAACAAATAAAGTTAAGAATGTGGCCACCAATAATCCTCCGATCACAACAGTTGCCAATGGTTTTTGTACTTCGGCTCCAGATCCGTTACTTAATGCCATGGGTAAAAAACCTAATGAGGCAACAAATGCAGTCATTAAAACTGGGCGTAAACGAATTTTAGTCCCTTGTAAAACAATCGCTTTTAAATCGGTTTCGCCTGATTTGCGAATACTATTAAATTCTGCAATCAATACCAAACCATTCAGAACTGCTACACCAAATAAGGCTATAAAACCAACTCCTGCACTGATGCTAAAAGGCATTCCACGCAACGCTAAAAAGAAAATACCTCCAATTGCCGAAAGTGGAATTGCAGAATAAATCAATAGACCTTGTTTTACGGAATTGAATGCAAAATAGAGCAAAATAAATATTAATAATAAGGAAACCGGAACAGCAATCATCAAACGGTTTTTGGCTTCGTTTAAGTTTTCAAAAGCACCGCCATACGTAGGGTAGTAACCTGCAGGAAATTTAATCTTAGATTCTACTTTTCCTTGTAATTCTTTTACAATACTTTGTACATCTCTGCCACGAACATTAAAACCAACCACAATTCTACGTTTGGCGTCTTCTCTTTGTATTTGATTCGGACCTTCAGTAATTTCAACTTTTGCCAATTGGGATAGCGGAATTTGCAAACCATTTGGTGTTGGAATTAATAAATTTTGAACATCAGCCAAATCCTGACGTTTTTCGCCCACTAAACGAACCACTAAATCAAATCGTTTTTCGCCTTCGTATACGACACCGGTGCTTTGTCCTGCAAATGCAGTGTTTACTATTCGATTAATATCCTGAATATTCAATCCGTATTGCGCAATAGCCGCTCGATTGTAGTCAATTACTACTTGAGGCATTCCAGTAACACTTTCAATATAAAGGTCAGATGTACCCTCGACTGTATTTACAATTTTACCTAATTTATTGGCATATAAAGCGAGTGTATCTAAGTTTTCTCCAAATATTTTACACACAACATCTTGTCTTGCGCCAGTCATTAATTCATTAAAACGCATTTGTACCGGATATTGAAAACCATAGGAGACACCGGGAACTGCTTCTAGTTCTTTTGCCATTTTTTCTGATAATTCATCAAAAGTTTTGGCAGATGTCCATTCCCTTTTATCCTTTAAAATAATCATCATATCGCTGGCATCAATCGGCATTGGATCTGTAGGTACTTCGCTGCTTCCTGTTTTACCTACAATTTTCTCTACTTCGGGAAATTTTTCTAGTAGTATTTTTGCCCCTTGGGAAATGGCTGTCATAGAAGTTTGCAAATTACTTCCCGGTAAAACCCTTGTTTCTACAGCAAAATCGCCTTCTTCTAATGATGGCATAAATTCGCCGCCCATAAACGAAAGTGTAATCAGTGCTAAAACAAATAATCCCAAAGTTGCAGCAATAATTGTTCGTGGAATTCCCAATGCTTTATTTAAAAGAGGTTGGTAGAAATTTTCTAATTTCTCCATCATTCTATCTGAAAAAGTTTTTTTATGCGTTATGTTTTTATTCAAAAATAAAGCAGTCATCATGGGAACATAAGTCAGCGACAATATAAAAGCACCAAATAATGCAAATGCAATGGTTTGTGCCATTGGCAAAAACATTTTTCCTTCAATACCACGCAAAGTAAAAATTGGAATATATACAATCAAGATAATCAACTCTCCAAAAACAGATACATTACGCATTTTTATTGACGTTTCTAATACGGTATTATCCATTTCTTGCTGTGTAATTTGAGACGTTTTCCTGCTGTGTAAACTAAACAAACAGGCTTCTACAATAATAACGGCACCATCTACAATTAATCCAAAATCTAAAGCTCCTAAACTCATTAAATTACCACTAACACCAAACATATTCATCAATATGACTGCTATTAGCATCGCTAAAGGAATAACTGAGGCAACGATTAATCCAGCTCTCAGGTTTCCTAAAAAGAAGATTAATACAAAAAGTACTATGAGCGCTCCTTCCAATAAGTTTTTTTCTACTGTTGAAATAGAATTATTCACCATTTTTGTTCGGTCTAAAAAGGGTTCAACAACAACACCTTCAGGTAAGGTTTTCTGGATTTGCTCAATACGTTCTTTAATTTTTTTGATAACCACATTACTGTTCGCGCCCTTTAACATCATCACTACAGCACCCGAAACTTCGCCAGATTGCACTCCTTTTTTATTAAAAGTCATTGCTCCGTAACGGATAGCATTCCCAATTCTAACATCAGCTACATCCCTAATAAATAAAGGACCTCCGCTACTGGTGTTCTTAATAGAAATGTCTTTTATATTTTCGATAGAATTAATCAATCCTTCACTTCGGATGTATAACACTTTAGGACCTTTTTCGATATAAGCACCACCCGTATTTTGATTGTTTTTTTCTAATGCAGAAAATACATCCATAATTGAAATATTATACGATTGCAATTTATTAGGGTCAATGGCAATTTCAAATTGTTTCAATTTCCCACCGAAACTGCTAACCTCTGCAACACCTTCTACGCTTAATAATTGACGGCGAACAATCCAATCCTGAATGGTTCTCAATTCGGTTACATCGTATTTTTTCTCGTAACCTGGTTTGGTTCGAACAGCATACTGGTAAATCTCACCAAGTCCAGTCGTTACTGGTGCAAGAAATGGATCGCCAATACCTCTGGGAATTTGGTCTTTAACAGCACTCAGCCTTTCTGTTACTTGCTGTCTTGCCCAATAGACATCAGTAGCATCATTAAAAACAATCGTTACCACTGATAAGCCAAAACGAGAAAAACTTCGGATTTCTTTCAGTCCAGGAATATTACTGTTGGCTTGTTCTATTGGAAACGTAATCAGTCGTTCAATATCAGTGGCACCTAAAGAGGGTGCTGATGTGATAATTTGAACTTGATTATCCGTAATGTCAGGAACCGCATCGATAGGTAATTGGGTAAATTGATAACTCCCATATCCTATCAGGGCTATAATAAAAAGACAAACGATAAGTTTATTTTTTATTGAGAATTCTATGATTTTATTCAGCATAATTTATAAATATTAATTATTTTTCTAAGAATATGCTGTAATACAAATACTCATCAATGTATGTACGAAGATGAACTGTAAAAAAAGCATTGAAATAATTAACACTGTTTTGGTGGTTTCCAAATACATAGTAGAATTCTTGAAGAAAAATAATTTTGTAAAAAAGCTATTTTTTGTGGTTCTTTAAAATAATAGTTCGAAATAAATTTGAATAATTTTATTTCTATGTTTAACGCTAAATTTTGATCAAATGAAAAGTCCGAATAACTATGAAAAGGTAAATCTTGATGGTCGTCGTGTTTCTCATCATGATGTTTGTCCAAATAATGATCTGTTAAAAAATGGATGAAAGTAACATCTTTTTGAATATCAGTGTGCTGAATAAAATGTGAAATCAAAATAGGAAATCGTAAGCTATCCTCAACAACAAAAGGAACCGTTAGTTGTAGGCAAATAATTAAAGTTACTATGTTTTTTATAAAATTCACAAAACAAATATAAGTCCTTTTTTTATTTTATTTTAAATGATGTACTATCCTAAACCTAGACGCATTCGGTTCCTTTTTTTAAAGAAAATTAAATAATCTAGGTGGCTTTTGTAAAATAGTATATGCATAATTTCAGGATTAAGCAGATGTAATTAATTAAGGAATAAAAGTAAAGTTTTAAGATAAGTATTCCCTTAAGAACTACTTAAGGTGTGCTTTAAATAATCTTAAAATAATGGTTGTTCCTTTGTTTTCTTGACTGGTAATAGCAATATCAATGTTTAGTAAAGTACAGAATCTTTTTACAATAGAAAGTCCTAATCCGGTCCCTTTAATTTCGGGATGGCTATTCGATTGGGATCGGTAAAATTGGTTAAAGATTTTATCAACATCTTCGGCTGCAATCCCGATGCCCGTATCGCTAATATGGCATTCAATTACTGAATCGATTTCTTTCAATACGATAGTCAAGTTTCCGTTTTCATGCGAATATTTTAAAGCGTTTGATATTAAATTATTTATTACAATCGAAAACAAATACCCATCTGTTTCTATATAATGTTCTGCCGAAAAATTGGTACTAATATTGATTTTCTTACTTTGAATGATTGCTGAAAATCGAGATATAGTATCTAAAAATAAGGCGTTTAAATATACTTTTTCTGTTTTGATCGTATGTTTTTGATTTTCAAAACGAGCTAACAGTAACAATTGATCTACTAAGCTATTCAAGCGGTTTACTTCGTTGACACAAAAGATTATTTTCTCGTTATATTCAGCGTGTTCTCTCGGTTTTCTAATCAATACTTCGAGCGTACCTTTAATCACCGTTAAGGGAGTTCTGAGTTCATGAGATGCATCAGAGGTGAATTGTTTTTCTCGTTCCACCGTGGTTTCAATACGATCTAATAAATGATTTATTGTTTGAGACAAAACGTACAATTCATCCTGCTGCAGAGGTAGTGCAATGCGCGAAGTAAGGTTGTCTTTTGTAATATCATTGGATGTATTTATAATTGAAGAAATGGGCTTTATAAAACGACCTGCAATAAAACGAGCTAGAAAAAAGAGTACAATTAAAATTATTGGATAGCTAATAATCAATACTTCAGATATATTATCGAGTACCATCGTAGCATCTTCAAGTGACATAGCAACGATCAGATAACCAATAACCTTAGATTTATCGTAAATGGGAACCTGCATTTGCCTGATGGCACTATTGGCTAGAACATCGTCATAAAGTACATTTGAAACATGCTTAGGATCAAAAGATAAAGTCTTATTTTTAAGATTTGGTGACTTTTCGATAAGTTTTCCATCTTGATCAATAAACTGAATAAAAACGGGATTCACATCAAGTGTGTTGTGTTCGCGTTCCTTCCATTCCTCTTTGTGAATCAAATGAAATGTATTGTCAACGATTTTAATTTCGGTTAAATGTTTGTCTACCTCGCTTTTGATATCCGTATTGACATGAGTGTTTACACTAAATTTCACAATAGAATATATCATACAAAAAACTACTACAATCAATAAAGCTGTGGTGACAATATAATTGAGAGCAATTCTATTTTTAAATGAAAGTTGGTGCATTTTTATTTAATCATTAGCTATATACCCTACTCCTCGCACGGTTTTTATATTGTCTTGATCTATTTTTAAATTCAGTTTTTTACGAATAGCATTCATAAAAACATCAATCACGCCTGTGTCGTACTCAAAATGAATGTCCCAAACATCTTCAATAATTTGTGTTCTGGTACAAACTTTACCTTTATTTTTAATTAAGTAGGTCAAAAGCTCAAATTCTCGTTGTGTAAAAGCTACTTCAGTTTCATTCACCAAGACGCGATGTTTTGCAATATCAATTGTAACACTCCCCAGCGTAAGGTTTGTAGCTTCACCTTGATTCCTAAAGTGAACTTTAATACGTTCTAATAATTCATCAAAACTAAAAGGTTTTTTGATATAATCGTTGGCTCCTGCTTTCAATCCTTCAATTGTTTCTTGAACCGTATCTCTAGCAGTCAAAAAAATAATTGGGGTAGTATTGTTTTTTAATCGGATGGCTTTACAAAGTTCCAAACCTGTCATTTTGGGCAACATCCAATCTAATAAAACAAGGTCAAAGTTTTCCTTTTGGATTTTCTCAAATGCAAGACTCCCATCAGCAGCGCTGCTCACGGTGTAGCCTTCTTCTTCTAAGCCTTGTTTCAAAAACTGAATAATCCCAGCCTCATCCTCTACAATTAATAAGTGCATGTTTCTTTTTTTGTAAAATTAAGCTTTATTACTCAATGCATTTAAATGCAACCTTTGCAATGTCAGCAGGAAGCATATCAAACAGTTTCTATGAATCAATTCTAGCAAAAACCGCAGATCGTGAACCGTCTTAAGTGAAATAACTTAAAAAAATACCTCCGTCCTTTGATAAAAAGGAATAATAGCAAGCTGTATTTTTCTGTTTATCTCGACTTTAAATTCTTTGTAAAATTATTTATTTTACTGGTTACTAGTTTGTCCAACAGCCATTCTTAAGTTAATATTAATCTTATTACTAACATTAAGCAAATCTTAAAATAATACTACATTAATAAAAGTTACTTTTACGATAAAAAATAAAATATGAAGTTTTTTAAGATAACGGCGCCTTTCAATTATTTACTATTGTTATTTGTCAGTATTAGTTTTATTGTTCGGTTCATTTTATTTTTTCATCCCATTACGCAAACCTCCTTTACTGCTTTCGAGACTTTTTCAATATTCATTTTTGGATTCCTTTCGGATGTTTTAATTTTTGTGCTCTTGAGTTTATTTTTATGGCTTTACCTTCTATTTATATCAAATGCTAAATACTATTCCCCATATGGATACGTAATTCTAGTGCTCTTTGTGGTACTTCTTTGTTACGTAGCTTTTGGCAATACTATTTTGAACGAATATGGTAGCGCGTTACCAAAAATTGCAATTGGTTTTCTTTCTATTAAAACAATCCTTTTTGGCCTTTTACTTTTTCTACCAAAATACCGAAATGCTATTCGGTTTTGGTTGTTTTCTTTTGTTATACTTTTATATGTTTTACTTATTTTGCAAAATGGAATCAGTGAATACTTCTTCTGGAATGAATTTGGTGTACGTTACAATTTTATTGCAGTCAATTATTTAATTTATACTAATGAGGTAATAGGAAACATAATGGAATCCTATCCCGTAATTCCATTGTTTTCGGCTTTGTTTGCATTAGCGGGATTCATTACGTATTTCATTGTCCAAAAATCAAAAAACTATATTGAAAACATTCCTTCTTATATACAAAAAATTAAAATATCAGGAATCTATCTTTTACTTTTTGGTTTTGCATTGCTTGCTTTGCCTTATTTATCAACGAAAGAAAACTCGCGAAATGTATTTGCGAATGAGTTACAAGCCAACGGCATTTATAAATTCTATTTTGCTTTCGTGCACAGCGAATTGGACTACTTCAAGTTTTACAAAACGATACCAACCCAAGTAGCATTTTCTCAGTTAAAGCAACAAATTCCCAATATTACAGACAATAGCTCTTTACGAGACATCCAAAATGTAGCTGCTGAACAACATAAAAATGTTGTTTTAATCACGATTGAAAGTTACAGTGCTGAATTTATGAAAATGTATGGTAATCAAAATGCTATTACTCCTTTTTTAGATAGTTTGGCGACAAAAAGTTTGGTTTTCACCAATCTTTATGCGGCTGGAAATAGAACCGTAAGAGGCCTTGAAGCCGTAACCTTATGCTTTCCTCCTACTGCAGGCGAAAGTGTTGTAAAGCGCGAAGACAATAAAAATAAATTTTCAACAGCGAGCATTTTCAAGAGAAAGGGATATGCTGTTAAATTCATGTACGGAGGCGATGCTTTTTTTGACAATATGGAAGATTTTTTCACAGGCAATGGCTATGATATTGTTGATAAAAAATTATTTGAACCTAATGAAATTACATTTGCAAACATTTGGGGTGTTTGTGACGAGGATATGTATCACAAGGCTATTAAAATAATGAATCAGGAAGCAAAAATAGGTCAACCGTTTTTCAATCACATCATGACAGTAAGTAATCACAGACCTTTTACGTACCCGAATGGTAAAATTGATATTCCTGGCGATGCTAAATCTCGTGATGGTGGAGTGAAGTATACGGATTATGCAATGCGTAAATTTTTTGCAATGGCACAAAAACAACCATGGTTTAGCAACACCGTTTTTGTAATTGTAGCTGATCATTGCGCATCAAGTGCAGGAAAAACAGAATTACCGGTTGATAAATATCGTATTCCAGCCATGATTTACAGTCCTGATTTTATTGCACCCGCTCAATACACAAACCTAATGTCACAAATTGATGTTATGCCTACGGTATTTGGTCTTCTCAATTTTGATTACCAAAGTAAATTTTATGGACAAGACGTCCTAAAAGCAGACTATAAACCAAGAGCTTTGATTGCTACGTATCAAGATTTAGGATTAATAAAAGATAATGTTTTAACCATTATTTCACCAAAACAAAGGGTTAAACAATTTGAGTTGCATTTAAAAACAGATCAAAAAGTAGCTCCAATTTTTCAAATTTATTACGATCAACTTCCACTAACAAAAGAGAGACCTGATCTTGTAAAAGAAACAATTTCCTACTACCAATCGGCATCAGATATGCTTAAGAATAAAAAATACCAAAAAATAAATTAGCATAAAAAAAGCGGGTGAAACATTAGTCTCACCCGCTTTTTTATTTAATTTAGCTTTATTCTTTATCGCTTGTTAGTCCAAAAAGATTTCCTTTAGAATAAGTTTTCATGTCTTTTTTTAGCAATTTGCTATTTCTTTTAGTCAATTCAGGAGTATCTAAACCACTCAAATCAGGTTTACCAGCATTTACCCAAGCCGTGTACCAAAAACTTGCGGTAACAGTTATGGCTTTTCGCATTTGCTTTTCAACCATTCCGTTCATATCTGCATGCAATTGTTTAGCATATTCATCGGAATAAAGGGTTCCTCCATATTTATTTTTCACAATTTCACCAGCGGCATCAGTAACAAATATTTTGTTTTCAGGTGTAGCGGTTCTTAATTTTTTATCAATTGCAAGTAATGGCTCTACTAAGCTGTGTGTATCAAAAATTAAATCCCAAGTAGCTTTCTCCACATTTTCTAAATAAACACCTTGTGGAACGTTGAATTTATAATCCTTTGCAAACAACTCTGGCAAACGACTTTCCCACAAAGAGTGAATTCCTTTTTGATTGGTGTTTTGACCATCATGATTGTCAGAAGTATGCAAAGGCATGTGACCATCTGCAATATAATGACCTAAATCACCCGCAATAAATAGTATTTCGTTTTTTCTTTTGTCTTTGAAAGCTTTAGTTAATTTCGCCATCAAATCTTGAATGTGCCAAGGCAAGATTCCATTTTTAGTTAAAAACTTTTCGTCATATTTTGCTTTAGCTTCTTCCATTGTTTTAGGAAAAGTTTCTACTGCACCATAATTTTCCATGTCAAAATAATGACGTGGTGGTTCCGCTTTATCATTGATTACATTTCTTCTCAAATCAGGAACGGTAGATTCTTGCGTGATGAAATCGATGTGATTGTAAAAAAAAGTCTGCAAAGGTTTTGGCAATGCCATAACAGCTGCTCTGTTGATACGTTCATGTCCTATTATCCCCCAAGAAACAAGAAAAAAGGTAATGCAAATTGCAGATAATGCAATAAATGTAGGCTTAACTCTAAAATTTTTCATTAAATTTATTTTTTTGAGCCACAAATATATTTCATTAAATCGTGATACGAAAAATTTAGCTTTAAGATTCTGTTAATTAAAAATGAAAACTTATAAATATGTTTAGACATCAAGGAAAAAACAGAACTTTTATTCACAATCTTCGCTTAGCCACTTTATTATCTTTTGTTGCTGGTATTGTAAATGTTACGGGAGTTTTATCGGTACAAACATTAACAACAAATATTACTGGACATTTTGCCTATTTTGCCGAAGAAATCATGAAGCGAGATTATGCAGCCGCAATACCCTTTTTTGTATTCACTGTCTTCTTTTTGTTTGGTGCTTTTACATCTAATTTTTTGGCAGAATTAATTTCGAGAAAACATCCTAATTTATCTCATGTGATTCCTATTGCACTAGAAATGATTGTTTTAATTGGGGTTGGGATTTTCGGAGTACAATCATCATTGTCTAGTTCAGAGGGGAAATGGATTGCTTTTGCGATGCTTTTTGCTATGGGAATACAAAACTCTTTGGTAACAAAAATTTCTCAATCTACCGTCCGTACAACCCATTTAACAGGGCTTTTTACTGATTTAGGAATAGAACTGTCGCAATTGTTCTTTTATAAAAAACCCGAAGAAAACAAAAAACTAAAAACCAGTATTTACCTCCGATTATCGATTATTATTTTCTTTTTTATTGGTTGTATTTCGGGTGGTTTTCTTTTTAATGTACTAAAAATGAAAACACTTTTTGTAGCTGCAACCTTTTTGTTGTTTGCCCTTTTGTATGATTATATCCGAGTGCAATTTTATGTGATCAAACGAAAAACCTTTCGTCAAAAAGACTATTTTAAATAAATAATCGAAATCAAAGTTGCAATTGCAATGAATGTCCAAAGCAAAACACCCTGTGCAAGCGTTTTAAATCCTACTGATTTCAAGACATTTCTATTTAGTCCAGCACCGATCAGAAACAAAGTTATTGTTAAACCTATCTTAGAAGCCGAAACCAAATGTGGGCCTAAAATCTCCATTTCTGGCCAATAAGTATTGGCAATCATCGCCAAAATAAACCATCCAATAAAGTATGGAATTTTTAGCTTCCCAGATTTATTCTTAAAAATAAATGCCGTAATCAATGCTATAGGAATAATCCATAAGGCACGGGCTAATTTTACGGTTGTTGCTATTTGCAGGGCTTCGGTGCCAAATTTACTCGCTGCTCCAACCACAGAACTCGTGTCATGAATAGCAATGGCACACCATAGTCCGAACTCTCTTTGAGATAAATCCAAATAATTACCCACTGCCGGAAATAAAAACAGCGCTACCGAATTCAGAATAAATATAACTCCTAAAGCTACAGAGGTTTGTTTTTCATTCGATTTGATTACCGGAGCAATAGCTGCGATTGCACTTCCCCCACAAATGGCAGTTCCACAAGAAATCAAGTGAGAAGTTTTCTTTTCAATGTTCAACCATTTGCCAATAAAAGTTCCTAAAATTAAAGTACTCAAAATAGAAACAATTGTAAATAAAAAACCATCCTTTCCAGCAGCTAAAGCACTATTTACATTCATTCCAAAACCCAATCCAACAACTGATATTTGCAATAAAACATTCGTTGCCTTATGATTGAGATGCATATAAGGATGCCCAAAAAGATTAGCAACAAGCAAACCTAAAACTAAAGCAATGGGTGGAGTCACAAAAGAGGATGCACATAAAAAAAGCAAAACACCAAAAATGAATTGCTGTAATTTGGTGTTTACTCTAAAAAAAATAAAAGATTCTTCTTGAATTGCTTTTTGATGCTTTTCCAATGTAACGTTGTTGAATTAGTACCGAACAAAGTTCATCAGATAAATCTATTTAAGCCAATCGTAAATTATAATCCGTTATAACTTTAAGTTATAATAATTAGAAATGTTTTGGATAAACAAATCTGACAATGAATCTCTTTTTCCTTGCAAAGTTATGATATAGAAAAAACGTTCGATTGTCAAATCTGTAATATCTAATATTGCCAATTCATTGTTTTGAAGTTCTTTTTGTATGGCATGAATCGATATAAAAGCCACACAATCAGAGTTCATTAAATAGGATTTTATACTTTCGGTGCTGCCTAATTGCATTTCAATCTGTAGTTCAGATACTTTAATATTAAATGGTTTTAATGCAAATTCAATAACTTCAAGTGTTCCAGAGCCTTGTTCTCGCATTAAAAAACGCATCTTTTTAAGCGCTTCTTGGGTAATCTCGTTTAGATTTACTAAAGGGTTGGAACTCTTACATACTAAAACTAATTCGTCTTTTAAAAATTCGGTATATTTAATAGATATATTTTTAGATTGTCCTTCGACAATTCCTATTTCAATTTCTTGCTGTACTAAAGCGTTTTCAATTTGTTCCGTATTTCCATTTAGTAAACTCACTTTTATGTCTTGCAGTTTTTGATGAAAACGGGCTAAAAGTGGCGGAATTATATACTGAGATATTGTCGTACTAGCACCTACTCGCAACAAACCAGAACGTTGACTGATTAAGGTATTCATATCAAAATCGATGTCACGATAGACTTCAAAAATATTTTTGGTGTGTTTCAACAATACGTCACCAGCAAGTGTCAATGTAATTTTAGAACCGTTTCTATTAAACAACTTGATTTTATAGTATTCTTCTAATTCCTGAATGTGCCTTGAAACTGCGGGCTGCGTTATAAATAATTCGTTAGACGCCTTTGTAAAGCTCAATCGATTGGCAACGGTATAAAATACTTTTAGTCTAAAGTCCATTTTGTATTTTATTAAAGTAAACCGTTGTATTTTCGAACAAACCATTCGGTTGCCAGAACGATCAAAATTAGAATCAATAACCAAATCCAATCAATCAAAGGCGTTTTAGTTATTACATTCTTCTGAATAGCTTTGTAATCCTCATTTTCTAAAAGTGATTTTATTAGCGCATCAACCTGATTTGGAAAATAAATTTTTCCTTGTGTTTGCGCAGCTAATTGAGTCAATTTCTCTACATCTGGATTAACGAATTGCTTTTCGATATCAAAAGCTAGGATTTCAAAACTACTGGAATAAGTAGTTTTCGAATTTAATTCTTTTACTGTAAACGCATAGGAACCTGCTTTAAGTCCTTCTAGATTAACTTTATAAGCATTATTTCCTTTTAATAAATCGTAATTTTTGGTTTGCTTGGTTTTAGTATTGGTTACAGCAATAGTCAAACGGGCCTTTTCATCAAACTCATAATTTTTATTAAAATATTGCGCTGTAATTTCAATAGCTTCCCCTGAATTGTAAAAGCTTTCGTGTTCTACCACTAGCGATTTTTTAGTAGTATTCGAAGCTAGAAACTGAATAATCTTATCTATGAAAGCATCATATTTTTCAAAAGATTGATTATTTATGTGAGTTTGCAATCTCCATTTCCAACTGTTTTCTCCTAAAAGATACGCATTTCGCTTGGCTTGATTTTCTGCAAAAGCCAATAATGGCGTATTCGTATCGATATTTCTAATTTTAGACGAAAGCAACATTGAAACAGAACCTTTTGTTGTAATCGTTCCAAAAGCATTTTGTAAAGGGGGTAAATTTTCAAACCCAATATTATCAATTGCAAACAAATTAAACTGTCCATTAAATACAGACAAATAATCTTCTTTTTGGCCACTCATTTTAAAGCTTAAATCATTTTGCTGTTGGTTCAAAAAATTAAAATCAGTATTGTTTCCAGTAATAATAAATGTATTAATTCCAGCACTTTTATTGGTATCAAAAATAGTTTTAAATTCAGTTGTTGGCTGGTATAAAATTAAAACATTATAATCTTGTAATGATTTGATTTCATTTGGTTTAAAAATAGTTACTTTACGCTGTACATTAGATTCAATAGCTCTTTTTAGTGCTCCTAAATCAGGATGATTTATAGTAGATATAATAGCAATATTTGTCTTTTGGTCTAGTACTTCAACAGCGAAATTTTTGGTATTGTTATAGGTGTTTTTTTCTTTTACCTTGGATGAAATAGTAGCTTTAAAAACCTGTACTCCTATTTTATCAGCCGGTAAAACTACCTGTACAGTTGCCGTTTTTTTTGATGGTGAAAAGGTAATTGATTGTTTACTTAAAACCGAATTCCCCTGAGATATTATAAAATCAGCCGTTGTGTTTTTAGTTCCCGAATAGTGTAAAAAGGCTTCTACCGGAAATTTATTCTTGTAAAAAGCGTATTTGTTTACGTTCAGCTGATTTATTTTTAAATCAAAAAAAGTTGTTGTATCGCCTACAATTACAGGATATACTTTATTTATTGCATCAAAACTGTATACATAATCATTTCCCGAAGTTTGATTCCCATCTGAAATTAAAACTGTTGGATAGTTTGTGTTCTTATAGATACTTTTTAAATTTTTGGCAACAACATCTATATTAGTTTGAGTTCCTTTAAAATTAAATTTTTCTGCGGGTTCAAAATCATCAGAGAATTGATACGTTTGCACGTCAAATTTATCTTGTAAATCTGAATTTGATTTTATTTTTTTATGTAATTCCAGTACATTTTCATTGGCTTTGAGAAACGCAATAGAACTTGAATTGTCTACAATTATAGGCAAAGGTGTTTTTACAGTTTCTAGTGTGTTTTTGGTCAGTATTGGATTTATTAACAACAATAAAATGCCAAAAATGGATAAAAAACGTAAAAAAGCCAAAAACCAACCGACTTTCGATTTGTTTTTGGCCTTGTAAATGTATTGAAAATACGACAAACCGCCTGCTATTAATACAGAAATAAATAATAATAGTAAAGTGTTTGTTGTCATTCTTATTTTATTTTAAATGATGAATTATAAATTTTAAATTATTCATCATTTAAAATTCATCATTTATAATTTATAATTATTTTAAGTAAGCATTCCACCACACACATTCATCACTTGTCCGGTTACATACGCACTCATATCCGATGCAAAAAACAAACAAGCATTAGCCACATCTTCAGTGGTTCCACCACGTTTTAATGGAATTCCCTCTCTCCATCCTTTTACCACATCTTCGTTTAATTTTGCTGTCATTTCCGTTTCTATAAATCCTGGCGCAATTACATTACAACGAATATTACGAGATCCTAATTCTAAAGCTACAGATTTAGAAAAACCAATAACGCCCGCTTTTGAAGCAGCATAATTCGTTTGTCCAGCATTTCCTTTTACTCCTACAACAGAACTCATATTGATGATAGAACCCGAACGTTGCTTTAAAAACGTACGCTGAATGGCTTTAGTCATATTAAAAACCGACTTTAGATTTACATCCATGACGTTGTCAAAATCTTCTTCAGACATGCGCATCAACAAGTTATCTTTAGTAATTCCGGCGTTATTGATAAGTATATCAACAGTTCCAAATTCAGCTAAAACGGCATCTACAAAAGTTTGTGCTTCATTAAAATCAGCAGCATTAGATTGATATCCTTTAGCTTTAATACCTAAAGCATTCAATTCTTTTTCTAAAGCTTCCGCAGATTCTACTGATGAACTGTATGTAAAAGCAACATTTGCACCATGTTGAGCAAAAACTTCTGCAATTCCTTTTCCTATTCCACGACTTGCACCAGTAATAATGGCAACCTTTCCTTCTAGTAATTTCATATTCAAAAATTAGTTTATTTTTTATTTGAAGCTATTCCTGCTATCCATTACAATCTTTTCTATTTTTAAAGAAAAAATAGAAAAGGATTTTCATTGCTATCAGGGCTATAAGCGACTTGCCAAATATATACTATTTCCTTTTTTAAAAAAAATTTCACTTTCATTAAGCGTCATAAAATAACTTTATACATGAAAATAACGCCCTACTAGCTTATCCCAAAACGAACTGTAAATGGCAATCAGGGTAAAAACAAACAAAAACAAATGATACCAAGCATTACCAATCAAGTCAAAGAAATTCAATTTACCATTAGCGTAACTTAATATCAGTAATACTTGCGCTCCATAAGGTAGAACGCCTTGTATAACGCAAGAAAAAATATCTAAAATTGTGGCTGTTTTTCTTGGGTTAAGGTCATATTCATCATTAATTTCTTTGGCAATTGGTCCTGTGATTACAATAGAAACCGTATTATTAGCAATAGCTAAATTAGCAAAACCCACTAAGGTACCAATTCCTAGTTGAGCTGATTTTTTACTTTTGATTAATTTTTTAATTTGTACCAGTAAATACGTGATTCCTCCCGCCTTTTCTACTAATGCGGCTAAACCACCTGTAAGCATAGAAAGTAAAAAAATATCAGTCATGCTTGTAAATCCCTCATAACACTTTTGAGTAAATTCCATTATAGTAAATAAACCGCCCAGATAACCAATTATCCCTGCTAAAAGTGTTCCTATAATTAAAGTATAAAAAACGTTGATACCCACCACCGCTAGAACGATTACAACAATATAGGGCACAATTGCAATCCATGAAAAATCAGTTCTTGCAATAGCTACAGCAACAATATCAGAATTTAATCCTAAATAGAAAAATACTAAAATAGTTAATAGTGCCGCTGGAAAAGCAATAAACAAATTGATCTTAAATTTATCTTTCAAATCACATCCCAGCGATTGTGTGGCTGCAATCGTCGTATCTGAAATCATCGATAAATTATCCCCTAGCATAGACCCGCCTAATAAAGCTCCTGAAATTAAGGGCAAAGAGGCTCCGCTTTTATCTGCAAGCGAAACTGCGATAGGTCCAATAGCAACAATGGCTCCAACTGATGTTCCCGTAGCAGTAGATAAAAAGGAAGCGATCAAGAAAATCCCCAACGGAAAGTAAGCAACATCGATTGTATTGATGCCAAGGTTCACTACCGCATCAACACCGCCCATTGCTTTGCTTACCACTGCAAACGAACCAACTAATAAATAAATCAAACACATAGTTATGATTTTACTATCACCACAACCAGCAATTAGAGTATCAATTTTCTCGTTTGTAGATGATTTATACAATAAAAATGCAGCTATTATTCCAATTAGAACTGCTACGGGCGAAGGAAAAGCATAAAAATCATTCAAAATGATTCCAGCTCCTAAAAACGTAAAAATAAAAACAAATAGCGGAATCAATGCAAAAGGATTCCCAGATTCTTTAGTAAATTTTGTCATAAAAATAATTTTAAATTAAGTGTTATGACGAAAAACAAACCTGTAGATGGTAATGTAAACAACATTTTTTCCAAAAGATATGGCTTATCGTTTTAGCACCTTGCTTGTTGTTGCAGGTTGCTATCCAATTGAAGGATTCGTGATAACGGGTGCAAAAGTAATTAATTATTTACGAATAAATCAAATAAATATATTAAAAATAAGAATAACTAAAAAAAAACGCTACCAAAACTGATAGCGTTAATATATAAAATATTGAAAAACAGTAACTAACTACTTAGAAAGCTACATTCCACCTTGGTAATCTTCCATTTTCATCAAGGAAGTTTTGTAAAACTTGTCCTTCTGCAAATGTTGGGATTACTTTAGTTTTATCATTGAATGTCTCATACCAAACTACTTCAAGGGTACTAATATCCTCTATTTTCATTTGTGCTGGCCAAGAATATTTTCTTCCCGTTTTCGCAAATTGGTGTCCTTCTACGATTTTATCCCTCAGTCCACCATTTTTAATTTTCAAAGTTCCATTATTTTGAACAGTTCCAGTAGAACCAACCATAATTAGCTCTTTTTCATCACCTACTGAATACACTAAAAATACTCCAGAACCTTCTGATGCGTTGCAAACTTCTGATAAACTATCTTCTGCAGTAAATGAAAACTGATTGGTAACTTTGAATTTTTTTAACTCTTTGTACATATTATTTTATTTTTATTTGAATTGGCTGCCACAAAAAAATACCCCACAAAATCGTGAGGTTCATTAGAAACCATTCGTTTGTATTTGTTTTATTAGGATCACAACTAAAAAAACAGCTGTATTTAATAAAGTGCAAAGGTATTTTTTTTAATTCTATTTATCATAAAAAAGCCTCACAAATTGTGAGGCTTTAATACTATTTAGAAAAAGCTTAGATTATCCTAAAACTTCTTTTACTTTTTTACCAATTTCAGCTGGAGAATCCACTACGTGAATCCCACAAGCTCTCATGATTTCTTTTTTAGCTTCGGCTGTGTCGTCAGATCCACCAACGATTGCACCTGCATGCCCCATGGTACGCCCTGGAGGAGCAGTAACTCCGGCGATGAAACCTACAACTGGCTTACGGTTTCCATCCGCTTTAATCCAATGAGCAGCATCAGCTTCTAATTGTCCGCCTATTTCACCTATCATTACAATACATTCCGTTTCTGGATCATTCATCAACAATTCAACAGCCTCTTTTGTTGTTGTTCCAATAATTGGGTCTCCACCAATTCCAATTGCTGTAGTGATTCCTAATCCTTGTTTCACCACTTGGTCAGCTGCTTCGTACGTTAATGTTCCTGATTTAGAAACAATCCCTACAGTTCCTTTTTTGAAAACAAAACCTGGCATGATACCAACTTTCGCTTCACCTGGAGTAATGATTCCCGGACAGTTTGGACCTATTAAACGTGCATTTCTTTCTTTAACATAACTATTTGCTTTTATCATGTCAGCAACAGGAATTCCTTCAGTAATTGCAATAATTACTTTAATTCCAGCATCTGCAGCTTCCATAATGGCATCCGCAGCAAAAGCAGGTGGAACAAAAATGATAGTTGTATCAGCTCCTGCTTGTTCTACAGCATCTTTTACAGTATTAAAAACGGGTCTATCTAAGTGAGTAGTCCCCCCTTTTCCTGGAGTTACACCACCAACAACGTTAGTTCCGTACTCAATCATTTGAGAAGCATGGAAAGTTCCTTCGCTTCCTGTAAAACCTTGAACAATTATTTTGGAATCTTTATTAACTAAAACACTCATGATATATTTTTTAGGTAGTTTTTAAAATTGTTTTGCAAAAGTATAAAATAGTAATCAGTAATCCGTATTCAGTATTCAGTTTTTTAATACTAAATTAGGATAATTGACTCATTTGATACCCTCGAAATAGTTTGTTGTCTTTTATTTCCCAAATCACCATAAAGTGAGCCAATAACATTTCTTCTCGCGGATTCTCAATCGTTTTTACAAAATGAGAATATCGTACCGAAATACGATCATTTTCACTAACAATATGACTTATTCTAACTTTGGAACGCACGTACGCTTTGCTTAAATCATTGGAAAGATTTAATAAAGAATCATAATTCAATTGAATCAATCCTTTACTACTATTCCAGTCCACGACTACTTCAGGATGCAAAAAATCCTTAATGATTTCACTATCAATTAGAGCATCTGATTTGTAAAATTTCTGAACGATTTCTTTAGCAGACATATTACTTTAATTTGTTTAAAATTTCTGGTATTTTCTTAATATTAGCTAGTTGTTTCAGTTTTTCTCTCGATTCTTCAATTGGAGTTCCAAAATAAGACTTTCCACCCTCTACTGATTTTGTAACTCCCGTTTGACCAAGAATAACTGCCTTTGCTCCTATCTTTATCCCACTTGTGGTTCCTACTTGTCCCCAAATGGTTACTTCGTCTTCAATAATGACACAACCTGCGATTCCTGTTTGTGAAGCTATCAAACATTTTTTTCCAATAACTGTATCGTGACCTACATGTACTTGATTATCAATTTTGGTACCCTCACCAATCGTTGTATCACCGGTTACACCTTTGTCAATTGTACAAAGGGCTCCTATTCCCACATTATCTTTTATAACAACTCTTCCACCAGAAAGTAATTGGTCATATCCTTCAGCGCGTTTTTTGTAATAAAAGGCATCAGCACCTAAAATTGTTCCAGCATGAATGATCACATTATCACCAATAATGGTATGATCATAAATGGAAACATTGGAATGAATCAAACAATTTTTACCAATCATCACATGATTTCCAATAAATGTATTTGGCTGTATTACAGTTCCTTCGCCTATTGAAGCTGAAGTAGCTATTGAAACATTCGAGAATTGAAATGGCTTGAAATAATTTGTCAATTTATTAAAATCTCTAAAAGGATCTTCAGAAATCAACAATGCTTTCCCTTCGGGACAAGCTACATTTTTGTTGATTAAAACAATAGTTGCCGCTGAGTTTAATGCTTTGTCATAATACTTGGGATGATCAACAAAAACAATATCTCCAGTTTCTACGACATGAATCTCATTCATTCCCGTAATAGGAAAATCAGTATCACCAACATATTCACAGTTGATAATAGTAGCAATTTGTTTTAAAGTATACGCTTTTGGGAATTTCATAAATATAACTAGAAAAATAAGAAATGTATAAAATAAAAAATGTGATAATGATTTAAATTAACACATTTTCTATTTATCAAATAATTTACTCCTTAACACGCTCCATGTAGGAACCTGATGCAGTATCAATTTTAATTTTATCACCTTCGTTAATAAACAAAGGCACATTTACAGTTGCTCCAGTTTCAACAGTTGCCGATTTAGTTGCATTTGTAGCTGTATTCCCTTTGACACCAGGCTCTGCATAAGTCACTTCAAGAATAACAGATGCTGGCATATCTACAGAAAGCGGTAAATCAGTCTCTGTATTGATACTGACCATTACATTTTCTCCTTCTTTCAATAAATCTGGTGAATCCAAGATGTTTTTGTTCAAAGTTATTTGTTCGAAAGTCTCGGTATTCATAAAATGAAACTCATTCCCTTCTGGATATAAAAACTGAAATTTATGATTTTCTACTCTAACTTCTTCGATTTTATGCCCTGCAGAAAAAGTGTTGTCCAATACTTTTCCGTTAGTCAAACTTCTAAGTTTTGTTCTAACAAAAGCAGGACCTTTCCCTGGTTTAACGTGAAGAAATTCAATGATTTTGTAAATATCGTTGTTGTATTTAATACACAATCCGTTTTTAATATCTGATGTAGATGCCATTATGATGTTTGTTTATTTTCTCCACTCCGGTCCTCCCTGAAGGGGAGTGAGCTAAGACTGGAAATTAGTTATTTATTTATTTTTATTATTATTATATTTAACATTTTATACTACATTATATTTTTTTACAATATAGTCACGTTTACACTCCCTTCGGGGAGGGCTGGGGTGGGGATTAATAGTTCCCAGAATATCCTTTCATCACTCCACGCGATGAATTTCTAATAAAATCGATGATTTCATCTCTTTCGGGTGTCGCTTCCATTTCAGCTTCGATGATTCCTAAAGCTTGAGTGGTATTGTAATTTTTTTGATATAATATTCTATAGATATCCTGAATCTCTCTAATTTTTTCAGTTGTGAAACCGCGTCTTCTTAAACCAACAGAATTTATTCCAACATAGGACAATGGTTCTTTTGCTGCTTTTGTAAATGGCGGAACATCTTTTCGTACCAAAGATCCACCAGAAATCATCGCGTGATCGCCAATATGAATAAATTGATGAATGGCTGCTAAACCCCCAATAACTGCATATTTACCCACAGTAACATGTCCTGCGAGCGCTACTCCATTCACAATTATTGCATTATCACCAATGTGGCAATCGTGAGCAATATGTGCGGTTGCCATTACCAAGCAATTTTTACCCAAAGTTGTTTGGCCAGAGGCAATTGTTCCCCTATTGATGGTCACGCACTCACGTATTGTACAATTGTCACCAATTATTGCTAAAGAATCTTCTCCACCAAATTTTAAATCCTGAGGAACGGCTGAAATAACTGCACCAGGGAATATATTACAATTTTTTCCTATTCTTGCGCCTTCCATTATGGTTACATTTGAACCAATCCAAGTTCCATCACCAATGATAACATTGTTATGAATAGTTGTAAAAGGCTCAATGACAACATTTTTAGCAATTTTGGCGCCTGGATGCACATAGGCTAGTGGTTGATTCATATAATTTATTTAATCGTTTAACTGTATCATCGATTAACCGAATAAACGATTAATCAAATCAACAAAAAAATTATTGTTTTTTTGCAATTTGTGCCATTAATTCTGCCTCAGCAACTAGTTTTCCATTGGCGTAAGCATTGGCTTGCATGTGACAAATTCCTCGTCTTATTGGTGTAATTAAATCACACTTAAATATTAAAGTATCTCCTGGTAAAACTTTATGTTTGAACTTAACATTATCTATTTTCATAAAATAAGTTAAATAATTTTCTGGATCTGGAACTGTACTTAATACAAGAATTCCACCTGTTTGTGCCATTGCTTCTACAATTAAGACCCCTGGCATTACTGGAGCTTCAGGAAAATGTCCGACAAAGAAATTCTCATTCATGGTAACATTTTTCATTCCAACGACATGACTTTCTGACATTTCGATGATTCTGTCAATCAATAAAAACGGAGGTCTGTGCGGAAGAACAGCCATGATTTTATGAATATCCATCAACGGCTCTAAATGCAAATCATAAACAGGAACATAGTTTCGTTGTTCTATTTTGATGATTTTAGCCATTTTTTTTGCAAACTGTGTATTTACAAAATGTCCTGGTTTATTAGCAATTACTTTTCCTTGAATTCTTGTTCCAATTAAAGCTAAATCACCTACTACGTCTAATAATTTATGTCTTGCAGCTTCGTTTGGGTAATGCAACGTAAGGTTGTCTAAAATACCGTTTGGTTTTACAGTAATTTCATCTTTTCCAAAAGCTACTTTTAAACTCTCCATTGTAGCAGCAGAAATCTCTTTGTCTACATAGACTATAGCATTGTTTAAATCACCACCTTTTATCAAACCATTTTCTAATAATGATTCTAATTCATGTAAAAAACTAAAGGTTCTAGACTCTGATATTTCGGTTTTAAAATCAGAAATACTTTTCATCGTTGCATTTTGCGTACCTAGTATTTTAGTACCAAAATCTACCATTGCAGTTACTGAATAATGATCGTTTGGCATGACTAAGATCTCACTTCCTGAAGCTTCATCTGTGAATGAAATAACTTCTTTCACCACGTAAATATTTCTTTTGGCATTTTGCTCTTCGATTTCAGCTTTTTCAAGAGCTTCAACAAAATATTTGGATGAACCATCCATAATAGGAAGTTCAGAAGCATTCAATTCTATGATTACATTATCTAAATCACAACCAATAAGTGCTGCCAAAACATGTTCTGGAGTTTGAATTTTCACTCCTAGTTTTTCTAGATTGGTCCCTCTTTGCGTATTAACCACATAATTAGCATCTGCTTCAATAATAGGTTGTCCTTCAAGATCAACTCGAACAAAAGTAAAACCATTATTTACTGGAGCAGGTTTAAAAGTCATTTTTACTTCTTTTCCTGTATGCAATCCGACCCCAGTAAGCGAAATTTCTGTTTTGATGGTCTTTTGTTTAACCATTGTTTCCATTTTTTTGGTTTAATATTTGTTTTTTTAATTCTTCTATTTCTGCAACAATTTTAGGCAAATTCTTAAAATGAACGTATGATTTGCTAAAATCATTGTATCCAAATGTAGGGCTCCCCTGCACTATTTCATTATCTTTTATATTTCGTCCCACACCAGATTGTGCCTGAATTCGAACATTATTCCCGATGGTTAAATGTCCAGAAATTCCAACTTGCCCACCAATTAAGCCGTTTTTACCGATTTTTGTTGAACCTGCAACTCCAGTTTGAGCTGCAATAACTGTGTTTTCTCCAATTTCGACATTATGAGCAATCTGGATTTGGTTGTCGAGCTTTACTCCTTTTCTGATAATTGTAGAACCCATTGTTGCTCTATCAATTGTCGTACAAGAACCGATATCTACATTATCTTCAATTATTACATTTCCTATTTGTGGTATTTTAGTGTACGTTCCATCAGGATTTGGTGCAAAACCAAAGCCATCTGAACCGATAATAGCCCCAGAATGAATCGTGCAATTGTTACCTATTATAGTCTCTGAGTAAATTTTTGCTCCAGCAAACAACAATGCATTTTCGCCAATGACTACATTATCTCCAATAAAACAATTAGGGTATATTTTTACATTGTCACCCAAGATAACGTTATTACCTACATAGCTAAAACTCCCAAGGTATAAATTATCTCCATATTTTGCACTTTTCGAAAGAAAAGAAGGTTGCTCTATTCCGCTTTTATTTAATTTTACTTGATTGTAAAACTCCAATAATTTAGAAAATGCCGTATAAGCATCTTGCACTTTTATCAAAGTAGTCGTCAAAGGCAATTCAGGTTCAAAAGTCTCATTTACAATGGTTACCGAAGCTTTTGTTGAATAAATATAATTTAAGTATTTAGGGTTTGATAAAAAAGTAAGTGAGCCATCTGTACCTTCTTCAATTTTTGACAATCTAAAAACTTCTGCCATGGGATTCCCAATAACTTCACCTTCTAAAATCCCTGCTATTTGTTCTGCTGTAAATTTCATTGTGACAAAAATATAAAAAATAGATTTTAAATGGTGTTTTTATAACAGTTGTTTTGGGAAACAGATGTAATACTTGGTCACCAATTTGGATAATGATTTTAAATTCAGCTGATCAGAGGATTCTATTACATCTTCTATCGTGCAGTCTTTTTTCAAAATCCGTATGGGTTCCGCCTCTTTGCTGTAGGCTTGATTTTTTATTTTTCCTTTAAATATAAAATAATTCGTTTCTAGTAAGGAAATATTATTTTCTAATGCGAAACGCTCTTTCAAGGGCTGTAATTCCTCTATTGCTACTTTTTCACTGGTAAGCTTTATTTTTAATAAATCGCGATTGACAATCATTTTACTTAATGATGACAAAATAAAATCATCCTGTTTTTGCCATGATTTTAATGCTCCAATGATATCAAAATCATCTAATTGAGCAAATAAATCTAGAGTTTCAGCATCAAAAGTATCGATGGTAACTTTGTTTTGCAAGAAAAACAATAAAGGTTCACTGCAAGGAAGTGGAACTCCTTTTAATGTTAATTCTTTGGCGCGTTTTAGGATTTTCATCAAAATTAACTCTGCCACTAAACTCGTTTTGTGTAAATAGGCTTGCCAATACATCAAGCGTCGAGACATTAAGAATTTTTCTACGGAGTAAATTCCTTTTTCTTCAATGACCAGATAGTCATCAACCACATTCATCATTTGAATCAGTCGCTCCGAGTTGACATTACCTTCAGCCACACCAGAGTAAAAACTATCCCGCTTCAAATAATCCATTCTATCCATATCCAATTGACTTGAAATCAACTGCAACATGAATTTTCTGTTGTATTCTCCTTTAAAAACCTGAATCGCTAAACTTAACTTTCCGTCAAATTCAACATTCAATTGGTTCATAAACAACAATGAAATTTCTTCATGATGCACATCTTCAACAATGCTTTTTTCCATGGCATGTGAAAAAGGTCCATGCCCGATATCATGCAATAAAATAGCAATATATAAAGCGTTTTCTTCTTCTATAGACAATAAAACTCCTTTAAAACGCAATACGTCAACTGCTTTTTGCATCAAATGCATGCACCCTAAAGCGTGATGAAAACGAGTATGATTGGCACCTGGATACACTAAATAGGACAACCCCATTTGAGAAATTCTGCGCAAACGTTGAAAGTACGGATGCTGAATTAAATCGTAGATTAATGCATTAGGAATGGTAATAAACCCGTAAATTGGATCATTAAATATTTTAAGCTTATTAATTTGACTCACAATACGTTATTTTTTTAAGGTCAACAAATATAAGTAAATTCCATTTCAAAAATAGAAACGTACCAAATTGCCTTAATTTACTATCCAATAAAAGTTAACAAATAGCCCATTAATGAACCACCCAATACTAGAATAGCACTGTTTATTTTTTTATAATTAAAAGCCACCGTAAAACTGATCATAGCAATTAAAATGGTTCGCCAATCTGCTATTACAGCGTAACTCATCTGAAAACAGATCGCAATAATTAACGCTACCGAAGCTACATTTACTGCATCTAGAAATGTAGAAAACGGAACTGAATTCCTCATTTTTTTTACCAACGGATTTAATAAGGCAACAAATAAAAATGAAGGCAAAAATATTCCAATTGTTGACACAATTGCTCCCAAAACGCCGTTTAATTGATAACCAATAAAAGTGACCGATGAAAAAACAGGTCCTGGCGTAAACTGCCCTACCGCAATCGCATCTATTAAAGTAGCTCTAGATAATAAGCCTTTCGCAACAAGTTCTGCATCTAAGAATGCAAATAATACATAACCACTTCCGTATAGTATGGCGCCAATCTTCAAAAACACCAAAAACAAATTCAAATTGGTAACCGTGGCAACCGTTGTTTTAGAAAATTGAAATAACAATAATGGTAAAAAAGTGAGACTATAGACATTATTTTTTCTAATAGTTGCAGTTAGTACAGCAAAAATACCTGCACCAAATAAAATATAAATTTGATTGAAATTTAAAAGTGCCAAAATTAATGCGATCAATCCCAATATTTTTAATTCAACTGTTTTTAGGGACTTCGTAGCTAGCGGTAAAATGGCCATGATTATTATAGCAATAATTGCGGGCTGAATGCCATACAAAAGAGGTTTAATTTCTGGAAGTTGCCCGTATTCTTTGTACAACCAAGCAAAACATCCAGTTATTAAAACCGCAGGCAAAATAAAACACATGCCAGCCACAATTAATCCTTTCCATCCTGCTCTTTCCTGACCAATATGAATCGCCATTTCAGTACTATTTGGTCCCGGAATTAAATTAGTAGCACCCACTAAATCTAAAAAATGCTGTTCGCTCATCCATTTTTTCCTAACAACAACTTCGTTCTGCATCATCGCAATATGTACAGCAGGACCACCAAAACCTATTATTCCTAGTTTTAAAAATAATTCAGCAAGCTCTTTTAAAGTACTTTTTTCATTCATTCCAGTTTATTTTGGTTCAGTTATTATAAAATCATCAAACAACTACATATAACCTATTAATTACAGCGTTAAAAATAATAAATAGTTTCTTGATCAAAGTTCCTTGTATGCTGTACCCATTTTTCAGACAGAAATCTCAACGATTTAAGATAGGTTTTTAGTTTTATATTCTATTATCTTGGTTAAAATCGGAGATAACTTTTGGCTATTTTAAGAAGCCAA
>NZ_JBLVPU010000024.1:0-52142 GCF_048286735.1 Flavobacterium frigidum | reverse complement strand
AACAATTTCAGGTAATAATAATTTGATTAGCTCACTAAAAGAATCTTGCATTTGTATCTATTTTTAAAATACAAATATCGAAATTTAATATTTCCCCACAGGTTTTAGACTTGATCCCAAAAACTCCTCTAAAATAGCTCGGATTTATGTTGCCAAACAATCCACAAAAACAATCCCAAATACAGTACACAAAGTACAAATTTCATGAAGCTTGATGCTAGAAAGCCTATGAACGAACCTACGGCTGCTTTCAAAGCCCGTTTGTGATCATTGAGATCAAATATAAGCTCACCTATCAATGCGCCAATAAAAGGTCCAATAAGGAAGCCAAAAGGGATTGGAGCAAGAATACCGACGATTAATCCAATAGTAGTTCCCCATACCCCATAAGAGCTGCCGCCAAATTTTTTAGTGCCTTTGGCTGGGATTACAAAATCTAAAACGGAAATAATTATTGTAATTAACAATGTAGCGCCTAAAACCCAATAATTGGCTGGTACAGCAACTGTAAAGTACAAGAGCAGTAATCCAATCCAACTTAATGTTGGTCCAGGCAAAACGGGTAAAAAACTACCCAAAACCCCTAAAATCATACAAATAAAACCAAGAGCAAAAAGCAGTACATCCATACATTTATTTTTAGTAATTTTGAAAATACAAAATCAGCATTGTATTTAACTCATGAAACAGGTTCAATTTAATATAGCATTATCGATTATCGTCTTTTTTACTTGTTCGTGTTGGACTATACATGCCCAAGAAATAATAGTTACGGACAAGGATATGTATGTAAAAGAAATTATTTACAATGAAAATAGAGTAAAAGTATTAAATTATTCTTTGAAAGAGTTTGATGCGCTTTTTTTTGAATTTTTTGATAAAAAATCAAATCCATCGCTATTGTTGACAAAACAGGAATTCTATACCTATACCATACAAATCGCTATTTTTTCAGATCGTTTGGCGGCATTGTATCCAGATCAAAAAGAAATTGCTGCTACAAACAAAAAGAAATGGTTTGCAGAAGCCTATGAAGATTATTTAGTTTTGAAAGCATCTCAAAAAAAATAAGTGTAATTTTAGATCCTATTAGTTCCATTCAAAAACAAAACCTTGAAGCAGTATTATCTCTTTTTCGTATTTCTCATTTTTAATTCCTGTCAATACTTTGACAAGCAAATCCCTTCGGAAAAGGAATTGTTACAAAAGGAACTGAAATCCATCAACTGGAAAGAAGTCGATGAATACCCATCGGTAGTAGATTGTGAAAAAATAGAAGATAAAAAGCAACGTCAACAGTGTTTTTTTGAAGTTTTAACGCAGCTGATTCAAGATAAGTTACGTGTTGATACACTTTCAATTCTTTATCCTGAACTGGACACAATAGAGGTCAAGGTCACTATTTTTCCTAATGCTACAATGCAATTCGAGCCTCAATTTCCTAAAGATTCGGTTGCCTATGACAAAACTAAAATCGACAGTATACTTAAAGTCCGTTTAGTTGATTTTCCAAAAATTAATCCAGCCATCAAACGTGGAATCCCCGTGAAAACACAATTTATACTTCCGGTAATTTTAAAAGTAGAGTAGTTTTATTGTTCTTAGCGAAGTTTAATGAGGAGCTATTTCCAGCTGTTCACTGTATCTTTTTCTTTTTAAAGAAAAAAGAAAAAGGATGCCGCTACCATCTGGGCTATGGTTGTAGTGCAAATTAGAATTTTCTCCCTTTCCATTCGTATTTTCCAAACAAAGAATAAAGAGCCACGCTAGTACTAAAAAAAGGATAGAACAAACTGCTCAAAATCAAATACCGGATTTTGTTTTTGGTTAAAAAACGATTGGTTTTATAAATCAAAATGGTGTCTACAGTAAACTTTGATGCGATGATCAAAATGATAATCGAAATAGGTACTACACCAAAGAACCAAAGCCCAATACCCAACACCCAACACAAATTCCCTGCAAATACTAGCAGACCCAATCCTTTCCCGAAAGCACTCTGATACGAACTTGTTTTTGAGGCCCATCGAACGCGCTGATAGCACAATGATTTCCAATTATCCAATGGTTTTGTAATGACAATGTTATTTGGACTTTTTAGATAACTTACTTTGTCAGGGAATTTAGCAATTGCTTTTTGCAAAAGGAAAACATCATCGCCACTAGCAATTGTATCGTTTCCATGAAAGCCATTCAATTCCTGGAAAAAGGATTTGGTATACGCAAAGTTGGCGCCATTGCACATAAATCCTTTATTAATACCAAAACTCCCAATGGTAGCGCCTTGTAAACTTGCTATATCCAATTGCTGGAAATGATGTAAAAATGAATTTCCACAAGTATACGTTACCGCTCCGGCAATCATGGCAACATCATGAAGCTGAATGTAATTATCCAAGGTCAATAACCATTTTTTATTAACTACACAATCGGCATCGGTGGTGATAATCCAGTCCGTATTTATAATTTGCATTGCGGTTACAATGGCATCTTTTTTAGGTGAATTTGAAACCCGATTATTAGCTACGATTGAAACCTTAAACTTTAACCGTTGTACTTTAAACTTTTCCTTAGAATCATCATCAACTAGAATCACTTTGAATAAATCTATTGGATAATTCAAACTCGAAAAACTGTCTAATAGAAGCGGCAAGTTTTCATTTTCATCCCGAAATGGAATGATAATGGAGAATTTTGTTTTTGGCGTTAAGCCGTTACTTTCGGTTGTATTCACCTTGGTAAAACCATAAATCAGTACTAGTATCGCCAAGCAATAGATGAGGATTATGAGGAATAAAACAATTGGAATCATAATTATTTTATATAGTTTCGTCTTCCTCTACTTTGGAGAGGGTTGGGGAGAGGGTTTTAAAATTCAAGACAAAATAACTACCAATTACAACTGGTAATACCACATTGAGAAACCACATCAAAGTAGAAATGAAAATTACAATCCATTCGTTGACGCCTAAAATCCCGAAGAAATAAACAGCAACACTTCCTTTAACGGCAAAGTCCAAAAATTGAAAAGTAGGCAGCGAAGACGCTAGAAAATAAACAGATGAAATCGTAGCAATCATCGTGAGGTATGGCAAATCAACATCAAAAGCCAAAAATAAAAAGTAGTACTGATGCGAGAAAACCAAATAACGACAAATACCCAAAAAGATGTTTTTTTGATGAATGGATTTTGGAATTTCATTAATCTTATGAATCAGTTTTTCGATAGAATACCCTTTAATTGTGATTTTTTTGACTAAAAATAAAACTAGGAAAAGCAGTAGTAGCACTGCAAGAAGCAGCACTGCCGTTTTTGTCGCAATCACATGGTATTGCGCATTAAAAACAAGCAGCCCAATAAATCCAAAAATAACGGTCAGTATCATTTGGATTCCGTTGCAAATCAGGTTCAGGAAAATTACTTTTTTTGTATTAGATTTTTCGAAAAACAATGCTTTTCCAGCATATTCGCCTATTCCATTTGGTGTAAAAAGACCTGCAGTTAGCGCGCCAAGAACTTGTTTGGTAGCTTCACTCAAAGAGATTTTGTGGATAAATGCTACCAAGTTTTGCCATTTCAATATTTCAAAAAACCGATTTAAAACACTTAGCAATAAAAGAAACGCAATTCCAGTAATAGATTGATTTTTTTGAAATAAAACAATGAATTTTTGCCAGTCGAGTTTGTCGTTATTTGCCAATTGATTGTAAATAAAATAAAACGCACCGCCAACGATCAAAAGTTTGATTAGAACTACGAGTAATTGTTTAGTTTTGTGTGGAATTGAAATCATTGTTACAAAGAAACGAAAACTTTGAACTTCGAACTTTAAACTTTAAACAAATCTTTTGTCAAACGAACGCATCATATTAGGAATTGATCCTGGAACCACAATTATGGGTTTTGGATTGATAAAAATTGTCAATAAAAAAATGGAATTTTTGCAATTAAATGAGTTGCAATTGTCCAAATACGACAATCATTATCAAAAACTAAAAATCATTTTTGAGCGAACCATTGAATTAATCGACACACACAATCCGGATGAAATTGCAATTGAAGCCCCTTTCTTTGGCAAGAACGTGCAATCGATGTTGAAGTTAGGTCGCGCGCAAGGTGTGGCCATGGCGGCTGGACTTTCTAGAGACATACCAATTACAGAATACGAACCCAAGAAAATAAAAATGGCAATCACCGGAAACGGAAATGCTACAAAAGAGCAGGTTGCCAAAATGCTACAGCAACTTTTAGGGCTGAAAGAATTACCTAAAAACCTTGATAGTACAGACGGATTGGCAGCAGCAGTTTGTCATTTTTTCAATTCTGGAAAAGTAATTGGTGAAAAGAGTTATACTGGGTGGGATGCTTTTGTGAAGAATAATGAAAATAGAATTAAAAAATAGATTATGTTTGTAGGAATTTTAAATTAAAAAAAATACAAATATGAAGTTTATTAGAGTCTTTGCCGTTTTATTAGTTATTTCTATTTTTTCTTCTTGTTCGTCTGATGAGTCTAGCAGTAGTTCGAATCCAAAAGAATCCTTTACTTACAAATTGAATAATCTAAATGTTCCTATTGTAAGTTGGACAGCAGTAAGAACAGAGAATTTTATCGAAGTCTTAGGAATAGCTTCGGATGGTAGTAGCATTTACGCTTCTTTTGATAAATTTGGACATTTTGAAAGAATTGGTTCAACGAGTCCTGTAAGTTCGTCTATACCATGGAGAGATAGCTTTTATGAGTTTAGTTCTAATTATTTTAATTTTGAATTAGTGTCTTTAGACGAGACAAATAAAACAGTTAAAGTTACTTTTTCGGGGAAACTTTATGAGGATATGTTTGACTTAAGTTCTAGTTCTTCCTCAGTTGAAGGTAATTTTTATGTTAAGTATGTCGATCAACCTGCACCAGAAGTGACTGGTTTAGGAACGTCATTAAAAATTAATGGAACGAATTGGAGATCAATTAAAGAAAGTCAAACCGATGGTTTCTTTTCGGGTTCCGATATTACGTTAACAGCACAAAGTGACGATGCGTATGCCTTCGGCTTAACAATAAATCACAACAATACTCAAAAAGGAACGTACAATTTTACACCTTCTACCACTGTCAATAAAGTAGTGCTTTCTAAATATGATCCTTTAACGAATTCATATGTAGATTATGCTGGAACTGGTAACCTTATTATCACCGATAAAATTGTAGGTAGTCGATATACAATCATAAAAGGCACTTATGTATTCAATGCAAAAGATCCTAAAACCAATATCTCTACAACTATCACCGAAGGTGCTTTCAAAACTATTTACGAAAACTATTAATTTTTTTACTTTTTAACGTATTAATTCAAGAGCAAGATTTATCTTGCTCTTTTATTATGTCAGGAATCTACATTCATATCCCTTTTTGCAAGCAGGCATGTCATTACTGTGATTTTCATTTTTCGACTTCGATGAAGAAGAAAGAGGAGATGGTTATGTCTATTGCCAAAGAATTGCGAATGCGTAAAAGCGAATTTGAAAAGGAACAAGTTGAAACCATTTATTTTGGCGGTGGAACGCCAAGTGTTTTAACATCTGAAGAAATTAATTTCTTGATAGAAGAAGTTTATAAAAACTATTCTGTTTCAGAAAACCCCGAAATCACGCTCGAAGCCAATCCGGATGATTTGTCTAGCGAACGAATAATTGCATTGTCTAAAAGTAAAATAAATCGTTTAAGCATAGGGATTCAGTCGTTTTTTGAAGATGATTTACAACTAATGAATCGCGCTCATAATTCGGCGGAAGCCAAAAAATGTTTAGAAGAAGCGACCCAATATTTTGATAATATTTCACTGGATTTAATTTATGGAATTCCTGGCATGAGCAATGAGAAATGGAAACAAAATATAGAAACTGCACTGTCTTTTGGAATACCGCACATTTCAAGTTATGCTTTGACAGTAGAGCCTAAAACGGCGTTGAATAAACTGATACAAACAGGAAAAATTGCTGCTCCTAAAGATGAAGTTGCGCAACAACATTTTGCTATTTTAGTAGAAACGCTCGAAGCCAATGACTTTATACACTATGAATTGTCAAATTTTGGCAAAGCCAATTATTTTTCAAACAATAATTCGGCGTATTGGTTGGGGAAAAAATACCTTGGAATTGGTCCTTCGGCCCACAGTTATGATGGTGTTTCAAGAAGTTGGAATGTTTCGAACAATGCACTTTATTTAAAATCTATTCAAGAGAATAAATTGCCAAATGAAATAGAAATTCTTTCGATTACGGACCGGTATAATGAATATATTATGACTGGTTTGCGGACTATTTGGGGCGTTTCTTTGGATAGAATTGAGCAGGAATTTGGAACCGTATACCTTGAATATTTGAATAAACAATCTCAGAAATTCCTTGATGATGACTTGGTGTTTATCGAAAACAATATCTTAAAACCTACCGCAAAAGGAAAGTTTTTGACCGATGGAATTGCAAGTGATTTGTTTTACTTAAATTTGGAAGAGTAACGTAACCGCAAAGGTCGCAAAGTTTTACGCAAAGTTCACAAAGATATATTAGTATGACTGAAAATGAATTATCTAGAATTGTATTTGATTGTGCTTTGAAAGTTCATAAGGGACTTGGTCCGGGCTTATTAGAGAGTTCCTACGAGGCGTGCTTATTCTATGAGCTAAAGAAATTGGGTTTGAATGTTGTAAAACAAAAATCCTTGCCTTTGGTTTATGAAGAGGTCAAATTAGATATTGGTTACCGAATTGATATTATTGTTGAGGATAAATTGATTTTAGAAATAAAATCAGTAGATGCTTTAAATGATATTCATTTTGCTCAATTATTAACGTATCTGAAATTGACGAATTGTAAGTTAGGTTTACTCATGAATTTTAATGTTGTTTTGATAAAAGATGGAATAAAAAGAATTGTAAATAATCTTTAATCATCACTTTGCGTGCCTTGCGTAAACCTTTGCGCCCTTTGCGGTAAAAAATATTATGAAAGCAAAAATCAACAATTTCGAAGTAGATTTATCAAAACCCATTGATATTTCGATTCCGTTAACGAATACCGATGAAAATCCAATTGCTTGGTATATCGAGAAGCCGGTCATTGAACCTGTAGTTTTTGGGGATTGGATCGGGAAAGTGTCAGAAGGGAAATCATCGACAAACTTCAATAATATTTTTTTCAATCCGCATGGACACGGGACGCATACGGAATGCTTGGGTCATATTACACGGGAATTTTACAGCATCAATCAATCATTGAAACAGTTTTTCTTTATGGCTGAATTAATTTCGGTTCAACCAGAATTACAAGGGGAAGATTTGGTGGTTACGTTAAATAGTATTTATACTGCGCTCGATGTGACATTAAAGTTGGGTGTTCCAAAAGAAGCACTAATTATTAGAACATTACCTAATTTAGAAGGAAAAAAGCATTTAAAATATTCGAATACCAATCCGCCTTATCTGGAGGAAGATTCTGCGCGTTTCATTTGTGAAAGCGGAATAAAACATCTACTGATTGATTTGCCAAGTGTTGATAAAGAAAAAGATGATGGAAAATTAGTAGCGCACAAAGCTTTTTGGAATGTAACTGATGTTGATAATCTGAATGCTGATGCACGATTGGACTGTACGATTACGGAGATGATTTTTGTTTCAAATGAAGTGAAAGATGGTACTTATTTGCTGAATTTACAAATTGCTTCTTTTGAGAATGATGCAAGTCCTAGTAAGCCGGTTTTGTACGCTATTTTGAAAGATGAATTATAAATTTTGAATGTAAATAATTTCAAAAAATGAACTTAGAGACCTACTACGAATATTGCTTGTCTAAAAAAGGAGTGACCGAACATTTTCCTTTTGATGAAGATACTTTAGTTTTTAAAGTGGGCGGAAAAATGTTTGCATTGGCCTCTTTAAGTCAATGGGAAAAAGGACAACCATCTGTTAATTTGAAATGTGATCCGGAGCGCTCTGAGGAATTACGCGCCGAATATGATGACATTCAGCCAGGTTTTCACATGAGTAAAACCCATTGGAACACCATTGCTCTGAATGAATCAGTTTCGGATGCGCTTGTTAAAGAGTTGATAGATCATTCCTATGAATTGATTTGTAAAAGTTTGCCCAAAAAAGTTCAACTTGAATTAAAATTGGTATAACCAGTTATCGATACTTAATGCATTTTGGTCTATATCAAATTCAGTATTATCGATAAAGCGTAAGAGCAGGATATAACTTTAGTATTTTTAGTTTTTAAAACATCCAAATACCATGACAAAAGCACTAAATATTTTGCTAATAGAAGACGATGAAATTGAAGTGATGAAGTTCAATAGGGTTTTAAGTAAGCTAAAAATAGCTCACAAGATTGTTGAGGCAAATAATGGCGAAGAAGCCATTACAATACTTAAGGAAAAAGAAATTGTTCCTGACATTATTGTTTTAGATTTAAACATGCCCAAAATAAACGGAATAGAGTTTTTAGGAATATTAAAATCAGACGATTATTTAAAATACATTCCTGCAATTATATTGACAACATCTAGCAATAGGTCAGATTTGTTAGAGTGTTATAGAATAGGGATTGCGGGTTATTTACTAAAACCCTTAAAATATGATGAATATGTGGATAGAGTGACAAAATTGGTTGAATATTGGAGTACAAATGAGTTAATCACAAATTAGGATCATGTACGGCATTGTAAATAAATCAATAGAAGACTTAGTTGTTGCTAATTTTGGTAGAGAAATATGGGAGACTGTACATGAAAAAAGCGGTATTGATGTTGATTTTTTTCTAAGCAATGAAGTGTATGATGATGCTATTACCTATCAAATTGCTACCACACTTTCAGAAGAAATGAACATGACCTTGAGTCAAGTATTAATTGCCTTTGGAGAATGGTGGGTGGTACATACTACATCTGAGAAATATCCCGGTCTAATGGAGTCTGGAGGGAAAAGTTTGAGTGATTTTTTAATCAATTTACCTAATTTTCACAATAGGGTTATGGTTGTGTACCCTAAACTTACTCCCCCAGAGTTTAAAGTAAGTGATGTTAGCTTATCTGGGCTTCATTTACATTATCATTCTAAGAGAGTAGGGCTTCAAGATTTTGTGAAGGGAATCATTCAAGGACTAGGTATTTTATATAAAACTCCAGTGACGATAACTTTACTGCAATCAAGAAACGAAGGGAGCACTCACGAAATATTCAAAATTAATTGGTAATTCCATGAAGGATCTAGAACTTTGTTTTGATGCAAACAGTTTGAATAGATTATTCCCATTTTATCTTTTTCTGACTCCAGATTTTGAAATCATAAATTTTGGTTCAAGTCTGGGTAAAATATGTCAAGATTTAAGTAATAATGCACTGTTTACAACTGTTTTTAAAATTACCAGACCACAACTAGATTTAATTTCCTTTCAGGAAATTGTTGCGCATTGCAATAAACATATTGTTATTCAGCACAATACATCTGGTATTACACTTCGAGGGCAGTTTGAGTTAGTGGGCGCGAATATATTGTTTGTGGGCTCGCCGTGGTTTACCACAATGGTAGAACTTATGAACAAAGGCTTGACGTTTGAAGATTTTGCTCCAAATGATCCTTCAATTGATTTGTTGCACGTTCTTAACAATGCTGATAATACCTCTAAGGAATTAAAAGAATTGTTGACAACCATCAATGATCAAAAAAACAAACTGAAACAGGCCAATAAAGAAATCCAAGATATTGCGCTTTTCCCTACCCAAAATCCAGATCCTTTAATACGAATTGATACGAAAGGGAATCTACTAAGACGAAATCCAACTGCAGAGCAATTAAAAACATTTGTTCATAACGAAATTGAATATAGTACAGAGGATTTTTTTAAGTACATTGCTACACAAATAGATTTTGACAAAGAGCGCTGGATTTTTGAAACCCAAACTAATGGCAAAGAGTATTCCTTTGTATGTAAAACTATTAAGGATTTTGGTTATGTAAACATTTATGGACGTGATGTAACAGAACAGAAAAAAAGCCAAGCAGAGTTAAATAGATTGTCTCTTGTAGCTAGTACTAATGTTAATGCGGTAATTTTTACAGCACTTGATGGCACTATCAATTGGGCCAATGAAGGTTTTGTGAAACTTACGGGATACTCCTTGCAAGAGGCAATTGGTCGTACCACTCAGGATTTATTTTATGGAGCCTTAGCGGATCAAGTTGCATTTGATGCTATTAACAAAGCAAAAGAAGCAGGAGAACATTTTAGTCAAGAATTAATTCATTATAAAAAAGATAGTACATGGTTTTGGGCAAAGGCTGAGGGCCAACCTTTATTTGATAGTAAAGGAAAAGTGAAAGAATATTTTGCATTAATTGAGGATATATCGACTAAAAAGCGAGACGAAGAGGAGCTTAAAAGGCTGTCACTTGTAGCAAGTTTAAACAATAATGGTATTGTTTTTACTAAGCCTAGCGGTAAAATATTTTGGTGTAATGATGCGTATACTACCTATACAGGCTATAGCAAAGAAGAAATTATAGGAAAAACACCAGTGCAAATAGGTAGGACTTTGGATATTGACGATTCGCAGTTGGATATTATGGTAAGTTCTTTTTATAATGGATTTCCATTTGATGTTGAATTAAAACATGGTAGGAAAGATGGTAGTTCTTTTTGGGCAAAGGTCAAAGGGCAGCCCATACTTGATGAAAACGGTGAGGTTACCCAATTTTTTGCTATGGTTGATGATATTTCTCTCAAAAAAAGGTACGATGAAAGTTTACAAATTGAAAAAGAAAAGTACAGAGGAATCATTGCAAATATGAATCTTGGATTACTTGAAGTTGATCTTGATAACAATATTACCATGGCTAATCACGGTTTTACAACTATGAGTGGCTATACACAGCAAGAGCTTTTGGGAAATAATGCAATAGAAATTTTTGTTAATGAAATTGGTAAGGATGTAATAAAAACTAAAGATATATTAAGGTCTGAAGGATTAACAGATTCCTATGAGTTGCGTGTTTTTGATAAAAATAATCAAGAAAGAATATGGCTTATTAGCGGAGCGCCAAACTATGACTTACAAGGAAATTTAATAGGTTCAATAGGCATACACCTTGATATTACAGATCAAAAAAATCAAGAGCAGCAACTGTATTTATTGTCATTGATTGCAGATAAAAATTTGAATTCTGTTATCATTGCAGACAAGAAGGGGCGGATAGAATGGGCTAATACAAGTTTTTTAAAGATGTCAGGATATTCTAAAGAAGAAATTATAGGGCGTGCTCCTGGTGAATTGCTACAAGGGCCAGAATCTAATCCTGAAGTAATTCTGTATCTAAGAAATCAAATTAAAAAAGGCCTCCCTTTTAATTGTGAGATTATCAATTATTCAAAAAACAAAGAGAAATACTGGGTGCGTATTCAAGGACAGGCCCTATATGACAAAAAGGGTAAAATAATCAAATATTTTGCTATTGAGGAAGATGTTACCGCTCAAAAAGATTTAGAATCACAAAAAGAGGATTTGATATCGGATTTAGCAAAAACTAATAAAGAACTTGAGGATTATGCGCAAATAGTATCACATGATTTAAAATCACCTTTACGCAGCATTAATTCGTTGATTACCTGGATTAAAGAAGAGAATATAGATAGCTTTGACGCACAAACTCAAAAATATTTTTCATTAATTGAGCACAAAGTTGAGAAAATGGATCATCTTATCGAGGGCATTTTAACATATTCTAAAATTGATAAGGAGATAGCAAAATTAGAAATTATAGACACACATGAAATTGTACAGAGTATTATAGACATTATTCATCTTCCAAATCATATTACGGTATCTATTATAAGTACGCTACCTAGAATTAAAGCAGATAAATTTAGAATACAGCAATTGTTTCAAAACTTGATTGGTAACGCAGTAAATTATATAGATAAAAGTCAAGGTTTAGTCGAAATTAGTGCCGTTGCAGATGGGCATAGTTATATTTTTTCTATAAAAGATAATGGCATTGGAATGCCAAAAGAAATTCATTCAAAAATATTTGAAACTTTTAAGTCTTTTACAACTAGTAAACATTCAACAGGTTTAGGCCTTTCAATCGTAAAAAAAATTATAACTTTCTATAACGGTGAAATTTGGTTAGAAAGTCAAGAAGGTGTGGGTACCACATTTTTTGTAAAATTAAATAAAGAATCATGAAAATTATTCAAGCAAGTAAGTTAGCTCATACAGGTTGGAGATACATACAAGAAAAAGTATCATTGAAAAAACCACTGGTTTTGGTTTTTGGTAATCGATATTTATTAGAAAAGAGTGAAGTTTTACAGGATATTCGTAAGGAGTTTCCGTATGAACATCTTGTTTTTGGGTCTACATCTGGTGAAATTTCAGGCTCTAGTGTAAATGATGATTCTATTTCGGTAGTAGCTATAGAGTTTGAAAAATCAACTTTTGTTGTAAAAAGAGAAAATATTTTAGATCATAACACTGATGCTAAACAACTTGGTGAGCACTTGTATAACCAGATGCCTAAAGAAGATTTGAAACATTTATTTGTGCTCTCAGAAGGAAGTTTTGTAAACGGAAGTTCTTTAATTGCAGGACTTGAGTCTAATCTACTTTCTGGATTATCCATAACAGGCGGGATGTGTGGTGATGATGCGCGTTTTGAAAAAACACTAGCCTCTTATCAGGAAGATCCAAAAGAAGGCGAAGTGGTTCTTATTGGATTTTATGGTTCTACATTGGAGATTTCTTACGCAAGTTACGGTGGTTGGATTCCCTTTGGCCCTGAACGAGTCATCACGAAAGCAGAGGGAAATATTTTATATGAAATTGATGGACAACCAGCATTAGATCTTTATAAAAAATACTTAGGTGATAAATCTATTGAGCTGCCGCAAGCCTCTTTATTGTATCCGCTGAATGTAACTCCACATGGCAAGAAAGAGCCAGTAGTGCGCACTATTTTAAACATCGACAATGATGCTCAATCTATGATTCTCGCTGGTGATGCTCCCGTAAATTCACGAGTTCAACTTATGATGGCATCTGTTGATGGGATTGCGCAAGGAGCTTTTTCTGCTGCAAAATACGGTATTAAAAATAGAACCACCGCACCTGAATTAGCGCTATTGGTAAGCTGTATCGGTAGGAAATTAGTAATGAATCAACGTGTTGAAGAAGAAATAGAGCATGTTCGAGAGGTTATTGGTTTACAAGTTCCTATTGCAGGATTTTATTCCTACGGAGAAATGGCACCATTTAATGGGGAGACTGCCTGTGAGTTACACAATCAAACAATGACACTAACTTTAATTAGCGAATAATGCATTCATTATTAAAAAGGCAAATAGATAAAAAACTTGTAGGAGGCTTAAATGATTTAGATGTTTTTTTGGTTGCTATAAATGATTCCTATCAAAATTATGAGAGTCAAATAGAAATGTTACAAAGGGCTATGAAAATTAGTTCCGATGAATTATTCGAGGCAAATCAAAAATTACGTGATGAAGCAAAAAGTTTAAAAGGGCTTAATAAAAACCTACAATCTATACTTGATTCTATGAGTTTAGGTGAAGTACTTGCATCTAACACAGAGGTTTTTGATTCTTCTGAATATATCAAACAACAATCTATAGAAATAGTAAAAATTAATAAACAAAGAGAAGAATTATTGTTTAATCTTGAAAAACAAAATACCGCTTTAAACGAATATGCGCATATGGTTTCACATGATTTAAAAGCACCTTTGCGTAGCATTGACACTTTGATAAACTGGTTTATTCAAGACAACGAATCCTTAATGAATGAAGCAAATTTAAAGTCATTGAATAGGATTCTATTAAATGTTGAGAAAATGGACTCCCTTATCAAAGGCATATTAAATTACTCGTCTATAGAAAATCATACCCATGAAGAACGTATAATTGATGTAAATGTAGTGCTAAATGATTTTTTGAAAACAATAGATATCCCCAAAAACGCTTCCGTTAAGGTGATAAATAAGCTCCCAATATTGAAAGGGAATGATTTTAGGTTGAAACAACTTTTTCAAAACTTAATTCAAAATGCGCTTAAATACAATGATAAAGAACACATTGAAATTGAGATCTCAAGTACCGAAAAGGATCAAGAATATTTATTTCAAATAAAAGATAATGGAATAGGAATTCCAAAAGCCTATCAACAAAAGATTTTTGATATTTTTTCTAAATTACAAAATGACGATAATTCCTCAGGCATAGGATTATCAATTGTAAAAAAAATTATAGAATTTTACAACGGACAAATTTGGCTGGAAAGTCAAGAAGGTATTGGTACAACTTTTTATTTTACAATTGCAAAAGACAATGGAACAGCCTAATCTAAATTATATCAATGAATTGTCAGGAGATAATCTTGAATTCAGAACTAAATTAATTGGGATTCTTAAAAAAGAACTCCCAAAGGAAATAATAGGCTACTCTGGAGAAATGGAAAATACTAATTTTTTAGAGGCCGCTCAATCTGTTCATAAACTAAAACATAAAATATCTATACTAGGTTTAGAAAAAAGTTATTATATTGCTGAGGAATACGAAAGTGATCTAAAAAATAACTCGACAAACTTGGCTGTAGATTTTGAAAATATTTTAAAAATTATGCAAGAGTTTGTAAATCGTTTGTAATACCTCTTACTGTATGAATTGCATTATTATTGATGATGAAGAGATGGCTCGAGCAATTATCACTAAGCTGATTGTTGTATGTTCAGAACTCAAACTTGTCCAAGAATTCCCTAATGCCATTCAGGCAATAAAATTTTTAAATCATACTGAGGTTGATTTAATTTTTTTAGATATCCATATGCCTGATTTTACAGGATTTGATTTTATTCAAAGTTTAAAAAATCCACCTAAAGTAATCTTAGTCACTTCAGATAAAAATTTTGCTATCGAAGCTTTTGAATACGAGTGTGTAATAGATTATTTGGTAAAGCCAATCACTGAAGATCGTTTTCAAAAAGCAATTCAAAAAGCAAACTCTTACAAAATAGCGCCAAAGACATTGGAAGTAAAACCAACTGTGGAGGACAATGCAAATGAATTTTATGTTAATATCGATCGAAGATTGATAAAAATTGAAATGGCATCTGTAAATATTGTTGAAGCAAAGGGGGATTATATCCATATCAAAACGGAGAACAAAAATTATGTAGTTCATTCTACCCTAAAGAAAATAGAAGATAAGTTACCTAAAGATTTATTTTTAAAAGTGCATCGCTCCTTTATTATCAATACTAAAAAAATTATTGATATTGAAGACAATAGTGTCTTGATTGCCAAAGATGTAATTCCAGTAAGCCGGGCCAATAGACCGGAGTTAATGAAAAGACTAAATCTTTTATAAGCTGTTCGTCCCTAACAAATTGTATTTCAACTATAGTAAGTCTTGACTAATCTAAGGTTTTATTTTCTCTTTAATTGGTTAGTTATCTTTGATTAGTAATTTCAAAACTACGATCATGAAAAAGAAATACTTTTCAGTTAATTTACTTTTTTTAATACTATTCTTTCAGTTAGGATTTTCACAAAGTACAAGTACAGTTGGTAACGCCTCGGGTAGCTGGGTAACACTTATGAAAGGTGATAAGTTCGATCCAAACGACGATCAGCAGTCAGTAGCCGATACTGATTTCGTGGGTAATGCTACTTATGCTATGGTTGAAACTCAAAAAGTGAGCATCAATTTTACTGACGGATTGACTGATGATGTTTACTTTTTTAGAGTTAGAATGGGACAAAGTAACCCATCAACTTCTTTTTATTTAGGTATTGATGTTTCAGGTGATTTGATCGCAGATCTTTTTATTGAAGCGAATATGAAAAGTCAAACGCCTTATGTTTCCTTTCATAAGAGAGATTTTGCGAAAACAGGTTTTTCTCCCTCACAAACTTCTTGGTTAAACGGAACTAGAAACAATGAATTATTTCTGGACATGCGTAATGCTAATATTTCGACTTACAGTGCAGGAACAAATATCGACGGAGGAAACAGTGGTACGGATACCTGGATAGAATTTGGGTTTACAGAAGAAAGTTTAAAGGCATATATTTTAAGTAATTTTGGGGTTACAATTACAGGAAATTCTGCAATTGCATTGTATGGTTTTACCTCAACAAGTCAAACTTCTAATGGGGATGTAGCAGGTGTAAATGATAAACTGCCCGGGGTATTAGATAAGAGCTGGGAAGAATTAGGAGTTATTATTAACGGAACATTAGACAACATTGCATCTGGAGAAATTTTAAAGCCAACAGTAAATTTACAAACAACCACAGATACTACTCCTGTTATTTCGGGTACTTGGGGAGGAGAAATGCTAGGCGATGATACTTTAACAGTAATTATAAATGGGATTACTTATTCCCAAGAAATTTATATCAATAATACAAATTGGAGTGTTACAATTTTATATCCCGAAATGTTACCTGGAACCTATGGAGTAGTAGCTAAAACTACCAGAGCCTCCAATAATATAACAAGTACTGATATAACCACTAACGAATTAATTATAACAAGTTCTACAGAATTAACAACTGTAACATCTGCAAATGATGGAGGGCTAGAAAGTAACGGAGATCTAGCCACGCTTATTGCTAAAAGAAATTTTAACAGAACTAAAACAAATAGTTATGCCAATAAAAAAGGAGCACAAAAAAAGTTTATTGCCTCTTCTCTTTTGGCTAAAGCAACCAATTCAAGTACTAATTTTTCTGATATAATTCCTAATACAGCAATGCTTGGTACTGAAACCACTTATGTTTCCAGTCCGATAGATTTAATTGGAATCACAAATGCAAAAGAAGTCTACTCTGTGGATTATTATCAAGGAGACAAGCGTGTGGGGGCAGTTTTGGCTACTGTTACTAAAGGGGCTGTTTACAGTCATTCTAAAGTGATTTGTGATCGTTTGAATAACTCTTCGCTTGAGAACATAGTAACGATTAATTTGAACGGCTACGAAATCATCTTGGTCGAAATAAAAAGAGCTAATGGATTGACCGAATATGCTGTAAATTTCTCTGTACAGCAGTTACTCACAGCAAACATGCTCCATAGCTATTGGAATATAGAACAATATCCTGCAGGGGATTATCTAAATTTTCAGGTTTGGGGATCTTCAACAGCTCAGGTTTGTCATATTGCAAAAGGAATTATTTCTAATATCCAACAACAAAAAATGTTATCTACCGAAGTTGTTGCTAATAGAATTCCTAGCGTATTTGTAAAAAATGGATTCTATAAAAACGGAAAATTAAATTTGGCCATAATTAATAAATCAAGAGCATTTAATTTAACTTTTGAAGGAAATAAAAAAATAACGGAGTTAGCTGCTCCAGAATTAGTTTCTCTGAATTTAAGTTTGTCTGGAGCTTATCAACAAAATATAGTGTTGGATTTAGGCGGAATGTTTGATATTGGACTTTCAATTATTGGAGATAAGTCAAAACAATTGGATGGGTTGTATTTAGCAGACGGTCCTTGGGGCCTAGATTATTCTAAAACAGAAACAACCATTTCTTCATTTATGATAGATAATATTCCAAATACTAGCATTACAAACGATCAATATGCGATTGAAAGAAATGCCACAGTTAGCGGTAATGTTTACGGGACGATGAATTTATTTAGAAATATTCTTCCGGGAGAGTTAGCATTTGATGCAGGGGATTACTCAGCTATAAGTTTTGCAATTCAAAATTCATTATCTGTTGAGGCAGTTCTGGTAACAGATAGCACAACAGACTGGAATGACAGATTGCGTTTTCAACTTCCAGCAAATGCAACTACAGCAGATGTGAATGTGCTTTTTGACCAGTTTACAAATCCAAAAGGACAAAAATACAACAAGGAAAAAATTAAAGGAATTGTCTTCTCTGTCCAAGGAAATTATAATGCTTTTCAAACATTTGAAATTAAAGTTTCCCAATTAGTTTTTAAAAATGCAAGTTCTTTAGGTACGGCTGATTTTGCAAATAGATTGACAAAAAATCTCTATAATTATCCTAATCCATGCCAACTTTCGACTACGCTTGTTTTGCCTAAAATAACCGAAAGTGCTACCGTAGAAGTGTTAGATATCTCTGGAAAATATTTGTTTACAAAACAATATAAGAACATACCTTCAAATAATGAAGTAAAAATACCATTAGATAATTTAAGCAAAGGGACTTATTTGTTTATTGTTACAACAAAAGAAAATGAAAAATTACAAACCAAATTTATCATAGAATAGTAAAATAAATAGTGTTTAAAAGACTGCCGCCACGGGCAGTTTTTTTTTATTTCGAAATTTACTTTTTTGCTTTGGGTTTTACAATAACTGACATATTTGTAGTTTAAGTATTATAATTTATAAAATAAAATGTACTTAGTCGATTTTTTATACATCTTTAGCGATAATTTTATAAATTTGATATGAAAGTTAAATTATCAAAAATGAAAGTAAAATTACACCATACACAACCATTTCTAGAAACAAATAATTTTGAGGATCGTCCTGGATACTATTTGATTTCTTTAAAATGGTCATTGATAAATGAAGAATACATTACTTTTGTTCGGAAGGATGCTTTTGCTTATTGTTATAATTTGGATTGGGCTGGACCTGTAAGTAAATCTGATGCAGAAAAAAAAGTGGTAAAGGATAAAATAGTAATGGTTCATCAATCAAGAATAAAATCTTTTGTCATTAAGGTACTTATAGATGACATAGAACGGTTTGTATTACCTAATACCGAAGAGGTTAGAAAAATAATTGGTTTTGAAGATATTAATTTACAACTTGTAGTTTAAGTTAGTTTTTAAACCAAAATAATAGTGTACTGCTATTTTCTGCGTTACTAACTAAAAGAATATGTTTAAAAAAAAAGAGGCTGTTGTTTAAACAGCCTCTTTTTTGGTTTAAATCGGTTTGGCAATGTGTTTATTTTAAATCGAAAATTGGTTTATCAAATAAATTCCATTTTAATCGCAATCCAACTTCATTAAAAGTGAATCCAGCAGCTGTGGTTGATGCAATATTACTTCGAGTACCATAAACATTAACTAATAAACGATCAGAGAATTTATAACCAAATTTTGTCTGCACTCTATAGGTCCATTGTTTAGAATTATCTTCTATAAATTGAAAACCAGTTGCCACATTAGCATTGTAAAACCAAGATTTAGCTTCCACAATTTTCTCATCTTTTAGTATTTCTAAAAATAATTCGACAGCATTAAATCTCTTTGGACTAAAATAGTCAGTTGGTACTTGATTTTTAAAAGCAATGTATTGATAGTTAAGCCCGCCTTTTAAAACAGGATTCGACATGAAGTTATAATAAAAAGAGGTAAATAACAGGTTTCGAGAATTGTTGTCGGTTTGAGCCGTGTAAAAGTATTGTGTAAACCACCCAAAATTAAAATTGGTACCCATATTGTAATTTAAATAATAATTATTGGTTGCAATTTGTTTGTCAATTAAATCCGAGTTGAAATTTTGTACTTCCCTTTTATATCCAATTTCTAAATCCTGCAATTTAAATGGTTTTGCTTTAAAATAGGTATTAATCAATAATTGATTGTATTGTGTTGTGTTCGAATTTGCTGAGGTAACTCCCACATCTAGGGTGTAACTTATTTTAGGATGAAACTTATAATCAATGCCTAATAAAAAATCATTGGTTTTTGCACTTACGTTTGTAACGTTGTTTTCAGTTTTTCGATATTGATAAGTTGTGTTAACGGTCCATTTTGTTGATAATGGTATCGAAATAAGGGAACGTGTAGACATCGCCGTATTGTTACCATTGTCAAAAGAATAGCTTAATTTTTCTTCTAGATACGGAGTGAATTCCGATTTTATTTTTTTCAAGAAATTTTCGGCATCATTTTGATTTTTGAAAATTTCTAAAGTTTTTGCAACAGCACCCAATGAATTAGTTACTTCTCCTGAGGCATAGTAGGCATTTGCAATTCCGAGGTTTCCATCAAATGATTTTGCATCATTTCCTAAAATAGCCGAATAGTATTGGATGCTTTCTTTAAAATCACTGCGATAAATGGCTAAAGTTGCGGATAGAGCCAACAGCCAGTTTTCATTAGCATATTTGGTATTTAACTCGGATATTTTAAGTTCTGCCAGTTTGAATTTTTTATTCCAAATCAATGCTTGTACATGCCGTTCCTGAGTTTGTTTGTTTATGTTTTCATCGGTGTTATTTTTTACTTTTTGGATGGCTTCTTCAGCTAACACCAAAGCTTTTTTGTCTTTTCCGTCAATATGCTCAATTAATGACAGTCCGTTTAAGGCAATTATTGGATCGTTTTTTGCAATAACGGAATAGGTTTCTTTGCCTTTAGTTATATTTTTAGTTATTAAATATAGATTGGCTTTGTTTAATAGCGTTTCCTTATCATCAGGGAAATCAATTAATATTTCATTATAAAAAGTCTCCGCTTCGGTATAGCTTTTTTCATTTACCTTTTGATTGGCATATCCTAATTTTATGTATTTTCTGGAAATCAACGGTCCAGGATTACCTGGAGATATTTCTAACGCTTTATTGACTTGAAAAAGCGCCTCTTTAAATTCTTTTAAATTAGATAAGGTATTCGCAAAGCCAAGATGACCAACAAAATTATCAGGGTTTCTCTCAACAAGTCCGCTGTAAAAGACTTTAGCTTCATCAAATTTTTTGTTCCAAAGTAAAGCTTCAGCATAATTCAATTCAATTTCTAAATCACCTGGGTATTCTTTTTTTAAATCTATAAAAAGATCCAATGCTTTTTCGGATTGTTTATTAAGACCGATAGCTCTAGCATAACACAAACGTGCCGTTTTGTTTTTAGGATAGTCCTTTAAAATATTTTCGAAGAACACTTCGGCCTTTTCAAATTCTCCTTTTTCCAAATTACTGAATCCTTTACTCATATCTTGAGCAATTCCAAAATTACTTACAATAATGAATAGAAAAAAGATAGTTTTTTTTAATAGTTTCATCCGCTTAAATTCTTAATTTATATGGATGCAAGTTAAGTATAAAGCTGTGATATTTCACCTACAGCAAATGGCTATTCGTCGAAGAATTATAAAACTTCATACTAATACTGCTGATATTTGTATCAATAGTAATAACCAAAATTCAACAATTATGTCAATTCAAATCACATATAATGGGGGAGTTTATGAAGTTAATGGCTTGTTAAACGCCCAGAATGGAAAATCTTTAAAAAATCATTTTGAAGTGCTGATGAATCATTCAAAAGGTATGGTTCTTTCTTTGAATAAAGTGGTAGATATTGATAGTAGTTCGGTGAATATTATTTCGGATTTGTATAGAAAAGCGCAGAAAAACGATACGTTATTTTACATTATTGGAAAGGAAAACCAAAAAGTAAAAGAACTATTTAGCGCATTAAATTATTACGACATTCTACTTTAATTTTTTTAAACATCATCCTATGAAAATAGCTTCGTATACTATTCCTTCGATACCAAAAAAATTTAGTCCTGAGCAGTTATTTATGGTTACCATACTTTTTGTAAATGGAGGTAATTATTTGTATAATTTATTGTTGGGACGCATATTGGGACCGGCTGAGTTTTCGGATGCAGCTATTTTAATTACATTTTTGTTGATTTTGTCATTTGTAGGAATGACTTTCCAGATCGTATCAGCCAAATATGCCGTTTTATTCGATGAAATAAAATTATCCATTTTTACGAGGATGATTACAAAATATGCCTTGTTGATGGGTTTTGTAACAGGAGTGGCAATTTTATTTTTCAACCAGGAATTACAAAATATATTTCACACAAAAACTGCATCAATGTTTATGATTTTTGGTTTTGGAATACCATTTTACTTTATCATGAGTATCAATCGAGGTTTGTATCAGGGAAAGAATATGATGAATAAATTAGCGTTTACCTATCAAACGGAAATGGCGAGCAGGCTATTGCTTACCATCACTGCCGTATTAATACTTCCTATGGTACCTCCTTCAATAATTGTTGCAATAGGAATAATGGTGTCATTTATCTTTGGATTAATTCCTGTTCAAAAAAAAATTATAACGTCAGTAAAAATCTCAAATAGGTTAGAGTCTCCATACGATTTAATAGATAAAAAAGGTATTGTTACTTTTTTCATGTTGACTGCCTTTTATGAGTTAACTCAAATTATTATAAACAATAGTGATATAATTTTAGTAAAGCATTATTTTAATAATGAGCAAGCTGGCTTGTATGCGTCGTTAGCATTAATAGGCCGTGTGGTTTATTTTGTTGCTTGGATGTTTGTGATGCTTTTGTTACCTAAAGTAATTCAGCTAAAAAAAGAAGGACAGGAAACACAGCCAATTTTAATGAAATACGTGGCTTATATTGCTATTTTATCTACGATCATAGTTTTAGTCACGTTCATTTTTCCAGAAACGGTTGTTCATTTGATGTTTGGAAAAGCCTATTTACCAATCGCTTTTTTATTGTGGAAATATGCTTTGGTTACTTCGATTTTTGCTATTGCAAATATTTTTGCCTATTATTTTTTATCAATAAATGAATACATTCCGGTTGTGGTCTCAGCACTAATAGGATTGACCCAAATAGTTTTAATTGTATTATTTCATAACTCCTTGCAACAAGTGGTAGAAATGCAGCTAATTGCAATGGTAGCATTATTGTTTTTTCAATTGTTATTCTTCTTTTATCATAATAAAAAGAATGTTCGTCTTAACAAATAAACCACTCATCGAAAAGCAATTAAATACGATCCAATGAATGAAGATATTTGTAGTATCAAAAATGAACAACCATGAAATTAGCCGTAGTAACATCATTTCCCCCTAGTACAGTAACCTTAAATGAATATGGGTATCATTTGGTAAAAAATTTCGTGCAAAGAGCAGAAATTTCAGAGCTACTTTTGATTACTGATATAACAAAGGAACCAAAACAACTTGACTTTGAAAACAGTAATAAAGTTTCGGTTAAAGAGTGCTGGGAGTTTAACAGCTACGCAAATATATTCACCATTTGCAGAACTATTTTGAAAGAGAAGCCAGATGCTGTTTTGTTCAATTTGCAATTTGTGAAATTTGGAGATAAAAAAGTTCCGGCTGCTTTGGGCTTATTGATACCAATGATTTTGCGTTTTTTAGGATGCAACACAATTGTTTTATTGCACAACATATTAGAACAAGTAGATCTTGAAAGTGCGGGGTTTACTAGTAACAAATTGGCACAAAAAGCTTATAATTTTATTGGTACCTGTTTAACAAAATGTATTCTTAAAGCGGATAAAGTTGCGGTAACTATCAGTAAATATGTAGTTGTTTTAAATGAAAAATATAAGACAGATAATATTATATTAATACCTCATGGGACTTTTGAGCTGCCAAAAAACCCCAATTTTGATTTACCTCAAGGTCCCAAAAAGGTATTGGCATTTGGTAAATTTGGCACTTATAAAAAAGTTGAAATTTTAATTGATGCTGTTGAGATAATTAGAAAATCCAGTGATGAAGCAATAGAAATTGTAATTGCCGGAACAGATAGTCCTAATACTCCTGGTTATTTACAACAGGTTAAAGAAAAATATGCACATATTCCTGGAATTATATTCACCGGTTATGTTGAGGAAAATCAAGTCGCAACTATTTTTAACGAAAGTACGATGGTTGTATTTCCATATACTTCTACTACAGGAAGCTCTGGAGTTTTGCATCAGGCTGGAAGTTACGGTAAAGCAGTAGTAATGCCAGATTTAGGGGATTTAAGTATTTTAGTTAAGGAAGAAGGGTATAAAGGAGAATTTTTCAATCCTGAAAGTACAGAGTCTCTGGCAAAAGCCATAAAAGCAATTTTAAATGACGATGATTACCGCAGAGAACTAGCGATGACGAATTATAAGGCAGCTTGTGAACTATCGATGGATAAAATAGTACAAATGTACATAGGCAATTTTAAACAAGTCAATTATAATAAATTATTAAGATGGGTTAATGATTAATAAATAGAAAAGAGGGCTTCTGTTTTCCATTAATATTAATAAATCCAAAGCGTTTCTGTCTCTTTTTTTGCCAGGGCCATTTACCTGCAACCTGATCGGGAACATGAGGAAAATCATATAACGTCCAGGACATAAAGGCAAAATTATTTTTTTTGAATACGGCTTGCATTTTTTTGTGATATTGTGCTTGGTCTTCTTCATTCGAACCTCTCAAATTCCATATCCCTTTGTATGATGGCACGCCAAATTCTTGAATTACGATAGGTTTTTTTGTACTTTCTCCCAGATTTTTAGTTTCTTTTTCCAAATCTTCAATTGCATTGTAAAAATGATACGAAACAAAGTCAACTTTATTAGCTAAATGAATCGCTGCTGTAGAATTTGACCAGCCTATAGTCACTAAATGATTTGGAGCATTTTCTTTCACCACAGTAATCATCTGTTCCAACCAACTTAGGACATTAGTTTCATCTCTGTTTTCAAAATCTAAATTGGGTTCGTTCTTTAAATCCCAAGCTAAAATGGCTTTGTGATCCTTAAAGGTAGAAACAATTTTTTCAGCGTGTCTGTGCGTTAAAGTCCAGTTTTCTAAAGTATAATCGCTATAAAAATCAAAAAGAGTAATGATGACAAATAGGTTTTTAGTTGCGGCTAAGTCTAATATTTTTTTGAGTTTATCTAATTTTTCTTGTTTGACATCAGCTCTGCCAAAATCATCGTATTGAATAAAAATCCGGATAGTATTTAGCTTTGCATTTTTTATAATATCAAAATCTTTACCGATGGTATTTAGGTTAAAAGCATTTCCAAAGGTGTCCCAAGCTGAATTTTTCGGGTAGTAATTGATTCCTCTTACAGTGAAATCACTATTGTTTTTTGTGATTTTATCTCCTTTTATTTTAAACACAGGATGAGATTTTACTGTATCTATAGGAAAGGTGTTTTTTTCTATTTTTTGCAAATGGCGCACCCGCCAAAAACCATCTTCTAAAAGCATCATTACTTTATACGATGCCGTGTCCTGAACTGCTGCAATGAGTTTTTTCTTTTGATATATTTTTTGATATTCAACTACATTTTGATCAGTAAAAACTACTAATTGGCCATCGGCACTGTAAAAGTCTAATTTTGGATTGTGTTTTAAGGTTGTGCTTTCAATATTGATTTCATGCTTTGCATTTTGTTTTATAGTATTGTATAAATTTTGACGTGTGTTTTGCGTATAATAATCTTCAATGCCGGTTTTTGTATTGTCTTGCAACGATTTATTCTTAACGTACCACGAAAACAGATAATCTTTTTCGATTGTTTTTAAAGTAGTAAGCTCCATAACTCTTCCAGGATTTGTAACGCTTTCCCAAACAACTTTTGGTAAATAAGTATTAAAGGTTTCTTTCTCTAAATGTAGCATAGAAGTTCTGTCAGCACCCGAATTTAAGAAATCAAGTACTTTACTAATACCCAAGAGTAACAATACATTTATAAGAATGAATGATAAAATGAGAACTGCTCTGGTTATATTTCTATTGTTGATGAGGGTCATAGTATTTTGTTTCAGATTTTTGAGTAGTGCCTAAAGTAGTGATTTCAAATTGATACTTTTTTTCTTTATAAAAATCAAGTGGAAAATGAAATTTTGCAATTCCATTTGACGTGTCTTCTTGTAATGTCGCTACAACTTTGTTTTTATGAATGATTTTCACAGTAACTTTTATTCCATTAGGAACCGATTGGTTCATAAAGCTTTTTAATGGACCTACGATAAGTGTTCTGTTTCCATCATAAAAAGTATAATTGAAGGTGGATAGGATAGGTTTGTATGCAATGTTCAAAGAGTTACTCTCTGCAATTCCTGTAATATATCCTTTTACAGTATAAAAATCGGGATGATCTGGATGCAATAATTGACCTGTAGCGATTCCTTTTATTGTGGTGCCAAAAGTTTTCAATATTGTGTTGTTTTGAGTCGTGATAATAAATGACACCAAAGTTCCGTCACTCACTACATTGTCAAAATAGTCTTTAATTATCGAGGTTGATAAAGTTGTTATTTGATTGCCGTCTGCAAAGTCATGATTTCGAGTGTAATTGATACTGAAATTAGTTGCTATATTGGGGTAGACTTCAGCTTCTATTTCTTTTGTGGCAATGTTTTTACATTCTGTTGATACTAAAATTTTACCGGATGGTCTGCTGGAAAATATGTTTTTCCAAGCAATGAAATCTTTGGTTTTTTCGGTATCAATTGTAATTTTGTTTAAAAATTGATTTTTTATTAAAACGGGAGTGTTTTTTATTACTGGATTGTCAAATCCGTCAGTCGGAACTGCAACCATCATCGTGAATTCTTTACCGCCTGCCAATATGCTAGGTGGTCCTAAATAATTTTCAATTTGAGTTTGCGTGTTTTTATTAGGAATGATTTCAAAAATGCCTTTTGCCACCGTTTCTTCATCAACAATTAAAAACCAAGATACTGTACCTGTTTTTTTAGAGTAAACTTCGGGAAGTATAAAGGATAATTTTCCGTAATTATAAGTTCCTTCTAGTAGCGTTTTTCCATAGGAATGAATAATATAAAGTTGGGGATTTGTGGTTTTAGAGTCAGATGAAAATTGAATTTTTATCTCATTTCCTGCGACAAAATATTTAGTTTTTGTACTTAGAGTCAAAATTTCCCTTTGAGTTGTTTCCAATGAAGTTCCAAACGCCAAAAGAAGCACGACAGTTAGTAAAAAACCGATGTAAATTGTTTTTCTCATTATCTTGGATTTCCAATATAATTGTTAATTTCTACTTTGATGAAATCATAACCTTTCCCTTTTGCTTTTTGTAGTTGTTCTTTTTCACTGTTATTATTTCTATTTGGGACAACATCTTTTGCAATTGATTCGTTAGATAATCCGTTTACAAAACAGTTTTTCAAGGAGGATTGTAAAAGTTTTATTTTGCTTAAATCCAGTAATAAATAATCAAAATATTGTTTGCGTTGTACTCGTACTCCCGCTCGAACAAAGAAATGATCCACATAAATTAAATTTTTATCACGGTCAAAATACGAAACTAATAACTCTGGAATGGTTACTTCCTGTATACCAAAATTAAATAAGGTTCCTTTTAGATGCTGATCGATTATCTCTAAATCGGATAATGCAACTTGTGAATATAAATCGGTTATAGCAACGTTTCCAGCACATTGAATATCAAATGCTACTGGAATGTTAGCAATTTCTAATGGAGTAAATTCATTTGGATTAAACGTAGTTGGTTTTGTATCGGTATTTTTTAACCAAGCAATATCCTCAAAGTTTACTTTGAAGCTCGTAATTTCTTTGGGCATTAATTTGTGTTTTATCACATATTTAGCATTATGAGTAGCTAGTTTTTTATTGTTATTGTCATATAAAGTTGCTTTCAATGTAACATCTGCGGGAACATTATCTACGTTCTGTAATTCGCCAATAATAATGTATTCTTTATTAAGTTTGATTAGTTGTGCCGAAAGAATTTCAAGGACAGGTTGTTTTAATACATCATCATGATAGGTCTGTTGGGTAGAAATTGCTCTTCGACCATGTTTGAAAAACCCGGTACCATTATTAGAGATAAACTGATCCGGAGGAATATCTAAATCAAGTTTTACGGGTGTAATAAACCACTTTCCATTTATTTTAGTCACGTTGTGAATGTATTCCTTAGTTATTATTTCCAGTGGAGTGACCCATTTTGTTTTGGCTACTATTTTGGCGTTATCTTTCGTTTGGTCTAAAATAGTAATATCAATGGCATCTAGTTTAGCATAGGAATTTAATATCCCATCAGCCACGGATGTTTCAAGCATAAATTGAGAAATTGATAATTTGCTTTGCGGATTCATAAACGAATATGCTTTTTCGAATTCTTTAAAATCTATAGCGTCATAGTAGGATTTGACAACGTTTTTTGGGCTGATTTGCGTTGCATTGTTGAGGTAAAGTTTATAAACGAAACTCGTAATAATCAGCAGTAAAATGACAGCCCAAATATGTAAAATTAGGATTAGTTTTCTTGAAAAGGTAGTGTACGAAACATTAAAATTGAAAAAAACTGGAGAAACTGTTGTTTTTAACTTTAGTGCTTGATACAGAATCATTTGAATGTTTAGCACAAATGCAATAACGACCGTTAATAAAGGAATAATTCCCCACATTAATTTTTGATAAACGGGGACATCCTCTGCGGGAAGGATTTTAGACAATGGTGGAATATTTAGCTTTTCCCAGACCATGATTCCATTTTCAAGCAGCGTTAATCGGTGCCAACCACAGAAATATAAAATAGGATCATAAAACTTATCATTCGAAAGAACATATTTCAAGTTATATTTTTCAGGAACAGTAAGAAACTGTTGCAAAGATCCGATTCCTTCCAAGCCTCTAAATTTTGAGTTCTCCAAGCGTTCTACCGCTCTAGAAGTCAATTCAGGAAGTCTTCTGGCAGAATGGTAATTGCCATCTACTGTGAGTGCCTTAGTTTGATACGATAAAGTAGCCATTTGATCTCCAAAACCCAGCGGTAAATAACGCCATTGGTCGTGCTGATCCTGATTAAGGAAATTTATGATGGGTAATGTATTTATTTTTTGAGGTTGAAACGGTCTGAAATAGCCCATTGTAATGGTGAAAACCGCCATTAATAAAAAGGCTCCTGCCATTAATCCTCCTACGATTTTATAATACACAGATCCAAATTTATTTTGTACCGCTTCTTTTAAATCTCCTTCAACAAAACGATAAACAAATTCTCCAAACATGGGTAAGCTCATAATAGATGCCCATAAAGTGAAACGGTCTAAAGTAAGTATGTTAAAAGCATTTTTCCCCAAAACCATTAAGGGAATGGGTGTAGTACCTCCTGTTCCTAAGATTATTAATAAAGTTATAGAAAATCCAAAAAACAAATAGCGTTTGCTGTAATATCGATATAAAATGTAGGGTAAAAAGAATAGTAAAATTCCCCATGGAATCAAAAAAAACATCAGTCCAGATGAGGTGACTTCAATAAAATTATCTCGGCTTCCGTGCGGAATAGGAACTTGTGTTATAGGGTTTTTCTTTGAGTTTATCCAATACGGTAAAATACAAACAACAATTAAAAATACAGAAGTGGCGCCAAATAGTACAATTCTTTTGAATAAGGAAAGGAACGATTTAAAGAAAATTTTAAAAGTGACCTCTTTGTAATTCGTTACTTTTTCTCTCGAAGTATCCATAATTACCATTCCAATGAGCGGAAAGACGAAAAAAATCATACCGAAAAGTGGAGTTACATGATGGGAGCAAACTGTAACTGCCAATAATGATATCGAAGAAAAAAAGTATTTGTATTTGCCGGTTTTAATCCAAAAATAAATTTCGGGCATCGAATGCATCAAAACAGAGATTCCTATAATACTGGGCAGTTGCCCAAAAATATGAAGCGTTTCTACAAACGAAGAAGAAAAAACAGCCAAAAGTGCAGTGTAACCAGCCACAGTTCTATTACCTGTTAATAGTAAAGAAAAGCGATAGGCGCCTGTAATAAATAGTAAAATACCAATTATGGCTACCGAGAACAATCCAAATTTTAGTCCACCAACTAATGACAAAATACCGATGGACTGATGAACCAATGGAGGATATCCCATTACTGTAAAGCCGGTATACCAGCTATAGTTCCACGGTTCAAACCAGCTATTTGCATAATGATTAGCAAAAAACAAATGAATTAAAGCATCATAAGTATTCTCTAAAGTAAAAAAGATTGCGCTAGAGTGAAATACAAGTCCTATTAAAATAGCCGTTATTAAATATTTATTAGATTTTTCTTTCACTAAAATTTAGTATTATCAATGATGTAAATATAGGGAATTAACAATATATTAGTATAATTTTAAAAGGTAAGTGATTTAATCCATTCATCTATACTTTTAGCGCATTCGTCTAATAACTTGATACAATTTTCGCTATTGAAATAACTTTGTTTACTAGTACTATTTTAAAACCCCAAACTAATGAAAATACTTATTGTAGATGACCAGGAATTGGTGTTGCTTTCTTTAGAGAAATGTTTAACAGATTTGGGTTATGAAGTGAAAAGTTCTAATAATGTTTTTGATGCTATAGCTAAATATGATGAATTTCTGCCAAGTCTTGTTATCGCGGATATTAATATGCCCGTATTTAGCAGTATAAGTGATACCGATCAGACAATTGATAACAGTGCAAAAGCAGCAGGTTTAGAGATTGTTAAACATATAAAAGTGATTAAAAAACATGACATACCTGTTATGATTTTGTCCGGTAATAATGATGAAGATGTAATTTTAAAAGGGTTTGAATTAGGAGTTTCAGATTACATGAAAAAACCTTTAAGCCTTAATGAGATAGGGGCAAGAGTCAAAAGACTTATCGGTGTAAATAAAGAAGGTTCTATTGACAATAATAATAGATTAATTCAAAATAACTGCATTGGAGTTGTGATTCCTTGTTACAATGAAGAATCTCGTTTGTCAGGCGCTGAATTTAAAAAATTTGTACATAAAAATTTAGGATATCATTTGTGTTTTGTAAATGATGGCAGTAAAGACAAGACACTTGAAGTTTTGCAAGAGTTGCGAAAAGGAAAAGAAGAGTATATCAGTATCTACGACTGCGAAAAAAACGGAGGAAAAGCCGAAGCGGTAAGACTAGGAATGTTGCATTTAGCAAAGCAAACGCAATTTGATTATATCGGTTTCTTAGATGCAGATTTGTCTACTAATTTTGAAGATTTTGATGATCTTGTACAAACGATATCCAATTCAAATTATAAAATTGTAAGCGGATCCCGTATCAATAGAATGGGAGCTGATATTGCTAAAGAATCAGCTAGAGCTATAATTAGTAAGACGATCAATCTAATTATTAGAAAAACTTTAGGAATGGATTTTAAAGACACACAGTGTGGTGCTAAAATAATGAGTAAAGAGGTTATAGAAAAAACGTTTCAAAAAAAGTTTCTGACTAAATGGTTGTTTGATGTTGAAATATTTATGAGAATGAGGAATATATACGGTCTCGAGGAAACTAAAAAAATGGTGTGCGAAAAGCCATTGAATAGATGGGTTCATATGGATGGTTCAAAACTATCATTTAGAGATTCATTTAAAATTATTTTCCAAATAGGTCAAATAGCGATTCATTATAAATAAAAGTACTTAAAAAAATAAGTGTTAAAGAGATTATGTAATTTGCATAGTCTCTTTTTTTGTAGATTTCAATTGGTTTTCATAAGTTTAACTAAGAAAAATGCAAAACGAAATCCAAGAATTACACAATTAGGCATTACTTTTGCGATTAAATGTCTAATAAAACTATAAACACTGATATAAATTCAGCTTATCATATGAAAGAACAATTTAAGAAGTTTTTAAACGAGGAACAAGACCCAAAAGCTATTGAAAAAATCGCTGTAAAATTGAGTGATTTATTAATGAAAAATGAAGAGATAGGGTATATCGCAGTGCAAAAAAAACCGGCTTTAACGGTTTTACCCGATGGTATTGTGATGACCAATAAAAGAATTATTATTTGTCAGCCTAAAAACCTTGGACTTTCAATGAATTTTATTGATTATACTTGGGATGAAATTGAAGGTACTTTTGTAAAAGAGAACATTCTGGGTTCTGAATTTTCTTTTACAACCAAAACTAATATGGAAGTTTCTATCGATTATATTCCTAAAATTCAGGCGCGTAAAATTTTTACTTATGCAAAAGAGCAATTGGATGTTTTGAAAAGTGGTTTGGCATTACATGCGACAGTTATTAATGAAGTTACTGAAATTTCGATAGAAGACGAAGTGGAGGTTATTGAAGAAATGGACACGGAAGAAGTAACTAGTTTTGTTGAAATAATGCCTGTTTCTCAGCCTCATTTCACTGCTGAAAATCACGATTTTGAATCGATTGCAACAAGTCCAAAAGACAAATCTTTAAGCGATTTATCACAAGACGAACTGTTTGAAAAACTACAGAATTATAAAAAATTACTAGACAACGGATTGATTCTACAAGGCGAATACGACGCTTTCAAAAAAGAGATTTTGAGTTTTATGTAAGTTCTCTTAAAGGTCGAAAGTCTTAAAATCAAAAGTCTTAAAGTTAGAAGGTTATTCTTGACTTTAAGACTTTTGACTTTTTAACTTGAGGATTATAGTGTTCTTTTTTGCTTTTCTACAAAATTATTAGATTGTAATTCGAGTAAATCAGTAGCGTTTTTTCGCTGTAAATCATACAGTTTTTTATCGTCAGCTATATCACCGTAGACTTTGTCGTGCATCGTGGCGCTAGTTTTTACAAGCAGAGTACGTTGGTATTTATCTTGTTCAATAGTTGCTTTCAACGCGGTTTCAAGATCTTCCAGTTTATAATCGTATTCCCCTTTTGGAGATAAAAGTTTAGCGATAATTGGAGACGTTTCAATGGCTAAAAACAAGAGCATGATAAAAAACGAAGGCAGCCATGGTAATTTATCCAAGGCATTAATTCGTGCCATTAAACCGTCAAATCCATCAATAATAGGCTGCGATTCGGTAACTTTCTTATCTAAATCGGTTTGCAGTGTTTTAGTGTTTTTCTCCATAACAGCAATTTTAGCCAAGTTGGTTTTCTGCAAGGTGTCCAGTTCTTGTTTTGCTAAATCATGTTTGGCTATTTTTTCTTTAAAAACGGGGCCTTTACCTAGCTTTTTGGTTCCTGCGGTTCCTTCGGCTTCGGTGATGTACGTTTCATAAAGCGTATTGACTTCTTTTTCCTTATTGGTAATTTCCGATTTTAGTTTATCGATTTCTGTTTTATTTTTATCCAAATCCGATTTGAAATAATTCGCTACTTCCTTTTTATTATTTAGAGCCATCGCATTTTTCTCTTTCAACAAAACGGTATTGATTTCTTTCTCGAAAATTTTAATTTCTAATGGTTTCGAAATGACAATCGCAATGATGATGGCCAAAATAATTCGTGGAGTAGCTTGTAAAAATTCAGCACCAAACTGGTCTCTTTTTCGAATAGTAGAAACAATAAAACGATCTAAGTTAAAAATTAGCAGACTCCAAACAATACCAAAAGCGATAGCGGGATAGATGCTGTCAAATACGGTGAATAAGGCATACGCACTAGCTAAAAAAGCCATTACTGCAGTAAAAAAAACAGTGGCGCCAATACCTACATATTTGGTTTGTTCGCCTTCTGAGCAGCCGTCAAGTAGATCTTTGTCTGCGCCAGAGCAAAGGATGAAAAATGATTTAAACATGATTGATTATTTTTTGATGATTGTTTACAAATTTAACGCCAAAAAATGAATCATGGTATAAATACTTGATTTGTTTTTGATTACGATAGTTTTTATAAAAAAATAGAGCTGCTCTTTACGAACGGCTCTACTGGATTTGAATTAATAGTAACTTAAGCGTTTGGTGCTCCTTCCATGATTTCGGCATTAGCATATTCTTCAAATTTGGCAAAGTTTGCCTTGAATTTTGCGGCAAGCTCTGCTGCTTTAATATCGTATAATGCTGGATCTTCCCAGGTGTTTCTTGGATTCAATATTTCACTTGGTACATCTGGACAGCTTTGTGGTTTTGCAATTCCAAATACTTTGTGGTTTTCATAAGCCACGTCGTCTAATTCCCCGTTTAATGCTGCGGTAATCATGGCGCGTGTATATTTCAACTTCATTCTGCTTCCTATTCCGTAAGGTCCGCCAGTCCATCCTGTATTGATTAGCCATACTTTTACATTGGCATCTTTCATTTTTTTACTCAACATTTCAGCATATTTTGTTGGGTGAAGTGGCATAAAAGGTGCTCCAAAACAAGCAGAAAAATTAGGTTGCGGTTCCGTTACTCCTGCTTCAGTTCCTGCCACTTTTGCGGTGTAACCAGAGATAAAGTGGTACGCAGCTTGGCCTGGAGTCAGTCTAGAAATTGGAGGTAATATTCCAAAAGAATCAGCAGTTAGGAAAAAGATATTTTTTGGGTTTTTACCAATAGATCCTTCTTGAATATTGTCAATATGATAAATTGGGTAACTAACGCGAGTGTTTTGTGTTATGGAAACATCTTCAAAATCAACTGCTTTTGTTTCTTTGTCTAAAACTACATTTTCTAATATGGCGCCTTTTTTTATCGCTCTAAAAATATCTGGTTCATTCTCTTCAGTAAGGTTTATGACTTTAGCATAACAACCTCCTTCAAAATTAAAAACGGTGTTTTCATTGGTCCATCCGTGTTCATCATCACCTATTAATTTACGGTTTGGATCTGCAGATAAAGTTGTTTTTCCAGTTCCTGATAATCCAAAGAAAATAGCCGTATCACCATCTTTCCCTACATTGGCGCTACAGTGCATAGGTAATGTATTTTTGAAAACAGGTAAAATGAAATTTAAAGCAGAGAAAATTCCTTTTTTCATTTCTCCAGTATATCCGGTTCCGCCTATTAACACTACTTTTTTGGTGAAATCTAAAATAGCAAAATTGCTTTGGCGCGTTCCATCAATAGCAGGATCAGCCATAAAACTTGGAACGCAAAGTACAGTCCATTCTGGTGCAAAATTGGCAAGTTCAGCTGCTTCAGGTCGTAGGAACATATTGTAGCAAAATAAATTTGCCCATGGCGTTTCAGTGATTACGCGAACATTTAATCTATAATTTGGGTCAGAGCAAACGTATGCATCTCTTACAAAAACTTCTTTGTCAGCTAAATAAGTGGTTACTTTATTGCACAAAGCTTCAAAAGCAGCAGGTTCAAACGGAATATTTACTTTCCCCCACCAAACTAAATCTTCACTAATACTATCTCTTACGATAAAACGATCTTGAGGAGAGCGACCGGTATATTCACCTGTGTTAACCGCTAAAGCGCCTGTGGAGCTTTCTACTCCTTGATTAGTTTGTATGGTAATGTTGTGTAATTCTTCTGGAGATAACTGGTAGTGAATTTTGGTACTTTCAATTCCTAAATCTTTTAACGAAATCGATTGCGTGAAAAGGGTGTTGTTGTCCATAAATTTATTGTGTATAGTTACTTTTTTATAGAGTGCAAAAGTAGAAATTATATTTCAGTTAGTCTTTAATTCTTCTGATTTTGTGATTTTTATTTAACAGTGTTACTAATAAAAGTCCCCAAGCCATTATTAATAGTAGCCCGCCAATGGGTGTTACAAATCCGATGCGTTTAAAATCAAATGCCATAAGGTCATTTGTAGCCAATAAATAAATCGAACCAGAGAATAAAATCACGCCACTTAGTACTAAATAATAGATTGTTTTTTTAACCGCATCAGTTAATTCATTATATAAACCGATAAACAATAAAAACAACGCATGATACATTTGGTAGCGTACACCAGTTTCAAAAGTGGCCAACTGCTCTACCGCTAGGAATTTTTTTAAGCCATGAGCTCCAAAAGCGCCTAAAATAATGGCGATGATTCCCAAGATAGTGGCTGTTGTTACAATTTTTGATTTCATAGTGTTGTCTTTAATACAAAAGTATTTTATATCCCATACATATAAAAGGATTTGCGGGCTTAGTTTTACTCTACAAAGAAAAAATCGGCACTGTAATTTTGAATTTTAGAAATAAAACCGACTTCATTTGTTATAAATACAACAATTATGTATGTTTGTGTTACAAATATTTCAAAATGAGACAAATTTTAATCATCGGTGCGGGAAGATCAGCTTCATCTCTTATTCAATATCTTTTAGACAAATCCGAAAAAGAGAAGTTGCACCTTGTTATTGGTGATTTATCATTGGCTTTAGCCCAGCGTAAAACAAACGATCACAAAAACGCAACTGCAATAGCTTTAGATATTTATGATAATGAGCAACGAAAAAAAGCGATTGAAAATGCCGATATTGTCATCTCGATGTTGCCCGCTCATTTGCATATTGAAGTAGCAAGAGATTGTATTGTGTACAAAAAAAGTTTAGTTACTGCCTCCTATGTTAGTGATGCCATGCAGGAATTAGATGAAGCTGCCAAAGCAAATAATCTAATTTTCATGAATGAGATTGGACTTGATCCTGGAATTGATCACATGAGTGCGATGAAAGTGATAGATGCCATCAAGGAGAAAGGTGGCGAAATGATTCTTTTTGAGTCGTTTTGTGGCGGATTAGTTGCACCCGAATCGGATACGAATCTTTGGAATTATAAATTTACTTGGGCGCCGCGCAATGTGGTGCTTGCCGGTCAAGGTGGCGCTGCCAAGTTTATACAGGAAGGAACTTATAAATACATTCCGTACTGTAATTTGTTTCGCAGAACCGAGTTTTTACAAGTAGAAGGGTATGGTCGTTTTGAAGCATATTCTAACAGGGATTCGCTCAAATACCGCAGTGTGTATGGTTTAGATAATGTGCTTACGTTGTACAGAGGAACAATCCGAAGAGTAGGTTTCTCTAAAGCGTGGACCATGTTTGTGCAGTTAGGCATGACCGATGACAGTTACATAATGGAAAACTCAGAAAACATGAGTTACCGTGATTTTGTAAATTCATTTTTGCCGTATCACCCCACAGATTCTGTCGAAATCAAAACCCGTTTAATCTTAAAAATTGACCAAGATGACATTATGTGGGACAAGTTGCTAGAACTCGACTTGTTTAATCCTAATAAAATAGTGGGTTTGAAAGATGCTACACCCGCTAAAATTTTAGAAAAAATATTAACCGACAGTTGGACGCTCGAAGAAGACGACAAAGATATGATTGTCATGTACCATAAATTTGGTTATGAATTAAATGGCAACAAAGAGCAAATAGATTCAAAAATGGTTTGTATTGGCGACGATCAAACCTATACCGCCATGGCAAAAACAGTAGGATTACCCGTAGCGATGGCCACATTATTGATTTTGAATGGCAAAATTACCACGCCAGGCGTTCAATTGCCCATCCGCAAAGAAGTATATGAACCTATTTTAAAAGAATTAGAGGATTATGGCGTTATTTTCAAAGAAATTGCCATGCCGTATTTAGGATATAATCCAGATAAAGAGTTTAGTTAGAAGTAGTAATTATTAGTTTTTTTAGATTTTAGTTTGCTAAATCCGCTCCTTCTGATGTAAATCTACAGTTGCGGATTTTTTATGAATTTCAGCGAGTTTGTATTGGGATTTGGGCGTGACCCTGTAGTTGGCTTCGTCGTTCCTCCTAGCCACTTTGGGTCGGGCTGTTCGCTGCAATCTTTATGTTTCTTTAGAACCTGAAATAAATTCAGGTTAAAAAACACAAAGGATTTTCGCTGCCATCCCTCACGCAAGACATAGCAATGACGCGTCTTTTTTTTAATGACTTGTAAGAAAATCTTAATATATTTGAAAAATACGAAGTGAGGCAAACCTTTGTCAATATACATTGGTTTAGGTGTAAATATGAAGGTTTGTTTTGCTTATGAACTAGTTGTACGTCAGCTTAAAAAAAATCGTACTAAATAAAAGCCAAAAATGAAAGAAAAGCTAATTCAACTAAATAAGTCAAATAAAATTGAGAAATTTTCAATGTTCTTAATTTTACTTTTAATTCTACTTTTAGTTGCGATTTTCGCACAATACCATTTTACAAAATTAAATCTTACGAATCCGTTAATACCAAAATACATCGATTTTGAATTTTTTGAACCATATGCAAAAAAAGGTTTTATAATTTCAATTGGATTATTTATTGCTCTAACATTAAAATTCTTGAAACAAAATCTCTTGTCTTTAATCGTTTGTTCAATAATCATATGTGTTTATATTTTTACAGATTTCAATCCTGATTTTAGTAATTACACAAAATAAAAACTGAAAAATTCTATATCGTAATGAAAATTCGTAAATTTGAGATATGGAAAAAAAGAAATTTATAGAGCAACATTTTATTATAGATAGTTTGACTAATTCTATCTTAAATACAATCTCTGGCGACAGTTTCCAAACCGAAGTTATTCTACTTACAAAATCAGACTTAAAAGATATTATTAAAAAAAATGGTTGGAATTTTGATTGGAAATCTGAATTTAACGACATTAAAAAAGAAGTCTATAAATTAACCATTGAACATAATACAAATATTATTCAAGGATTATTAAGTATAACGATTGAAGCTGACCATATTTATATGGATTTATTAGAAAGTTCTCCATTCAACATTGGCGAAAACAAATTGTATGAAGGAGTTGCAGGAAATTTAGTTGCTTATGCTTGTAAGCTTTCTTTTCAGAAAGGATTTGACGGATTTGTTGCATTTACAGCAAAAACGCAATTAATTGAGCATTATGAAAAAACTTTAGGTGCATTTCATTTTAAAAATCAAAGAATGATTATTGATACTGATGCTTCAAAATTTTTGGTAGAAAAATATTTTAAAAACTAAAAATATGGGATTAATTAAAGAACCGAAAGGAATTGATTTTATTATTAAAAGCAAACCTTTGACAGATATAGAGCGAAAAGAAATTAGTGAATACATAAAATCGAAAAAAGAGCAATCTAAGACTCTTGAAGCGAAAAAAACTTTTATGAAACCGAAAATTAAGGTGTAAAATTTTGCCAATCGCCCAACAGCGAGAGATTCGTTGTGCGCGCTGCAGGAGCAATGAAACTCTGTTTGAATCCTCCATGGCGGACAAGCTGGAACCGGTCACTGGCAGGAACTATGGAGTTCTCTAAAATTTTTTAGAGATAATATAAAAAGGATTTAGCATCCTCTTTTTTTTGAAAAAGGATTTTTTGGGCGTGACCCTGCAAATTGCTTCGTCGTTCCTCCTCGCCACTATGGGTCGGGCAGTTCGCTGCAATCTTTGTTTTTTTTTAGAACCTGAAATAAATTCAGGTTAAAAAACACAAAGGATTTTCGCTGCCATCCGTCACGCAACGCATTTCAATGACGCGCCGTTTTTTACTAAATTTTAAGAAAATTTTAATATATTTGGGTAGCGCATTGCGAAACAACTTTTGCTAATCTACCCATGTTTAGGTGTATAAGAAGGTTTGTTACGCTTACATATCAGTTACCTGCAACCTTAACGCAACAGAATACTATGATAGACAAAATTGAATTAAAATCTGGATCATCTACAGGTCAGAAAAATCTAAATATTGACATTACACCTATAACTGTATTTGTAGGTCCGAATAATTCAGGAAAAAGCAGAATTTTAATTGAAATAGAAAACGCAATTAGAAATGGACAAGAACAAACTGGAGATTTAATTCTAAACAAAATAACATATACTTCTTTAATTGAAAATGAAATAGAAGAGGAAATTAACAACATAGAAGAATATCCCACATTAAATGACAATATTCAAAAAGGAAATAAAATTATTGGAAAACTTAATCCTCAAGATAATCAAGCTAAACGATTTGAAATAAATCCGCAAGATTTAATTAGAGAATCCTTAAACCCAAATTCACAAAGAAATTGGACTTTTCCAAAGTTCTTAAGTTTATACACTATTAGATTAGATGGAAGTAATAGATTAAATCTTTTAAGAGAACAAAGTGCTGGCGATTTACAATTAACACCTACAAATCATTTAGCTCATTTATTTTTAAATAACTCACTTCGGTCTGAAGTTAGAAGAATTATTTACGATGCATTTGAAAAGTATTATGTGATTGACCCAACTAAATCAGGATATCTAAGAGTTAGATTATCCGATACAGCACCAAAAACAGAACAACAAGAAAGAGGTTGGGATCAAGATGCTATTGATTTTCACAAGAAAGGTTTATTAATTGAAAACACTAGTGATGGCGTAAAAGCCTTTACAGGTATAATCACAACTATTTTAGCAGGAGATCCAAAAATAAGTTTAATTGATGAACCAGAAGCTTTTTTACACCCAGCATTGTCAAATAAACTTGGAAAAGAAATAGGACAATCATTACGGAATACAAATAAAAGACTTATTGCCGCTACACACAGTTCGTCTTTTTTAATGGGCTGTATTCAGTCAGGTTCTCCATTAAACATAGTCAGGCTAACTTATAAAAATGGAGTTGCAACATCTAGAATTTTAGAAAAGGAAAAAATTCTTTATTTAATGCGCCACCCTTTACTTCGTTCTACTGGTGTCTTAAATGGTCTTTTTTATGAAGCTGTAATTGTTACTGAAGCTGATTCAGACCGAGCTTTTTATCAAGAAATTAATGAAAGGTTAATAACAAAGAATGACCGTCGAGGTATTTCTAATTGTTTATTTCTGAACGCACAAAATAAGCAAACAGTATGGGATATTGTAAAACCTTTGAGAGAGTTAGGTATTCCTGCTGTAGGTATTGTAGATATTGATGTATTTAAAGAGGGTGGTCAAGTATTTACTAAATTACTTGAAGGAGCATATTTACCATCATTAAACCATAAATCTTTTCATAACCAAAGAAAAGAAATTTATGATAAGTTAAATGAAACAGAAAAAAGATGGAAAATTGAAGGTGGAATTGAGGTATTAGAGGGCGAAAATAAAGAAGCCTGTGAAAATTTTTTGAATCAACTAGATGAATATGGAGTTTTCATAGTTCGTAACGGAGAATTAGAAAGTTGGTTAAAGCATATGAAAATTGCTGGACACGGCTCTAAATGGTTAATTGATATTTTTTCTAAAATGGGCGAAAATCCTGATTCAAAAGATTACTTACAACCAGCAGGCAATGATGTATGGGAATTTATAGGTAAAATAAAAGAATGGATAGAACTTCCAACTAGAAAAGGTATTCCGAAATAAAAAAGGTAGCAGGTAACCGCCAATTTGAGTTATCTGGTATTTAGTGGTATTACCGTTTCGCATAAAGTTTTCGTTAAGCCGAAAATTGAGAGTTTACGAACTTCCAGCCATCTCAAAGCAGCAAAACGTTTAGTTTGATAAATCCGCTTCAAAAGAAGCGGATTTCTTTTTTACGATTATGATTTAGATTGAATCGTTATTGGTAAGCTGTACATTACTCTAACAGGGACGCCGTTCAGTTTTCCGGGAATCCAGTTCGGGCATGTTTTCAAAACACGTATGGCTTCTTCACCGGTTCCAAAACCAATATCACGTATGTTTTTTATGTCGCTTAAACTGCCGTCTTTTTCTATAACAAAGGTGATGTATACTTTTCCTTTTAAGTTAGGCTGCTTTGGAGTTTTAAAATTATTGCCAACAAATTTGTAAAATTCCATTATTCCTCCTGGGAAATCAGGTTTGGTAGTTATTCCTGCAGTATTGTAAATGTCAGTTTTGGTTGTCGCTTTAGCTTTATTTGGTTGCATTTTGATTGCTACTTCTTTGACCTTTTTTTTGCCCATTACTGTAATGTTAATTTCTTTACCTGGAAATTTCTTGTAGGCATTTTTTAAATTACTATTAAAATAGTTGTGTGTGTATAAATTATATTGATATTCTTGTGGATGTTTTTTTGTTCGTGCATTTTTGTAAATAAAACTTTTGGAGAATGATGCTATGTCATCAGCTTTGTATCTGTTTAATGTTGAGTTTGGGATATTTTTTCCGTCAATCCAAAAGGCACCATTTTTTTCGTTTTTCCAACTTTCAAATTCTTTTTTTGATGGTGACTTTTTTTGAGAAGGAGTTGGAAGATAGAATAGGAATCGTTTTTTTTCTTCTAAAGATAATTCTTCATATTTTTTATCAATTAGGATCTTTTTATTCTTGTCTTTAACAATTAATCGGACTCCGCTATAGTAAGAATCTCTTTTTTGTTTATCGGAAATGGTATTTTGCGCATTGCTTTTTGCATTGTTAACTTGTTTTTCTTGGGCAATACTTTCAACACATAAAAGTAAAATTAGACCAGTAAAACAAGGTAGCAAGATAATTTTTTTAAGTATTGCTTTTGATTTTGATGTGGTTTTTGTCATCATAAGTAATCGTTTTTTAGTTATTAAATAATTCAAATTACTGGCCAAGTAAAAAGTTTGGTTCTCGTTCGCTTTCGATAGCAATAAAGATTGATAGAACGGAACATTGTTATAGGATTTCACTACTTTCTCGTCAGCAAGAAATTCGTGGTTGAGTTGTATGGCTTTTTTGTAAAAAATAAAAATAGGGTTGAACCAAAAAACGGTTTTCAATAGTTCGATTAATAAAATATCCAACGTGTGTTTTTGATTCACATGCGTGAGTTCGTGTGTGTATAATTCGGCTTCAATTTCACGGTTGTTGTATTCTGTTTCGTTGATGAAAATCGTATTCAAGAAAGTGTGTGGCAGTGTTTTTTCGGGGACCAAAATCAATTTGGCATTCTTATAATTAATTGGTGTATTCATCTTCATTTTAGACGAAATCTTGATGATATTACTGAAAAAACGAATCGCCAAAACGAGTGTTACTACAGCATACAAACTCCATAATCCTATAGCCAAATAGTTTGTTTCCTCCAGTATTACAGCGCTTCCTTGCAATATATGGATATTTCCCGGATTGACTGTAGGTTGTGCTATTTCCTGAATGACCTCAATAGTTATGAATGGAAGTACCATCGAAAAAACAAGGCTGAACAACAAGTAAAACCTATTGAAAACGTGTATTTTTTCTTTTTCCAAAAACAAATAATACACCGCCAGTAGTACGAATAAAGTAATTGTCGATTTGATTAGAAAGTCGGTCATTTTTTCTTTTTTAGAATTTCACTGTCAATTAGATGTTTCTTACAACCATGCTAATAAAAACTGGCTTTGAAAATGTTCCTGCTTTTATGGTTTTTTCAATTACTTTATAAGAAACACTCTTTCTTTGTTTTTTTATAAGCATCTCACGTTCAGAGTTAGTGAATAAAGCATAATGATTGAGATTAGCACCATAAGGTTTACCGTTTCGTTCTGGACTGTAAAATCTTAGATAACCAGCAATTTCTTTTACACTATGTTTTTTTAAATCAATATTGTTTAATTTTTTTCCTTTAAATAGTCCAGAAAATTTAGAATCATTGGTCCAACTATCAAATTCTTTTTGTGTTGGTTTATTCATTGAGGTTTCTGTTGGAACATTGCTAATGTAGAGACGCTTTTCATTTGGCGTTAGTGCTTCGTATTTTTTGTCTAATAGAATTTTTTTCGAATTATCCTTCACAATCAATCGAACTCCTTTGTAATAAGCGTCTCTTTTTTTAATTTCAGACTGTTCGGTAGTTTTGTTGTTTGTGCTGGTTTGAGCAATTGTTTGTATGCACATTAAATTTATTAGTCCAGTTAAAAGCGGAATCAGAATAATTTTTTTTGTGATTGATTTTGAATTTGATGTGGTTTTTGTCATCATGAGTAATCGTTTTTTAGTTATTAAATAATTCAAATTACTGGTCAAGTAAAAAGTTGGGTTCGCGTTTGCCTTTGAGAGCAACAAAGATTGATAAAACGGAACATTGTTATAGGAGGTCACTACTTTCTCATCGGCAAGAAATTCGTGGTTGAGTTGAATGGCTTTTTTGTAAAAAATAAAAATAGGGTTGAACCAAAAAACAGTTTTCAATAGTTCGATGAATAAAATATCCAACGTGTGTTTTTGATTCACATGCGTGAGTTCGTGTGTGTACAATTCGGCTTCAATTTCACGGTTGTTGTATTCTGTTTCGTTGATGAAAATCGTACTCAGGAAAGTGTGCGGCAATATTTTTTCGGGAACCAAAATCAATTTGGCATTCTTATAATTAATTGGTGTATTTATCTTCATTTTAGACGAAATGGTGATGATATTACTGAAAAAACGAATCGCCAAAACGAGTGTTACTACAGCATACAAACTCCATATTCCTATAACCAAATAGTTTGTTTCCTCCAGTATTACAGCGCTTCCTTGCAGTATCTGGATATTTCCCGGATTGACTGTAGGCTGTGCTATTTCCTCAATGACTTCAATAGTTATAAATGGAATCACCATCGAAAAAACAAGACTGAACAACAGGTAAAACCTATTGAAAACGTGTATTTTTTCTTTTTCCAAAAACAAATAATACACTGCCAGTAGCACCAATAAAGTAATTGTCGATTTAATTAGAAAGTCGGTCATTTTTTCTTTTTTAGAATTTCACTGTCTATTATTTTCTTTAGATCTTCCAGTTCCGTTTGAGATAAATTGGTTTCAGTGGTAAAGAAAGAAGCAAATTGTGACGCCGAATTATTAAAGAAATTACTAATCAATCCGTTGACGTGTTTCGAGAAATAATCGGTTTTTTTGACCAAAGGATAATATTCCCGAGAGTTTCCAAATTCATTGTAGGCCACAAATTGCTTGTCGATCATTCTTTTTAATAAAGTAGCGATGGTTGTGGTTGCTGGTTTTGGTTTTGGGTAGGCTTCAAGCAAGTCTTTCATGAAGGCTTTCCCGAGTTTCCAAAGGTGTTCCATTACTTGTTCTTCGGCGTTCGTGAGTTGTTGCATGTTTATTTTTTAATTGGTGTAAATTTCTTGAATGGGTATTCCCTTTTCGTAGATTTTGGTTCCTAGCAAAACTCCTTCGGAGTCGTAAAATATCCATTCTCCTGTGGGTAGCCATTCTATTTTTGACTCGATTACCTCTTTTTTTGAAAATCCTATTTGTTGAATTTTTCCTGTATTGTGATATTTAATCACATGGCAACTGTTTTTTTTATATTTTTCTTTTGAAAGTAATCTATCGTTCATAAACTCTTTCCAAGTTCCAATTTTTTCTCCTTTTTTGTATCTTCCTGTTCCGACAGATACGATGTTCATGAAGTTTTCGGTTTGAATCCATTTACCTGTTTTTAATCCGTTTTTGGTTTGATTTATTTTGCAACTAGTCAAGCTTATGCAAAAAAGAATGATGATGATTATATACTGATTTTGGATTTTCATTTCTACAGATTAAAACATTGCTCTACAAATGTAGAATAAAAAATGAAATAAACAAATTTTTAAGAAAAATTATTTGGTGGTCAGGGATTTACAAGAGGATTTGGTGTTTAAGTCCTGTTAACTCCTTAGATCGATTTAATAATAGGCTCTAATGTAGCCATAAGAATTTTGTTTATATTTAAAAAAGGCAAACGAAACATACACTCGATATGTTGACCAAGTATTTTAGTACTTAATAAGTTCGGTGTGAAATTTTAAATTTCAAATAGTGCATTTGAGATATGAAATATAGGAAATGGAGTTTAGAAAACCACTTAAATATCAAAAAGTGGAAAAAAGCGAAAGAAAATTAAAGTTAATCACACAAATCAAATATTACCTTATCATCTTGAAGTATAAAATTGTTGTTATTCCAAAACTTAGAATCTTCTTTAAGTGTAATATTCTGATTTATTTTTTGAAGATGGCGCTCAATTTTTTCTACATTGGAATATTTAACATCAATAGACATTACATTATTCACTAAAAAGTTTTCACTTAAAATTACATTATCGGCTTTTGATATAATTATTGATTTATTTATGACATTACAATAATTTATAAAATATTTACCCTCATGTATTTTATATGTAAAAATTATTTTATGCAGCATTTGAGCCATTTTGGCTTTTTGATTCTTGATTTCAGAAGGCTCTCTTACAACGCAATGTTCATATTTTAGTACCGCAAAAGTTTCAGTATCTATATATAATATTCCAGATGATTTTTTTGGAGCAGGATAACCATATCCGGTAGAATATGATCCAGGCGAATTATTGACGAAACTAATTTTATAAACTTTTCTATCGTTATATAGCAAGACTTCCTCTTTTTTTAAATTGTAAGAAGACGTTTTATATAGTACATTAGATTTACTCAATATTACATCTCTGTCAAAAATAAATGCAAAATTAGTTATTTTACCATACTGATTATTAACATTATCTTCAACTAATGTACGCATTTGTTGTATTTCACCATATAATTCTTCGTCAGGTGTATTTACTCCTTTCATTCCATTAGAATTGTATGTATTAATAACCGCTTCTATGTTGGATGTAATTTTATTTTTTTTGATGATTTGAGTTCGGAAATAAAATTTTTGATTGTATGAATCTTGGTAATAGTTAAGTTCAATATTATTTCTTGCTTTTGTAACAATATCCTCGGCGGTCAATGATTTTCTTGCGGAATTAACAACAACTTCATCTAAAAATATCCCTTCAAATTTGTGTGATCTTAGTCTGATGTTTATCTGGTTTTTATTAGTTCGTATTAAGCTCGAAATATTGATTGTGTCCGAGGCGTATCCCATTGCGGAAATTATCAATTTGTCTTGAAAATCCTTTTTTTGAATAGTAAAACTAAAAGCACCATCTTTATTGGCAACAATACTTCTTTCAGTTTTCACTAGGGATACTTCTGCATTAGGTATTACTTTTCTATTTTTAGAATCTGTTATTATTCCAACAATAGAAAACACTTCTTCTTTAGAGTTGTTAATGACTGGTTTTGGATAACTTCTTATCTCTGGTTGGTATGATTTTTTAATAAACAGTAATCCATCAAATATAAAACTCCATTTTGCCTTGAAAGGAATATTTCCTAATGCAGAACAATAATAGCTATTATTTTCATTTTTATTAAACTCAAAAAAAGTTTTTGAATTAGGTTTGTCGTTTAACTGTTGCTCTATGCTATTAAATGGTGGTTTCAATATAGGAACTGGTTTTTCATCTACAATACCATATTCTCCCTCATAAGATGAAAAAGCAATGCTGTAAATTTGCTCGCCAAAGTGCTTTTTTAATAACTCGCCCATGGGAATTGCCCCTTCAAGTAATTTTGAGCCGTCACCTGTTTTGTAATCAGTATATCCAGTGTTTTTTATTTCATTATTTGCATATTGTTTGAAGTAATCTTCTGTCTGGTCAGTATATTCAATTTGGTTGATGTTTTTAGAAAAATGGTAAGAAGCTCCCCAACAAATCATCTTTTCGTTTGGGTAAATTTCAGATAAAAAAATAAGATTTTTTGCCATTTGCTCATCTCTAGGATTTTGAACAGCAATTTTTTGTTTTTGTAATTGCATAATATCAAATGACACATCGGCAATTTTACTAATAAAAACTTGTTTCATTATTTTTTCATCAAAATTTATATTTTCAATTTTATTGAACGAATCCATTATTAAATCAAAATTTTTATAAAGTTCAAGAGAATCTTTTTTATTAGATGCTACATCTTCTAAATCCCTTGAAACAAATGATTTTTCTATACTTGTGATTACGCTTTCAGAAAAAGTAATTTTTCTATTTTGAAATAATTTTATTAAATCATCCATATAATGATTCTTAAATATAGACCCTTCTTGGGAATCAAAACCTAGAATCTTTATAGGATCATTTTGTTTTGCTCGTTCGTTTACATAATCCATTAAATTTTGGAATGCTTTTGTGTCAGACCATATTCCAAAAACAGCTTCACTGAAAATTGAAATGTTTGATTTATTTTCAGAATACTGTTTAAATGCTTTATAATGGTCATAAAAACCACTTTCAAAAACAATTGTATTGTATCCCATTTTTTCGTGAAGGTATTTTACAATTTCAACTTTTTCGTCAAATGTAGCTCCGTCTCCATGTGATTGTTCTCCTAATAAAACTATCTTTTTTGATTTAATTACATTTTCTAAAAAAGAGTAATCATTCGCAGTGTTTATTATGATAGACTTCCCTTCAATTGGAGTTTGAGGAAAAACAAGGTTGTAAAACAAGCTTATAAGAACAGTTGTGAATATTTTCATATTATTTTTGAATCATTTTAAGATACTATTTCGCAAATCGAAAGATACCGCCTTTCATTACGCTATTGTTTTGTAAATTTAATGATTATATTTGAAAGAAAATAAAGATAAAAAATGATTTCAAAAAACCATCAATCCTAAATAGCTTGGATATGCATAAGGTGTACCTGATGGCGCAGAATTAATACGTCAGTTCGGATGAAGACTCGGATGCATTCCGTGCCCACTCCTATTGGCAACAACAAATCAAAAAAAACATTTCTTTATTAAACAAGAAAGACTACACCTTTTTACAAAATATAGCTTTTTGACTTGTTTTGTTTGTTCAACTTTGCGGGTAGGGATTTAACAGCAATAGTAATTAGATACGTAAGAAAATTTGCTTATATTTGAAAAACTCAAAACGAAACAGACTTTTGATAATTAACCAGATTTCGATTTCTTGGCTAAATTCAGTAGTGAGCTGTAACTTGAAGAAAAAAGTTCGTCTTAAAAAACATAAATACAAAACAAAAACGCCAACATAAATGGAAGATTTAAAATTAAAATTGCAACAGCTGCACCAAAGAGTTGATTCTTTAAAAGATCAGATTAATACAGAAGAAGCAACAAAAAATGCTTTTGTAATGCCTTTTATTCAAATTCTAGGGTATGATATTTTCAATCCAACAGAGGTGATACCTGAATTTGTTTGTGATATTGGAACTAAAAAGGGAGAAAAGATAGATTATGTAATCAAAAGAGATGGTGAGCCAATTTTAATAATTGAATGTAAGAATTGGAAAGAAAATGTTGATGCGCATAATTCGCAACTTCATAGATATTATCATGTTTCAAAATCGCGTTTTGGTGTTTTAACTAATGGACATATCTATAATTTTTATGCAGATTTAGAGAAACCAAATATAATGGATGAAAAACCATTTTTTACGTTAGATATTTCGAACTTAAAAGATACAAGTTTAAAAATTTTAGAAAACTTTTCTAAAAAAGGTTATAATCTTGAAGAAATTTTAGATTCGGCAGAAGGATTAAAATATATAAAAGCAATCCGAAACGAATTTGAAAAAGAAATACAAGAACCTTCAGATGAAATAGTTAAGCTTTTAGTTAATCGATTTTTCAATAAGCCATTGACAGCGAATAGATTAGCTACATTTAGAGAATATACTAAAAAAGCATTTTCTAGTTCGATCAATGAATCAATAAATTTCAGATTGAAAAATGCTCTAAATATTAATGAAACAGTTCCTTCAAAAGCCACTGAACATATTGCGGCAATAGATAATAATGCCGAAACACCAAAATTTATAACAACTGAAGAAGAAATTGAAGGCTCTCAGATAATTAAAGCAATTCTAAGAGAAATATTGCCCGCATCAAGAATTGCATTTAGAGATACACAATCGTATTTTGGGATATTATTAGACGATAACAATAGAAAACCTATTTGTCGTTTACATTTTAATTCATCTAATAAATATATTGAACTTTTCAACAACGGAAAAGATAATGGAGAGAAAAAACAAATATCTTCTATAGACGAAATTTATAATCATAAAGCTGAATTATTGGTAACAATTAAAAACTACGAATAAAACGTAAGAAAGGTAAAGCCAATTATTGCTTTAATCAAATAGGGTATTAGACTTAATATGTGTTTGGTTTTAAATTTGGGATGATTTGCTTCACCTTTTTTGCTATCGCTTTGGATGTATCTTAATACTATTCTTAATTTACTTCCGAAATTTTTGTAAGAAGAGAACGTCAAGCTTTGGAAAAACATCTATAAATTCATAAAAATCTTAAAATGGAGATTCTCAGGTGACTGATTTTAGTTTTTATCAACTAATGTTTTGTAGCCATCACTTAGAATTTCTCGAATCGATTGAGAAATTTTAAACATCCACCAAACATTACTAATATACTTTCTATGGATTTTAGATTTACAAAATATAGCTTTATTAATGCGCTATGGTCATTGATACCAATTTTTCCAACTTGGACATTGTTTCCTGGTCTTCTCGCGGCAATGGGCTTGGAAAAAATCACTAGTAACTGTGAAACTGGCTATTTAATTGTTCTTTGGTTTTCAGCAGTAACGGTAATTGGAATGATGGTTTTCTATGGCTATAGGTTGGACAATATTTTGCTAAAGACTGAGAGTGAAGTTAAACGTAATTTTAGATTTTATTCTTTGATCATATATACCTTATCAAATACTGTTTTATTAATTACTTTGCTTGGTGTGGATTTGGCATGTTACGGAGACGGCCAAACCTTGTTGATGTGCATCTTTTCAGGACCACTTGCAAGCTTAGTTCTTATTGCTTTTGGGTTTCTATTGGATTTAAAATAAAGTATTTCCACAATTTTTCTACAACTAAAACTATCTTGTCTCCTTTAAGAAATCTATCAACGAGCAATAGTTTGCGTTAAGGATGGAAGTGGAAATCCTTTTTATCCGCCTTTTCGGCGGATAAAAAGATTGAGAACGGACAGCCTGACCCGCTATTTTCGGCGGGGAACGCCCAAAAAAAATCCGCCCTGTTTAGAGCGGATTTAGTATGTAATGAAAGGAATTTATTTGGACAGCTCCACGAAATATTTGTAAAACAACGGGATGGTTTCGATTCCTTTGAGGTAATTGAAGATACCGAAGTGTTCGTTTGGCGAGTGAATGGCATCGCTGTCGAGACCAAATCCCATGAGGATAGTTTTGCTTTTTAGTTCTTTTTCGAATAACGCTACAATAGGAATACTTCCTCCGGAACGCACTGGAATGGCTGGTACGCCAAAAGTTTCGGTATACGCCATGTTTGCGGCTTTGTACCCAATGCTGTCTATTGGGGTTACGTAGCCTTGCCCGCCATGATGCGGTTTTACGAGTACGGTTACGCCTGCAGGGGCAATGCTGGTGAAATGTTTAGTGAACAATTCAGTGATGTGCTCCCAATCTTGATTCGGAACCAAACGCATCGAGATTTTGGCGAACGCTTTGCTCGCAATGACAGTTTTTGCGCCTTCGCCGGTGTAGCCACCCCAGATTCCGTTGACGTCTAAGGTAGGCCGAATGGAATTTCTTTCGTTCGTTACATAGCCTTTTTCGCCATAAATGTCGTTTAAGTCGAGTGCTTTCTTATAGTTTTCAAGGCTAAAAGGCGCTTTGGCCATTTCGGCTCTTTCCTCCGTAGATAGTTCTTCTACATTATCATAGAAACCAGGAATGGTAATGTGGTTGTTTTCATCATGAAGCGAAGCAATCATTTTGGCCAACACATTGATAGGATTCGCAACGGCGCCTCCGTACAATCCGGAATGTAAGTCGCGGTTTGGACCTGTAACTTCAACTTCTACGTAGCTTAATCCACGTAAACCAGTGGTGATAGACGGTTGCTGATTCGAAATCATTCCGGTATCTGAAATTAAAATTACATCGTTTTTTAGTTTTTCTTGGTTCCGTTCTACAAACCAGCTCAAACTTTTAGAGCCAATTTCTTCCTCGCCTTCAATCATAAACTTCACGTTGCAAGGTAAAGTGTTGGATTGAACCATATATTCTAATGCTTTTACGTGCATGTACATTTGACCCTTGTCATCACACGATCCACGGGCAAAAATAGCGCCTTCGGGATGAATGTCGGTTTTTTTGATTACGGGTTCAAATGGGGGTGAAGTCCAAAGTTCCAATGGATCTGGTGGTTGTACATCATAATGTCCGTACACTAAAACGGTAGGTAAGTTAGGGTCGATGATTTTTTCGGCATACACGATTGGGTAGCCTGGTGTGTCGCAAATTTCGACTAGATCGCAGCCGGCTTTCTCCAAACTGGCTTTTACGGCATCGGCAGTTTCAAAAACATCATGTGAGTAGGCGGTGTCGGCACTTACAGATGGAATTTTTAGTAATTCGATTAACTCGTTGATAAAGCGATCTTTGTGTTCTTGAACGTATGCTTTAATATTTTCCATTAGGTGAATTTTGTTTGTATGTTCAAAAGTACAAAAAGAGTATGAATATTTTTTATCAAAATTGTTTTGAAAATAAGAAGTTAAGTGTATCTTTGCACCCACAATTGCGCGGATATGGTGAAATTGGTAGACATGCCAGACTTAGGATCTGGTGCCGCAAGGCGTGTAGGTTCGAGTCCTATTATCCGCACAAAAAGCCCAAACGAAAGTTTGGGCTTTTTTTGTGGAGTTAGGGCGAGAAGTTTATCCCGATTTTAGGATCAATCCCAAAACCTGTGGGGAAGCAAAAATTAAGCATAAATATTAGTTAGTCTAAAAAGGAAGAATTCTATATTTCTAACTCCTCTGAATTGAGATCTAAATGCTTTTATTT
>NZ_JBLVPU010000023.1:0-55207 GCF_048286735.1 Flavobacterium frigidum | reverse complement strand
GAGTTGGTTTCTGTTAGTTCCGTTGATGAATTTCATTCTTAAATATACATAAAACCAACGAGTTATGCAAATTATTTGAACGGTTTTTTGTACAAATTATCTAACAGGGGAAAAGGAGGTTATTAGACAGTTTGACGTTCCCGCGCTACAAGCAGTTTGGGACTAAATTAAGCCTATTCTTCGGATTTGCCAAATCATCCAAATACAAAACCATATTTAAATTAAGCCAAATACCCAAATTGCTTGTAGCGTGTGTTAGGCTGGGTTGTGACACGCACGCTGAACACGAATGAATTGACATTCCAATTGTCGATTCCAATTGCGAAAGTTTTTCCGCCATCTGATTTCCGCTTCAATTAGTTTCTACTTTTTTTAAATTCAAAGTTTAGAAATCGACAATTAAACCTCAAAAAAAATCGACAAAAAAATTCCGCTTTCGGTTTTCCGTAAAGCGATTTACGTTTGTTAGTCCGCAACAATTAAATATCGATTTTCGGTTCCGATTTCGGTCAGCTCAGTTTCTGTTTCATTATGTTTTTCCGTACTAAAACACTAGATTAAAGTCGGTTGCGTCTCGTTAGCGGAACAATCGAGCCTAACTTGTATATACGTCTGACAAAATCAGACCTATCACCCCAATATTGGGTGGCTTTGTCTGACAAGAGTCAGTTTTATTTATTTTCAAATGTAGTATATTTATTTTATAAATCATCAAACGGACTTTTTATTTGTTGCGGATTTTTCGTACTTACGTGGGTGTAAATTTCGGTAGTTTTATTGCTATTATGACCCAATAATTCTTTTTATGTAGCTCAAATTAGTTCTGCTTTTTAAGTATGTGCTTTATATTGATGTCCAAACAGCGTTATAGTTTTGTTTTGAGTAGTTTTGATACTGTTATCTCGAAAAAATTATCCGTCTCAAATAGCCCCGATAGCAGTGAAAATCCTTTGCGGTGGCGACAGCCAAAAGCAAAGATTATAGCGTATAGCGGGAATAAACGCCTGCTGAAAATGGCTGATCTGCTCCAAAAAAAAACCTGCAAGTCCCGATACTTCGGGGTCGCTTGCAGGTTTAGTCTAAAAATCTAAAAATATAATATTTATTTTATCAACTCGAAACTTCTTTTTACAAATGCTGTTAAGGCTTCACCTTTCAATAGGTTTTGAGAAAGTTTAGCCAAGTCAAGCGCTTGTTTTACCAAACTTTCCTGAGCATCTTTGTCTTTGTTGTTCAGGATGCTTGTTGCCAATTCAGAGTTGGTGTTTACCACTAAATTGTACATTTCTGGCATATTGCCCATTCCAAACATTCCGCCACCGCCGCTTTGGCTCATTTCTTTCATACGGCGCATGAATTCTGGTTGCGTTATAATGAATGGCGCTGAGTTGCTGTCTAACGCTTCCAATTGCACACTGTAGGTTTGTTTTGGAACTATGGTTTCTAGAACCGTTTTCAATTTGGTTTGTTCTTCCTCGGATAATTTAGAAATCGTAGTTTCCTCTTTTTTGATCAAATTATCGATATGATCTGAATCGACACGTACAAAAGTCAGGTTGCTGTTATCACCTTCAATTTTTTGAATCAAGTGCGAAATAATAGGAGAGTCTAGCAATAATACTTCATAGCCTTTTTCTTTTGCTATTTCGATATACGAGTGCTGCGCTTCTTTATTTCCTGCGTAAAGCACGACTAATTTTCCGTCTTTGTCGGTTTGGTTCGCAGCAAGATTTTCTTTTAATTCTTCTAAAGTAAAATATTTATCGTCAACTGTTGGGTATAAAACAAACGCACCTGCTTTTTCGTAGAATTTATCTTCAGATAGCATTCCGTACTCTAAAACGATTTTGATATCGTTCCATTTTTGCTCAAAATCTTCACGACTTTCAGTGAATAATGATTTTAATTTGTCTGCAACTTTACGGGTGATGTAGTTCGATATTTTTTTAACGGCAGCATCGGCTTGCAAGCCTGAACGCGATACGTTTAATGGAATATCTGGAGAATCGACCACACCTTTCAACATCATCAAGAATTCCGGAACAATTCCTTCTACGTTATCCGTTACATACACTTGGTTTTGGTACAACTGAATTTTATCTTTCTGAATTTGTAAATCAGATCCTAATTTTGGGAAATATAAAATACCAGTTAAGTTAAACGGGTAATCTACGTTTAAGTGTATGTGAAACAACGGCTCCTCAAATTGCATAGGGTACAACTCGTGGTAGAATGTTTTGTAATCTTCTGGAGTTAAATCCGTTGGTTGCTTGGTCCAAGCTGGATTTGGGTTGTTGATGATGTTATCAACTTCTACTTCTGTAAAGGTTTTTTCTACATCTTCAGCAGCAACTTCTTCGCCCTTTTTTTGTTCAATTTTTTCAGTTTTGGTTCCAAATTTAATTGGAATAGGCATGAACTTATTGTACTTATTTAGTAATCCTTTGATTTTTGAATCTTCTAAAAACTCCAGTGAATCTTCGGCGATGTGCAAAATGATTTCAGTACCACGAGTGGTTTTGTCGGCTGGTTCTAATGTGAATTCTGGGCTTCCGTCGCAAGTCCAGTGTGCAGCTGGTTCGTCTTTGAATGATTTAGTGATGATTTCTACTTTTTCAGCTACCATAAAAGCAGAATAGAAACCAAGACCAAAATGCCCGATAATTCCAGAATCTTTAGCAGAATCTTTGTATTTGTCTAAAAATTCCTCAGCTCCAGAAAAAGCCACTTGGTTGATATATTTTTCAACCTCATCTGCTGTCATACCGAGACCTTGGTCAATGATGTGAATTTTTTTACCTTCTTTATCGACTTTGATTTCGATAATTGGGTTTCCGTACTCTACTTTGGCTTCGCCAATGCTGGTAAGGTGTTTTAATTTTAGAGTGGCATCAGTACCATTCGAAATCAATTCTCTCAAGAAAATTTCGTGATCACTGTATAAAAATTTCTTGATTAAGGGAAAGATGTTTTCTACCGAAACATTAATTTTACCTGTTGTCATATTTTGTGTTTTAAGTTTATTTTAATGCTATTGAGTCTTCAAATAGAATACCAATTGTAATGGAAGTGACAAATTGTCGTAAGTGTAAATTATGATACAATTTGATAAAATTCTGAAACAATTAGATTGGGTTCCTTTGTACATTTGTGTAAGTATTAATTCATTAAAATTTAAGAAAATGAGAAAAATAATTTTACTTTGCACGTTAGCAGTGCTGGTTTTTGCTTGTAAGTCAAAAACAGTAACTGGTACAAATACAGATAATAAAGTTCAAGTAGCAATGAAAGGGAACTGGACGATTAGTTCAGTAACTTATCCGGGATCACAATACATTAAAGTAAACTCTTTTGACCTTGCAGATTCTCAATGTTTTGTAGGTAGTAACTGGAAATTAGTTTCAAATAACAATAAAGGGACAATGTCTTTAGCAAGCGCAGATTGCACCTCATTTAGTTCACCAATTACTTGGTTTGTAAATAAGCAAGGTCAGTTTGTTTTAAAAGTACTTAATGCTGGAGAAAAAGCAAGAAAAGTTAGAGACGGATATGTCTTAAATGTAGCTAATCAAACAGAGACTTCTTTTCAATTACTTGACAAAGGGATAGTGGAAGGAAAAACAATTGATGTAGTATACCAATTTCAAAAAGCAAACTAATTAAATAATATTTAGATATGAAAAAGATTTCAATAGTTGCAATGGCAACAATAATGGTTATAGGATCAATATTCACAAGTTGTGAAGCAGTAAAAAATACAAATAAAACGCAAAGAGGAGCAGGAATAGGTGCTGTTGCAGGAGCGGTATTAGGAGGAGTTCTTGGGAACAATCTTGGTAAAGGCGGTAATGGTGCAGTAGGAGCTGTTTTAGGTGGTGTTATTGGTGGTGTTGCCGGTGGAGTTATTGGTAACAAAATGGACAAGCAAGCTAGAGAAATTGATGCCGTACTTCCAGGAGCTGAGGTGGTGCGTGTAGGAGAAGGAATTAAATTAGTATTAAATGAAAATGCAGTGCGTTTTAATACCAATAAATCGTCTTTGACTTCTACTGCAAAAGCAAATTTAGATAAATTAGTTCCTGTTTTTAAGGAATATCCAGATACAGATATCACTATTTATGGGTACACAGATAGTACAGGTCCAGCAGATTATAACTTGAAACTTTCAGGAGAAAGAGCGGCTTCAGTAAAAAACTATTTGAACAGTAAAGGAGTTGCTTCTAGCAGATTTCAAGTAACTGGTTTAGGAATTGCTGACCCAATTGCTTCTAATGAAACAGTTGAAGGTAGAACAATGAACCGTCGTGTGGAATTTGCAATTACTGCAAACGAAAAAATGAAAAAAGATGCTGAAGCTGAAGTGAAAAACTAAGCAAAAAGTACTTTAAAAACAAGGGCTGTTTCGTTAAGAAGCAGCCTTTTTTTGTGCCTAAATTTGAATAAACATTGTAAATTTGCAGCTTTAAATACAGATGATGCTAGAGATTAAAGACATAACGTTTGCTTACACTGATAAGCCTGTTATTGAAAATATAAATTGTACAATAGAGAGCGGTCAAAACATTGCACTAATAGGGGAGAGCGGCTGCGGAAAAAGCACCTTGCTCAAGCTTATTTATGGATTATATGATTTAAATAGTGGTGCCTTAACGTACAATGAAAAACCCATTTTAGGACCAAAATACAACCTAATCCCTGGGGTAGATTACATCAAGTACTTAGCTCAAGATTTTGATTTAATGCCGTACACAACTGTAGAGGAAAATGTGGGGAAGTTTTTATCGAATTCATTTTTACCCATCAAGAAACTTAGAATTCAAAAGTTGTTAGAAATGGTTGAAATGACGGAGTATGCTAAGGTAAAAGCAAAAGATCTGAGCGGTGGACAACAGCAAAGAGTAGCTTTGGCTAAAGTTCTTGCGTTGGAGCCAGAAATTTTGTTGTTGGATGAGCCCTTTAGTCACATTGATAATTTTAGAAAAAATGCGTTACGACGCAATTTGTTTGCCTACTTGAAGAAAAAAGGAATTACTTGTATTATCGCCACCCATGACAGTACCGATGCCTTGTCTTTTTCGGATGAAACCATTGTGATTCAAAACGGAAAAATTGTTGCCAAAGGCGATTCAAAAACGATCTACGAAAATCCTTCTAATAAATATGTTGCCTCTCTTTTTGGAGAGGTCAATGAGCTGAAATTATCGCAATTAATAGATTTAGAAGACGATGAAGATGAAGTGCTTTTGTTGCGTCCGCATCAATTGCGAGTGGTAGATAACGCCATTATGAAAGCAGTAGTAAAGCAATGCTATTTTAAAGGAAGTCATTATTTAGTCAAAGCCGCTTTTGAAAGAAGAGCTATTTTCTTTGACCATGACACGGAATTAGAACTCAACCAAGAGGTGTTTTTGATGTTATCCTGAAAATAAGTGTTCAGTTAATAGTATTTAGTGTTCAGTCATTACTTGTTCAAAATAGCTATAAAAGCAAAACCCCAAAATCAGTCCGATTTTGGGGTTTTGCTTTAACTTCTAAATCACTTGATAATTAATTAGCAATAACTAAAAACTAATCACTATGGACGATGGAATACTCACTTGTCACGAGAGACTACTCACTACTTACTAATTAACTACTCACTAACTAAAGCTTTAATTCTTCAAATATTTTTCTAAGAACTGATCTTGTTCCCAAAGCAAGTGTAAAATATTTTCTTTGGTTACATAACCGTGCGCTTCTTTTGGTAGAATTACCATACGTGCAGGAGCACCTAAACCTTTTAGTGCTTGAAAATAACGTTCTGTTTGCAAGGTAAAAGTTCCGGGATTATTATCAGCTTCACCGTGCACTAAAAGCATTGGCGTTTTCATTTTGTCCGCATTCATAAATGGCGACATGGTATTGTACACTTCAGGAGTTTCCCAGTAATTACGTTGTTCGCTTTGAAAACCAAAAGGAGTCAACGTTCTATTGTAGGCACCACTTCGAGCGATTCCGCATGCAAAAAGGTTAGAATGTGTCAATAAATTAGCCGTCATAAACGCACCATACGAGTGACCACCAACGGCTACTTTTTTTCTGTTGATGTAACCCAGAGCATCTACTGCATTTATCGCTGCTTCGGCATTATCAACTAATTGCGTTATAAAATTATCGTTTGGTTCTGTTGTTCCTTCGCCGATAATAGGAAAAGCAGCGTCATCCAGTACAACATAGCCCTTGGTTACCCAATACACAAACGAACCATAATTCGGAAACGTGAATTCATTTGGGTTTTGCGTACTCTGCCCTGCAGAATTCTTGTCTTTGTATTCTGCTGGGTACGCCCAAATCAACAAAGGCATTTTTTCTTTTTTGGCCTTATCATATCCAACTGGTAAATATAAGGTTCCAGATAACTCTACACCATCTTTACGTTTGTATTTAATCACTTCTTTGCTCACGTTTTTGATGCTTTCAAACGGATTTTTGAATGTGGTTATCGGGGTTAATTTGTTTTTTTGGAAAATGTTTCTCAAGTAATAATTCGGATATTCGTTCTTAGATTGAATTTGTACCAAAACAGTTCCTTTCTTGAAGTCCTCAATTTCTATTACATCTTCTTTTTTATCGGTGTATGTCGAAGTATACAAACGTTTTGCTTGTGCTGTTTTTAAATTGAATTCGCTTATAAACGGAAATTGTCCATTTTTTGTAAATCCTTGTCCAATTAAATAGGCATTGTTATTTTCGATCGCTAAAACATAGCGGTTGTATTGGTTTCTTCTAGTTTCAAAATTTCCAGGATCGGAATACACATCTTGGGAGTTTCTGTCGAAAATTACTTTTGGAGTTTGACTCGGATTTGATGGGTTTACCAAATACGTTTTTGTATTTCTAGTGTCATACCATTCATCTGATACGATAGCAGTATTGTCATTTCCCCAAATGATCCCTGAATAGCGTTGTGGTGTTTTTACCAATGTAGTTGCTGCGGCATCAAACGGTGCGTTCCAAAGAAAAACTTCGTCTCTAAAATCTACTTTAGTTGCAGGATCTCCGCCATCTAAAGCTTCGGCATAAACTAAAGTCGCTGGTTTATCTGATCTCCAGCTCATGTTTCTTTTGCCTTTTCGAACTGCCATAAAACCTTTTGGGATAATTTCAGTTAGCGGTACTTCATTGACTACTTTGATTTCTTGTCCGTTTTTATCACAAATCACCGATTTTGAAGGGAATCGACTCAAAGGAACGATATAGGAGAATGGTTTTTTAATGGTGGTCAACATAATGTAATTACCATCAGGCGAGAAGCTTTCCCCCGCATACATATCTGCTTTTTTGAATAAAGTTGCAGTGCCATCTAGCGTTACTTTATATAATTCAGAAGTCATGATATTCTCAAAGTTAACCTCGTCGTTCTTGTTTTTCAACATGTCAGGGTAGGTTCTGTTTTGAGATTTGGCACCATCAGCATTCGAAATAATCGGTCCAGTTGGTAAATCTTTTTTTGCATCCAATAAAGTCGCTCTGTTTTTAGGAAGCATTTTCACTAAAATAGTGGCGTTGTCGTTCAACCAACTAAACGGATTTCCGATATTGGCATTGACCATAGCCTCGGTCAATTTTTTGGCTTTCGCCGAAGCCACTTCAATCACCCAAAGTTCAACACCAGTTGCAGTCGTGTGCGAAAAGGATATTTTAGTATCATCTGGCGACCAAGCAATGTTACTGATGCGAGGGTTTTCTGGCAATCCAGCAACTTGCATCTCGTTGCTATCTTTTATTTTGCGGAGCTTTAAGTTGTTCACGTAGGTTACAGCGCTAGAAATATTGGTGATTGGGTTGATACGCAATCCGCCCAAACGCAATTCATCTTGATTCAAATCGTCGAGTGACTTATAAGTATTTCTGTAGGTCAACAACATATATTCTTTTTTGGTATCCATCGATACCGAAGGCGCTCTTTCATAATCTGCCAGTTCTAGTATAGATGCAGAAGGTTTTTGGTAGGAAAGGTTTTCTTGCGCAAAACTGGTTAGACTCAGTCCAAGAAGGAAAAACAATGAGATCTTCAATTTCATAATTTGAATGATTTTAAATTAGCATTAAGGGTTGGTATAAGGGTACTAAAATAAAGCAACTTAGTTACATTTGAAAACATTTACTTTTTTTTTAACTTTTGATCTGTTTTCCGCTGGTTGGGACAGAATTATTTTTATAACACAGTAGTTTATTCTTTTGTTTCGAACTGATATAAAGTATTGCAAAATGGTAAAAAATTGTAAATTGCTAAAAAAGTGGTAATTTAGTGCCTCTTATTTTAGAGTATGTTTTAAATTTGCAATCTGATTTTAATAAAATAACAATAGTATGTACCATTCAAAAATAGCGGGATTGGGTTATTATGTTCCCGAAAACGTAGTGACAAATGAGGATTTGTCAAAAATTATAGATACCAATGATGAATGGATTCAAGAGCGTACCGGGATTCAAGAACGACGCCACATTATAAAAGGAGAAGATACCACTACCTCAATGGGAGTGAAAGCTGCTGAAATCGCTATTGAGCGTGCTGGAATTGCAAAAGACGATATCGATTTTGTTGTTTTTGCTACCCTTAGCCCTGATTATTATTTTCCAGGTCCAGGAGTTTTAGTACAACGCGATTTAGGATTAAAAACAGTTGGTGCGTTAGATGTAAGAAATCAATGTTCTGGATTTATATACGCAATCTCAGTGGCTGATCAATATATTAAAACGGGTATGTATAAAAACATATTGGTTATTGGATCTGAAGTACACTCCACAGGATTAGACATGACTACCCGCGGACGTGGTGTTTCAGTGATTTTTGGTGATGGTGCAGGAGCGGCTATTTTGAGTAGAGAAGAAGATCTGACCAAAGGGATTTTATCGACACATTTACATTCTGAAGGGCAACATGCCGAGGAATTAATTGTAAAAGCTCCAGGAATGGGAGGCCGTTGGATTACAGATATTTTGGCAGACAATGATCCAGATGATGAAAGTTATTTTCCCTACATGAACGGACAGTTCGTATTCAAAAACGCAGTCGTTCGTTTTAGTGAAGTAATCAATGAAGGTTTGCAAGCTAATAATTTACAGGTATCTGATATTGATATGTTGATTCCGCATCAAGCGAACTTACGTATTTCACAGTTTATCCAAAAGAAATTCAATTTGACAGACGATCAAGTGTACAATAACATTCAAAAATACGGAAATACTACCGCAGCTTCTATTCCAATTGCATTGACTGAAGCATGGGAGCAAGGAAAAATAAAATCAGGAGATACGGTTGTTTTGGCTGCATTTGGTAGTGGTTTTACCTGGGGAAGTGCCATTATAAAATGGTAAAAAGTACTCTAGATTAAAAAAATATTTTCAAATCGAAAAACCCCGAAGTTGGCAAACTCCGGGGTTTTCTTTTGGTAATTAACTACTATAACAAATTCAATAATTTATTTTTAAAACAATCCTCCGCTACCTTTATTGGTGTCGTTATCTCTTTGTTTGCGTTGCAGACTTTTGCTTTTCCCCGCTCCAAACATATAATTAAAACCTAAGTAAACAGATTGGCTTTCCCATGTAAATTGTCCTCGAAGCGGATACGGATTTGCACCATCAAAACCAGCTTTCATGGTGTTAAATACATCGTTGAAACGAATACTAACTGTAGCTTTATCATTTAAAAATGAATAACGTCCTCACGCATCTATTTTATACATTTCTTTTCCGTTAAATTGTATTCCGTCCACACCAGATCTGTAAAAACCAAACAATAAGAAACGTAGGTTTTTAGTTGCTTTAAAATTACTATTTATACGGGCGTTGAAGGCTTCTGCATTTACTTCTTTACGCACTAAATCAAAAGAATTGGTGTTGGTATTTTGTACAGAAATTAATCCCTTTTGTTTGATACTAGAAAAATCTATCGCAGGTTGAATGTCCCACCATTTTGTAATTTTGTAATTGGAAGATATTTCAAAACCAAATGAAGTATTAGTATCAAAATTGTCAAAACTTAGAATTTGGTTTTCTGTATTTTGAGGATCAGGATAAATGATTCTGTTGATTTCATTGTTTATTGATCGTACAAAAACGCCTGTGGTAATAGTTCCTTTTTTGATGGTTTTAGTATAATTTAATTCTAATGAATTCGTAAATTGAGGCTCTAATTCGGGATTTCCAACAGAAGTTACCCTTGGAGTACTAAACTCACGAATCGGTTTAGTTTGTTCTAATCCTGGTCGATCTACACGACGACTATAACTCATTTGAAATTGATTTTTTTCGTTTGGAGAAAAAGTCATAGAGGCAGATGGATAAACAGTTATATAATCATCGTTGAATGCCTTTGCGCCATTCAGTATTGCGCGTACATTGTAGCTTTCAAAACGACCGCCAAGCTGATATCCTATTTTTGTGAATTTTTGTCCAAAAGTAATATAAGCAGAATGAATGTCTAAGTCATACGTATAAAGAGAGTTGGACAAAGAGCTATTACTGGTATCGTAGTTGTTGTCCGTACGAATGATTCTGCTTTCAGCACCAAGCTCTAATTTTGATTTTTCACTCAGTGGATTTATATAATCTAAATTAATGGTTGAGTTTTGTCTTTTGTCAATAAGTTGATCGGTATAGTTACTATTTGTGAAGTTGGGATCATTAAAAAGGGTCTGAAAGTAACCTTTTTGTTTTTCTGAATATATACTGTGATTGATTTCTAAATCTAATGTTTCGCCTTCTTTTTTAGTCAAATGTTTGAAAGCTAAATTGTACGTTCCGTCATTGTTATCGGATATATAATTAGATTTTTGAACGATATTATCATTAGCATCGGGATTCATAATGTTCACATCTACATGGTTATCACCGTTCACTTTGTTTTGATTGGTATAAACAGAGAGCGTATTTTTATCATTGATATAATAATCTATTCCAAATTTTAACAAGTGTGATTTGTCGTTATTTCGGATGTCAAATAGTTGTTTAGAATCGTCATCTAATCTTGTAATAAGGCCTTCATTGAACTTTTTTCCAAAATTATTACCATAGGTAGAAAAAAAGTTGACTTTCCCAGTACGGTAGTTCATATTGGTTGAATTACTAATTTTAGGAGTTCTTGCAAATGTTAAACCAGTATTGATGCTTGCATTAAACCCATCGGTAGCGTTTTTATGTAAGACAATATTAATAATTCCTGACATTCCTTCTGGATTGTATTTGGCACTAGGATTGGTAATCAATTCGATTTTTTTGATAGAAGCTGATGGAATTTGCTTTAACAACTGAGAAGCCTCAATGTTGCTGGGACGGCCATCAATTAGAACTCGCACGTTTTCATTACCGCGCAATGATAATTTTCCGTCTTGATCTACGTTTACAGATGGGATATTGTTCATGATTTCTGAGGCAGTTGCGCCAGCAGAAATAAGATCTTTTCCAACATTGATCACTTTACGATCAATTTTTTGTTCGATGGAAGATTTTTCGCTTACAATTTCAACTCCTTTAAGTTGAATGGCATCTTCTTCGAGTGCAATAGTATTCAAGTTGAGGTTGCTGTTTTCGGTTAGTTTAGCGTTCTGTGAAATTGTTTTGTATCCAATAAATTGAATTTCAATAGTATAATCTTTTACGGCTAAATTTTTTATTTGAAAAGTACCTTTGTCAGATGTGATGCCACCAGTTACTACTTTGCTGTTTTCCTTTATTACAATATTGACATACGGTAAGGGTTCATTTGTTTTTTTGTCGATTATTTTTCCAGATATCATTCCAGAATTCTCCAGGATTACCGGTTTGACCGAAGTTTGTGCCTGCATCGAAAACAACGTTCCGATAAAGCAGATTAAAATTAATTTTAATTTCATGATTGATTTGATTTAAATGATTGATGGTGCAAATATATTGTTTTATATGATACTATGCTAAACATAATACCTTTTTTAATACTGTTTAACATATTTTAACAAATACCCAGTGATGAATTGGTACGTAATAGACTGTTGAGGCAGGAAATTGTTACAGCAATTATTAAATAATTCGTAAAAACCGCTCTTGATGTGGTATAATTACTTCATTTACAGGTGTAAATTATCTCAATTTCCAATTTTCCAAATTCCTGCAATATGACTATCTTTGCAATCTTAAAATAAAAACACAAAATGACATTACAACAAATGCTGAAACCCGCAATTGAAAAAGCAATACACGTTTTATTTGACGTCACTATTGATAAAATAGAGTTTCAAACTACGCGTAAAGAATTTGAAGGCGATATCACAATGGTTATTTTTCCGTTGTTGAAAGTTGTAAAAAGCAACCCAGTAGAATTAGGAACTAAAATAGGGAACTATCTAGTTGAAAACGTTGCGACGGTAAGTCGTTTTAATGTAGTTTCTGGCTTTTTGAATATTGTTATTTCTGATGTGTATTATTTGGATTACTTTAAAACGATAAAAGACGATGCTGCTTTTGGTTTTGTTACACCTTCGGTGAATGACAAAGCAGTTATGGTTGAGTATTCTTCTCCTAATACTAATAAACCGTTGCATCTTGGGCACGTTCGTAATAATCTTTTAGGATATTCTGTGGCTGAAATTATCAAAGCTTCGGGGAAAAAAGTATATAAAACGCAAATCATTAACGATAGAGGAATTCATATTTGCAAATCGATGTTGGCTTGGCAAAAATTCGGAAACGGACAAACGCCAGAATCTTCAGGTTTAAAAGGAGATAAATTAGTTGGTAATTATTACGTGAAATTTGAACAAGAATTTCAGAAAGAATTTGATCTTTGGTTAGACATCGATCCTACTCCAGAAGAAGTTTATAATGATTTTGAAAAATTAGTTACTTCAAAAGAATATAAAGATTTCTATCTGGAAGAAATTCAAAAATATATTGAAAAGGGAATCGATCCAAATAGTGAAGTAGTAAAAAATGATATTTTAAGAAAAGCTAAAAAAATATTATTTAAGAATCTATATTTCAATAAGTATAGTTTGATTGGTAAAGAAGTTCAGGAAATGTTATTTAAATGGGAATCTGGTGATGAATCGGTACTATCGCTTTGGAAAACCATGAATCAATGGGTTTATGATGGTTTTGCAACCACGTATAAAAATTTAGGTGTCGATTTTGATGCTTTTTATTATGAAAGTAATACCTATTTGTTAGGAAAAGATGTGGTGCAAATAGGTTTGGATAAAGGCGTTTTCGAGAAAGATCCGGACGGTTCGGTATGGATTGATTTGACTGATGAAGGTTTGGATCGTAAAATTGTATTGCGCTCCGATGGTACTGCGGTGTATATGACGCAGGATATTGGAACGGCCATACAACGTGTAAAGGATTATCCGGATGTGGGCGGAATGGTGTATACGGTAGGGAATGAACAGGATTACCATTTTAAAGTGTTGTTTTTAATCTTGAAAAAATTAGGTTTTGATTGGTCTAAAAACTTATTTCACTTATCCTACGGTATGGTAGATTTGCCATCGGGTAAAATGAAAAGTCGTGAGGGAACCGTTGTTGATGCCGATGATTTGATGCAAGAAATGACGGATACTGCACAAAAAATTTCCGAAGATTTAGGAAAATTAGACTCTTATTCTCCAGAGGAAAAATCAAAATTATACAGTACAATTGGTCTAGGAGCTTTAAAATATTACATTCTGAAAGTAGATCCTAAAAAACGAATCCTATTTAATCCTGAAGAGTCAGTTGATTTTGCAGGAAATACTGGGCCGTTTATACAATATACGTACGCCAGAATTCAATCTATTATCCGTAAAGCGAATTTTGATTATTTAAATACAGCAGATGTAAAAGTGCTTCATGAAAAGGAAAAAGAATTGGTCAAGCAATTGGAATTATTTCCTGAGGTAATTCAGAATGCAGCGCAACATTACAGTCCGGCTTTATTGGCTAATTTCACCTATGAATTAGTTCGAGAATACAATTCTTTCTACCAAGCAGTCCCAATTTTAGGCGAAGAGGATTTAGAGAAAAAGATTTTCAGAGTTCAATTGTCTAAAAAAGTGGCAGATACGATTGCGGCATCATTTAATTTACTAGGTATTGATGTACCAGAAAGAATGTAAAAGAAATATAAAACGACTTCAAAATGAGGTCGTTTTTTTGTTAAAATAAAACCGAAAATGCACTTTCAATATTCGAATTATCTAATTGCCTAATTTCTTAATTAGTTTATCTTTGCATCTCAAAATAAATCAATACTATGTTCGATAATTTAAGCGATAAACTAGATAAAGCCTTTCATATTCTTAAAGGTCACGGAAAAATTACTGAGGTAAATGTTGCAGAAACCTTGAAGGAAGTACGTCGCGCTTTGCTTGACGCCGATGTTAATTTTAAAATTGCCAAAGATTTTACCACTAAAGTAAGAGAAAAAGCTATTGGTCAGGATGTATTAACTACGCTTCAACCAGGACAATTATTGGTGAAGTTAGTAAAAGATGAATTGACAGAATTGATGGGTGGTGATGTAGCCGGAATTAATCTTTCTGGTAATCCATCGGTTATCTTAATGTCTGGTTTGCAAGGTTCAGGAAAAACGACTTTTTCTGGAAAATTGGCTAATTATCTTTTGACAAAAAAGAACAAAAAACCATTATTAGTAGCATGTGATATTTACCGTCCTGCTGCTATTCAGCAATTATATGTAGTAGGAGATTCTATAGGTGTTGAGGTTTATTCAGAACCAGAAAATAAGAATCCTGTTGAAATTGCTCAAAACGCAATCAAATATGCCAAGGCCAATGGATTTAATGTTGTCATCGTGGATACTGCAGGTCGTTTGGCCGTAGATGAGGAGATGATGAACGAGATTGAACGCGTTCATAAAGCGATTCAGCCAAATGAAACCTTATTTGTTGTAGATGCAATGACAGGTCAAGATGCGGTTAATACAGCAAAAGCTTTTAATGACAGGTTGAATTTTGATGGGGTAATCTTAACAAAATTAGATGGTGATACTCGTGGTGGAGCGGCACTTTCGATAAAAACGATTGTAAACAAACCAATCAAGTTTGTTGGTACTGGCGAAAAAATGGATGCAATTGATGTGTTCTATCCTATTCGTATGGCCGAAAGAATCCTAGGAATGGGAGATGTTGTGTCTTTGGTAGAAAGAGCACAAGAACAATTTGATGAAGAAGAAGCTAGAAAAATTCAAAAGAAAATTGCTAAAAATGAATTTGGCTTTGATGATTTTCTTTCTCAAATTCAGCAAGTAAAGAAAATGGGTAACATGAAAGACTTGGTAGGAATGATACCTGGTGCTTCAAAGGCAATGAAAGATGTCGAGATTGAAGACGATGCCTTCAAACACATTGAAGCTATTATCCATTCCATGACGCCAATAGAAAGAAGTAAGCCCGCTTTGATTGATGTCAAAAGAAAGGCAAGAATTGCAAAAGGTTCTGGAACCAAAATTGAGCAAGTAAATCAGTTGATGAAACAGTTTGATCAGATGAGCAAGATGATGAAAATGATGCAGGGTCCAGGAGGAAAAAACCTCATGAAAATGATGGGCGGAATGAAAGGCGGAATGCCAAACGGAATGCCAGGAATGAAATAAATAAGAGTCAAAAACAGAAAGTCTTAAAGTCGCAATGATTTTAAGACTTTCGGCTTTAATATATTAAACAAACAACAATGCAACTACTAGACGGAAAAAAAACAGCAGAAGATATCAAGAGCGAAATTGCTGTTGAGGTCCAAAAAATGAAAGACAAAGGGGAGAAAGTTCCCCATTTAGCAGCGCTTATAGTAGGGAATGATGGTGCCAGTTTAACCTATGTGGGAAGTAAAGTAAAAGCCTGCGAAAGAGTAGGTTTTGAATCTACACTAGTCAAAATGCCAAGTACGACGACTGAAATCGAATTGCTGAAAAAGATTAAGGAACTGAATGAAAATGATGAAATTGATGGTTTTATTGTTCAATTACCACTTCCAGAGCAAATCGATGAGCAAAAAGTATTGATGGCCGTTGATCCTAGTAAAGATGTCGATGGATTTCACCCGGAGAACTTCGGAAAAATGGCACTAGACATGACTACCTTTATTCCTGCGACACCTTTCGGAATTTTAGAATTACTAGAGCGTTATGGCGTAGAGACCAAAGGAAAGCATACTGTTGTTATTGGGCGCAGTCATATTGTGGGTCGCCCAATGAGCATTTTGATGGGTAGAAAAGGCTTTCCAGGGAATTCGACTGTTACCCTTACACACAGCTACACTAAAAATATTGAAGAAATTACGGTTCAGGCAGATATTATTATTACCGCTTTGGGTGTTCCTAATTATTTAAAGGCAAATATGGTAAAAGAGGGCGTTGTAGTGATTGACGTTGGTATTACGCGCGTTCCCGATGAAACGAATGCAAAAGGGTATGTGATTACGGGTGATGTCGATTTTGATCAGGTTAGTGAAAAAGCATCTTTTATTACGCCAGTTCCAGGTGGAGTAGGTCCTATGACGATTGCGATGTTGTTGAAAAATACATTACTAGCAAGAGAGATGAAAAGAAATAAATAAAATAAATTGTTTGAAAAGTAAGCCTTAAATTATATTTGAGGCTTTTTTTGTCTTAAGAAGAACTTAAATAAAAGAATTAATGCTTTGTATCTTATTTTAAAGAATACTTTTGCAACACTTAAAGAAATTGATAATGGACGATTATTATTCGGAAATGTTAAACTAATATAGCACTTGAACTATTTTCAAGAGGCTATACCTAAACCTATAGAATTTTGAAATGAGAGCTTTTTACAAAAACAATAACGGATTATTTGCCATTCCTGAATGGACTCCAAACTGCTGGATTAATATAGAATGTCCTACCGAAGCAGAGAAAAAATATTTACTAGAAGAATTACAAATTCCAGAAGCATTTTATAACGATATCGAAGACATTGACGAAAGACCAAGGATAGAAATTGAAAATGGTTGGACGTTGATTATTATGCGAATTCCGGTGAAAAGCAACGATGTAAAATTGCCCTTTCATACCATTCCTGTTGGTGTTGTGTTTAAAGGAGAAGTTTGCATTACCATTAGTTTTCATCAAACAGAAATGCTTACAGATTTTGTGATTTATACCAATCGGAAAAACATAAATATCAAAGATAATTTTGATTTAGTATTGAAACTACTATTGTCATCGAGTGTTTGGTTTTTGAAATACCTCAAGCAAGTCAATCAAAAAATAAAATTGGCCGAGGATAATCTTGAAAAATCGATCAAGAATGAGGAACTACAAGCGCTGCTTCAAATTGAGAAATGCTTGGTATTTTTTATGACTTCATTGAAAGGGAATGATATTTTATTGCAACGAATCAAGAATATAAAATCCCAAAAAGAACATTTTGATTTGGATTTGCTGGAAGATGTAGAAATTGAATTGCGTCAAGCGCAGGAAACTACTAATATTTACAGCGACATACTAACGGGAACAATGGATGCGTATGCTTCTGTGATTTCGAATAATATGAATACGATTATGAAGCAAATGACTTCGATTTCGATTATTCTGATGATTCCAACCTTGATTGCTAGTTTATACGGAATGAATGTGCCCAATGATTTAGAGAGCAATAGATACGGGATCTGGATTGTAATTTCAGTATCGGTTTTGTTATCCGCTTTTGGTGTGTATTTATTCAAAAGAAAGAGGTGGTTTTAATTTATTAACGTTTATAATCTTACTTTTTTGGATGTTTGATTCAATTAATTTATATATTTGAACATATAATTAAATACTATAAAAATGAAAATTTCAAAAAGAGATGTACTAATGTTTTTCTTAGGATTTGCTACGCTTTTTATCATAGAGACAATTTACGACTGGGATTCTACTATTGGTGAGATTCAAAGAGGTTTCGAAGCAGGCTTAAAATAGATTCTTAGCAAACGAATCTTTTATAACTATCTTTTCTTATCAACAGAAAGGGAATTATTTTTAATAAATATTTATTAAAAAATAATTCCCTTTCTGTTTTGTAATCTAAAATTAATAAATAACTTTGCTATTCAAAGTACTTTTATTATGAGTCAAAACCTTCAAGAAGATTTATCGCATATTCGTTCCATGATGGAGCGTTCTTCTAGATTTATTTCATTAAGTGGCCTCTCTGGAGTTTTCGCAGGTTTCTTTGCATTGGCTGGATCCCTTTATGTGTATCAATTATTTGAGCGTAAAGGCATTGCCTATTTTGATGGTCTGCATAAGACGTATAGTTTTGAATTAGTAATCGAATTAATTTTTATTGCTGTAGTGATATTACTGTTAGCGTTAAGTTCGGGTGTGTTTTTTACATTAAGGAAAAGTAAAAAGTTTGATCTACCTATTTGGACTAGTGCTACAAAAAAAATGATATTGAATCTGGCCATGCCTTTATTAGTTGGAGGCGTTTTTTGTTTAGCACTTTTATACCATCATTTATTTGCTTTTTTAGCTCCAGTGACCTTATTATTTTATGGATTAGCCTTAGTAAATGCTGGAAAATATACATTTTCAGATATTAGATACCTTGGTGCATGTGAAATAGTTTTAGGATGTGTTTCTCTTTTTTATCTTGGTTTTGGTCTTGTTTTTTGGGCAATTGGTTTTGGAATTTTGCATATCCTGTACGGATTAATTGTGTTCAAAAAATACAAATAGAAATGGGAATCATTGACAAATTAAATAAAGATTTTGAAAGTCGGGTCAGATTAGGCATTATGTCTGTTCTGATGGTGAACGACTGGATCGACTTTACCGAAATGAAATCTTTATTGAATATCACTGATGGAAATTTAGCCAGCCATTCTTCTGCTTTAGAGAAATCAGAATACATTGAAATAAAAAAAGAGTTTGTTGGCAAAAAACCAAAAACCTCGTATCGAGTGACCAATATGGGTAGAGCTGCTTTTGTTTCACACTTAAATAGTCTTGAAAAATTAATCAAATCAAAATAATCCTTTTTTTTAACTTTTTACTTTGAAATACAAAGTACTTTTAAATTTTAAATTATGAAAAAACTACATTTTATTTTAGCAAGCAGTTTCATTTTTACACTGCTTTTTTACAATGAAGATCTGGGTCTCAATTGGGCCATTTTCGGTATGATTCAAACGGTCTTAATATGTTATTTCTTCCAAGAGAAATTTACTACAAGGTTACATCTGATTTTAGTGGTTGCATCGGTTTTGTCTTGTTTTGCTTTTGCTTGGTACGGTGATTTTTCATCATTTTTTGCAATGGCTTTGTCAATTATATTTTTACAATTCAAAACTCACAAACCAAAACTTAAAATGTTGCAGGCTCTTCCTTTGGCGTTGATCAACGGAATCGCTTCGTTAGGTCGCATATTGATGTTCAGTCAATATCTTCCTAAGCGAAAAGTCAATAACGATTTTGCAAAAAAACTGATTGCTTATTTTGTTATTCCTATCCTATTTCTTGGGTTATTTTTAATCGTATATTCTTTTGGAAGCGATCATTTTTCGTCTTTATTTGCAGGATATTATTTAGATATTGATGTGTGGCAAGCATTTGTAATTACCGCTTTAGGATTTTTCATTTCGTTCACTTTCTGGAATTATTGGATTCCTGAGATTTGTTATGAAAAGAATGATGTATTGGACAGTGATTTTAAGCAAGAAGCAAAAACGCAAAACCATAATTCATTTTCGTTTTTGGATATTGATTTTGAAAGAAGAAGTGGAGAGATTACATTGTTTCTTTTAAATATTCTCCTTTTGGTTTTCATTACAACGTATAATTACGAACAGTTTTTTGAAGTGGTCGAAAAATCCAACTTAAGTTCTGATACACTCGAAAGAGTTACTGCTGTTGTTTTTTCAATCATAATGGCAATTTGTGTTATTTTATTCTATTTTAAAGGAGGATTTAATTTTGATGTAAAAGCTCAAAATCTTAAAAAATTAGCTAAGATATGGATTTTTTTAAATGGGATTTTAATACTATCTGCAATTATCAAAAACTCAGAATATGTTTCTTATTTTGGTTTAACCTATAAAAGATTAGGTGTGTTTGCTTTCTTGATTTTAGCGATCGTTGGATTGGTTATTGCCTTTTTTAAAATTATAAATCAAAAAACCAATGCCTATCTTTTCAACCAAATGATTTGGTATTTTTATGGTACGGTACTTTTGTGCAGTTTTTTGAATTGGGGAAACCTTATTACGAATTACAATATTACAGTAAACAAAGGAGTAGATCCTATATTTTTATCAAGACTGAACTTTAATGATGAAGTTAGAAGAGAATATTTTTTGCAAAATAATCTAGATGGTCAATATATTGAACTTTCACGAGAAAAGGAGATTAGTCGCTATCAATCAGAATCATTTTTATCAAAAGCTTTATACTACGAAACTTTGAATAGATAATTATTATTAAATTGAAAAACCCAAGAATTACATCTTGGGTTTTTCAATTCAATTTATTTGTCTTTTTAACTTAATAATCTCCCTTTTTCTTAAAACGAGGATCGTCTCTTTTTATAAATTCAGTTCTTTTTCTAGTAACTTCAATTTTTTCAGGCTTTGGTAAACTGGCTTCCTCGGTTTTGCTTGATGGTTCAATGAGTTCGTTAAGTTCTTTGATTTCGGCATCAGTTAAATCACGGAATCTGCCAACAGGAATATCTAGCGATATATTGATAATTCGGATGCGCTTCAAAGCAATAACGTCATAACCCAAATACTCACACATTCTGCGAATTTGACGGTTTAAACCTTGTGTTAAAATGATTTTGAATGTGGTCGAGCTTATTTTTTCTACCTTACATTTTCGAGTGACTGTGTCTAAAATAGGAACTCCATTACTCATTTTTTCGATAAAACGATCGGTAATCAATTTGTTGACCGTTACCGTATATTCTTTTTCGTGATTGTTTCTAGCACGAAGAATTTTATTGACAATATTGCCGTCATTTGTCATAAAAATCAACCCTTCAGATGCTTTGTCTAAACGACCGATAGGAAAAATACGAGTCGGATAGTTAATATAATCTACAATATTGCCACGAACCTCTAAGTTGGTAGTACATTCAATTCCTACAGGTTTATTAAAAGCTAAATAAATAGATTGCTCTCTTTTTTCTCGAATCAGTTTTCCATCAATACGCACTTCGTCATGTGGAGAAACTTTCGTACCTAATTCTGGAACAACACCATTGATGGTAACTCGACCTTCTTCAATGATTTTATCAGCTTCTCGTCGAGAGCAATATCCCGTTTCTCCTATGAATTTATTGAGGCGTTTTAGATTATCTTCCATGATGCAAAAGTAATCAATTTGATAATTAGATACTATTTAAAGTTGATTTGAAAAGTATTGTTTCGCAAAGATGTTCAAAAATGTAACGCAGATAAAGTAATTTTTTTTTGCAAGAAATCATAAAAAACTTCGTGCTGCTTTGTGTTTCCTTTGTGAATCTTTGCGAAACATTTTTTTTTAAAATTAGTCAAATAAAAATCGGTATACTTTTTTATATAATTCATCATCGTGCATGCTGTGCCCTAAACCTTTAGTTTCAATAAATATTGCATTTCTCCAAGCAGCCGCTATTTTTTTTCCTTCTTCAAATAAAACTACAGCATCGTCAACATCATGAGCTATTAGTCCTTTTATATTTATTTTGGATGCAAACAGTTTACCCGAAAAATGTTCTAACTGGAGGTTGAAATTATTTAAGTAATGCGCTTCTAAGGATTTTGTGATTCTAGAATTCAAGCTTAATAAGGCAACATAATTGTTCAAGATAATTTTGAAATCGCTAGGAGATCCTAAAATAACCATTTTTTGAACGGCATCATTTTGATAAACGGATTGGTAGTACAAACAAGTTTTTCCACCAATAGAATGACCTATTAAGTATTGAGGTTTGAATTTTTCGACAGCGATGTCAATAAATTCTGCATATTTTGGAATACTAAATTCTTTTCCGCTAGACAATCCATGTGCAGGGCCGTCAATGGCAATGATAGTACTTCCAGATTTTTTTAAATATGGCAGTAAAGTTTCCCAGCGAGATGCATTACTTTCCCAACCATGAACCAAAAGAATTACGGTATCATTTCCCTGCCATGAATAAGTTTGAAAGGAATGTTCTTTGTGTTGAAAGGTCTCGGATTTTGCTTCTTGTAGAATTTTAGGAAGCCCGTTTTGAGATAATTTACCTTCTCGAGGTTCACTAAAAAAAGCGTACGCTAATTGCGAAGCTTTTTTAGGAAATACAAAACTCAAGATGTTAATGTATAATCCAATGAATTTAGTGAGTATGAAATATATTATTTTTTTCATAAAAAAAAGTCCCGATGTGGATCGGGACTCAAATGAATTTAGAATTTTGAAAACAATTGTTCCATTTTCTCTTTTTCTTCTTCAGCCAATACGCTGTCTACTAATATTCTTCCGGAATGTTCATCCGTAATAATTTTTTTTCTAGAAGCAATTTCAACTTGTGTCTGTGGAGGAATCGTAAAGAACGATCCTGCAGATGCACCTCTCTCAATAGAAACTACAGCTAAACCATTGCGAACACTAGTTCTAATTCTTGTGTAAGCAGCTAATAATCTTGCTTCGATTAAGTTTTGGTACTCAATTGATTTCTCAGATAGGAATGCCTCTTCTTTAGCAGTTTCTGCCATGATTGCATCCAATTCTGATTTTTTATGCTTTAAGTGATTTGATTTTGCTTCTAATCTTTCTTTAGAATTTGCAATTACTTCTTTCTTGTGTTCGATAGAAGCTTTCATTTCTTTAATTTGCTTCTCAGATAATTGAATCTCTAATTCTTGAAATTCAACCTCTTTTGTCAACGAATTAAATTCTCTGTTGTTACGAACTGTTTCTTGTTGTTTCGTATATTTTTTGATAGCCTCTTTGTGCTCATCAATTGCATTCTTTTTTACTTTGATTAGATCTTCGACAACTTCAAGTTCACTTTTCAATTTTTCTGAACGTGTGCTTAAACCCGCCACTTCATCTTCTAAATCTTCTACTTCTAAAGGAAGTTCTCCTCTTACGTTTCTGATTTCGTCAATTCTAGAGTCAATAAGCTGTAAATCGTAAATTGCTCTTAACTTGTCTTCAACACTTAATTCTTTCGTATTCGCCATATTCTATAAGTACTTAACTGGATTTGAATTTTCTTCTGATAAAATAACTGCAAAATTAAGGATTTTTTTCCGAAGATACTCAACAATATAATTTTTTGTATAGCGTTCACTTTCAAAATGTCCAATATCGGCTAATAGCAGTTGGTTTTCGGCTTCATAAAACTGATGATACTTCAAATCGGCGGTCAAATAAGCATCAGCGCCCGCTAGAATGGCATTTTTTATGGCAAAACTTCCTGCTCCACCTAAAACAGCCACTTTTTTGATGTCCTTTCCTATAAAATTCGAATGACGAATTCCGCCACAGTGCATTTTTTCTTTTACGTAAAGTAGAAAATCTTTTTCCTTCATGGGGTTTTGTAATTCCCCGATCATTCCCAAACCAATATTCTGGTGTTTGTTTTCTAAATTATATAGTTCATAAGCCACTTCCTCATATAAATGACTTTTAAATAAAGCTTTTAGGATTTTATTTTCGAGATGCTTCTCAAAAGTGACCTCGATTTTAATCTCGTTAGCTTGTACAAACTCAAATCGTTCTCCTATTTCTGGATTACTCTGCTCGTTTCCCCTATAGGTGCCAATACCATTCGAATTGAAACTGCAATTTTCATAATTCCCGATAGTTCCCGCTCCAGCATCAAACAAGGCATTGCGTACTGTTTCTGCATTTTCAGGATTCGTGTAGGTTACTAATTTTCGAATAAAATGTTCTTTCGGAATAAGGATTCGGGTGTTTATTAGTCCAAGTGCGTCACTAAATATTTTATTTACACCTTCTTGATGATTGTCTAAAGCGGTGTGAACGGCATAAATGGCAATATCATTTTTTATGGCTTTAATGATGGCGCGTTCCACATAGTTTTTCCCTGTTATTTTTTTTAAACCTGAAAATAATATGGGATGAAAGCAAACCACCAGATTACAATTTTTTGCAATGGCTTCGTCAATTATATTCTCTAATGCATCGTGACAAACTAAAATACCTGTCGCATCTGTATCTTGATCTCCAACCAATAAACCCACATTGTCAAAGTCTTCGGCGTAAGCGAGAGGTGCCATTTCTTCCAGTACAGTAATTATTTCTTTGATTTTCATTAGGCGGTTTATTGATGGTTTAAAGCGGCTTTTTCTACTAAACAAATTAACGAATAAACAAATCAACTTTAAAATAAAATATTCTACTTTCGTGAAATGAATTTACTGCGAAAATTACTGTTTCCGTTTTCCATTTTATATGGTTTGATCACGAGTATGCGGAATTTTTTTTTCGATACAGGGATTTTAAAATCGTACTCATTTGATTTGCCTGTTATTGCTGTTGGGAATCTTAGCGTTGGTGGAACCGGAAAAACACCTCAAATCGAATATTTGATTCGGTTGCTATCAGATCAATATAAAGTAGCCACATTAAGCCGAGGTTATAAAAGACAATCTAAAGGTTTTATTTTGGCTCAAGCCAATACCAATGCAGAAATTGTGGGAGACGAACCTTTTCAGTTTTTTGAAAAATTCAAACAAATTCAGGTAGCTGTTGATGCAGATAGAAAAAATGGAATAGAACAACTACTTTTGCAACCCGAAAACCCAGAAGTGATCTTACTCGATGATGCTTTTCAGCACCGAAAGGTTAAGGCAGGATTTTATATTTTACTGACTTCCTATGATGATTTGTATTCAGATGATTGGATACTACCCACTGGAAATTTACGTGAAAGTAGAAGTGGCGCTAAAAGGGCGAATGTAATTATTGTAACGAAGTGTCCTGCAGATCTTTCGATCCAGGAACAAAAAGAAATTAAAAGCCGATTAAAAGTTGTATCAGATCAAGAAGTATACTTTACCTATGTAACCTACGACACTTTTGTGTACAACGAAAAAAGTAAAAAGCAGGTGGTTGAAATACAATCAGTTGCTAAAGTGCTGATTGCAGGAATTGCAAAACCAGAACCGTTTTTTGCCAATTTAAAAGATACAAATGATGTCTGTTTGTCTTTTCCAGACCATCATAATTTTAACGAAAAAGACATTTTAGAAATTAAAAATGTAGCTCAAAACAAAATTATTGTAACTACCGAAAAAGATTATGTACGACTAAAAGGAAGATTGCCTAGTGAGCAACTTTTCTATTTACCGATACAAAGTGACTTTCTTTCAAGTCAAGATTTTGATGCAGTTGAAGAAACAAAAAAATTTAATAAAACAATTATAGAATATGTGGGAACAAGTACAAGAAACCGTTAACCAGATTAAGGAGAAAATCGATTTTACACCAGAATACGGTGTGATTTTAGGTTCAGGATTAGGGAATTTTACAGATGAAATGGAAGTGGCGTATACGTTACCGTATAATGAAATTATAAATTTTCCAGTTTCAACAGTTCAGGGACATAAAGGAGCATTGGTTTTTGGGACCATTGGAGATAAAAAAATAGTAGCAATGCAAGGCCGTTTTCATTTTTATGAAGGCTATTCGATGACTGAGGTTACTTTTCCGGTACGAGTAATGAAATTTTTAGGAGTTGAAAAATTAGTGGTTTCTAATGCTTCTGGTGGTGTAAATCCTAATTATAAAGTGGGTTCTATTGTTATGATTACAGACCACATCAATATGACACCAGAACATCCTTTGCGTGGAAAAAATGACGAACGTTTTGGACCAAGGTTTGTAAATATGAGTGAACCCTATTCGAGAAAAATGATTGCAAAAGCGACTGAAATTGCAAAAGACTTGAATATTGAAGTCCAAGAGGGAATATATTTAGGGTTGCAAGGACCTACTTTTGAAACTCTTGCAGAATACAAAATGGTTAAAATCCTAGGTGCAGATTGCGTGGGAATGTCAACAGTACCAGAAGTAATTGTAGCGCGTCACATGGACTTAGAAACCTTTGGAATTTCAGTAATTACTGATATGGGTGATGCAGAAAGTATAGGTACTATTTCCCACGATGAAGTTCTTGAAGCTGCAAAAAATGCAGAGCCTAAAGTAAGAAGCTTGATAAAGGAATTGATTTTATACTACTAGATTATATGTGCTCAGCAATAATTCTATAAAATTCATCGGGTATGAACGGTTTTGTAATCACATCGTTCATGCCAAATGACAATAATAAGTCACGATTTTCAAGCAATGAAATTGCAGTTAGTGCAATAATTGGTGTCTTACTATTAAAGCATCGTATGGTTTCAGTTGCGATGGTGCCATTTATGCCAGGCAAGTGTACATCCATAAGTACTAAGTCAAATATTTTATTTTTTAATACATCAATAGCTTCCTCGCCATTGTCAATGATTTCACAAGTGATGCCTTTGCTAATGAGCATTTTCTTAGTAATCATCTGATTGATTTTATTATCCTCAACCACAAGAATCTTTTTATTCATTAATTTAGAAGCGTCATATTTTACAAGAGGTTTGTCTTCTAATTGAGATTCCTGAAGTGTACTAACAGGGAATTCTAACGAAAAGTAAAAGGATGAACCTTCGCCTACAATACTTTTAAGTTGGATATTGCCTCCAAGAATTTTAATTAATTTTTTCACAATAGTTAAACCCAATCCTGTACCACCATATTTTCTATTTACTTCTATCGAGCCTTGTGAAAAGCTGTCAAAAACAGTAGCTAATTTATCTTCAGGTATTCCAATTCCAGTATCTGTTATTTCAAAATACAATGTGGCTTTTGAATTTTTTAATTGCTGTAGGTTTGCAGAAACGGTAACCTCTCCATTTTTGGTAAATTTTAAGGCGTTATTAATTAAATTTAGGATGATTTGCGATAATTTTGTGGGGTCGCCTATTAAATAATCAGGGATTTCGGGGTCGACTTCTAGACAAAAAGTATTGTTGTTAACAACTGCCAGCTCTTTTAAAGAATGTTTAATGTCCTCTAATAATTTTTTGAGATTAAATGTAGTGTATTCAATTTCGATATTATCGGACTCAATTTTATTTATTTCCAAAATTTCGTTGATGAATTTCGTTAAATAATCCCCTGAAAACTTTAGGGAGGATAGATAATCCAATTGTGTTTCCTTTGGGTTTTCTTCTAATAATAAGTGAGTTATTCCGTTGATAGCGTTTAAAGGTGTCCTAAGCTCATGACTTACAGTTGATAAAAATTCAGACCTAGCTTTCGAGGCCTTTTCGGCTTTATTTTTGGCAATTTCTAGTTCTTGGTTTTTGTCTTGTAATAACAAGTTAGATTTATTTCGAATGATGTTATTTCGGTATAAAGACAAGCTTAATAGGGATAATATTGAAATCAAGGCTATTGCGAAAATACTTATTAACTTAGTGAATTTATTGATCTTTTCTTGTTCTTTGTTCTGATAATTGATTTGTGCAATTTCTTTCAATTTCTCAGATTCCTTAAACTTTTGATAATCGTCGATACCCAATCTTTCGTTATCTAAAATAGAAATGCTTTCTTTTAAATTTAAATGTTGTTTTAAATAGAAGTAGGCATTGGTTTTGTCTAATGTTTTTTCATACACTTCGCTTAAGGCTAGTAAAATCTTTGATTTTTGTTCTGAGTTTTTTGTTTTATTGTTTAACTCTAATGCTTTATTGAAGTAGTTTATCGCTAGATTATTTCTGTTCCGGCTAGCTTCAATAATCCCAATTTGGTAGGAGGCTTCGCTTTTAGTGTTGATTGCAGCAGCCTTATTCGTTTTGGCAAGTATCGTTTTAAAGGAAGCTAATGCTAAATCTATATTATTACTGGCCATGTATACTAACCCATTTTGAAGTTGTAATAATTCATCAGAATCAGTAATTCCTAATTTGGTATTTACAGATTTTGCTTTTTCAAAGTATGCCGCAGCTTGGTGGTATTTTTCTTTTTGCATGTAGCAAAGGCCAAGATGATAATAATTGGCCGATTGCTGTGGACTTAGATCGAAATTAGAGGATAACATAACACTTTTTAAAAAAGCTTCTATGGCATCATCGTATTTTTTTAAATCTAAATAAATTTTTCCAAGGGTAAAAGTTTGCTGTGCTTGGACTTTAATATTTTTGTTTTTTGCAGCAAACCGGATAGCTTTTTGGCTATTAAATAAGGCCTCTTTGTAATTGTTCGATTGGATTTCGGTCTTGCTTAAATTGCTATAGTATGTTGTGCTGTCAATTCTCTCATTGGGCTGAGCTTGTAATGATATATAAAAAACAACAATAAAAGTAAAAACATACTTCATGTTTAGCAACGTTTTTTATTAATATTATTTACGTTTTGGTAAGTAAAATTAAATCAATAATTCGTGAGGAATATCCAATTTCATTATCATACCATCCTACTACTTTTACCATTTTATCAATAACTGAAGTAAGTTGTGCATCAAATATACAAGAATTTTTGTTGCCAATTACATCAACAGATACAATAGGATCTTCTGTATAGTCTAAAATACCTTTAAGATTTGTTTGTGCAGCTGTTTTAAAAGCCGCATTAATCTCTTCTATTGATACTGTGCGTTTTACATTAAAAGTAATATCGGTCAGTGAGCCATCAGGAACAGGTACTCGTATCCCGCATCCACCAATTTTGCCTTCAAACTCAGGAAATATTTTTGTTAATGCTTTGGCAGCTCCTGTAGTTGTAGGAACGATCGATTGACTTGCTCCACGAGCCCGACGTAAATCTTTGTGCGGTTGATCGTGTAAACTTTGGTCTGTTGTGTAGGAGTGGATAGTTGTTATATAAGCTTGTTCAATTCCGCACAGATCGTTGATGACTTTAATCATTGGTGCGGCGTTATTGGTTGTGCAACTAGCGTTTGAAATAATGGTTTCGCTTCCGTCTAAAATGCCTTCGTTTACTCCTAGTACAACTGTTTTTATGCTGTCAACTTCCGATGGTGCTGATAGAATTACTTTCTTGGCTCCAGCTGTAATGTGAGAATTCAATTCCTCAAAGGTTTTGTACTTGCCGGTTGATTCCACTACATAATCAATGTTTAAACTTTTCCAGTTTAAATTCGATATTTTTTTTTCATGAAAAAATAAAAAGTGTTTTCCGTCTACTAGAATTCCTTTTTCGTCGTGGTTAACCGCAAAGGGTAAAACTCCATGTATACTGTCGTACTTAATTAAGTGCGCCATTGTTTTTTTATCTGCAATATCGTTTATGGCAACAACTTCTATTGAGGGATGGTTCAAAAGTAATCGAAATAAATTCCTACCGATTCTTCCAAAACCGTTTATGGCAATTCTTGTTTTCAAATGGATATGATTATTCGTTTATTCGTTTATTTGGTTAACCGATTAAACAAATAAACGAACAAACTATTTATAAAATGTGTTTTTGTGCTTTGTATGAAGAACGAACTAATGGGCCGCTTTCAACATGTCGGAAGCCTAATTCTAAACCAAATTGCTCGTATTTTGCAAATTGTTCAGGTGTAATAAATTCCTTCACTGGCAAGTGTTTTTTACTGGGTTGCAAATATTGACCGATAGTTACAATATCAACATTGGCGTCACGTAAATCTCTCATGGTTTGGTAAACTTCTTCCTCTAGTTCGCCAAGTCCAAGCATGATTCCTGACTTTGTTCTGTTGATTCCCTTTTCTTTCAAGTACCGCAACACTTCTAAGCTTCGATCGTATTTTGCTTGAATTCGTACTTCACGCGTTAATCGACGAACCGTTTCCATATTATGCGAAACTACTTCAGGGTTGGCCTCTACGATGCGATCTATATTTCTTTCGATGCCTTGAAAATCACCTATCAACGTTTCTAGGGTGGTGTTTGGGTTCATTCTACGAATGGCTTTCACGGTTTCTATCCAAATAATAGACCCGCCATCTTTCAAATCATCTCTGTCAACGCTTGTTACTACTGCATGTTTAATGTTCATGATTTTGATAGAACGCGCCACTTTTTCTGGTTCGTCCCAGTCAACAGTTTCGGGTCTTCCGGTTTTTACACCGCAAAATCCGCAAGAACGTGTACACACATTTCCTAATATCATAAAGGTTGCGGTTCCTTCGCCCCAGCATTCTCCCATGTTTGGGCAACTTCCTGAGGTGCAAATGGTATTCAAGTTGTATTTGTCTACTAAGCCACGAAGTTCTGTGTATTTCTGGCCTATTGGAAGTTTTACCTTCAACCATTTTGGTTTAGCGACGTTTAGTTCGCCTTTCCCCAGAGTTCCTTGCGGTAAAATATTTTCTAAAACAGTTTCCATATATCAATTTTCAAAGCACAAAGATAAGTAAAGTTGTTAAGAAATTAGATTTTAGAATTAGGATTTATGAGCCTAAAGTAGAATTGTTTTAAGCTGTATTTACTAGACCAAGCCCGAAGGATGAGTTTAAATGTATCATTTGCTTTTGCTTTTGTTCCATCTGTAATACAGGGAGGCAGAGATGCTTATTAGGCTCATTAAAATAATATTTAAGAACTAATCGTACTAGTAACTTTTGTAGCTTGCATGCTTAGCACGTTTTAATTCTGTTATTTTAGGTAGATTTTTATTTTTTTTGAAATATTAAAAAATGGTACATTTGAAATTTAAAAACAATAACTTATGAAAAATAAATCAATACTTATTGCAGCATTATTGGTGTTACTAGGGTTTTTTAAAGCCAATGCACAAATCAATTTTGGAGAAAGGGCATTGGGAGCCCTGCAAAAAGGAGCAGCAGGATTAATATTTAGTGATGCTGATGCAGCAGCTTTATCTAAAGCAGCTGTAGATAAAATGGACTCGGAACACATTATTGCTGGACTTAAGGATCACTACACTATAAGGCTTAATAAAGTTTTTAGTAAATATACTTCTGGAGATGGATATACTCTAAATTATAAAGTGTATAAGTTAAATGAAGTTAATGCATTTGCGACTGCTGATGGTAGTGTGCGTGTTTACAGTGGTTTGATGGATATAATGGATGACAATGAATTGCTTGCCGTCATTGGTCACGAGATTGGTCATGTCGCTAATCATGATTCTCGTGATGCCATTAAAGCTGCTTATAAAAAGGAAGCGATTGTGGATGCAGTGGCTTCACAATCAAATAAAGTGGCGGCCATTACTGACAGTCAATTAGCTAAAATTGCTAGTGTAGTGATAGATAACAAGCACAGTAGAAAGCAAGAGTCAGAAGCGGATGAGTTCTCTTATAATTTTATGAAAAAAAACGGGTATAACGTGAATGCCGTTGCTTCTGCATTTTCTATTATAGCAAAAATGAGTGAAGGTGCTCAAGCTTCTTTTTTGGATAAAATGATGAGTTCGCATCCTGATCCTAAAGAAAGAGCAGAAATAGCTAGACAAAGAGCGGAAAAAGATGGATTGTACAAACCATATGTGCAACAAAAAACAGGTACTGCTAAATCGAAAGCAGTTAAGCCAACAACAGCAAAAAAGAAAAAGTAAACCTTTTTTGAGATTGCAAAAAAAAAGCAGAATTTTTAAATTCTGCTTTTTTTATATCAATTTAACTGAACGGTGATGGGCAAGTTATACGCGGTTCGAACTGCTTTTCCATCAATCATTCCAGGGGACCATTTTGTTTTCAAGGACTTTAATACTCTCACGGCCTCTTTCCCTAAACCATAACCTGGATCTCTTTTTACTTGAATATCGGTCATGCTGCCGTCTCTTTCAATGACAAATGAAACATAAACCCGAATTGATCCACTGCCGTCTATTTCTTGTTTCTCAAAATTATTACCTACATAATTATAGAATTTAGCAATGCCTCCAGGAAATTCTGGAAGTTTGTCAAGTGTTACACTGCTAACGATGGTATTGCCTAAATCAACAGGCGGTGATGTTGCAGTGCCATTTCCAGTGGATGTGGTAGGATTTAGACCCATTATTCCAGTCCCTTCAGAAGGAGTATTGGTTGCCATTGTATTATCTGTATTTTTTGCAATATCCTGATTGGCTTCAGTCGTTTTTACGATTTCTGGATTTACTAGAGCAGCACTTGTTACAGGAAGATCCACATTTTTAGTTTTTATCTTGGGCTGCGATTCTTGTGGTTGCAACTCATTCGGAATAATTTCTGTCAGTTGAATAACGGTATTTGTAAGTTCTGGTATTGTTATAGTAGTTCCTTCATTGGGATTCATATACGTCATGATCACAGGAATACTGAGTAATCCAGATAAAAGCAATACCCCCATAAACAATGCTGTTAATGCCGTTTTGGTACTTTCCATGCGCAGTTGATACGCTCCATATTCTTTGTTTCTGTCTTGAAAAACTAGATTAATCCAGCCGGTTTCATAAATGCTTAGTTTTGACATAGTGTATAGGATTTAGTGGTTAAGTACAATTAAATCATAAGCAAAAAGTGTTTTATTTTATAACGTGAGAAATAAGATTTTTAGTATATGAATTTAATAATTATTTTAGAATAATTATAATTTATACGCAACTAATTAACTATTAGGTTATTTAATTGTATATAAAATTTATTTTTAACTGAACAATTGAAACAATACGTCTAATAAAGTATTTAAGTGATGGCATTGGGATAGAATCTAAAAAAATGTATTGAATAAAATTCAAGTAAAATGACTCAACTAGTGTGGATTTTTGGTAAAAGAGAATCTTAAATGCTTAAGAATGAACTATCTTTTATTCTGAATAATTTCGGCTAGTAGTTTTTTGGCTCGAAGTAATTTAATTTTCACATTACTTAAAGGTTCCTCAATTTTATTGGCAATTTCCTGATAACTCAATTCTTGGAAATACCGGAGCTGAATCACTTCTTGATAATGTGGTTTTAATTCTTTGATGAATTGGAGCAATCGGGAAAGATTTTGCTCAGTAATCAATTCATCCTCAGCAGATGGTGTAGTATCTGCTATATTGTAGGCTTGCCGATCCTGATCATCGGTTATTTCGATAAAAAGGCTAGATTTCTTTTTTCGCAATAAATCGATGTGGACATTTTTTGCAATAGCAATCAACCAAGTATTAAATTGGAATTCGGAGTTGTAAGTTGCTATTTTATCGAAAGCTTTAGAGAAGGTTTCGATAGTTATATCTTCGGCATTGGTCTCGTTTTCAGTTCGTTTGAGCATAAAGCCATAGACTTCATTCCAATAATAATCCAATAGAAAAGTAAAGGCAACTTGATCGCCTTGTTTTGCTTTCTCTATTTGTTTGTTTATTTCCAATGTACCGGTTTTGAGAATATATTTGCAATAAAGATATTGATTTGAGTTAAGATTAGGGCTATTTCAACTAGCGGGAACCAGAATTTAATATCATTTTCTTTTAGTTTACCTGCTGAAAATCCTACCACAATCCATGCAACTATATATCGTAACGCGATCAAGCTTAAAACTAATATCCATTGAAATTGGAATGCTAATAACAATATGGGTAGCAAAAGGAATAGCAATTGAGAACAATAAAACGTTCCTAATTGTAATTGATCAAGTGGTTTGTAATACTGTGCAGTAGCAACATGCCTTCTTTTTTGTATTAACCAATCAGTGTAGGATGTTTTTGGTTTAGAAAGTGTGAAGCTTTCCGCTGCATAAGCAATGGTTGTATTTTTGCCATTTGCAGCTTGGTTTATAAATAAATCATCATCTCCAGAACGAACCTGCATGTGTTCTATAAATCCATTTACATTGAAAAACTCGTCTTTTTTATAGGCTAAATTTCTACCTACACCCATGTACGGATGTCCTATTTTTGCCCATGAAAAATATTGAACTGCTGTTAATAAAGTTTCATAACGAATGATTTTATTCAGAAACGAATTCGGTATTTTTTCATATTTGCCATAACCCAAAACAATTGTTTTTTGCATCGTAAATTGCGAACTCATAGCGGTTATCCAATCCTTTGATGTAGGGTAACAATCAGCGTCAGTAAATAACAAGTACTCTTTTTTAGCCGCTTTTATGCCTAAAGTAAGTGCGTATTTTTTATTTCCCCAAAAGGCTTCATTGTTCTGTACTTTTACCAAACGAATATTAGAATATTGCTTTTCAAAACCTTCAAAAATATCTAAAGTGGCATCGCTAGAGGCATCGTCAATGAGCACGATTTCATAATCAGGATAGTTTTGTTCCGCAAGTAACGGAATAAAATTAAGTACATTATCTTCTTCATTTTTAGCACAAACAATTACCGAAATAGGTATTCTTTTTGGCGTAATTTTTTGTGCTTTCGCAAAAGCAAATTTACCAAAAACCCCCAAGTAAAACGAAATTTGAACAACAACAATAAAGATAAAAAAGTAAAGAATTAGTATAAGCATTTTGCGTTTAGTGAGTTTGTAATCTTGTATTTTACGACGAGTGCAAAGGTAGGAATAGAATTGTAAATTGTAAATAGAATATGTGAATTTCGAAAGAATTTATATCGGGCATTTTTTCATCTCGTTTGCAACTGCTATGGACTGATTTGTATTGATTTTTTTCAACTCGGTAATAATATTTTGGTAGTTTTTATCGTCACGATTTTGGGACATTTTTTTTGTAGCTTGAATTTCAGTTATTTCTATTTCAAAGGCTACAATTCCGCGACTTTGCATCATGGTTTTTTTAGACAGGTTTTCTACTCGAATAGGATTTTGTGAGTTTTTCTCATACTTATCAACTAGCTTTTTTAAGGATTCGATGACGGCTTCTCCTTCAATAATTTTGATTTTTCCATACACATGAACGGCAATATAATTCCATGTTGGTACATTTTCATGATCATACCACGAGGAAGAAATATAACTGTGAGGTCCTGAAAATACTGCTAAAACTTCATCGTTATTTCGTAACCCTTCAGCTTGTGGATTTTCAGCGGAAATATGGCCGTACAAAATATCGTGACCCTCTGTAGTAGTTTCTAGTTCTAACGGTATATGTGTTGCGCACAATTTTCCGTTTGTTTGATTGATTAAAATGCCAAAGCTATTATCAAGAAGAAATTTTTTGATTTCTTCTTGATTTTCATTTTTGTAGATTTCTGGAGTGTACATCTTTAATTTAAAAATTAGGATTTATAAGTTTTGAAATACTATTTTGGTATCGACAATCTGAAATTAATATATAATTCCGATTTTTTTTAAACTGAAAACTGCGACTGAACACTGCCAGCTGAAATCTAAATCACATTAACCTCGGCCTCAATATGAATACCAAAAGTTTTGAAAACGGTCTCTTGAATATCCCTTGAAACATTCAAAATTTCTTGTCCTGTTGCAGCGCCATAGTTTACTAAAACCAAAGCCTGATTTTTGTGTATTCCGGCGTCACCAAAACGCTTTCCTTTAAAACCAGTTTGTTCTATAAGCCATCCTGCAGGAACTTTTACTTCGGTTTCTGAAATGTCAAAATATTTCATTTCAGGAAATTGCTGGTGTATTTTTTCGAAATCTGATTTTAATAAAATTGGATTTTTAAAAAAACTACCACTATTTCCCAATTCTTTAGGATCTGGCAATTTGCTTTGTCGAATACTAATTACGGCATTACTGACGTCCTTTAATGTTGGATTCGAGATGTTATTTTTGGCTAGTTCTCCCGAAATATCTCCATAAGAAGTGTTGATTTTATGATTGATTTTTGTCAATTTAAAAACAACCGATGTGATGATGTATTGATTTTTTACTTCGTTTTTAAAAACGCTTTCGCGGTATCCAAAATGGCATTCGTCCTTTGTAAACGTTTTCATTTCCTGACTTTCTATTGCAATTGCCTCGCAGGAAACAAAAGTGTCTTTTATTTCGGTTCCGTAGGCACCTATGTTTTGGACTGGCGTAGTTCCCACATTTCCTGGAATGAGTGACATGTTTTCTAATCCGCCAAAATTTTGATCGATAGTCCACAGTACAAATTCATGCCAACTTTCGCCAGCCTGACTTTCAACCCAAACAAAATCCTCGTTTTCTTCAACTATTCTCTTTCCTTTCAAATCGATATGAATCACCAATGCATCAATATCTTTTGTCAAAAGCATGTTACTTCCACCACCTAAAATAAATTTTTGTTGTGCTTTATTTTCCTGTAAAATCGTTTTCAAATCGTATACAGAATGAACAGCAACGAATTGTTTTGCTTTGGCTTCAATGCCAAAAGTATTGTATTTTTTTAAAGAGAAATTAGGTACTATTTCCATAAAAGAGAGGGCTTTTTTGAATTGTTCTGTGCTGCGCCAAAAGTAAGCATTAAAATTTAGTTGCATAGGTTTTCATCCAGATATGCATCATAAACAGTGGCATGATATAAGGTGTCATGCGTGTGTCACCTTGCTGTAATTTATGTACTAATTTTTGAATATTGATGTGTTCAAAATAAGGTATTTGAAATAAATCACTTTTCGAGAAAGAATCTAATTCGTCTTTAAAAGCGGGGCTTTTTGTGATGTAATCGCCCCAAGGTGCACTCAATCCTACTTTTCTGAATTTTAAAATTTCATCTGGCAAACGGTCTTGCATGGCGTTTCTTAGGATGAATTTTCCTTTTATTCCTGTAAAAAGTAATTTATCCTCTAATGAACCTAATCCAACAATTAATCTCGAGTCCAAGAATGGTTCTCTACATTCTATCGATGCGCCCATGGTACAACGATCATTTCTGTCTAACAGGGAGCATAAATAAGTATGTTGGTCAAAGTAAAGTGCTTGTCGCCGAAGATTATTTGGATATAATGATTTTGCTTCTTCGTATTTTTTTTTTCGGTATTCGTTTGTGGGTGTTTCTTCTATCCCAAAAGTGGTTGCAATATCCTTAGGATAGATATTCGAACCATTAAATAAAACGAGATCTGATTTTTTTTGAATTTGAGCAAAGCGCAACAGTTTATTGTGCAGTGGTTTTTTAGAAAACAAATCGAAATTGCCAAGTAGCGTAATCACATGCAGAAGAGATGGATATTGTAAAGCTTTGTAACGCACATAGCCACCCATTAATTCATCGGCACCTTCACCAGAAAGTAGCACTTTTACAGAAGGTTTTGCCATTTGTGAAAGCGCTAAAAGATGCGGCTCACTTAAATGCATGACGGGCTCATCCTGAAAATAAGTAGCATGTATTAATTGGTCATAAAGATTTTTGTCCTCTAATTGCATGGTTTTAAATCCATAATTAAATTTCTCTGCCATCATTTTAGCTAAATGTGCTTCGTTGTGTTCTTTCTCTTTAAAACCAATATTAAAGGTTTGTATGTCTTTGTATTTTTGATGATGCAATGAAGCCAATATCGAGGAGGAGTCTAGTCCGCCGCTGAGCATAACACCTACAGGAACGTCGCTTACCATTCGCATTTTTACAGAATCATCAAACGTTTCTCGAAACCATTCTACCGGATTTTTTATTTTAGGTTGGTTTTGAATTTCTCTTTTAAGATCCCACCATTTTTCGACAGTGGTTTTTCCATCTTCGTGAATGGTCATGACGTGTCCTGGAAGAACTTTTTTTACGTTTTCGTACAAAGTATTTTCACCAGCAACAAATCGGTTAAAAATATACTCTTCCAGTCCATCTTGCGCCATTTTAAGCGGAATTCCAGCGGTAAAAAGTGCTTTTTGTTCGGAGGCAAAATAAAATGATTCGTTGTAAAACGAATAGTACAAAGGCTTAACACCCATTCTATCCCGAACAAGAGTTAGCTTTTTTTCTAATTTATCCCAAATAGCAAAGGCAAACATACCGTTGAGGCGGTTGAGCATTTTTAAACCATGCAATTGAAATAATTTCATTAAAACTTCGGTATCCGAAGTGGTTTTAATATCAAATCCATTACTTTTTAACTCGGGATAAAATTCTTTAAAATTGTAGATTTCGCCATTGTAAGTCATCACATAGCGACCGTTTTCGGACAGAAAAGGTTGGTGTCCTGATGATGAAATATCTAAGATTGAAAGTCGTCTGTGACCAAATCCAATATTTTTTTCTATAAAAATCCCTTTGTCGTCTGGTCCGCGATGCTCTAGAGAATCTCGCATTTTTGTTAAAATACGTTCATCAACTTTTTTCTGGGTTTGTAAATGCAAAATTCCATTAATGCCACACATAGTTAACTAGGGCTTTTGGTATTGATTAATTCGTGGTATTTATTGGCAATGATTTTCATATTTATTGTGTAGTCAACATTTTTTTCTAAAAATAATCTATTGTTTTCAACAGCGTGGTTGCGGTATGTTTCGTTTTCAAAGGCCCAGATTAATTCGTCTGCAAGCATTTCAAAATCGTCAATTGTAACTAATTGTCCGTTTTTGCGGTGTTTAATCCAACTTTTATTTCCTACAATATCGGTTACAATTGGGTAGCAATTAGTAGCCATTGCTTCAAATAAAGACGCCGAAACTCCTTCGGTGATGGGCATACTAATGTAGATATTAGATTGTTGTAACAGTTTTGGTAATTCAGTATTTGGGATTCTTCCTGTAAAATTGATTTTATTTTCGATGTCTAAATCTTTTGCTAAATTTTTTAATTTAGAAAGTTGTGTTCCACCTCCTGAAATTGTAAGTACGAAATCAATTCCTTTTTGGTTTAAAATGGCAAATGATTTTAAGATAATATCATGGCGGTATTCTGGCAATAAAGAACGCGTTACAATGGCACAAATTTTTGCAGGATTGGCGGTATTTTCATTTTTAAATTTAACTAGATCGATTCCTTTTGGTAAAACCAAAACTTTATTCATATCTACATTGGCCTCTATCATTGAAATGGTCATTACCGGTCCCCAAGCATGAATTAAATCTGCTTTTTTGAAAGCATAGTATTGCAGCAATTTTTTTAACGGTAATGAAATCGATTTTTCTGGCCATAAATCGGTTTTGCCTTGTTGTGCAATGGCAACTGGTTTTACGCCAGATAATGCTGCAAGAAAACCATAACTGGTTGTTCGTTCGGCAATTACCATATCTGGTTTTTGTGTTTTTATTAGTTGCCTAATTTTAAAAATAGCCAATTTAAATTCGAAAATCCTTAAAATTCGGTTATGAATGCAATTACTTGGCGTTTTTAATTCCCAAGTAACAATTTCAAAACCACCAAATTCCTTAAGGCCATCCATCCAAGTGATGGCGTCGGCCCTGTCGGTTTCTCCTAGAAAGAGTATTTTCTTTTTTTTCATCAGTGTAAACTATAATTACTCAGACGTTAACGCTCTATTGATAAAGTCATTTAGCGGTTTTAAAAGGATTAATTTTTCACTTACAGTAGTAACGAAATCTTTTGTGCCAGCTGTTGAAAAATTAATTTTCTGAGAGGACTCAAAGCTTTTTAATTTTAATAAATCGATAGCGGGATGTTCTTTTTCGTAGCCTCTTGGCGGATTTTTCAGCGTATTTTTTTCATCTCTATCAAAGTCATTGAACTCTTTTTTAAACTCTTTCTCGTTTAGAATTGCTTCCAAATCTTCATGGAAATAAGCAATTTCCTTGCGCATTTTTTTTAAATCATTGGCTTCAGGACAATACAATCCGCCAGCAATAAAGCTGGATCCATTTTCTAAATGAATGTAATACCCCGAGCGATTCAAGCCTTTTGCCCCAGAGGAAAGCCAAATGCCTAAATGTGATTTATAAGGAGTCTTGTCTTTAGAAAACCGAATGTCACGATTGATTCTAAAGGTACAATTTTTTACTTCGAGCATTTCCAATGAAGGATCTAGTGGTTTCATAGCATCCAATAAATCAGCTACTAAGAGTTGGTAATCTTTCTTGAAAGCTTCGTAGCGTTTTTTATTATCCAAAAACCAATCGCGATTGTTATTGGCTTTTAAGTCATCTATAAATTGTAGTGTATCTTTTGAAAGCATAGTTGGCCTATTGTAGTTGTTTTTTTAAATCTGCTTCGCTAATAAATCCAGAATGTTTCCATGTTACTGTTGCATGGTCATACAATAATAAGGTAGGCAGTTCACTAATTTTTAAGGCTGCCATAACGGTTTTATTTTTATCGGCATCTACTCGAATGATTACTATTTCCTCACCTAAATCTTTTTGCATCTGTAAAATGTAAGGTGTCATTATTTTGCATGGTGCGCACCATTCTGCATAAAAATTAATTAAGACTTTTTTATCAGATTGTAACAGCTTATCGTATTCTGGGAGCGAAAGGCCTATTTTTTTGTTACTGGGTTTAGAAAGACCTGCAGCCTCCCATTTTAGTATGCCACCTTCTAGCTGATAGATGCTTGTAAAGCCTAATTCATTTAGTTTTTCAGCTGCTTTTTGGCTTCTTCCACCGCTTTTGCAATATACAAAAACGGGCACTGATTTGTCCATTTTTTCTATATCGGAAATAAAAGTACTTCCAAGCCAATTTATATTTTTGGCATTTTCAATATGGTCAGAAGAGAATTCATCAGGAGTTCGTACATCCAGAATTTGTTGTTTTGGTGTTGTTACAATTTTTTCTGCAAAGGCTTTTGCATTAATTGTTTTTATTGTCTCCGAATTTTGTCCCTGGCAGGAAAAAACGACAAAAAACAAAATGGCTAAGTATATAGAAGGGAATTTCATTGTATGGTGTTTAAAATTGAATACGCTAAATTAGGTAATTTTTCAATTTTTTGAATGCAATGAGGTACTAAATAAAAGTTATAAATTAAAAATTTTATATGTTTGATGCGTCGATTTTACAATAGCTTCAGTACGTTCCGGATGCGTATCTGAAATAAAAAGTTGCCCAAAAGTATCGCTGTTGACCATTTCGATAATTTTTGCCACCCGACTTTCATCTAATTTATCAAAGATGTCATCAAAAAGTAAAATGGGTTTTACGCCACTTTGTTTTTTTAGAAACTCAAATTGAGCCAGTTTCAAGGCGATTAGAAACGATTTTTGCTGTCCCTGGGAGCCAAATTTTTTAATTGGATGTTGATCAATTTCAAATGCTAAATCGTCTTTGTGAATCCCCACACTTGTGTAATGTAAAGCTCTGTCTTTATTAATGTTTTCCTGTAATAAAGTCAATAAATCTTTTTCGTATAAATGACTTTCATATACCAATTGAACCGTTTCTTGTGAACCCGTTATAGCTTCATGATGCGTGTTGAAGATAGGAATGAATTGATTAATGAATTCTTTCCTTTTCTCGAAAATATAAGCGCCAAAACCGTTGAGTTGCTCATTATATATAGAGAGTGTATCGGTATCAAAAACATGATTCAATGCAAAATATTTCAATAAAGCATTGCGTTGGCTCATTACTTTTTGATATTGAATGAGTTGCTGTAAATAATGGGAATCCAGTTGGGAAATCACGCTGTCCATGAATTTTCTTCTGGTTTCGCTTCCTTCCACGATTAAATCCCTGTCAGCAGGAGAAATGATAACTAAAGGAATAAAGCCAATGTGATCTGAGAATTTGTCGTAAGCCTTGCCGTTGCGTTTCAAGATTTTTTTTTGCCCCTTTTTTAAACTGCAAAGAATTTGTTCATTTCTTTCGTTTTTTTCGAATTCAGCATCAATTACAAAGAATTCTTCTCCGTGTTTAATATTTTGAACCGCTAGCGGATTGAAATAACTTTTCCCGTAAGATAAATGGTATATGGCATCCAGTACATTTGTTTTTCCAATTCCATTTTTGCCCACGAAACAATTTATCTTACTGTCAAAATCAAAATTTGCTTCTGAAAAATTCTTGTAATTGAATAATGAAATTTTTTTTAGATACATGGAAAAAGCTTACTGTTATGGGGAACTTTGATATTATTTGAGGACTTTTTCAAAGTGGGTGCAAATTATTGAAAAATATCCATATAAAGCACTTTTCTATTTTTTCTATGAAAATTATTTTGGCTTGGCCCAGAAAGATTGTTTGGGTATAATTTTTTTTAATATTAAAGCATATTTTTTGCGTGGGTTTGAATAAAAATTTTATTTTTGCGACTCACTAAATTAAAATAAATGGCTACTTATAACAAAAGAGGATATAAAACACCAAAAGAAAAAGAGGTAAACGAAGGAGTTGAAGCAGTAATCATTGACGATAAAGACAGCACGACAGCTGAAGTTTTTTCTAAATTAGATGAAACAGCTTCAAGAACTGAGGATTGGGTTGCTAAAAATCAAAAAGTGATTATTGGTTTAGTTGCTGCTGCTGCAATTTTTACAATTGGATATTTAGGATACCAGAGATTTGTTGCGGCTCCTCAACAAGAGGAAGCAGCTAATGAAATGTTTGTAGCACAACAAAATTTCCAAAAAGCAACTGATGGAGTAGCAAGTGACTCTTTGTATAAGTTATCGCTTAATGGTTCAGAAGGTAAATTTGGATTCTTAAAAATTGCCGATGAATATTCAGGTACTGATGCAGGAAATTTAGCTAACTATTATGCTGGAATTGCTTATTTGAACACAGGAAAATATACTGAAGCAATTGATTATTTAAATAAATTTAAATCAAATGATATTGTTTTAAGCGCTTTGGCAAAAGGAGCAATAGGAGATGCATATTCTCAAAAAAATCAACCTCAAGAAGCTTTAGAGAATTACGTAAAAGCGGCTGAGTCCAATAAAAATGATTTTACAACACCACGTTTTCTATTAAAAGCTGGAAAAGTAGCTTTAGCTTTAGGGAACAAAGCGGATGCATTAAAATATTTCACAGACATTAAAGACAATTTTGAAGGAACTCCAGAGGCTGCTTCAGTTGATGTTTTGATAGGATTAGCGCAATAGTAAACAATGGTACAAGATTGGTGATTTAAGATTGGATATTTTTGATTTCAAAATGCTATCTTTAAGATCTGAAATCAAAATTCTATAATCAAAATACTAAAAGCAAATGGCTACCGAAAATAAAAACTTATCCGATTACGATAAAAATTCAATCCCAAACGCAAAAAATTTTCGCTTTGGGATTGTTGTTTCAGAATGGAATGATTCCATAACAGAAGGTCTGTTTAAAGGCGCCTTTGAAGCCCTTTTAGATAACCAAGTTCCTGCTCAGCATATTATTCGTTGGAATGTTCCGGGAAGTTTTGAGTTGATTTACGGTTCCAAGAAAATGTTGCAAACACAAAACGTAGATGCTGTAATCGCTATTGGATGCGTCATTCAAGGACAAACCAAACATTTTGATTTTGTATGTGAAGGCGTAGCGCAAGGCATAAAAGACTTGAATGTTCAAACGGATATTCCAGTTATTTTTTGTGTTTTAACAGATAATACCATGCAACAATCTATTGATAGAAGTGGAGGAATTCATGGAAATAAAGGAACTGAGGCCGCAATTGCCGCTATAAAAATGGCTTATATTCGTCAACAAGCTTCTTTGTCTCATCAAGTTGATAATCAACACTTACTGTCTGCTGGAGCACTCCAGTTGGATGAGGCTGGGCCTTTAGAATTGAAAGAATAGTTTTAAACATACTACTTAATGAACCTATACTGTTATCTAAAACAGTATAGGTTTTTTGTTTTTTTTAAAATGATTAAGCTATTATTCCAAATAGAAATTCATTAAATTTGTATTTCTTGGTTTTAAAAAACTTTAAACCTTAAACTTTAAACCTAAATTTTTTAATGTCGAGTATAATACAATTACTTCCTGATCATGTTGCCAATCAAATTGCTGCTGGTGAAGTGGTTCAAAGACCTGCTTCAGTGGTCAAAGAGTTGCTTGAAAATGCAGTTGATGCACGAGCGACGGATATTAAATTAATTATTAAAGATGCTGGAAAAGCCTTAGTGCAAGTAATTGATAATGGTTTGGGAATGAATGTTACTGATGCGCGTTTGTGTTTTGAACGCCATGCCACTTCCAAGATTCGTCAAGCCGAAGATTTGTTTTCGTTGCATACCAAAGGGTTTCGTGGAGAAGCTTTAGCCTCTATTGCTGCCATAGCTCATGTAGAAATGAAAACTAAGCAAGAACAAGAAGAACTTGGAACCCATATTATCATTGAAGGTAGTAAATTTGTATCTCAAGACGTTGCTGTTTTGCCTAAAGGAACTTCATTTGCTGTCAAAAATTTATTTTTTAATATTCCAGCGCGGCGTAATTTCTTAAAGTCGGATACGGTGGAATACCGCCATATTATCGATGAATTTCAACGTGTAGCTTTGGCTCACCCACAAATACATTTCACCTTTTACCACAATGGCAGTGAAATGTTCAATTTGCCTCCTTCAACTTTACGCCAACGTATTGTTACTATTTTTACGGGCAAAACCAATGAAAAATTAGTACCTGTTCAGGAAGAAACAGAAATAGTTGCCATTCAGGGATTTGTAAGCAAACCAGAATTTGCAAAGAAAAATCGTGGCGAACAGTTTTTCTTTGTCAATGATCGTTTTATTAAAAGTGGTTATTTGCATCATGCGGTTATGGCTGCCTATGACGGAATCTTGAAAGACGGAGCACAGCCCAGTTATTTTTTATATTTATTGGTGCCTCCCAATACTATTGATATCAACATTCATCCTACTAAAACGGAGATAAAGTTTGATGATGAACACGCTCTTTACGCTATTTTAAGAGCTTCTATAAAGCACAGCTTGGGACAGTTTAATGTAGCTCCCGTTTTAGATTTTGACCGCGATGCTAATCTGGACACACCATATCATTATAAAGATTTAGAAGGTGCTACGCCAACAATTCAGGTAGATGGTAATTTCAATCCTTTTGCTGAGGATAAACCCAGTAAGCAATTTTCCAGTTATAGAAAACCAGAGCCAACATCTAATTGGGAAAGTTTATACGTAGGTTTAAAACAAGATTCGGATGAAATAGGACAGATGACTTTTGAAAATGAAGAAGTGACTTCCTCTTTATTTAATGACGAAGAAGTTGAGCATTCTGTTCATAAAACGTATCAAATTCATAAAAAATACATTGTTTCGTCGATCAAATCAGGAATGGTAATTGTAGATCAGCAACGGGCGCATCAACGGGTTTTGTATGAGCAGTTTTTAGTAAATATGACTGTGAATCAAGCATCTAGCCAGCAGCTGTTATTTCCTTTGAATCTGTTTTTTTCGTCAAGTGAAATGGAACTGATCGGAGAGTTGCAACTGTCGTTGATGAATACCGGTTTTGTTTTTGAAGAAAATAATTCAGACCATATTGTGATTTCTGGAATTCCAGTAAATGTTACCGAGAGTGAAGTTTCTATTGTACTAGAACAGTTACTAAGCGATTTGCATGATGGTATTCCGGAGAGTAGTTTTAGTCAGAACGATACGATTGCCAAATCTATGGCCAAAAGTTTAGCGGTAAAAACAGGAACACACTTAACCGAAAAAGAACAAGAGAACTTGGTTAACGGACTTTTTGCTTGTAAAGACCCCAATGTATCTCCATTTCATAAACCCACTTTCATCACGATGCGTGTTGAAGATTTAGATAAAAAATTTGCATTATGAGAAACGTAACTGAAACTGTAAAACAATTAATAATTATAAATTTACTTTTTTTTGTAGGTACACTGGTAATAGGTGATGTGGCCTATAAAATATTAGCCCTATATTTTCCTGAAAATAAAGACTTTCAATTGTGGCAACCTATTACACACATGTTCATGCATGGGGGTTTTATGCATATTTTTTTCAATATGTTTGCGTTGTACTCTTTTGGCTCAGCATTAGAACAAATCTGGGGAAGTAAGAAATTTTTATTTTTCTATATTTCCTGCGGATTAGGCGCAGCTTTGTTGCATACGGCTGTTAATTATTACTATTTTCAAGAGGGCTTGAATACGCTAATCGCTAATGGATTTCCTAAACAAGATATTGTACAATTATTGAACGAGGGTAAAATTGATACAAGATGGCAGCAATTTATAGCAGCTGGAGATTTTCAAAACTTTACTAGTGCTTTTGCGGGTACCGCAGTTGGTGCATCGGGAGCTATTTATGGGATAATTGTAGCATTTGCTTTTATGTTTCCTAATGCAGAATTGGCTTTGATGTTTATTCCTGTACCGATAAAAGCAAAATATTTTGTACCCGGCTTAGTATTAGTTGATTTGTATTTAGGTATTTCTGGAAAATCTATTTTTGGAGGTGGAGGAATAGCCCATTTTGCTCACGTTGGTGGTGCTTTGTTTGGTTTTATTATTATGTGGTATTGGAAGAAAAATCAGTTCAATCAAAACCGATGGAATTAAAATAAAATAGTTTTTTTAGACAATTTAAATCGGCTACCAAATATTAAAAATATATGAATATTATTGATGACTTGAAAGTACAATACAAGATAGGAGGAATAGTGACTCGGCTAATCTTTTGGAATGTGGCTTTGTTTGTGATACCCTGGTTGTTTTTTGCACTTTTATCTTTGTTGGGTATCAATATTGATTACCTTAATTATGTGAGTTTATCATCTAATGGAGCGCTATTATTATGGAAACCATGGTCGTTGCTTTCGTATTCTTTTTTTCATAGCGGCATCATGCACATCGTTTTTAATATGATTGTTCTAAATTTTTCAGGCAGATTGTTTATGACCTATTTTACATCCAAGCAATTGTTTGGGCTGTATGTATTAAGCGCTATTTTTGCAGGGATTAGTTATGTTCTGATCTTTTATTTGCTGAATATAAATGCACCTATTGTGGGAGCATCAGCAGCTATTATGGCTATTTTAGTTGCTACAACAACCTATTATCCGTTGATGGATCTGCGGTTATTGATCATTGGAAATGTCAAGTTATGGCATGTTACCGCTATTATCGTTGTTATCGATTTGATGCAACTGCGATCTGAAAATATGGGCGGACACATTTCTCATCTAGCTGGAGCTCTGTTTGGATTTATTTTTATTAAATTGCTTCAGAATGGAACTGATTTAAGTACTGCTGTATCTCGCTTTATTGATTTTTTTACTAATTTGTTCCAAAAAAATCCGTCAACACCTTTCAAAAAAGTTCACAAAAATTACAGCCGGCCAGAGGTAAAGTCAGTTTCAAAAATCGTTACAAAAGATAAATCACAGCAACAAATTGATGAGATTTTGGACAAAATTAGCCAATCTGGTTATGATAGTTTGAGTAGTGAAGAAAAAGAATTCTTATTTAAAGTAGGTAAATAATAATACGAAAGTTTTGAATGCTTTAATTTAAAAAATAGAGAAAATGAGGAATCTTTCATGGTTTAATAAAGGAATGTTTTTTTTGAATATAGTGCTGACTATAGTGACCTTTATTGCCTATGTTTTGCCTTTTTTGGCTCCCAAATCTTTCCCGCTTTTGTCCGTATTGACGCTATTTATGCCGGTTTTTTTCATATTTAATGGGTTGTTTTTTGTCTATTGGGCATTTCAACTTAAAAAGCAATTAATTGTTTCGGGTTTGGTGTTACTAATTGGGATTACTTTTATAAATAAATTTTATAAATTCTCTTCTCTTGAACTTCCAATAGCCGAAAAGGATTTTACGGTAATGAGTTATAATGTTCGTCTTTTTAATGTGTTTAAATGGATAGAAAGAGACGATGTTCCTGTTGATATTCTCACCTTTATTAATGATAAGAATCCTGATATTTTGTGTATTCAGGAGTACTCGTCATCAGCAAATATTGATTTGAAAGTGTATCCGCACCGATATATTTTTACAGACGGCAACCAAATTAAAACGGGTCAAGCTATTTTTTCTAAATTCCCAATTATTGACCAAGGAAATATCATTTTCCCAAATTCTAGTAACAACGTTGTTTTTGCCGATGTCAAGAAAGGAAAAGACATAATCAGAGTGTACAACATGCACATCCAATCCATTAAAATATCACCTGATGTGAATGAAATTGACGAAAATATTGATGCTATGAATCAGCAGAAATCGCAAGTTTTATTTAGACGTATAAGCAAAGCATTCAAGCAGCAGCAGCAGCAGGCAGAGATTTTTAAAGAGCATAAAATAAAATGTATCTATCCTATGATTATTTGTGGAGATATGAATAACAGTGCGTATTCGTATGTATACCGCAGTATCAAAGGGAAGTTGAAAGATAGCTTTGAAGAGGCTGGTAAAGGATTTGGAGAAACCTATAAGTTCCGATATTATCCAGCTAGAATTGATTACATCTTTGCTGATGAAAAAATGAAAGTGAAAAAATTTGAAAACTTCCCACAATTCATAAATTCAGACCATTTTCCTATTATGGCCAGATTGTCTCTGGAGTGATCACAAATCTTTTTTTTATTTGATATTAAGGCGTTGATTTTTTAAATAATCCATAGCGTATTTCCCTTCGTTAAACAGCAAATCTAACACACTTAAATTGTTGATAAAACCATGTTTGTCATCAAAAACCTGTGTGTAACTTTCAAAAGAAGAAGTATCTTTTTTTCCGTTTACTAAAGTTCGAAAATCCATAATAATAGTGGGATCAACCTCTGGAATGTATGTTGTTGTAGTTTTAAAATCTAGTTTGATTCGAAAACAGTGGGAAATAATTTCTAAAACTTCAAAATTCAAGTCTAGTAAAAAGGTATGTTTTTTTTCGAAGGTAGGTCTGATATCGTCTTCAAAAAATTCAAAAAAAGGAGAACTTCTATAAGCTGCTTCCAGTGATTTGAAATGTTGCTTTTGCCAATCAAAATCGGTTTCAATTTTAATATCTTTCGTTTTTGGATGACTTTCTTTCGAATGCTTTACAGGAATGTTTAATAACTGAATGCCATTTGGACTATAAATATAAGCTCGGTTGCGGTTGGTTTGTTTCTGAAAATTATCGGCAACTTCAAAGGTGATGCTTTCTGATTGTACCATGGCAGCAAAATGGCTAATTGATGGAAAGTAAGTTGGGTGAAGGAGAATATTCATATTTGTTGTAATGTATTATTATTTTAATGTAAAAAGTCATAAAGCTATATTGGCTATAGACTTTATGACTTCTGACATTCAAAACTTTTGACTATTGTTTAGCTAATTTTCTTTTTTTCCAAAAATATTCTCCTATGAAAAATGCTGCTAAAGCAAATAGAAAGTATTTTAAATAGGATTGTGGTTGTCCGTCGCCGCTAACCGTTGTAAAAACTCGATCCCAACGAATACTCCAGTTTTTAATTCCATCATTGATTCCTTTAATACTCAACCAGACAAATATAGGTTTCCCCACAATATGGTCAGCAGGTACAAATCCCCAATAGCGACTGTCTTCTGAGTTGTGACGGTTGTCACCCATCATCCAATAGTAATCTTGTTTAAAAGTGTACTCATTAACTACTTTTCCGTTTAGGCTTATTTCATTTCCAGTTACTGTAAGTTTATTAGCATTACCATTATTGTCTTTTTCATATGTTGTAATGATTCTTTCGTAAAAAGGAAGTGTTTTCAAGTTTAAAGCAACTGTTTTTCCCTCTTCGGGAATATAAATTGGACCAAAATTGTCTCTTGTCCAATTCTTTTGATTATCACCACTATGAGGGAAAATATCATAGGTCTCCTTAACATTAATAACAGATTTTTGTTGTTTTAGTATTTCAACAATATCTTTAGGCAGGTTTGCAATTAGAATTCTATTTCCAGCTATTTCCCTGATATAAAACTGTTTCGATTCTTTAAGTCTGGAAATCATATTTAGAAATCCATCATCCTCAATTTTATCACTGTATGTAAATTCATAAGAGAAACGAGTGTTTACTGAATCTACTATTTTTTGTACATCATAAACTCCTGAAATACTTTTTAATTTTAAAGCCTTCTTATCTGTAAGTGCAGGAAAGAACAAGCTTTCTTTGTCCGTAAAGCCGCCCGCATCTCTATTATAATCGTTTAATTCTGAAAATAAAGTTTGGTAATCGATTTTTTCTGAAGCACGAATCTTAGCAGTATATGAAAATTGAGGTTGGGCTCTTTCAGACAATTTCAATTCTTTTCCATCAATATAAACAATTCCATTTTTAATATATAGATTATCCCCAGGAACGCCAACACAACGTTTGACATAATTTGATTCTTTATCGATCGGTTTAATAACGCCAGGGATTCCTTTTGGTTCAAAAAAGTAATGAACTGTATCTACTGGCCAGTTAAAAACAACAATGTCAGAACGATCAATATTCTGAATTCCAGGCAGTCTCATATAAGGCAATTGAGGCCAAGTCAAGTAAGATTTGTTTTTTGTCAAAGGAATAGAGTCATGAACCATAGGCAAAGCAACAGTAGTCATAGGAACTCTGGCGCCATAATTCATCTTACTTACAAATAAAAAGTCACCTACTAGTAATGATTTTTCCAAGGAAGAAGTAGGAATGGTAAAGGGTTGTATGAAATAGGTATGAACTATTGTTGCTACTACTATTGCAAAAAGTAATGAACTAACAGTATCAGCAGTTTTGTTGTGAGGTACTAAACTTCTATCTGTTACGTATTCTAATTTTTGAGCATAATTCAAGTAATAAATATAAAATCCCAAAGTTATTAGTACTAAAAAAGTATCTAATCCTGAACGTTTTCCAAAACTACGTAGTGTTTCTACCCAAATTACAGGAAACATAATGAGATTAATAATAGGGATAAAAAGTAAAATTGTCCACCAGGTTGGTCGACCTATTATTTTCATCAAAACTATTGCATTATATACGGGAATTGCAGCTTCCCAACGTTTTCTTCCGGCACTTTCATATAATTTCCATGTTCCTAAAAAATGAACTATTTGCACCAGCAGAAAGAATACAAACCATTGATATATTGACATAATATGTTTATTTGATTAACGAGTTATTTGTTTTTTCTAAAATTTGAACGGTTTATGATTTCTAAAAATCTATCGATATGAAAGTTTATGCATCTAATTCTAATACATTTTTCATTGTAAAAACACCTTGTTTGCCTACAATCCATTCAGCTGCAATTACGGCACCTAAAGCGAATCCTTCGCGATTGTGTGCAGTATGCTTGATTTCGATAGCATCTACTTCAGAATTATAAGTTACCGTGTGGGTTCCGGGAACTGTACCTATTCTTTTTGCTTCGATTTGAATTTGTTTACCCTGTTCGCTGTCGCTCGGGTCGGTTGTCATTGGTTTTTCTAATGTCCAATTGGTGTATAAACTATTTTGGATAACACCTTCGGCTAATGAAATTGCGGTACCACTTGGAGCATCAAGTTTTTGAGTATGGTGAATTTCCTCCATTGTCACAGAGTAATTTTTGAATTTAGACATCATTTTTGCCAAATACGCATTAAGCTCAAAGAAAACATTCACTCCTAAACTAAAGTTAGAACTAGAAATAAAACCGCCATTCTTTTCCTTGCATAGCGCTACCATTTCATCGTAATGATCTAACCAGCCTGTAGTTCCAGAAATAACGGGAACATTGGCATGAAAACAACTAGAAATATTAATTACCGCAGCAGTTGGAACACTAAAATCAATGGCTACATCAGCATTTGAGAGGCCTTCAAAAGTGTTATTCTCATCTTTTTTCAAAACGATTTCATGCCCTCTTTCCAGTGCAATTCGCTCAATTACCTGACCCATTTTACCGTATCCTAAAAGCGCAATTTTCATTTGATTGTATGTTATAGTTCCAATTTTAGACAATAAAGCATCGAATTGCTTTTGCTCTAAAAATTATAATTAAAAGTTAGTCCTACATTCGTCTTTAATGTTACATCATTAGGATAAAGAACGGGTCGTATTGATAAGTTTTCATCCACATTGAATTGTATTAAAGCGGCATCGACATTAGCATCTATGATATTCAGAGCATAAAATGCTAAAGTGACTAAGGCTGATAAATCTCGATTTCGTTGATAAAATTTTTGTCCGGCAATCAATCGATTGTTATCTAAAAAAGCTAAATCATCGGTGGTATATCCTTCAAGTCTGCTTTTATATGCGTCTCGATATTGATGGTATTTTTTATTATTGTCAATATAAAAATAGATACTAGTTCCCAAGGCGCCGTAAACAAGAGGAATTTTCCAATATTTTTTATTGTAAGCTTGACCCAAGCCAGGTAAAACGGCAGAGTAAAATGCTGCCTTTGCAGGAGTTAACGGATCAATATCTTTTGATTTCAAAGTGTCTTTAACTACAAGTTTTGCTGGCTCTGTTTGAGCACAAACAACAGTATTTCCAATTACAAAAAGGAAGAGACCTATGAAAATTATTTTATGCACTATTCGTTTATTAATTTAATAATTCTGTTGAAATCCTCTTCAGAATGAAATGGAATAGTGATTTTCCCTTTGCCATTTCCAACTACTTTTACTTCGACTTTGGTGCCAAAGTAGTTCGTAAAAGTATTTTTTTGAGCCTCTGCTATTTCAAATGAAGCTACTTTTGGTTTGCCTGCAGGCTTAGGTTTTAAACTTTCTTGGTAGTTTTTTACAAGTGTTTCCGTATCGCGAACGGATAAATTTTGACTAACAATTTTTTGATAAATATCAGTTTGTACCTCTTGGTCTTCGATATTAATGATGGCGCGTCCATGACCCATGCTAATGAATCCATCGCGAATACCAGTTTGGATGATTGGATCTAGTTTCAAAAGTCTTAAGTAATTCGCAATTGTAGAGCGCTTTTTTCCTACACGCTCACTCATCTGCTCTTGTGTCAATTGAATTTCGTCAATCAATCGTTGGTATGAAAGCGCTATTTCAATGGGATCTAAATCATGACGCTGGATGTTTTCCACCAATGCCATGACAAGTGACTCGTTATCATTTGCAATACGAATATAAGCAGGAACAGTCGTCAAGCCAACCAAAGTAGAGGCACGAAGACGGCGTTCTCCCGAAATTAATTGGTATTTATTAAAGTCTAATTTACGAACTGTAATGGGTTGAATAACCCCTAATTCTTTAATCGATGTAGCTAATTCTCGTAACGATTCTTCATTGAAATTGCTTCTAGGTTGAAACGGATTTATCTCAATTGCAGTAATTTCAAGCTCAATAATATTTCCTACAACTTTATCAGCATTTTTGTCGTCTACGGATTTGATATCGTTTTCTGGATCTTTCAATAATGCAGATAATCCTCTTCCTAAGGCTTGTTTTTTAATTGCTTGTGCCATAAAACTATTTGCTATTTTTCTTAATTATTTCTTGGGCAAGATGCAAGTAGTTAATTGCTCCTTTGCTAGTCGCATCGTAGTTTATTATACTTTCTCCAAAACTTGGAGCCTCGCTCAGTTTCACATTTCTTTGAATAATTGTATCAAAAACCATATCGTTGAAGTGTTTTTGAACCTCCTCAACTACTTGATTAGACAAACGCAATCTAGAATCAAACATGGTTAACAAAAGTCCTTCAATATCTAAATCTGGATTGTGAATTTTCTGGATACTTTTTATAGTATTCAATAATTTACCTAAACCTTCCAGAGCGAAATACTCACATTGAATAGGAATTACCACTGAGTCAGCTGCAGTCAGCGCATTCAGGGTAAGTAATCCAAGTGACGGAGCGCAATCAATAATGATGTAATCGTACTCATCTTTAATACTTTCTAATGCTTTTTTTAGCATGTATTCTCTATTTTCTTTATCGACTAATTCGATTTCAATAGCGACAAGGTCAATATGTGATGGAATAACATCCACATTTGGTGCAGAACATTTTACAATGGCCTCTTTCGGAGTGTGACTGTGTTCTAAAATTTGATACGTACCTATTTCAACAGATTCAACATCAATCCCCAATCCTGAAGAAGCATTTGCCTGCGGATCAGCATCAATAAGTAATACTTTTTTTTCTAAAACCCCTAGTGAAGCAGCAAGATTAACTGATGTTGTGGTCTTTCCTACTCCTCCTTTTTGATTAGCAATCGCGATGATTTTGCCCATTTATTTTCTAAATTTTGAACCGTAAAAATACAATTATTTATGGTTTCTAAAAATCTATTTTGTTAACATTCGTTAAAGCTTGATTAGTCGGATATTGTGTAAGGTCATTTTTAAATTAAATTTTGCTTTCTAGGAGCTTATCCAGCTGTACGCTACAAGTTTTTGCATCACTGCTTTATTTTCTAAAGCCCTAAAAGGAGCTTCTTTCAGTCGCTCTTTTAGTTCTAGAAAATAAAGCAGTGATGCTGCAAAGCTTTTCGCTCCCATCTTGGCTAAAAAGAGTTCGCTGTACAAAGGTTTTTGGTGCTTTTTTAAAAGTTGTAGCAATTGCAATTTAATTAGTATTCTTATTTTTCAAATTGTTTTGCATAAGCTAAAAAGAATTGTATATTTGCACCCGCTTTCGGGGTGTAGCGTAGCTCGGTTATCGCGCCTGCTTTGGGAGCAGGAGGCCGCAGGTTCGAATCCTGCCACCCCGACAAAAGCCGAACATTCTCGTTCGGCTTTTTTTATTTTAAAAAACTATGTTTTACGTCTGCATCCTATTTTCGAAATCACGAGACATGTATTATATAGGTTCTACTTCCATGGTTATAGAAGAAAGATTGCGACGTCATTTGAGTGCTCATAAAGGATTTACAGCAAGAGCCAAAGATTGGGAAATCGTTTATTCTGAATTATTTGACCAAAAATCTTTAGCAATTGCACGCGAGCAGGAAATAAAAAAGTGGAAAAGTAAAGTTAAATTAGAAGCATTAATTTCAAAATAGGCAATGGTTATCGCGTCCCGATTGCAAATCGGGAAGGCCGCAGATTCGAATTTCCGTTTTCGGAATAAACACTGCCACCCCGACAAAAGCCGAACATTCTCGTTCGGCTTTTTTTATTTTTAAAAGCAATGTTTTACGTTTACATCCTATTTTCGAAAACTCACGAAATCTATTATGTAGGTTCTACTTCTATGATTGTAGAAGAAAGATTGCGACGTCATTTGAGTGCTCATAAAGGATTTACAGCAAGAGCCAAAGATTGGGAAGTCGTTTATTCTGAATTATTTGACCAAAAATCTTTAGCAATTGCACGCGAGTAGGAAATAAAATAGTGGAAAAGTAAAGCTAAAATAGAAGCATTAATTTCAAAATAGGCATTGGTTATCACGTCCCGATTGCAAATCGGGAAGGCCACAGGTTCGAATTTCCGTTTTCGGAATAAACACTGCCACCCCGACAAAAGCCGAACATTCTCTAGACTGAACCCAAAAGTTTGGACAAATTTATAATTAATTTTGATAATAATGAGCTCGATATTGTATCGGGCTCATTTTGTTTAAATTAGACTTACTTCTGTCATTATTATAATAA
>NZ_JBLVPU010000022.1:0-56737 GCF_048286735.1 Flavobacterium frigidum | reverse complement strand
CAATTTGTAATTTAAAAGACATTGAATAATCTTTTTGAGTCCGCTTCACATAGTGTGTTTCTTCATGTTTTTCCATTAGGATACTTATTGTGTATCGCTATTTCAGGACGGGACATTTTACATTGTAAAAAGGCTCGATTTAATGCAAATCGAGCCTTTTTATTTTTTACAAAGAAATTATGAATTTCTCTCCTCAAATCTAATTATTTGTGTCCTAAGACTTCCGCGATTGCTTTTTCAGCAAGAGGTGCCATTACTTGGTACCCTAATTTGTTAGGATGTACGCCATCTCCGGAATAGTCCGCATGCAATCCGTTGTGTTTATCTTGCATAGCTGAAAAATAATCGAGATAGAGAATGTCATTGGCGTCAGTATAAATTTTTATCATTTTATTTAAAGTAATCACTTTTTCAGCTGGATTTTGATTGGGATTCCAAGGGAAATCATACGCTGGTAAAACAGAACATAAAATCACTTTAATTTGGTTTGCTTTTGCCAATTCAGCCATCGAAAAGATATTGTTGGCTATCATTTCTAAAGTCGTGGGACCTGTATTACCGGCAATGTCATTGATGCCTGCTAGAATATGTACAACGGCTGGTTGCAACGCAACAACATCCGCTCTAAAACGGATAAGCATTTGAGGAGTTGTTTGTCCGCTGATGCCGCGATTGATATAAAGATTTTCATAAAAAAAATGAGGATCCGAAATGCTCCAAAATTCGGTTATGGAATCACCCATAAAAACTACTCTGTCTTTGCAAGAAGTTACTTTTTGCAGTGTCGTATTTTCGTTTTGGTATTTTTTTAAATTTGGCCAATCTTGAGCTAATTGTCTTCCCATAGTAATCAACATAAAGATTTATTTTCCTGAGTCAAGACACTTTTTCTAAAATTGAAATAAATATAAAGTTGTTTGTACAATCCTATTAACACTAATCGAATAAATCCGAAGATAAATACCGATCGCCACGGTCACAAATAATGGCTACAATTACGCCAGAATCTAATTCTTCGGCAATTTTAACCGCAGTTGCAACTGAACCACCGCTACTCATCCCCGCAAAAATTCCTTCCTCTAGCGCCAAACGTTTAGTCATGGCTCTTGCTTCTTCTTCTGAAACTTCAATGATTCGATCAACTTTATCAGCATCAAATATTTTTGGTAAATATTCCTGTGGCCATTTTCTAATTCCCGGTATTTGAGATCCATCGCTGGGTTGAGCGCCCACAATCTGAATTGCTGGATTCTTTTCTTTTAAATAACTTGAAGTACCGATTATGGTTCCCGTGGTTCCCATAGCTGCAATAAAGTGCGTTACAGTTCCTTCGGTATCGTTCCAGATTTCTGGTCCAGTTGTTTTGTAATGCGCTTTCCAGTTGTCTTCATTTGCAAACTGATTGAGCATCACGTAACCGCCTTCAGCTACTTTTTTGTCGGCATAATCTCGTGATCCAATAATTCCCGTTGCCGCAGGTGTTAAAATCACAGTAGCGCCATATGCACGCATTGTTTGCGTACGTTCTTTAGTAGAATTTTCTGGTAAAACCAATTCAATTTCGATATGGAACAATTGTGCAATCATTGCCAAAGCAATTCCGGTATTGCCACTTGTAGCCTCAATTAGCTTGTCTCCTTTTTTGATATCCCCTCGTTCTATGGCAGCAGCGATCATATTGTATGCGGCACGATCTTTTACACTACCTCCTGGGTTGTTGCCTTCGAGCTTTAATAAAAGTTTTACATTCTTGTTTTGTACCAAGTTAGTAGCTTCTACTAATGGTGTATTGCCAATTAGGTCTAATATTTTTTGTGATTTCATGCGGTGTAGTAACTTAAGGCGCAAACCTCAGATTTTAGGTTTACAATTGATATTCAAGGTTCAAGATTGTTTTATTAAGTGCGTATTTTAAAAACAGCAACAACAATAATAGCAGTGAATATTTTGGAAATAAAATAACATTTTTAGAGTTTTAAAACGAAATGCAAAGGTATTGAAGTATTTCTAAATATTTAGATCTTCTTCTAATAGCTATTGGGCATTTTTTGACATTTTTGTTAAATAAATGAATGAGAAAAACGATTTGAGATACAGCTTTTATTCCATTGAAATTTGAAAATAAAGTTGTATCTGTTTTATTTTCAATATGTAGGAGCCGATAATTAGTTTGGATGAAACTGTTTTTTTACTTTAGCCCATAAACATACCTCATGAAATCCAAAACTTCCTTCATCAGCGACATTTCAAAAAAAGAATTTCCTTTAATGGATAAAATTGCAGCAAAATCGATACGAAATCCAATTATGACACTAATTCAAAATGAGTATCCTGATTTTGATGAAAGCAAGTTTTTATCCATCTCAGAATTGAATATGTTTCGTGAAAAGTATATTTCGAATTACCTCGTTGTCGAAATAGGGGAGTTGTCTAATTTTGAAGCCAAAGTAATTGGATCGCTAAACGAGGACAAGTCTCTAGTAAATACAGTTGAAGATGAAATTGGTGTTCGAACTGTAGGTCAAAAAGTAGCAGATCAGGTAGCTGCTTTTGGCGGAAGCTGGAAATTCATAATCCTTTTTGGTGTTTTTATCTTTTTGTGGATTTTGGCTAATATTTATTTGCTGCTGAATAAAGGGTTTGATCCGTATCCTTTTATTTTATTGAATTTGATATTATCATGTCTTGCTGCTTTGCAGGCTCCGGTGATTATGATGAGTCAAAATCGTCAGGAAGAAAAAGATAGGGAAAGAGCCAAAAAAGATTATATGATAAATTTGAAATCAGAACTTGAAATTAGAATGCTTCATGAAAAACTGGATCATTTAATTATGCGCCAACAAGAAGAATTAATTGAAATTCAAAAAGTACAAATCGAAAAGATGAATGATATTTTATCACGTATCAAATAAATACGTTTGTAAAAAAAGTTAGGAATAGTAGTGTTTAAAATAATATCCCACAATCATTATAACACCATTTAGTAGTGCTGAACCGATAATCAATTTTTTGTAATTTCGGTTGGAATCAATCCAATTCAAAGCCAAAATTCCTAGAAAAAAAAGCGTGGTAAAAATGGCAGGATACATCTTGAAAGCGCCTTCAAAATCTCCTTGTATGAGGAGCAAAAAACTTCTTTGAAAACCACAACCCAAACACTCTATTCCGAACAGCGTTTTGCTTAAACAGGGCAACATGTATTTATCTAAATTCAATGGTTTTTATTTTTACAATTTTACAAAAAAAATAAGAAACGGTTGCTATACTAATTGATGCAATTTTAAATTCATTACTTTTGAAAACTGATAAGTAAAAAGATGAGAAAGTTTATAATTCCAATAATGGTTGTGGCGATTACAATTGCTTTATATGAGCAGGTGAGTGCCGAAAAAAATGTGTTCATTATGGTAATTGCTATTGTTGTTTTCATGATGGGAATGATGCGATTGAGTGCCAAAACACCGAGTAAAAATCAAGATAAAGAAGATGAAAATGTTTAATAAAGGAGATAAAGTATCTGTGCTTGACGAAGCAATAAACGGAGTAGTGTTGTCAGTCAATAACAAGCATGTTACCGTAGAAACAGAGGATGGATTTACGATGACATTTCTTGTCAACGAGTTAATTAAAATCAACGATTCCAGTAACTTACTAGATTCTATTAGAAGAATCAATGTAGATGAAATTGCGAAAGAAAAAGAGATTCTAAAACCACGTAATTTTGTCAAAGAAAAGAAATCAAAGCACGAAATTGCAGCCCCAGAGTTTGATTTACACATCGAAAAGTTAGTGCCCAACAAACGCGGAATGTCGAATTATGATATTCTAACATTACAAACGGAAACTGCAAAACGACATATAGAATTTGCCATTCGCAATCGCATTCCAAAGATTGTTTTTATCCACGGTGTGGGGGAAGGAATTCTGAAAGCAGAGTTGGATTTCTTATTAGGCCGTTATGATAATATTGCTTTTCAAGAAGGTAATTATCAAAAATATGGTCAAGGTGCAACAGAAGTTTTTATCAAACAAAGTGCGATGTAAATCAAATTTCACGTCTTTACAACACAAAAAAAAGGTCTAATTTTTAAGTGATTTAATGGATTAAATCACTTAAAAATTAGCCCTTTTTCTAGTACAAAAATCTGTTGATTTTGGACTAAAAATTCGGCTTTTTTTTAGGTTAATTTGTGGTCAATAATTCGCCATAAATGTAGTTGTCTCCTAAAATAAAATCGCTGTTTCCTTTATACATTTTTACTTTTTTAAGTACAACGGTATGCTTAAATCCTGTTCCAAAAGTAGTAGTTGTAACTTCAATTATTCCGCTCATATTTGCCACACCTGTTACTCCACTCCATTCTTCTGTTATTGCTGGAGTTGCAGGATAAGTAGTCTTGCAAAAATAATCATCAGTCAATAAACCAGAAAATAATCGGTAGGTAAGTTTGTTTTTAGTTTCGCCTATTAATCCTGTTCTTGGATTATTTAGTGGTGTTGCTTCATTTACAATTAGGTTGGGTTCAATGTCAAGAATAAGCGCTTCACTACTGTTCTTGTCATACAATTGTTTGGAAGTAGCACATTGCTTTAGCACTTTGGTAAAAGCAAATGGCAATGAATTAGTGCTGGTTGCATAGTCGCCAAAAACAAATGTCTCAGGCAATTGGGTACCATTCCCTTTATCGAACGTGATGTTTTTGAATATGATATTATGATTGTATCCAGTAATTTTAGTGCTGTTGTCGGTTTGGTTTGTGGTTTTCAAAGCAGTGGTTGTAATTACTATTTTCCCCGTAATACCTGTCCATTGATTGCTAACTACTGGTTTTGCCGGCGGTATTGATTCGCAAAGTGTAGCTGCCGTTACTGTACCGTCATAAGAGCGATAAATTACGCGGTTGGTGCTGCTAATATCTAATTCTTGAATTGTAGTTTCAGAGGGAAAAATAATTCCTGTAGCATCAAGAATAAGCGCTTCACTATCTTTTAGTTTATAAATTATGTTATTGGCGGAGCATTTTTGTGCGGTTGCATTTTCAAAATTTATATCTTCTTGAATTAAATCTCCATCATCACAACCATTTAGAAACATGGCGAAAATTAATATACTTACAACTCTTTTCATTTTTATACTATTTGTAACAAAAATAGAATTTTTAATTTGTTCCAATTGAATTCTACTTTAAATTTAGATTTTTTAACAAGATATTAGGTTTTTTATTTTTTTTAAAATGTTTAAAAAATAATAACGACAGTATTCTTTTTTGCAGCGATTGGTTGAATTCTAAGCGAGCATAAATCATTATCTTTGTTAAAATTTATCATTAAATGAGAATAAACAAATATTATCTTGCTGCCTTTTCTGCTTTTTTTATCTGGGGTTTTTTTAGTTTAGCTTTAAAACCGCTACATAATTACGCTTCGTTGGATATTTTATTTTACCGTGTTTTTTTTAGTGTTGCACTCATGGTATTCATCAATGGAGTTTTTAGGAGTAGTGTAATGTTGCAAAATTGGAATCATTTCAAGAGTTTGTCTATCAAACAAAAACAAAGTGTTGTCTTTTTAACGCTTGGGGGTGGCGTGCTACTGTCTTCAAACTGGTTTCTTTTTATTTATGTCATGAATCATATAAGTGTGAAAGCAGCTTCGCTGGCTTACATGATTTGTCCAATTTTGACAACTATATTGGCTTTTGTCATTTTGAAAGAAAAATTAAGTAAATGGCAATGGTTTGCGGTATTGATCAGCTTTTTTAGCTGTATTCTGCTGTCTATCAATCATTTCGAAGATCTATTTTACAGCTTGATTACGGCAGTTACTTATGCACTTTATTTAGTGAGCCAACGAAAAAATACGGAGTTGGATAAATTTCTTGTTTTAACGATTCAATTGGTTTTTACTGCGGTTATTTTGCTACCATTTTATCCTAGTCATAGTGGCTTGTTGCCTGTAGAGCCATTATTTTATGGCTGTTTATTAGTAATTGTAGTCTTTTTTACAATCATTCCATTGTTTTTGAATTTGTACGCATTAAAAGGAATTAATTCGTCTGCAGTTGGTATTATGATTTATATTAATCCCATTATTGGATTTCTATTAGCGCTATTTTATTATCATGAAGATGTAACTTCACTTCAGTTGTTTTCCTATGGGCTGATAATCATTTCGATAATTATCTTTAATGAGAAGTTTATTTTCCACAGGAAGTCTAAGGTCAACTCTTCAGAAATTGAGGTCTTAAAGTAATTTTTTAATTTTAAAAGTATGAAAAAAGTATATCTCGATAACGCTTCAACAACTGCTATTCGTGCCGAAGTGATCCAAGAAATGAGCAACGTTATGACAGAAGAGTATGGTAATCCATCTTCGACTCATAGTTTAGGTCGTGCCGCTAAAAATATATTGGAACTTTCTAGAAAATCGATAGCAAAGAATCTCAATGCGACTGCTCAGGAGATTATTTTTACTTCATGTGGAACAGAAGCCAATAATTGGATTCTTCGTTCTGCTGTAAAAGATTTACAAGTAAAACGAATTATTACCAGTAAAATAGAACATCATGCGGTTTTATACACGGCGTTAGTTTTAGAGAAAGAGTTTGGGATTCAAATTGATTATGTGAATGTTAAACCCAATGGCGAAATAGACATTACGCATTTAGTAGAGTTACTTTCAAAGGATATAAAAACCCTTGTAAGTCTGATGCACGTTAATAATGAAACTGGCACTATCTTAGATTTAGAGCGAATTGGTCGTATTTGTCAAGAGCATAAGGTTTTGTTTCATTCAGATACCGTTCAATCTATTGGTAAAATGAATATTGATTTGCAATCGATTTCCGTTAATTTTATTGTGGCGAGCGCCCATAAATTTCATGGACCAAAAGGAGTTGGTTTTGCTTATATTCGAAAAAATTCAGGTTTACAACCCTTGTTTTTTGGTGGGGAGCAAGAAAAAGGACTGCGAGCTGGAACCGAAGCCTTACACCAAATTGCGGGTATGGCAAAAGCATTGGAACTTTCCTATGCTAATCTTGAAACAGAAAAAGATCATATTATAGCGTTAAAAAATTATTTGATCATCCAACTTAAAACTGAATTTCCTGATTTCAAAATCAATGGAACTCCAAACGGATTTTATACAGTTTTGAATGTTCTATTACCTTTTGCTCCAGCAAAAACAGCGATGCTACTGTTTCATTTAGACATGAAAGGAATTGCTGTTTCTCGCGGAAGTGCTTGTCAGTCTGGTAGCATAAAACCATCACATGTTCTAGCCGAAATGCTTTCTGACGATGATTTAAAAAAGCCAAGTTTACGCATTTCGTTTAGTCATTTTAACACAAAAGAGGATATTGATGTGCTGATTGAGGCTTTGAAAAGCATTTAAAATAATTGTTTCAAAGTCGTTTTCTAATAGGATACTTATTGTGTATCGTTATTTCAGGACGGGACATAATTGTAAAAAAAAACGCCGTTGCTATCAAGCAACGGCGTTTTTCGATTAAGCAATAAATTATTTAGGCATAACCACTGTATCAATAGCATGTATTACTCCGTTTGAAGCAGCTACATCAGCAAGTACTACCATTGCAGATCCACCTTTAGCATCCGTTAGCATTACTTTTCCATTCATCAAACTTAAAACAATTTTACCACCTTGTACAGTAGTAACGGTATATTTTCCGTTGTTTTTGTTGATAGCATCAATTACAGTTGCAGCGTCAAATTTACCAGATACAACGTGATACGTTAACACTGCTTTTAATTTTTCAAGACTCTCTGGTTTCAATAAACCATCTACAGTTCCAGCAGGTAGTTTGTCGAATGCTGCATTATTCGGTGCAAATACTGTGAAAGGTCCTTCGCTGCTTAAAGTTTCTACCAACCCAGCTGCTTTAACTGCTGCCACAAGTGTTGAAAAATCAGCATTTCCAGCTGCTACACCTACGATGTTTGGAGTTTCTTCAACAACTGTTGTGTCTACTGCTACAGCAGTAGTGTCTGCCATTTCTGTTGATTCAGCTTGTTTCTTTTCTCCACAAGAAGTTGCGATTGCTCCTAAAAGTACAAATGCGCTAATTGTTTTTACTAATTTCATAATATTATTTTTGTTTAAATTAAGATCTTCAAATATATACATAAATTTAATTTGTTTAATTTTTTTAACAATAAATTAAACAAATAGTAATATTGTAATTTTTAATAATTTGACTTTACAGGATTATAAATCCGTTAGGTTCACATAAAATAGCTTTTAATTAGGGTAATTTAGTAACATTTAGCGAGAAGAATTAAACTGCAAGCTAGTAATGGTGTTTAATAAATTCTTCGTTTAAACAAACAAACCTTCAATGCTTAAATAATGTTCTCCAGTATCGTAACAAAAGGTTAATACCTTAGCATTTTCTGGGATTTCTGGTAGTTTTTTAGCCACGGCAGCCAGTGATGCCCCAGATGAGATTCCAATAAACATTCCTTCCTCTTTAGCTGCTCTTTGTGCATAGGCAAAGGCTTCGTCCTTGCTCACTTGTATGGTTCCATCAAGTAAATTTGTATGCAGGTTTACAGGTATAAATCCAGCGCCAATTCCCTGTATAGGGTGAGGAGCAGGATCACCACCACTAATAACTGGTGACGCTTCAGGTTCTACTGCAAATACTTTTAAGTTGGGGTAATGTTGTTTCAAAATTGCAGCACAACCCGTAATATGACCTCCCGTTCCTACGCCAGTAATCATATAATCTAAACCGTCTGGAAATGCTTTTATAATTTCTAATGCGGTTGTTTTTTTATGAATTTCAATATTGGCAGGATTTTCAAATTGTAGCGGAGACCACGAATTAGGGATCTCGCTGACTAATTCTTTAGCTTTTTCTAAAGCACCTTTCATTCCTTTTTCGCGGGGTGTCAAAACAAATTCTGCACCGTACAAACTCATGAGTCGGCGACGTTCAATAGACATCGATTCTGGCATAACTAGTATTAAAGTATAACCTTTTACTGCCGCTACCATTGCTAGTCCAATTCCCGTATTCCCTGAAGTAGCTTCAATGATGGTTCCACCTTTTTTTAGTAGCCCTTTTTCTTCGGCATCTTCGATCATGGCTAGAGCAATTCTATCCTTGATACTAGCGCCAGGATTAGCACGTTCGAGCTTAATCCACACATTATGGTTGGCCCCAAATAAGCGATTAATTTTTACATGTGGCGTATTGCCAATTGTTTCGAGTATGTTGTTGTATTTCATAATATTTATATTGAGAAAAAATTGATGTCTTTAATTTCTTGTTGATTCAAAACCGTATTTTTATTGGATTGCATCACAAAGGAGTACGGATTTACACTCTTGGTAATAAACGTGTTTCCGCCCACAATACTGTGATTGCCTATAATGGTACTTCCGCCTAAAATCGTTGCATTGGCATAAATAATAACATGATCCTCAACTGTAGGATGGCGTTTTTTCTGTTGCATGCTCTTTTCTACTTGCAAAGCTCCCAAAGTAACACCTTGATAAATACTCACATACTTCCCAATAATTGTGGTTTCACCAATAACAATTCCGGTCCCATGATCTATCATGAACGGAACATCAATGGTTGCACTGGGGTGAATGTCAATTCCAGTTTTGCTATGTGCGTATTCCGTAAGTATTCGCGGTAGCAGACAAGCTGTTCGAGATGCAATAGCATTGGCAATGCGATAGACTTCTATAGCAAAAAAACCAGGATAGGAGTTGATTATTTCCTGAATACAGTCTGCTGCAGGATCAGTATCTAGAATCGCTTGCGCATCTTTTTGCATAGCATTATATAAACTGGGTAACCTTGTGTAAAAAGCTTCGGCATCATCTAAAATTTCATTAGCCGTTTTATCTTTTACGATTTCTGAAAGAATTGCAATAAAGTTGGCTTTATTTTGATCCAATAGTAATTCGATATGGATAGTTTCAAGAGCCTTCTCGGGAAATAATATTTTGAACAAATCATCAATCCAATTGATAATTTTTGAAGAGTCAATCGCTCGTACCCAATTTTCATTTTGGTTTTTATGTAATATATTCGAAAAACGGGTGGATTCAATATTCATTGATGGTAAAATAAATTCAGAATTAAACTAGTAAAATCACTTAAAAACAAAGATAGAGTAGAATTGAATACGTTCAAAACCCTGATTTGTAAATAAATGTTAATATGTTAAATTCCCACAAAATGAGTTCTTTGTGTTTAAAATAAATTTTTATTTAGATATCGTGATGAGAAACTAATCAATACAGGTTGGAGAATAAAATATTACAAGTAAATTTATTTTATTGACAAAAGGCGAACCAAGTATCTAATTTTCTTCTAAAATGGATTTGATCAAAATTTTATTTTTAGACGGCATTAGTTTATGATATACAGAACCAATAGCATAGGGTTTGATAAAATTATATATTTTTTTTATTTCATTAATTTGGTTTAAAGCAGACCGATTGATGGAAATTGATAACTTTTGCAACGCAGCAGTATTGTCATTTATTTCCATTTCTAATATCGATTGAATACAGTCTTTTTTTAGAATATGTCCCACCATTCCTGGAGCTGTAATAGTTTTTAAAAATCTTAATTTTTCTGCAATTTTGATGTTTTGTAGCCCATTATAGCAGTAATTGGTTTGTTTATTCATAAAAGTTTTTTTCAAATTATACAGTAAAGAATCATTGACTGTTTTCCCTACATTTCCAATTTCAACTTTAATTAGTGAGAACTGAACAGTTGTATTTTTATGAAAATGCAAAACCGTATTGATACTTCGATTGCTATTGATCACTGCAGAATGGTGTTTTCTAATGCTTATATGCTGACCTGAACTGCCAAAACTGTGTTTGAAATGATCGCCATCACAGTAAGCAAATATAATTGATGATGTGCCTAAAGATTCCATACTTAGCATTACATCATCAAAAAATGTCATCTCAACCTGAACAGCAGTAATGCCATTTATAAAAGTAATTCCTTGAATTTGCCCTTTTATTAAATCAGTATTTAAGTTTAGTTTAAAATCGTTATCAGTTGAATTTAAAATAGCACTAAATGAATTTTCAAGTCCGTTAAAAACATCGCTAATTGTTTCAGCATTCAAATAAATATTTTTCATAGACTTTTATTTAAATAGTTAGATAAAGAAATTTTTCTGTGTTTGATTTACTATTTTCATTTAGTCAAATTACTGAATTATAAGGACTTATGTTGTTGTGTAATTCTGTAAAAAAGTTTCATAATTTTTAGATTAACAGTTTGAAAACCAATACTTAAATTGAGAATTTAAGCTTAATAATATACTAAGTATTGATACTTCGCCATATTGGATTTGAAAAGAATAAATACTGTATTCTTATTTAAATGCCATAAAAAAATCCGATTGGTGTACACCAATCGGATTAATAAATCTGAAATCAAAAATCGTTACTGAGCCTAAAAGATAGAATTGGCCTAGTAATCCAAAAGTTGAAATCTATAAATGTATAACTTCGCCATATGCATCCGCAACCGCTTCCATAACTGCTTCGCTCATGGTAGGGTGTGGGTGAATTGATTTTAGGATTTCATGTCCAGTAGTTTCCAGTTTACGCGCTACAACTGCTTCAGCAATCATATCTGTAACTCCTGCTCCAATCATGTGACAACCCAACCATTCACCATATTTTGCATCAAAAATTACTTTTACAAAACCATCAGGTGTTCCTGAGGCTTTTGCTTTTCCAGATGCCGAGAATGGGAATTTACCAATCTTTAATTCGTATCCTTTTTCTTTAGCTTGTTTTTCAGTCAAACCAACTGAGGCAATTTCTGGAGTTGCATACGTACAACCTGGTACGTTTCCGTAGTCGATAGGTTCTACATGAAGTCCTGCGATTTTTTCTACACAATTAATTCCTTCTGCTGATGCTACGTGTGCTAGAGCTTGTCCTGGCGTAACATCACCAATAGCGTAATATCCTGGAATGTTTGTTTGGTTGTAGGCATTTACCAAAATTTTATCTTTATCAGTAGCGATTCCTACTTCTTCTAATCCAATGTTTTCAATGTTGGTTTTGATTCCAACAGCCGAAAGTAAGATCTCTGCTTCTAGAACTTCTTCTCCTTTTGCCGTTTTCACAAATGCTTTTACACCTGCTCCAGAAGTATCAATTCTCTCAACAGACGAGTTTGTCATGATTTTAATTCCTGCTTTTTTCAAAGAACGCTCCATTTGTTTCGAAATGTCTTCGTCTTCAACGGGAACTATATTTGGCATAAATTCTACAATGGTTACTTCAGTTCCCATAGAATTGTAGAAGTGTGCAAACTCAACTCCAATAGCGCCAGAACCTACAATAATCATTGATTTTGGTTGGGTTGCCAGTGTCATTGCTTTTCTGTAACCAATCACTTTAACATCATCTTGAGGTAAATTTGGCAATTCACGAGAACGAGCTCCAGTAGCAATTATAATATGGTCTGCACTATATTCTGTAACGGTATTGTCTTTGGCAGTAACATCAATTTTCTTTCCTGGTTTTAGTTTTCCAAAACCATCAATTACGTCAATTTTATTTTTTTTCATTAGGAACTGAACTCCTTTGCTCATTCCATCAGCAACAGAACGACTGCGTTGTACTACAGCTGAGAAATCTTTGTCAAATGATGAAACAGTCAATCCATAATCAGAAGCGTGTTTTAAATAATCAAAAACTTGAGCTGATTTTAGTAACGCTTTCGTTGGGATACATCCCCAATTTAAGCATACACCTCCTAAGTTTTCTTTCTCTATTACGGCTACTTTAAAGCCTAATTGTGATGCTCTAATCGCTGTAACATATCCGCCTGGACCACTTCCTAAAACTATAATGTCGTATTTCATTTTTTAATTTTATTTGTTTTTTATTTTTAGTAAAATGCAATTAATCGTATTATTGTTATTTTACAGTTTGTTTTTTAGCTTTTCTGTAGCAAAATTAAGGATTTATTTTAAAAAAAAATGCCGTTTGTCTAGTTTATTAGAAAGCATAAGTTGTGCTGAAGTATTATTTCATTTTTAAATAAGCTTCGATATAATTGCTGGTTGAAAAATACTCCTCTTTTAATTTTTTTAAATGAAGAAATACATCTTGTTGCTGCGGATAATTAGAATCCAAACAATCTTTAAGCTCGGCGTCTCTAACGCTCATAATGATGTACCAATAGCCATTTCTGGAGGTATAAAGGCCATCAAGGATAGGATCATTGCCCTTGGCGCTTAATGCTGCATCAACTGCAAAGGGTATTAAATTTACTGTTTTTGTGGTTCTCTCTCGTTCAAAAAAGGATAAATAGTAGATTCTATTATTGATAGTAATTGGAATATTCGACTCAACATTTGTATGATTCAAATCATATTTTGCATTCATAAAATTGTAAAACTCAGCAGCATTTTTTGTGTCTTCAAAAATGAATCCATTACAATTTGGAAGATCCTTTTTAAATTTTTTTGCATTTGCTATTTTTTCTCCTTTGATAATCGGCGCAATTTTTACTGGAATGCAAGAGTGAGCCATCAGGATTAATAGACAAAAACAAATTTTTTTCATAAACGGAAAAGTTAATTTGATGGTATTAATAGGTTCGTTTAATTAATTTTTAGTTCGCTACCGAAAACTGAGAGTCATATAAATTCTTATAATACCCGTTTTCACGGTTTATCAATTCTTGATGCGTTCCTTGTTCTACGACAAGACCTTTATCCATTACCACAATTTTATCAGCATTCACAATAGTTGCCAATCGATGCGCAATTACAATTGATGTTCTGCCTTTTGTTATGGTTTCCGTCGCACGTTGAATTAATTCCTCAGAATAGGTATCAATTGATGAAGTGGCTTCATCTAAAATTAAAATACTTGGATTGCTTACATACGCCCTCAAAAAAGCGATTATCTGGCGTTGCCCAGATGAGAGCATAACTCCGCGTTCTTTTACATCAAAATCATAATTATCGGGTAAGCTCATGATGAAATCGTGCACGCCTATTTTTTTGGCTGCAGCCAAGACTTGTTCTCTACTAATTTCATCATTATTTAAAGTAATATTGTTAAAAATGGTGTCTGCAAAAAGGAAAACATCTTGTAGGACAACTGCAATTTGTTTTCGTAAGGAACTTAATGTATAATTCTCAATATTTTGATTGTCAATAAAAATAGACCCACTGTTAATTTCATAAAAACGGTTTAGTAAGTTGATAATTGTTGATTTACCAGCACCTGTCGAGCCTACAATGGCAATTGTTTGACCAGCATTTACCTCTAAATCAATTCCTTTTATCACCTCTTCATCCGGAATATATCCAAAACGGACTTTTTCAAATCGGATATCTCCTTTAAAGATAGGTGCTTCAATAATTCCTGTATCTTGAATTTGATCTTCGGTATCTAAAATATCAAAAACGCGGTTTGCTGCAATCATGCCCAGTTGCATTTCGTTGAATTTATCTGCAATTTGGCGCAAAGGGTTGAACAACATTCCGATGAACATGGTGTACGAAAATAAATCTCCAAAAGTGGTAAAAGTATCTCCGTTTAATATTTTTATTCCGCCATAAAGCACAATAAAACCAAGTGTTAAAGACGAAATAATATCAGCAATAGGAAAAAATATGGAGTTATAAAGAATAGTTTTAATCCAAGCAGTTTTGTGTTTATTGTTGATTTGTTTGAACTTTTCGTATTCAATTTTTTCACGATTAAAGAGTTGCACAATCTTCATTCCGGTTACTCGTTCTTGTACAAAGGAGTTCATATTGGCAATTTGCGTACGCACTTCCTCAAAAGCAACTTGCATTTTCTTTTGAAAGATTCGGGTGAAAAAGACCAAGATTGGCATAGCCACAATCACAATCCAGGTTAAGGTCCAGTTCATATAAAACATGAATGCCAGAACCACAACCATTTTCATCAAATCACTAATAATCATGAATAAACCTTGGCTAAAAATCCGAGCAATAGATTCGATATCCGAAACCGATCGTGTTACAAGTTGACCCACCGGAACGTGATCAAAATATTTCATTCGGAAACTCAAAATGTGTTGAAACAGTTTCGTTCGAATGTCTTTTACAATATCCTGACCGAGCCAGTTCGCCCAAAACACAAAGTAAAATTGAGAAAACACTTCGAATAAAAGTACGATTCCCATCAAAACTACGTACAGTAACAATCCTTGTTTATCTTCGGTTGCAATATAACCATCAACGGTTTGTTTCAATAAATAAGGACGTAAAGCTGCAAAAATAGACAATGAAATGGCGAAAATAATCACACCATTAAAACGCCATTTATAGGGTTTTGTGAATTTTAAAATTCGTTTGAATAATCGCGTATCAAATGCTTTTGCTTTCATGTTTTTTTTTTAAAGCCTTATGCTGTAGGCATAATGCGTAAATCTTACAGCCTGAAGCTATAAATAATCGTATTCTATTTTGGTTAAATATAAACCATGTGCCGGTACCGAAAAACCTGCTTTATCTCTGTTTTTACTTTCTATAATAGCCGAAAAATCTTTTAATGTGATTTTGTGTAATCCAACATTTACAAGTGTTCCCACAATGGCACGCACCATATTGCGCAAAAAACGATTGGCCGAAATGGTAAAAATCAAATTACCGTTGTCTCGCTTCCAATAGGCCTCAAAGATAGTACAGTCAAAAGTATTGACATCGGTATTTACTTTAGAAAAACACTGAAAATCAGTGTGTTTAAATAATAGTTGGCCCGCTTCATTCATTAAATTAATATCTAATGGTTGATGGAAATACCAACTGTGTTCCTGTCTGAAAGCATCCTTAAAAGTATTGATATGATATTCGTAGGTTCTTTTGGTTGCATCAAAACGGGAGTGTGCTTGGTCGTTTACCGGAATAATGTCATAAACCACAATATCTTTTGGCAAGTAGGAGTTTAGTTTATGTACTAAACGTGCCACATCTATAGGCGTTTCAAAATCAAAATGGGCGTACATTTCCTTTGCATGAACTCCGGTATCGGTTCTACCGGCTCCCATAAGGTTGATAGTTGTATTTAATAGCACCGAAAACGCTTTGTTCATTGTTTCCTGAACAGATGCAGCGTTTGGCTGGTATTGCCAACCGTGATATTGGGTCCCGTTGTATGCTAATTTTATGAAATATCTCAACTGTCTTTTTTTGAAGTTACAAAGATACTTATTAATTTTTTTGCCACGAAGTCGCGCAGGTGCAAACTTTGTTAAGTTTCGATTTCATTTTTTATTTGGAATTCGAATGTTTATTTTTACCGCAAAACCCTTGCCCAGATAGCAGTGGAAATCCTGTATTGTTTTTACTTTAAAAACAATACAGATTGAAACGGATAGCTGGAAATTGCTCCTAAAAAAAAACACTTTGAAAAAAATACTTCTGCTTTCTGATACGCACAGTCATATTGACGAAACGATTTTGAAATATGTAGCTCAAGCTGATGAGGTTTGGCATGCAGGTGATATTGGCAATTTGGCCGTGACCGATGCGATAAAAAAGCTAAAACCGTTGCGTTGTGTGTATGGGAATATTGACGATGCTGCGGCCCGAATGGAATTTCCGTTGCACAATCGTTTTATGTGTGAAGGAGTCGATGTTTGGATTACTCATATTGGCGGTTATCCGGGGAAATACAATCCAAATATTAGGACAGAGATGGAGACAAATCCACCAAAGTTATTTATTTGCGGGCATTCGCATATCCTGAAAGTGATATTTGATAAAAAATATAATTTGTTGCATATGAATCCGGGAGCGGCAGGAAAAAGTGGTTTTCACCAAGTGCGTACGATGCTCCGATTTGTAATTGATGGCGACAAAATAAAGGATATGGAAATTATTGAGATGGAAAAGCGGACGTAGTTCTTTTTTGCTGATAATTGATTGGCACATTAAGAACAACAGTTGTTCCTAAATTGATTTGGGAATTGATTTTAAAAGTTCCTTTTAATGCTTTGATACGGGCTTTAATTTGGTTAATTCCGAAACCTTCTAAAATATAAAACGTAGAAGTGTCGAAACCTTTTCCATTATCTTCAATAGTGATTTGGAGTATTTTATTGTTTTCTTGAATCGTTAAACATCCTTGAGTTGCACCACTATGTTTTAGGATGTTATTGATAAGTTCCATAGTAATAAAATACATTTTCATCTCAAAATTTTCATTGTAGCGCGTTGTTGCAGGCACTACCATCGTACATTTAAATTGAAGTACAGAATTAGAATTTTTTTCGCATAAATCTTGTAAAGCATAAAATAAACCAAAACGAGATAAAAGCGTTGGCATTAATTCATGGGATAAGTCTCTAATTTGATCGTGTGCTTCTTTTAAAATAGATTTAGTTTTTGTAATCTCATCAGCATCAGTCTTATGAGTAGAGGTAAACGCATTTAGATGTAGTCCTGCAGAGGACAGCAATGCACTTATGTTGTCATGTAAAAATGATGCAATTTTTTTTCGCTCTAATTCTTGTCCGTTGATGGAGGCATTAATCGTATGTTGCTGTAATTGATTCTGTATATTTTTAATCTTGTTTTTTTGTTTAAGTTTTAAGTTCTCTGAAAATATATAAAATAGGAAAAAGAAAAAGAATAAAATAACAATTAACAGTATTAAAATTTTTTTATTTTTTGATTGCTCCCGTAGTAGCAAAGATTCTTTAGTTTTGTACTCGTTTCCTATTTTATCTATTTCTCTTTTATATTCATCTATTTCAAGATTTATTCCTGCTACTTTTGCCTTATTTAACTTTTCCTCGATGTTTAACGCAGTGGTTAACTCGTTGAAAAGTGCAAGATTTTGATACGCATCTTCATAGACTTTATTTTTTTGTAAAAATTTTGAATATTCGTAGTACGAATATGATAAGTCTGATTTTTCATCTCCTTCTTTTCCTAGTTTGATTGCATTTTGAAAAAAAAAAGATGCTTTTTGTATGTTATTTTTGTGATTGTGGTACATGCCATTTAGCATGTTTAGTGCTACAATGGTAGATTTATCTCCGTATTTTTCATGATATTTATTAACGTACTGTAAATACGGATATCCTTCATCGTAGCGACCAATATCAAAGTAAGCCCAAGTTATATTTAGTTTTGTAAAAACTATTTGGACAGAATCATGAATTTTTGTGCTGTACTCTAGTGATTTTTTGTAGTGGTAAATGCCCTTTTCGTATTGTTTTTTATCAAAACAATAGATGTTCCCCAGATTATTATTAATCCAATTTTTTAAAACATTGTTATTGGTTTTGTTACAGTACGTTAATGCTTTTAAATAATAAAAATACGCTTTATCACATTCAGCTAGTTGGTCAAAATTTGCTGCAATAGTATTGTACGTTCCAGCTATTAAATTATCATCTTTTAATTCGATAGCTTGCTGTAGGGCAAGTCTTGATTTAATTAGTGATTTTTCATAATCACCTACTTTCATAAGCTCATTGGCCTCTTTGGCAAGTAGAAATGCTGCAGCTTTTTTAGGCAGTTTTTCTGATTTTAGAACTACAGTTCTAAATAAATTAAGCACTAAAAATAAAACTATAAAAATAGATTTGTATGGCATAAATACTGTAATTTTTTGCTAGTTATTTCTTGATAATGTTAGCATTTTAAAGCATTTCATAATAGTATGTTTATGATTTTATTAATTTGTTTTTCAATGCGTATTTAACCAAACTGATTGAGTTTTTTGCATCAAGCTTTTTCATTATATTTTTACGGTGCGTTTCTACGGTATTCATGCTTATAAACAGTTGGTCACTTATTTCTTTACCGCTGTATTCAAGTGCTATTAGTTTAATGATTTCCAGCTCTCGATCCGTTAAAATTGGATGCGCTGTTGTAATATTTTTAATTAATTTTGAATTGTCTTTTGTTACGGAATTAAATATTTTTTCTCGAACCGCTTTACAAAAATATTCTTCTCCTCTAGAAACAGCATGTATGGCTTCAACGATGTTTTCGCCTGCGCATTTTTTTGTCAAATAGCCACTGCAACCTAATTTCATGACTTCCTTTATGATTCTTAAATCGTCATGACTGGATAAAATCAGGACTTTACAAGGAAATCCCTTTGCTACAAATTCCTTGATCACTTCAATACCATCTTTTTCTGGCATGTTTATATCCAAAATTAATATATCCGATTTGTTTTGTGTGACTTCTTTAAAAATAGTGCTTCCGTTGAGAGAGTGGCCTACTACTTCAAAATCGGTGACGGTGTTTAGAAGTGTACGAATGCCATCAATAAGTATTTGATGATCATCGGCAAGGTGAATTCTAGTTTTTTGTAGCATATCATTGTTCGTCATTCAAAGTTATGAAAAAAATTGAATAATAACATTTTATAAGATTTTTATTCTGTTTAAAAAAAATAAAAAATAAACACAAAAAAACCCGAATTTTTACATTCGGGTTTCCTTCGCACTAATAAACTAAAGTTTATAGGTTTACCTCAATCTGTCCACAGATTTTACAAGATCTTCATCCTTTTTGATCGCTTTGTTAGCCAAGACTAAAAATACGATAGCAAGTACAGGTAGAAACATCCCAATACCTTTCTCCGAAACAGCAGGTGTCTCTCCAGATAGATTTAGTGAACGATATACAAACAATCCTAATAAAATCAAATTTAATATGATATTCAATCTGCCAACGACAAACTGATTTTGTCTTTTTTTATAGGAAACAACACTTAACAAGGTCAATGCAGTACTTAAACCTAATATTATGGTATACACTTGGCTTTGCATGAAATAGAATTCTGTACCATCTTTTAAAATCCAAAGCGGAATAAAAAAAAGTAAAATGCTAGTTGTAACAAAAGCAAGTAATAAATATAGGGTCTGAATTCGTTGTATCATTTGTTAAATATCTTTTACAAAAATATATTTTCTTTTTAATAAATACTATTGTCTGATAAAATTTTATTCGTATTATTGCATCATAATACCGTAAGCACTTCATACTGCGGTTGATTCAAAATAAAGTTCACTACCCATCTTTACATTATTTCCCAAAAATTAATTAAACTCATAGAACATTCATGTTTGATATTTCTGCATTAAAAGAAATGAAGCTTTCTGAGCTTCAAGAAATAGCTAAGTCAGCTAAAACCATAAAATTTAATGGTGTAAAAAAGGAGATTTTAATCAGTCAAATTTTAGAACATCAAGTGGTTGCCGTTGATGCTGCATCAAATACAAAAAAGGACGAGAGTCTTGATGATGACAAGCCTAAAAGAGTTAGAATAGTTCCCGTCAAAAAAGCATTGATTCAGAAAAAAACAACAAATACTCTTTTTGAAAAAGACGAAATCGAAACAACTGATTTAGTTGAAAATAATGCTGTGATTGAGCCTATTTCAAATGAAGAAGCTGCTCCAAAAGCGGAATCGAATGTAAATGAAAAGAAAGTCGGCAAAGTTATTAAGTTTAATAAATCAGCTTATGAGAAGAAAATTGCTTTAAAAAAGGATAAAGAAGAGGTGAATGAAGCAAACACGGATACTGTGATTGTTGCAGACATTGCAACTGAAGAAAAAACTGAGGCTCCTGCTGCTCCAGTAAAAAAGATAAATCCAAACCAATTACACAAGCAAAATTCAAATCAGAATCCGAACCAAAATCCAAATCAAAACGGAAATGGTAACGGGAATCAAAATCCAAATTTTAAAAATAAGAAAAGTAATTTTGCAGCTTCTGATTTTGAATTTGACGGAATTATAGAAAGTGAAGGTGTTCTTGAAATGATGCCAGATGGTTATGGTTTCTTGCGTTCTTCGGATTATAATTATTTGGCATCTCCAGATGATATTTACTTATCGACATCTCAAATTAGATTATTTGGTCTTAAAACTGGAGACACCGTTAAAGGAGTGGTTCGTCCACCAAAAGAAGGAGAGAAATTTTTTCCATTAGTTAGAGTTTTAAAAATAAACGGACACGATCCTCAAGTAGTACGTGATAGAGTTTCATTCGAGCATTTGACTCCTGTGTTTCCTTCAGAAAAATTTAGATTAGCCGAAAAACAAAGTACTATTTCCACTAGAATCATCGATTTGTTTTCGCCAATAGGTAAAGGACAGCGCGGAATGATTGTGGCACAACCAAAAACGGGTAAAACGATGTTGCTGAAGGAAATTGCAAATGCAATTGCTGCCAATCATCCTGAAGTGTATTTAATTGTTTTATTGATTGACGAACGTCCAGAGGAAGTTACTGATATGCAACGCAGTGTGCGTGGCGAAGTAATCGCTTCTACTTTTGATAGAGAACCGCAAGAGCATGTAAAAATTGCGAATATCGTTCTTGAAAAAGCAAAACGTTTGGTTGAATGCGGTCATGATGTAGTGATCTTACTCGATTCAATTACACGTTTGGCCAGAGCGTACAACACCGTTCAGCCAGCTTCTGGAAAAGTATTAAGTGGAGGTGTGGATGCCAATGCTTTGCAAAAACCCAAACGTTTCTTTGGAGCGGCTCGTAATGTAGAAAATGGCGGTTCGTTGAGTATTATTGCTACTGCATTGACAGAAACAGGTTCTAAAATGGATGAAGTTATTTTTGAGGAATTCAAAGGTACTGGTAATATGGAATTGCAATTAGACAGAAAAATTGCGAACAAACGTATTTTCCCTGCAATTGATTTGACTTCTTCAAGTACTAGACGTGATGATATGTTATTGGATCAGAAAACCTTGCAACGCATGTGGATTATGCGTAAAATGCTTTCTGATATGAACCCAGTAGAGGCAATGACTTTAATAAATGATCGTTTCAAACAAACGAGAACTAATGAGGAGTTCTTGATTTCTATGAATGATTAATGAAATAGCAATTTAAATTCCAAAAATCAATTTTTTGATTTGATTAATAGCATAAAAAAACTCCAATTTTCATATTGAAAATTGGAGTTTTTTGTGTTTTGCAATTGGAGTTATTTTTTCTAATTGAATTTTTAACTATTCTTTTCTCTCGAGCAAAGCCATATAGAATCCATCAAAACCACTTTCCGAAGCCAAAATCTTTTGATCTTTAATAAAATTGAATTGTTGACCAATTTCAGTTGTTAAAAAGCGCTCTACTTGTTCTTGATTTTCGGATGGTAATATAGAACAAGTTGCGTACACTAATTTCCCGCCAGGTTTTACAATTTTAGAATAACTTTCTAAGACTTCCGATTGTACTTTACGAATGTTGTCAATAAATTCTGGTTTCAATTTCCACTTAGCATCAGGGTTTCTTTTTAGAACTCCCAGTCCACTGCATGGTGCATCAATCAAAACTCTATCGGCTCTTTCATGAAGTTTTTTAATCACTTTTGTAGAGTCTATAATGCGATATTCAATGTTGAAAGCACCGTCTCTTTTAGCTCTTATTTTTAATTGCTTTAATTTACTTTCGTATAAATCCATAGCAATCAATTGACCTTTATTTTCCATTAAAGAAGCAATGTGCAAGGTTTTCCCGCCTGCACCTGCACAGGTATCTACGACACGCATCCCGGGTTTAACATCAAGGAAAGCGGCAACTAGTTGTGAATTTGCATCTTGAACTTCAAAGAAACCTTGTTTAAAAGCATCAGTCAAGAAAACATTAGCTCTTTCTTTTAAAACTAAAGCATCTGGCTGGTTTTTCAGCGTCTCGGTTTCAATATTTAAGTCCATTAAAATAGCACGTAACGCTTCTCTGGTTGTCTTAAGCGTATTTACTCTCAAAATTACGCGTGCTGGTTGGTTTTGAGCTGCTATTTCAGTTGCCCAAATTTTTTCTCCTAATTCTTTAACTCCTAATTCATCCATCCAGTCTGGAATAGATTCTTTTAAAGCTCTTACTTTAGAAAGTTCATCAAAACGACCTTTTATTTTTCGTTCCGGTGTTCCTTCTAACTGGCGCCAATCAGGAATTGGGTATCCTCTTAATACTGCCCAAACAGAAAACATTCTCCAGAGATTATCTCTGTCAAAAGGTTCTTTTACTTCGGCTATTTCTGCGTATAATCTTTTCCAACGAACAATTTCGTAGATGGTTTCGGCAACAAACTTTCTGTCTGAGCTTCCCCAACGTTTGTCTTTTTTTAAGGATCTTGCAACGACTTTATCTGCATATTCACCTTCGTTAAAAATGGCATTTAATGCGTCTATTGTGGTGTAAACTAAATTTCTGTGTAATCTCATTTTAAATAATTGAGGTGCAAAGGTACTATTAATTGATTTGAATGCTATATTTTAAATAATGAATGTTGTTTTTAAATTTTATAAGTAAAAAAAAACACTGTATAAATACAATGTTTTTAGTTTTTAATCGTCCGATTATTATTTTACTCTGGTCAAGCCGATTTTTTCAGGGGCATGTAGCACCATTGGAAATTTCTCAATTTTTACAGAGCTACTATCCAAACCAAACGCTCTTTCTTCAGATAAACTTAATTTTTTAATTAAGAAATAAGAGTTCATAATTATTTTTTCATGCCATCTTAAGTCACTATCGTTTGAAAGGAATTTTTCGGATAATACAAATTTAAAATCTCCTATAATATTGTTTTTATTTAAAGATTCATACCTACTGGTAATATCCATTTCACCTTTTTGTACCATGTCTTTGATAACTTCCTTGAACATCAAGTTAATTTTTGTAGGTTCTCTAAATCCTAAATTAAAGTCTACTCGGTACAAGTCGTCTTTAACAATCTCTGTCACTTTATATTCTGTTTTGTACGGTTCAGTCAAAATATTTACGTGTACAAACCAATATATATCGGCTCTCTTTGGTCTTTTTTGCAGGATAGAATACATTACTTTTTCCTCAATTTCATCTGTTCTACTTGCATTAGTCATATATACTAGGTGCGTCGCGTATTTTGGTATAGATAGATCAGCACTCAACTCAACAAGTACTTTTTTATAGTCCTCAATTTTAACAATTTTGGTGTAACTTTTATTAATTTTCTTGGCTAAATACCAAATTGTCATTACTGATATCAAAGATAATGCAATAAATAGCGTCACATAACCGCCTTCAGCGAACTTCGTAATGTTTGCAGCAAGAAAACTAAATTCGATGATCAAATAAATAGTGATTAAAGGCACAATAAAATATAATTTCACTCTTTTCATTATCAAATAAAAATTAAGTAAAATAGTGGTCATAATCATGCATAAAATGATAGCTAAACCATATGCATGTTCCATATTACTTGATTCTTCAAAGTGCAATACAATTCCAACACAGCCTATAAAGAGCAGCCAGTTGATGGAAGGAATGTACAATTGTCCTTTTAATTCTGTTGGATATTTAATTTTAACTTTAGGCCAAAAATTCAGTCGCATTGCCTCATTGATCAATGTAAAAGATCCACTAATTAATGCTTGTGAAGCAATTACTGCAGCAAGAGTTGCGATTACAATTCCTATTGGTTGAAACCAGTCAGGCATAATTAAGTAAAATGGATTTCCATTTTTTCCACCAATTCCCTGCAACGTTTCTCCATCGTGTTGCAAAAGGTAAGCAGCTTGTCCGAAATAATTTAAGACTAAGGCAGTTTTTACAAATACCCAACTGATTCGGATATTTTTACGTCCACAATGCCCCATATCGGAGTACAAAGCTTCAGCACCAGTTGTACATAGGAAAACAAAACCTAGAACAAAAAATCCTTCAGGATGGATGCTTAATAAATGATACGCATAATACGGATTGATTGCTTTAAATACCTCGAGATTTTGAGAAATCTGAGCGATTCCTAAAATGGCTAACATTCCAAACCAAATTAGCATCATAGGAGCAAAAAACTTACCAACTAGTTTAGTTCCAAATTGTTGTATAGTGAATAAAACAAATAATATACCTATAACGATGGGTATAGTGTTGATATCCGGATAATAGGTTCTAATCCCCTCTACAGCCGAAGAGACAGAGATTGGAGGTGTTATAATTCCATCGGCAAGTAATGCACTTCCTCCAATAATAGCAGGAACAATAAGCCATTGAATTTTTGTTTTTTTTACTAAGGCGTATAAGGCAAAAATTCCACCCTCACCGTGATTATCAGCATTCAAGGTGATAATTACATATTTAATGGTAGTAAGCAAAGTAAGTGTCCAAAATACAGCAGAAATTCCTCCTAACACAATATCGGTACTAATAATATGATCACTTAATATGGCTCGCATTACATACAAAGGAGAAGTTCCAATGTCACCAAAAATTATACCTAATGAAATCAATAATCCACCTAATGTCCATTTAGTATGGAGGTCTTTGTGCGCATTGCTCATAATTATTTTTTAAAAAACAGGTCAAATTTACACTTTTAAAATATATTAGCGCTTGTTTATGGCATAAAAAAAACACGGCTGTGGAAGCCGTGTTTTAAGTTTTGAAAAAATCTGTATTAAGATTTCCTAGAGTCGTTTCTAGATGAATTTCCTCTTTGCGACTCGTTTCTTTGTGGAGCCGATTCTCTAGAAGAATTCCCTCTGGGTTGCGTTTCTGCTCTTTGTGGAGCTGCTTCTCTTTGTGGAGCAGTTCTGTTTTCAGTATAATCTCGGTTAGAATTTCCTCTTTGTGGAGCCGCTTCTCTTTGTGGAGCAGTTCTATTTTCATTATAGTCTCTACTGGAATTTCCTCTTTGTGGAGCTGCTTCTCTTTGTGGAGCAGTTCTATTTTCAGTGTAATCTCTGTTAGAGTTTCCTCTTTGTGGAGCTGCTTCTCTTTGCGGAGCAGTTCTATTTTCAGTGTAATCTCTGTTAGAATTTCCTCTTTGTGGAGCTGCTTCTCTTTGTGGAGCAGTTCTGTTTTCAGTGTAATCTCTCTTAGAATTTCCTCTTTGCGGAGTCGCTTGACTTGAAGGAGTGGTTCTGTTTTGAGAATAATCTCTATTAGAATTTCCTCTTTTTGGAGCTACTTCTCTTGAAGAAGTTGTTCTGTTTTGAGCATAATCCCTATTAGAATTTCCTCTTTGTGGAGCTGCTTCTCTTGAAGAACTTGTTCTGTTTTGAGTATAACCTCTTTGGGAGTTTGTTCTTCCGTTAGAATTTACTATTTCATTTCTTGAACCTCTTCTTTGATCTAATTCATAACGGTTTGTGACGTTAGTATTTCTTCTAGAAAAAGAATAATTTGGATTTTGTCTTTCATATCCATTAGAACGTCTTGAACTATAAAGAACTACAGCTCGGTCGCTTCTTCTGTAATTAACATAATTATAATTGTTGTTAATATTCAAGCATATATTGATGTTGTTTCTATATCTAAAAATTGGGAATGGATTCCAAGCATAATAATAAGACGGATAATACCCCCAGTTCCAAGTTGGATAATAGGGACGGTAATTTGGTGTCCAGAAAGATGCATAAATTATGGGAGTACTGTAATATACAGGTTCGTAAATATAATTTTGACCATACATAAAAACATCTCCTACAACTTGAACATGGATTTGATTGTTTCTGTCTTTTTCAACGTCAATAGTCGCCACATCTTGATACACATCATTATCCAGAATAGATTGAATAATTATTACGTGAGTTCGATTTTCTACAGTTTCAATCACTCTTAAATAATCTACCTCATTATCATTATTTAAATCTAAGTTTGATATTTGCAGCTCAGGGTCATTCAACCGTCGTTCAAAATCTTGAAGATTTCTAGAGTCTCCAAAAATGGAAGCAACAGCTCTTAGATCTAGGTTATCACTGATTTCGCTATTCATTGCATTTACTGATGTTCTGTTTTGCGCCTGTATTTGGGTTGCGAAAACAACAGTAAAAAGACTCAATAGTAGTAATTTCGTTTTCATAATTAGTTGAATTTAGTTTATTCTTCTTTTTGAGCATCCAATTACTATGCCAATAAATCAGTGTCCTTATTATGATTCTAATTTTTAGTTGTAATTTAGGCCTAAAAAACACAAAAAATGAAAACTTTTATTTTAACTTTTTTACTTTTAATAGTTTTAACATCTTGTAAAACAGCTTATCTTACCGGTAAAAATGATACTAACATAGCCTTTAATTATGTAACAATAGATACTTTATTTCAAGATAAAGTAAGTATAAGAGCGATTGTAATTGATGCAAATAAAATTTGGTATGCAGCAGATAAAGGTCGATTTGGTTTTTATAATATGGATAATAATCAAAAATTTGAAAGCAGTATTAGCAAAGACTCCTTGAAGCTTGAGTTTAGAAGTAATGCCCAAACTAAAAAAAATATTTACATACTAAATGTTGGAAATCCAGCTTTGTTGTATCAAATCTCTAAAGAAGAAAAAGAAGTGAAATTAGTCTATCAAGAAAACCATGAGAAAGTATTCTTTGATAGCATGCAATTTTGGAACAATAAAGAAGGAATAGCCATGGGTGATCCTATTGCTGATTGTTTAAATGTAATCATCACTCGTGATGGGGGAAATACATGGAGTAAAGTACCTTCAAATAAATTACCAAAAGTAATGGATGGTGAAGCAGCTTTTGCGGCAAGCAATACTAATATTATAATCAAAGGAAATAATACACGGATTGTCTCGGGTGGTAAAAAATCGAGAGTTTTTTATTCGCCAGACAAGGGAGCTTCATGGACAGTTTTTGAAACTCCAATTGTACAAGGAAAAACGATGACTGGAATTTTTACAGCAGATTTCTATGATGCCAAAATTGGATTTATTGCTGGTGGCGATTATGAGCTACGAAATCAAAATTTTTCTAACAAAGCATTGACTACAGATGGCGGAAAAACATGGAATCTCATTGCTGAAAATCAAGGTTTTGGGTATGCATCTTGTGTACAATATGTTCCTAAAAGTAACGGTAAAGGTTTAGTATCGGTAGGTTTTTCCGGATTGTATTATTCTTCTGATGGCGGAACCTCGTGGAAAAAACTAGCCTCTGATGCTACTCTTAATACAATTAGGTTCATAAATAATCATACAGCGATTGCAGCGGGGCAAAATAAAATGATTCGTATTCGTTTTAAATAAAAAAACACTCTACTACTTGATGTGCAGTATTAGAGTGTTTTATGAATTAATAAAAAATCAATTGTTTTATTTTTTTTGACCTTTATTGCGGTATTGTTGAAGTAGTTTTCTATTGAAATTTTCCTCTGCTTTTTTAAGCTTTACTATCTTTACAGCGGGTAGAATTGTTCGTACGTTTTGCATGAACTTTTTGCGTACTAAAAACAATTCTTCTTCGGTGTCTTCTATTTGAGCCAAAAAGGTATTCGCTTCCTTTTCTGTGATTTTATCGAGTGATCCATCACTCATTCTCCTCATACAGGCTTTCATTTTTTGATGTCTCAGTTCAAACTGCTTGTCATCATAGGAATTGTAAATAGGCCAAAATTTCTCTGCTTCAGTGGTTGTTAAATCCAATTCGGTTGAGAAAAAAGCTACTTTCAATGCTTTTATTTGTTCTTTTTTTTCTTTCATACTTTCGCCTTGAGCGTAAAAATTGAAAGAGATGAATAAGAATAATATTGGTGCTAATTTTTTAATGTTCATTTTTAATGTGTTTATATATCGGCTTTAAAAAAGCTTTATAGTTATTTTTATTCTAAAATGAGATTTTCTAAGTTTGAATTGGTTGATAAATGATCTTCAATTGCATCATCTTCTAAAACAATGCCAGAGTTTATTGTGTTGATATCTTCGCTTTCTAATACACTTATCAAATCGTACTGATTAACGTTCGATTGGTATGTAATGTAATTTTCTAATGCTACAGCATCAAGATCTTTTGAGTTTTCAGTGGAAGGATTTAAAATTGGAATCATCAAAGCAAGCACTAAAACAGCAGCTACCAGCATAAATATATTTTTTCTTTTTTGAAAAATAGAAATTACTTTTGGTTCGTTGTTTGGCAATTGCTCCATCATTTTGATTGAAAAATTTTCAAAATAATGCTCTGGTGTTATAAATCCAGTTTCAATTTTAGGTTCGTTCTCTACTTTAAATGTTTTCATAGTATGTCTTAGACAGTTTAACAGCTAAAAGGTTTAATTTCTGGCTACAAAAGCTTCAATTTTTTTTACGGCTAGATGATAGGATGCTTTTAATCCTCCAACGGATGTTCCCAATATTTCTGAGATTTCTTCGTATTTTAGTTCTTGAAAATATTTCATTTTAAAAACCAATTGTTGCTTTTCAGGCAATAACGCAATTGCTTTTTGTAATTTTATTTGAATTTCATTTCCGTCAAAAAACACATCGGCTTCTAAATTATCGATAGTTTTATTTTGCAAGGTTTCAGATGATATCCCGCTATTTTTTGATTTTTGTTTCAAAAAAGTTAAGGATTCATTAGTTGCTATGCGATACATCCATGAAAAAAGTTTGCTTTCTCCTTTAAAATTTTTCAGATTCTGAAAAATTTTTATAAAAACATTTTGCAGTACATCATCAGCATCATCGTGATTTAAAACGATGCTACGAACATGATTGTACAAAGGTCTTTGATAATCCCGTAATAACTGCTGAAACGCTTGATTTTGCGTTTTAGGGTTTAACAAGCGATTTATAAATTCCTGTTCTTCTTGCAAAGCGATTATTTAAAGATTAGAATAGAATTTATTAAAAAGGTTTAATTGATCTGTTGAATTTTAAAATTCAGACTCTTCTTCTTCCTTAATCGGGACTGGTTCTTTTACTGCTTCTACTTTTTTAGCAGTAGGTGGAACAACAATTGTTATAGGAATTACTTTTGGTTTCAATGGAATGTAAATTTCTGTTACCCATTTAGAAGGGTTTTTAACGTCGGTTTTACTAATGGAAAAATTCTCTACGTGTGAAAATGCACCATCAACGACAATATTGTTAGTATTAATATACGTTTTCGCTTTATCTAAAGCAGTTTTTGTATGCGAGTAATCACCTTTTAAAGTGGTTTTTAGGGCGTCAAAGGGTTCTAGTTTCCCAGTTAAAATATCACTTCCAGAACTGGTTAGAATTTGATTTTTTATAGGAACACAAATCGATAATTTGGTCAACCCATTTGTTTCATTATAGGTGTGATAAATAATAAAAGGTTTGCCGTTTAACTCAATGTTATTTTGTTCACAAAACGTAATTAATTTAGGAAATACAATGGAAGCATTTTTGACTACTTTTGAAATTTTGCTTGTAAAAGTTTGTCTTAGGTAAAAGGTCCCGAGTTTTTTTACTATTCCGTTTACCTTTACCGCAAATGAGTTTAATTCAAAATCTAGTGTTTTGTCTATATTGGCTAAACTCTTTTCATAGGTTTCTCCTAAAATCTTATTCATTCCGCCATCAAAAATAGTAGAAACTTTCATCCTGAAACTCATTTTACCGATCGTTTTCCAGGTTATTTTTGTACCGCCAATAGTGTCTTTAAAACTCCAAAAAACTGTAGAAGTAGCTCCGTTGAAATTCATTTTTTGAGAAATACTATCATTTTCTTTGGCATAAACGGTCACTATATCTCCTGAACCTTGCTTACCTTCCCATGAAAAACTAGCGCCTGTCCCAATTGTTTTTTCGGGAAACATGATTTTCATTTCGGGATCCTCAGTAATCCAGGAACTAAAATCTTCCCAGTTTCGGTAATCATTTATAAAATTAAAAACGGTTGATTTGGGTGAATTTATGATTTGACTTTTTTCTACGGTAAAATCTCCTTTTTGTGTTGCCACAAAAATCGATAAAGCCACAAAACTTAGCAGTAGTAAAAGAAATAAGTATTTTAAAATCCTCATAATATACAGGTTTGTTAATTTTGTAAAGTTAAAGGTTTTATTTACAAGTCATCAAAATGGGTAAATAAATATAGTTTATTTCTATTAAATTACTGATCGGCTCATTTTATTGCATTTTAAATCCAAGAGGCTAAATCTAGTAAAACAACGTTAAAAAACTTCAGATAAAAATAAATCTAAAATAATTATGTACTATAAATACCTATTTTATAGTTGATTAGTTGTAATAAAAAAGTCCACTAATCAGCGGACATCTTGGGTACGGAACAAAAAAATTACCGTTTAAAAAACACTTTTATCAAAAATAGAATTCCAATAAAAACCCCAAATCCTATTAAAATCTTGTAGTTGCCTTTGTAAAATGTTTTATGAATTTTTAAATCTTTTCGATAGGAGTATATCGCAGCAATAACAAAAGCTATTACAAATAAGCCTGCAAACACTAATTGACCTTGACTAAACATAGTTTGAATTATTTTTAGACAAATTTAGTTATTTGTTTAGAAATAGTTGCTAATTTGCTTTTTCATTTAACAAAATAAAAAGATGCAAAAACAGATAAATTCCGTCAAAGAATTCCATACTGCTTTTAAAATTGGCCATAGTGAAATCCCTATTGCTAATTTAGGAGAAAGTAAACATACGTTGCGATACAATTTAATGAAAGAGGAGAATGAAGAATACCTCGAAGCAGTTCAAAGCAATGATTTAATTGAAATTGCAGATGCACTGGGTGATATGATGTACATTTTGTGCGGAACCATAATCGAACATGGTTTACAACATAAAATTGAGGAAGTTTTTGATGAAATACAACGCAGTAATATGAGTAAATTAGGCCAAGACGGTCAACCAATATACCGAGAAGATGGCAAAGTCATGAAAGGACCTAATTACTTTAAACCTGATTTTTCTAAAATAATTTCTGAATAGTGGTTTATACTAAATTTAGATAGGTCATAAAAAAAGCGATTTTCAATATGAAAATCGCTTTTTTGAATTTATGAATCTTAGGACTACACTTTAACAGTCCATCCAAAAATATCTTGTTCTAGTTTATTTTGAATGTTTTCTAGCTTTGTTTTTAGTTGCAAAGCCATTGAATTTTCATTTTTTGATAGTTCATAATAAACATCTTGGTAGGAAAATCCAGAAATTGGACTTACTACGGCTGCTGTTCCTGCTCCAAAAATTTCTTTTAAGGTTCCATTTTTAGCAGCTTCAACAAGTTCGGTTACTAAAACTGAACGAATCTCTACATCAATACCTTCACTTTTTGCTAAATCAATTAAGGTTTTTCTGGTTACTCCATCAAGAATTCTTTCGCTAGTAGGAGCAGTAAGTAAAGTGTCATTTATTCTAAAAAAGACATTCATAGTTCCCGCCTCTTCAAGTTTGGTATGTGTGGCATCATCTGTCCAAATCACTTGTTGGAACCCTTCTTTATTTGCTAAATTAGTTGGATAAAATTGAGCACCATAATTCCCTGCAGCTTTTGCAGCACCTATTCCTCCGTTTGCCGCTCTACTAAAATGTTCTGCAATGAGTACTTTGACATCGCCAGAATAATACGAAGTTACAGGCGATAACAAAATCATGAATTTATACTCATCAGATGGGTTTGCAATTACTCCAGTACCAGTAGCAATCATGAACGGCCTAATATACATGGCATTTCCTTTTCCTTTTTTAATCCATTCTTTGTCTAATTGCAACAGTTGGGTTAAGCCACTCATGTATAATTCTTCTGGAACTTCAGGCATAGCCATTCGAACAGCAGATGTATTAAAACGGTTGTAATTTTGATCGGGTCTAAAAAGCCAAACATCATTATTTTCATCTTTGTAGGCTTTCATCCCCTCAAAAATCGCTTGACCATAATGAAAAACGCGTGTCGATGGATCTAATAGAAAGGGAGCGTAAGGCTTTATAACAGGTTTTTGCCATTGTCCATTTTTAAAATCACATTCAAACAAATGGTCTGTAAAAACAGAGCCAAAGCTTAAGTTAGAAAAATCAACTTCATTTATTTTTGAAGTAGAAGCTTTTATAGTTTCGATTGTGTTAGTTTGAGTAGTACTCATAGTAATGTATTGTTTTTTAATTTTTTTTAACTGACAAACTGGAGCTTAAAAAACTTGATTTCTATAAGTTGAAGTTTAATCTTTGCAAAATTAAATAAAAATCAACAAAATTCTTGTCAAAAAAATATTATTTATATGATTAAACTATGATTTGTTTCTAATTGAATAAATTTAAAATAATTCTCTATTTTGCTTGACTTTACAACAATTTAGATTTTACAGCAGTAGAACGGCTATATTTTCATTAATTTTGAATAAAAATTGTAGCTTTTAATCCTTCTAATCTCAAATTCCAATTTTGAAAAGAGAAATAATCCAAACCCTTGACGGTTCAACTACCATACAAATAGCAGAGTGGAATGAATGTTACCATTCTAAGCATGGTGCAATTCAGGAGGCACAGCACGTATTTATTAAAAATGGTCTTTCATTGTTTCCTAATCAGAATGTAGCTATTTTAGAAATAGGTTTTGGTACTGGTTTGAACGCCTTTATTACATTCTTGGAGTCTAAAAAATTGCAACAATCTATAGAATATGTGGGAGTAGAAGCCTATCCAATTTCAGTCGAAGAGGTTCTTTCAATGAACTACGTTGCAGAATTAAATGCTAATCAAGAAAGTGCTATTTTTGATAGTATGCACACTAGTAACTGGGAAGAAAAATTAAGTTTATCGACAGATTTTTCACTACTTAAAAGAAAACAATTTTTTGAAGAAATCAATGATATTGAAACTTTCGATTTGATTTATTTTGATGCTTTTGGATACAGAGTTCAGCCTGAATTATGGAGTACCGCTATTTTTAAAAAAATGTATCAAGCCCTGAAACCCCAAGGTATATTGGTAACTTATGCAGCACGAGGCGTAGTAAAAAGAAGCATGATAGAAGTAGGGTTTACAGTTGAAAAACTTGCAGGACCGCCAGGGAAAAGAGAAATGTTCCGTGCTATAAAGCGTTAGTTATTTTTAATAAAGAATTGGTTTTAAATAGCTTAAGTTCTTGTTTTTCAAATAATGTGAATCAAAAATTAAAACTGAGTTAAATAGTATTGGAGTACTTAAAAATAATGTATTTTTACAACGCCTAAGAATCAAAATTAAACTAAAATCAATGTTTATTATGTCAAGAGCAATGTATGAGTATACTAAATCAATTTTAGAAAGAGTAAGTTTTGATCCGTTGCTTTTTTGCAAAGAGTTAGAAAAAGCAATCAAAACTTTACTTCCCTACGAAATGGAACAGTTGCGAGAGTGGTTACTAAATTTCACAATTGAAAGACCAGAGTTAAAACAATGTTTGTTAATCGTTAATTCATAAAAAAAAGGAACCGTTTATCGGTTCCTTTTTTTATTTGTTAGGTAGTGAACTTATTATTTGAACATTCTGAAATACAATTGCACCTTTTACAACACCAGCTATTGTACTTCGTAGCGCATCAATAATCTGAATTTTTAATTCGCTTTTTGGAAAAATAAGACTTATTTCTCTTGCAGGTTTTGGTTCCTTAAAGTGACGTAGTTTTAATTTGTCTTTCTCTTTTAGATCTAATGTATGTAAATAGGGTAGCAGTGTAGTTCCTAAACCTTCGTCTGCCAATTTTATAAGTGTTTCAAAACTTCCGCTTTCAATCTGAAAGCGACTGGTTTCATTTTTACTCACGTTTTTACATAGATTTAAAATTCCATCGCGAAAGCAATGTCCGTCTTGCAACAACAAAATTTCATCTATGTTGAGATCTTCTATTTCGATTTCTTCTTTTTGAAAATGATGATGACTTTCTGGAATGTATGCCACAAAAGGTTCGTAGTACAAAACGACTTCCTTTATCTTATCCTCCAATAAAGGCGTTGCAGCAATGGCTGCATCCAAATGGCCATTGTTTAGTTTTACAATAATTTCGTCGGTATTCAATTCCTCGATAATGAGTTTTACTTTGGGATATTTTTTGATAAAATTAGTCAAAAACATGGGCAATAGCGTTGGCATTATTGTAGGAATTATGCCTAATCTAAATTCACCACCAATAAATCCTTTTTGCTGTTCTACAATATCCTGAATGCGATCAGCCTCGATAACAATGTTTTTTGCCTGATTTACAATTTTTTGACCTATGTCAGTTAATTGAATTGGTTTTTTGGTTCTGTCAAAGATCTGAATACTTAATTCTTCTTCTATTTTTTGAATTTGCATGCTCAAAGTAGGTTGAGTTACAAAACATTTCTCAGCAGCCAGTGTGAAATTTTTGTGTTCGGCTACCGCCAAAACATATTTTAGTTGAGTGATTGTCATTTTTTATAGTAATATCTAATGCAAATATAAAAACAATCAATTTAAGGCACTGTAAAACGCTGGTTTAATTGCATATTTTTGTTGAAATACAAAACTATGAAAACTAATATCTTAGGATTACCCGTGAAGGAATCAGAATTAATTGGCAATGAATTAAACATTTTGTTATCAAATTTTCAAGTGTATTATCAAAATTTAAGAGGAATTCATTGGAATATCAGAGGAAAACGTTTTTTTGATTTGCATGTAAAATTCGAAGAGTTATACACTGATGCACAGATAAAAATTGATTTAATTGCCGAAAGAGTTCTTACTGTTGGCGGAACACCGCTACATACCTTTGAAGATTACTTAAATAAAAATCAGTTGATTGTGGGTAAAAATATATCAAACGATGAAAAAGCAGTACACTTAATTGTTACGTCATTGTCTCATTTGTTAAAAATTGAAAGAACCATTTTAGCGCAATCAGCAGCTATTCATGATGAAGGTACTAATTCTATGATGGGTGATTTTATAGCAGAACAAGAAAAAACAATCTGGATGATGCAGGCATGGCTTGAGGAAAGTTTGTAGTATATAGAGAGCATTATTAATTCTAATAATTCAATAAAAGTATTTCTGAATTGTTAATTATTTAAAAAATTTACACTTGCGTGTATTTTTGTTTAACACATTTTATATATTTTTGCGACAATGAAAACAGTTGCAAAAATATTCTTAATTCTTTTTATTGCCTTTCTCACCACACCAACAATAGTTACTGTGATTGAGAAAAGTTCGGATATTTCTGTTTTTTTCAATATGTCTGAGGAAGAACATTTTCACAAAGAAATCATAGCAGCAGTTTCGCTAGAACATTTTTTGCATGTTCATACTATCTCAGATGCGTCATCAACGATCATACTTTCGGAGAAGTTATCCAAACATGATAAAATAACTGCATCCATATTTATACCTCCGCCTAACGCATTGTAATACAATTTCTTGGATTTTCTATAACGAATTCCAGCACAATAGTATGTGCAACATTTTGTATTCAATTTTTAGTTAGGTATTATGACAAAAAAAGTTAATCTTTTTGCTAATCTAAAATCTGATTTCGCATCAGGTTTAGTAGTATTTCTAGTAGCGTTGCCGCTATGTCTTGGCATCGCTTTGGCCAGCGGTGCGCCACCATTGGCTGGTATTATTTCGGGTATTGTTGGTGGTATTATTGTTGGCTATTTAAGTCAATCCCACATTAGTGTTTCGGGACCTGCAGCAGGCTTAACAGCAATTGTCCTAACAGCAATTACTGAACTGGGTTCTTTTGACTCTTTTTTGTTGGCAGTTTTAATAGCTGGTGCTATTCAATTAGCATTAGGATATTTAAAAGCGGGTAGTATTTCCAATTACTTTCCAAACAACGTAATTGAAGGGATGCTGGCAGGTATTGGTGTTATTATAATTTTGAAACAAATCCCGCACGCATTTGGTTACGATCCAGATTTTATTGGGGATTTGTCATTTGCACAGCCTGATGGTAAAAATACGTTTTCTGAAATATTTGATATTGTAAACCATGTACAATTGGGTTCTATATTGATCGCGCTCATTTCGTTAGTGATTTTGATTTTTTGGAATAAAGTTACGTTTTTACAAAAAATTAAATTGGTTCCACCTGCTCTAGTTGCAGTGGTTGTAAGCATCGTGTTGAATGAATTTTTCATACAATCTGGAAGCACTTTGGCAATTGCCAGCGAGCATCTAGTGCGATTGCCAGTTCCAACAAATTTGCAAGAGTTTAAAAATATAATTGTCACACCAAATTTTTATGCTATTACCAATTCAAAGGTTTGGATTGTAGGTGTTACCATTGCAATTGTGGCATCAATTGAAACGTTATTATGTATTGAAGCATCAGACAGAATGGACGCCTTGAAGCGATATTCCAATACTAATGTAGAGCTAAAAGCGCAGGGAATTGGTAATATAATTAGTTCACTTTTAGGTGGATTGCCTATGACATCAGTTGTAGTAAGAACAACTGCAAACAATGCAGCTGGTGCAAAGTCGAAGATGTCTGCTATTATTCATGGTGTTCTCTTACTGGTAAGTGTGTTGGCAATCCCCGCAGTTTTGAATCGAATACCATTAGCAACTTTGGCTGCCGTACTACTTCTAGTTGGTTATAAATTAGCCAATCCTAAAACAATTATCCATTTTTGGAAAAAAGATAAAATATATCAATTTATACCTTTTATTGCTACTTTTGTTGCTGTAGTTGCTACTGATTTGCTAAGAGGTGTAGCGCTAGGAATGATAATTAACATTATTTTTATTTTAATTGGAAATTCAAAAAGAGCCTATAATTTTAATATCGAAGACTATCGAGACGGCGATGTTATAAAAATAGATCTTGCGCAGGAAGTTTCATTTTTAAATAAAGCAGCAATTAAAGATACATTGAATAAAATTCCACAAAATTCAAAAGTAGAAATAAATGCAAGTTCAACAGTTTATATTTCGCACGATGTTTTAGATTTGATTACCGAATTTAAAGAAATTAAAGCAAAAGATTTAAATTTGAAAGTAAAATTATCTGGTTTTAAAGATGGTTATGATATTGAAAATTCCGAAGGATATCAAAACGCAATAACAATTGAACATGTTTACAATCCACTTAAAAGAAAAATAGAAAAGAAAGTAATCGAAAAAAATAATTAGAAAATAAAGATAATATGAGTTCAGATTTTTATAAAAAAATATTAGACAACAACAAGCTTTGGGTAGAATCTCAATTGGCAATTGATAAAGAGTATTTCAAAGATTTGGCTAAAGGACAGCAACCCCCATTGCTTTGGATTGGATGTTCTGATAGTCGTGTTCCTGCAAATGAGATTATTGGTGCAAAACCTGGAGAAGTTTTTGTGCACAGAAACATTGCTAATATGGTTATTCATAGCGATATGAACATGTTGAGTGTTTTGGATTATGCAGTAAATGTTTTAAAAGTAAAACATGTTATTGTTTGCGGACATTATGGATGTGGTGGTGTCAAAGCCGCTATGGGAAATCAATCGATAGGATTAATTGATAACTGGATAAGACATATCAAAGATGTGTATCGATTACACGAACACTATTTAAATACTTTCGAAGATGAAGAGGAACGTTTCAATAAATTTGTTGAAGTGAATGCGCAAGAGCAAGTATTCGATTTAGCCAAAACATCTATTGTTCAAAATGCTTGGAGAAACGGACAAGATCTTACGCTTCACGGTTGGACTTATGGTCTAAACTCAGGATATGTAACTGATTTAGGGGTTAACATGGGATCAAATTCAGAGTTAGACGAAGTGTACAGACTAAAATTCTCTAACTAAAATTAGCAATACATTATTATCGAAATATAAATTGGCATTCCTAAAGTAATATTAAAGGGAAAAGTTACTGCTAAGGCCATTGGTAGGAACAAACTAGGATTTGCTTTAGGAACGGCAATTTTCATTGCCGCTGGAACCGCAATATAAGAGGCACTAGCAGCAAGAATGGCCAGTATAAATCGGTTACCAATGTCAGTAGTAACCAATTGGCTTGCAAATGCGACTAAACAACCGTTGAACAAAGGTATTGCTAGAGCAAAGATTACGGCAAACCAACCACTTTTTATAAAATCGCCAAGTTTTCGGCCGCTTACAATTCCCATATCTAAAAGGAATATGGCGAGAAATCCCTTGAATAAATCATTCGTGAAAGGTTTAATTCCTAGTGCTTGTTCATCGCTAGCTAGCATACCTATTATTAAACTTCCTAAGATCAAAAGTACACTTCCGTTGGTAAAGGAATGTTGGATTAGAGATCCCAAAGACGTTTTTGACTCTTGTTTTTTGTCGAACATTCGAATTAAAATAACCCCTACAATGATAGCTGGTGCTTCCATTAAGGCCATAACGGCAACCATGTGTCCGCTGAATTTTAAGTATTGAATTTCTAAAAAAGACGCTGCTGTCACAAAAGTTACGGCACTTACGGATCCATATGCCGCTGCTATTGCTCCAGAATCAAAAATATTGAACTTTCTGCGTAAGATAAAAAAACAATACACCGGAATAATGATGGCAATGAGCACCCCAAAGATGATAGACCAGACGATTTCTAGTGTAAAGTGACTGTGTGCTAATTCTTGTCCACCTTTAAAACCTATTGAAAAAAGTAAATAAAGTGAAATAAATTTTGAGGAATTAGGAGGTATTTCTAAATCGCTTTTTAGTTTAACAGCTATAACTCCTAAAAGAAAAAATAATAAAGCTGGATTGGTAAGGTTTTCAAGTAGTAAATCAATATTCATTTGGAATTATTTTTTAGTAGCGCGTTCTAGGCGATCATTAATTGATGTTCCCAATTCTGTATCAGGAAATCGTTGGGCAATAATTAAGTCTAATTTTTGGTTGTCTAATCGGTGCATTGCAGCATATAAATGAGCAGTTGCCTCTTTTAAATCTCCTTTTTTTGAAAGGATCTCGATCACAACATGTTGTAAATTGGTTATAGTATCTTGAAATACTAAGAGACCAACTTTTGCATTTGGATATTTTTTCAATTCTAATTCAGCATCATCAACAAGTATCGTTTTTGTCTTTGGAGCATAATGTCGTGACAGCATTCCAGGCGCATTGGGTGCACTTTCTTTGTTGTTTCTTATTTGAATAGGTCCTATTACTCTCTCAATTTCTTCTATTGAAATAGAGCCTAAACGATACAATACCGCTTCATTATTTTCGAAACCAATAATGGTTGATTCAATACCATTTTTACAAGCACCACCTTGTAGAACCAGTTCTAAATCAAGAGGAAAGTAGTTTACTACATGTTCTGCAGTGGTAGGACTAATCGATCCAAAAGGATTTGCACTTGGCGCTGCCAGAGGAAAATCTAAAGACCGCAACAGTTTTAAAGTTAAATCATGATTGGGCACACGAACTGCTACAGTATCTTTTCCAGCAGTAATACTATCAGGAATATGAGCATTCTTTTTTAAGACCAATGTTAAAGAACCAGGCCAGAATACATCTGCCAATTGTTGTGCTTTTTCAGGTATTTCTGATACTATTTCTTTTAGCTTATCTGTAGAGGCAATGTGTACAATTAAGGGATTAAATAAGGGTCTTTTTTTTGTTTCAAATATTTTTTGAATGGCTTTTTCACTATAAATATTTCCCGCCAAGCCATAGACGGTTTCTGTAGGGATTGCCACTAATTCTTCATTTTCAAGAATTTGTTTGGCTTTTAATATATCGGTTGTAATGTATATCATAAATTAAGGATTACAATTATCGCAATAGGTAGGATCTTCAAATTGAATTCCACGTGGATACAATTTATTTTCGGCATGATTGCATTTTTTACATTGGTACAAATAACTTAAAGTAGATCGAGTGGGCAAGTAGCAATTTTCGCAGGGCAAACCAGCTTGTGCTGTAACAATATCGAATCCAGGTGTACTGCAATTAGGACATAAGTGTTTTATTTTTTCAATTAGATTTTGCGTAGCTTTTTCGATTACTTTCATCCGTGTAGGATTGAATAGTGCTCTCATATCGGTTTCTGCATAAACGTAGACAAACTCAGCTTTTAATTCCTTATAATGCTGAAGTAATAGCTCATGAGTTACAATTCCTTTGTGCATTTTTGTATACACTTTTTCAGCGGGACGCAATATGATACCATGAGAGGGAAATTGTATTTGTTCTGCAAACGCTAGTAATTCATATTCAGAAGTTATTGTTTTTCCATTAAAATTGGTTTCCATGCTGATTTCTCTTGCTACAATTTCGATATCATTTTTAAAATCTTTAAGCATTACTAATTCAACATTTGCATTTGCAAAAAAAATCGAAGGATGCGCGCCAAAAGACCCTTCACAAGCAAGTATTAAATCACAATTATTTTCAATTGATGCACCAATGCACTTATTTCTTAATGTAGTAAATGCATCATCTTTTCTTTGTAATTCTCCAGAAAAAGTACCTAGTAAATCAGTATCAAAAACATCAGAAGTATAGCATTTAACTGCTAATTCTTTTTCAAGAATAGGCGCTATTGTCATCTCCTTCTGATGTTTGGTAGCAATAAGAAGCTTTCTCCCTGTAAACATCTTATTTCTCTAAACGGATGGTTATGTTGCTATTTATAATTAGGTTGAAGCCTTCTTTTTTCGATTCTTGAATCATTTTTTTAATATCATCTTTAGTACTATTAAGTTCTTGGATTCGTTTTTTAGAATGCTCGATGCTTTGATTAAACCGAATGTGATTGCTGAAATCCTCTCTGTTATGATAATCGATTTTATAATTTAGTAAAGTTGTAAGAACTTTTTCTGCTTCTTCAGCAGTGAAAATTCCATCTATTAATTTAAAATTTTGATCTTGTTCTATATTTATTTTTTTTGAAGTTTCATAATGCTATAAGTGCTAATAAAAACGCAAATTCCTAAAATTCCATTGTTCAGTATAGAATTGTCAAAAAAGGTCACACAAAGTGCTACCAAAGAAATTGCTAGCGAAAAAGTTAAGCGTTTGTTAGAAATTGAATTTAAATTATTGTTCTCTCTCATCTTTTTTCCTATTGGCCTTGACCTAATGAATAGCCAGATTTTCCATCAAATTCATATAAGTTTTCTGTTTTTATGACATCTATTTTAGCTTCTATCGCAAGAGATAACAAATTAATAATGTCTTCTTTATAGAGAATTTTGTCTTGTGATGGTTTGAATCTGCAACGCCAATGGTCTGTGCAATAGGTTTCATTAAATCCATCAGGCCACACTTTAATCCCTCGATTTGTGATCATTGTTAATTGCTTATTTTCTAAATTGATGCTTTGCATAATAGCAGCCAATTCATTCGGATCTGTTCCATTCCAGTGAACAAAAATGTCAATGCCAACTAATTCTTTGTTTTTAGCTGGTTTTTTTACATACTTCGGTAGATTTAAAACAGCGTCTTTTGCATATGATACTGATTTTAATTGCGATGGCTTTTTATCTAAATTTGAAATAACAGCCTCAGCAAATTCTTTTGTTCCAACTTTCTCTTTACTAATGCCTTCATTATAAATATCGTAGGTATGAATTCCGACTTCGATAGTTTTTAACCAAGCGTTTTGTACTTATTCTGCTATTACTGTTTGTCCAATTTGATTAAGCATCATCACTGCACCTTCTAATAATCCGGATGGGTTTGCTAAGTTTTGACCTGCACGTCTCGGCGCCGAACCATGAATGGCCTCAAACATTGCACGTTCTTCACCAATATTAGCAGATCCTGCTAATCCAACGGATCCTGCTATTTGTGCCGCAATATCAGAAAGAATATCACCATATAGATTTAGTGTAACGATGACATCAAAAATTTCTGGAGTATCTGCCATTTTTGCTGCACCAATATCGATAATCCAATGTTCATTTTCTATTTCGGGATATTCCAAGGCAATTTCATCAAAAACTTGGTGAAACAATCCGTCAGTTTGCTTCATGATGTTGTCCTTCGTAAAGCAGGTCACTTTTTTTCTACCATACACTTTGGCATATTCAAATGCATAGCGTACAATTTTTTCACAACCAGGTCTACTGATTAATTTTAAACATTGAATTACTTCGTCCGTTTGTTGGTGCTCGATACCTGCATACAAGTCTTCTTCATTTTCGCGGATAATCACGATATCCATTTTAGGATGTTTAGTCTCAACAAAGGGATGTAAACTCATACACGGTCTTACATTAGAATAGAGTCCAAGGAATTTTCTGGTAGTTACATTTAAGCTTTTGTAACCTCCACCTTGAGGAGTTGTAATGGGTGCTTTTAGAAAAATTTTGTTATTTCTAATGATGTCCCAAGATTTTGAAGTGATACCAGATGTATTGCCGGATAAATAAACTTTTTCTCCTACTTCTATTTCATCAATTTCTAATTGAGCACCAGCTGCCAAGATTATTCTAAGAGTTGCATCCATGATTTCAGGACCAATACCGTCTCCTTTTGCTACTGTAATTCGAGTCATGTTTTTGTTTTATAAGTTGATGGTGCAAATTTGGAATTTTTAATCAATAAATTTTTATTTATATATTTAATTAAAAACATAAAAAATATTAATTAATAATAAAGCAGTAAGTTTTCAAAAAATTTTGGCTTGAATAGCTTTAATAAAATACTTAAAATTCAATTTTTGAGTGATTTTTAGTATTCTGATAGCATAGAAAAAGATGCTTCAAATGTTAGCTTACAGAAAGCAGCTAAAATTTATTTTCACTTCTAAATTTTAAAGAAAATGCTAATAGTCAATGCGTGTTTAAAAGATGTTGTTTCTTTAGAAATAGGAATAAGATTCTTCTTAACAAAAAAGTAATCGCCTAATAAAGAGGGAGTTAGTTTATAAAATCCGTGCTTTTAATTAGTCAAATCCTTCATTAAGTAAAAGATACTTTGATGGTATTTTCTCAATTCTAGGAAAAAACTATGCACTCGCTTCGTTGTAGTATTGTAAAGGGATGTTATTCTTCTAAATTTTCATTAAAAGCAGAAGGAAGTAGAGTTGGAATAAATTTGATTAGAATAGGAAGCAATAAACTGCCCCCCGGAAGTAAAAAAATAGTAAGTGAAGGAATGGTTTTACAAATTTCTAATAGTTGTTTTTTTACTTTTTTCTTTTCTTTTTCATTTAGATCTCTAAGTGTAGAGTGGGCCAAAAGTACCATCAACTCTTTGCTTTGCATTATTTCCTTAAGTAAGCGATTTTTGTTACGACTTACTAGTGTAGCTACACTTTGGGTCGTGTGATCGTAAAAATGCTTTACGGGATTCGAATAATTGAAATAAGGAATCTCTTTCTTATGTTTTGCAATAAACGCATTGGTATTTAGGATACTTTCTTTTACAAAGGCATCTGGAACTGAAATAATGTCAGCAAGAGAATGTAAAAAGTAAGCTTCATTATTTTCGATTTTTCCATCGCTCCATAATGCCATTCCGGCAATATCTACAAAATAATAATGTTCCAGTTCATGCGTAAAATAATCGAGTTGCAGCGTTTCCAAGCTTGGTAAAGAGATTCTCGAGAATTTACTGTACCGAATGGATGCCTCAAAAAGTTTAATCAATAAATCATCGTATTGCGATTTTTCTGTTTTGATTTTTAGAGCTAGTGTAACAATATTGACAATAGTTTCTTCAATTTTTTTTAAATATTTTTCGGGTATTGTGCCATGTAATAAGTACTGTCGAAAAGCCAAAACATCTATAAATAGTAGTGCGTTAGTTACTAAATGGGAAAAATTTTTGCTAATTATACCATCGTTTGTTTGAACGCGCTCGTCAATTATTTTTTCTAAAGTTAAAGAAATAGAATTTTTTGGAAGAATTTTTTTCAACAAACTGAAACCTTCAGGATTCATTTGGTTGTAAAAGTTTACCGCCTGCTTAATGAAATTTATCGGACTACTATCATCATAAGTAATACAAAAAATTCCATATAAAGTATTTAACAGTGCCACTTTAGAAATTTCTTCTTTGAACCAACCTTTGGTTTCAACCGCATTTGCAGTATCAAATGAAATGATATGACCATATATAAAACCTGTTTCTCTAAGTTTTTGATAAAAAGTATCGGTAGTTTTAGGAAACGTTTTTTCTAAAGGTTTTTGTTCATTAAAAAATTTATCAATCCAACCAGATGCCGAGGGGTTAATCATTACTTTTCTTTAAAGGTACAAAGCTATATTTTTTTATGGTTTTCACGTTGAATTTAAAATTAAAAAACCATCTCGTTAGTATTAAGAGACGGCTATTTTAAGGGATTTAAACATTATCGTATTAATGCAGAACAAGCAACTCTAGCTCCCGCATTTCCTGCTGGTTGGGAAACATAATCATCTGCGCCCTGATGCACAATTAATCCTTTACCAATAATATTTTTGGTTTCATCTGCAGAACTAATTCCCCATTCACTTGTTGTAAATGTGATCGAACCATTACCTTTTGAATTAGCTGTAAAATTACCAATATCGCCTTTATGCGCTTCGCCTTCACCTAATTTTCCGTGTTTCTTGAAAGTTGGATTCCAATGACCTCCAGCTGAACTACCATCTGCTGCAGTACAATCTGATTTTTCATGAATGTGTATGGCGTGAACTCCTGGAGTTAATCCTTTAAGTTTTGCAACCATGGTAACAAAACCATCATTTTCAATAAAGGTTGCGGTGCCAATAACGGTGCTATTGCTTTTTGGTTCGAAAACAACAACCAAAACTTTATCATTACTTAATATTGTACCGGTCTTACAACCAATTAAAACAACCAAAACAATTCCGAATAGTACAACTAATTTTTTCATGGTAGGTTTTATTTCAAAGATAAGACTTTTTGAATCGTAGGTAATTAGATTTTTAAGTGAATCATAACAAAATGTAGGAATTATATAAATTACATTTTTTATTGGTATTGAATAACTTTGTAATTTTAATTCTTCAATCTATGCATTAACGGATATAGCTTTATGTTGTTTTTAAACATTAGATTATACCCACTAATAAGTCTACCCTAAATCTCAGATTTGTAAAATGAAACATAAAGAAATTGCCTTAACCACTTGGACCCTTTTAAAACGTACCTATCACGAATTTGATGATGATAATGCCATAAAATTAAGTGCCTCACTTTCCTATTATACAATTTTTTCTCTTCCACCTTTATTAATAATTATTCTTTCCATTTTTAGTTTTTTCTTTGGTAGAGAAGCGGTTACAGGCCGATTTTTTGGTCAAATTAATGGTATGGTTGGGAATCAAGCAGCGATTCAAATTCAAGAAACAATCAAGAATATCGAACTTAGCGATAGTAATACCTTTGCTGCTATTTTTGGGGGAATTATGCTTTTAATTGGTGCCTCAGGTGTCTTTGCAGAAATACAAAGTTCGATTAATTTTATTTGGGGTTTAAAAGCCAAACCCAATAAAGGCATTATGAAGTTTATCAAAAACCGATTGATGTCATTTTCTATGATAGCTTCTGTTGGGTTTTTACTAATGGTGAGTTTAATGGTAAATACAGTAATGGATGTTATTAATACGCGCTTACTTGTTTATTTTCCCAATACAACAGTTTACATATTTTATATTTTTAATATCATCATCTTGTTTTTAACCACTACAATTTTATTTGCTATTATCTTCAAAACCTTGCCCGATGGCGATATTGATTGGAAAGATGCGCTTATAGGATCGAGTTTTACTTCATTTTTCTTTATGATCGGTAAATTTGGAATTGGTTTTTACTTGGGAAGTTCCACTGTGGCTACAGTTTATGGTGCTGCAGGATCTGTAGTTATTATTTTAATTTGGGTCTATTACTCAGCGATCATACTGTATTTTGGAGCCGAATTTACTAAAGTTTATGCTAATGCTCATGGTAATAAAATAATCCCAAACGGATATGCAGTTGCAATAAAGGTTGAAGTCGTTGAGTTGAAAAAAAATGCTAAGGCAAAGGCAATCGAACAAAGCGAACAAGAATAGTTTACGATTCTATTAAATAAAATATCCGACTAAGTTGTGAACGATCTTTTGAATTTGCAATAACGAAAATAATAAAAGGATATTGCATAAAAAAACCGCCTCTTATTGAACTTGACGGTTTTTTAACAACTAAAATACTAAAAACAAAATTTTCTACAATTAGAAACAGTATGTATTTTCTGCTACTAATTTTGTTGTAATTACTTCTCTTAACGCTACAATATTTGGCATATTGGTGTATTTTGTAAAACGACGTAAACCCATTAGCATCATGCGTTGTTCATCTCCTTCAGCAAAAGAAATAACACTTTCTTTCCCTTTTTGAGTTACAATGTCAACTGCTTTGTACAAGTATAATTTAGCCATTGCTATTTGCTCTAGTACTTTTGCTTCTCCTTCTTTTTTAGCCATTTTTTCAGTTCTAAGGATTGTGCTTTCAGCCATGTAGATTTCAATTAAGATATCAGAAGCAGCCATAAGCAACTGTTGGTGCGCATCTAGATCTGGACCGTATTTTTGAACCGCTCCACCAGCTACCATTAAGAACGCTTTTTTCAATTTGCCAATCATTTCTTTTTCTTCTGCAAACAATTCAGAATAATCAGGAGTTTCAAAAGATGGAATTCCCATTAATTCTTCTTGAACTTTTGAAGCTGGTCCTAGTAAATCTACGTGACCTTTCATAGCTTTTTTGATCAACATTCCTACAGATAACATTCTGTTGATTTCATTGGTTCCTTCATAGATACGAGCAATTCTAGCATCTCTCCAAGCGCTTTCCATCGGTGTATCCTCTGAGAAGCCCATTCCTCCAAAAATTTGAATCCCTTCATCAGCACAATTTTGTACATCTTCAGAGACCGCTACTTTCAATACGGAACATTCGATAGCATATTCTTCAACCCCTTTTAATTCTGCTTCTTGATGAGAAATTCCTTCTGCTTCACGAGCAATAATACGATCTTCAATATCTTTAGCAGCACGGTAAGAAGCACTTTCTCCTGCATAACAGCTAGTTGCCATTTCAGCTAATTTAGAACGAACTGCACCAAATTGAGCAATGGCTGTATTGAACTGGATTCTTTCATTAGCATATTGCACTGCACCAGAAATCACTCTTCGTTGTGCATCCAAGCAAGCAGCAGCCAATTTGATACGACCTACGTTCAAAGCATTCATGGCAATTTTGAAACCATTTCCTCTTTCAGATAACATGTTTTCAACAGGCACTTTAGTTTCATTAAAGAAAACTTGTCGTGTAGAGGAAGCACGAATACCTAATTTATGCTCTTCTTCACCCATTGAAATTCCATTGTCTGAAGTGTTTTCTACAATGAAACCGGTAATATTTTTATCATCTCCAATACGAGCAAAAACGATAAATACGCTACAGAAACCTGCATTCGAAATCCACATTTTTTGCCCTGTGATGGTATAGTATTTTCCATCTTCAGATAAAACAGCTTTTGTTTTTCCCGAATTTGCGTCAGATCCAGCACCTGGCTCTGTCAAACAATACGCACCAAACCACTCACCTGAAGCAAGTTTTGGAACATATTTTTGTTTTTGTTCTTCCGAACCATACAAAGTAATTGGCATAGTTCCAATTCCAGTGTGTGCACCAAAAGCAGTCGAGAATGAACCTGTTGCCCCAGAAATATAGTCGCAAACTAACATTGTCGATACGAATCCCATTCCTAATCCGCCATAAGCCTCTGGAACTGCAACTCCTAAAAGTCCAAGCTCACCAGCTTTTCTCATGGATTCTTCCGTGTAAGCATAATCCTTTTTTTCAAAACGATCTTTGTGTGCCCACAACTCTTTGTCTACAAACTCTTTCACAGAGTCACGCATCATTAATTGTTCTTCTGTAAAATCTTCAGGTGTGAAAATATCTTCACATTTTGTTTCTTTAACTAAAAACTGACCACCACGGGTTACGTTTTTTTCAATTGTATCTGCCATTTTTTTATTTTTTAATATGTTTTTTATTTAAAATCTAAGCTTACAAAAGTTCGTAAACACCTGCAGAGCCTTGTCCAGTACCTACACACATACTTACAATTCCGTACTTACTTCCTCTACGTTTCATTTCGTCGAATAACTGAACAGATAATTTAGCTCCAGTACAACCCAGTGGGTGACCTAATGCGATTGCTCCACCATTCACATTGATAATATCTGGATTCAAGTTCAACTCACGAGTTACTGCTAACGCTTGTGAAGCAAAAGCTTCGTTTAACTCAATTAAATCAATGTCATTCAAAGTCAGTCCAGCTTGTTTTAATGCTTTTGGAATTGCTTTTACGGGACCAATTCCCATGATTCTTGGCTCCACTCCTGCAGAGGCGAAGTTTACCAAACGCGCAATTGGTGCTAAGTTTAATTCTTTAACCATTTCTTCACTCATTACTAGAACAAATGCGGCTCCATCACTCATTTGCGAAGAGTTTCCAGCTGTAACACTACCATCAGCAGCAAAAACTGGTCTTAAACCCGCCAATGCTTCAAGTGAAGTTCCAGCTCTAGGACCTTCATCTTTAGTAACTACATATGATTTGGTTTCTTTTTTACCATTTTCATTGATAAAAGTTTGCTCTACTGTAATAGGAACAATTTGTTTGTCAAATTTTCCTTCAGCCTGAGCTTTCAATGCTTTGTTGTGAGATTGAAAAGCAAATTCATCTTGATCTGCACGAGAAATGTTGAATTGTTTTGCCACTGCTTCGGATGTTAGTCCCATTCCCCAGTAGTAATCCTCGTTTCCAGCTTTTGCGACAGCATAATCCGGAGTTGGTTTGTAGCCTCCCATTGGAATAAAACTCATGCTTTCAGCTCCACCAGCAATGATGCAGTGTGCCATTCCAGATTGAATTTTTGCAGTTGCCATTCCAATAGTTTCTAGCCCTGAAGCGCAATATCTATTTACGGTAACTCCTGGTACATCATCTACTTTCAATCCCATTAAAGAGATTAAACGACCTACGTTCAAACCTTGTTCTGCCTCCGGCATGGCATTTCCTACCATCACGTCGTCAATACGGGTTTTATCAAAATCAGGCAATTCATTCATCATGAATTCGATGGTTTCGGCAGCCAATTCATCAGGTCTTTTAAACCTAAAAACTCCTTTTGGTGCTTTACCTACTGCCGTTCTGTATGCTTTTACGATATATGCTGTTTTCATAATTATTATTTTGAATTTTGAATTTTAAATCCTGAAATAATTGAAAGGCATTTAAAATTCATAATTTATAATTTAAAATTAATTGCGAAGTGGTTTCCCTTTGGTTAACATAAACTGGATACGTTCTAGTGTTTTTCTTTCGGTACAAAGTGACAAAAATGCCTCGCGCTCAATGTCTAATAAATATTGTTCAGATACCAAAGTGTGTTCTGATAGATCTCCACCAGCCATTACATACGCCAATTTGTTTGCAATTTTTAGATCGTGTTCAGAGATGTATTTACCAGCAACCATTTGATTGGTTCCTACTAAGAACATTCCTAAGGCTTGTTTACCCAAAACTTTCACATCCGTTCTTCTAATTGGTTGTGTATAGCCTGCTTCGGCCATTAATAAGGCATGTTTCTTAGCTTCGGCAATTTGACGGTCTTTATTTACCACTACAATATCTTTACCGTGTTGTAAAAGTCCAGTATCAAAGGCTTCATAAGCCGAAGTCGATACTTTTGCCATAGCAATAGTCATGAAATATTCTTGTAAAACATTCAATTCCACATCATTTTTACGGAATAAATCAGATGCACGCATCGCCAATTCTTTCGAACCTCCACCGCCAGGAATAACCCCAACACCAAATTCAACAAGACCCATATAGGTTTCAGCCGCTGCAACCACTTTATCTGCATGTAAGCTCATCTCGCAACCACCACCAAAAGTCATTCCGTGTGGAGCAACTACTACTGGAATTCCAGAATAACGCACTCGCATCATCGTGTCTTGGAACATTTTGATGGCCATATTCAACTCATCATATTCTTGCTCCACTGCCATCATGAAAATCATTCCGATATTGGCTCCAACAGAGAAATTTGCTGCTTGATTTCCAATAACCAAACCTTGATATTCTTTTTCGGACAAATCGATCGCTTTATTGATAGCAACCAAAACATCACCTCCAATGGTATTCATTTTAGATTGGAATTCTAAATTCAAAATTCCATCTCCCAAATCTTGGATGATAGCACCGCTATTACTCCAAACTTTTTTGGTTTCTCGTATATTGTTCAGGATGATAAAAGCATCTTGACCCGGAACTTTAGTTTGTGATTTAGTTGGAATATTGTAGAAATAGGTAGCTCCTTCTTTAATAGTGTAAAAACTTTTACTTCCAGAAGCAATCATTTCAGAAACCCAAGCAGCAGGCTCAAGACCTTCGGCTTTCATGATTTCAATTCCTTTTTCAACTCCAATGGCATCCCAAATTTCGAATGGTCCATTTTCCCATCCAAAACCAGCTTTCATGGCATCGTCTATTTTGTATAATTCATCAGATATCTCAGGAATACGGTTCGAAACATAAGCAAACATACCAGAAAAACTTTTTCTGTAGAATTCTCCTGCTTTGTCTTTCCCTTTTACAAGAACTTTAAATCTATTGATGGGTTTATCAATAGTTTTAGTCAACTCTAAAGTTGCAAAAGAAGCTCTTTTGGCTGCTCTATATTCTAAAGTGTCTAAATCTAAAGTCAGAATATCTTTTCCTTCTTTTTTATAAAAACCTTGATTTGTTTTGCTTCCCAACCATTTGTTTTCCATCATTTTATTGACAAATTCTGGAAGTTTAAACAATTCGTGTTGTTCGTCATTTGGACAATTTTCGTAAATCCCATTGGCAACATGTACCAAAGTATCCAATCCAACTACATCTACAGTTCTAAAAGTAGCCGATTTTGGACGACCAATAACTGGGCCAGTCAATTTATCAACTTCTTCAATCGTTAATCCCAACTCTTTTACCAAGTGAAACAAACTTTGAATTCCGTAAATACCAATACGGTTCCCAATAAATGCTGGAGTATCTTTGGCAACAACCGAAGTTTTGCCCAAGAATTTTTCTCCGTATATAGTTAAGAAATCCAAAACCTCTGATGAAGTTTGTGGACCAGGTATGATTTCGAATAATTTTAAGTAACGCGCTGGGTTAAAAAAGTGTGTCCCGCAGAAGTGTTTTTGGAAATCTTCACTACGTCCTTCGCTCATAAAGTTAATTGGAATCCCAGAAGTGTTTGATGTTACCAAAGTTCCTGGCTTTCTAAATTTTTCAATTTGTTCAAAAACCAATTTTTTAATATCCAAACGCTCCACAACTACCTCGATAATCCAATCTAAATTAGCAATCTTAGCCATATCATCCGTTGTGTTTCCAGTAGTAATTCGGCTAGCAAATTTTTGACTGTAAATAGGAGAGGGCTTCGATTTTAAAGAGTTGGATAAATGCTCATTTACTAATCGGTTTCTTACTACTTTGCTTTCCAGCGTAAGACCTTTTTTAGCTTCTGCATCTGTCAATTCTCTTGGAATAATGTCCAATAGTAGGACTTCTACCCCAATATTGGCAAAATGGCAAGCAATTCCTGAGCCCATAATTCCGGATCCAATCACTGCAACTTTTTTAATTGTGCGTTTCATACTTTGTTATATTTGTTTGGTATTTGAAAAGATTTCGTTCAAAAGTATCACTACTTTATATTATGCGATTTCGTTTTCTATTTTCTCTGTTAATTCGTTGACACTTGTTGGATTAAAAATATTTTTATCTATAATTAATTCATTAATGGTATCTGCCACTTCTATAAAGTGTTGCAGTTTCTCTTCTGAAATATGCTGCTTAACCGTTTCATTAAATTTCAACACGGTATTTTTAGATAATTCTCTTTTTTCTTTACCAAAATCGGTAAGGTAAATCAATACACCGCGACCATCTTCAGGGTTTTTCTTTCGAATAATTAGACCCTTTTCCTCCATTGATTTTAAGGTTCTAGTCAAACTTGTTGCTTCCATCCCCATCTTTGGACCTAAAGAAGTCGATGGCGTTCCGCCTTCCTTGTCTATACTCAATAAAGCAAATCCGGTAGCCATACTCGCATCGTATTTCGACGCTTCCTCATTATACATTCTAGCCACAGCTTGCCAAGTGGCACGTAAAATATAATCTATCGTTTTATCTTTCATAAGTAACTATATCGATTTCAAATATAATAAAAAATACTATGCACGCATAATATATTCGACTATTTTTTTGTTAAAAGATATTAAATATAAAAAAACTACACTGAAATAGAGTTCTTTAAACTAATTTTTCAAATATTTTTTTTTGGGCGTATCCCTGCGGGTCGGGCGCTCCGTTATATCTTTTATAAAATCCCAAAAAAAAATGGGATTTTATAAAAGGATGCCACTTCGGTCCCTTACGCAAATAAAAAGGAAGAAGTTATCCAAAATGAGTTCAAGCACAGACTTTTTTTATGATAAGTAGTAATAGTTTGGCAATGTTGGGAATCGCTATTTTTTAGATAGTAAGTAAACCGTTTTATAGTTTTTATTCTCTTTGTAAAATCAAAAAACCACGAAGTCTATTCGTGGTTTTCAATTGAAATTATTTTTTAAGATGTTTTAAAACTTCCATCGTCCACATCTTTTAAAAACTTGATTACTCCTTGAAAATAGGTTTTTGGATCATCATACTGCGAAAGGTGGCTTCCGTTAGGGCAAAACAAGAAACGTCCGTTTTGAACTTCGTTAGCAATCCATTTCATGTGTTCGGGATCCATCGTGTCGTATTTAGAACCAATACTTAAGGTAGGAACTGTTAGGGTTTTCAGTCTGGCTTTTACATCCCAATTTTTAAGGGTTGCATTTCCGGTGATTCCAAATTCACTATGCCCTTGCATATACACATATACATTAGGATTAATATGCTTGAAACACCGGTTGATGGATTCTGGCCATTTCTCGAGTGGCATTCTCAATACATGTTCTGTGTAATAATATTTAAAAAGTAATTCACTGTATTTTGGATTATCAAAATCATTATTATTCTCGATATCCTGTAATTGCTTTAGGATTTTGGGGTCCATTTGCGGAGCCAGAATGTCTTTTGCGTAAGCATTATATTCCGCTGCACTCGCCATCATATTAGATATAATCAATCCTTTGAGGTTTTTTTGATATTTCAAAGCGTATTCCATGGCGAGGATTCCGCCCCAAGATTGTCCCATCAGGTAAAAATTAGAACTGTCTAATCCTAATGCGATGCGTACTTGCTCTACTTCATCTACAAAACGTTCATTGGTCCATAAACTGTTATCTTTTGGTTGGTCGCTGTAATACGAACCCAATTGGTCGTAATAGATGTATTCAATACTTTCGTTAGGAAAATACCCATCAAAAGATTCATAGAGTTCGTGTGTCAATCCCGGCCCACCGTGCAAGAGCAGTACTTTTATTTTTGGATTATTGCCTACTCGTTTTGTCCAAACGTTGAATGTGCCTTTAGGCGTTTTAATCGGAATCATTTTGATGCCACCAGTTAGCTGGTCGTCCCGTTTAGAAAAGTCTAAATAATTGTCCTTTATGGAATCTAGCTTTTGTTTTTCTTGACAATTAGAAAAAAAGAACACACTTATAACGGAGCAAATCAAGACTTTTAGTTTCATAGCGGAACGGTTTTATCAAAATCTAATTGTAGATTTTATGGAACAAATCAATATATTTCTCCATCACTATTTTTCGTTTCAGTTTTAGAGTAGGAGTGAGCTGTCCGCCTTCAATAGACCACACGTCAGGTGTAAGTTCAAAACGTTTTATCTTCTCCCAATTTCCAAATTTTTCATTTAGACTGTCAATTTCTTCTTGAATTCTGGCAATAACCTTTTCATTTGAAACAATTTCTTCGTTGCTTTTTCCAAGAACAATTTCATGTATGATAGCCCATTCTTTTATAAAATCAAAATTGGGCTGAATGAAGGCTGCCGGCATTTTTTGTCCGTCACCTATTACCATAATTTGCTCAATAAAACGGGATTGTTTCATCGTATTTTCGATTAACTGCGGTGCAATGTATTTTCCTCCTGAGGTTTTGAACATTTCTTTTTTACGATCGGTGATCTTCAAGAAGCCATAATCATCAAAAACTCCAATATCTCCTGTGTGGAAGAATCCGTTTGTAATTACTTCGCTAGTTAATTTTTCGTCTTTATAGTAACCCATCATTACATTAGGTCCTTTGCAAAGAATTTCCCCATCTTCAGCAATAACTACTTCAACGTTATCGATTACTTTCCCCACGGTGCCGACCTTGAAACCGTTATTTCTAATATCGTTAACGGATATTACAGGCGAAGTCTCGGTTAAACCATATCCTTCCATTACTGGAATTTCTGCTGCTGCAAATATTCGAGCCAATCGAGGTTGTAAAGCGGCACTACCTGAAACCATTAGATCAAGATTGCCACCCAAACCTTCTTTCCATTTGCTAAAAATAAGTTTGCGAGCAATTTTTAGTTGGAACTCATACCAAAAACCATTTTTTCCGTAAGGTTCATAACGCAGTCCTAAATCTATTGCCCAAAAGAATAAACTCTTTTTGATGCCTGTTAATTCAGTTCCTTTTGCGTAAATTTTATCGTATACTTTTTCTAAAAGTCGTGGAACTGCAGTAATAACAGTTGGTCTAACTTCTTTTAGATTGTCACTAATTTTATCAATTGATTCACCAAAATATACTGAAACTCCATAATATTGATATAAATATAAAATCATTCTTTCAAAGATATGGCAAATAGGAAGAAAGCTCAATGCACGGCTTTTTCCTGCTTCAAAAGGAATTCTAGAAGCACTGTCCAATACGTTTGAAACAATATTTTGATGTGATAGCATCACTCCTTTTGGTCTTCCTGTTGTGCCAGAAGTATATATGATAGTGGCCAAATCTTTGGATTGCACATTGTTTTTTCGATCCTCAACTTCGCTTTGATTTCCATTATCAACACCTAAAATTAGTAAGTCGTTCCAGTTTTTACAGCCTTCAATTTCGTTGAAAGAATAGACTTCTTTCACATTTGGAATTTTATCACGAATTAAATTTATCTTCCTTAAAATTTCTGCATCCGATACAAAACAGTAGATTGCGCCAGAGTGATTCAGTATATATTCGTAATCATCTTCAGAAATTGTTGGGTAAATGGGAACAGTTTGCGCACCAGTTTGCAACACACCAATATCCATAATATTCCATTCGGTTCTATTATTAGTAGAAATAATGGCAATTTTATCGTTTTTTTGAACATTCATTTTCAAAAGTGCTCTCGAAACAGCATTTGCTTTTGCAATGTATTCTTGTGTAGAAGTTTTTATCCAAACTCCATTTTGCTTTGTTGTTAAAGCATCTGGAATTGAAGTGTATTTATCTTGTTGATAATAGGGAAAATCAAAAAGTCTGGTGATTGAAGTCATTATGCGAAAATTGAATTGACGCGCAAATTAAATAAAATTTAATAAAAATTGTTAAATTTCAAAAATTAAATGAAAAATTAAACTAGAAATGACACTTTTTACGAAATCGTTTTCTTCGGATTAAGTGTAAAAAGTTGATAGTAAACTACGAATTTGATTTTTATAGGTTTTCTAAATGAATTCGTTACCAAGATGACTTCTTACTTTTTTACAGAAAAGTAAACAGCTATTTTTATAAAATCTTCTAAGTAGCTGATGATATTTCGATTTTAGGTGTCTGTATCACCTTAAATATAGCTGGGTATTTATGGCAACGTTTATTCTTAAGAACTTAATTTTTTGTATTTGGAGATTAAATAGTACCCTATTATTGGATTCAAAGTATGAAGTTTTGAACTTTAAAAGGGAATGATAATTGAGTGCTAGTGTCGCAATTATAATGGATCAAGTCTAAAACCTGTGGGGAAATATTAAATTTCGATATTTGTATTTTAAAAATAGATACAAATGCAAGATTCTTTTAGTGAGCTAATCAAATTATTATTACCTGAAATT
>NZ_JBLVPU010000021.1:0-68494 GCF_048286735.1 Flavobacterium frigidum | reverse complement strand
AAACATAATTACATGAATAATGTTTTTCCAATACTAATTTTACGCATTCGAGCTTAAACGCATAATCATACTTGACTTTTCTTTCCATAAAAATACCCCCAAATAGTGTCTAACTTTATGGGGGCAGTCTACTCGTTCGGCTTTTTTTATTTTAAAAAAACTATGTTTTACGTCTACATCCTATTTTCGAAAACTCACGAAATCTATTATGTAGGTTCTACCTCAATGACATTGCAAGAAAGACTGCGACGTCATTTGAGTGCTCATAAAGGATTTACAGCAAGAGCCAAAGATTGGGAAGTCGTTTATTCTGAATTATTTGACCAAAAATCTTTAGCAATTTCACGCGAGCAGGAAATAAAAAAGTGGAAAAGGAAAGCTAAAATAGAAGCATTAATTTCAAAATAGGCATTGGTTATCGCGTCCCGATTGCAAATCGGGAAGGCCGCAGGTTCGAATTTCCGTTTTCGGAATAAACACTGCCACCCCGACAAAAGCCGAACGATATCGTTCGGCTTTTTTTTATTTTTAAAAGCAATGTTTTACGTCTACATCCTATTTTCGAAAACTCACGAAATCTATTATGTAGGTTCTACTTCCATGGTTGTAGAAGAAAGATTGCGACGTCATTTGAGTGCTCATAAAGGATTTACAGCAAGAGCCAAAGATTGGGAAATCGTTTATTCTGAATTATTTGACCAAAAATCTTTAGCAATTGCACGCGAGTAGGAAATAAAAAAGTGGAAAAGTAAAGTTAAAATAGAAGCATTAATTCCAAAATATGCAATGGTTATCGCGTCCCGATTGCAAATCGGGAAGGCCGCAGGTTCGAATTTCCGTTTTCGGAATAAACTCTGCCACTCCGACAAAAGCCGAACGATATCGTTCGGCTTTTTTTATTTTTAAAAGCAATGTTTTACGTTTACATCCTATTTTCGAAATCACGAGACATGTATTATATAGGTTCTAATTCCATGGTTATAGAAGAAAGATTGCGAAGTCATTTGAGTGCTCATAAAGGATTTACAGCAAGAGCCAAAGATTGGGAAGTCGTTTATTCTGAATTATTTGACCAAAAATCTTTAGCAATTGCACGCGAGCAGGAAATAAAATAGTGGAAAAGTAAAGCTAAAATAGAAGCATTAATTTCAAAATAGGCAATGGTTATCGCGTCCCGATTACAAATCGGGAAGGCCGCAGGTTCGAATTTCCGTTTTCGGAATAAACACTGCCACCCCGACAAAAGCCGAACGATATCGTTCGGCTTTTTTTATTTTTAAAAGCAATTTTTTACGTTTACATCCTATTTTCGAAAACTCACGAAATTTATAATGTAGGTTATACGTCTGTGATAGTAGAGAAAAGACTTCGTCGTTCTTTAAGTGCGCATTTTAAAGTAAAAGCTAAAGATTGGGAAGGCCGCAGGTTCGAATTTCCGTTTTCAGAATAAACACTGCCGCTCTTACTTTAAATCGGTTCTCCTTGCTACAGAAGTGATTTTTCTATTCCAAAATAATTAAAACTGATACAACATTCTCCTTTGTACCGTAATTAAATCTTATTTTTGCACCGTAAAATTATAATTCACTCTTATTATGTCAGATACAATCGAAAAAATTAAATGTCTTATTATAGGTTCTGGTCCAGCAGGATATACTGCGGCAATTTATGCGGCTAGAGCCAACATGAATCCTGTTGTATACCAAGGAATGCAGCCGGGTGGCCAATTAACAACTACAAATGAAGTCGAAAACTGGCCAGGAAATCCAGAAGGAATTACAGGACCAGAAATGATGGTGGGTTTACAAGCACAAGCACAACGTTTTGGTACTGATGTGCGTGATGGTTGGGCAACGAAAGTAGATTTCTCTGGCGATATTCATAAAGTTTGGATCAATGAGACTAAAGAGTTGCATTGTGAAACGGTTATTATTTCGACTGGAGCGTCAGCTAAATATTTAGGATTACCATCAGAGCAACACTACTTAAAAATGGGTGGTGGAGTTTCTGCATGTGCTGTTTGTGATGGTTTTTTCTATAGAAATCAAGAAGTGGTTATCGTAGGAGCAGGAGATTCTGCTTGTGAAGAAGCGCATTATTTGTCTAAGTTGTGTAAAAAAGTAACCATGTTGGTACGAAGCGAGAAATTTAGAGCTTCAAAAATTATGGAAGCACGCGTTCGCAAAACCAAAAATATTACCATCCTAATGAACCATGATACAGTTGAGGTATTAGGTGATGAACAAGTGGTTACGGGTGTAAAAGCGCTAAATAAATCTACTGGTGAAACTTTTGATATTCCTGCAACCGGTTTCTTCGTGGCTATTGGTCACAAACCCAATACTGATATTTTCAAAGATTTTATCACACTAGACGAAACTGGATATATTGTGAATACTCCAGGAAGTTCAAAAACAAATGTTGAAGGTGTTTTCGTATCTGGAGATGCTGCTGATCATGTGTACCGTCAGGCAATTACTGCTGCTGGAACCGGTTGTATGGCTGCTCTGGATGCTGAAAGATATTTGGCTGCTAAAGAGTAATCAGAATCGGTTAGAATTAAAATGAAAAATTTTAATTCTTAAAACTTTCAGTAAAATAGTTACAATTTAACCAATAAAAAGGAGCCCGATATATAGTCGGGCTCATTTTTTTAATGATAATTTTGGACAGATCACAATACTTATTTTTCGGCTTTTCTGTTTTGTTTGAATTTCACTTGACTTACTTCACTAATAAATGAGAAAATTTATTGGTAATCAAGTAATTGTTTTTTAATAAAAGTGTCCAAATTTTCTCTTTTAATGTTTAATTTTTCTTCAATTGCTAGTAATAGATCCTCGTCTTTTTTTCCAGAATTCATTAAAGACAATAGAGTTTCTTTTCCGTATTTATTTAGTGCAATATCACATAATAGAGCGCCAATTGTGTACCAAAGGGAGGTTGTGTCATCTAAGACATAATGCTGACTTTCTTTAAAAAGTTTTTCATAAATATTAATATCATTTTTATTAGATGATTTTTTAATTTACTTATGTGTTCTTTAAATTCAAGTCCTTTAGAACCGCCAAAATATGTTGCAATACCTTCATCTAAAATTTGATGTGTTCGGGGAAAATAGCTATGTGTGTATAAATGCACAACTTCATGAGGATAATATTCAGAATTGTTTCCTGAAAAAATTAAATTTTCAGAAGGAAATGTTTCTGCGCCAATTTGATTTTGACTGACCATCATGTCATCAAAATCAAAACCTCTTATCATTCTAAAGTGATTCATATCTTTGCATAGAAAATATGTAAACGATATTACTTCTTTCTCAAAAAAGGTTGCCATCTGTTTGTTAAATTGAACAAGTTTGTCTGCATTTTTTTTATCAAAGGAGTATTCTTGATAGGTTAAATATTTTATCTCATCAACAATAAATACTTTAAAATTTTTAACATTATAGTCTAAAATATTCTCAAATCTTACTTTGTTCTCGCTACTATCTGATATGAAATTGTAAATCGCAAAGAGATTGCCGAAATTATTATTAGCTTTGATTAAAGCGATTTTAATCACACTCCTTTTCTCATCAATTTTAATAATAGATAAAATGGTTATTTTGTGATTTTTTGCATCATTGAATATGTTCTGAATTTCAGCATCTGGATTTTTAAAGTATGCACTTTCTACCCAATAATTCCCTTTTTCATGATCTAAAGGTTCGTTAATGAATTTATAAAATTGATCCAAAATATCGGTTGAATAGGTTTCATTAAGGGTATAATTTAGAAAGAAATGACTTTTTTCTTGACAATAACTGCGCAAACTGGAAAAAAGTAGAATTAAAAATACGAATTGTTTCATGGTGATTTTTTCGTTGACTTAACCAACTATTTCAATTTTTTAATCAATTTGGCTTCATCAGCAAATTTTCTAATTTCGATTTTTGGAGTTCCTACCAATTGGATTTCACTTTTATTTGCCGCATCAATCACTACGGTTGTACTAACATTAACACTGCAATTGGAATAACTTTCTGTCGTCACATCCGCATTTTTTAGAGTTAATTTGTTTGCCGTTAAACTGGCATTATTGTCTAATCGTATCACAGCACTAGTAGCTTCTCCTTCAAGAGTCGCATCTGATTTTTGGTACATATCTATTTTTAGATTAGTTGCGGTGATTAAGGCCTTCAAGGAACTATTTTTACTTAATTCAATAGTTGTGTTGTCTGATTTTATGTTGAGCTCTGTTTTTGATTTATCATTGGATTGTAGTACGAATTTTGAAGCATTAACATTCATAAACAACTTGGATGCATCATTCGCTTTCAAGGCGAAATCATCTAATAAAACTTCTTGAATAGCAGTTACCGTGGTTTCGTTTTTAGAGGTAATTGATTTTAGATCGCTCGTATACGTTATTCTGACAATTAATTTTTTGAAGTTAGTTGCTTGTTTTGAAGTGTAAATTCGAAGGGAATTATCACTTTCATCTAGCGCAATAATATCATGTAAATTTTCATCAGCTTCGATTTTTAGTTCTGCTCTTTCCCCTCTTTCCAAATACACTTCTAGATTGTCTTCAACGGTAAGTGATTCGAAGTCATCAATTTTTCTTTGCTCTGTTGTTACTATCTTAGATCCTTTGATTTTATCTTTCTTTTGCCCAAAAGCTACTGTCGTTAAAACAAACAGCAGGAATAACAGCGTATACTTTCTCATAATATTTTAATTTTATATCTACACAAATGTAAAAAAAATCATCCACTTGTAGCGGATGATTTTTTTGATAGTAATAAATAAATGGAGAAGTAGATTACTTCAAAAAGATGTTTAGCTTACTTTTTATTGAATAAAAATTCTTGTCCATTTACCTTAAGAGTAAACTCATTTTTGGATTCTTTAAAATGAATTTCAATTCCTGCTGGTGAATAACTAAATGTATCTGTACCTATCGATTCAAAAGTAAGCGTGGGTTGATCTGTAGCAATTCCGGTAAGATTCCCATTTTCATCTGTTAAAGTGATTTCTATTGGAATCTGTTTGCTTGAAAAACTTCCAAGGTAAGCGTCTAAAATAACTGCTTTTTCCAACTCACTTTTATCGGCGGTCCACACATTATTTTGTGTATTGGTATCTGGTAAGGCATGATCTGGATCGATGGTAATGGATGCTATCTCTTCGGTTGAATTATTTTTGAATGCCCAATTCGTATTGCGTTGCCAGATTTCTACTGGAAGTTGAACTCTTGAAGTGGCTCCACTTTTAGTTTTGATTTCTAAAACTACTGGCATGGCCATTTTTTCTAAATTTTCAATATAAATTTGTGCTCCTAATTTCGGGTCATTTTTTAAATATTTAATTTTAGTAATGCCTTGATCTAGACTCCAATTATTGACGAACCAAGCTCTCCAAAACCAGTTTAAATCCTCTCCAGAAACATTTTCTATTGTTCTAAAAAAATCATCTGGCGTGGGATGTTTAAAAGCCCAACGCTCTGTATATACTCTAAAAGCCTTGTCAAAACGATCCTTGCCTAGCACTTGCTCTCGTAGCATAATCAAACCTGAAGATGGTTTTTCATACGCCAATAATCCTAAGTTCGATTCTTTCATCCCGTCGGGTGCAGTCATTATAGGTTCTAATTCTGCATTGGTTAACATATCTGCCATTCGTTGCATATCTGAAGGTCGTTTAGATTTATATTCTCCCTTATTGAAATCTTCGACACTCAATGAATTGATAAATGTATTCAATCCTTCATCCATCCAAGCAAATAAACGTTCGTTAGAGCCCACAATCATGGGGAACCATCCATGTCCAAATTCATGATCCGTAACTCTCCACAACTCTCTGTCTTTTGACTTCCAGTCGCAAAAAACAATAGCGGGATATTCCATTCCGCCTTCATTTCCAGCTACATTGGTGGCAGTTGCATACGGATATTCGAACCAACGTTTAGAGTAATTTTCAACAGATGATTTGGTGTATTCCGTTGCACGACTCCAAGCATCTTGACCAGCGCTTTCAACAGGATATGCTGAAATAGCTAACGATTTTTTACCACTTGGTAAATTAATTTTCGCGGCATCAATAACAAATGCAGCTGAGGATGCCCAAGAAACATCACGAGCATTTTTTATTTTAAAATGCCAATCTAAAGTTGATTTTCCAGTAGGTCTAGAAGTTGTATTTGTCACTTCGGCTGCTGATCGGATTACAACTGTCTTGTCGCTTTTAGCAGCTAATGCCCACCTATTCAATTGTTCTGCTGTGTACACTTCTAACGGATTGACTAATTCACCGGAGCTTACTACAATATGATTTGCAGGTGCTGTAATGGTAACGTCAAAATCGCCAAATTCCAAATAAAATTCGCCAGCTCCTAAATAAGGTAAAGTGTTCCAGCCTTTTACATCATCATAAACACACATTCTAGGGTACCATTGCGCCATGGTAAATACTTTTCCATTTTTAGTGTCTAAAACACCCATTCTATCCGACCCAAAGTCAGGTGAAATAAATGAAAAATCAATTTTAAGTTGTACACTGCCACCATTTGGGTTTATCTCTTGCGGAAGAAATACTTGCATTCTAGTATCAATTATTTCAAATTTCGCATCAGTTTCTATGGTTTTGCCTTTTTTGTTAGTGACTATCTTAATAGATTTTATTTTATGTCCTCCGTCAAAAATTTGTCCTTTATCACCGTTACGACTGCCTGCTATGGAGGTTATTTTTTCGCCTCTTGAATCATTTTTAAACAAATTTTGATCGACATTCATCCACAAAAAAGAAATTTTATCTGGACTGTTGTTAGTGTACGTTAAAATTTCTGAACCAATAATTTCGTTGTTCTTTTCATTCAAAATAGCAGTTAATTTATAGTCTGCTTTGTTCTGCCAATATTTTGCCCCAGGTTGTCCGCTCGCTGACCTCGATTCTGTGCCATATTTAGTATAAAAATTGGGACCAAAAGAATCGTGATAGTTGTATTTTGACGCACTTTTATTGTTTACAGTAGTTACAGTTTTGGTCTCTTGTGCTTGGAGTGACGCTACTCCAAAAAACAAAGCTAAATAAGGTGTAGCTTTAAAGAAAATGTTTTTCATAATGTGATTTTTTGATTGATGATTGTTGGTTGCGATCTTGATTTCGATCTTTAAAATGATTAAAAAATAGGGTTTAGATTGTTAAAAATGTATTATTTTTTTAAATGGGGTTCAAAAAAAACATCCTTGATTAGAGAATGTTTTTTATGACTTTTCAAAATTATTTATATCCTGCTGATACTGCCCCCAGAATTAGATTCTTTACGAATTGATTTTGGTTCTTTGCTATAGCTTATGCTTCCGCCACTTGATGCTTCTGCATCTAAACTCACAATGGCATTGGTATTAATAGTTGCACCGCTGGATACATCGGCAGTGACTTCATTCGAGGCCAAATTTTTGGCGTCGATCGCACTGCCACTAGAGGCACTCAATTGTATATTTAAAGCAAGACCATTAATTTTGATAGTGCTTCCGCTACTAGAATCGCAGGTAATATCATCCGCCTCTATAATGAGATCTATTGTCGCAGCACTTGATGTATTTAGTGCTATATTCTCTCCTTTTATGGTGTTCTTACTAGTAATTGAAGCATCGCTACTGGCTTCGAGTTGCTCAATTACAGGCATTTTAACGGTTACTTTCATAACTTCGGTATTGATAAAATACGTTTCATCACATGATATTACCAGTATTCCATTTTCTACAGTTGTACTAATGTGTTTTTGCAAGTTGTCATCAGCTTCAACCATTATTCCAGTTTCGTTTGATTGTTCAATAACGACATCTATGCTATTGCTGACTTCTATGCTTTTAAAATTGCCCTCAACTATGCGTTTCTCCGTGGTTATGTTTCCACTTCCCTTTATTGAATTCAAATTAATAGAGTGGTTGCACGAGGCAAATAACAATGCTATTATGGCAACCAGAATGAATTTTGTGATTAATGTGATGATTTTTAACATGACTAATTTGTTTTAATGATGATACCGTCTTTATTTATTTTTAATTCTTTAATGTTGTTTTTTGAATTAATCAAAGTGTCATTTGTTACAGAAATTCCGTCTTCGTTAATAGTTACAGACGTTTCAGTACTGTCATTTTCACTTTTATTATATTCATTTTCATCAGTAGGACAATTTAGACATCTTATTTTATTATCTTCTACCTTGTAGATTTCGTTATTTGAATCTGGATTCCATAAGAAGTAATCTCCATCAGTATGATCATAATTTCTCAAAGATGCATCTGGTTTTATTAAAGTTCCTTTAGGTAAATATAATGTTATTTCAATTTCCTGATCTCTGAATTTATTTTTTAAATCGGTTAATAAATAGTTGTCTAAAATCAATTGATTTCCAATTATTGTATAAGCATATTTAATTTTTTCGGCTCTTTTTTTAGCTTCTGACAATGATTTTCCTTTTGCCTCTTTTTCAATTTGGATGTAAGGTTGTTTTTCATCTGTGTTTTCTATTTTAAAACTAACCTGATTAGAATAAATGACATCAGTACCCGTAGAATCTTGGCTTACTGTAAAATCAGTGCGGTCTTCAACGTTTTTAGCAAAATAATCATTGTGTCTGAATTTGATATAAAGAGTGTCATTTGGATTCAAATTAATGATTTCTTTCTTAACCACTCGACCGTCTACTGCAAATGCACTTGCTTGTTTTATTCCAATTGATATCGCTATTGAAACCGCAATCAACCAAAGTGCTAGCAAGGTGTATTTTGCAATGTTTCCAATAGATTTCATATTGGGAGCTAATAATTTGAACCCTAATAACGCTAGGAAAAAGAAAGGAATTCCAACAGCAAAGAACATCAAAAGTCCAAAAGCCCATATCGGATAATCTGTAAAATTACCTGATTCTATAAAGCCCTGCCAAGGAAAATCAATAAATAATCCAGATCCAAGTGTAAAAATACCCACCAGCAGAAAAAATAATACTGTTATGCCAGTAATGATCAAAATTACTCCTAAAAACTTAGCAAAAACTTTGAAAACGGTCATGACAAAATCACCAAAGGAATTTCCCAATCTACCTGCACCTGTTTTTATTTGATTCCCGTATTTATCGTAATCAACATTTTTCAATTTATCTGAAACATTTTCAAATTCCTCTCTTACTTTTTTTTCAATATTAGAAATAGTTACTGGTTCTCCCGTCATTTCTAGTTTTTCAGAAGTTGTAATAGCCTCCGGTGTAACAATCCAGAGGATGATATAGGCTAAAATTCCAGTTCCAAATGCAGCAAAAACGAGTAGTATCAATACAATTCTTATCCAAACAGCGTCTAGTCCAAAATAATGACCTAAACCAGAAGCTACACCGCCAATCATTCCTTTTTCTTTATCGCGGTATAATTTTTTTGTTCTAGTGTTTGCAGTAGAGTTATAGGATGTAGCTCCTTTTAACTCATCCTCTATAATGTAGTCCTCTGGTTGTCCCATAACGGCAATAACCGCATCTACATCTCTTAAACCTACGACTTGTTTGTCGTTTACCAGTTTTTCATTCAGTAATTCCGAAACACGCATTTCAATATCTTTTATAATTTCATCATGTCCTGATGAGTTCGATAAAGAACGTTTTATGGCATCAAAATATCGTGTTAATTTTTGGTATGCATCTTCATCAATATGAAAAATCATTCCGCCTAGATTTATATTTACAGTTTTGTTCATGACTATTGTTTTTGGTTGGTTATAAGGTTTACGGCATCAGATAAGTCAGTCCAAGTGCCACTAAGTTCTTTTAAAAATGTTTGTCCTATTTCGGTTAGACCGTAATACTTTCTTGGCGGTCCAGATGTGGACTCTTCCCAACGGTAGTTGAGCAATCCATCATTTTTCAATCGGGTTAGTAAAGGATAAATGGTTCCCTCAACTACTAATAACTTTGCGTTTTTTAAGGTGTCTAATATTTCCGAAGTATAGGCATCTTTTTCTTTTAGAACTGATAAGATGCAAAACTCGAGAACACCTTTACGCATCTGGGCTTTTGTGTTTTCAATGTTCATAATTTCTTTTTTTTGATTTTGTTTGGATTAAATAGTTCATTTTTTGATTGATGATTGAATTTTCTTTGCAACGTACAAAGCAGTTTTGAATAACTTATTTTTTTTGTAGCTTAATCCCGCTTTTCATTACAATCTTTTTTATTTTAAAAAAAAATAAAAAAGGATTTCCATTGCAATCGGGGCTAGGGAATTCGCTTGATGAGAGCGTTTATTTGATAAATGGAATCGTTATCGGATAGTTGTATTTTTCACCGTTTGATGTTTTGATAGAGGCATATATGATTAAAAAGAATTCAGCTACTTTCAAAAGACCAAATAGTACAACAGCTATTATCCCTACTGTTACCATTCCTATGTTTCCATCTATGTTAAAATTTCTAAAAACAAAATCGTGATCATTAACCACCGCCTCAAAAGGAACATTATTAAAAAGTGTGATTAAAAATGTAGGAACAGCGATTAAAACAAGCACTAAAGAATACAATAATAAACTCAACTGAAAATTTAGCACTTGCTTTCCGTGGTGATCCACAAATTTAGAACTTTCTTTTTTTGAACTCCAAAATAGTATTGGAAAAATATAATTTCCAAAAGGAATAAAATATTGAGTCAATGCACTCAAGTGTGTAAATGTTGCGGTATTTTTTTCAATTGTGGTTTCCATTTTAGTTTTTTTTAATTAGTGATTGATTGATAATTGAAATTTTACAAGGGCTTATTTATTTGTACCTAGTAATTTCTTATGCAAATATATATCTAAAAGACAGTATCTTGTTTCGCATAGTACCTAATATTAACAAAAAATTAACAAAATAATGTATTAGGCGTGCATAGTATTTTTTTGTACATTAGCAAAAATCCTTGTGATTATGGAGTACGCCAAGATGCAAACTCTCAAAAAGCAGGTATGAATGGCGTCACCTTATTTTTATCAAAAACTTATATTTACTACCTATGAAACTAACAGCATCAAAACTCAATAAATTTCTCTTTTTTAAATTGCCGTCAGCGTTTATCTGTGGTGTGCGCGTCACGACTATTAATGAAAAAAAATGTGTGGTATCCGTAAAACACCGATGGATCAATCAAAACCCATTCAATTCTATGTATTTTGCTGTTCAAGCAATGGCGGCAGAACTGGCTACAGGTGCTTTAGTAATGTTTCAGATTCAAAAAAGTGGTAGAAAAATATCGATGCTTGTTGCTAACAACAAAGGGAATTTTTCAAAAAAAGCAACCGGAAGAATTACTTTTACTTGCAATGATGGGCATTTAATCGAGAAAGCTATTCAAGAAACTTTAGCTACCGGTGAAGGGCAAACCTTCTGGATGAAGTCTATTGGTACTGATGAAAAAGGGATTCAAGTATCAGAGATGGATTTTGAATGGAGCGTTCGCGCTAAATAGAGCCCAGCATAGATTAGTACAATCTAGCTTTACAAGACATTATTACAAATGCATATTGCTAAATATCGAAAAACACCGCTAAAATCTGCGGTGTTTTTTTTTGGATATAATTAAAATATTTGATTTTTAACATTTTTTAGAAGAAGCCTTTGTCATGGCAGCATCACATTTTTTCCCTTCAGCTTTGCATTTCACTTGGCACTTTTCTAACATTTCAGCACTCATCGCTTTAGATTTGGAATCTTTTTTTGAACAACAGGATTCCTTTTTAGTTCTTTCTTGTGGATTTGCCTTGTTTTCTTGAGCACTTCCAACTATTGTTATAAAGGCAATGGCTAATACAGTTACTATTTTTTTCATTTTCATTTTTTTTAGATATTGTTAGCTTATGATTGTGTCTATTTTATTATTTCAAATATAATTAAAAATAGTACATTTTAATATTAAGTTCAGTAGTCCCAAAATAATTTTATTATCAGAGCTCAAAATACTTTTTGACATATATTAATTAATGAATCAGCATTTAGTTCAGTATTAATAAACTAGATACTTTACAAGCTACACCTGAACGTGATTATAATGGGCTCGTAGAGTTTAAGAATAAATTTAGTGATATAATCTAAAATCAAGCAGTTTGCAGCGTTCGTATTGCTTTTCAAATAATTCATTAACTATTGCTACTGGATCATCTAGTTCTTCAAATAAACTAAAAAATAGCGTATCCAAGTAGCTGCTTGTTAATGTTGTAAAGGCTGTACCGTATCCAGAAATAGCCCGTGCTCCGGTAACATCCAGGAAATATTGAGCCTCATCGTTGCTCAAGTTTAAATCCTTTGAATTTGCAAAATGTAAAATTTTCCCTTTCATTTTTCCTTCAAAAATTTCTGCTATTTCTTCCAAATTATAATAATATCCATTGAGGCAAATAGTATTTGCTTCGCCTTGCATTACAAAGTAGATTATTTCATAATTTTTGAAATTATGATCGTCGTAAAGCAATGTATTTAAACTTTCCTCTAAACTCTCAATAGTATCGCATGTCTTATAAATGCTAGTGATTCCCTGCTTAAAAGCTAATTGTTCTAAGTTTTTTACAACTTCGCTAGTTGTTTCAGTTTCAATATCAGCAACGGCCTCAAGGCAAAAAATAAAAGTATCTGAATCCATGGAGTATAATTTATGAAGATGAACAATGATCTGTAAAGTGGAACACATTTAATTTGAACTTAATAAATCTGAGCATTCCAAATTAGCATTAGTATTCTAGTAATTGTTTTTTATTCTATGATCATTTAATGTCCATCGTTTAACTTTTCAATTTACAAAAATACTTCAGAAACGAATTCGCAGGTAGTTTTTATTCTAATTAATTGTTAACTATTAGATTTCGATAATCTAATTTTAAAGTTGCGTTAGTCAATTATTAATTTAGATAATTACTTTAATAATTTCACAGTTAGGATTATCAAATCAAACTGGAGAGTCATGTGTTGAGAAATAACTTTAATGCTCAATCCATTCGAAATAATTTAATTAGTAAATTCTGTAAAAGGATTTAATCCCGAATTATAGGTATAACTGGCAACTAATTAATAGAAAATCAACCCATAGAAGAATTTACTTTTCCTTATTGATTAAACGTGGTTGCTAAAAACCGAAATAAAATTTTGCTTTTATAATATACAGTATTGTATCAGGTAATTTTTTTCTTTAGAGTAGCAAAAGATTCAAATGGATAAAATTTTTAATACCTTAGTTAAGAACATAATTTCAAATAAATATAATCTCTCATTAAATTCTATAAAAAGACAATTGGTATTTTATTAGTGTAACAAATTACTAAAAAAGGAACTAATCACTCAGAAAGTTAAGAAAATATAAAAAATCAACTACTAAACCTTAAACAATGAAAAACCTAAAAATTTCTGTTGTTGCTGCAGTCGTCCTTTTGGCTTCGTGCAATAAAAAAGAAGAATTAATTTCAGGAGTTACCAAAAAAAACATGGATACGCTTGTAAATCCTGGTGACAACTTTGATGCCTATGTAAACGGAACTTGGGTTAAAAACAATAAAATTCCAGCTGATAAAACTTCCTACGGTGCTTTTGATGTCTTGTATGATCAATCTCAAAAAGATGTAAAAGCGATTATCGAAGAAGCATCAAAAGGTACTTTTTCCGAAGGTTCAGACGAACAGAAAATTGGCGATTACTACAGCTCTTTCATGAATAGAAAAGATCGCGATGCCAAAGGAATTGCGCCAATTCAACCAGAATTGAAAAATATTGATGCTATTGCAAATTATTCGGATTTGGCAGCTTATTTTGGAAAATCAAACAGATCAGGTGTTTCAATGCCTTTCTCTGTTGTCGTTACCGAAGATTTTAAAAACCCAAAACAGTACACTTTAATGACTTGGCAAGGCGGATTAGGTCTTCCTGAAAGAGAATACTATTTGCAAGCCGATGCCAAAATGGTAGAAACGCGTGCGAAATATGTAGCACATATAGAAAAAATGTTGCAGTTGATTGGACTTCCAAATGCAGCTGAAAGTGCTACTAAAATTATGGCTTTGGAAACCGTATTGGCAACCAACCACATGAAAAAAGAGGAAACCAGAAACACGGCAAAACTGTATAACAAATACAATGTAGCCGATTTAAAAAAGTTAATGGCCGATTTCGATTGGAATGCAATGCTTAAAAATGCAGGTATCGATAAAGAAAAAACAATCGTAATTTCTCAGGTGGAATATACCAAAAGCTTAAATAATATTATCAAAAATACACCAATAGATACTTGGAAAACCTACCTAAAATGGAGTTTGATAAACAACACTGCTAATTATTTAACTACGGCTTTAGACAAACAAAATTTTGACTTTTATGGAAAAACACTTTACGGTACAGAAGCTCAGGAAGAAGATTGGAAAAGAGGCGTAAATTCTGTAAACGGTGGCTTGGGAGAAATAGTAGGTAAAGTATATGTAAAAAAGCATTTCTCGCCAGAAGCGAAAGAACGCATGACCGGAATGGTGAAAAATCTATTGAAAGCTTATGCTGAAAGTATCAAGAAGCTAGATTGGATGAGTGAAAACACCAAGAAAGAAGCACTTGCCAAAGTAGATAAATTCATGATTAAAATTGGTTATCCAGACAAATGGAGAGATTATTCAGCTTTAAAAGTGGCCAAAAATGACTTGTTTGGAAATACAGAAAGAGCTAGAGAATTTGAATACAACAGAATGCTAAACAAGTTAGGGAAATCTGTTGATAGGGCAGAGTGGGGAATGACACCTCAAACGGTAAACGCCTATTACAATCCTACCTTAAACGAAATTGTATTTCCAGCAGCTATTTTGCAACCACCTTTCTTTAATTTAAAAGCAGAAGATGCAGTGAATTATGGCGGAATTGGAGCGGTAATTGGTCATGAAATTGGCCATGGTTTTGACGATCAAGGAAGTACTTTTGATGGTGAAGGTGTTATGAGAAACTGGTGGACACCACAAGATTTAACATCTTTTAAAGCCAAAACAAAATCTTTAGTAGATCAATACAGCGCTTTCAAGGTTTTTCCCGATTTAAATCTTAACGGAGAGTTTACCCTTGGCGAAAACATTGGAGATTTGGGAGGATTGAGTATTGCAATTAAAGCCTACAAATTAAGCCTTAACGGCAAAGAGGCACCAGTAATGGATGGTTACACTGGAATTCAGAGAGTGTTTTTAGGTTGGGGACAAGTATGGCTAGACAAAAGCCGTGAAAAAGCAATACGCAATCAAATTGCTTCCGATCCACATTCGCCAGCTAAATTCAGAATTAATGCTGTAGTACGCAACGTCCCAGAATTTTATGAAGCATTTAAAATTAAACCAACAGATTCACTTTATTTAGCAACTGATAAACGTGTTAAAATTTGGTAGACGATTTCATATCAAACGAAAGCTCAGCAGTAATGTTGGGCTTTTTTGTTTTAAAATACATTCTGGCAAGTTTTATTTTAATTGTAATTAAATTAGAACTAAACTCATAATTCATTGTTTATTTCTTAATTAAAATAGTAAGGTTCCGTCTTCTTGATCCAACAGAAATAGCTTTATGGTTAGTTCGAGTGTGATACTCTCACCAGCGTCTAAGACCTATTGTTCGCACTAGTATTTAGATTTATTTTTGAATAATCATTGAATTTAAATAAACATTCAAACTAACAACGAAAACCATTAGCGCCGTTGAAATAATAGTTATCTATTCTTAGAAGAGCGAAAATCAAAACTATTTTCGTAGCATAAGAGATAAAACTATTCCTAAAAACTCGTTGTAGTTAAAATTTGCAAAACAGAAAACTACTTCGAAATGATATTAGAATGACGAGTCAGCTTTCCTTTTTTAGGGTTTAAAAAAAATATTAAACATACCATTCTTTAAATGGTGAATCTTCTTGCTGTGTTTCGGATAGCTTACACCAAGCTTTTACATCTACATTTTCTATGTGAATATAAAGTCGTGACTAGTTAGATTTCGTAGGTAAATCTTGTAAGTAATCGTGTATGTTGTGTAAAGTTACTAAAAGTTTAGACATAAAAAAACGGATTAGTTTGCACTAATCCGTGATTTACTGGACATTAAGTCTGTAGCGAGACCGAGATTTGAACTCGGGACCTCAGGGTTATGAATCCTGCGCTCTAACCGACTGAGCTATCTCGCCATTATTCAAGGCCATTTACTATCCCTGAATGCGGGTGCAAATATAAAAATAATATTAATGCTTGCAAGCATATTTTTAATAAAAAAAAATATTTTTGAAAACGTTTTTTTTTCGGAGTTATATTCTATATATTTCGAAAAAATTAAATGTAGCTCATGGAACAAAAAGTACGTTACGAAATCGAGTTTCCCATAAATTCTTCTCCTCAATTATTATATCAATACATATCAACTCCATCGGGTTTATCTGAGTGGTTTGCTGATAATGTGAATTCTCGAGGTGAATTTTTTACTTTTATTTGGAATGACTCTCAAGAAAAAGCAAGACTTTCCTCAAAGAAAACCGGAGAAAAAGTAAAATTTAAATGGGTTGATGAGCAAAGCAAAGACACAGAATACTTTTTTGAATTGCATATTTTGGTAGATGAGCTTACCAAAGATGTATCGTTGATGGTAGTAGATTTTGCAGATAAAGATGAAGTTGATGAAGCAACATTGTTGTGGGAAAATCAAATTTCCGATCTTAAACATCTAATAGGTTCCGTATAGTAAAATCGTATTTTATACCTTATATTTGCCCTAAATAAAATTTAGGGCTTTTTTTATGATTAATTTTAATGGAACTATTATATCCGAAGATGCTACTGTATTAACAAAGAACCGAGCTTTTCTATACGGTGATGCTGTTTTTGAAACAGTTAAAATCATTAACAACAAGATACTTTTTCTAGAAGATCATTATTTTAGGCTAATGTCTGCCATGCGAGTAGTACGAATGGAAATCCCAATGAATTTTACAATGGAATTTCTTGAAGAGCAAATACTTTCTATAGCTGAAAATAATCAAGTAATTGATTCTGCTCGTGCCCGAATTACTGTCTATAGAAATGACGGTGGGTATTATTTGCCTCAAAATAACTCAGTTTCGTATCTTATTCATGCAGTTGATTTAGAAAATAAAGCATACACAATTGAAAACAAAAGGTATGAAGTAGATTTGTATAAAGATTTTTATATCACAAAGCAACTGCTCTCCTCTGTCAAAACAACCAATAAAATAATAAACATAACGGGAAGCATTTATGCCAATGAAAATGGATTGGATAATTGTTTGTTACTAAACGATAGTAAAAATGTTGTTGAAGCCTTACAAGGAAATATCTTTATGCTACAAGGCAATAAACTTATAACACCACCAATTTCCGAGGGATGTTTGAATGGTGTAATGAGACGACAAATCCTAGGTTTAGCAAAAAAAATCGAGAATATAGAGGTTGTAGAAGGCGTTATTTCTCCTTTTGATCTTCAAAAAGCAGATGAATTGTTCATTACAAATGTTATAAAAGGAATTCAGCCCATAACACAATACCGAAAAAAAGAATTCAGTACATATATGGCTGTGAAATTAGTAGACAAACTAAACGAAATGATAGGTGTTTCTTAGTTTAAATACGGATTTTCTGGAGCGTTAGACCAAATAAGGTATTCTCCACCCAATTCTAAAATTTGCTCTTTCCAAAAATGTGTTGCGGATTTTCCAATAATTTTATTTTCGTAACTGTTTGAGGTTATAATCCAAGAGTTGCTTTCCATTTCATTCTCTAACTGGTTTTCATCCCAGCCAGTATATCCAAGAAAGAATCTTATGTTATCATTGCTAATAGCACCTTTGTTAATTAATTCCTTGGTAGACTCAAAATCACCTCCCCAGTAGATACCATTAGAGATTTCAATACTGTTAGGAATCAATTCGGGAATATTATGAATAAAATATAGATTATCCTGCTCTACCGGGCCGCCATTGTATATTTTAAATCGCGCCGCTATATCTGGGATTAAGTCGTGAATAGTATACTTTAAGGGTTTGTTAATTATAAAACCAACAGAACCTTCAGTATTATAATCAGCTAATAAAATTACCGATCTGTTGAATGATAGATCCCCAATTATAGTAGGCTCTGCAATAAGCAAATTTCCTTTCTTTAGTTTATCTGTAATCATCGGAATGTATTTTTTACTAAATTTATGTTTTTTATTATAATATAGCAAAATAAAATCGTTTAAAAGCATAAAAAAACCTTCCAGATGGAAGGTTTTGATTATACTAGTGTAACTAAATTAGTTTACTGCGCCTTCTAATTCTGCACCTGCTTTAAATTTCACTACATTTTTTGCTGCAATTTGTATAGTTTTTCCTGTTTGAGGATTTCTTCCGTCTCTTGCAGCTCTAGCTGAAACTGACCATGATCCAAAACCTACTAGAGATACTCTACCACCTTTTTTCAAAGTTTCGCCTACATTACCTAAAAACGATTCCAAAGCTAATTTTGCAGCAGCTTTAGTTATTCCTGCATCAGCAGCGATAGCATCGATTAATTCTGATTTGTTCATAATAATTAGTTATTAATTGTTGGTTAAAAATATTGTTAATACACAAATTTAATGGGAAATACGTTCCTTGCAAGACTTTTGCTCATTTTTAGCCTGTTTTGTTGATAACTTATTTTTTTTGTTAACAAGCTAGTCTGTATGTCGTGTTAAAATCGACAAACTACCCGTTTTTATTGATGTTAGTGAGCTTTTGCTTCCTCTGAAAATACAATCCCATTAAGCAGTTCTGATGCGTTCATCTTTTTTTTGCCTGGAAATTGCAAGCTTACTATTTGAATAAATCCGTTTTCTACCGCAATCTTCATCTCCTTTTTGGTGCAAATTAGACTTCCTATCTTGAAATCATGATCTTCTAAAACAATTATAGCCTCGTATATCTTAACATTCCATTCTTCGTTTTTATCTTGAATAAAACACCAAGCAGCAGGATACGGACTCAAACCTCGAATCAAATTATTTATTTCTAGAGCTGGTTTGGTCCAGTCTATTTTACAATTCTCTTTGTTTAACTTGTATGCCGTTTTAATATGGGCCGTATCTGTTTGAATAATTGTTGAAACGGTTCCTTTTTCAATCATTTCCAAGGAAGCAATGACAGTTTTACTTCCCAGATCCATCAATCGGTCGTGCAGTTGTCCTGCATTTTCGGTTTCTTCAATCGGAGTTTCAGAACTTAAGATCATGGCACCAGTATCAATTTTATCATCAATAAAAAAAGTAGTAACACCGGTTTTAGTTTCACCATTTATGATTGCCCAATTGATAGGTGCAGCTCCACGATAATTGGGTAGGAGTGAAGCGTGAAGGTTGAAAGTTCCTAATGATGGCATTTCCCATACTACTTTTGGTAACATTCTAAATGCAACTATGACTTGTAAATTAGCATTCAACGATTTTAATTCCGATAAAAAAGTCTCGTCTTTAAGGTTTACTGGCTGTAATAAAGTAATATTATTTTCCAGCGCATACTCTTTTACAGCTGAATATTTTAATTTCTGTCCACGACCTGCAGGTTTGTCTGCGGCGGTAATTACGCCTACAACTTCGTGGTTGTTTTTTAGTATTGTATCTAATATCCCCACGGCAAATTCGGGTGTTCCCATAAAAACAATTCGTAATTTTTCCATTATAATTTTAAAGTGTATTTGTTATTTGGTTTAACCAAAATTGTGTTGTTTTCTAATAAATATTGAAGGGCTGCAATAACTTCTTCAGAGTTGTTTTTAGTCCTGTTTTGTATGTCTCTCGAATTTAAATTTTCTGATTGTAATAAAGTAACGATTGCTGATGCAAGCGATGTATTGTCTTTTTGCTTGTTTTTTTTGGTAATGCAATAGGAACAAATTCCACAATCGACATCTGTTTTTTCACCAAAATAATGCAAGATAAGCTTGTTTTTGCATGCCTTTTTATCTGAAACATAATTCAAAACAGATTGAAGTTGTTCCTTTTTTAATTGATTTTGATTTTCTAAATATTTTGAAACCCGACTAATCGTTCTCTCATCTTCTCGAACTTCATTAAAAATTAATGTAGAATCATTATTTTTTGATTGGTAATTGATAATCTCTTTTGTTTTTAATTTCTGCAAGACTGTTTGTATTTCTGTTTCATTATGATTTGATTTTTTTGCAATTAATGGCAAGTTGAATGCGGTTTGCATTTCATAAATTCCAGGATACGTGCGCAATATTGCCAAAATAATTTCTTCATCATTCGGATTCAAACTCATGTACCGAATCACTTCTTTGGAAGGAATAAGAAATTGCATTGAGATTTTTTCAGAAAATTCTTGGGACAAATTAATAATTCCTTGTCTGTCCAGAAACTGCATGGCATTGTAGGTTTTTAAAGTTGGAAACCCATATTTTAAACAAAAATGATGCAAATTGAAGGTGAACTGCTCGTTGATGCCTTCTCCGTATGCAATTTGAAAGTAGTTGCAAAGCTTGACATACATGAGGTTCAAAAACTTTTTGTCAGGAAGAATATTTATAAATTGGTTTTCAGCTTGAATAATATCTGAAGGACTTGTTAATAAAACAGCAAATGCTTTTTCGCCATTTCGCCCTGCTCGACCAGCTTCTTGGTAATAATTTTCTAAATTTTCTGGCAGTTGAATGTGAATTACAGTCTTTACATTGGCTTTGTCAATTCCCATTCCGAAAGCATTGGTTGCTACAATAACTGTTGCGGCTTCATTCATCCACAATTGCATGTTCTTATCTTTTTCTTTAGATGAAAGTCCACCATGATAATAGGTCGCTTTAATTCCTAACGAATTTAATTGCCCCGAAATATCCAGACAGGATTTTCTGTTGCGAACATAAATGATAGAAGATTCTGGGTTTTTCTTTAAAATTTGTTCGATTCTAAAAAGTTTATCTTCTACTTCAAAAACCATGTAGGCGATGTTTTCTCTTGCAAATGATTTCTCAAAAACGTTCACATCCTGCAATCCCAGTTCAGCGATGATATCTTCTTTAACTTTTGGAGTTGCGGTGGCTGTTAATGCAAGGAAAGGTATTTTTGGGAAATGTTTTTTTAGTATTGAAATCTTCAAATAAGCGGGTCGAAAATCGTGTCCCCATTGCGATACACAATGCGCCTCGTCAATAGTGATTAAGTTGATTGGAAGATTTTTGATGCGGTCTAAAATCCAGTCTGATTGTAAACGTTCTGGTGATAAATAAAGAAATTTATAATTTCCGAATTGGCAATTGTCCAATAAATCAATCATTTCTTCAGATCGGATACCGCCCGTTAAGGCAATGGCTTTTATGTTCCGCTTTTGCAAATTAGCCACTTGGTCTTTCATTAATGCAACTAAGGGCGAAATTACCAGACAAATACCATCATTCATCAAGGCTGGAATCTGGAAACATATAGATTTCCCACCTCCTGTTGGCATCAAAGCAAAGGTGTCTTGACCACTTAAAACGGAATCAATAATTTCCTTTTGCAGCGACCTGAATTTGTCGTGTTTCCAATATTTTTGAAGAATAGCTAACGCTTCTTGCATAGATTACAGATTTCAATTCGTAGAAAACATCCCAAATTGTAAATTCTAAACTTGAAAATTATTTAGAAATTTCATCTAAGATAAAAAGAATTCTGTTATCTAGGGTATCTCTAGGAACTTCTATAAGTTCGTAACCATAACCTTGATAGGTTTCTATAAGGTGATTGTAGATTAGTTTGGCTTGTTCGAAATTTTCATACCGTTCGTGATCGCTAATGTATATTTCTTCCCAAGGTGGTAAAATGAAAATTTTTGAGTAGGTGTGTTCGCGACAAGCACGATCAAAAGACGCTGGATAGCTATCGCCAATGTAGTGCATGTAAGCCAAAACATCTGGAATTCCACGGTCAATAAATACAACTTCATGTGGCTCTTTATATGCGTTTTGAAACTGTTTTTTTCGGCCTTCTAGAAGTAACTCGCTGAAAAGAAGCGGTTTTTCAAGAAACAATTGATCGATTCCTTGCTTTTTTGCCTCTGCAGTTACTTCCCGAGAAATTTCGGGATAACAACAATGTCCTTTGGCTATCAATCCATCAATGATAGTTGTTTTACCTGTTCCTGGACCGCCAATGATAACTATGATTTCTTTCTGCACTTTTAAAAAATAAGCGGCAAAATTACTTAAACTTATTGGGATTTGAAAAAATGATTGCGTTTAAAATAGTATTAGATAAAAAATCATAATTCATAATTCATAATTCACGTATGAAACAGTATATTTGCCTTTATTTTTAAACTGAAAATGGACAAGAATACTCAAGAATTTTATGATAGATTAAAAGTAGAGTTAGATCTGAGCAATACATGGCCTGCTACGTACTTATTCAAATTTATCGTACCTAGCGAAAATGATAATATTGATCGTGTTCAATTGGCTTTTGACTGTATGGGAGCGGTAATCAAAACAACAAAATCCAAAACGGGTAAATTTACCAGTATTTCTATAGATGTAACTATGAAAGATGCACAAGAAATAGTTGATAAATACCAAGAAGTAGCTACCATTAAGGGAATTATCTCACTTTAGTTTCAAAACTACATTTTGATGTTTGTACAAACGAATGATATTATATCTTCGAAATGGTGCTCATTAAGATCAAAAATATACATTCGAATATGAATTCAAAATATATCAAAGAAAACTCGAACGATGTTGTGCATCATTTGGAGTATAATGCAGAACGGTCTCATTTAATTATTCCAGAATATGGACGTCATTTGCAAAAACTAATTGATCAAGCAACCAAAATTGAAGATGATTTAGAACGCAACAAAGCGGCAAAATACATTATTCAAGTTATGGGTAGTTTGAACCCACATTTGCGTGATGTTCCAGATTTTCAGCACAAATTATGGGATCAGATATTTATAATGTCTGATTTTAAATTAGTAGCTGATTCTCCTTATCCAATTCCATCTCGTGAAGTGTTGCAATTGAAACCGGATGTATTAAGTTATCCTCAAAATTTTCCAAAATACCGGTATTATGGGAACAACATTAAATATATGATTGATGTTGCCAATAAGTGGGACGAGGGTGAAATGAAAAGCGCATTGGTAAAAGTGATTGCCAATCACATGAAGAAATCCTATTTAAGCTGGAATAAAGATACCGTGAAAGATGATGTTATTTTCGAACATTTATATGAATTGTCAGGCGGGAAGTTGAATTTACTTCAAAGTACCGAAGAGCTTTTAAATACTACTGACTTATTACGAACAAACAAACGAGTTTCTAATAAAATAGCACCTGCAGGTCCTCCAAAAATTCAAAGTAATAAGAATACCAAAATGGGGAAACCAAATCCGATTCACAAAAACCAAAATAGAAAACCGCTTTAGGTTTGTTATGAATTAGGAGTTTTTAGTTTTGAATTTTCAACCTAACTTTTAACTCGTATTTTATAACGCTCAATCAATAATTTATAACTCATAACTGTAAAAAAATGGGAATTTTTAAAATAGAAGGCGGCATAAGTCTTAGGGGAGAAATCACGCCACAAGGAGCTAAAAATGAAGCATTACAAATTTTATGTGCTGTTCTTTTAACTCCAGAAAAAGTGATTATCAATAACATTCCTGATATTATTGATATCAATAAACTAATAACACTTTTAGGAAATTTAGGCGTTAAAATCCAAAAAACGGGACCTGGCTCTTATACTTTCCAAGCTGATGAAGTCAACATACAGTATTTAGAAACCGAAGCTTTCAAGAAAGAAGGCGGTTCTCTTCGAGGATCCATAATGATTGTTGGACCACTTTTGGCACGATTTGGTAAAGGTTACATTCCGAAACCAGGTGGTGATAAAATTGGCCGTAGAAGATTAGATACTCACTTTGAAGGATTTATCAATCTAGGTGCAAAATTTCGTTACAACAGAGAAGATCATTTTTACGGTGTAGAAGCACCTAAAGGTTTGAAAGGTGCCGATATGTTGCTCGATGAAGCATCAGTGACAGGAACTGCTAATATCGTTATGGCCGCAGTTTTAGCCAAAGGAAGAACAACAGTTTATAATGCTGCTTGCGAACCTTATTTGCAACAACTCTGTAAAATGCTAAACTCCATGGGAGCAAACATAACAGGCGTTGGATCTAATCTATTAACTATTGAAGGTGTTGAAAGTTTAGGTGGTTGCGAGCATAGAATTCTTCCAGATATGATCGAAATTGGAAGTTGGATAGGTCTTGCTGCAATGACTAAATCAGAAATTACAATAAAAGATGTGAGTTGGGATAATTTAGGAGTTATACCTAGTACTTTTAGAAAACTGGGAATTACTTTGGAACGTCGTGGTGATGATATTTACATTCCTGCTCACCTAGATGGGTATGAGGTAAAAACAGATATAGACGGTTCTATACTTACTATTGCAGATGCTCCTTGGCCTGGATTTACACCAGATTTATTGAGTATTGTTCTCGTTGTAGCTACGCAAGCAAAAGGCGACGTGCTGATTCACCAAAAAATGTTTGAAAGCAGATTATTTTTTGTAGATAAATTAATTGATATGGGTGCCAAAATTATGTTGTGTGATCCACATCGTGCCGTTGTTATGGGACACGATTTCAAATCACAATTGAAAGCAACAACAATGTCTTCACCAGATATTCGTGCGGGAATCTCATTATTAATCGCCGCACTTTCAGCAAAAGGAACAAGTACGATCCAAAACATTGAACAAATTGATAGAGGGTACGAACGTATTGACGAACGATTGAGAGCAATAGGTGCCAGTATCGTGAGAGCATAAATAAATTAAGAATTTCATAAAATCGTTTTAGTAAACAAGATACAATTTGAATGCAACCATTCAAGACGGTTTACTAAAACGATTTTTGTTTTAGTTCATCTAACAAAAACAAAATGTCAAGCGAACAAACAGCGATTAAAGCCACTTATTTTAGTATCATAGGCAATACGTCTTTGGCAATTATTAAAGGATTTGCCGGTTTCTTCGGAAATTCCTATGCTTTAATAGCAGATGCAATCGAGTCGACTGCTGATATTTTTGCTTCATTTTTAGTGTTGTTTGGCATCAAATATTCGAATAAACCAGCAGATGAAAATCATCCGTACGGTCACGGTAGGGCAGAACCTCTAATTACCTTTTTGGTTGTGGGTTTCTTAATCACTTCTGCTACTATTATCGCTTATGAAAGTGTCATCAATATTAGAACGCCACATGAACTACCTAAACCTTGGACATTACTTGTTTTAGGTGCCATTATTATATGGAAAGAGTATTCTTTTCGAGTAGTACTTAAAAGAAGTATTCAAACCAATAGTTCCTCACTTAGAGCCGATGCTTGGCACCATCGCAGCGATGCAATTACATCAGTAGCCGCATTTTTGGGAATTTCAATTGCCTTGATCCTTGGCAATGGTTATGAATCTGCAGATGATTGGGCAGCACTTTTTGCATCAGGATTCATATTCTATAACAGTTATCTTATTTTTAGACCTGCATTGGGCGAAATAATGGATGAGCATTTGTACGATGATTTGATAGCAGAAATCCGACTCATTTCACTTCAAGTTGACGGGATTATAGATACTGAAAAGTGTTTTATTCGAAAAGCAGGAATGCAATACCATGTAGATTTACACGCAATTGTAGATTCGAATAATACCGTAAAAGAAGGACATGATTTAGCTCATAAACTAAAAGACACGTTACGAGAACAAATTCCAGAATTGGGACATGTATTGATTCATGTAGAACCAAATTAATACCATAATTTAAATTATTTATAAAATTAAAAAAGGCACATGAAAATTATTTCTCGTGCCTTTTTTTTGTTGAAAAACTATTTGGGGCTATTGATTTACTCTAAAATATTCAAGAATTTAAGTCCAAAAACTACACCGTCTCCTTGAAATCCATTTTGGTAGGAACGCACATAATCAATACGCAACAACTTAAATTTTCCAAAACCTAAATTATCCAAACCAACAGATAATTCTGTATATGGTTTATTGCCTGGGGTTGAAAGTGCATGCCCACCAAGAATTAAAGTTGATTTTAATTTATTCAAAAGCGGAATTTTATTCATAACATAACCCTCGTCATTGTATTCAGAATGCGCTTCAAAATATCGGTTGTTGGTGCTGTTGGAATAATAAGGCAATAAATTAAAGACATTTAGATAACGTGCACTTTGTCCGATGTGCGTTTGGTTGCCGTTAAAATGTTTATAATCCATAAATGCGATATTTTCAGCATTCAAAAATTTTCCAGCTTTCAAGTTCATGCCAAGTGTACCCTTATTTTCTAATTTTAAATCGTACGTTAATTGTGCATTTATATGGTCAAATTCGTATTTTTTCTCACTTGCTGCTACTGCTTTTTCATAATTTAAAAATAGAGTAGGATACTTTTCATTTCGAATGTTGAATTTACCATCCGGACGAGAAGCGTATTTATTTCCAAAATTAATTCTTGCATTCAGAGTCATCTTTACCAAATGATGCTTTTCAAAAGCGGAAGAGGTAAAGTCATTTGGTGTCAGTGGATTGTTCGAAGTATACAAATCTTCCTTATTGAAATAGGAGAAATCAGTAGTATTAAATAATGGTTTGCGTTGTTGATATGATATTCTTCCACCAAGGTTTACCCCATTTGCGACATTCTGATTGTATCCAATGGCTGCCGATTCTAAATTATACAACTTCATAAAATTGTTCTTAAAAGACAAAGAACTTATGGAGTTGATAATTTTACTGATGGGTTCACTTTGGTTAAACTGTTGTACGGAACTACCTCCAGTAGCAAATAAGGTAGCGTAATTTTGATTGTTGAATCGATGTATAATCGTTCCCATTATACGCAAACGATCTTCAGCAAAACCATAATTTAGTTTGGTACTGATGGAAGTATAAATTCCTTTTGTTTCTTGGTTTTTTCTATTGGTGTATCGAAACCCAGTGTCAAAATTATACCCTTGTACGGTATTAAAACTCAAAGAACCAAGATTGAATAGTCCATCGTAACTAAAGGTATTTTTTGTCGTACTATTATTATAAGTATAACCCGTAATCAACTTTAATAGTCTGAATTTGTTCCCTTTTGCATCAATTGAATCCAAATATTTTTTTGAGTTTCTAACTTTATAAATGCTGTCTTTCTTAATATAGTCTGTGCTTTCTTCGATAGTTAAGGGAATAGGTCTGTTGCTATTCCAGAAAGTACTGTCCTTTTTATTTGAATTGATTTCAACGCTCGTGATTTCATTGGTAAAGGTTTTTTTTGCAAAAGCATCTACAAATTCGTAATTACTGTACACATAAGTGTATTTTCCTGTGAATTTTATTCCAAAAGCGCCAGCGGTAATATCAAGACTTTGTGTGTTTTTAGCCCAGATTTTATTGTTTTTGTTGTAACCGAAGTTTTGTTTTAAGGTCATAACATCTACAAATTCTTCTTTCATTCGGTAGCCTTTAATGTCTAAATCAACAGCATATATAGCCCAAGAATCCTCTACAATATAAATGTACCCTTCAAAAACGGGTTCGCTATCTCTAGTGGCAGTCACTTTTATTTTGTTGATCATTTGATTGTTAGCATCGTAAAAAGTATTTTCGAGCTTGTATTTATAATAATTGAAGGCATTAGAAGCGATCGGAGAAATCATTTGCACGCCAAAATCAACGGTGTTGTCATATAAATCATAAAAGGAAGATCGAGCTGTATTGTAACTGTAGCCATTGTCACGTCCGCTAACTTTTGAGGCGGTGACCACTTCTTTTAGATTATTGGGTTTTTCAAAAGTAATTTTAGAAAATGTTTCAGATAAAGAAATAATACCTGTTCCAGTAGAATCTAATGAGCCGTTTAAATCTCCAATTTTTTGACCTAATATCTTTTTTGGTGCATTTTTTAGTTTGAAAATCCCTCGAGAATAAAAGTCGGCATGGAAGCGAGCTGTTTTTTTAGTATTTTCTTTTCGGCTTGCAATTGCATTTTTTATGATAGCTATTGCAGGATTAATTTTAGGATTAATCACAACTTCGTTCAAAGAAAAGCTTTCTTCGATCATTTTAACATCAAATGTATAAGGTAATTTATCAGTTTGAACCGCTATTTTTTGTGTTTTGAATCCTAAAAACTGAAAGACAACTGTTTGTTTTTCAGTTTTTTTTAGGTTTAATTCGTATTTACCCATCTCATTGGAGGTCGTTCCGTTATACGTGTCTTCTTGAAAGACAGTAACAAAAGGCAATGGATTCCCTTTATCGTCAGAAATGGTTCCTTTTATTTGAGCATAGTTGGTTACTGAGACCAAAAAAATTAAAAGCAGGTAGTATTTTTTCATGAAAGTTTTTTCTTTCGCAAAAATAGAGGAAGTTTAAAAAGAGGGTATTAATTATATGTTAAACATTCAGTCAAGATATTTTTATTGCAATTAAAGGAAAGATTGAAGGGCTAATTCATAACTTTTTAAACCAAATCCCAGAATAACTCCTTTTGCATGACTAGAGATATAGGATTGGTGTCTGAAACTTTCGCGGGCGTAGGTGTTCGAAATGTGCACTTCAACAACAGGAGTTGTAATGGCTTTAACAGCATCACCTATCCCGATTGAGGTGTGTGTATAGGCACCGGCATTGAGAATAATGCCATCGTACCTAAAACCAAATTCTTGAATTTTATCAATAAGTTCTCCTTCTATATTGCTTTGGAAATAGATTAATTCTAAGTCCATATATTTTATTTGCAAAGAGATAAAGTATTCTTCAAAAGTTTGAATGCCGTAAATTTCTGGTTCGCGTTTCCCTAGTAAATTGAGGTTAGGACCATTGATAATGATTATTTTCATGTTTCTATTTTTGTAAAAATAAAAAAACCGTTCCAAATTACGGAACGGTTTCTTGAAAAATAAAGGTTTTATTTAAAATTTGAATCCAGCTGAAACTTGAACTACTGAATTTTTAACTGTTGCATCGCGAGTAGCTTCGGTTAATCCGGCTACATAGCGACCTTGTAAAAAGAAATTTTTTGTAATATTAAAACTTAATCCACCTGCAACTCCAAACTCAAAATTCTCAGATTCTTTAAAATCCACATTTTTTCGTTCGCTTAATAGGAAAGAAGCTTGAGGACCAAAATCTAAACTTATAAATTTGTTTAAGCTTACTTTAGCAAGAACCGGAATAGATAAATAACCCAATTCGTTATTAAATTCTTCTACTGCATTTTTATAGGTTGCACCTTGTGTAGAATATAGCAATTCGGGTTGTATGGCAAAACCGTCAGTCAATTTTACCTCCGCAAGTAAACCTACATGATAGCTGGTAATAGCTTCACTTTCATAATTGGTGCTATTTACAGTTATATCACTACCATTTTGGTTGGCATAGTTTAAACCACCTTTGATTCCAAATTTTACTAATTGTGCTTGCATATCTATCGATGCTGCAAGAAGTACTACTGCGACTAGAATGATTTTTTTCATAATTTTTTTTATTGTTATTAATTAAATTTAGGACTATGTCAGAACTATTTTTTTTAAAAAATATTGTATAATCCTACTTGAAAAAGTTATTTGCAAAAATCAGTCCAATGTGTACCTGATATGATAGCAATTGTTGATTTTTAGTATTAAATTTAAAAAAGTATCCGAATTTAAACATTTAAATGCTAAATATCAAACAGTTACTTTCTTAGTGTACTTTCAAGTTTTAAGGTTGATTTAAGTGCTATTTATGACGGTATGACTTTGGTTTGGAGTTTTCAACGTAAAATATGGTTTACTTCTCAATTGTTTTTTGAATCTTTTACAAATAAAACATAATGCTAGGTTAAAAGTACACATTTGAATTCCTAATTGCTAAGAAAGGTAGTAGTGAATTGAAAGACTTTTCATCTTGTGTATTATACTTTTTCATTATTTTTTATAAGAATAGTCTTGTGAAATAATTTATTTTGAAACTTTGTTTGTCTCACTAAATTCAGTTAGAAGACTTTTTTTAACACATTGAAATATAGTATTTTATGATTTTTTTATCTATAAATTTTTAAACGTTGTGAGATTTAATGTATTTTTTTTACAAAAAAATTTTATTTTAGGTATGATTTAATTTACATTTGCGCCATTAAAACAAACAAACAAACAAAAACATGAAAAAAATTATTTTAACAGTTTCGGCTGTATTTGCTTTTGGATTTGCTAGCGCGCAAGAAACTAAATTTGGTGTTAAAGGAGGATTAAACCTTGCGAACTTTTCTGGAGATATTGAAGATAATTCTTCAAAAGCAGGTTTCCATTTGGGAGGTTTTGTAGAATTTAAAGTTTCGGATAAGTTTGCTATTCAACCTGAATTATTGTTCTCTACTCAAGGTACAAAATTTGACGTGGATGGCGACGATTTAAAATTTAATCTTTCTTATTTGAATATTCCAGTTATGGCTAAATATTATGTAGCTGATGCTTTTAGTCTTGAGGCAGGACCGCAAATTGGTTTTTTAACAAGTGCCAAAGCAGCTGTAGGTTCTGAAGATGAAGATGTTAAAGACAGTTTTGAATCAATTGATTTTGGTTTTAATTTTGGAGCTGGATATAATTTCACAGAAAATTTATCTGCTGGATTAAGATACAACCTTGGTTTGTCAAATATCGCTAAAACAGAAGCTGGAGATAATACTAAACTTTCAAACAATGTATTTTCTTTGTCATTAGGATATAAATTCTAATATTTCTAGAAATAGATTTCTAAACCTCCCAAATCGGGAGGTTTTTTTGTTAATTGTAGAATCTAAATATGTTAATAACTTATATCAGGTAAGAAGTATATTACTTTGTATTTATTTATTTTTACGCTTAAACTAATAATCAAACAAAAAAATGAAAAAAATTATTTTAACAGTTGCGGCTGTTTTTGCTTTTGGATTTGCTAATGCGCAAGAAACTAAATTTGGTGTTAAAGGAGGTTTAAATCTAGCAACTTTTTCTGGAGATACTGATGGTTTAGATCTAAAGTCTAAGGCAGGTTTAAATGTTGGTGGTTTTGTAGAGGTTAAGTTATCTGATAAACTTGCTCTACAACCAGAATTATTGTTTTCTATGCAAGGAACTAATATTGATGAATTTGAATTTAGTGATGGTAATCAAACTTTTGTAGTTGATGCAAGCATTAAGATGTCATACATTAATGTTCCAATTATGTTGAAATATTATGCCGCTGAAAAGTTCAATTTAGAGGTGGGTCCACAAGTAGGATTTTTATTGAGTGCAAAGACAGTTGCGAAAGCAAATGGTAACGAAGCTGAAGACGATGTAAAAGATAGTTTTGAGTCTGTTGATTTTGGTTTAAATTTTGGTTTGGGTTATGATTTTACTAAAAATATAGCTGCAGGCGCAAGGTATAATGTAGGGTTGGCAAATATTGGTAAGACAGAACCGGGTGATGATTCAAAAATCACAAACTCAGTTTTTTCTCTTTCTTTAGCTTACAAATTCTAATATTTCTATAAATTGATTTCTAAATCTCCCGAAATCGGGAGGTTTTTTGTTTAATGTCGTACCTAAAATATGTTAATAACTTATCTAAGGTAAGAAGTATATTACTTTGTATTTATTTATTTTTACGCTCATATTAACAAACAAACAAACAAACAAACAAACAAACAAACAAACAAACAAAAAAAAAAATGAAAAAAATTATTTTGACAGCTGTTGCTGTATTTGCTTTTGCTAATGGATATTCTCAAAAAGAGGGTGGATTTAGAGTTGGGTTAGATTTAGGATATACCGTACCTTCTAATGGAGGTGGAGGAATTTTATTCTCTATTGAACCTAAGTACAACATTAAAGACAATATGAATGTGGGTTTACGCATTGGTGCTGCTGCTATGGTGCGTGATATTCAAGGAGAAGGGGAAACTCAGAGTGCTAAAGTTTCGGCTAATGGTTCTTACGTAGGGACTTATGACTACTATTTTAACAAAGGTGGGAAGTCTTTTGTCCCTTATATTGGTGGCGGTGCAGGATATTATTCAATAGCTAACGTTGAGGTCGATAGCAATACATCAAATGGTGATGTTGCTTTAGATGCAAGTGGCAAAATGGGTGGATTACTTCGAGGTGGATTTGAATGGGGTAAATTTAGAATGGGATTAGAGTACAACCTAGTACCAAAATCTACTTTGCAAGATATTAATGGTAATAGTCAAGGGACTATATCTAATTCTTATTTAGGAATTCACTTAGGATTTTTTATTGGTGGAGGAAAATGGGGTAACTAATTTTATCTATATTATTTTATAAACCACGTCTATGGCGTGGTTTTTTTATGCTTTAAAATGCGTTACTTTGTAGTTATGAATTGGATTTCCTGTATAAAAAATTATCAATCTTATTTGAAAATCGAACGGGGTTTGTCAAAAAACACTATCGAAAATTATACTTTTGATGTGGAACGCTTGCTTCTTTTTTTGAATGAAAATGAAATTGTCGTTTCTCCTTTAAAAATTGGAGAGGAGACTTTGCAGCAATTCATTTATAGTGTAGCAAAAGAGGTCAATGCCCGATCTCAAGCTAGAATTATTTCAGGACTCAAAAGTTTTTTTAGCTATCTGATTTTTGAAGATTATCGAAAAGACAATCCTTTAGAATTAATTGAAACTCCTAAAACAGGTCGTAAACTTCCAGACACTTTATCGGTTATCGAAATTGATGCACTTATTGACGCCATTGATTTGAGTACTAAAGAAGGAGAGCGCAATCGTGCCATGCTTGAAACTCTTTATGGTTGCGGATTAAGGGTTTCTGAACTTGTGGCTCTAAAAATTTCAGATTTATTCTTTGAAGAAGGATTTATAAAAGTAACAGGGAAGGGGAACAAGCAACGTTTTGTTCCAATAAGTGAGGTGACTCAAAATTACATTCAAACCTACAGAGATACTATTCGAGTACATGTTATCATTCAAAAAGGCTATGAAGATACGCTCTTTTTAAACAGACGTGGAAAACAGCTCACGCGAGCCATGATTTTTACTATAATCAAAGATTTAGCGGTCAAAATCAATTTGCACAAAACCATAAGTCCACATACATTACGGCATTCTTTTGCAACCCATCTTTTAGAGAATGGAGCCGATTTGCGTGCAATACAATTAATGTTGGGACATGAATCTATCACGACAACCGAAATATACCTTCATCTAGATCGTACCTTTCTAACGGAGGTTTTACATGCTTATCACCCCAGAAAAAAGGCATTGTAGAATCCCAGAAAGTATTTTAAAAAAAAGATGTATTGATTTTTACATCAATACATCTTTTCTATTTATTTTAGAAAGCTATTTATTTAGCAATGTTCACCGCTCTTGTTTCACGAATTACCGTTACTTTAACTTGTCCTGGATAGGTCATTTCCGTTTGTATTTTTTGTGAGATATCAAATGATAAGTTAGCAGCATTTTCATCCGAAACTTTTTCACTCTCTACAATCACACGAAGTTCTCTACCCGCTTGAATTGCGTAAGCATTTTTCACACCACTAAATCCGTAAGCTACTTCTTCAAGATCTTTTAGACGTTGAATGTAAGAATCTAGTACTTGTCGTCGTGCTCCTGGTCTTGCTCCTGATATAGCATCACAAACTTGTATAATTGGCGATAATAATGATTTCATTTCTATCTCATCGTGGTGCGCTCCAATGGCATTACAAACCTCTTCTTTTTCACCATATTTCTCTGCCCATTGCATTCCTAATAAAGCGTGAGGTAAGTCACTTTCGGCATCTGGAACTTTACCAATATCGTGTAATAAACCTGCTCTTTTAGCCAGTTTTACGTTCAAGCCAAGTTCAGCTGCCATGATTCCACATAGTTTTGAAACTTCACGGGAGTGTTGCAATAAATTCTGTCCGTAAGAAGAACGGTATTTCATTCGTCCTACTACTTTAATCAATTCTGGATGTAATCCGTGAATTCCTAAATCGATAACGGTACGTTTACCAACTTCTATAATTTCATCATCAATTTGTTTAGCAGTTTTTGCAACTACTTCCTCAATACGAGCAGGGTGAATTCTACCGTCAGTTACCAATTTGTGTAGCGCTAGACGTGCAATCTCTCTACGTACAGGATCAAAACAAGAAAGGATAATTGCTTCTGGTGTGTCATCTACAATGATTTCAACTCCAGTAGCCGCTTCAAGTGCACGGATATTTCTACCTTCACGACCAATGATTCTTCCTTTTACATCATCCGATTCAATGTTGAATACGGATACACAGTTTTCTACTGCTTCTTCTGTACCTACTCTTTGAATCGTATTGATAATGATTTTCTTCGCTTCTTGTTGGGCTGTTAACTTTGCCTCTTCAATAGTATCTTGAATATGAGACATTGCTTTACTCTTAGCTTCTGCTTTCAATCCTTCTACCAACTGCTCTTTTGCTTCTTCAGCTGATAAACCAGATATTACTTCTAATTGTTGCAACTGGCTTTTATGCAATTTGTCAACTTCAGTTTGTTTTTTGTCTAGATTTTCAATTTTAGTGGTGTATTCTAAAGTTTTAGATTCAAAATCATCATTTACTTTCTTAGCTTTCGATAATTCATTAGAAATTTGAGATTCTTTATCGCGAACTCTTTTTTCTATTTCAGCTACTTTTTTATCACGAGTTAAAATAACTTGTTCGTGTTCCGATTTTAATTCAATAAATTTTTCTTTCGCTTGAAGAATTTTATCCTTCTTTATATTTTCAGCTTCAAGATTTGCATCTTTCAATATAGATGCTGCTTCTTTTTTTGCGTTTTTGATTAAGTTTGAAATATTACTTTTTTCTATCAGTTTTGCAATACCAAAACCTCCCGCAATACCTATAATTCCTGAAATAATGATCGTTACTATGTTGTCCATGTTTGTTAAAATTTATATATAAAAAAGCCTACATTAGAGGGATTGAATAAACTCGAAAAGACAAGTTTTGAGCTAACTCGTTGTTCAAGCTTCCAAACTGAATTGGCTTGCTATAGTAACGATGATTTGCTCATTCTAAATTGTTAGTGTTGAGTTTACCAAATATGAACTAATGTAGGCAGTATCTTAGTTTTTGTAAAGAACGTTTATTTGTCGAGATATTGGTCTAAAATTAAATTGATTTTTTTAATTCTTTCGATGGTTTCTTCTCCATCAATTGCATTATCAATTTGTTTTTGTTCTGTTTGTGAGGCAAATTGCAAAGCACACATTGCTAGTACATCTTGCTTGTCGCGAACGGCATAATTTTCTTCAAATTGCTTGATCATCTTATCAATTTTTTTAGAAGCGCTTCTAAGGCCTTCTTCCTGAGCGAAATCTACTGTAAGTGGATACACTCGGTCTGCAATTGATATTTTAATTTTAAGCTTTTCGTCCATATCTTATATTAATCTGATAGCTGGGCTATGCAGTAATCAATTTCGCGAATTAATGAATTTATTTTAAGCTTCGTATCTCTTTTATTATCGTCACTGCCTAGTAATGTATTGGCAACTTTGAGTGTTTCATACTGCGTTTTTAAGGCTTCAATCTCCATGGATTGATTTTGTATTATCGATGCTGTTTTTATTAATTCGTTTTTTAAATCTTGATTATTTCTTTCTAAACTCTTCATTTTTGTAAAAAGTTTTTCAATCTTATCCTCAAGAGTATCAATAAATTCTGCAATTGCACTCATTATATATCCTATTCATTACATAATCATACAAAGTTAGTATTCCTTTTTAATTCTGCAATATTTTATTATTTTTTTTGCATTAAATTAATTAAGTAGCCGTTTTACAAAGGGTTACACTCTATTTTTTTTAGTGTTCTTTTGAATACTTTTTTTATCTTAGCAAAAATGTAAATGATGAAATTTTCCCTATTTTTTTTATTTTTAGGTGTGTCACTTTTTGCACAAGTGGATTATCCAAGAGATTACTTTAGGTCACCTTTAGATATTCCGATGCAGTTATCTGGAAATTTTGGAGAGTTGAGACCCAATCATTTTCATGCTGGTTTTGATTTAAAAACACAACAAAAAGAAGGGTTGCGTGTTTATGCAGTAGCTGATGGATATGTATCCAGAATTAAAATATCCACTTTTGGCAACGGGAAAACAATCTACATTAATCATCCTAATGGGTACACTTCGGTTTATGGACATTTAGAATCAGCCAATGGCGCCATCGAACAATTCATTAAAAAGACCCACTATAAAGAGCAGTCCTTTGAAATTGAAATGTTTTTTAAGCCTGATGAATTGCTGATAAAAAAAGGAGAAGTTATCGCCTTTTCCGGAAATACTGGAGCTTCTGAAGGGCCACATTTGCATTTTGAATTTCGGGATACGAAAACAGAATTTGTAATTAATCCGATGCTTTTTGGATATGATGCATTTGTAAAAGATACTAAAAAACCAATAATTTCTGGTCTTTATGTATACCCTTTAGACTCAAAAACATCAGTAAATCGTTCCAAAAGACCTGTATTGTTAAATGTTTCCTTGCAAAAAGACGGTACTTATTTGGCAGACAAAGTTGTGGCTAATGGTTCTATTGGTTTCGGTATTTCTACTTACGATATCGATGATGTTTCTTTTAATAATAATGGCGTGTTTAAAGTGCAATCTTTTTATAATGGGAAACCAAATTTTGGTTATGAATTTAAAACCTATTCGTTTGATGATATGCGATACATTAATGCGCTAATTGACTATTCTAAGTATAAAAAGACACAACAGCGTGTGCAGCAATTGTTTATGAAAACACCTTTTGATTTGAGTATTATACAAGCAGATGAAAATAAAGGGGTGTTGCAAGTATCCCCTAATCTCGCATCGCTGTATCGCATTGAGGTATCCGATTTTTTTGGAAATAAAAAAATAGTATCTATTCCCATCCATTATGATTTGTTACCCACAATAATTGCAACGGATGCACTCCCATCTAAATATTTCGTAAGGGCAAAAACAGATACTAATTTCGCTCTTGAAAATATGTCCGTTTTTATACCGGCAGGAACTTTTTATGAAGATTTCAACTTTAATTTTGATGTAAAAAACGACACTCTTTTTTTGTATGATGACACGGTTCCAGCACACACTAATTTTACAATTTCTATTGAAGACTCCAAGTCGACTGAAGCACAAAAAGAAAAAATGTTTATCGGTAGAATTGACGGTAAAAAAATAAATTACAATCCTACGTATAGAAAAGACAGTGTTTTCAATACCAAAGTTAAAATTTTAGGTAAATACGCTTTGGTTTCGGATACGGTTGCCCCAATCATTAGTTCAGTATTTCCTATTGATGGTAAATGGACTAGCGATCAAAAAACAATTCAGTTATCCATAGCTGATACTTTGTCAGGAATAAAATCATATACTGGCTATTTAAACGGCAAGTGGGTATTATTCGAATATGATAATAAAACTAGAAAACTAACGCATTATTTTAATGATGGTATTGTGGCAGAAGGTGCTAATGATTTAAAAGTGATCGTGGTCGATAACGTAGGAAATTCAACTACCTTTGAAAGTCGCTTTTTTAGAAGTCAAAAATAATTAAATCATACCCTTTGAGTCCGAAACAACGTATACCACTAGTCTTTTTTTTCTTTATTACTTTAATAATAACGGCACAAACAGCACGGATAAAAGGTGTTGTGTTAGATAAGAATAATCGTCCCGTTGAAAACGTGAATGTTTCGTATTCAAGTAGTGGTACCCAAACTAATAAAAATGGTTTTTACGATTTAAAAGTTCCTGCAAATCAAAATATTACTATCATTTTTACACACATCTCTTTAAAGAAAATAACTATTATTTTTTCTTTGGATTCTAATGAACAAAAAGAGTTTAATCCCGTGATGAGTGATCAAGAGGAGCAAATGGGTGAAGTGATTGTTACCGCAAATAACAAAAAGTTGGTGCAAGGAATCACTACGATTGAGCCCGAGGTGATTCGGAAAATTCCAGGAGCAAATGCAGGAATTGAAAATATTTTAAAAACCTTACCAGGCGTAAACTCTAATAATGAATTGAGTACCCAATATGCCGTGCGTGGTGGAAATTATGACGAGAATTTGGTTTATGTTAATGAAATCGAAGTGTATCGACCGTTTTTAGTTCGTTCGGGGCAACAAGAAGGACTGAGTTTTACCAATACAGATTTAGTTCAAAATGTTGATTTTTCTGCAGGAGGTTTTCAAGCAAAGTTTGGCGACAAATTATCATCAGTATTAGATATTACGTATAGAAAGCCGGTTCAATTTGGCGCAAGCCTCGAGGCCAGTTTTCTCGGCGGAAGTCTTTCAATTGATGCCGTTTCTAGAGATAAAAAATGGTCTGCAGTTACTGGAGTTCGATACCGCAACAACAGCCTTTTGGTAAATAGCCAGGAAACACAAACTAATTTTACGCCTTCCTTTGCGGATATTCAAACCAATATAAACTTTCAGGCTTCTGCAAAATGGCAATGGAGTTTTCTAGGAAATATTTCTCAAAATAAATACCGATACCAGCCATTAACGAGACAGACTAACTTTGGAACCATAGACAATCCTATGGCATTGACTGTTTTTTACGAAGGGCAAGAAAAGGATAAGTACGATACGTATTTTGGTGCTTTAAAAACAACTTTTAATGCCTCCGATAATTTCACATTAAAATTTATTGGTTCGATTTTTCATACTTTAGAACAAGAATATTTTGATATTTTCGCTCAATACCGTTTGGGCGAAGTAGATTCTAATATTGGTTCTGAAACTTTTGGCGATGTTGCTTTCACCAGAGGTATTGGATCACAGCTGAGTCATGCGAGAAATGATTTAGATGCTTTGATTGTAAACACAGAGATAAAAGGATTTCATGATTGGAAAGAAAACCAATTAGAATGGGGAATAAAATACACACGAGAATCTATACGTGATCGAATAATAGAGTGGGAGGTTATTGATTCCGCTGGTTTCTCTTTGAATCCACCAATTATTGATTTGCCAAGGAATGACCAGCCGTACACGCCTTACACAGGACCACTCGTTCCGTATCAAAATATACGTGCTACAAATTTTAACTCGATTAATAGATTTTCAGGTTATGCGCAATGGAGTTTGAAATCGAATATTGGTGCAAGTCAAGTATGGTATAATGCAGGAGTTCGTGCTCACAATTGGGAGGTGATAGGTGCATCTACAGCTACAAAATCTCAAATTACAGTCAGTCCTAGAGTACAGTTTGCTATTAAACCAGACTGGGAAAAGGAAATGGTTTTTAGAATTTCAGGTGGTTTGTACCATCAGCCGCCATTTTACAGGGAATTGAGAGATGCTACTGGAACGGTACAACCCAATATTAAAGCACAACAATCAGTACATTTTGTTTTGGGAAATGACTATAGTTTCAAAATGTGGAATCGTCCTTTTAAATTAGTTTCGGAGTTGTATTATAAATCTTTGACAGATGTAAATACGTATACGATTGATAATGTTCGCATACGCTTTGCAGCCAATAATGATGCAACTGCGTACGCACAAGGATTAGATGTACGCCTAAACGGAGAGTTTGTACCTGGAACTGAATCTTGGATTAGTTTTGGTTATTTGAAAACTGAAGAAAATAGTAATGACAGAGGATTTATTGCCAGACCTACGGATCAACGATTGAAATTTGGAATGCTTTTTCAAGACTATATGCCTAATATTCCTAGTATTAAACTATATCTGAACCTAGTTTACAACACTGGATTGCCTGGAGGTTCGCCATCGTATGCTGATCCATATTTGTACCAAAATAGATTGAATGATTACCGTCGCGTAGATGTGGGTTTTTCTAAGGTTTTTATTGATAACACTACAAAAAAAGAGAATAATACGGGTTGGTTTAAAAACTTTAAAGAGTTGGCATTAGGATTGGAAATTTTTAATCTTTTTGACAATCAAAACACCATTACCAATACATGGGTTCGGGATGTGTATTCTAAAAATCAATATGCAATTCCAAATTATATGACAACACGAGTTTTTAATGTTAAGCTTACTGCTAAGTTGTAAACGATATATTTAAAGCAAAGTTGTCCCAATTATAAATAGTTAAATCAAGTGGCTAATACCGTTACCATTTTTAAAAATGATTACATTTGAATATTAATAGTACAACAAAATGAAAAAACTACATATAACAATAGTAGGAATTGCAATTTTGCTTTTAGCCAGTTGCAAAGAGGAAGTTGAAAAACCCAAAGTGACCTACGATGAAACTAGCAAAGCAAGAGAGCTAGTTAAGGCGGATTCTACTCAAATACAAATTGCTGATTTGCCGCTGCAAATGGAAGGAACAGATTATTTAATTCATCCTGTTGGGGATTTAAGTATTCGGGAACGTGGCGTGAAGTCCAGATATGGTTCCTCTAGTGTAAATGATTTGAGTTTTACGATATCGAATTATGGTGAATTTGAAATCACGGGTTTCTTGCAAAATTTAAAATTTCAAAAAGTAGATTCCGATTCTATTAAAAAACTAACAGAAAAGCCCGTTTTGATTCAAACAGCCACTTATTTAAAGTCGGTTGCAAATAAAACCAATAATCAGATTATGGTGTACACGATGGTGGACATGGATACCAATAAAGATGGAAAATTGGATACGAGTGATATTAAAGCATTGTACTTAAGCAAAATCAGCGGTGAAAAATTCACTAAAATATCATCTGATTTTCAGGAATTAATCGATTGGAAATTGATTGAATCTAATAACCGTTTGTACTATAGAACGGTTGAAGACACCAACAAAAACGGACAGTTTGATAAGAAAGACGTAGTAAATTACTACTTCATTGATTTGTCTAAAAAGGAATGGAAAATAATTGGCTACGAGCCAGTTTAATACGTCATATTCTAAATCAAAATATCGCTTTCCAAATCTGATTTTTCAATCGTGAAATCAAAACCTAGTCGTTTCATCAATGGGATGATCGGATTTTTTACCAATAATTTTGACTTTTACCAGCACGTTACGCTATTGTTTTGGCTTGAAATACTCTAATGATTCTGGACCAGCGATCATGGCAAAAACAACACCTCCAATGACCGAAAGTATCATTATAAGTATAAACAAAGTGCATAAGAAAGTAAGAGTTAAAAGCACACGGCCAACAATACTTTTTAGTGGCTTGATGGGATAAAATCCTTTGAAAAACCAAACCAAAATAAAAGGAACACTTAACATTGTCAGACTTGAGATCACTGTAAAGTAGTCCATATTATTTTTGAATACAAATAGTAAAGGACTAATTATCAATATGCTAAAAAGGGTGTAAACGCAGACGATATAAGCATTTATTACTACGTGTTCATAATAGTTATTTCCCCATTTTCTAAACGCAAGTTTGGTTGTTAAGGCAAAAACGGGTACAAGCAGTAACATTAAAATTGAATTGTAACTTTTAAGAAAGGTCATTACGTCATTCATGTAAGCAGAGGTGAGGTTCTCCTTGGCATAAAAAGCAGTCATGATTTTTTCGAAACCAATTATTTTTACAGAGATAAATGTAGAGATACCACTTAATACAAATACTAATAGAATTGGTTTATAGTGAATGACTCTATTGCCGTCGATAAATGCTCTGGCTGTTTCCCCTGGATTCTTGATAATGTTTTTTACAGAGTATAAAAAACCTTTGTTAGTGTGTAAAAAAGTATATTGAATTTCATCCCAAATATATTTTCTATCTATTTTTTTAAATTTTTTCTGACCACAATTATCGCAGAAGTTATTCAAAATTAGGGTGCTACAGTTTAGGCAGTTTTGGTCCATCGATTGTAAGGTGAATTAAAGTTGTCTTGATTTCATTTCTTTTTTTAGCATCACGAAATTAACAAGTAAGGGTAGTAATGTTGTAGGTAAAAGGAAAATTGGTACCATTATAACAACTGTATTATCTTGGAGCCCCTTTGTTATATGCAAGTAGAAAATAAAAGTAATTACAAATAAGTAGATAACAGAGAAACCTATTGTGACCCCCTTAAATAATTTACTTTTGTTTAAGAGCTCTTTATCTGATAATTCTTGATAGGAGTTTTTTTTCATTTTTTTGTTTCTGTTTTCTTTTTCAAAATATGGATTTATTTCATTTATTAGAAATCGATCAGTTTGTATTGCATTATTTTTTACAGCCAGATATACCAGCATCTATTTTGTTGGGCTACTTATAATACTGAATCAAAAATATTTTAGGTATTTAAAGGCCTAAAAAAATAAATTGAATAGTACGTTAACCAGGGTCGCTACTATTTTTACAATTATCTTTATCATCATTGCTCCAGATTAGTGTTAGTAAAAATAGGAATAAAGCACAGTAGAAAATTGTAAAAATGGAATGTCAAGTAAAGACCCAATTGATTGTCCCTTTCTCCAGTTGAGAAACTTTTTTAAAGAAATTTTTCGGGGTCAATCCAGTAAGTGATTTAAAATCTTTGGTGAGATGTGATTGATCGTAAAAAAGTAAATCATATCCCATTGTCGCAAGATTTTCTTTAGGAGTCTTTTCGAGATTTAATTTTAGTGCCGTTCTAAAACGTTGTAATTTTTTAAACATTGAAGGCGATTTGCATAAGTGCATTTCAAATTGTTTAGTTAGATTCTGACGTGAAGTATTGTATTTAAGGGCTAATTTGGTAATCGATAAATCTTGGTGGGTGTTTTTTAAATCATCAACAATTTGATGTAAATAAGGGTGCTGAAAGCCAATTAATTTAGACAACCAAAATGCTTCAAGTAATTCACATTTTTTTTCAAAATTTGTTTCGGGTAAAATGTCAATAAAAATCGAACCAATATCACTGAAAGATATAAAGTCGGAAAAAAAGGCGTTGGTGTAAGTTCGTAAAGGTTGTGTTAAAAACGCATTTAATCCTAAAGGTTTAAAGGCTATTGTTATTTCTGAAATATTGCCAGAATAAGTTAATCGAATTGGTTTTTTATAATGACAGATCAAGTTGCACAGTATTGGGTATCCTGGTTTTTCTTGGATATTCACGCTATTTTCTGCATAAGCAAATTGAGTATTTTGTACGATTGACAAAAAAGTAAAGTTGTTCGGAAAGGTGTAGTAGGTAATAGGGGCCTCATTTTCGCTATGGCTAAGAAAGTAATATCCTTCAATATAGTTTTGAAGAATAGGACTTTTCGGTTTGCAAAATTTCGTAGTCATACATCATTTAAAATTAATGATAAATGTAAAAAATATCAAGGGATATTTATTTATTCTTAAATCAAAATATCGCTTTCCAAATCTGATTTTTCAATGGTGAAATCAAATCCCAGTTGTTTTACTAACTGAATAACCAAATTTTTATACCAGTTTTCAGATTTGGGATGAATGTATATTTTTTCGATTAATACGTTAATATCAACATTGATTTTTAAACCTTCGTTGATTTTTACTGTACTGTCGCCAATATCAGTCAGGATGCGTACTTCACCTTCGTATTGAAAACTTTTCCGTTTGAATAGAAAAGGAAAAAATAAATCGTCAAACGGAATGTGTTCTTTTTTGTAGTCGATATAATTTACTTCGCCGATATATTGATTGAAATTTGTTTCTGGTGCCAATGCTTCCTGCAAACGTCCAATTGTGGATTGAATTGCCAAGCCTTCGCTATTTTGCGTAAAGATCTGCCACATGGCAAAAGATTCGTATTCATTGATGTGCCAGCTACTAATGGCTACTTTCTCCCGATGTATTTTATAGTATTTTAAAAAGTCGGGATTATCAATCGATAGTTTTTTAATCTCCTCAAAAGTAGGTTCGCTAAAAGTACCTTCATACTGATCTTCGAATTTATCAGATCGTGACATGAATAGTTTTTGCGATAGCAATAAATCCAAAAACTTAGACAAATCAAGGTATTTCCAAACCACGGTGTTGGGATCAGTAGGAAGTTTAATAGCTGAATTGTTGATGTACATTTTATAGCTGTTAACTTTTAAAAAAAATCAATTCCTGTTTTTAAAACTACTCAAGCGATTGCAAGCTTACTAGTTTGTTGTAAACACCTTGAAGCGCAATCAGTTCTTCATGATTGCCTTGCTCTACAATTTTTCCTTTTTTCATTACCACAATCACATCTGCTTTTTGAATGGTTGAGAGTCGGTGTGCGATCACAATTGAAGTTCTGTTTTGCATCATGTTTTCTAAAGCGACCTGAACAAATTTCTCACTTTCTGTATCCAATGCGGATGTGGCTTCATCTAGAATCATAATCGGAGGATTTTTCAAGACCGCCCGCGCAATAGATAAACGCTGTTTTTGTCCACCAGAAAGTTTGTTTCCGCTATCGCCAATGTTGGTATAAATGCCTTTTGGTAAATCTTTTACAAACTCAAATGCATTTGCAATTTTTAGAGCTTCAATAATTTCCTCATCAGTTGCATCCGGTTTCCCCAATGAAATATTCGCTTTTATGGTATCGTTAAACAAGATACTGTCCTGTGTTACCAAACCCATTAATCCGCGAAGCGAGTTTAAATGGAGGTCTTTAATGTTTATACCATCAATAGTAATCGTTCCTTCATGTACATCATAAAAACGGGTCAGCAAATTGGCAATCGTACTTTTTCCACTACCGGATTGTCCCACTAGCGCTACTGTTTGGCCTTTTTTAACTTTAAGTGAAAAGTCTTTTAAAACGTTTTCATCCTCGTACTTAAAGTTGATGTTTGAAATAGTAATATCTGATTCAAATGAATGTTTTTGAATAGCATTTTCCTTTGATGTAATTTCGTTTTCTACATCTAATACTTCAAAAACACGTTCTGCAGCGGCCAATCCATTTTTCACTGAATACGATGCTTTTGAAATCGCTTTCGCCGGAGTAAGGATGTTAAACGCTAATGTCAAATAGACAATAAAAGAAGCGCCATCTAATGTTTTGTCATTTAAAACTAAAAGGCCTCCGTAAAAAAGTAAAATGGCAATAGTAGTTACACCCAGAAATTCGCTTAATGGAGTAGCCAAGTTGTTTCGGCTTCCTATACTGTTCGTTAAATTCAATAATCGCGTCACTGAATCGTTAAATCTACTTTTAAAAGAAGGCTCAGCATTATAACTTTTTATAACTTTCAGACCGCCTAACGTTTCCTCTACAACTGATATGAGTGATCCACTTTCTTTTTGGGCTTCCAGTGATTGTGCTCTTAAATTCTTCGCTAATTTTGAAATAATATATCCCGAAATCGGCATGAATATCAAGACAAATAAAGTTAATTTAGTACTGATGGCAAACATCATTCCTAAAGCAAAAATGATAGTTAAAGGCTCTTTTACCACTAATTCTAGAATAGAGAAAAAAGAATTTTGAACCTCATTGACATCACCTAACATGCGCGCCATCATATCTCCTTTTCGTTTTTCCGAATAGTATGAAATGGGCAACTCAATAATTTTATCATACATCGACTGTCTCAAATCTTTCAAAACGCCGTTTTTAAGATGCATGATATGATAGGAAGCCAAATAATTGAATAAATTTTTAATAAAAAATGTGGTAATAACCATTGCTACAACAAAAAGTAAAACGATTTCAGTACTTTCTCCTGCTGATAAACTTGAAATTTTGAAATTCAAATAATCAATTACGTATTCTTTAATACTTCCTATTCCTGCGTATACAGGCTGAGACAATACTTTTTCTGTTTTGCCAAAAAGTACCTGTAAAACCGGAAACAGTGTCAACATAGAAATTGTGCTAAACAACGCATACAATATGTTGTAAATCACATTCCACGTAATATGAGACTGATACGGTTTAGTAAAAGGAAATAATTTTCTTAGGTTTGCATCCATTAGTTCAATTGCATTGCAGTAATTATGTTTTTGATCTTGTTGTCTAGATCAGCTTCTACTTCGTCAAAATCTTCAACAGCGTTTAATTCTGTATTTACACTAATATAGAATTTTATCTTTGGTTCGGTCCCACTGGGTCTGGCGCAAATTTTAGATCCATCTTCAGTGTAATAAATCAACACATTCGATTTTGGTATAACCATCTCAGATTCGCTTCCGTCTAGCAAGTTTTTTGCGATAGAGGATTGATAATCTTCGAGCATAATGACACGCTGTCCGTTGATTTCTTTCAATGGATTTTCTCTCATGTCAATCATCATCTGATTGATTTCTTGCAATCCGTCCATTCCTTTTTTGGTCAATGAAACTAAATGTTCTTTGTAAAATCCGTTATCAACATAAAGCTTTAGTAGTTCTTTATAAACGGAGCTTCCTTTCGCTTTGGCTTGAGCCGCTAATTCGCAAATCAATAAAGTAGCCGCTACAGCATCTTTATCACGCACTGCATCGCCAACCATGTATCCAAAACTTTCTTCACCACCACCTATAAATTCAAGCTCGGGAAAATCTTTGATCATCTTGGCAATCCATTTAAACCCAGTCAAACCTACTTTACATTCTACACCGTAATTAGTAGCCAATTCCATCATCATAGGTGTTGACACAATGGTCGAGCCTACAAATTGTTTTCCGTTAATTTTTCCCGGTTTTTTCCATTCTTCAAGTAGGAAAGCAGTCATCAAAATCATAGTTTGATTGCCGTTCAATAAAACCATTTTACCATCATTATTGCGAACTGCAACTCCCAGTCGGTCGCAATCAGGATCGGTACCTACCACAATATCTGCATTTGTTTTATCTGCTAATGCTAGTGCCATCGTTAAGGCTTCTGGCTCTTCAGGGTTCGGAGACTTTACCGTAGGGAAATCACCATTTGGCACGCGCTGTTCTTCTACAATATGTACTTGTGAATAACCCGCTTGCGATAAAGTATCGGGGACTAATTTTATAGAAGTACCGTGCAAAGAGGTAAAAACTATATTCAGTTCTTTTTTGGCGTCAGCCGAAGTACCAAAACTTGCGTTTTCAATAGTCGATTTGATAAAAGCTTCATCAACTGCTGTATCGATATAATGAATTAAATCTTCATTAGCCGTAAACTTGATCTGATCGTAATTTAAATTCTCAATTACATCAATAATACCTTTATCTTCTGGTGGTACAATTTGCCCACCATCTTGCCAGTATACTTTATATCCGTTATACTCTGGCGGATTATGCGAAGCCGTAAGTACAATACCGCATTGACAACCTAAATGTTTTACAGCAAAAGACAACTCGGGCGTAGGTCTCATTTCCGAAAATAAGAATACTTCAATGCCGTTTGCCGAAAAAACATCTGCTACTACTTTCGCTAAGGTATCACTATTATGACGGCAATCATACGCAATTGCTGCTTTCAATGGTTGGTTAGGAAATGCACTGTGCATGTAATCCGAAAGTCCTTGCGTACTTTTTCCAAGCGTGTATTTATTAATGCGATTGTTTCCCACACCCATAATACCGCGCATTCCTCCGGTTCCAAATTCTAGATTTTTATAAAACCGCTCTTCCAAGTCTTTGGGAGAAGTCGTCATAATATCTTTTATCGCCTCTTGAGTAGCGGTGTCAAATGTTGGGGTGAACCACTCATTCACGGCATCCAATATGTTTTGTTTGATTTCCATACTTTAATTTTTAGTTTCTAAATTAAGTGTAGTTACAGTTATTTTTTAGGAGCTTTATCCTGCTATTCGTTACAATCTTTTATTCGCCGCGGCGCATAAAAGGATTTCCTCTGCTATCAGGGCTAGGTATCGTGCAATCGAGAACTTCTCGGTGAATATAAATTTATAAAAAATTAACTTCATTCGATACCTTATACCGCTCTTCATTATCTTTGGTTCGCAAAATGATTTCGCCAAGGAATCCAGCTAGAAATAATTGTGTTCCCAAAACCATTGTGGTCAAGGCAATGAAAAACCAAGGATTATTCGTTACCAAGCTGTAGCGCATATCATTATACATGTGGTATAATTTTGAAATACCTATATAACCAGCAAGCATAAATCCTATAATGAACATCAAGGATCCCATGGCACCAAAAAGGTGCATCGGTCTTTTTCCAAAACGAGAAAGGAACCAAATAGTAATTAAATCCAGAAAACCGTTTACAAAACGTTCCATTCCAAATTTAGTTTCACCATATTTTCGGGCCTGGTGCTGCACTACTTTTTCACCAATTTTTCCAAAACCAGCATTCTTAGCCAATACAGGAATGTAACGGTGCATTTCACCCGAAACTTCGATGTTTTTTACGACAATGTTTTTGTAGGCTTTCAAGCCACAATTGAAATCATTCAATTCCACACCAGATGTTTTTCGTGCCGCCCAATTAAATAATTTAGAAGGCAGATTTTTAGCAACAACAGAATCGTAACGTTTCTTTTTCCAACCCGAAACCAAATCGTACTTACCGTTAACAATCATATCATACAAACCCGGAATTTCCTCAGGACTGTCTTGCAAATCAGCATCCATAGTAATAATGACATCACCTTTAGCTTTAGCAAAACCAGCATGCAAGGCCTGCGATTTTCCAAAATTTTTCATGAAACGAACGCCCTTAACGTTAGGATTTTGTTGAGCAAATCCATCGATAATAGTCCATGAATTATCAGTACTGCCATCATCTAGAAAAATGATTTCGTAACTGTAACTATGAGATTGCATCACTTGTATGATCCAATTATAGAGTTCATTGAGTGATTCCTCTTCGTTAAGAAGCGGTATGAGGATAGATAGATTCATTAATTTTTATTCTTGTGTAGATTTACTTTTAAAGAATGCTGCCATTACTAATCCTAATATTGCGCAAAAAAAGAGGGCGAAAATGGAACCTTTCAATTGCTCTACAATTGAATAAGGATCCGTTTCTCTTAGTTTAGAAATAGTTTCGTTTAACGAAGACGCAGGAACTCCAAATTTTTCAGAAGTACTAATCAGATATTTTATAGTTAAGTCTAGAAGCGTTTCTTTTACAGAAGGATCAATAAAATTAAACAAAATGATTTTAAATGCAACAGAAATAAGCACTCCTATTGTTGCTGCAATAAAATAATTGGTGAAGGCATCTTTAAAAGAAAATATTCCATTTAACTCTTTCTTTGTTTTTGAAAGCATTATAATAGGTATGATTATGAAAACTGAAAAACTTAAAAGTGTAGTCCACCAAGCGATGAATAATTCAAGATCTACTGCATACATAAAAGCAGTTATTAATGATAGTATAGCTCCAATTATTACACCGTAGGTTATCCCATTCTTTTTAATAATTTCGTTGATCATTTTGATTGTTTTAGAATTAATCGACAAATATAGCAATTCCCAATATATTCGTAGCTAAAAATCGCTTTTTACGATTATATAAAAAAAATGAAACAAAGATTTGTTTATTGAAAAAATAGTGTAAATTTGCACACTCAAAATAAAAGTGTAAAACAAAAAGTTATATGTGATTTATACCTTTTCTGTTACAAGAAAAGCTTCAAAGTCCCTTATAATTAACAAATAAAAAAGATTAACAAGATGAAAAAAGGAATTCACCCAGAAAATTACAGATTAGTTGCATTTAAAGACATGTCAAACGACGAAGTTTTTATCACTAAATCTACTGCAGATACAAGAGAAACATTAACAGTTGATGGTGTTGAATACCCAGTTGTAAAAATGGAGATCTCTAGAACGTCTCACCCTTTTTACACAGGTAAATCTAAACTTATTGATACTGCAGGACGTATCGATAAATTTAAAACTAAATACGCTAAACACGCTAAATAATTTTAACTTGTTTTCAAGATACAGAAAGCCTCGCAATTTGCGGGGCTTTTTTATGCGCAAACAATTATTTTTTGCTTTGTTCTAATGTGCTTTGTTGCTATTGATTTTAGTTTTGCAACAACCTTAATACTCTTAATGCCTTAATGGTTCAAAAAAAAGTATAGCAGTTAATTTTTTAAACTTCCGTGTTTTCCCAAGAGAGTCTTTTATTTTTATTGCTATTCAAATCTTTGTAACTTTGAACCTTTATAAAATTTGAAACACGATACAATGAATTATATACTTTTTGACGGACCTGCAAGAAACGCTTTATTGCCTTTTACTTTCACACGCCCTGTTGCTGATATTTTAATTGGCATTATGACCATTCGTCAAAAATGGGAAATGCGTCTGGGTTCTACCACAACTACATTAACAGAAGAATATTTGTCAGAGAAATTTCCAATGGTTGAATTAGAGGTCAACGTGATGATCAATGCCTCTTTTTTGCCTAACGATGTTTTGGCCGAAATGGTAAGTAATTTAGAACCCAATCAAGCTATTTTTAAAGGCGAGGAAGTCATTGCTTTTTATACCAATGACGAGCAAGAAGAGGTAGATTTTGATACTTACGAAATTATAGAGTACAACGAAGATTGCTTGACAGTCCAACATACATGGGATATTTTCTCCAATAATGACGCAGCTATTCGCGAGGATTTTGAATTCTTGACTGAAGATAGAAGATCACAACCTATTCCTAAAAGCGTGAATGTCATTGCACCCGAAAATATATTTATTGAAGAAGGCGCCAAGTTAGAATTCGTTACTCTAAATGCATCAACGGGTCCAATATATATTGGGAAGGATGCTGAAATTATGGAAGGCTCTGTGATTAGAGGTCCATTTGCCTTGTGTGAACATGCACAAGTGAAAATGGCTTCAAAAGTATATGGAGCAACAACAGTGGGGCCACATTCTAGAATTGGTGGCGAAGTAAATAATTCTGTTCTATTTGGCTATTCTAATAAGGGACATGATGGATTTTTAGGAAATTCTGTTCTGGGCGAATGGTGTAATATTGGTGCAGACAGTAATAATTCGAACCTCAAAAATAATTATGAAGAGGTCAAATTGTGGAGTTACGAAACCGAAGGTTTTGCCAAAACTGGACTTCAGTTTTGTGGCTTGATGATGGGAGATCACAGCAAGTGCGGCATTAATACCATGTTTAATACTGGTACGGTAGTAGGCGTGAGCGCTAATATTTTTGGTAGTGGATTCCCGCGTAATTTTGTTCCGAGTTTTTCGTGGGGAGGAGCTTCGGGTTTTACGACTTACATCACTAAAAAAGCTTTTGAAACCACTCGATTGGTAATGAGTCGAAGAAACGTTGACTTTGACGAAAGAGAAGCAGCGATTTTAGAACACGTTTTTGAGGAAACAAAGAAGTGGAGAAAAGAATAAATGCTTCATTTTTAAAATATAAAAAGTCATTAATCAACCGCCAATTCGCTAATTATAAAAGATGCTTATTGGCGATTTTTCTATAGGAGTAGTAATAATTAGCAATTGGCTAATATGGTTTCAATTTGATTTCGGAAAATTTATTTAAACTGATTAAATCTTTGATCTCTTAGAAAATGGTTTAAGATTATTGTTTATATTTAAGTTTACTAAATTTATTTTTTGTTCACTATTAATTATTTTTTGCGTTTCTTAATTTAAATATAATTACATGAAAACAATCAAATTTGTTTTGGTTACACTTTTTGTTTTTTTAGGATTTATTTATGCACTGATATTATTGTATGTTTATTTTTATCAAGGAGAAATGATTTTTAATGCTTCAAAACTTCCGAGCGATTATAAATTTGAATTTGAAGGGGATTTTGAAGAACTTTCTATTCCATCATATGATAATGTAAAGTTACACGGAATTTTGTTCAAGATTAAAAAACCAAAGGGGTTACTGTTTTATTTACATGGAAATTCGGGAGCCTTAGATACATGGGGAAATATCGCAAGTATATATAATGATTTAGGATATGATATTTTTATTTTAGATTATAGAGGATTCGGGAAAAGTGAAGGAGTAGTTGAAAATGAGGCGCAGGTTAACAATGATGTTTTGTTTGCATATCAAAAATTATTGTCAAAGTACAAAGAAGATAAAATAACTGTCATAGGCTATTCAATAGGGACTGGACCAGCAACCTATTTGTCATCACGATCAAATCCTAAAAGTTTGATATTGCAAGCGCCATATTATAATTTTTTGGAATATTCAGAAACCAGAGTTCCATTTGTTCCTGATTTTTTAAAGAAATTTAAATTTGAAACCAATATATTTATAACAAAAGTTAAAGCACCTATTTATATTTTTCACGGAGATATAGACAACATAATTCCAATGTATAACTCTGTAGAATTGAGTAAAATGCTAAAATCAAATGATCACTTTTATATTTTGAAAAACCAAGGTCATATAGGTATGAGTGAGAATCAAGAATATCTTTCGGACCTGAACAACGTACTATCTAAGTAATGTAAACAATAAAGTAAAGTTATTTTATCCTAAAAAATAAAAAAAAATTAATGTTAAAACATATTTTGGAAGTACTAATAAAATAGGGTTTATATCTCTTAACGTGGAGTGTTTTTTTTTATAATCCATTTTAGTAGTAAATAGATATAACAATTTATTGGTTGTATCGTAACATTGAATTTATTCAAAAAAATTCCGCCAATTCGCTAATTTTAAATTCGTGAATTAGCGGTTTTTAGTTTTTGGCATAAAAAATTAATAATTGCTCAATTCCTTATTTAAGCTATCTTTGCACTTTCAAAAAAAATCTTGCTAAGAGTCTAGAAGTCTAAGCATTCTAAAAATCTAAAAATCTGAATGATTACAGTTAACGATATTTTCGTACAATTTGGTGGAACAACGCTTTTTAGTGACGTTTCTTTTGCCATAAATGAAAATGATAAAATTGCCCTTATGGGTAAAAATGGAGCAGGAAAATCGACTCTTCTTAAGATAATTGCTGGACAAAGCAAGCCGTCAACTGGTAATATCTCGGCGCCAAAAGATGCGATAGTAGCTTATTTGCCTCAGCATTTATTGGCTACTGATGGCGCAACGGTTATGGAAGAAACCTCAAAAGCGTTTGGTGAAATCTTTGGTATGAAAGCCGAAATAGACGAAATCAATGAGCAATTAACGATTCGTACCGATTATGAAAGTGATGCCTACATGAAATTGATCGAACGCGTTTCTGACCTGAGTGAGAAATTTTATGCGATTGAAGAAGTAAATTACGAAGCCGAAGTAGAGAAAATTCTACTGGGTCTAGGATTTGTTAGGGAAGACTTTAACCGCCAAACTACAGAATTTTCTGGAGGTTGGAGAATGCGAATTGAACTCGCTAAAATCCTATTACAAAAACCAGATTTAATTTTGCTAGATGAGCCTACCAACCACATGGATATCGAAAGTATTCAATGGTTAGAGGATTTTTTGATTAATTCAGCCAAGGCAGTCGTGGTTATTTCACACGATAGAGCTTTTGTAGATAATATTACCAATCGGACTATTGAAGTAACGATGGGACGTATTTATGATTATAAAGCCAAATATTCTCATTATTTAGAATTAAGAAAAGACAGAAGAGTACACCAGCAAAAAGCGTATGACGAGCAACAACGCATGATTGCGGATAACCGGACTTTTATTGACCGTTTTAAAGGTACATTTTCAAAAACCGATGCCGTGCAATCGCGTGTAAAAATGCTGGAAAAATTAGTTATAGTGCAGGTTGACGAAGTAGATACATCAGCATTGAAATTAAAATTTCCACCAGCAGCACGTTCTGGACAATATCCAGTAATCGTGAAAGATTTGTCAAAATCATACGGAGATCATGTCGTTTTCAAAGATGCCAATATTGTTATTGAAAGAGGTGAAAAAGTCGCTTTCGTGGGGAAAAATGGTGAAGGAAAATCTACGATGATCAAAGCCATTATGAAAGAAATTGAAATTAATGGCGGAAGTTTAGAAATTGGGCACAACGCACAAATTGGTTATTTTGCGCAAAACCAAGCTTCGTTGTTAGATGAAAATGCTACTATTTTTGAAACCATAGACGATATTGCTGTTGGTGATGTGCGAACAAAAATCAAAGATATTTTAGGTGCTTTTATGTTTCAAGGAGACGATGTTACCAAGAAGGTAAAAGTACTTTCTGGTGGAGAAAAAACCCGTTTGGCAATGATAAAATTATTGCTCGAGCCAGTTAATGTATTGATTCTAGATGAGCCATCGAATCACCTTGATATGAAAACCAAAGACATTATCAAAGATGCTTTACGTGATTTTGATGGAACTTTAATTTTAGTTTCTCACGATAGGGATTTCCTTGACGGATTGGCGACTAAAGTTTTTGAATTTGGAAATAAACGAGTTGTAGAGCATTTTGAAGACATCACTGGTTTCTTGGCTCACAAGAAAATGGAAAACATGCGAGAGATTGAAAAGTAATTCTAGTAAATTAATAATAAATAAAAACGGCTGTGTTTTCAAAGACACAGCCGTTTTTTATAGGCGGATTCCTGGTGGAAGTAATTCTTTGTAAACCGGGTTTTTCTTAAAAAAGACTACTATTTTGGGCAAAATAGGTACTACTTTTAATTTTCGTTCTATTGCAATTTCCATTATGTTTTTTAAAAAATCAGTAAGGAATTCCTCGTCTTCGTAGCCATCTGGAGCGTGTATTTTGGTGAGGAATATTTTCTTTTCTTGAAAGGAGTATTCCACCGTAACTAATCCTTGTACGGTTGTGGTTTCAAATTGTCTTGAAAAAGCATTATCTTTAATTTCCATGGGAATTGTATTGCTACTACTGCATTGGTACTTCGACCAAAAGTATTTTTGATTGGGAATTGATGCTGATGTCAAAGGCATCAAAATTGGTTATTCCCATGGCATCTCTTGCCTTTAAAATTTGATTATTAACCGTTATTTCGCCTTCGATTAAAAATAAATAAACACCGTTATTAGGAATTTGAACCTGATATGTTGTGTTGCTATTGGCGTCAAATATTCCTATGTGAAAAAAAGTTTTTTGGTAGACCCAAAGCGCGTTACCATCATTTTGATCCTTTGGTGAAACAACGTTAACAAAGGTATTGATTTGATTTTCAATATCAAATGATTTCTGGTCGTATCTGGGTGCAACTTCCTCAGTGTCAGGAAAAACCCATAATTGCAGTGTTTTTGCATGGTCAGTAGCACTAGCATTCATTTCAGAATGTTCTACGCCGCTTCCTGCACTCATGACTTGCACTTCGCCAAAACGAATAATGCCTTCATTTCCCATACTGTCTTTGTGCATCAAACCGCCTTCGAGTGGTATGGTAATAATCTCCATATTGGCATGACCGTGGGTTCCAAAACCAGCTCCGGCTGCAATGGTATCGTCATTTAAAACGCGCAATTTTCCGAATTGTAAACGCTCTGGATTGAAATAATTGCCAAAAGAAAAGGAAAAATTAGCTTTAAGCCAACCGAAATCAGCTGTGCCTCTGGTATTGGCTTTGAATAATTGTGTAGTCATAAAGTAGTGCTAATATAAAGTTGATAATAGTCGAAGTTCAGATAAAAAAATTAATTTTATACCATACAAAATTCACTATAAAAAAGCGTAAAGTTGTTATAAAATCGTTAAAACAGTTATGAGTAAAATTCCCGTTTATTTTATGCCAGGATTGGCAGCCAGCGCTTTGATTTTTGAACGAATTGCACTTCCAAAAGATACATTTGAAATCTATTTATTAGAATGGGAAATTCCGTTAGATAATGAATCCTTGACTCATTATGCTAAGCGAATTTCCGAGAAAATTAAACATGAAAATCCAGTCTTAATTGGCGTTTCGTTTGGAGGTATTCTGGTTCAAGAAATGTCAAAACATCTTAATGCTCGCAAAGTACTTATTATTTCGAGTGTCAAAAGTAATCTAGAATTCCCTCTAAGATTGAAACTTGCCAAAACAACTAAAGCTTATAAACTTATTCCGATGAGTTTGATTTTGAATATAGAGTCTTTGGCTAAATTTTCCTTTGGCGAAAAAGTAAACCAACGCCTTAAGTTATATGAAAAGTTTTTGTCTGTTCGGGATATTAGGTATCTCAATTGGGCTGTAGAGCAAGTTGTTTTATGGGATAGAACTGTAATTGATGAAAGTGTAATTCACATTCACGGCGATATGGATGATGTTTTTCCGATTAAAAATATTAAGGATTGTATCGTAGTCAAGGGAGGCACTCATATTATGATTTTAAATAAATACAAATGGTTAAACGAGAATTTACCGCGTATAATCAGTACGGGCAGTGTTTAGTATGGGTTGTTTAGTGAGAAGATACTATTTGTGCAACTATTTTTCAGTTCATCACTAATAGAATTACAAGTGCTTGTTCATTGTTGGCGTATTGATTGTTGCATTTTGCTATAAAAGGGAGTGTTGTAGAATAGCTTTTTTTTTATAACTGCACTGTAGACAGTAACAGAATCAGGATTAAGGCTTGTCAATTAAACTTAATTTGGTATTTATGGGTCTAATAATTCCTTCAAAAAGAGTGTAGCTAAAAGCAAATGCCGCATCCTTAGAAATTTTAATTTTATTCTGATTTTTGATTCGGTTGATATTGACTACTTTTTTATTTTCGTCTATTAAATATGCGGCAGGTAATCCTACTGTGTGTTTTAAAATGGCCACGATTTTAAAGTCATTTCTGTAGGCCTCATTCGCGTAGCAAATTTTAATTTTAGAGTTGAACTGATTTACCGTTTTCTTCAAATTCTCCCGCTTATCCCAAAATACAACAACAATTTGTAAATCATTAGCGTATTTGTTGGCAAGTTCATTCAAAGCAGGAGCATCTCCTTTATTGCGTACGCACCAACTGGCGTAGGTGACTAATAAAATTGTTTTTTTTATTTTGTTTAAGATGACTTTTTTAGATTTATATCCTTTTATAGTAAAATCATCAAACCGAGTGCCGTTAAGTTTGTATTGAACTAGTGAATCAAATAATCGCTTTCCTTCTTCAAAGTCCTTATTCTCAAAGGCTGAAGTACTTGCTAGGCGATAAGGTTTAATATTTAGTTTTACAGCATCAGAAAAGTAGACAATGCTGTCTTGCGCATAAATGCTGGTAGTACACAAGAAAAATAGTATTATATGTAATTTTATCTGCATAATTTTTACTATATGGCATAAATTTATCTTTATTTATCAACCAATATCAATAAAATCGTTAAACAGTAAAAAAAAACGACGAAAAGCATATTTCATAAAAAAACCACCTACAATTGTAAGTGGTTTAAAATTAATTTGTTCAACAGGTGTTAAATTTTCTTCATTTGTTCTTTCATCATCACAATTTGTTCTTTCAACATATTTTGCTTGTCTAATTTTTTAGCTTCGTTTAATAAGGTGGTAGCTTCTAGCTTTCTTCTGCGTGTCATTGCTACACCTGCGAGGTTTAATTTGGCTACAGCCAAATCCATATCCATAGATAATCCTAGTTCAATTGCTTTTTTGAAGTATTTCTCTGCTTGGTTGATGTTGGTTTGTGAAAGCATGATGCCGTGCAGGTAATTAAAGTATCCTTGTTGTTTTTGAACCAAAGCGGTTTCTGGATTTTTGATGTAAGCCAGCCATTTTTTAGCTCCTTCGAAATCTTGTTTTCTTAGTTTTAGAAATGCAAGTAAAATGAATTCATTTTTAAAGTATAGAAAAATGGGTATAGCACTCAATACTATTAGGAAAATTCCATTACCAATATTACTTTCTGTAAATTGCCAAATGCCAGTAGCGATAATAAGTCCGGCGATAATAAGTTTAATATTTCTGTGAAACATAGCAGGTTTATTTTAAGATCGCAAATATAGTAAAATGAATTGAAAATAATTTTACAAAAGGGCTTGTGAGAAAAAAAAGTCTTTGTATATTTGCACTCGGTTTTAGAATAACTGTTATTCAAAATTAAGAAGACATATAAATAAGATTTTAAAGATAAAAAGCAATGAGCAAAAGAACGTTTCAACCATCGAAAAGAAAAAGAAGAAATAAGCACGGATTTATGGACAGAATGGCTTCTGCAAATGGAAGAAAAGTTCTTGCGCGTAGAAGAGCAAAAGGAAGACATAAATTGACTGTTTCTTGTGAACCAAGACACAAAAAATAATGTTTGTATAAACATAAATAAGGCGTTACTTTTTTTAGTATCGCCTTTTTTTATACCTAGTCGGTAAAAAAAGACACCAGATTTTAAGTTAAAAGAACTGATTGCAGTAACTTTAATCTTTTCAAAAAAACAACTACACAACACACTACAAAATGCCAAAAGACAATTCCATAAAATCCGTTTTGATAATAGGCTCAGGACCTATAGTAATTGGTCAAGCCTGTGAATTTGATTATGCAGGATCACAATCTGCTCGTTCTATTCGTGAAGAGGGAATAGAGGTGATCTTAATCAACTCGAACCCAGCTACTATTATGACTGATCCCTCTATGGCAGATCACATCTACTTGAAGCCGTTGACAACCAAATCAATCATTGAAATCCTAAAAGCCCATCCTCAAATTGATGCGGTTTTACCAACAATGGGCGGACAAACGGCTTTGAACTTGTGTCTTGAAGCTGATGAAAAAGGAATTTGGGCTGATTTTGGTGTAAAAATGATTGGTGTTGATGTTAATGCCATTAACATTACAGAAGACAGAGAACAGTTTAAGCAATTGTTAAAAAAAATAAATGTTCCATCGGCACCTGCTGAAATTTGTACGTCCTACCTGAGAGGGAAAGAGATTGCGCAGGAATTTGGTTTCCCGTTAGTGATTCGTCCTTCGTTTACATTAGGAGGAACGGGAGCGGCGATTGTGTATAAAAAAGAAGATTTCGATGAGCTTTTGACTCGCGGTCTTGAGGCGTCGCCCATTCATGAAGTTCTGATTGATAAAGCTTTGATGGGCTGGAAAGAATACGAATTGGAATTATTGAGGGATAAGAATGATAACGTAGTGATTATTTGTTCGATCGAAAATATGGACCCAATGGGGATTCACACTGGAGATTCGATTACGGTTGCGCCGGCAATGACTTTATCGGATACCACATTCCAAAGAATGCGTGATTATGCTATTTTAATGATGCGAAGCATAGGGAATTTTGCTGGAGGATGTAACGTGCAGTTTGCCGTTTCGCCAGATGAAAAAGAAGATATTGTAGCCATTGAGATCAATCCTCGTGTATCGCGTTCCTCAGCATTAGCATCAAAAGCAACAGGTTATCCTATTGCGAAAATTGCGTCTAAACTTGCTTTGGGATACAATTTGGATGAATTGCAAAACCAAATTACTAAGTCAACATCAGCTTTATTCGAACCAACATTGGATTATGTAATTGTAAAAATACCACGTTGGAACTTTGATAAATTTGAAGGAGCTGACCGAACATTAGGACTTCAAATGAAATCTGTAGGCGAAGTAATGGGAATTGGACGTTCGTTCCAAGAAGCTTTGCACAAAGCGACTCAATCACTTGAAATAAAAAGAAATGGGTTAGGAGCTGACGGAAAAGGCTACACCAATTATGAACAAATTATAGAGAAACTTACCTACGCCAGTTGGGACCGTGTTTTTGTGATTTATGATGCTATCGCATTGGGAATTCCATTGAGCCGCATTCATGAAATTACAAAAATAGATATGTGGTTCTTGAAACAATATGAAGAGCTTTATACATTAGAAAAGGAAATTTCTAACTTTAAAGTTGAAACTTTGCCAAGAGAATTGTTACTAGAAGCGAAACAAAAAGGTTTTGCCGACAGACAAATTGCGCACATGATGGGTTGTTTAGAAAGCCAAGTGCATACGTTGCGAACTACAATGAACATTAATCGTGTATTCAAACTGGTTGATACTTGCGCAGCGGAGTTCAAAGCAAAAACACCATATTACTATTCGACATTTGAAGCCGAAATAGAAAAAGCAGATGGAACGCGTTACGTTGACAACGAAAGTATCGTTACAGATAAAAAGAAAATAATTGTACTTGGCTCAGGGCCAAATAGAATTGGACAAGGAATAGAATTTGATTATTCCTGTGTGCATGGTGTACTTGCCGCCAAAGAATGTGGTTACGAGACCATCATGATCAATTGTAATCCAGAAACGGTTTCTACCGATTTTGATACTGCTGATAAATTGTATTTTGAACCAGTTTTCTGGGAGCATATTTATGATATTATTCAGCATGAAAAACCAGAAGGCGTTATCGTTCAATTGGGCGGGCAAACTGCTTTGAAACTAGCGGAGAAATTATCAAAATACGGAATCAAAATCATTGGTACTAGTTTTGACGCATTGGATTTGGCCGAGGACAGAGGTCGTTTTTCGGAACTTTTAACGGAGTTGAACATCCCATTTCCACAATTTGGAATTGCAGAAACAGCTGATGAAGCTGCTGCTCTTGCAGATACGTTAGACTTTCCATTACTGATTCGTCCTTCGTATGTGTTGGGTGGTCAGGGAATGAAAATTGTAATCAACAAACAAGAACTGGAGGAGCATGTAATCAATTTATTGAAAACGATTCCAGGAAATAAATTGCTATTAGACCATTATTTAGATGGCGCGATTGAAGCGGAAGCCGATGCTATTTGCGACGGAGAAAATGTGTACATCATAGGAATTATGGAGCACATCGAGCCTTGCGGTGTGCACTCTGGAGATAGTAACGCTACTTTACCACCTTTTAACTTAGGGGAATTTGTGATGCAGCAGATAAAAGACCATACTAAGAAAATAGCTTTGGCATTGCGAACCGTTGGTTTAATCAACATCCAGTTTGCGATAAAACATGATATCGTTTATATCATTGAAGCTAATCCTAGAGCGTCTCGTACAGTTCCGTTTATTGCAAAAGCGTACGGCGAACCGTATGTGAACTATGCTACTAAAGTCATGCTGGGTCATAACAAAGTAACCGACTTCACTTTTAACCCACAATTGAAAGGATTTGCCATCAAACAACCGGTTTTCTCGTTTAGTAAGTTCCATAATGTGAATAAAGCATTAGGACCAGAGATGAAATCAACAGGAGAAAGTATCTTGTTTATTGATGACTTAAAAGACGATCAATTCTACGAATTATACTCCAGAAGAAAAATGTATTTGAGTAAATAAAGGCTTGAATTATAAGTTGAAAAAGTTCCATTTTGAACATGTCCCAAATAGTGTCTAACTTTTTGGGGCATGTTCAAATCGCGGAACTTTTAAATATTAAATAGAACAAAAAAATCTCGAAAACAGTAATTTTATTCTACTCCGCAACCTATTGGGGAACCTGGCGGCGGTACTTGGTCCAAAGTCGGTTTTGCTTTTTCCGGAGACTTCATTCTTTCCAAGAGGAGCAATAAATGCCCCTTGTATGAAGTGTCTGTTGTGGTTTTTAATTGTGCCGTTGCATAAGTTTTTAAATCATCTATAGCTTTAAGTAATTCAGCTTTGGTAGCAAAAGAGGCTTCATCGTTTATCGAAGTTGCCAGTATATACGTGAGCAGAAGTTGTTCGTTTTGCTGCTGAATTAGCTTTTGAAATCCTTTCAAGCGTGATGCTTTCCATGTTTTGCTGCTAAGCACACTGATCATATCATCGATACCCAAGCCATTATTTTCTACTTGGAATTCTACTAATCTATTCAAACGGCTAGTGTTAAATAAAAAGGACAATGGAATATCGGCTGCGGCTTCGGCTGCTGCCAGCGGATCAAATGAAAGACCGGTTCTGCGATTAAATAATTCTCTGTTATAATCAGAGCCTGCAGGTCGCGGAGGAATTAATTTTAGTATATTTTCAGATATTTCCAATACTTTTGGATCTATACAGTCGGTGATTGCATTCAATGCATTAAGTTGATCTTCCTTAGTAACGGCGCGCATTATCATTTGTCCGTCTCCCTTTACGGCATAGGAATAATACAAGCCACCAACTACTTTAGAAACAGCTTCTATTTGGTAGCGATGAAATAAATAAATGGGAACCAATACATCCTCCAGCATTGCCATTGATGTGCCTTTGCGAATGTTGTTTTGTCCAAATTGCGATAACGCTTTTGCTCGAACCTTCATTACGGTTTTTAGCTCCGTTACAGGGTCTTTGCCATTATCCCAAAGATGAGCATTTGGATGCATACCACCAGGATCCCGGGCGTCTCTATCTGAGATAAAAGTAAGCCCATTTTTTGAGGCATCGGTCAGCAGTTTATCAAGAGCTGCAGTTTCATTTGTTTCTTGTGGAAATTGTTCATAACCGTATTGGATGCTTAATTTGTCCCAATCACCAATTTCGTTAGTATATGCAGTACTGAGGTCTATTTCATTTTTACTGTTTAAGGTTACCATTGGTGGCGGATAATCCATTACACTTGCTCGGTCCTGTGCGCTCGAAATATAATTGTGCATTAGTCCCAATGTGTGACCTATTTCATGAGCTGCCAGCTGTTTTAGGCGTTGTAGGGCCATTTGCAGCATTTTATTATCGGCGGGTAAATCACCATTTTCAAAAGGCGCGAGCAGTCCTTGTGCAATTAGATAATCTTGGCGTACACGCAACGACCCTAAGGATACATTTCCCTTGATAATTTCACCGGTGCGTGGGTCAACAACGGAATTGCCAAAACTCCAACCTCTAGTAGCACGATGCACCCAGTTGATCACGTTATAGCGAAGGTCCATAGGATCTGCATCTTCGGGTAAAATTTTGACCTGAAACGCATTTATAAAGCCGGCTGCTTCAAAGGCTTGATTCCACCAGCTGGCACCTTCCATTAAAGCACTTCGTATCGGTTCAGGGGTGCCATTATCCAAATAATAAATGATAGGTTTTACGGCTTCGCTTTTTGCAGCAGTTGGATCTTTCTTTTGTAAACGATGCCGAATAATATAATTTTTTTGAATAGGTTCGGTTACTGGCGTACTATAATCAAAATAGGAATTGGTGTTGTATGGAGAACGAGCATCATGTACTCTTGTCTTAAAATTATTGTCCGGCAATTGTACAAAAGAATGGTGCATTCGCAATGTAATTGCTTCGGGTGCAGGTGTAACAGTATTTACATAATTGCCTGTTTTGCCATCTTTATTTACAAAAGTAACAGTCGTTTCTAACTCGGTATTAAGAGGAAAATTTTTAGTTCGTTGCAAATACATTGCACTTCGCGTAGGATCAATACTGTAACTGCCTTGTTTGGTGTTTTGCAAAGTGGTGGAAACTTGTAATGCATCACGCAATAAAAAATCAGTTGCATCCACTAACACGCTTCCATTACTTTCGGCTGAGACAATAAATCCCCATATTGTTGATTGGGCAAAAGATTGTTCTACAGCTCTTTTTTCAGCAAGGTCTCCACTAACAGCGCGGTAGGAATAATTAGGTTGAATCATTAAAATTTTATTCCCTATCCGATTAAATTTGACTATGTATGTTGTCCCTAAAATACCTCTGTCTAAACTTACTTCATTTGCGCCTAAGCCTGCTGGCAATGATGTTTGGTAAAGAATTTCTTCATCAAGTTTGTCTATTTGCAACCATATTTTTCCCGTACTCTCTTCCCAATAGAAATTAAAGAAACCAGTGTAAGGTCTCATGTTTTTTGTTTTTTCTAAAAGAGGAACGATGGTTTGCGCTTTTGCAAAAAATGGAAGTAAGAAAAGTATCAAAAGAAAGCGTTTCAAATGTATTTTCATAGTGATATGGGTTTGGTTTGTTATTATTTCCTCTAAAAAATTCTGTAACGATCTGAACGATACGTTACCGTTACTACATTGGGTTTGGAACTAAATTAAGTTTTATTTTCGGATTTGCCACTCGAGCGATAGTGAACAGGTTAAGCAAATTTTCTAAATACAAAATCAATTTTCTAGTAAGTCAAATATCCAAATTGCTTGTAGCGTGTATTAGTGGCAGTAGTCGCTTTATATAATGCTACTTAAATATTCCTCAGCGGTCATAATTGGAATAGTAGAGTGCTTAAAGTCTTTTCCGTTTCTGGTTATAATTATTGAGCAGTTAGATTGTAAAGCGCAAAAATATTGAACAGCATCTTCAAAATCTTTAAAACTCGAATTCAACGCTTTGTCAATTGTTTCCTCATTGACCTCACAAACTTCACAGATTATTTTAAACTTTCGAAGTTTATTCAAAACAGATTTGGATGTTTCATATTTGTTCAAAACGTAACCTATTGTCGTGAATGAAAGAGGTGAGACAATTAGAGTAAGCTTTTTTTGGTCTGCCAACGTAGCAACCTTAGCAATTGAATCAAAAAAAGGAACTCTTTCTCCCAACAAATCTAATATTACGTTGGTATCTAAAAATATCCTGCTCATTTGTGTTTTTGTTCTAAATAATCAGCACGATCTTTTTTATAATCATAATCAGCAGGAACTTTAATTCCTGATGAAAGACTTTTTACAAACGGCGAAATTTGTATGTCATTATTTGTTTTATCTGAAGTCAAAGAATTAAGGTAGTTTTCTATAATTCGAGATAAGCTTAATTTTTTTTCAGACGCATAATGTTTAGCTTTTTTAATTATTTCTTGGTCAAGCTTTAATGTGAGTTTAGTATTCATAACGTAAAATATTTATACGTACAAATATATAAATTTAGGACGGAATAAGTGTTGATTTCGATTTTTTTTGCGAATACTACCAACGTCAGTCTGTAAAAAAACTTCCGTTTTTTATACTCAAATATAGCAAAAAACCGGTATTAAAAGAAGATTTTTCGTATTTATTAGTATTCAAATGAGTTGTATTTGCAAAAAAACCTTTTGGAAGTCCTAAATCGGTGGTGGAATACTTAGGAAGATACACTCATAAAATTGCCATTACCAGCCAGAGAATCAAAAGCATCGACGGGCAAAATGTGACTTTTGTTTGCAAGGATTATCGAGTAGCGGGAGCTAAAAAAAAATTACACTTATGTATCTGGAGTTTATTCGGCGGTTTGCGTTGCATATTTTGCCTAAACGTTTTACTTCGTCAGTTCGCTCTATGGGCTCGGGTGTGAAGATCCGTCATTACGATTTTTTGAGCAGCATCCCGTAAAAACGGGACGTCAAAAATTGAAGCTTTTACAAGAGAAACTCAAAGTAAAAGTGCTAGAAAAAGTAGAAAAAAAGAGCTTTATGCCTAAATGTCCGTGTTGTATCCTCCGTGGCGGACAGGCGGGCAATTTACTTGTGATAATGGTTTTTGACCAGCGTGGTATCTTGATGGTAGCCAAAACACTATTCCCTGTAAAAGCTAAATTATGGGTAAGGTCATTTGTGCTTAATCCCGAAACTTCGGGAAAGGAAAACACTCAAAAAAAACAAATTAAAACTACTTCAAAAAAAAAGAGGATACTAGATCCTCTTGAAATTCTCTCTCTAAATTTTACGATAACTCCATAAGTGTTGACGGCCTATAATCGGTTTTACCGTAAAAACAATACTAGCTGTTCAATGCACGTTTCATTGTTCGGGTTGCAGCCGCAACAAAACCTTATCTGTTACCAGAAGACGCTTTTCCTAAAAATTTATTCTTCCTCTTTTTCGTAGCCTTCATAATAATATGACTGTTCAATTCCCTTGAAGATAATTTCTCTATCGTTAACTTCGTTAGATAGATTTTCTTGTAATAAAGTCCGTAATTCCAAATCATTAATAGGACTTCTTTCTATTGATTGTAAATAAAGAGTTTTGTCAACAAGTTGCCAATTTACAACTTTCTTAAGTCTGTTTTTTAAAATCATATCTAGCCAAATTCTCATAGATCTTCCGTTACCTTCCATAAAAGGATGAGCAATATTCATCTCGACATATTTAGCAATAATTTCTTGAAAATTGTTTTCTGGCATTTGCTCGATCTTCACTAAAATTTCAATTAGATATAAAGCGTTTGCAAATCTAAAACCGCCTTTTGAAATATTGAGTTTTCTTATTTCTCCAGCAAAATCATATAAACCATAAAATAGATAGCGGTGTATCTCTCTGAGGCCTTTTGTATTTCCGATTTCTATTTTGTCAATATCGTTCGATTCAAACAATCGATATGCGTTTTCTAAACTATTCTTGTCAATGTTTTTCATATAGATTTAGCTCCAATGTAAGTCTATTACAAAAATACTTTAAATGGATGAAATTATTATAGAAATGATAAAATTTTCTTATTTGTAGGGGTTTACAACGTGCGTTTTTGCGCTTTCTGGTAATGTTCGTCAGTCTGTGGAAAATCTTCCGTTTTATTATGCTCTAATATAGCAAAAAATTGGTATTAAAAGGAGATTTTTCGTATATATTAGTATTCAAATGAGTTGTATTTGCAAAGAAACCTTTTGGAAGTATAAAGTCAGTGGTGGCATATCTAGTAGGTTACACCCATAAAAATCCCATTAGCTACCAGAGAATCAAAAGCATTGAGGGGCAAAATGTGACTTTTGTTTTCAAGGATTACCGGGTAGCGGGAGCTAAAAAATAAATTACACTTATGCATCTGGAGTTTATTCGGCGGTTTGCGTTGCATATTTTGCCTAAACGTTTTACTTCGTCAGTTCGCCCTATGGACTCGGGTGTGAAAATATGGCATTATGGTTTTTTGAGCAGTATCCCGCAAAAACGGGACAGGCTCTGGAAGCGTCAAAAATTGAAGCTTTTACAGGAAAAGCTTAAGGTAAAAGTGTTAAAAAAAAGTAGAAAAGAAGCCTTTTTTGCCTAAATGTCCGTGTTGTAAAATGGGCAATTTACATCGGATAGCGGTTTTTGACCAGCGTGGTCCACCTCCCGAAGCGTCGGGATGGTATCTTGGCGGTGGCCAAAACACTATTCCCTATAAAAGCTAATTTTGTGGGTAAGGGCATGTATGCCTAATCCCGAAACTTTGGCACAGGAAAACACGTAAAAACCATCTTGATTTTACCCCACAAAAAAAGAGGCACACTTGCCTCTTGAAATTCTCTCTCTAAACTTTACGATAACTCCATAGTTCCTGCCAATGACCGGTTCCGTTCAACCGGAGTTTCATTGTTCGTGCTGCGCACGCAACGAAACTCTAGCTGTTGGCAGAAGTATTAATTTTTTATTAGTTCGTTAATTACTTTTTCCAATGCTTCCTCCGATTTTGTTTCTATGTCAGGCAAAACCCCATTTTGTTCAATTCTATATCCATCAGAAGTGTAATAATCAGCAGTTGGTATGTACATGTAAAAATTATTAAGCAAACTAAATTTTTCCGCATTTAGCATGGCTCCAGCGGTTTTTGTGCCGACAATGGTTGCTCGTTTTTGAGTTTTTAATTCATATACCAATGGTTCACAAGTACTTGCTGTTTTTGTATTTGTTAATATAAAAAGGTTTCCTTTATAATTAATATCGTTTGGAATTACCTTAAGATACAAACCTTCTTTATTGTGAATGCCATTAATAATCAATTCGTAATTTGATTTACTAAAAAAATCAAATTGATCGTACTGCGTTAAACTAGGTATTTTATTGTTTTTATTAAACCATTTCTGAGTTAAAAATAACCCTCCATTTATTGGTTTTGCAAATACATAATTTGCAAATGTCATTCCAGATTCTACTGTTCCCCCAGAATTATCTCTTAAATCGACTATAAGATTTTTGTAGTTTTTGGAAATAACTATTTTAAAAATACTATCCATTTCGGATGATGAACCATCAAAAGAGTTGATTTTTAAATATCCTGTGCTAATAGATTTTTCTTCAAAAGCAACACAGTTCTTTTTTGTTATATTATTTTCGTCCTTAGATAATGATTTAAGAAGGGCAAAATGTGATGTTTTCAATTTATTGCCGAAATAATAGAATGCACTTACCATTTCTAAATCATCGTGAATATCTGGAATAATTTCATTCATATTCTCAATAAATTTTTTCCATTCATTTTCTTCAAGTAAAGATTTTCTATAAATTTTATCTCTTGTTTTATTTATTGCTTCTGCAAATAATTTAGAATAATCTTCAAGTGGTAATTTAACATTTTTTCTGCTACCGATAACATTTCCAATTGTTTTAAGATTTTTTTTACTTAACGCAATATTAATGCTATCTTTTATAATTTCTCCAATAAAATTGTAGTTCCCCATCGACGATACCAAAACACCTTTAAGTTTAACTACATCATCTTCTTCAGTAAATTCACCTTTTTCAACCCGTATAAGCGAACCATTTTTAAAATTGCTCATTCCTCGCATCAGTGGTGCTTTTGCTTTTCCTAGTAGCAATTTGTCGGCATCTTTTCTCGAAAATGCTTTGTAGGTATTGGCCTCACTCTCAATTTCTAAAATAGTTGTAACCACACCAATGTCTGGTAATGATAAATTTACAAGCCATTTACCATTAATTTTGTTGTTCCCTTTTATTTGAGCATTCAAATTAAAGCAACTTAAAATTAGTAAGAGTAAAAATATTTTTTTCATTTTTATTGATTTTAGATAAGTTTTCTGTTTTTCAAATATTACTGCCAACGTCAGTTCGTCTAAAAACCTCCAAACAAACTGTATTTTGTTACTCATGGAGTAAATATATGTTATTTAAACTACATTTAAACTTCGTTCTATTAAAACTCGCTTTATGATTATT
>NZ_JBLVPU010000020.1:0-73793 GCF_048286735.1 Flavobacterium frigidum | reverse complement strand
TCCACATTGAAATTTGGTTGGGCAGCAACTCGTATTTTTTTGCTAATACCTCGATGGTATCTTTCTCTTTTAAGGCTTCCAAAACAACTTTGGCTTTGAAGTCTTTTCCGAAGGTTCGTCTTGTTCTTGACATATTAGTGCTAATTTAAGGTTTTTATTCCTATCTAAATTAGTCGGGATATATTGTCCGAATTTTGGGGGTCAGCATACTTGCTAAACAGTCAAATTTATTAAAAAATAAAGCTAATACTATAAATTACAAACTCTCGTGCAAACTACTTATTTCAGTGAAGTCATATTAAAACGATCCTTTTACAGTATATTTCTAAGTATTTTCAAAAAAAATACCACCGTTTTATTTGATTTTAAAAATTCAATTTTTCAAATGAACTACGATTTAAAACAGTCTTAGAATTATAAAAAAAATAATAAAATAGAACTTGAGTTCAGTGTTAGTGTCCTGTATTTTGTCAAAAATTATCAAAATATTAGCAGAATACAGTTGCAAAAAAATGTAATTTGGCACTTTAATCTTGTTCTACTGAACACTTGTAAATCCGCCTTATGAATAAAATAAAAATACTTTGGGTAGATGATGAAATCGACCTTTTGAAACCACATATATTATTTCTAGAAAAGAAAAATTACGAGGTAACCACTTGTAATAATGGACTTGATGCCATCACAATATTTGAAGAAAATAATTTTGATATTGTTTTTTTAGATGAAAACATGCCCGGAATGAGTGGTTTGGAAACACTTTCAGATATGAAGGAAAAAAAATCTACGGTTCCTATGATTATGATCACCAAAAGTGAGGAAGAATATATTATGGAGGAAGCCATAGGTTCTAAAATCGCAGATTATTTAATCAAACCTGTGAATCCGAATCAAATTTTATTGAGTTTGAAAAAAAACTTGGATCATTCCCGATTGATTTCTCAAAAAACAACGCTGGATTATCAAAAGGAATTTAGAAAAATCACCATGGAAATGGCAATGGTAAATTCCTATGAAGACTGGATAGAATTGTATAAAAAACTGATTTTTTGGGAATTGGAATTAGAGAATATTGACGACCAAGGTATGGTTGAAATTCTAGAATCTCAAAAAACAGAAGCCAATTCCCAATTTGGAAAATTCATCGAGCGCAATTATGAGGATTGGTTTGCTCCAAAAGCGGATAAACCAGTTCAATCGCACACGTTATTCAAAGAATTAGTGCTTCCAGAACTCAAGAAAAAGGACAAGCCCATTTTATTTGTTGTAATTGATAATCTTCGCTATGACCAATGGAAAACTTTTGAAAGTGTAGTAGGAAATTACTATAAATTAGAGAAAGAAGTGCCCTACTATTCTATTCTTCCTACGGCGACACAATATGCGCGAAACGCTATCTTCTCGGGTTTAACGCCCTTGGAAATGGAAAAACAGTTCCCTCAGTATTGGAAAAACGATCCCGAAGAAGGGGGTAAAAACCTTTTTGAAGCAGAGTTTTTGACCGCTCAATTAAAACGGTTGGGATTAGATCTTAAGGAGGACTATTTTAAAATAACAAGTCTTGCTGGTGGTAAAAAATTAGCCGAAAGCTTCAAAGCTTTAAAAGATAACGACTTAGTAACTATTGTGTATAACTTTGTTGATATGCTCTCTCACGCTAAAACTGAAATGGATGTAGTGAAAGAATTAGCTTCTGATGACAAGGCCTATCGCTCACTAACGTTGAGTTGGTTCAAGAATTCACCTTTATTAGAAATTATACAACAGGCCCAAAAAATGGGGTTCAAATTGATTTTGACTACTGATCACGGAACCATCAATGTAAAAAATCCATCGAAAGTTGTGGGTGATAAAAATACAAGCTTAAATTTACGGTACAAAACAGGTCGCAGTTTAACCTACGAACACAAAGATGTCTATGCTGTAAAAGAACCAAAAAATATTGGCTTGCCTACCATTAATATGAGTAGTTCTTATATTTTTGCAAAAAATGATTTGTTTTTAGCCTACGTGAACAACTACAATCATTATGTGAGTTATTACAAAAATACGTATCAGCACGGTGGAATATCATTAGAAGAAATGATTATTCCGTTTTTAGTTTTTAATCCAAAATAAGTAGTCAAGCTCGATTTTTACTATTCATTGCGAGGAACGAAGCAATCACATTAAGTTGCTCAACTTGTGTCTTGTTAGTGCGATTGCTTCGTTCCTCGCAATAACCTATTAACCACTGAATAATAAATACTTAATTCATGAATACCATTTTTTCTATTGACCAACTCGAAGAAGTTGCGCAAAAAATCATAGCCGAAAAGCCTAATAAAATAATTCTTTTTCATGGAGAAATGGGCGTGGGTAAAACCACATTAATCAAGCAATTGTGCCTAACACTAGGCGTAACTGGCGCCACAAGCAGTCCGACTTTTTCTTTGGTCAACGAATATGAGACCAATAACAATACATTAATCTATCATTTTGATTTTTACAGATTAAACAAAGAAGAAGAGGCTTTAGATATGGGAGTTGATGATTATTTGTATTCTGGAAATTGGTGTTTTATAGAGTGGGCAGAAAAAATTCCCAATTTAATTCCAGAAGTTCATTCGGTTATTACAATCTCATTGCTTCCTGACGGAACACGTTCTTTAACACTGAAATAAAAATTTGATCATGAACGCAGATCTTATCATTGAAATCATTCCTTTTTCGGCTGAATTAGCCGCTCCTATAAAAATCTTAAACTTAGAATGGCTTACCAAATATTTCAAAGTAGAACCCAAAGATGAAATTGTGCTTTCGGATCCACAAGGGCAAATTATTGACAAAGGGGGATTTATTTTTTATGTCAAACATAATAAAGCTATTATCGGTACGGTTTCTCTTATAAAAATGGACGATTCGACCTTCGAGTTAAGTAAAATGGCTGTTACCGATGGTGTGCAAGGATTAGGAATTGGAACAAAAATGCTAAACCATTGTATAACATTTGCCCAAGAAAAAAAATGGGACAAACTGATTTTATATTCCAACAGAAAGTTGGTATCTGCTATACATTTATATGAAAAATTTGGTTTTGTTGAAATTCCCTTGGAAGAAGGTATATATGAAAGAGCTGATATCAAAATGGAGCGAACTATCCAGTGAAACTGGATAAACTTCAAAATAATTCAACAAAATTAAAGTTGCAAAATTTTTAAAACTTTTTGCGTAAATTGTACCCTTAATTTATCAACATCAATGTCAATTACTATAACGCCATTTACCAAGCAACAGCTTTTACCTCAAGAAGAAAAACTGGAAGTTGCAAGACAAAAAAGTGAACTTTTCATTGGTATTCCAAAAGAAACTAGTTACCAAGAACGCCGTATTTGCCTGACGCCAGACGCTGTAAACTCGCTCACTTACCACGGCCATCGGGTAATGATTGAAGCTGGAGCTGGTCTAAATTCTAGTTATACCGATAAGGAATATTGTGATGCAGGTGCTGAAGTGACCAGTGATACTAAAAAAGTATTCACTTGCCCGATGATTCTAAAAGTTGAGCCAGCGACTTTAGCCGAAATTGAGTTGATGAACCCGCAAACCATTGTACTGTCTGCCATACAATTAAAAACCAGAAAAAAAACCTATTTTGAAGCGTTGACCAAAAAGAAAATTACCGCTCTTGCTTTTGAATACATCAAAGATGAAGGTGGAACTTATCCTGCGGTAAAGTCTTTATCCGAAATTGCAGGAACTGCGTCCATCCTTATTGCAGCTGAGTTAATGATTACGAATGAATTTGGTAAAGGACTTTTATTTGGTAACATAACAGGAGTGCCTCCTACTGATGTTGTTATAATTGGGGCAGGAACAGTAGGCGAATTTGCCGCTAAAACTGCCATAGGTTTAGGTGCAAATGTCAAGGTATTCGATAATTCCATCACAAAATTACGCCGATTACAAAATAATTTGAACCAACGAATTTTTACTTCCACAATACAACCAAAAGCCTTGTTAAAAGCCTTGAGACGATGTGATGTGGCAATTGGAGCCATGCGAGGAAAAGACCGTTGCCCTGTTGTTGTTACTGAAACTATGGTCGAAAACATGAAAAACGGTGCCGTAATTGTAGATGTAAGCATCGATACTGGTGGTTGTTTTGAAACTTCAGAAGTAACGTCTCACGAAAAACCTACGTTTATAAAAAGTAATGTTTTACACTATTGTGTACCCAATATTCCCTCTCGTTATTCTAAAACTGCCTCCTTGTCCATCAGCAATATCATAACGCCTTATTTGTTGCAAATAGCTGCAGATGGTGGCATCGAAAGTGCGATTCGTTGCGATAAAGGATTAAAAAATGGGGTCTACATGTACCACGGAATCTTGACAAATAGCGCCATAGGTGATTGGTTCGACTTGCCTAACAACGACATCAATTTAATTGTTTTTTAACAAAACATTCAGCTACCTTTGCAAAAAATTTAATTCATGAAATTCATACATCGTTTTGCCTATTATTTGGTAGGTTTGGTTATCGGTTTGTTTTTTGTAGCCTTAGTTTTCAGTGGTAAAGATACCCGTTGCAACTATTTTCCAAACGCAAGAGTTTTAAATGATTTAAGGAACAAACCCTTCTATTACTCCAATAAAGCTTCTATAATTTTGGCTGAAAAATGGATTGATACTGCTGATATAAAAAATACCTTGCAATTTGGTGATGTAGATTTTGACAACAGTAATATCGTTTTAAAAAAAGGGAAATTATACATCATTGAGGGTAAAACAATCAAAAACCAAGAAGTAACTCTAAAAGTTATTAATTATTCCGATAAAGCCGTTTTAGAGGAAATTATTAAAAAATAAATATTCCAATTCGAATAGTATTAGACTATAATTCACCTTTTTTAATGCACATTTGGGCGTGTCCCTCCGCAAAAGCTTCGGGTCCTGCTGTTCGTTCCCGCTTTTTATTCAAGGCAAAAAAGCCTTTCCTAAAAGAGCTCCACTGCCATCAGTCACGCAAAGTAGCCTACGATTGGGAAAATTACTTTTGTTAGATTTTTTCAATCCAATCTATAGTTCCTTTGTTATGTTGTTCTAAGTACACATTTGTTTTACTAAAATGCTTATTACCAAACCACTTTCCTTGATTGGCGCTTAACGGCGATGGATGTCCCGATTCTAAAACCAAATGTTTGTTTCTGTCAATTTTAAGACCTTTTTTATGAGCAAAACCTCCCCACAACAAAAACACAACATGCTCCTTCTCCTCTGAAATTTTCTGAATCACAGCATCTGTAAAAACATTCCATTTTAAGTGTTTGTGGCTGTTAGCCGTGTCTTTACGAACAGTCAGCGTATTATTTAACAACAACACACCTTGTGTAGCCCAAAAATCTAGATTTCCAGAGGTGGGAAATAAAACAGTACCTAAATCATCGCTCATCTCCCGGAAAATATTACGCAAAGACGGCGGAATTCGAATACCGTCATTCACAGAGAAACACAAACCATTTGCTTCGCCATTGCCATGATATGGGTCTTGACCAATAATAACAACCTTTACATCTTTGAAACTACAAAAGTTCAACGCATTAAAAATCAATTCTTTCGGAGGATAACACGTATCGTTTTTATATTCCTCATCAACAGATTCCATCAATTCCTGAAAATAAGGTTTTTTGATTTCGTCCGATAAAATAGTTTGCCAAGTGGTAATGAGATTGATTTGCATAAACACGTTTTGTAGTGCAAATATACGTTTCAAATCAATTTTTATATAGTACAAACGGCAATAAACATTCTTTAAAACTTTGTGAAGAACTGTTAAATAGTCGTAGTTATTAACTATTTTTGTTTTAAAATGAATTCTACACCTAGATGATATCCATAACTGAAAAAACATTACAAGATTTACAATTTCCAACTGTACTCGAAACCATATCAACCATCTGTAATACAGACATTGGAAAGGAAAAAGCCTTAGATATAACTCCTTTCAAAGATAAAGATACCTTGATGCGCGCCTTATTGCAAACCTCAGAATATGTTTCGTCTTTCCAAAATAACAATGCCATTCCCAATCACGGTTTTGATGCCATTACGCATGAGATAAAATTCCTAGCCATTGAAGACAGTTTTCTAGAAGTAAATAGTTTCAGAAAAATAGCTACAATCTCTTCTACTGTAAATTTCCTGTTGACTTTTTTAAGAAAATTTGAAGATTATTACCCTAATTTAAACTTAAGAGCAAACCAAGTAGAACTTACTAAGGACATCATCATCATGGTCGACGATGTGGTGGATAAATACGGCGAAATAAAAGACAACGCATCTCCTGATTTGTTGAACATTCGAAGAGGCATGAACGCTATTCGAGGTAAGGTAAATCAGAGCTTTGGAACCGCCTTGACACATTATAATTCATTAGGGTATCTTGATGATATTAGAGAGAGTTTTGTACAAAACAGAAGGGTTTTGGCCGTTTTAGCCATGTACCGTCGTAAAGTCAAAGGTTCTATCATGGGTAGCTCTAAAACGGGAAGTATTGCCTACATCGAACCCGAAGCCACTTTGCAATATTCTAGAGAATTAAGTAATTTAGAGTATGAGGAAAAAGAGGAAATCAATCGAATATTGAAATTATTATCCAATCAAATTCGGCCCTATTTAAATTTACTAATTCAATATCAGGATTTCTTGAGTGATATTGATGTAATTGCTGCAAAAGCAAAATATGCTAATAGAATCAATGGGATATTACCAACAATAACTGAGGAACGCAGACTTTATTTTAGAGAAGCGTACCATCCTATTTTGTATTTGAACAACAAACAAAAAAACGAAATTACACATCCGCAAACTATTGAGCTGGATCAAGAAAACAGAATCATAGTTATTTCTGGTCCTAACGCAGGTGGAAAAACAATTTCACTTAAAACAGTTGGTTTACTGCAATTAATGTTACAATCCGGCATGTTAATTCCCGTTCATGAACGCAGTGAAACATTTCTTTTTGATCGAATTTTAACAGACATTGGTGACAATCAATCTATTGAAAATCATTTAAGTACATACAGTTACCGATTAAAGAACATGAACTATTTCTTGAAAAAGTGCAATAGTAAAACTATGTTTTTAATTGATGAATTTGGTACAGGTTCTGATCCTGAATTAGGTGGTGCGCTTGCCGAAATTTTCCTAGAAGAATTTTACCATCGAGAAGCTTTTGGAATCATTACCACGCATTATTCTAATCTAAAAATTCTGGCTAACGAATTGCCTTTTGCTACCAATGCCAATATGCTTTTTGATGAAAAAACATTAGAACCCATGTATAAATTGGCTTTGGGACAAGCGGGAAGTTCCTTCACCTTTGAGGTCGCTTTAAAAAACGGAATCCCTTTCAGCTTAATCAACAGAGCAAAAAAGAAAATAGAAGTCGGAAAAGTACGTTTTGATAAAACTATTGCTACGCTCCAAAAAGAACGTTCAAAAATGGAAAAAACCTCACAAACACTAAAAGAGGAAGAGATCAAAGCACGAGAAGAAGGCAAGAAACTGGAAACTATTAATGTAAAAATAAAGCAAAAACTGGAGAGTTATCAAGAATTGTACGATAGCAATCAAAAAACAATTTACATAGGTCAAAAAATTGAAGACATTTCAGAAAAATATTTCAATAATAAAAATAAAAAAGAACTGCTTTGCGAATTCATGAGAATTATTGAAATCGAAAATTCTAAACGTAAAAAAGCTACCATCAAGGAGTCAAAGGCAATTATTGAGAAGAAAAAAGAGGTTATTCAAGAGGTAACTGTGCAAGTCGAGGAAATACGGAAGGAAAAGAAAGAGAAAAAATTAAAAGTTGTTGTTGAAAAACCTAAGCCAGTTTTAAAAATTGGTGACCGTGTGCGCATGTTTGATGGAAAAGCGGTAGGAACAATTGACAGTATCGAAAAAAACAAAGCAACTGTAAATTATGGTGTTTTTACTTCAAAAGTAAGTCTGGAAGCATTAGAATTTGTTGAAGCGGGGAAAAAGTAGGTTCAAGTCATTGCGAGGAACGAAGCAATCTTACTAATTTAGGATACAAATTGAGCAACTTAATGTGATTGCCTCGTTCCTCGCAATGACAAATTCAAATAAAAAAACATGAAACCTGGATTTATCTATATCATCACTAATAAATACCAAACCGAAGTTTATACAGGCGTCACGTCTAATCTGCCACAAAGAATTCTAGAGCACAAAGAAAAAAGACGTCCTACTTCATTTTCTGCCCGTTATAATGTGAATGTATTAGTTTATTATGAGCAATTTCAATGGATTGGTGATGCTATAGCTAGAGAAAAACAAATAAAAGCAGGTTCAAGAGAAACAAAAAATACTTTAATTCGTTCTATAAACCCAACTTGGAAAGATTTATTTGAAGAAATTAAAGATATAATGACGGAATAACTTTCCTATAGACTAACATAAGTCATTGCGAGGAACGAAGCAATCGTACTAACAGGAAACAAGTTGAGCAACATAATACGATGGCGTACGATTCTCATAATGATAAACTAAACAAGAAAATGCTCAATATTCCTAAAGACAAAAAAATTATTCTTTTTGATGGTGTTTGCAATCTGTGTAATTCCGCAGTTCAATTCATCATTAAATACGGTACCAATGATATTTTTAGATTCGTAGCCATACAATCTGATTTAGGTCAAGAAATCATCAAACATTTAGGAATAGACACTCAAAAAACAGATAGTATAATCCTCTTTGAACCGGGTTTGGCTTACTATTATAAATCAGAAGCGGCCTTTGAAATCGCAAAAAAACTAGGTGGACTATTCTATTTAACCTCACTATTTTCGGTTTTACCTACTTCTTTCAACAATACTATTTACGATTATATAGCAAAAAATCGCTACAAATGGTTTGGCAAAACGGAAAGTTGTATCATCCCAACAAAGGAATTAAATGCAAAGTTCTTAGAATAATTCATACATGATAATTATCATACATTTTCATGTATAAGGATAGTATTTTTGTTCAAACTTAAAACAAATATATCATGAAAGACACTACACTTTTCTCCTGGGACAATGGAACCTTTATAATGCTTGTGGTATTCGGTTTAGTAATCATTGGCTTGATTATTTCGGTTTTAATCATGATGAATTCCGATAAAAAAGCAAAAAAATAACTAAAAAAAAGGATGTCCAAATTGGACATCCTCTAATTATTAAAAAATAATCTGGCAGAATTAACTTCTGATTAATTTTCTGTATTTCAATCGTTTTGGTGTTAAATCTCCACCCAAACGTTTTTTCTTATTTTCCTCGTATTCAGAGAATCCACCTTCAAAACAATACACTTCAGAGTTACCTTCAAAAGCAAGAATGTGCGTGCAAATTCGGTCCAAAAACCACCTGTCGTGAGAAATAACTACCGCACAACCTGCAAAACTTTCTAAACCTTCCTCTAAGGCACGAAGTGTGTTGATATCTAAATCATTCGTAGGCTCATCCAGCAAAAGTACGTTTCCTTCTTCTTTTAAAGTCATTGCTAGGTGCAAACGGTTGCGTTCTCCACCGGAAAGCATGGAAACTTTCTTGTTTTGTTCTCCGCCACCAAAATTAAATCGAGACAAATACGCTCTGGAATTTACTTGTTTTCCTCCCATCATGATTAATTCCTGACCGTCAGCAAAGTTTTCCCAGATGGACTTGTCTGGATTAATATTAGAATGCGCTTGATCAACATAAGCGATTTTTACAGTATCACCAATGGAGAATTCACCTGAATCTGGTTTTTGCTCGGCCATTATCATTTTGAAAATAGTTGATTTACCAGCACCGTTTGGCCCAATAATTCCAACAATTCCTGCTTGAGGCAAGGTGAAATTTAAATTATCATACAATAATTTATCTCCAAAAGCTTTGGCAACATTTTTGGCTTCAATAACATTAGTTCCTAAACGCGGACCATTTGGAATATAGATTTCTAAGTTTTCATCCAGTTGTTTTTGGTCTTCGTTCAATAATTTATCGTAGTTCTGCAAACGCGCTTTTTGTTTCGTCTGACGTCCTTTGGCCCCTTGGCGAACCCAATCCAACTCTCGTTCTAAGTTTTTTCTACGTTTAGAAGCTACTTTTTCTTCTAGTGCCATACGGCTTGATTTTTGGTCTAACCAAGACGAATAATTCCCTTTCCAAGGAATACCTTCTCCTCTATCAAGTTCTAAAATCCAACCCGCCACATTGTCTAGAAAGTACCTATCGTGCGTTACTGCAATTACAGTTCCCGCGTATTGTGCTAAATGTTGTTCTAACCAAAGGACACTTTCTGCATCCAAGTGATTCGTAGGCTCATCGAGCAGCAAAACGTCAGGTTGTTGCAACAATAAACGACACAAAGCTACACGACGGCGTTCCCCACCAGATAAATTCTTGATTGGAGTATCGCCTTCTGGAGTTCGCAAAGCATCCATTGCAATTTCTAATTTAGTGTCGATTTCCCAAGCACCCAATGCATCAATTTTGTCTTGCAAAAGCGCTTGACGATCCATCAATTGCTCCATCTTATCGGCATTTTCATAAACTTCAGGTAAACCAAAACTATCATTGATTTTATTGAATTCGTCTAAAACTGCCATAGTTTCTGCAACGCCCTCTCTTACAATTTCGATAACCGTTTTGCTATCATCAAGAATCGGTTCTTGTTCTAAATATCCAACAGTATAACCTGGAGCAAAAATTACATCTCCTTGATAATTTTTATCAACTCCCGCGATAATCTTCAATAAAGAAGATTTTCCAGAACCATTTAGACCCAAAATACCAATTTTTGCTCCATAAAAGAAACTCAAATAAATATTTTTAAGCACTGGTTTATCTGCTCCCTGATAGGTTTTACTCAATTTTGACATTGAGAATATAACTTTCTTATCGTCTGCCATTTTCTTTTTTAATTTAAAATTTATTTAAAATAATTATTAAAGTCTTCCTTTAAGTGAACTAAATACCCAAGCATTAGCTAAAAATCCAACACCTACAGCGGCAAATCCCCATCCTGCAACGTCATCATATCTAAAAGCACCTAATGCAATTAGCAATAATCCCATTACAATCATAATCAAGGTTGCCCAACCTAAAATAGTGTTTTTATTCATTCCCATAATTGAGGTATATTTGTTTTTTTAGAAATGCAAATATCGAGATTTTTTACGCTTTAATTAAATATTTTATAAAGCATTTCTTTTAATAAATCAGAATGAGATAAAGCATTGGCTCCAACACCTTTACTTTTTACGTCAATATCTCGTAAAGCTCCCACTATTTGGCTTACTTTTTTCATGGGATAATTTTTTAGAGCTACGTCATATTCCTTCATAAAAAACGGATTTATACCTAAAACTGAGGCTACATTTTTTGGATTTTTATCCTTTAAACCATGGTATTTCAACAATTGTATAAAGAAACTAAAGACTAAACCCGTGGTCACAACCATTGGATTGTCTTTTGGATTTTGAGCAAAGTTATCCGCAATGATATAAGCCTTTAGCTGGCTGCGTTCGCCTAATGCTTTTCGCAATTCAAATACGTTAAAATCTTTGCTGAAACCTATATTTTCTTCAATATGTTTGGGAGTTATAGTACTTCCTACTGGCAAAATAATTTGTAGCTTTTCTAGTTCGTTATTTATTTTACTCAAATCGGTTCCCAGAAATTCAACCAGCATTGCGTTAGCCTTGGGTTCGATTTGATATTTCTTACCAGCCAAAACGCGCTTAATCCAGTCGGCAACTTGATTGTCATATAGTTTTTTACTTTCGAAAACGACACCATTTTTAGCTAGTAATTTAGTTACTTTTTTACGTTTATCAAGTGTTTTGTATTTATAGCAAAATACCAAAACCGTAGTTGTCATAGGGTTTTCGGCATAACTTTCTAATTTGTCGATTGTTCGGATTAAATCTTGTGCCTCCTTAACAATGACCACTTGACGTTCTGCCATCATGGGGTAGCGTTTGGCTGTCGAAATAATATCTTCTATTGAAACGTCTCTGCCGTATAAAACAGTTTGATTAAAACCTTTTTCTTCTTCGGTCAAAACTTTTTCTTCAATAAAATCAGATAATTTATCGATATAATACGGTTCTTCGCCCATCAAAAAATAAATTGGTTTGATGTTCCCGTTTTTAATGTCATTTACAATTTTTAAAACCTCGTCCATTTTTCAAATGTTCAGTATTTAGTTGCAGCGCTCTGTCTCTAAGTTCTAAAACTTGAAACTTTAAACCTGAAACTTCAAACTATTTTATATTTTTGCTTTATGCAGCAATTAAATTTTTCTTCCTATACTTTTCGATTCAAAAATAGCGAAAATAAAGTCTCCATTTTTGATGAAATCAGGAAAAAATTTATCATTCTTACTCCAGAGGAATGGGTTCGTCAACATGTTGTCCAATTTTTATTGGAAGAAAAAAAATACCCAAAATCATTGATTAACGTAGAGAAGGTTTTAAAAGTCAATGGCTTGCGCAAAAGGTACGATGTCGTGGTTTTCAATTCTGATGGTTCCATTTTTATTCTAATCGAATGCAAAGCGCCCGAAGTAAAAATTGCACAAGCTACTTTTGACCAAATTGCTCGTTATAATATGACGATGAATGCTCAATATTTGATGGTAACCAATGGTTTGAATCACTACTTTTGCCAAATGGATTTTGAAAATGAAAAATATCAATTCCTACATGAATTGCCAACGTATAAAATAGAATAATCAAAAATTGTTATGAAAATAGCTGTAGTTATACTGAATTGGAATGGAGTTTTATTGCTAGAACAATTTTTGCCCTCTGTTGTAAAAAATTCACCAGATGCAGTTATTTATGTTGCGGATAATGCCTCAACAGATACTTCTATTGCTTATGTTAAAGCACATTTCCCATCCGTTAGGATTATTGAAAACAAAGGCAATCTGGGCTTTGCCAGCGGTTACAACGAAGCATTAAAACAAGTCGATGCAGAACTATATGCTTTGGTAAACTCTGATATTGAAGTGACAGAGAAGTGGTTGCAACCCATACTAACAACTTTTTTAAACGAACCCAATACGGCTATAATTCAGCCTAAAATATTGGATTTTAAAAACAAAGAATATTTTGAATACGCAGGCGCTGCAGGTGGTTTTATAGATCAATTTGGGTATCCGTATTGTCGTGGTCGTATATTTGACACTATCGAAAAGGACCTTGGCCAGTACAATGACAACATAGAGATTTTTTGGGCAAGTGGCGCATGTTTTTTTATTAGAAGTAGTGTTTTTAATGAATTAAAAGGCTTTGATGACGAATTTTTTGCACATCAGGAAGAAATTGATTTGTGTTGGCGCGCATTAAATAAAGGGCATAAAATAAAATACATTTCAGAATCAGTAGTGTATCATGTAGGCGGAGCAACTTTGCAGCAAGGAAATCCAAAAAAAACATTTTTGAATTTCAGAAACTCCTTATTGATGTTGACAAAAAACCTTCCTGAAAATAAATTATATCCAATTCTTTTAGGCAGAATGGTTCTAGATGGAATTGCAGGAATGCAATTTCTTGCGACTGGAAAATTCAAACATTTTGTAGCAATATTAAAAGCTCATTTTTCTTTTTACAAACTTTTTTTAGTTCATTATAAAAAAAGAACAAAATTTCAAGAACAAAAATACTATTGCATAAAAAGTATCGTTTTCATCTATTTTATTAGGAAAGTCGTTGTTTTTAACGATTTATTTAGAACAAAATAAATATAAAAAAGTAAATTTGTTTTTAACATTTAATTAAATCAATACCATTTATGAAAAAAATAGTAATCGCACTATCCGTATTAGCGCTATTGTCTTCGTGTGTTTCTAAAAAGAAATATACTGAGCTAGAAGCTAGAAATAAAGAAACTCAGGACTTATTAAATACTGCTACAGTAAAATTAAATGCTTGTTTAGAGGAAAAAGCAGCGCTTTCAGCAACTGCGTCTTTGTTAAAAGAACAAAATCAAGGATTGATAAGTACGTCTAAAGATATGACGATATTATCTACAAAAGGTGCTGAAAATATTGAAAAAGCGTTAGAATCTATCAAAGAGAAAGATTTAAAAATCAGCAGAATGCAGGATGCTTTAACTAAAAAAGATAGTGTAACTCTTGCTGTAGTGACGAGTTTAAAAAGTGCTGTAGGAATTTCTGATCCAGATATCGAAATAAATGTAGAAAAAGGGGTTGTTTTTATATCAATTGCTGATAAATTATTATTCAAAAGCGGAAGTTATGAAGTTACTGACAAAGCTAAAGGAGTTTTGGCTAAAGTAGCAAAAGTTGTTAATGACAAGCCAGATTTTGAATGTATGGTTGAAGGCCACACTGATAATGTTCCATACATTGGTACTGGAATTTTATTAGACAACTGGGATTTAAGTGTAAAACGTTCTACCTCTATCATTCGTGTATTAACCAACCAATTAGGTGTTAAACCAGAACAATTAATTGCAGCAGGAAGAAGTTCGTACATTCCTTTGGTAGCTAATGATTCAGCTGAAAACAAAGCTCGTAACAGAAGAACTCGTATTGTTGTTTTACCTAAAATCGATCAGTTTTATGACATGATTGAAAAAGAAATGAAAAAACAAAGACCATAATTTTTTCTTTATATTCAAAAGTAAACGCCTCAAAATTGGGGCGTTTTTTTTATGCTTATTTCTTTTTAAACTAAACAATTATTTAAATTCGACCAATATGTAAACAAAAAAAGCAGGTCGTAAAACCTGCTCTTATGTATCCTCAATTGTTCTTTAACAACCAATTAAATATAATTAAGAATAACATGCTATTACTATTAAAATCAATGCAATGTAAATTTTAAGTAAATATAAAAATTTATAGAATAGAAGCAAATATTTTGCCAAATATTTAAATTTTATAAAATATCTAAACTTCCTTTACCTTCTCTAACAACAATTGGCTCGTCGCCAGATAAATCAATAATCGTAGAGCCCATATTATCACCATAACCGCCATCAATAACCATATCGACAAGGTTTTGCCATTTCTCAAAAATAAGCTCCGGATCAGTGGTATATTCTATCACATCATCATCATCGTGAATAGAAGTAGAAACTATTGGATTCCCTAGCAACTTCACAATTGCTAATGCAATCTCATTATCTGGAACCCTGATTCCCACCGTAGTTTTCTTTTTAAATTCCTTTGGTAAATTATTATTTCCAGGTAAAATAAAGGTGTACGGCCCAGGCAAAGTTCTTTTTAACAATTTAAATGTGGGCGTATCAATTTGCCGAACATAATCTGACAAATTGCTTAAATCGTGACAAATAAAGGAAAAATTAGCTTTTTCCAGTTTTATCCCTTTAATCTTTGAAATGCGTTCCAACGCTTTGGTATTAGTAATGTCACAACCCAAACCATAGACGGTATCTGTAGGATAAATCACTAAACCGCCCTCTTTGAGCACCTTCACCACTTTTGCGATTGCGGCCTCGTTGGGTTTGTTTTCGTATATTTTTATAAATTGAGCCATCAGATTTAAGATTTTTAATTAACAATTTTTGATTTCCTGTTTTAAAACTTCAGTTATCTGATTTTAATTTACTCAAACGGTCACTGAGCACAGGGAAAACTACCACTCGGTACTATCCAATAATATCTAGTTTCGCAAAGCGTAACAATAATTTTTTGATTCCACCAACTTCAAATTTGATTTCAGCTTTTTTATCCGCTCCCACTCCTTCAAGGTTTAAAACTTTGCCTTTTCCAAATCGTTCGTGCATTACAACATTTCCGGCAACCAATTTATTATCAAACAAATTCGCACTACCAGATGGTGCATTACTACTGACAGGTTTTAATTTACGAATATTGATCTCAGTTTTAGGTTCATTATCTGAACTAAATTTGGTCGGCGGCGATCCGTTGGCAGGTTTTGCCAAACGCAATTTAGATTTGTCCACATCTCCAAAAATATCACTGTCAATCATTGGTTTAAACCGGTAATTGGACTCGGCTGGCGTTAAATATTCTAAATACTGTGCGTCAATTTCCTCAATAAATCGCGAAGGTTCGCTATCAGTCAATTTCCCCCAACGGTAACGCGATTGTGCATACGTCAAATACGCCTGATGCTCCGCACGTGTCAAAGCCACATAGAACAAACGACGCTCTTCTTCGAGTTCACTTCTTGTACTCATACTCATTGCGCTGGGGAACAAATCTTCTTCCATTCCCACCACAAAAACATGAGGGAATTCCAATCCTTTTGCTAAGTGAATCGTCATTAAAGCCACGCGGTCTTCATCACTAGTGTCTTTATCTAAATCTGTTGCCAATGCCACATCTTCCATAAACTCAGACAAGGCGCCTCGAGCGCCATCGATTTCTTTTTGCCCTTCGGTAAAATCTTTGATCCCGTTCAATAATTCTTCTATATTTTGAATTTTAGCCATTCCTTCCGGAGTAGCATCCTTCTTTAATTCTTGAACCAATCCTGTTTTTTTTGCCACATGATCGGTGATAAAAAACGCATCTTGATTTTGATCAATAACCTGAAAACTCTGAATCATCGTTACAAAATCTTGCAATTTTTGTTTGGTTCCCGAATTCAGTTTTAGGTCAATTTTATCAATATTTTGCATTACTTCCCAGATGGAACGCTTGTAGTGATTGGCAGCAATCGTAAGTTTTTCGACTGTTGTATCCCCAATTCCACGAGCCGGATAATTGATGACACGCACCAAAGCTTCTTCATCTTTTGGGTTGATAACCAATCGCAAGTAACACAATACATCCTTGATTTCTTTCCTTTGATAAAAAGACAAACCACCATAAATGCGATACGGAATATCTCTTTTTCTAAGTGCATCTTCCATAGCACGGGATTGCGCATTGGTACGATATAAAATGGCAAAGGAGCCGTTACTAAGCTGGTTCTGCATTTTTTGTTCGAAAATCGTGCTGGCTACAAAACGCCCTTCTTCGGCATCGGTCATGCTACGGTGCACTTTTATTTTTGGGCCAAAATCATTAGCAGTCCAAACTATTTTATCCAGTTTTACCTTATTCTTATCGATAATCGTATTTGCTGCTTCTACTATATTTTTTGTCGAACGGTAATTTTGTTCCAGTCTAAAGGTTTTCACACCATCATAATCTTTCTGAAAATTTAAAATGTTGTTGATATTCGCACCACGAAAAGCGTAAATACTTTGCGCATCATCACCCACCACACAAATATTCTGAAATTTATCAGACAATGCACGAACAATCAAATATTGAGAGTGATTCGTATCTTGGTACTCATCGACCAATATATAACGAAAACGGTTTTGGTATTTAGCTAAAACTTCTGGAAAACGAGTCAATAATTCATTGGTTTTCAACAACAAATCATCAAAATCCATTGCGCCAGATTTGAAGCATTTATCAACATAATTTTGATAAATTTCTCCTAATCTTGGCTTTTTAGCCATTGCATCCGCTTCTTGTAATTCAGGATTATTAAAATAGGCTTTTACGGTAATCAAGCTGTTTTTGTAACTGGAAATTCTGCTTAAAACCTGTTTTGGTTTATAAACATCTCGATCGAGTTGCATTTCTTTGATAATGCCCGAGATACAACGCAAAGAATCTTGGGAGTCATAAATTGTAAAATTAGAAGGATAGCCCAAATGATCGGCTTCGGAACGTAAAATTCTAGCAAAAACCGAGTGAAATGTGCCCATCCAAAGGTTTTTGGCCTCACTTGCTCCTACAATTTGGGAGATTCGGGTTTTCATTTCCCGTGCCGCTTTATTGGTAAACGTAAGCGATAAAATATTGAAGGCATCAACGCCCTGATTCATCAAATAAGCAATTCTAATAGTCAACACACGCGTTTTCCCAGAGCCCGCACCAGCAATGATTATCATTGGCCCGTCTTTTTGAAGAACAGGTTCACGTTGGGCTTCGTTAAGTTGATCGATATATTTATGCATGGAAAAATTTAAAATTTATTATGCAAAAATAAGAATTTAAGATTTAGAAACAGGTTTAAATTACAATCATAATGAGTTCTGATTTAACCAAAAACTAACTTGAAAGAAAGCCATTAGCAAAGTTGCTAATCTTTAAAAAAGACATCGTATGCAAAACGAATTAAAGTCCCCACAACTAAGACCAAAAAGAAAATTCGGATAAAACTATTTCCTTTATTGATGGCCAGTTTAGCGCCAATCCAACCGCCAAGAGCATTACTGGCAGCCATTGGAATAGCAATCGCCCAAATGATTTTACCTTTCAATATAAAAAGGCAGATAGAGCCAAAATTAGTCGATAAGTTTACCATTTTGGCATTTGCGGAAGCATGTAAAAAATCGAATCCCATGATGGCTATAAAAGCAACTACCAAAAAACTTCCCGTTCCTGGACCTATAAACCCATCATACAAACCAACTACAAAACTGATTGCAATCGCATTCCAAATTTGAGTTCTTGGAGAATGATTCTTTTCAATGTGTTGCCCAAAATTTTTCTTGGCGTAGGTATAAATCACTAAAAAAGAAAGAACAACCAGTAATAACGGTTTCATGAAATCATTGCTCACATACGTCAATAAAGTAGAGCCTAAAAATGCCGAAGGAAATGCCAAAAGCATCATAATCGACAATAGTTTCCAGTTCATATCTACCTTTTTCAAATACTGATACGCTGCAAAAGATGTCCCACTAAAAGCAGGAACTTTCAAGGTTCCTATAACTGTTGAAACAGGCAAATTGGGTAATAAGATCAATCCCATGGGGGTTTGTATCAGTCCTCCACCGCCAACAATAGCATCAATAAATCCTGCCGCAAAGGCAGCCAAACAAAGTAAAACTAGAACATAAGTCTCCATTATGGTATTCAATTTTAAATAGTGCTATTACAAGGGACAAAAATACTATTCGGTTTGATTTATTGCTAGTAAATAGAAATTGATTTGTTCCTAAAAAAGTATATTTTTGCTCCAATAATTTTTATAATAAAATGGATTCAACAAAAATCATAGAAATACTCGCTTACACGCTTCCTTCAATAATTACTGGCGGCGTAGCCTACTATTTATTTAACTCTTATTTCAAAGATCAGCAAAATACAAGGCGCTGGTTGTTACAAAAAGAGGTTCAAAAAGAGGCTTTGCCACTGCGTTTACAGGCATATGAACGAATGTCTCTGTATTTGGAACGCATTAATCCCACTAAGTTATTAATTCGGATTTCTCCAATTTCTAACGATAAAAACGATTATGAAAATCTAATAATTGCGCATGTCGAACAAGAATTTGAACATAATTTGACACAACAAATCTATATGTCAGATGAATGTTGGACAATTATTGTTACAGCAAAAAATGCAACAATCCAAATGATTCGAAAAGCGAACATGAGTGATCGTGTTGACAATGCTGATAAATTGCGTGAAGTAGTTTTAAGCGATTTGATGGAAAAACAATCGCCTAGCAACGCTGCTTTAGCTTATATCAAAAATGAAGTGAGTTTGATGTGGTAAAACATTGTACAGCCATAAAAAATACTCAAATTCACTAATTTCTAAAAGAATTATCGATTGAAATTAGTGTATTTGCGTTTTTAAATCCCTCTCAATTTCCGACTTATTCTTTCAATAATCGATTCAATTGAAATTGTTCCGCCTCATTTAAATCAGTAACTATTCTTTCCAAAGAAACTCTCATTACCGGGTTTGTCAATAATTTTCTTAAGTTATCTCTACCAAATTTAGTGAATTGCCACATGTGATGCGTAGTAGCATTTACGAGATTTTTCAAAACAACGTCATTTATTATTTTGAAAGCGATTAATTTCTCTAAAGCATTTTGTCTGGTATTCGCTTCATAATTTATGGATGAATAGTGTATTAATTCGGTTTCCAAAGCTTGTCTTTCATCCGTATAATTTGGTGTCGAAAGTGCTAAAGTTAGCCACAAAGTCCTTAAATTATAATCATTAAAACCTATCCAATTTTTTGATTTATCTAAATATTGAATCCGCTGCTCCGGAAAATTATTCCATAAATTATACAGCGCCAGTTCTTGTGTTTGATATGATTTGTCGTCTAATAAAGTTTCATATTGCGTTCTGAAACTTTCCGGAATTTCATTCAATGTTGCTGCAACTGTTTGGCGCAATTGCACATTTTTAGTTTCTAAAGCTAAAATAAAAAGACTCATTTTATCTTCCCATTTTTCATTTTTCAATTGATTCAGAATCGCTTCTTTTACCGAAAAATAAACGTCAGATTGCATTATTTTTTCAAGAAAATCCTTTTTCTCTAATAACGGCTTGTTTTTTAAATTCTCTACTTCAAACAGTACTTGAGTTGATTTATTTTTAACCAATAACCTATTGGCTTGTTGCGTATTAAAAACACTAGATTCAAGCCATACTTTACTAAAATTATTCAAATCATAGTTCAATTTTTTTTCGATTTCAATAAAGAAATCCTCTGTATTCACATTCTGAAATGCATGTTTTTTCAAATAGTTTGATACCGCTTTTTTAAATGCCTTATCTCCTATTTCTTCGTGTAAAACAAAAAGTGCCCATGCGCCTTTTTGATAGAAAGTCAATGAACTGGCTTTGGCATTCAAAACTGGAATGGTATCCGTTCGAGAAGCAAATTTTAATTGTGAAGCCGACTCATATAATTTTGAATAAAAATGATCTTCACCATAGATTTCCTTTTCGGCCAGCAACGCATAATAGGTAGCGAAACCTTCCTGCAACCAATGGTGTTTTCCGCTTTCGGCAGTGACTAAATTCCCAAACCATTGATGGGCTAATTCATGCGCATTGACATTCGTATAACTTCTGTCTTCAAAACCTGTAGAATCGACCACATAACGGGTATTGAACAGCGTTGCCGATGTGTTTTCCATTCCGGCATACAAGAAATCTCGAACAGGCGCTTGTTTATAAATTCCCCAAGGAAACTTCACTCCTATTTCCTTTTCTAAAAAATCAAACATCCGTTTTGAATTTCTATACGTTGGTTCAAATTTAGTTGCGTCTTTTTTTTCCAAATACATTTCTAAGGAAATTCCTGATTTTGATTTTTGACTGGTTTTTTCAAATTTTCCGATGGCAAGCATCAATAAATACGAACTCATTGGTTTTTGCATTTGGTATTGCCAAACCGAAAGTCCATCAAGTGTTGATTTAAATTTCAAAATTCCATTCGAAATTACCTGATAGTCTTTATAATATACTACATTTAAATTGAAAACCACTTTCTCATTCACATCATCAAAACTCGGAAACCAATGACTGGTATATTTTCCTTGTCCTTGCGTCCAAATTTGAACATTGTCATTTGATTCTGAACCAATGAAATATAGGGTTTGTTTTGGCTTAGCCAAATAGTGAAAAGTCAGGTTATTTTTTCCCTGTTTAAACGGAAATATGATTTGTAATTGTTTTTGTGTATTGCTATAATTAACCGGTTTTCCATTCAGTTTAAAATCAGAAAACTCCATATTCTGTGCATCAATTTTAATAGTGTCAATAGATTTCAAAACATCAAAATCATAATTAACATCTCCAAAAACTATTTTTTCAATTGAATTTACGGTAATTTTTCCCTGAACCGTTTTAAAATCAACAAATTGGGTTTGTTGGGCAAATGTGAACGTGGAAATAAAAAAGAATAGGTATTTCATTATCATGGCATTTAATGCTGCAATTCCCAAAGTTACAAAGGTTTCCCAAACTAATCCGACTAATTTTGTAAGTTTACCTCCAGATAATCAGAAGATAATTACATTGAAAAAGAAAGCCTTATTTAATTGGAGCAGCGGAAAAGATTCGGCACTCGCCTTATACAAAACCCTACAAAATCCAGAAATTGAAATTGCTTGTTTACTGACCAGTGTAAACCAACAATATCAGCGTATTTCGATGCATGGCGTGCGAGTGGAATTATTGCAACAACAGGCCGAAAGCATTGGATTACCACTTGAAATCATGCAAATTCCAGAGATGCCCACGATGGAAGTCTATGAAAATGTAATGCGCGAAACATTGACTACATTAAAAAAACAAGGTGTAACCAATTCTATTTTTGGGGATATCTTCCTCGAAGATCTGCGTAAATACCGTGAAGATAAATTAACCGAAATAGGTTTTGAAGGCATTTTTCCGCTATGGAAAATACCAACTCACGAACTCATTCAAGAATTTATCAGTTTAGAATTTAAAACGATTGTGGTTTGTGTCAACGAACGATTTTTAGATCAAAGCTTCGTTGGTCGCGTTATCGACCAAGATTTCATCAATGATTTACCTGAAAATGTTGATGTTTGTGGCGAAAACGGCGAATTTCATACCTTCACTTTTGATGGTCCCATTTTCTCGAAACCAATTGATTTTGAAATTGGTGAAATTGTGTACCGTAAATATGAAAAACCCGAGAAAGAAGACGCCTCAGATACCGCTTGCGATACTAGTGCAACTGATGCTTTTGATTTTGGATTTTGGTATTGTGATTTACTACCACTTCCTGAACCTGAAATTTATGGAAGTCAACAACACTAATTGCGCATTTTTATTAGTGTGCAAGTGTCATAATAAATTTTGTTCCTAAACCCATTTCCGACTCAACTTTGATAGTGCCATGAAGCGCTTCAACTAACTTTTTAACAGTAGCTAAACCAATGCCAGTTCCGCGATCTCCAAATTTATCTGTTGCCGTTGCTACCTCAAATAGCTCAAAAATAGATTCTTGGTGTTCCTTTAATATCCCAGGTCCATTATCAATTACGGTGATGGTATAGAATTTCTCTTTGTCTAGAATTTCAATTTTTATATTCGTTTTTTCTTTATCGTTGTATTTTATTGCGTTTGAAACTAGATTAATTAACATCTGTTCAAAAGCTGTTTTGTTAATATTTAAAGCAGTACCATTCGAATTGATAACAATAGAAACATCAGTATTAAAAGCAAAAAGTTGTTTCAATTCATGCTCTAAAACTGAAATATTTAGTAGGCTAGTTTTTACTTTTTCAATTGTATTTGATTTACTGAAAGTTAGCAAACTATCGATCATTTCTTTCAACTTGTCTGAAGAACTCTTAATCAAGTTTAAAATTTCGTTTACTTCATGATTCATTGCATCACTATAATCAGAAATTAAAAGGTCACTTAATCCACTTATGTTCGCCAATGGTGATTTGAGATCATGAGCTGCTATGTACGCAAAACGTTCCAACTCTGTATTCGTTTTTTCTAACGATTCTAAAGTTTTTTCTAGATTTAATTTATTCAGTCGCAATTCTAATAACTTCATCGTTTGTTGAGACAATGCTTTTAAGGAAGCTATTTGGACATCTGTCAATGTTTTGGGCTTGTTATCTATTACGCACAAGGTTCCTAGCGGTATTCCCTTATCATTTACGAGTGGTACACCAGCGTAAAAAACCACGTTAGCTTCACCAGTAACTGCCGGATTGTCAAAAAACCGAACATCATTTCTAGTATCTGGTACAACCATAACATTTGAAGGATCATTTATGGCGTGGCCACACATAGATAAATCGCGCTCTAGTTCTGTCATATTTAAACCCATCAAGGATTTAAACCATTGTCTTTCAGTATCGATAAAACTAATAAAAGCAATGGGCGTGTTGCATATTTGTGAGGCAATCAAGGTTAAATTATCATACTCCTCTTCAGGCAAAGTGTCTAAAATTGCATACGATTCAAGTAGACTTAATCTTTCACCTTCATTTAGGGATTTTTCAGGTTTGATCATTTTTGGGGTATTTTTATGCTTTATTTCTGAAAATTTAATTTTAGATATTTTCTGTATTACATCATAAGGAATACTCGATTATAATAATGCGAAAAGAAAATAAGACTACAATAGTACAAATTTTAGTATCCATAAATTTTATACCCTTTTTATTTTATGGAAACTTTAATAATCGATAGGAAGCTGTCATTATTATTTTGTCATTCAACAAACAATATTATGGTGATTCAAATTATTATCAACAACATAAAAAAAATTCATAATTATTCATTGACAAAAACAATTAACACTCTTAGTCTAAAGAAGGTAACGTAAATCCATCCAACATACTTTTTTCTTGCATAAGCTGTTCAATAGCGTCTGATTTTCTGGGTGCTTCTGCCGACAAATTTACGGGGCCATTTGCACTAATCAGAATATCATCTTCGATTCGTACCGCAATTCCCCACCATTTTTTATCACAATCACTAGCAATTGGTATGTAAATTCCAGGCTCAACTGTCACAACCATATCGGCTTCAAAAGCATTATACAAACCTGAATCGTGAACATCTAACCCAATGTGATGCGAAGTTCCGTGCGGAAAATATTTTCTGGATTCTTGTTCCGTTTTAACAATTCCTAATTTCACTAAACCAGAACTGATTATTTTACGAGCCGCTGCATCAGGAGCATTAAAATTATTTCCGATTTTTGCGGCAGCAATTCCCGCTTCTTGAGCTTCGTAAACCAAATCATAAATTAGTTTTTGCTCCATGGAAAATTTTCCGTTAGCAGGAATGGTTCGAGTTACATCAGCAGTATAGCCATGATATTCAGCTCCTAGGTCCATTAGAACCAATTCGTTTTCGACTTTCATTTTGCTGTTTTCAATGTAATGTAACACACAACCGTTGTTCCCTGCGCCTACGATGGAAGGATATCCCTCAAACTCACTGCCGTATTTTTTGTATACAAATTCGTGAATTCCCTGTATCTCTGTTTCGGACATTCCGGGATGCATTGCTTTCATAATTTCACGTTGTCCGATTGCCGAAATTCGAACCGCTTTTGTCAATAAAACCACTTCCTCTTTGGTTTTCTTCTCTCGCAAACTCGCCATATACGTCAAAATCGATTTGGTATTTATTGTTGCTTTTTTTGAAGTAATGCTTTTTTTACCATTAAGTTCTTTTTGCACATTCGAATCCATTTGAGGCTTTACTTTTTCGTTGTAGCCGATTTGGGAATTAAACGCTCCAATTAATTTGTATAAATCCGCTTTTTCATTTTTTAAATTTCGGGTATCCTCTTCAAATTCCTTAAAGAAAACAGTATCAAAACTGGCATAATCAATCCCCGAATTTAAAAACGCTGATCCATTAAATACATTTTCAAAACCCAGCTCTTTTTTTGCTCCTTCCGTTCCTAAACGCACTCCTGTCCATTGCTCCGCTCTAGGATTTTTCTCCTGAACATATAATAATTCGTCGTAAAACTTTCCATCACTTGTTTGTTGATTGTTCGAAAAGACTACTAAAACTGCATTTGGTTCTTTATATCCTGTCAAATAATAAAAATCAGGATCTTGGTGAAAAATAAAGTCTACATCATTGGCTCGATTCCGAATGGGATTGCTAAAAAATAGTGCAACACTATTTTGAGGTAATTTGGTACGCAATGCCTCTCTTCGCTCTTTATGAAACTGAGCCGATAAATAATCGTTTGGATTTCCGTTTTGCGCCATTGAAACACAAACAAAAAACACCGTAAAAACAAAAGAAAGTTTTAAATTCATAGCACTAGATATTTGAGGTTTACATCCTAAACCCGAGGTTGTATTTGCATTAATCAGTAAGTAAATATAATTTTTTTTGTGCTTATCCTCCAACTTTTGTTACTGGAGTACTTATCTTTTAGACTAGAAATAGGAAAAGAGCATCACAAGTTTTTCAACTTCGGACTACTCTTTAGCATAAGTACTTCATCATTCTGTAATTAACCAAAACTAAATTTTATGAAAATGCTTTTCAATAATCACTTATACTTTACTTTTTATATTTTAATACAGGACCATCGCAATAACTCCATGTACTGGACAAGGAAGTATTGGCATCTAAAAACAGTACTTCTTTAGGATTTCCGTAACAGCTGCCTATAATTTCGCTGTCTTTGGAATATGTTAAATCAAAATAAATTCCGTCAGATTGAGTTGTTGTCGTGTAAGTTCCCGAAATGGTAGTTTTAACCGAATTTCTTTCTCTGGATTTTGTAAATGTTCCGTTAGTGTTAAACAAATAAAATTCCTGCCATTCCATTGCTGCGCCTATAGTTTCAGAATTTGGAATAGAACCCGACATTGAGACCAAAGTCCATTTTCCGTAATAACCAGTACTATCTATTTTTACAGCATCACCCTTTGAACAAGAACTTAAAAAAGAAAAAAAAGCAACAAGAATGATTAGTTTTTTCATATACCAGATTTTAAACCTACTTTTTAGGTGCTACTTCTTGCAAAAGGTTGCGTAAAAGTATAATTATTTTTTTCTAAAGTTAAAAATAGATTCTGAAAAATTGTTCTTTTGACTATAAAAAAAAATAACGCTAATTCTCAAATTTAAAATGAGTTAACCCAATTAAAAAAAATACGCAAATTATCGATTAAACCGTACCTAAAGCCTTATTATCTTTCCTCGTACATTTTTAGCAATTGCGTGACTGTATTCCAATTGCGAATTGTTGCTATTACATTCAATTTTTTCTCGATGTATTTCTGATCAAATCGAGTTTTTCCGGCACCAACAGCATATTTTATAAAGATTTTATTGCCGTCGATACTGGCTTCGTCTGGTTTGAATTGGCTAATTTTCAAATCATTCATACTGGTACTTTGAAGGGTAGTAGAAATAAATGCTACATACAATTTTTTAGTGTCAATTTCCTTTTCCTTCAAGAAAGGATTGTTCTTGAAACATGCTTCTAAATCAGCGGAACCAATAACCACAACAGGTACTTCATGACCAAATACCTTAAAAATTTCCTGCTTAATTTTGAATCCAACAGCAGCCGCATTTTCCTCCTCTGAATCTACAAAAACATTTCCGGATTGAATATAGGTTTGCACATTTAGAAAACCAATAGCTTCCAAAGTCGTTTTTAGCGCGTCCATTTTTATCATACTGTGACCGGAAACATTAATACCACGGAGTAATGCGAGATGAGTTGTCATTGTTTAAGCTTTTTATTTTTGCGAAGATATTGTGTTTGATAGTAATTTCACAATTAACTTAAGTTTTAACTTTACATTTTTAATATTGCATTTTAGAATCAACTACAGTTTTATTATTTACCAATAAAAAACTATATTCGCACTATGCAGTAAAACCTCCTACTCACTCCCATCGAATTCCTCAAAGGAGTTGGTTCGAATCGGGGCGATTTGCAGCGTAAAGAACTGGGAATTTATAAGTATGTGGATTTGGTAAATTTTTTTCCCAGCAGATACATTGACTGCATACAGTATTATAAGATTAACGAACTGCAAAATAATAGTTTCGAAGTTCAGATTATTTGTAAAATCATCAATAACTGCTTTGTGACTCGAAACCGAACTATTGTTTACATTGAAAAAAATAAAATAATGACTGCTTCATCTTTTTTATAACTCGAATTGAAATTATTATCCTTTTCGAAGTTTCTTTTAATTTCGACCATTGTAGACGAAGCATTCACCTCTAAAGTCAGTATATAAAGCGCTATTAGCAAGATAATTTATTTCGAATAAAATTCAAAATTAAGGATTCCAAATATACCATTTCTTAACGAATACCGCAGTCGGTATAGCGGGAATACAAAAAAGCCTAAAACAAAATATGATTTTGATTTAGGCTTTTTGTTAGCTGCCATAGTATTGTATAACTGAACTTAATGCATAATTTTACTTGTACGTTACTACAAACTCTTCGGTTGGTACTCTAACTTTTTTCATTGGAGCAATCCAGTCGTTTGGTGTATCAGCATAACCAACATACATTAGAGAAACACTTTTTAGCCCTAATTTATCTAGTTCTAGTATGTCATCTACTACACTGTTTTCAAATCCTTCAACAGGTGTACTATCAACTTTTAACTCTGCGGCTTGCGCCAACGCCAATCCTAATGCAATATAAGTTTGTCTAGCAATGTGCACAAAGTTCTCTTCAGCTGCTTGTCCCAAATAAATTTTCTTTAACATATCGGTATAACTATTAAATCGACCTTGTGGCAATCCTCGCTCAGTGGTAGTAAAATCGTATACTTTATCAATTCGTTCTGCTGTGTAACGATCCCATCCTGCAAAAATAATTACATGAGAACAATTGCGCATGCACTCTGGATTAAGCGCACCTTGTACTAATTTTTCTTTCAACTCTTGATTTTCAACAACCAAAACCTGAAAAGGTTGCAATCCTGATGAAGTTGGTGCCAAACGAGCCGCCTCGATAATCTTATCAATTTTGTCCTTGCTTACTTTTTTTGTAGGATCATATGCTTTTACAGCATGTCTCCAATTTAAATCCTCTATTAAAGCCATTTTTTTATTTTTTTTTAGTATTGAACTTCTTCATTTGATACTGTTAATATCACTTCCATGTTTCCTCTAGTAGCATTAGAATAAGGACAAACCTGATGTGCTTTTTCTATTAAGTTTTGAGCAATCTCTAGTGTCACACCCGGAATATTGGCGTGCAAAGCAGCTTCGAGAGCAAATCCTCCAGTTGTATTTGGACCAATTCCTATCGTGGCGCTTACGCTTGTTTCACCAGTTTCGATTTTTTCTTTTTTGATTACTAAATTTAGAGCACTATCAAAACAAGCGGCATAGCCTGCTGCGAATAACATTTCGGGATTCGCAAAATCATCGTTTGCTCCGCCTAAGGCCTTTGGATATTGAACCGCCAAGTCTAAAATTCCGTTTTCGCTTTTTACTTGTCCATTTCTGCCTCCTAGAGCAGTTGCTTTAGTGTTGTATATTGTTTTCATTTTTTATTATTTTTATTTGAAATTTTTGAAATAATGTTTTTTAACTCCTGTAATTCCTCGACTGTTACATTCATGGCTTCGATTAGTTGTGTGGGGATATTTGATGCTTTTATTTGCAAAGCTTTACCATTTTGCGTCAAGGCAATGTTTACAATACGCTCATCACTGCTACTTCTAGTGCGTGTTAATAATAATTTTGCTTCCATACGTTTTAGCAAAGGTGTGAGTGTACCACTGTCTAGTTTTAATTTTTCGCCTAATTGATTTACGGTTTGCGACTCAAATTCCCACAGGACTAGCATTACTAAATACTGGGGATAGGTCAATTCAATCGCATCTAATAAAGGGCGGTATTGGTTGATAATTTCCTTTGCAAAAGCATAAATAGGAAAGCAAACTTGCTGACTTAAAATTTGTAGCTTTTTCATGTTTTAGTTTTACTGATACAAAGATATAAGTTAAATAAATTGTACACAATTTAATTGTATGCAATTAATATTAATTTAACATTTGAGTCATAATGCACAAGAATCTGCTTTTAAAGAGCATGATTGTAGAAGGTGCTGAAAATAATAAGCAGCGGGATATTCAAAGTATACTTTTACGCAAATATCTTTTAGACTTGACAGCAATGAAAAGCCTTTGTGAGCAAAAACCATTTTTTTAGACTTGTGATAACGCTATCAAAAAAAGCTACTGAGACAAGCTCGTAAAAGGTTTTGCCGTAAAACTTGTTATGCATAGCTGGAACGGCTCCTAAAAAGATAGGAAAGCACCACGTTGCGAATCCAGCTGCGAATGAAGCTTCATAGAGTATTTTTGCCCGTCCTATTTTGTCAATTTTCCAAACAAAAAACTATCTTCGCTTCATAAAATTAAAAATCCGTTTTAATCCGCGTTTCTGCTTTAGCAAATCGGTTTTATACGTGTCCAACAATATCTAAATGCAAAACCTCCTACTCACTCCCATCGAATACTTGAAAGGCGTTGGTCCCAATCGGGGCGATTTGCTGCGGAAAGAACTGGGGATTTATAAGTATGTGGATTTGGTTAATTTTTTTCCAAACAGATACATTGACCGCACACGGTATTACAAGATTAATGAACTGCAGAACAACATTGCCGAAGTTCAGATTATTGGTAAAATTATCAACATTAAAACAGTCGAATTTGGCAGAAACCAAAAACGATTGGTGGCGACTTTTGTAGATGATACGGGACAAATGGAACTCGTTTGGTTTCAAGGCCATAAATGGATTCGGGAGAGTTTAAAGCTGAATGAAATGTGTGTAGTTTTCGGGAAATGCACGTCTTTTGGAAGTACTTTCAACATGGCACATCCTGAAATTGAACTGATGAGCGAACACGAACAAAGTTTGCGTTCAGCTATGCAACCCGTTTATCCTTCGACCGAAACCTTAACGAATCGCGGGATTTCAAACCGAGTTATTAATAAATTGATGCAACAATTGTTTCTAGAAACGCAAACGTTGTTCACCGAAACTCTGCCAGATTATCTACTTCAAGAATTAAAGTTGATTCCAAAGAAAGTAGCTTTATTTAACATTCATTTTCCTATGAGCGCTGAAGTTTTGGCAAAAGCCAAATTCCGTCTAATATTCGAAGAATTGTTCTTTATTCAGTTGCAATTAATCACGAAAAACAGGATTCGGAAACACAAAATAAAGGGATATCCATTTGCAACTGTGGGCGAAAATTTCAATGATTTTTATCAGCATCATTTGCCTTTTCAATTGACCAATGCTCAAAAAAGAGTGATCAAAGAAATACGAACTGATATGGGCAGCAACGCCCAAATGAACCGATTACTTCAGGGCGATGTAGGTTCTGGGAAAACTATTGTGGCTTTCATGAGCATGCTTTTGGCACTTGATAATGGCTTCCAAGCCTGTTTGATGGCACCAACAGAAATCCTGGCCAATCAACATTTTATTGGATTGTCTGAATTGGCTCAAACTTTAAATATAAATATCAGAATCCTAACGGGTTCTACCAAAATAGCACAACGTAGAATTATTCATGAAGAATTGGAAAACGGTACGTTACACATTCTCATCGGAACCCATGCTTTACTGGAAGACAAAGTAAAATTCAAGAATTTAGGACTAGCAGTGATTGATGAACAACATCGTTTTGGCGTAGAACAACGGTCAAAATTATGGAAGAAATCCACCCCTGACCCCTCCAAGGGAGGGGAAATAATTCCGCCACACGTTTTGGTAATGACCGCCACACCTATTCCGCGAACATTGGCGATGAGTTTATATGGCGATCTAGACATTTCAGTAATTGATGAATTGCCTCCGGGACGAAAACCAATTCAGACCGTTCATCGTTTTGACAGCAACAGATTGAAAGTTTGGAAATTCTTACGAGATGAAATCGCTTTGGGACGCCAAATTTATATTGTTTATCCGTTGATTCAAGAATCAGAAAAAATGGATTTTAAGGATTTAATGGACGGTTACGAAAGCATTTCAAGAGATTTTCCGCTGCCTCAGTATTCTATTTCGATACTGCACGGAAAGATGAAACCTGCTGATAAAGATGCCGAAATGAAACGCTTTTCTGAAGGAAAAACCAATATTATGGTCGCTACAACCGTTATTGAAGTAGGTGTGAATGTTCCAAATGCCAGTGTGATGATTATAGAAAGTGCGGAGCGTTTTGGTTTGTCTCAGTTGCATCAGCTTCGCGGTCGCGTAGGACGTGGTGCGGAGCAAAGTTATTGCATCTTGATGACGAGTCATAAATTGAGCGCTGATAGCAAAACCCGAATGGAAACCATGGTTCAAACAAATGATGGTTTCGAAATTGCCGAAGTAGATTTAAAACTGCGTGGTCCTGGTGATCTTATGGGAACCCAACAAAGTGGTGTGCTTAATCTTCAAATTGCCGATTTGGTTCGGGACAGAGATACATTGGCATTAGCCAGAAACTATGCCTTGAAATTACTCAAAGAAGACTCAGGCATGCAAAAACCAGAACATGCAACGTTGCGTTCTATTTTTATAGAAATGACTAAAAAGAAAAACATCTGGAATTACATTAGTTAGAATTTACTATTTGATACATCTGCAAAATATACTGTAATACCACTTGGCTATTTGAGTTTTTAATCTGTTTTCTATATTTTTTTTAATACTCGGTTAAACCTTTTGTCCTCGAAATGGTCTAATGAAAAATGCGTATTGATATTTGTATGTACAAACGTTAAATATAGATTAACAAAATCTCAAATTTCGTTTGTATCAACTAAATTTGCTTTAACCATAATTTTTAAACCTTAACCTACTTTACTTTTTACTTATGAAAATTAAACATATAGTTTACGCCTTGTTAACCATAGCAATTATTGGATTTATTGGCTATAGAATCACCGAAAACAAGAGTGCAAATACTGATTCAAAAGATCCAAAAGCAAAAGGGAAATCGATTAATGTGACAGGAATTGTGGCAACTCCACAAACATTTGATAACAATTTATCACTTTCTGGCTCTATTGAAGCCAATGAACAAGTAGAAATTCGCAGCGAGGTTTCTGGGATTGTCGAAGCAATTTATTTTCAAGAAGGAAGTACTGTGAGTAAAGGACAGGTGCTTTTTAAAGTAAATGATTTAGAATTAAGAGCACAATTGCGACAAACTTCCACCAGAGAAGGATTGGCATCGGAAAACGAAAGAAGAGCCAAATTATTATTACAAAAAGAAGCCATCAGTCAGGAAGAATATGATTTGGCACGAGCTGATTTAAAATCGGCGCAAGCCCAAAGCCAGTTGATTAGAGCACAAATTGCCAAAACAGCTGTCAGAGCTCCATTTTCAGGAAGAATAGGTTTGCGTTCTATTTCACCGGGTACCTACATTACACCAGCCATATTAGTAGCAAAACTAGTAAATACTGGAAAATTGAAAATCACTTTTTCAATTCCAGAAAAATATGCCACTCAGGTAAAAACAAATACCAATATCACGTTTACCATTTCTGGATCTACTGAAAAATTTACTGCAAAAGTGTATGCTATTGAGCCTGAAGTGGCTGTAGCTACCAGAACATTACAAGTTCGTGCCATTACTGATAACAAAAACGGAAAACTGTTGCCAGGTACATTTGCTGATGTAGAATTACCGTTGGACATTATAAAAGATGCCATTGTAGTTCCTACAGAAGCTATAATTCCAGTACAAAATGGTAAAAAAGTTTTTATTTCTAGTAACGGTCAAGCCAAAGAAGTGATGATAGAAACTGCAACCCGAACAGATGCTTCTATTTTAGTGCTTTCTGGTTTAAAAGCTGGAGATACTATCATTACTAGTGGTGTAATGTCTTTAAAAAATGAAACTCCCGTTACCGTTAAAATTAAATAGTTGAAAGATTAGATTTCTTCAAAAACATCAAAAATCTAAAAGCAGCAATCAAAAATCTAAAATCTAAATGAGTTTATCCACAACAAGTATTAGAAGACCTGTATTTACCATTGTAATCAATTTATCGATTGTATTATTTGGATTAATTGGGTACAGTTTTCTGGGTGTACGAGAATTTCCATCTATTGATCCTGCTCAAGTGTCTATTAGCACACGATATGCTGGTGCAAATTCAGATATCATTGAATCCCAAATCACCGAACCATTAGAAAAAGCAATCAACTCTATCGATGGTATTCGAAACGTTACTTCATCGAGTGCACAAGGAAGCAGTAATATCACTATCGAATTTAATCTGGATAAAGATTTAGAGGAAGCTGCTAATGATGTGCGGGATAAGGTCTCACAAGCCGTTCGAAACCTTCCACAAGATATTGATTCCCCACCTGTTGTGTCTAAGGCAGATGCCAATGGTGAAGCCATCATTTCTATGACGGTTCAAAGTGATACTAGAAACGCATTAGAATTAAGTGATTATGCCGAAAATGTAATTTCACAACGATTAGAAACTATTCCGGGAGTAAGTGGAGTCCAAATTTGGGGACAAAAACGATATGCCATGCGTTTGTGGATCGATCCTGTGAAACTGGCCTCCTACGGTTGCACTGTTTCTGAAGTGAGAGCTGCTTTAAACAAGCAAAATGTAGAATTACCATCAGGTAAACTAACAGGAAATAATACGGAGTTAACGGTGAAAACAGTGGGAAACCTTTCTACTCCCGAAGAATTCAATAACATCATTATTCGTACCGAAGGAGAAAAAGTAGTACGTTTTAGCGATGTTGGAAACGCAAGTCTTGGTCCAGAAAACACCGAAACCAAAATGACACAATCTGGAACGCCATTAGTTGGAGTTGCAATTGTACCGCTTCCTGGAGCTAATTATTTAGATATTTCTACCGCTTTTTACAAAGAGTTTGCACGTTTAAAAAAGGATTTACCCAAGGATATCAAACTGAATATAGCCATTGACAATACCGTTTTTGTTAAAAAATCGGTAATTGAAGTTGCAGAAACACTGGGAATTTCAATTATTTTGGTAATTTTAATTATCTATTTATTCTTTAGAGATTGGGCCATTGCGTTTAGACCTTTAATTGATATTCCTGTTTCGTTGATTGCTACTTTCTTTATTATGTGGCTTTTTGGTTTCTCCATCAATGTATTGACTTTATTAGCAATCGTTCTGGCAACAGGCTTGGTTGTTGATGATGGAATTGTAGTCACCGAGAATATTTTCAAAAAAGTAGAAGAAGGGATGTCGCCTATTGAGGCAGCTATAAAAGGATCTAATGAAATATTTTTTGCGGTAATTTCGATTTCTATCACATTAGCAGCGGTGTTTTTGCCCGTGATTTTCCTCGAAGGATTTGTCGGGCGATTGTTTAGGGAATTTGGCGTCGTCATTGGCGCTGCAGTATTAATTTCGGCTTTTGTATCGTTGACATTAACACCTATGTTGAACGCTTATTTGATGAAAGGCGGCGAACAAAAAAAATCTAAATTCTATATTCGTACAGAACCTTATTTTCAAAAATTAAATAGTGGATACGCTAGTTCATTAAGTCGTTTTATGAAAAAGAAATGGTTGAGTTTCCCTATTTTGATTGCATGTTTTGGTTTAATATATTTATTTTTCAATCTTTTACAAAAAGAAACGGCACCCTATGATGATCGTAGTGGTTTTGTATTGCGAATGTCTACTCCCGAAGGTTCTTCTTATGAATACACCGATCGATTCATGCAAGAAATTTCACAGTTGGTAGATGACTCCATTCCGGGTAAGAAAGTTGCTTTAGTTATTACCTCTCCTGGTTTTGGATCTTCCTCTGTAAACAGCGGATTCATTCGAGTTTCTTTGGTACAACCCAATGAGAGAAAAGAATCTCAAAAAGAAATTGCGGAGAAATTGACCAAATGGACCAAACAATACCCCGATGCCAAAACCTCTGTAATTGAGCAACCTACTATCGCTGTGAACAGACGAGGTGGATTGCCAATTCAATATATTATTCAGGCACCTAACTTTAAAAAACTAGAAGAAAAAATTCCAGTTTTTATGGATGAAGTTTCAAAAAATGAAACATTTGCCATCAGTGATGTGAATTTAAAATTCAATAAACCAGAGGTAAATGTTACTATCGACAGGGAAAAAGCCGAAAGTTTAGGAATTTCAGTTATTGACATTGCGCAAACCTTACAACTGTCATTAAGCGGACAACGTTTTGGTTATTTTATGCAAAATGGTAAGCAATATCAGGTTATTGGGCAATTTGATCAAAAAGACCGCTCGAAACCATTGGATTTAACCTCGATGTATGTCAAGAATAGTATGGGACAACTCATTCAAATGGATAACGTAGTGACTATTGAAGAGAAAAGTAACCCGCCACAGTTGTACCATAATAATCGTTACATGGCCGCAACTATTTCTGCAGGTCTTGCTCCAGGCAAAAGTATAAGCGACGGAATTGACGCAATGAACGAAATTAAGGCTAAAGTTTTAGACGATACTTTCACCACAGATTTAGGGGGCGAATCTCGAGATTTTGTTGAAAGTAGTTCAAACACCGCTTTTGCATTTGGATTGGCTTTGGTATTAATATTTTTAATTCTTGCAGCACAATTTGAAAGCTTCATCGATCCTTTTATCATCATTTTGACAGTTCCTATGGCAGTAGCTGGTGCTTTATTCTCCCTATGGTTGTTCGACCAAACTTGGAATATCTTTAGTCAGATTGGTACCGTAATGCTTATTGGTTTGGTAACCAAAAACGGAATCTTAATCGTTGAATTTGCGAATCAATTACGCGAACAAGGCAAACCTAAACTAGAAGCTATTTTAGAAGCTTCGGAAGCGCGATTGCGACCAATTTTAATGACAAGTTTGGCCATTTCATTGGGAGCCTTACCTATTGCAATGTCTCTTGGGGCTGCTTCAACGAGTAGAATCGGAATGGGAGTAGTAATTGTAGGAGGAACTATTTTCTCTTTAGTTTTAACATTATTTGTAATTCCAGCCATGTATTTGATGTGGTCTAAAGCCAGAAAACACTATCCAGAATTTGATCATATCGAAGAATACGAAAGAGAAGTTAAATAATTTTGAATAAAACGTTGATGCCATAAATACCAAAAATGAAGCTTAATTTTAAAAATTCACTTTGATATTTCTAGGCAAATAAATACAATTATGAAACATACTAAACGAATATTGTTGCCTTTTGCTTTTCTCTTATTTGGAGTTGTAACATCGAATGCTCAAGAAATTTTAACATTAGAAAATGCAGTAAAAATTGCGTTAGAAAACAATTACGAAATAAAAATTGCTACCAATACGCTATCGATTGAAAAAACAAATGTGGCAATTGGAAATGCCGGAATGTTACCTACAGTTACTGCAACCGTTCTGGATAATAACAGCATTCAAAACAGTTCACAAACGCGTCAGGACGGAACAAAAACTGAATTAGACAATGCCAAAAACAATAGTTTAACCTACGGTGTAGGATTGGATTGGACCGTTTTTGACGGAATGCGCATGTTTGCCAGATTGGATCAATTAAAGGAATTACAAAAACTGGGTGAAGCGCAATTAAAATTAACCGTAATCACGCGAATCAGTGATGTGAATGCGGCCTATTACGATTTAGTACAACAGCAACAACAATTAGCGGCTTTGGATACAACAATTGTGATTTCAAACCAGCGACTGACCTTGGCACAAAACCGATTTACCATTGGAAAAGCCTCCAAACTTGAAGTTTTGAATGCCCAAGTCGATTTGAATACGGATCAAGTGGCATTGTTGCGACAAAAAGAATTGTATGCTAACAGTAAAATTTTATTAAATCAGCTAATGGCCAGAGATGTTGCTACAGATTTTAAAGTAATTGATGAACTTGAAGTAGATGCATTATTACTACTTCCTGAACTAAAAGCTCTGGCCGAGAAACAAAATCCCCAATTAGAAGCACAGATTATTAATAAAAGAGTAGCTGAACTAGAACTCAAGCAAATTAAAGCGGCACGCTACCCTACTGTTCGAGTAAATACTGCTTATAATTTTTCCGAAAGTCAATCCAGTCTTGGTTTTGTGGCACAATCCCAATCTAGAGGTTTGAACTATGGCTTTAGTGCTTCATTAAATCTATTTGATGGTTTTGCACAAAATAGAAATGAAAAAATTGCTAAAATTCAAATTGAAAACTCTAAACTTAATATAGACCAGCAAAGTTTAGCATTAAATGCGCAGTTGGCAACTTCTTATCAAACGTATGTGACCAATTTAGAGTTGATTGCCTTAGAGGAAAAAAACGAAGCTATAGCCAAACAAAATTTGAATATTACTTTAGATAAATTCAGAATTGGGACTATAACAACTTTAGAATTCAGGACAGCACAATTGAATTATGTGAATGCCAAAGTGCGTTACAGTAATGCACAATTTCAAGGAAAATTATCTGAAATTGCGCTTCGCGAGTTGGCAGGAAATCTTAATTTTTAATTTACTTTTGCTAAAAAAAGTATTTAAATGGTTTCATACAATACAAAAGATTGGTTTACATTTATTTTTCGTTTTCACAAAGCAGATACCTTCCGAACCTTGCTGCCAATAATGCTTGCTATTGGCATTTACTCGGGAATTATTGGTTATTTAGAAGTTGAATATTGGAAGTTAGCCGATACTAGTTATGTGAAAAATATTACCATCATGCACGGAATGCTTGGTTTCGTGATCTCGCTTCTACTCGTTTTTAGAACTAATACCGCTTATGATAGATGGTGGGAAGGACGAAAAATGTGGGGTGCACTAGTTAATAATAGCCGTAATTTTGCCATTAAATTATCTGCGATTTTACATGACGAAAAAGATCGCAAATACTTTCGAAAAATGATTCCTGGTTATGCTTCCATTTTACATAATCATTTAAAGGATGAAGAGACAAGCCAGCAGTTGTTTGATGGTGTTGATTTAGAGATTGATCATCACAAACACAAACCCAATCAAGTCGCAAAAATGTTATTTCAAAAAATTAATGATTTGTATGATTCCAAAAAAATAACTGGCGATCAACTGATTATTTTAAACGAAGAAGTAAAATCATTTACTGATATTTGCGGTGCTTGCGAACGAATAAAAAACACGCCTATCCCCTACTCTTACAGCGCTTTTCTTAAAAAATTCATTTTCTTTTATGTGATGACATTGCCTTTTGGATATTCTTTTAATTTGGGTTATTATGTAGTGCCGGTTGTGGTGTTTATTTTTTATGTATTAGCAAGTTTAGAGTTAATTGCTGAGGAAATTGAAGATCCTTTTGGAAGCGATGAAAATGATTTACCAACTCATAAAATTGCTGAGAACATCAAAAAACATGTGGAAGAATTGCTGTAAAATTGCCTAATTCTGCTTTAAAAAGGTTTTAAAACTTTGTTCTCTACTCACTTTGAACCTCAAGAAACATTAATTATATTTGCATCCGAGACTTAAGGTCGAACTGACGATGTACTCTCATTAAAATTGACAGATGAAAATATCTTATAACTGGTTAAAACAATTCATTAAAATAGACTGTAAATCGGAAGAAACAGCAGCTTTACTAACTGATTTAGGTCTGGAAGTAGAAATTGTTGACAAATACCAATCGGTAAAAGGCGGCTTAGAAGGAATTGTTGTAGGACATGTACTTACTTGCATACAGCATCCAGATGCCGACCGACTAAAAATAACTACCGTAGATATAGGAAATGGTGTTCCTGTACAAATTGTTTGCGGTGCTACTAATGTGGCTGCAGGACAAAAAGTACCTGTTGCAACAATAGGAACTATTTTATACGATGCAATTGGTGCTGCTTTTACAATAAAAAAAGGAAAAATTCGTGGACAAGAAAGTCATGGAATGATCTGTGCCGAAGATGAGTTAGGCCTTGGTGAAAGCCATGACGGAATTATGATTTTGGACGAAACATTAGCTCCGGGAACTCCTGCGGCAACGGTTTTTAAAATAGAAAATGACGAAGTTTTTGAAATTGGATTAACACCCAATCGCGCCGATGCGATGAGTCATTTAGGAACTGCTAGAGATTTAAGAGCGGGTATGCTACAAAATGGTGTAAATGTAGAGCTAATCACACCTTCTGTTAGTAATTTTAGAGTAGACAAAAGAACGCTCAAAATTGATATTGACTTAAAAGAACCTAAACTTGCACCGAGATATTGCGGGGTTACCATCTCAGGAATTGAAGTAAAACCTTCTCCAGCTTGGTTGCAAAACAGGCTTAAAGCCATTGGATTAAATCCAAAAAATAATATTGTCGATGTAACAAATTATGTTTTACATGAATTGGGACAACCGCTACATGCGTTTGATGCTTCGAAAATTAATGGTAAAATAGTAGTGCAAACACTACCTTCAGGCACAAAATTTACTACGCTTGATGATATTGAAAGAACACTTCACGAGGAAGATTTAATGATTTGTGACGAAAAAGGACCTTTGTGCATTGCTGGTGTTTTTGGTGGTAAAAAATCGGGAGTTTCAGAAAACACCAATGCTATATTTTTAGAAAGCGCCTACTTTAACCCGGTAAGTATTCGTAAAACTGCAAAGAGACATCAATTAAATACCGATGCTTCGTTCCGTTTTGAAAGAGGAATTGATCCTAACATTACGGAATATGCGTTGAAACGCGCTGCTCTTTTAATACAAGAAGTAGCTGGCGGAGAAATAACATCCGATGTAGTCAATGTATACCCAAAGAAAATAGAAGACTTTTCTGTGTTTTTGAACTTTAGTAAAGTAGCCAAAATCATTGGTCAAGAATTACCAAAAGATACCATTAAAAAAATATTAGTTTCACTTGATATTAAAGTCAACAGCGTTTCTGATGCAGGATTAGGATTGACTATTCCATCGTATCGCGTTGACGTTCAAAGAGAAATTGATGTGATTGAAGAATTATTACGAGTGTATGGATACAACAACATTGATTTTTCTAAAAAATTGAATGCTACAGTTTCTAAGTCACCTCGAAATGAAGATTATAAAATACAGAATGTGATTGCCTCACAATTGAATTCTCAAGGTTTCAATGAAATGATGGCAAACTCATTAACATCGGCTTCTTATGTAGTGCTTTCGGAGGCTTTAAATCCAGCTAACAATGTGACCATGTTAAATCCTTTAAGTGCTGATTTAGCTACGATGCGTCAATCTTTGTTATTCTCTGGGCTTGAAGCTATCTCGTATAATATCAATCGTAAAAACTCCGATTTGAAGTTATTTGAATTTGGAAAAACATACCACAATTATCTTGCAGGTTATGAAGAGAAAAAACATTTGACTTTATTTCTATCTGGTAATAGAACACAGGAAAATTGGACTAATGCACAAAAGCCATCTGATTTTTTTATGTTTAAAGGATATGTAAATGGAATTCTATCTAGACTTGGCATCCAAAAAACACAAAACATGCCCGTAACTTCAGATGTTTTTTCAGAGGGAATTGCGATTAGTGTAGGGACGGAAATAGTGGTTGAATTAGGAGTAGTAAAAAAATCGATTAATAAACATTTTGGAATCAAACAAGAAGTATTTTTTGCAGATTTTAACTGGAATTTAATTTTAAAATTAATTGCTACCAAAATAAAATATACTGAGATTCCAAAATATCCAGAAGTTCGAAGAGATTTAGCATTACTAATTGATCAAGCCGTAACGTACGATAGTATTTATACAATTGCGCGTCAAACAGAAAAAACGCTTTTAAAAGACATCAATTTATTTGATGTGTACGAAGGGAACAATCTTCCAGAAGGAAAAAAATCATACGCATTGAGTTTCACTATTCAAGACAGTGCCAAAACACTGACTGATGTGCAAATTGATAAAATTATGAACAAATTACAAACGAATTTTGAAACAGAACTTGGTGCTGTTTTGAGGTAGTTATTTCACTAAATGTAAAATCCCGATACTCTAAATTAAAGTATCGGGATTTTTATTTACAAACTCTTAATCACAAATTCACTTCTTCGGTTGAGCTCATGCTCCTCCTCGGTGCAGCTTTCTTCGGGTATACATTTTACAATTTGAACTGATTCTCCGTAGCCTTTTGCAAAAATTTGTTTTGGTGAAATTCCTTGTTCTAAAAAGTAATCTCTAGTAGCCTGTGCTCTTTTTTGGGATAAATCTTTATTAAAATTTCCATTACCTCTGTTGTCTGTGTGGGAACCTATTTCCACTATCATTTCTGGATATTTTTTCATCAAAGCAACAACTTTATTCAATATAGTTTTAGAGTCTTTTCTGATGTACCACAAATTATAATCAAAATAAATAGGATCGGTCTTGATAATTAAGCGGTCTTTATCTTTTACAACATCTTTTTCATTTGCTAAAATAGTAGCAACTTTTTCAATTTTTTTAGCTTCAACTAATTCTTGATTTCTTTTTACAGTTAGTGCAATGCTTTTTATTTTCTCAGACTGAGCTACTTTTTCTTTTTCTTGTTGCAAAGCCAAAGCAGTAAGTCTATTTCTTTCTTCTTCCTCTAAAACAAGTTGCTGCTCTCGTTTAATGGCCTCATTTGATTTAATTTGCATGGAAGCATCATTGTTTTTTTTGCGCTCAGCATTAATTACTATTTTTTTGGATGCGGAAGTATAATTGTCTTTTTCTACTGTAATTTTATAAGTGACTTTACATAAAACTTCAAAACTTAATTTACCTTCGGTAGTTGTTATGCTACGTTGTACTATTTCACCATCAACGTTTTGCAATTGTACCATTACATTTTCTAACGGTAATTTAGTATCCACATCAGTAATGATTCCGGTTATATACTGCTTACAATCTTCAATAATCAATGGTTTCTCTTCTGTTAACGAATAAATATCGTCGCTTCCTTGACCACCTAAGCGGTTAGAGGAGAAAAAACCCTCCTTTGTATCGGAATTTATAAAAAAAGCAAAATCATCATATCCTGAATTTATGGGTAACCCAACATTTTCAGCTTGTGTAGGAACTCCATTTTGTAAAGCCGAAACAAATACATCTAATGCACCATACCCTTCATGTCCATTTGACGAAAAATACAATTTGTTGTCTTTTGAAACAAATGGAAATTGCTCTTTTCGAGCAGTATTAACCAAATTGCCAAGATTAACAGGTACTCCAAAAGTATCTCCGTAAATTTCTACAGAAAAAATATCAAATGAACCGAGTGTTCCCGGCATGTCTGAAGCAAAATACAATGTTTTTTCATCAATGCTTAATGCTGGATGTTCTGTTGAATAATTATCATTATTAAAAGGCAACGAAATGATATTTGTCCATTTTCCGTTATTCCAGGAAGCTCTAAACAACTGTAAATTGGAAACTTTATCTTTATTTTTTCCGCGTCTGCCTTTTTTATAGTTATTTCTGGTGAAAAACATGGTTTTCCCATCTTTTGTAAATACAGCATTAGATTCATGCATAGCTGTGTTTATTTTACTGTCAAAACCAATGGCTAATGAGTCCACTGCTTTTACATTGCGCAACGGAATTGCCATCAAATCAAGATAGGATTCTCCATTCCATTTAAAACGTTTATCAAACATACCCATTTTAGATTTGACACCAGCAAAAACAAATGTATCGTTAGTTACAAAACCTCCAAACTCGGTGTTGGGTGTGTTTATCTTTAAATTTTTAATTTGGAATCTATCCCCAATAGCAGTAACGTTTTTAAGAACTTGAAGCCCTTTTTGGTATCGAATCAAAATGTCTTTATCCGATAAGGAAGCATAATATTTTTGCAATACAGCACTAGCATCATTATACTTCCCAGATGCTTTTAAAGTTTGTGAATATTTAAAATAATATTCATCTCCAATTTCACTTCCAAAATTTGTGATTAAAAGTTTGTAATAGTTCTGAGCAGTGTTAAAATCATTGGTATAATAATAGCAGTCAGCAAGGTTTTTAAGTACAATTTGCGAAGTATTATCTTGAATAATTGATTTGTACAATGGAATTGCTTCATTGTAAAAAGTGCGTTCAAAAAGTCGGTTAGCTCTTTTTAGATTGTCGTCTTGAGCCTGTAATAATTGGATGGAAAGTACCAATAGTAGCAAGTATATTTTTTTCATAATTTATGTCTTAGAAAAATCGTGGAGATTTATCGTATCCTCTACTGGATAAATCTAAATTAAACAATACAAAAATCTCATGGGTTCCCGAATTAAATGCTCCTAGGCTAGAGGTATTGTAATCGTAAGCGTACCCAACACGAATACTGGGTGTAGCTTTTACATTCATCATAGCACTTACAGAATCTCCAAGTCGATATGCTGCTCCAAACTCAAATTTTTCATTGTACAAAACATTTGCAGTGACATCAAGAGATATTGGCGCACCTGAAACGTATTTTGACATAAGAGCTGGCTTAAATTTGAATTGTTCTGATACTTTAAATACATATCCAGCTGATAGGAAAACATGGGTGTTTTCTCTGTTAAAGGAATTGGTACCTGACCTATTTTCAAATTGTTTTGTTGCTAATAAATTTGGGGCAGATAAACCGACATAATAATTATTTGTAAAATAAAAGGCTCCGACACCTACATTTGGCATGATATCATTTCTATTTTCTGAAAAAGCATCATCTGTTCCTAGATTACCACTTTCAAAAACAAAGCCATCAAAATTAGTTTGCAAATTGGTAAACCCTGCTTTTACTCCAACGGATACTTTGTGATTGTTATTAAACTCTAGCAAATAAGCAAAATCTGCAAAAAAATTATTCTCTTTTTTCACTCCTCCACCAATATCATCAGATATTAATGAAAACCCTACTTCTACTTTTTTATTGACTGGCATGTGAGCAAATAATGTCAAAGTTTTTGGCGCACCCACAGCGCCCACCCACTGCGATCTATACAAGGCACCCAAATTTAAATCAGACTCTATGCCTGTAGCATAAGCAGGATTTAAAACACTCATATTATACATGTATTGGGTATATTGAGGGTCTTGTTGTGCTGTTAATTTTGTAATTATCAAGAAAAGACTTGAAAGTAGTATGAACTTTTTCATGTACTATTTTTTAAAAAATAATGATTGTTATCTATTCAAATAAAAACGTCCTTGCTTAGGGGAAATGCTTCCTTTATTGAAGTGTATAACATAAAAATAAACTCCTTCAGGCGCTTTTTTGGAGTCTGATGAAGTACCATCCCATCTTGGCTTGTTTTTATTAGCCGTATACATGAGACTTCCGTATCTGTTGAATATTTCTAATACATAATTGGGATAAATAAAATCAATATCTGGAATAGAAAAAGTATCGTTTACGCCATCTCCATTGGGCGAAAATCCATCAGGTATAAAAAATTCTGGAGTTGCATCACAACTGGTCAGTGAAACTGTTACTTGTAAAGAAGTTGTTGACAAACAACTGTTTGCATTTGTTGAATCAAAACCATAATAAATTCCATTATCTCGCAGTAATGCTGTGTTAGATAACAAATTTCCTCCCGTAGCAGCATCATACCATTTTAAAGTTCCATTTGAAGTTACATTATTTGATAAACTTTGAATAGTAGGCAAATCTAACCCACAAAATTTCTCTCCATTTTGAAGTAGTATAGGAGTTTGCAGTTCATTTATAACAACTTGAGCTAGAGCCAAACCAGATTCACACCCTGTAGTTGCATGTACCTCTTTTACATAATAATTTCCTGATTGTAATACCGTTGTGGCAGGCAGTGCAGTAGTACTCGTTATAGAATTATACCACCTGTACTGAGAGCCATTAGGTACTAGATTAGCTATGGTTGCATTTTGCACTTTACAAAATTCTTGATTACTAGTCAATGGTACATTTGGCAAGGCATTAATTACGATATTTTTAGTATTGGTATTCATCGAAGCAGAACAGCCTGTACTAGAATCTGAAAAACTTATTAAGTTAAATGATGAAAGCCCGGAATTTGGAATAAATGAACTAGGAATGGTATAACTTGTCCTCCCAGCATTTACCATTAAAGGAACCATTTGAACCCCCATATTATTTGCACCAGATAAAGAATAATTAATTGTAATTGCAGTTAAAGCTCCTAATCCCGAGAGCTCCACTACAACTGGCTGACCTGCACAAACTTCCTTTATACTTACAATTAAATTACTACTATCAGGCAGGGCTTTAACCAAGAAAGATTTAGACAAAGTAGCTGAATTGGTACAATTTGTGGCCAAATTAGTAATTCTGCTAATTGTAAAGTTGGTCGTTCCTGCGTTAGGAATTTGAGAGGAAGGAATTTGGAATGATGCAACTCCTGCACGTACTGAAATTGTCATAGTTTGATTAACTAGACTATTACTTCCAGATAGAGTATACACAATACTATAATCCCCATCTGTTAGATTCCATGGTCCCGATAATACTACATTTACATTTGTTAATTGACATACAGGGTCAATTTGTATGGTAGCAATATTAATTTGCGGAATAGGATTAATTCTCACTACCCCAGAAATAGTAGGAACTATATTAGTACAAATTCCTAATGAAGATGCACTTACTATATTTGAAATGGAAACAGTATAATTACCAGATGTGCTAAAACTACTTGATGCTAAAGGAAAAGTAAATACGTTATTGGTAAAGTTTTGAGTTGTTGAAAAAACATTGGTATTACCAGAAATGGTATAAGTTACGGTATAGGCTCCATTAGGAATATTAATTACATCTCTAATTGATGCTGTAAATGAGGTTGAAGCTAATTCGTTTTCACAAATTGGAGCATTTACTTGCAAAGTGGCGCCTGTATAATCCAGTTGCTTTTCTAAAGTAATAAATAAAACAGACGTTTGATCGTCGCAAACATTATTATCTGAAAAAACAGTATAGGTAAATCGATACAAACCGGGACCACGTGTATTGTAAATGTTTTGAATATCAATAATAGAATCGGTATCATCATTATTGTCTAGTTCATCCGTACTGTTCTCTTTCCATAAACCACCTGCATCCTCGCCTATAAGACCATCAAAAAGATTATAACTCCTATAAGAATTCAACTTGTTTGAACACAATTTTACTTCATTGGGAATACCAGCAATAGGAGAACGATAAATAGTTACAAATATTTTTACATCAGGTGGAGCTGGACAAGAGCCTATTGCAGGAATTGAATAGGTATATTCATACGTGCTACCTGGAATTAAATTTGTGGTATTAAGTGTATTATTTGTTAAACCAAGATTAGTGGTATTTCCTACCCAGGTACCTCCTATTTGCGGCGGAAGAAAATCACCATTAAACGCTTCAAATAAATTATAAGCGGATTCTGTATTGCAAATAGAGGAATTGGCACCAGGAACTCCCGTATATCCCCCTATGTTAACCGTTACAATAGCAGTATCACTGCAACCCGATGTAGTTGTAACTGTGTAGGAATACCTATATGTTCCGCTACGGCGAATTAATTGAGCATTTAAAATCCCAGTGGTTCGATTTAGTCCTCCAGATCTATCCTCATCTTTCCAAATTCCGCCAGATGTATGCAAACCTAGTTGCGCATTAAGATCTATGCTTTTACTAGATACATTTGTAATATCACAAATATCTAATGCTACATTGTCAGTACCAGCTATTCCATTACATTGACTATAAGAAATATGTGTAGCTGCAAAAAAAAAAAAGAAATAAAAAATTTTATAAATATCGAAAGGTAATTTTTTATTCATGTTTAAAATGTTTAAACAAAATTACACTTTTTTTTAACATTTTTTTACAAAATGTTTATTTATAAGAAAATAATGCTAAATTTCATTAAACTATATTAAAAACTTATACTTATAAAAAAATAGCCCAACACAAAAGTGCAGGGCTTTTCAAACTAACCAAACATCAACTTTAAACCAACTTTTATTGTTTTGGCAATACAACTGTATCAACCACATGAATCACTCCGTTAGATTGGTTTACGTCTGCAATTGTAACTTTAGACTTTCCACCACTCTCATCTGTAATAATTAAATCTTTTCCTTGCATCATTGCTACCAAGGTTCCGCCACTTACTGTATTTAATGTTGCTTTTCCTTTTCCAGCTTTAATTGCTTTTGCAATATCTGAAGCATTCATTTTTCCTGCAACAACATGGTACGTCAAGATAGTTTGCAATGTTTTTAAGTTTTCTGGTTTTAATACTGTTTCTACAGTACCAGCTGGTAATTTATCAAACGCTGCATTTGTTGGGGCAAAAACGGTGAATGGTCCTTTACTTTGCAATGTTTCTACTAAACCAGCTGCAGTTACTGCAGCAACAAGCGTAGTATGATCTTTAGAATTTACAGCATTTTCAACAATATTTTTAGAAGGATACATTGCTGCTCCGCCTACCATTACTGTTTTTTGAGCGTATGATGTTGCTCCAAATACTAAAGCCATAAATGCAATTGATAAAAATTTTCTAGTTTTCATAAAATTTGTTTTTTTAAGTTATATAAAGTCATTTACGCTCCTTTTATGATTATGGTTTTAATAAAAAATACAATAAAAACCTATATAGAATTCAAAACGCTAAAAATCAGTATTTTAAAAATTAAATGCGAAATAAATTAGGACTTTATTAACAACCGTTACCTATTTTTAATACCTTAGAATATCAATTTTAAAGCTATGAAAAACCGGCCTGAAAAAATTAGAAGTAAAAAATTGGAGTCTAGAGTAGATTTAACCGCTATGGTTAGTGTGTCATTTCTTTTGATAGTGTTTTTTATGGTCACTATTGATTTGGCAAAGCCGAAAATGATCGAATATTATTCTGGAGAAAGAGGTGGTTGTGGTCCTGAACCAATATGCAATATGCCAGATTAAATTCGAACTTATACAATTTTACTCGATGATAATGATAAACTCATAACATATCATGGTTTGTTATTTGCACCACTGCAAGGTCCAAAAGAATCGCTCTATGGTAAAGAAGGTATTCGAAGCGAACTTTCCGTAATAAATTCTAAAGTGCATGCGTACACATCGGCAATAGGTAAACCTAACAGAGGACCAATTGTTATCATAAAACCGAGTGAAAAATGTAATTATAAAAATTTAATTGACATTCTGGATGAAATGGCCATTGCTAAAATTGATACCTACAGCATCATTAACGACTTTACTCCGGAAGAATCTCAATTATTGGTAGCTAATTAGACCCATACTTTTTGAGTCGTTGCAATAAATACCAATGTTAAAACGTAATTGACAACTATAAACAAACTCCCTAGCCCTGATAGCAGCGTAAATCCTTTCTCTTCCTGAACTTGTTTCAGGCTCCTGAAACAAGTTCAGGAAGAGAAAGATTGCAGCGAATAGCAGGATTAGCTCCTGGAAAAATACAACCATAAAAAAAGTCCCACATTGCTGTGGGACTTTCTATATTCAAAAAATCAGGAAATTATTTTTTCTCTGATTTTTCCATTTTAGCTTTCAATGCAGCTAACATATCATTGTTATCTCCTAAAGTTGCAGCTGGTGCATTTGTAGAAGAGTTAGATGATGTGTTTTCTGAAGCAGATTTCACATTTTTCTCTTCTTCTTCACGGAAGATAGCAGTGTGAGATGCAACTACTCTTTTGAATTCTTTGTTGAATTCGATTACTTTAAAATCAGCAGTATCGCCTTTTTTCAATTTCTTTCCGTCTTCTTTTTCAAGGTGACGAGTTGGAATGAAAGCAACGATATCATCTCCGAATTCTACAGTAGCTCCTTTGTCAACAATTTCAGAAATTTCACCATTGTGGATAGTTCCTACAGCGAAAGAGTCTTCATATTGATCCCAAGGATTAGCAGTAGTTTGTTTGTGACCTAAAGATAATTTACGTCCGTCAACATCTAACTCTAATACTACAACGTCAAGTTTTTCACCAACGTTTACAAATTCAGATGGGTGTTTGATTTTCTTAGTCCAAGATAAGTCAGAGATGTAGATTAATCCATCAATTCCTTCTTCTAATTCTACGAAAATTCCAAAGTTTGTAAAGTTTCTAACGATTCCTGTATGTTTAGAACCTACTGGGTATTTAGCAGTGATATCAGTCCAAGGATCTTGAGACAATTGTTTGATACCTAATGACATTTTACGGTCATCTCTGTCTAAAGTTAAGATAACAGCTTCAACAACATCACCAACTTTTACGAAATCTTGAGCAGAACGCAAGTGCGTAGACCAAGACATTTCAGAAACGTGGATTAAACCTTCAACACCTTCAGCAACTTCGATGAAAGCACCGTAATCAGCGATTACAACTACTTTACCTTTTACTTTGTCTCCAATAGCTAATTTAGCATCTAGAGCATCCCAAGGGTGAGCGTTTAATTGTTTCAATCCTAATTGTATTCTTGTTTTTTCGTCATCGAAATCAAGGATTACAACGTTTAATTTTTGATCTAATTCAAGAACTTCAGATGGGTGGTTGATTCTAGACCAAGAAAGGTCAGTAATGTGAATCAATCCATCAACTCCACCTAAGTCAATAAAGACACCATAAGAAGTAATGTTTTTAACAACACCTTCTAATACTTGTCCTTTTTGTAATTGACCGATGATTTCTTTTTTCTGGATTTCGATATCCGCTTCAATAAGCGCTTTGTGAGATACAACTACGTTTTTAAATTCGTGGTTAATTTTCACAACTTTAAATTCCATCATTTTGTTTACGTATACATCGTAATCTCTAATTGGCTTAACATCAATTTGAGATCCTGGTAAGAACGCTTCAATTCCGAAAACGTCAACGATCATACCACCTTTAGTTCTGCATTTTACAAAACCATTAACGATTTCTCCTGTTTCGTTAGCCGAAATAACTCTATCCCATGATTTGATAGTACGTGCTTTTCTGTGAGATAAAACTAATTGACCAGTTTTGTCCTCACGGATGTCAATTAATACTTCAACAGTATCACCTACTTTTAATGCTGGGTTGTAACGGAATTCGTTTAATGAAATAACACCTTCCGATTTTGCGTTGATATCAACAATTACGTCTCTATCTGTAATTCTAACAACTACACCATCTACCACTTCTTCTTGATCAGTAGCGATAAATGTTTTTGAAACTAGTGCTTCGAATTCTAATAAGTTTTTCTCATCAACAGCATCAATACCTTCTTCGAAATTGTGCCAGTTAAAATTTGCTAAAAACTCTTCTTGTGATTTTACTTGTTCAGACATGCTGATTAAAAATTTGTATTCTGTATTCTCTCGAGTTTCTTAATGTGCTAGAAAACAACAGAAGTTGTTTGTATAATTAGTTGAACCCTAAAGGAAACTCTTATTCACCAAAAGGACTGCAAAAGTAACAAATTTATATCAAATTGCAAAATAATTATGCAGCGATAATTGTTTGAAAATCAGGAGCCAGCATTTTTGATGTTTTTATGACGATTACTCCCGCTTTTCGTTGCAATCTCCCGATAAAATCGGGAGGATTTCCACTTCACTCGGTGCTATATAACTTCAATTGGTTTTTGAGCATAAAAAAACCCGATATCTCATAAAAAATATCGAGTTCAATTTATTTAAATCCAGTCTTAATGACTTACATTTTCAACATCTTCAGGATTGTGTTTGTGTTTGAATAAAACTGCAAATGCAACCGCAATTATCAAGGCGTAAATAGCAAAAGCCAACCAAATCGTATGCCAATCTTTCATTAAAATCACTTTACTGAACAATCCATCTGCTCCAATTGCATTCCCTTGACCAGTTACAAACTCTACCATTTTTGAATTTGTCGTTTCTGTTTCCAGAAAACCAGCTAACTCAGTAGTATTATTAAATGATTTCGTAAAATATTTATCAATAGCCCATCCCGAAGTAAAACTTCCTAAAACCGCACCAAAACCATTGGTCATCATCATAAACAACCCTTGCGCTGAGGAACGATTTTTTGGATCGGTATTCGTTTCAACAAATAAGGATCCTGAAATATTAAAGAAATCAAATGCCATTCCATAAACTACACATGACATGATAATCATCCATAAACCACTAGTTGGATTTCCGTAAGCAAACAATCCAAAACGCAATACCCAAGCCAACATACTAATCAACATTACTTGTTTGATTCCAAAACGCTTTAAGAAAAATGGAATCGCAAGAATAAATAAAGTCTCTGAAATTTGAGAAATTGACATAATAATCGTCGAATATTCTACAACAAAGGAATCAGCATATTTGGGGAAATTCTTGAATTCATCCAAAAAAACATCTCCATAAGCATTCGTTAATTGTAGCGCTCCTCCTAAAAACATAGAAAAAATAAAGAACAAAGCCATTTTATAATCAGCAAATAATTTAAAAGACTCAAGTCCTAATGTTTCCATAATGGAAGCATTTTCTTTAGACAATCGTTGTGGTTTACATTTGGGTAATGTGAAAGAATAAATCCCCAGTACAACTGCGGCTAAACCTGCAATGTAAAACTGATATTCAGTTGCCTTATTCCCAGTTAGATTTGTGATCCACATCGCTACAATAAAACCGATTGTTCCCCAAACCCTAATTGGTGGAAAATTCTTGATTACATCCTTATTATTTAATTTCAATGCATTGTAGGAGATAGAATTGCTTAAAGCTATAGTAGGCATATAAAAACACATCGCCAAAAGCATAATATAAATAAAGGTTTCAGGAGTAGCTACTTGCGGAATATAGAATAAAACCCCAGCATATAAAATGTGTAGTACTCCGTATAATTTTTCAGCATTTATCCATCGATCTGCAATTATTCCAGTTAATGTTGGCATGAATAAAGATGCAATTCCCATAGTTCCAAAAACCAATCCAAATTGAGTTCCGTCCCAACTTTTCGTACCAAACCAATAATTTGCAATGGTAATCAACCAAGCTCCCCAAACAAAAAACTGGAGAAAACTCATTATGATCAATCTATTTTTAATTCCCATGAGATGAATTGTTTTTTTTACTTTAAAAAATTTACAAGGCGTAAATCTACCATTAAAAATGATATCTGCAAATAATTATATCGTTTTAGTGATTTCATTGACCAATTCTAAAACTTGTACAAATTGTTCCTCACGGCTCAAATATGAATTGTCAATTTCAATTGCATCTGCCGCCATCACCAATGGTGAATCTTCACGGTTCGTATCTATGTAATCGCGCTCTTCTACATTTTTGAGCACTTCATCATACGTTACGGCGTCACCTTTGGCTACCAACTCATCATATCGTCTTTGTGCTCTGGTACTAGCGCTTGCAGTCATAAATATTTTAAGTTCCGCATCTGGAAAAACTACAGTACCAATATCTCTTCCGTCCATTACAATTCCTTTGTCTTTTCCCATTTCTTTCTGTTGTTCCACTAGTTTAGCACGAACTTCAGAAACTTCAGCTACTTTACTCACAAAACTTGAAACTTCAATAGTTCTAATTTCTGTTTCAACACTTACCTCATTCAAATACATTTCAGCAAAACCCATATCAGGATTAAATTTAAAATGCAGTTTTATACTTGATAAACTATTGATTAAGGTTTCTTTGTCAAAAAAATCGGTAGTTATGTATCCGTTTTGCATCGCAAAAAAAGTTACTGCACGGTACATTGCTCCAGTATCAACGTAAATATATCCTAGTTGATTTGCGAGCTGTTTGGCTAACGTGCTTTTTCCTGTGGAGGAAAAACCGTCAATTGCAATGGTAATATTTTTCAAAATAATGTATTTAATTTTTAATAATTAATCAGCTTGACTTGTCATTGATTGATTTAAGCCCTCATTCTTGAAAGTTAATGGTTAAGCCAAAAAGACTTGTGTTTCCCGCTAATGTGTACCTAGAGTAGGAATAATTAAATTTCAACTTATTCAATTTAAGTCCGAAACCTAGCGAAATCCCCGAAAAATTACGCTGCTCTTCTAACCGTAATTCTTCTGCTCTCCGAAAATTATATCCCAATCGCAAATTAAATGCTTTTTTGGGAAAAAGCTCCACACCTACGATGACATGTCGCAACGCATTATTCACAAATGAAACCTTTTCTTCGGTTGATTCTCCATTAAATGAAGAAGTAGTTCTAGCTGGATTTGAAAATGCAATATTCCATTGCTGTACGTTTTCTAGTGTAAGATGCCAACGAATAGGTACATTTTCTAGTTCTTGCGAAACTCCAGCAATTATCTCGAGTGGTAATTTTTCACGAACACCATTGTAAGTAGAAAATTGAGTTCCGATATTTCGAATTGCCAAACCCCAATTGACATCATTTTTTTCATCAATAAAAAGCGCTCCAATATCTACAGCACCTCCTAATGAATTATAACTTTCTAAAGTTGATGAAATTAATTTGGCACTTGCTCCTACATGAATGTCGGTATTCGGAATATTGTAAGCATACCCAAAAGACAACGCTATTTCACTACCTGTAAAGCCTGATGTCTCCTGACCATTTTCATCGTAGCCTTCAAAATTACCATAATTTACATAATTTACTCCAGCTTGAAATGTTTGCAAATGCCGGTCGTATGTGTAGGCATACGAAGCCGTTCCATAAGTTACTTCCTTATAATAACTTCCGTAATTTAACGCCAAATGGTTGTCCATTTCAGGATTTATTGTCGCTGGATTAAAATGAGCTTGATTGACATCATTATCATAAATTGTAATTACTTTTCCGCCTAGTGCGGCTTGTCTTGGAGAAGTTACTAGGTTTAAAAACTGATACGTATACCTACCTCCTATTTGACTGTAAGACACAGAGCAAATGAAGATTATAAGGTATAATAAAAGTTTTTTCAACATGCTTTAAGGTGCAACTTGTGTGAGGTAAAACGCAATTGCGAAGATAAAATTATAAATTTAAAAAAATCAAAAAAAGAAATTCCAAATTCCAAAACTTGAAAATCAGTATTGGAATTTGGAATTTAAGAAGTTGGAATTTAGTTTTCTCCTAAAGCGTTTTTGCATTTTTAACCTTTTGATCGGTTAAAGCAAATTGCAATACTTCGCTCATTTCTTTTACATAATGAAACGTAAGCCCATCAAGATACTCCGATTTTATTTCATCGATATCACTTTTATTTTCGTGACACAAGATAATTTCTTTGATGTTGGCTCTCTTCGCCGCAAGAATTTTCTCTTTAATTCCGCCTACTGGCAACACTTTTCCACGTAACGTAATTTCACCTGTCATGGCTAAGTTTTTCTTCACCCGTTTTTGTGTAAACAAAGAAACTAATGAAGTTAACATGGCAATTCCAGCACTTGGACCGTCTTTTGGTGTAGCGCCTTCTGGAACGTGCAAGTGAATGTTGTATTTAGAAAGAATCTCGGAATCTAATCCTAAAAGCTTCGCATTCGCTTTAATATATTCTAAAGCTATTGTTGCTGATTCTTTCATTACTGTTCCTAAATTCCCAGTAATAGTCATAGTTCCTTTTCCCGGAGATAGCAACGATTCTATGAATAGAATATCACCACCAACAGAAGTCCAAGCCAAACCTGTAACTACTCCAGCAACATCATTGTTCTCGTATTTATCTCTTTCTAATCTAGGAACACCAAGTGTTTTTACAATATCCTCGTCTGTTACTTTCTTATTGTACTCCTCTTCCATCGCAACTGATTTAGCTGCATTACGGATGACTTGAGCAATTTTAGCTTCAAGACCTCGAACACCAGATTCTCTAGTATATCCTTCAACAATTTTTTCTAATTGTTTTTTTCCAATAGTCAAATCTTTGGTCGTTAAACCATGTTCTTTTAATTGTCTTGGAAACAAATGCTGACGTGCAATTTCTACCTTTTCTTCAATTGTATAGCCTGACATTTTGATGATTTCCATTCTGTCTCGCAAAGCAGGTTGAATGGCCGCCATATTATTAGACGTTGCAATAAACATTACTTTAGACAAATCATACCCCATTTCTAGGAAATTATCATAAAAAGAATTGTTTTGTTCCGGATCTAAAACCTCTAGCAAAGCCGAAGAGGGATCGCCTTGATTGCTGTTGGATAGTTTATCAATTTCATCCAAAACAAAAACTGGATTTGACGTTCCTGCTTTTTTCAAGCTTTGAATAATTCGTCCGGGCATTGCACCAATGTAGGTTTTTCTGTGTCCACGAATCTCTGATTCATCTCGCAAACCACCCAATGAAATGCGCACATATTCTCTACCTAAAGCTTCTGCTATAGAACGCCCAATAGAAGTTTTACCAACTCCTGGAGGTCCTGTCAAGCAAATAATTGGCGATTTCATATCATTTCGCAATTTTAAAACTGCAAGATGTTCTATCATTCTTTTCTTTACTTCTTCTAGTCCGAAATGGTCTCTGTCTAAAATTTTCTGCGCACGTTTTAAGTCGAAAATATCTTTAGAATATTCGTTCCAAGGCAACTCTAGAAACAGCTCTAAATAATTTCTTTGTATACCAAAATCAGGAGCCTGCGGATTCATGCGACGCATTTTTGACAATTCTTTATCAAAATGCTTTTTAGTTTTATCATCCCATTTTTTGGTCAAAGACTTTTGTAGCATTTCGTCCATTTCTTCCTCTTGGGAAACACCACCTAGCTCCTCCTGAATGGTTTTCATTTGCTGATGCAAGAAATATTCACGTTGTTGCTGGTCTAAATCAAAACGAACTTTTGACTGAATATCATTTTTTAATTCAAGTTTTTGCAACTCGATATTCATATATCTTAGCGTCTCTAAAGCGCGTCCTTTCAACTCATTAATAGCCAACAAATCTTGCTTCTCTTTAACAAGCAAATTCATGTTAGAAGTAACAAAATTGATCAAGAAGGATTGGCTCTCGATATTCTTGATAGCAAAGGTCGCCTCACTAGGAATGTTTGGACTTTCTTTGATAATTTGAATGGCTAACTCTTTAACTGAATCCAGAATAGCCAAAAACTCGGTATCATTTTTTTTGGGTCTTTTCTCAGGAACCTCTTTAATTTTTGCTGTTAGATACGGTAGTTCCTCAATAACAGTATCAATCTCGAATCGCTTTTTACCCTGAAGAATAACCGTAATATTTCCATCAGGCATTTTTAAAACTCGCAAAATTCGAGCAACAGTACCTATGCGGTGAATGTCATTTTTAGTTGGATCTTCGTCTTCTTCGTTAATTTGTGCAACGACACCAATTGTTTTTCCAGCGGCATTGGCGTCATTAATTAATTTGATTGATTTATCGCGTCCTGCAGTAATTGGAATAACAACACCAGGAAATAAAACCATATTTCGCAACGGTAAAATAGCCAATAATTCGGGTAAAGCCTCGTTGTTCATTTCCTCCTCATCTTCAGGAGTTAATAGTGGAATTAAATCTGCTTCCGAATCAAATTCTTGAAGTGACAGATTGTCAATAGTAAGTATTTTATGATTTGACATAGTATTATTTAAGTCTTTTTGTCATTAAAAATTGCAACTTTTAAGCAAATATAAGGTTTCAGAATATTCTTTTTAAATAAAATCATTGTTTACTTCTTATAATTTGCAAAACTCTAAAAGATTCAATCACTGTGCCAAAACACAATCACTTTGTACTAATTCCCATTCAAAACAACTTTTTTTGATTGTAGCAACAGCAACCAAATAAAACAATTTAAAACAGGTTAAAAGAAAAAATGTACATTAGTTTTATAAAACTGTAACAAACGAGAAAATAACAAGTCCTTACAATAAACTAAAATAAACTGTTTGAGTTTCACCAACTACACCATCGAAAAATTAATTGTGCTTTGCCAGCAAAAAAATCAAAAAGCACAATGCGAGGTTTACAATCGCTATGCAAAAGCGATGTACAATGTTTCGTACCGAATTGTAAAAGATGTACATTTTGCAGAAGATGTTATGCAGGAAGGTTTCTTAAAAGCTTTTACGAAAATAAATGATTACAAGAAAGAAGTGGTCTTTGGGGCTTGGTTAAAAAGAATCATCGTGAACTGTAGTATTGATTTTTATAAAAAAAACAATCAATTTAAACCAGAAGATTTTGATACTACGCTTTATAAAATTGAAGAGAATGATGCCGATTCAATAGAAAGTTCAAATTTTAATGAACTCAAAGTAAAACAAATTTTAGAGACTATTAATAAACTAAAATACAATTACAGAATGGTTTTGACCTTGTTTTATATTGAAGGATATGATCAAGAAGAAATAAGCGAAATTCTGAATATTAGTTATGCCAATTGCAGAACTACACTAAGTAGAGCCAAAGATTGTTTACGTAAAAAACTAGAGGAAATATGAAAAAGGATTTTAAAAAACTGGATCAATTATTTACAAAATATGAAAATGAATGGGACATCGAGACTCTTGAAACCAGTCATGAAGAACGATTTATTAAAAAATTGAAACCTGAAAAATCAAATTGGAAACGCTTTGTTTCTTTTGGCATCGCGGCTTCTATAATCATCATGCTGGGACTTTCCATTTTTAATACAACACCTAAAAAAACGGAAGACTTGCGGTTTGCATCACAAGAAACAAAACAAACCGATTCTATTTTTACAATTTTAATAGAAAAAGAATTAGAAAAAATTAAGGAAAAAAAGTCTCCAGAAAATAAAAGAATAATTGCAGATGCACTCCAGCAAATGAGAACTTTAGATAGTGATTATACCAAAATAATTAAGGAATTAGAAACCAATGGCGAGAGCAAACAAATTATTTATGCGATGATCAGCAATCTGCAAACGCGAATTTCTTTTTTACAAAATGTTCTGCTACATATTGAAAACACTGAAAAATTAAAAACCATATCAGATGAAAAAACAATTTAAAATAGTCCTATTATTGGCTTTAATACCCTTTTTAGGATTTTCAAATGAGCCAGATTACATTCATTCTAAACAAAAAATAATCAAGAAAACGTATTTCGTAAATTCGGATGCGGGTCTTTACATCGATAATTCATACGGTACTATTTCTGTAAGCACTTGGGACGAAGATAAAACCGAATTGGATATTGTAATAAAAGTGAGTGGTGACAACGAAAATTGGGTGAACCAACGCTTGACCGATATTAATATTGATATCATTGCGCTGAAAGGATTGATTACTGCAAAAACAATTTTGGGAAACTCCAGCTATAAAAGCAATGGTAAAAACAATAGTTTTCAGATTAATTATACCCTAAAAATTCCAAGAAATGGAAGTGTAAAATTGCATAATAAATACGGGAACATAAATACGGCTGATTTATTTACTGAGGCAGAAATTAAATGTAAATATGGTAAAATTGCATTAGGTAGATTATCCGGAAACTCTAATAATGTACTTGTAGAATATTGCTCTAATTCGACTATTTCATATCTGAAAAATGCCAACATCGTTGCAAAATATTCGAACCTAAAAATTGGAGAAGTCATAAAACTTGACTTGACTTCTGATTATACTGATATCGAAATTCAAGAAAGCGATGCTATCAAATACAGCAGTCAATATGGAACTATCAAAATTCAAAATGTAAAATCCTTAGATGCAAGCGGCAATTACTTAACGCTCAAAATTGGTGAACTGTCCAATACTTTAAAACTGTCGACCAAATACAGCAATGTAACTATTGGAACTATTAGTGCAAAAGCCAATAGTATAGCTATTGCAGCGGGTTACACAGGATTAAACATTGGTTTTGATGCTAATTTTGCTTTTGATTTTAATGTATCTGTAAAATATGCTAGTTTTAAACATGACAATGAATTAGAAATAGATTCAAAAGAGGACTCAAATAACTTGAAAAAATACAGTGGTTTCTATAAGAAAAAAGGAGTAAACAACATCACTATAATGTCAGATTACGGAAATGTAACACTCCTAAAAAAACAATAACTCTAAAACTTTAATCATGAAAAAATCAATTAAATTATTTGTTAGTTGCTTGCTATTACTAACTACTATGACTTATGCACAATGGTCATCCAATCAAAAAATAAAAGGAAACGGGAAATTTATTACTGAAAATAGAAGTACCGCTTCTTATGATGAAATCGCAATTACGGGATTTTTTGATGTAGAATTAGTTGCAGGAAAAGAAGGAAATATAACTGTAAAAGGAGAAGAAAATTTAGTACCATTCATAAAAGTTGAAGTAGTCAATCAGGTATTGAAAATTTCAACTGAAAAGAACAAATATTTTACGTCTAGCAAAGGAAAGCAAATTGTAATTGTTGTTCCCTTTGAAAGCATAACTCAGGTTTCCTTGACTGGTTCAGGCGATGTGATTACTAAAAACAGTATTAAATCCAAAACATTTGCAGTCAAACTAATTGGTTCGGGTGATATGAAGTTAGGAATAGAATCAAATGATATTGAAATTAATTTGAGTGGTTCAGGCGACATAAAACTTAGTGGGAACACAGTAAATTTAGATACAAATCTAAATGGATCTGGAGATATAGACGCAGCCAACCTTAAAGCAACAAATGCCAAAGCAACTGTATCTGGCTCAGGCAACACCATTATTTATTGTAGCGATAGCCTTTACGCCAGAGTTTCAGGCTCAGGAGATATTGATTACAAGGGAAACCCAACAAAAAAAGATGTTAAGGTGAGCGGCTCAGGAGCTATTTCAAAAATGTAAATTAGCTAGTACTTGTATTGTTTTAAAGGTGTTTTATTCATTTAAAACACCTTTTTTTGGCACCCTTTTTAACAGAAAAACAGCAGTCACAAAGAATACACCAAGAAATACAATGGCTAATCTAGGACTACCAGTAATCTGATCAATAACGCCATATACCACCATTCCTATTACGATTCCTATTTTCTCTGCGACGTCATAAAAACTAAAAAACGAAGCGGTATCTTGCGTTTCTGGAAGTAATTTTGAATAAGTAGAACGTGATAAAGATTGAATTCCTCCCATTACCAAACCTGCAATTGAAGCCATTACATAAAAATGTATGGGTAAAGTAATAAAAAATGCAAGTGCACAAAAAGCTGCCCAAATACAATTAATACCAATCAATGTAGGAATGTTACCAAATTTAGCTGAAGCTCTTGAAGTTAAAAACGCGCCTAACACCGCTACTAATTGAATGATTAAAATACAAATTATCAAACCGATGGTTCCCTCCTCTTTTGAAGACCAAGCAATTTCTTGTGCTCCAAAATATGTAGCAACTAACATTACCGTTTGTACTGCCATACTAGACACAAAAAAACTCTCTAAGTAGCGCTTTAATGCACTGTTTTCTTGCAATAAAACCCATACTTTCTTTAATTCTTTAAATCCATTAAATACGACATGACGAGTAACTTTACGATCGTTATTTTTGTTACCTTTTGGCAAGAAATAATAGGAATACTGACTGAAAAGTACCCACCACACACCAACCATTACGAAGGAATAGCGCATGGCTTTCATAGCGGCTTCCCCATCTGTTCCTGTGATTCCAAAAAGTTTTGGCTTCATAATCATGCCCAAATTAATCACTAATAAAATGACACTCCCAATATATCCTAATGAATATCCTTTGGCGCTAATACTATCTTGCTGTTCTGGATAAGCAATATCAGGTAAGTAGGAATTATAAAAAACGAGGCTTCCCCAATACCCAATCAGTCCAAAAAAGTAAAACATCAATCCGATGTAAATGTTCTCTAAATTAAACCAATACAAACCCATACATGACAGTGCTCCCAAATAACAAAAAAATTTCATAAATGATTTTTTATCTCCAACATAATCTGCAATTCCAGATAATAATGGCGAAAGAAAAGACACAACTAGGAATGCAAAAGCCGTAACAAAACTTATTAAAGCGGAGTTCTTGAGGTGCAGCCCAAAAACATCAATATAATGACTTCGATCTGTAAATAAAGCATCGTAAAAAATAGGAAATACTGCAGAAGCAATTGTTAAGGTGTATACAGAATTTGCCCAGTCATAAAAAGCCCACGCATTTAATAATTTTTTACTTCCTTTTTCTAATTCAGCCATATCATTTATTTTTTGATTACGAATGTATTTATTTTTAATTAAGAACCATAAAAAATACAAATATTTTACACATTAAGAAATCATTACGATAAGAAACTGTGCACTATAAAAAGAACAAAAAAATAAGGCTATCCTTTTAGGGATAGCCTTATTTTTTTCTCTTCCAGAATTCTGGATTATCTAATTACTCCAACTTTTGCAGCTAATGCTCTTGCTTCAGGTATCAATACTTTTAAGTTAGCGATTCTTGTTGCATCAGATGGGTGTGTACTCATAAATTCTGGTGGCGCTTGTCCTGCTGATTGGGCTGCCATTCTGGACCAGAACGTAATTGATTCCTCTGGATTGTATCCAGCGATTGCCATCAAAGTTAATCCAATTTTATCTGCTTCGGTTTCATGATTTCTACTAAAAGGAAGCATTACACCAAACTGAGACCCTAATCCATAGGCTTGACCCCATATCTGTTGTGTTTGTTCACTTTTACCTCCAGTGGCAACTGCTACTCCTACTGCTCCTAATTGTTGCAATTGAGAAGCGCTCATACGTTGCGCACCGTGATTTGCTAGGGCATGAGATACTTCATGTCCCATTACAGTAGCTAAACCAGAATCATTCAACGTTACAGGTAAAATTCCAGAATACACAACGATTTTTCCTCCAGGCATACACCATGCATTAACCTCTTTATTGTCAATCAATTTATATTCCCAACGGTAATCTGCTAAATATTGATTTTGTCCTAAATAAGTTAAATATTTTTCTGCAGCAGCTTTGATTCGCATTCCCACCGCTTCAACTTTTCTGGCATCAGCAGTTCCTGTAATAACTTTGTTCTCCTTTAAAAAAGTACCATATTGTTGAAAGGAAGTTGGAAATAAAGCTGTATTAGAAACAATGTTAAAATTTTTTTTACCTGTTACAGGATTAGTAGCACATGAATACACTAAACCTAATGCTATAATCCCTACTATTAAATGCTTTCTCATAATTTTATATTTTAATTGTTTAACAAAAATACAATGATTACAAATATTTATATTTATATAATTAAAAGTAAAAGTATCAACTTTATTTGTTATTCTCCAGAAATGTGCAAAGCCGTAAACTCCTTATCAACAATTAAATAACCTGAAATTTCTAAAGTATTTATATCAAATGATACTTCTACATTATCAATTTCGATCATTTTGACTTTAAAGGGTAAACCAATTAAATTGATCTTATACTTCGAATAATTGGTATCGTACTTCCCTTCTTTATGCAACTGAATGTTCAATTCCTTTTCTTTACCTGTCGCTTGAAATGACAAAAAGCTATACCTTCCTTTTTTGTAGTCATATCCATCTTGTGCATCTTCATAAACCACAGATTTTTCTTTTCCTTCTTTGTAATAAACATCTAATGTAAGCTCTTCAAACTGTAATTCTCCAACGTATTGCTGAACAGGATATTTAGGAATAACAGCTCCAGCTTTCACAAAAATCGGAATCTGGTCAAATTTTGTATCCACCCAAATTTCCTTACCACCTCTTACCTGTTCATTAGTCCAGTAATTATACCAAATACCACGAGGAAGATACATTCTTCTGCCTACCGCATTGGGTTCTAAAATAGGACATACCAAGATTTGATTCCCAAAAATAAATTCATCATTTCTATAATGTGTTTGAGTATCTTCTTGATCGAAATATACTAACGGTTTTAGCATTGGAATTCCTTCCTCGATATATTGCCAAAACATGGTATACAGGTAAGGTAACAATTGATATCGTAAGTTGACAAACTTTCTTGTAATGTCAATCACTTCCTCGTCAAAAGCCCATGGTTCTTGGTCTCCATGATCGCCTGAAGAGTGTGTTCTACAAAAAGGATGAAAAACACCCAATTGAATCCAGCGCGCATACAATTCCCCAGATGGTTGTTCTGCAAAACCTCCAATATCAGAACCCGTAAAGCCCATTCCTGAAATTGACATACGTTGCATTTGAATATTGGCTATCCATAAATGTTCCCAAGTAGCTATATTATCTCCAGTCCAAGATGATGAGTAGCGTTGCGCTCCTGCATAGGCTGATCGCGTAATGACAAAAGGTCTTTTAGGATAGGCAAAACGTTTTACACCATGGTATGTTGCTCTGGCCATTTGCGTACCGTAAATATTATGTGCTTTCCTATGGCTACAAGGATTACCATCATAATCATGGCGCACATCCATAGGGAATGTTTTGTTGGGAACCTCCATTACTGCGGGTTCATTCATATCATTCCACACACCTTTTACTCCAATATCTGAAATAAGTTCTTTGAATAATCCTGCCCACCATTCTCGTACTGCTGGATTGGTGTAGTCTGGAAAGTTACATTCTCCTGGCCAAACTTTTCCTTTCATGTAAGGCCCATCAGCTCTTTTGCAAAAATAATCTTTTTCTAAAGCTTCTTTGTAAACGGAATATTCTTTGTCGATTTTTATTCCAGGATCGATAATAACAACCGTTTTAAAACCATCTTCAGCTAGTTCAGCCACCATTTTTTTCGGGTCTGGAAAATAGTCTTTATTCCAAGTAAAACATCGAAAACCATCCATATAATCAATGTCTAAATACAAGGCGTCACATGGAATTTTGAGTGCTCTAAATTTAGCCGCAATAGCCTTAAAATTACTTTCAGGATAATAACTCCACTTGCATTGATGATAGCCAAGTGCCCATAGTGGAGGCAATTCTGGTTTACCAGTTAAATCAGTATAGGTTGTTACTACATCTTGCATTTGGGGGCCATAAATAAAATAATAATTCATTTCGCCACCTTCTGCCCAATAACTCGTTACGTTTCTTCGTTCGTGACAAAAATCAAAATAGGTCCTAAAAGTGTTATCAAAGAAAATACCGTAAGACTGTTTATTTTGTAATCCTATATAAAAGGGAACCACTTTGTATAAGGGCTCTTGATCTTTTTGAAACGCATATTGATCGGTAGCAAAATTTTCCAGTCGCTTCCCTTTCAAATTCATTTGTGTGGCTTTATCGCCAAGACCATAAAAGCATTCTCCATCTTTTGATGCTTTACTCATTTTAACGATATTTCCACCGTACTCGTAGCTTTCTTCCCAATGAAAACCCAATTCATCCTCTAAAATAATTGCATCTTCTAAATCAAAAATAGACAACCTCATGTCTAATTTTTGAATGCAACATTTTACTTTACTAGTTTTAATTTGGTAATATTCTTGATGCTCAGTAACCTCTAGAAAATTGTAGCCATGAGAATGACTTTTATCAATTGCATAGGAAAAATCAGTACTAAAATACCCTTTTGTTGTAAACCTAAATCGGATTAAACTGTCTCTCAGTACAGTTACCTTCAAAATAACACTATTATCAGTATGGAAATATATAGAATCTACATCATGTTCAAAAGAAACAATTTTTGTGGGGTATAAATCGCCTTTGTATTCTAATTCTGTATTCGTAATCATATTTTAAGGTATTAATTTTAATCTTTTTTAAAAAACCAAACATACAAAATTACTTTGTAAACAGTTATATATGTGTGTTTTATTAGCGAAAACGTTGTAGCAAAATTTCTCGTAGAATCAATGATACAACAATGGTTTTCATTTGTGATGAAAACCATTGTTTTGTTAAGGTAAAAACAGTCGTCTTGATTTATGCAATTTTAAAAACTACTACACTTAATGGAGGCAAAACTAATGCAACAGAATAATCTCTTCCATCATAAGGCATGGCTTCTATGACTATTTTATCTGAGTTTAAAACTCCACTACCACCATAATTTGTAAGATCACTATTAAAAATTTCCATTAACTGCCCTTTTTTAGGCAAGCCAATTCGGTACTCTAAACGAATTACTGGAGTGAAATTACAAACAACAATTAGATGCTCGTTTGGATCGTTTCCTTTTCTAATAAATGACACGACAGCATTTTGATGATCCGAATAATTAATCCATTCAAAACCTTCAGGACTAAATTGTTTTTCATGCAAAGCAGGTTGTGTTTTGTACAAATTATTTAAATCTGTAATCAATTTTTTTATACCTGCATGATGCGGAAACTGCAACAAATGCCAATCTAGACTTCCTTCAAAGTTCCATTCATTGCTTTGTCCAAATTCACTACCCATAAACAGTAATTTTGTTCCAGGATGCACAAACATATAGCCATAAAGTAGCCTTAGATTAGCAAATTTCTGCCATTCATCACCTGGCATTCTGCCGGCAATAGATTTCTTTCCGTAGACCACTTCATCGTGTGATAGTGGCAACATAAAATTTTCAGAAAAAGTATAGGTCATGGAGAACGTCAAGTCATTTTGGTGGTGTTTTCTGTAGACGGTCTCTTTTTTAAAATATTCTAGAGTGTCATGCATCCAGCCCATCATCCATTTCATTCCAAAACCCAAACCACCCATTGAGGTTGGTCTTGAAACCATTGGAAACGAAGTACTTTCCTCCGCAATTGTTTGTACACCTTCATAATTTGAATAAACCGCTTCATTGAATTCTTTCAGGAAACTGATGGTATCTAAATTTTCTCTGCCACCATAAATATTAGGTTCCCATTCTCCTTCTTTTCTTGAATAATCTAAATATAGCATCGAAGCCACAGCATCAACTCGCAAACCATCTACATGATAATGATGCAACCAAAACAGCGCATTACTAATCAAGAAGGAGCGTACCTCATTGCGCCCATAATTAAAAATCAAACTTTTCCAGTCTGGATGATAGCCTTTTTTGCGATCAGGATGTTCAAATAGATTAGATCCGTCAAAAAATCCTAATCCATGCGCATCATCAGGAAAATGAGAGGGTACCCAATCCAGAATTACCCCAATTCCAGCTTCATGTAATGTATCAATTAAGTACATAAATTCCTGCGGATTCCCAAAACGGGAAGTTGGAGCAAAATAGCCCACGAGTTGATAACCCCAAGACGGATCATACGGATATTCCATAATAGGCATAAATTCAACATGCGTAAAACCCGTTTCTTTGACATAATTAACTAAATCGTTAGCAAATTCTAAATAAGTAAGAAAACGATTTTCTTCCACATGCCTCTTCCATGAACCTAAGTGCACTTCATAAACGGAATAGGGCTTGTTTAAACCATTGTGATGCTGACGCGTTTCCATCCAATTATCGTCTTTCCATTTATAGTTTAAATCCCAAACTACAGAGGCCGTATGCGGAGATTTTTCGCAATAAAAAGCAAAAGGATCTGCTTTTTCTGTAACGATGCCATTATTAGTCGACTCTATTTTATATTTATAAATCGTTTCTTGTTCGATATTTGGAATAAATCCCTCCCAAATTCCAGATGAATCCCAGCGCACTTCCAATTGATGTTCACCTTGTGTCCAAAAATTAAAATCGCCTACCACAGAAACAGATGATGCCGTAGGAGCCCAAACTGCAAAATAAACGCCATCTACTCCTTCAACTGTCACGAGATGAGCGCCCAATTTTTCGTAAAGTCGGAAATGTTTTCCAGACTTAAATAAGTCGATATCAAAATCTGTAAAAAGAGAATGCGAAATAACTTTGCTCATAAAAAAAGGTGTCTGTCTACTTGATTAAAAATAGAGTATTATTAAAAAAATTTGTCTGTCAATTATTTTATAACATAGTTATCTGGTATTACTGCACCTTTTTTAATAACCACAATTCCATCTTTTATGGCATATATTTCATTAGAAAAATCTTCAAGGTGTGGACCACCGTTTATATAAACATCATTGCCAATCCTACAATTTTTATCGACTAGTGCATTTTTAATAAAACATCTTTCGCCAATGCCAACTAATTGATTACCGTTGTTAACATCTTCATTCATGTCATCAATATTTTGATAGAAATCATTACCCATAACATAGCAATTTTGAATGACCGTGCCTTCACCTATTCTGGATCGAATTCCTATTACTGAGTTGGTAATTTCTTTCGCATTTAAAATACAGCCCTCAGAAATTAAAGATCGCTCAACCATTGTTTTTTTAAATTTTGATGGCGGTAGTAATCGAGGTCTGGTAAAAATCTTGTTATCGTTATCAAATAAATTAAATTTTGGCAAATCTTCGGTTAAACCAATATTAGCCTCAAAAAATGAATCAATATTACCGATGTCTGTCCAATACCCTTCATATTGATAACTCAATATTTTTTTATGCCCTACAGCTTGCGGTATAATCTCTTTACCGAAATCTTTAGTCTCTTTGTTAGACATGATGTCAATCAACAGTTTTTTGTTGAAGATGTATATTCCCATAGAAGCTAAGTAATTTTTACCTTCACTTTTCATTTGGTCGCTCACATTCGATTCCCAATCTGGAAGTAATTCCTTGGCTGGTTTTTCAATAAAAGACTCAATGCAACTTTGAGAATTTGTTTTTAAAATTCCAAATTCAGGTGCATCTTTAGCGTTTACGGGCAAAGTAGCAATAGAAATATCGGCTTCATTTTTAATATGCTCTTCTAGCATATCGTTAAAATCCATTTGATACAACTGATCCCCAGACAGAATTAAAGCATAATCAAAATCATGGTTCAAAAAATGTGGCATACATTGTCTCACGGCATCAGCTGTACCTTGAAACCATGTTGGATTATCAGGAGTTTGCTCAGCTGCAAGAATATCTACAAAAGCATGACTAAAAATACTAAAATTATAAGTGTTTTTTATGTGCGCATTTAAAGAGGCTGAATTGAATTGCGTTAAAACAAACATTCTATAAATGTCTGAATTCATACAATTTGAAATAGGAATATCAACTAATCTATACTTACCACCTATGGGCACAGCAGGTTTGGATCTCGATTCAGTCAACGGATACAATCTTGAACCTTGTCCACCTCCTAAAATTATTGCAATTACATTTTTCTTTTTAGCTTTCATTTTTTGTTGATTAATAGTTGGTACATTTCTATATATTCTTGGCAAACCCGCTCCCACGAGTGGTCGGCGTTCATACCTCGTTTTATAATTTTGTTTAATTGTTGTTTGTCATCATATAAATGTATCGCTCTTTGAATAGAGTAACAAATGTCGCCAACCGTTCCCTGATCGTGACAAATTCCATTTCCATCATCCCCAAAATCAATAACGGTATCGCGTAACCCTCCCGTTCTTCTCACAATAGGAATTGTTCCATAACGCTGCGAATACATTTGGTTCAAACCACAAGGTTCCACTCTTGATGGCATTAACAAAAAATCAGAACCAGCATAAATTAGGTGCGCTAATTCTTCATTGTACCCAATAAATGCGTTGTAATTTCCTTTATGATCTGATAATAAGCCATTCAACTGATTTTCGATTACTTCATTTCCGGAACCTAAAATTAGAATATTAATCTGTTGAAAATTTTCTGACAAAGCTAACTCCGAAGCTTGTGGCAATAAATCGCCACCTTTTTCTTCTAATAACCGACCTATAAAACTAAAAAGAGGCTTGGTGGGATCTAAATTAAAAAGATCACATAGTTTTGCTTTGTTCTCTTGTTTTCCTTTTTCAAAATTATTTATTGAATAATTGGTTGAAAGCATAGCATCATTAGCGGGATCCCATACTTCAAAATCAATTCCGTTCAAAATACCTTTGGATTTGTAGCGCACTAAATTAAACAGTGATTCCAATCCGTTGGCCGAATTATTAATTTCATTCAGATAACTTGGTGAAACTGTAGTCACACTTTGTGCGCACTTTACGGCAGTAGCCAATGAATTTATACAATTGTCCCATTCTAAAATTTTTACATGAGCCAAATCAAATTCAGGTAAATAAAACAATTTATCAAAACCAAATTGTCCTTGGTATAAGCCATTGTGAATAGTAATAATTGAGAGAGTGTCTTTTAATTTTGCATATTTATAACTATAAAGTATCATAAAAGGAATTAATCCAGTGTGGTGATCGTGGCAATTAATTACATCCGGAACGTCGGGTCGAGTTAAAATCCAATCCAGAGTAGCAATTTGAAAAGATAAAAATCGCTCAATATCATCTTGGTATCCATATACATCTTTCCTATCAAATAACTCAGGGATTTCTACCAAATACAATTCAAATCCTAAAATATCTCTTTTTTCTTTTAAAATATGGAATGGAAAATTAAAACTTCCCAATTTTACATGTCCTAAATGAACACTTTCAAAATCATTTTCTCTTTTAAACTTGGTGTCATAACTTGGTACTACTACTCGAACTTTATGTCCCGCATTATTTTGATATTTTGGTAATGCACCTACAACATCAGCTAAACCGCCTACTTTTGCAACAGGATAACACTCTGCACTGATATGAAATATTTCCATTTATGAAATTTTGATAGTTTTTATTTACTTCTTTATTTGATCTTAAAATTTAATTCAATTGTGTTAATACTTTTAAAACAATCTGTAAAAAATACTACTTTTATGTTTTTTTAAATTTACTAAAAAAATTACAAAATAATCACACGCTTGAAAATTTATTGAAATGACAAAAAACAGTTCTAATACTATACAAACTTTAAAAATTCCTAAAATTATAGTACTAACCAGTAAAGTAATCGCTTTAATATCAACAAAACTGATTATTTTATTTACCGCTAAACTCTTTACAACGCCTATTAGACATAAAATTCCAAAAAGAGAATTAAGCATGGATCAAAACACGATTCAAAAATTAATTAAGATTCCAGCAATTAACAAGGAAGTTGTTATTTATAAATATGGCGCAAGTGAAAAAAGAGTTTTATTAGTGCATGGATGGTCCGGTCGTGGTACTCAGTTGTTTAAAATTGCAGATGAAATCCTAAAACAGGGATACTCAACAATAAGTTTTGATGCACCTGCTCATGGCAAATCGCCAGGTAAAACAACAATCATGGTCGATTTTATAACTACTATTTTAGAAATTAATAAGCAATTTGGACCTTTCGATGCTGCCATTGGACATTCATTGGGTGGAATGTCAGTATTGAATGCAATAAAAAAAGGTTTGCAAGTAAATCATGCTGTAATCATTGGAAGTGGAGATATTGTACAAGATATTATAGATGATTTTATAGCTAAATTAGAATTAAAACCAACAATAGGTACACTTTTAAGTTTACACTTTGAGAAGAAATACAAAGAAAAAATGAATGATTATTCTGCGTTTTTAGCAGCCAAAGTAACCACCATTCCCGTTTTAGTAATTCACGACAACAACGACGTAGAAGTTCCTGTAAAAGCTGGAATTCATATTCATAACTATTTAAAAAACGGAACATTATTTTTAACAGATGGTTTAGGACACAGAAAAATTTTAGGAAATCAAAAAGTTATAGAAAAAACAGTACAATTCATTCAAAACCTATAAACAGAATTTTAAATTAGAAAATTATGACATATCCTATCGAAAAAACAGAACAAGAATGGAAAGAGCAATTAGGTGAGGAACGCTACAAAATTCTTCGTCAAAAAGAAACCGAATACCCGCATACAGGAACCTATAATTTGCATTTCGAAAAAGGAAGCTATTGCTGTGGTGCTTGTGGAGAGGCACTATTTGAAAGTAATTCAAAATTTGATGCTCATTGTGGTTGGCCGTCATTTGATGAATCCATACCGGGCACAGTACAATACATTTCTGATGTATCGCACGGAATGAAACGTACAGAAATTTTATGTGCCAATTGTGGAAGCCATCTGGGACATGTGTTTGATGATGGACCTACAAAAACAGGACAAAGGTACTGTGTAAACTCTTTATCTGTAGATTTTAAAGATTAGTACTATTTGATTTTATAACTCTTAATATTAGTTTGAAAATTTGATTAATCGCTATCTACAAATGTAAATATACATTAACAAATAAAGATTAGTATTTACAAACGTTTTCAAAAGCTGTAATAATTTGAGTTTACTTTATCGAGTATTTAGCTATAAATCAAATATTTAGTATATAATTGTATTTGAATTCACTTTTTACAAAAATACTCCTAAATAGGTTTAACGATTTAGGAGTATTCGATTTTATAAAAAACGCAGTACTTAATTATGGGTATTGAACTTACAATAAAAAGGATGGTTTTAATGCAGGGATCGATCTTTTTTTTGATACTTGCTCATAGGCAAATCCTAATCCAATCAATTCACCTTCCGTGTAAGGCAGTCCAAAAAAAGATAAGCCTACAGGTAAATCATATACTTGACCACAAGGAATTGTAATATGAGGATAACCGCTTGTCGCAGCTGGTGAAGTCAAAGAATATCCTCCCCAACGATCACCGTAAATAACATCAATACTGCACGCTGGGCCCATGGTAATTCCGCAAATAGCGTCAAGTTTATTATCCTTAAATACAGTATTTAAAACGCTTTTGCTTCCCTCAAAACTTGCGTTCAGTGCTGTGATATATTCTTTACTGTCTAAACCTTTTTTGGCTTCAGAACTCTCCAGAGTTTCCTGTTTAAAATATGGCATTGCCTTATCTGCGTTAGCGGTATTAAAGGCAATAACCTCATTTAAATTTTTTACTTTTGCATTGGCCGAAGCTAAATAGCTATTAAGACCCTCTTTAAATTCATATTGCAAAACTTCAAATTCGGCTTGACCTGAAGAGTTAATTTTCTCCAAATAGTCAATTTCTACAATAGTAGCACCTTGTTTTTTAAGCAGGTTGATTGCCTCTTCTAAAAGTGCATTGATATATTTATTGTTCCCTTGTGGCTTTTTTTCAATTCCGATACGTTTCCCTTTTAAAGCATTAACTTCTAAAAACGAAGTATAGTCCTTTTGAGCTTTTCCTTTGCTTTCTAGTGTCACAGGATCAGATTCATCAATTGCTGCAATTACACCCAATAATATTGCAGCATCTGTAACAGTTCGCGCCATTGGTCCTGCTGTATCTTGAGTTTTTGAAATAGGAATAATGCCAGATCGACTAACCAAACCAACAGTAGGTTTAATTCCAACAATTCCATTTACCGAAGCTGGACACACAATAGAGCCATCTGTTTCTGTTCCAATAGCAACTACGCAAAGATTGGCAGAAACTGCCGTACCAGAACCAGCACTAGACCCACATGGATTGTGATCCAAAATATAGGGATTTTTAGTCTGACCACCTCTGCTACTCCACCCAGAACACGATTGCGTTGATCGAAAATTAGCCCATTCACTCAAATTAGTTTTCCCAATGATTATTGCACCAGATTCTCTCAGTTTTTTTACTAAAAAGGCATCTTTTAAAGCAATATTTCCTGACATTGCTAATGAACCAGCAGTAGTGTGCATTTTATCAGCAGTATCTATATTATCTTTTATTAAAATTGGAATTCCATGTAAAGGTCCTCTACTTTTACCTGCTTTTAGCTCTTTATCCATTGCAACAGCAATAGCAATTGCATCTGGATTTACCTCGATAACTGAATTTAGTTTAGCGCCATTTTTATCTATGTTTTCAATACGTTTTAGATATAGGTTCACCAATTGCTCGGAAGTATATTCGCCTGAGATTAATTTTTTGCGCAGTCCCTCAATAGTTTCCTCTTCTAGTTCAAATGTTGAGTTCGAATCTTTATCAGAATTTGAATTTTCATCTTTTTTTACACCTAAGGTGCAACTAGCAATAGATAATGTTGCGAGACCTGCGGAAGCTATAGTTGCAGTAGTTAAAAATGATCTTCTTTTCATATAAAACATTTGATTTTAAATAATTATACTAAAATACTTTTTTTAAATGAAAAATCAATAAACTTCAATGTGAATAAGTGTTAAATTTTAATCTAACACCGCTAAGCATTAGTGATATAAACTGCAAAATTAAATTTTAAAAAAATTGCTTTTAGCTAGATTCAAAGAGATCAAAACTTATTTTTGTTAAAAATATTAAAATCTAATATTAGTAGTTCTAAATTCTACACAATATTAAATTCTTATATCGACCTACTGAAATTAGATCAAGTCTAAAACCTGTGGGGAAATATTAAATTTCGATATTTGTATTTTAAAAATAGATACAAATGCAAGATTCCTATAGCGAACTAATCAAATTATTATTACCTGAAATTGTTGTGGATTATTTTAAATTGACTTCTTAAGAAAAAGAAGAAGAGATACTTCATTTATATTTAAAAGAAATTAATTCAGTCCCCAAAGAGTACCGACAGAATAAATTAAGCTCAAAAGGATTCTTTGAAGAGATAACAGTTCAAGATTTTCCAATTCGAGGTCATCAAGTATATCTGCATATCACACGCAGAAGATGGCTCGACGAAGATACTGGGCAAGTAGTTTTTAGAGATTGGAATTTAGTAGCAGACGGAACTCGTTTAACACAGGAGTTTGCGTCTTTTTTAAAAGAGATCAATAGATTCCAAGCCTAATGATTGTAATGCGATTGCTTCTTTTTATGGCGTTAGCGGCAAAAACCTACAAAATCAATACAAAGATTTCTTAAGTAATTTCAAAGCGTGGGATCAACTATCACACGCCAAACAATGGCTTATTTTTCCAAAAAACTTAGGCAAACGTTTATCGATTGATGAAACTTCAT
>NZ_JBLVPU010000019.1:0-89070 GCF_048286735.1 Flavobacterium frigidum | reverse complement strand
AAAGCCAAAGCAGACGCTGATGCGAAACTAGCTTCAGATGCAAAAGTTAAAGCCGATGCCGACGCTAAAGCTAAACTGGCTGCAGATGCGAAAGCAAAAGCTGATTCAGAAGCTAAAGCCAAAGCAGACGCTGATGCGAAACTAGCTTCAGATGCAAAAGTTAAAGCCGATGCCGACGCTAAAGCTAAACTGGCTGCAGATGCGAAAGCAAAAGCTGATTCAGAAGCTAAAGCCAAAGCAGATGCTGATGCTCAAGCGAAACTAGCTGCAGATGCAAAAGCAAAAGCAAAATCCGATGCCGACGCTAAAGCTAAACTGGCTGCAGATGCAAAAGCAAAAGCTGATGCAGAAGCAAAAGCCAAAGCAGACGCTGATGCGAAACTAGCTGCAGATGCAAAAGTTAAAGCCGATGCCGACGCTAAAGCTAAACTAGCTGTAGATGCAAAAGCAAAAGCAGACACTGATGCGAAAGCTAAATTGGAAGCTGACGCTAAAGCAAAAGCAGACACTGATGCGAAAGCTAAATTGGAAGCTGACGCTAAAGCGAAACTAGCTGCAGACGCGAAAGCAAAAGCTGATGCCGACGCCAAAGCTAAATTAGAAGCTGACGCCAAAGCAAAACTAGCTTCAGATGCGAAAGCAAAAGCTGATTCAGAAGCAAAAGCCAAAGCAGACGCTGATGCGAAACTAGCTGCAGATGCTAAAGCAAAACTTGATGCAGAAGCGAAAGCTAAAGCGGAAGCCGATGCTTTATTGCTAGCCAGTACCAGAGTGAAAGATGAAAATGCAAAAACGATGGATAATGTAGCGAACGCATTAGAGAAAGATAGAAGAACACAGCAACAATTACTGACTCAATTAAATGAAAAAGTAAGTCAAAAACAAAAGGAGTTAAAAGAATTGAAAGATGAAAATGATTTAAATGACCAAGGAATAGCAAGTGCGCCAAAAGAATATAAAAGCATCTCGGCTGAAGCCAGTGCCTTGGAATCTTTAAAATCAGAAATTCAAATAATCAATGCAAATCAAAATCAATTATTGACTACCTTTAAGAATTTATATGAGGAGCGTACTAAGAAAGTTCCAAACCTAAATGATTCGCTTACACAAAGTTATTTGAAAACAATAAATGAGTTGAAAGCAGAGCAAGCTAAAGCAGAACTTTCTAATACCAATTTGCTAGCAGCTTTAGAAAAAATCAATGTAGAGACTCAAATAGAGAAGAAACGTAGAATAAAACGTGCTAATTTTGAAAATGAAGATACCCGTTATTTAAAAGATCAAGAAACATTAAAACGAATAAAAACAACAACATTTACTAGTACAGTAAAAGCCAAACCAGAAGATTTTGATTTTGGTAACGAGCAGGTGAACATGCAAATTATTAAGAACATTAAAAATGTTGAAACTGGATATTATATTGTTCTTGCTGTTCATGCTGATGTAGCAAAAAGAGATACTTTCGTTACTAAAACAGTGTCGACTGGAGAGAAAAATGTTAATTTTTTCTATGATGTAAAATCAACAAATTATTACATTTACACAGAGAAATTTGATAATTTACAACAAGCAACAACAAGTCTTGAATCTCGTGGCACAAAACCGTATAATGGTAAAATGGTCATTATTAAAGTAGAAAATTAATTATATATTTTTACCAGAAATGGATAAAAACAACATTCATATCATCTAAAAAAATAAATGCTTTCCAACCTAAATTCAAAAAAACATTCCCCAAAAATGGGTTTTTGAATTTAAGTTGGTTGTAGGCATTATAAACATAGCTCCAATGAAAATAGAAAACTACCTACTCAATATTATTTTATTCTTATTTCGAAGCGTTAACATACCCTTCAAAAAAATGGATAATACTTTGCTACCTGTGCTAGTTCTAAACGATTGCAGGATTAAGAAACGCAATCTAATAAAATTTGGTTTTTTTATTGGAATAATCATGTTCCAAATGACTTCTTATGGTCAAAACATTGTACCCTTTACGAAAAGATATAATCAGCAGATTAAAGGAGACATGTTGGTTATTGGAAACAATACCTTAGGAAAAAGCAATGCTCCTTTAAATGACAATAGTGTAAACGAGAATACCGTGATGCAATTTATTGACATTGATACGGATACAAATACCTTTTCTTCAAGTAGTGCCACACTAGCTGTTCCTCCAGCAACCACTTGTTTCAGGATTGCTTATGCTGGGTTGTATTGGGGAGCTCTAATTAAAGGTTCTGATAGTAGAGCCACTATTACTAATGTAAAATTGAAATTGCCGGGTAGTACGACGTACACACCCATTACAGGAATACCAATTTATGATACACCGGCAGCTAATGCTATTGTACCAGATGCAAACCGTCCTTATGCCTGTTATGCAGATGTAACCGCTTTACTATCTACTTTAACCAATCCTCAAGGAGTTTATACTGTGGCCGATGTAAGCTCCAGTTTAGGTTCAAATGGTACAACAGGTTTAGCTGCAGGATGGACTCTAGTTGTGGTGTATGAAGATCCAACTACAACTACAAAATCAATTACAACTTTTGATGGATTTAGTGCTCTTTTTGATGCTGGTCAACTTGATATACCTGTTTCAGGATTTATAACACCACCATCAGGACTGGTTAATATAAAATTTGGATTTGCCACTTTGAATGGCGATAAAACTTCAAAAAATAAATTTGAAGTAGGTAATGGAGGATCAAATGGTACCTCAATAATAACTACTGAACGACCATCATTAAACTTTTTTAACAGTTCGATAACTGATCAGAACGGATACCTTGCAGGGAGAACCCCCAATAGTACCAATACTCTAGGGTATGATACAGGAATAGTAGAGGAGAAAAATGCTACCAAAATTGGGAATAATGCGACTAACGCAGTTATCAGTTTACAAGTACCAAGAGGGCAAGCTAATACGCTTTTTAGTTTTTTTAATTCATTTTTGATCAATGTAGTGGCGCCAGACATTTCATTGACTAAAGTTGTAGAGGATGCTGCAGGAAAAGATGTTGGTAATACAACAGTAAACTTAGGTCAAGATTTATATTATAAAATTGATTTCCAAAACATTGGAAATGATCAGATCACGGCATTTACTTTAGAGGATGTACTACCAAATAATGTCATTTTTAATTTTCCTGCAGATGTTACTTCCTTGCCACTTGGCATGACACTATCAAATGTTACCTATAATGCCGCTACCAGAAGATTAGTATTTACTATTCCGGATGGTATTGTAAAAATTGGTGACCCCATCAACACCATTCGTTTGCATGTAAAAGTAATATCCGATTATAATCAATTGAGTACTGCATGTTCTAATGAAATCAAGAACCAAGCATTTGCTAATTATAGAGGTATTGTAAACGCTACTCCTGTTGTAGGTGAAGGAAGCTTTGCATCTGTAAGTTGTAATTTTGGTTCCCCAACTTCAACTAATTTTTTAGTTGATATCAATGGTCGAACTTTTAAAAGAACTCAAGTTTTGTGTGGTGCAACAGCAATCCTTTCGGCATCAAATGGATACAATTCTTATTCCTGGTCCACAAGCCCTACTGGAACTCCTGTTATAAGTACGAGTCAAACCTATACTGCATCTTCAACCGGAATCTATTATGTTAGTTCCACTTCTACAACTGGATGTACTTCTATCAAAGAAGAAATTAATTTAATTCCTTTTGGAAACACAATTACGAATCCTGTTTCACCATATGCAGATGTAGTACCGAAATGTCCTAATAATGGAAAGGACTTGCCTAATATTTTTCTTTGTGGAGCAACTGCAACGCGACTGATCTCAACTAATATTACCGATGCATCTTCAATAGAGTGGCAAAAACTAAATGAAGCCACTTGTCCGTCTACGGCTATTGCTAATTGTGCCAATGAAAATTTTGCCGATTCGTGTTGGAATACTATAGCAACAGGTCAAAATTACTCAGCAGATACGGCAGGACAATTTAGAGTGGTATTAAAATATTCAGGAGGTTGCCAAAGTATCTTTTATTTTAATGTTTATAAAAATACGCTAAACCCAACCGTAGATCCCAATGATATTATTTGCACTACCAAAGGTACTATAACAGTTGGTGGTGTTCCGTCTGGATATGAGTATAGTCTGGATAAGGTTACATATCAAGCCTCTAATATTTTTACCATAAACACTGCTGGTACCTATACTGTATACATCAGACAAGTAGGTGTAACTACCAATCCTTGTATTTTTGAACTAAAAAATATACCAATCAGATTAAGAAATTTTACTGTTCAAAAAATTCGAACACAACCGCTTTGTAACGGTAATTTAGGGGCGATTAGATTAGTAGCCGATGATGTTCGTTCTCAATATTATTTCAGCATCAGTAAGGGAGGAACACCAGTTAATAGTGTGGGTCCTATTTTAACAAATGAAGCTACTTTTTCAAATTTAGCAGCAGGAACTTATGCCTACGAAGTACGAACTGACGATGGCTGTATCGAAAAAGGAAGTATTGATATAATTGATCCAGCTAAATTAACAGCTACATCGGCATTGACAAAACCATTAACTTGTGCTAATGGGGAAATAACTGTTTATCCTGTGGGTGGAACGCCACCTTATAAATATTTTGTAAATAGTACTACAGTTTCTCAAACAGTACCTCAAATTGTGGTGTCCAAGCCATTGCCAGCAGGAGGTGTTTACAACATTACTGTGGTTGATGCGAACAATTGCTCTACTGCAACTTCTATTACAGTATCCGAAATTCCTAAACCCGTATATACCGTAACTCAAACAGATGTAAAATGTTATGGAGATAAAGTAGGGGTAATTAATTTTAATGTGACTAATGCTAATGGTTACACATTAGCGTATAGCATCGATAATGGTACTACTTACTTACCTACTGCTACTTTTTCAGATCTTGCAGCAGGAACTTATAATACCATTTTAAAATATTCATTAAATGGTGTTGATTGTTTTGATACTATGAAAATCATCACTATCGCCCAACCATTAGAGGCCGTAACAGCGTCTGCTGGAGTTTCTGAATTAGCCGGTTGTGGGCCATCTGGCGAAGGTAGAGTGCGTATTACTAACCCGCAAGGAGGAGTGGCACCGTATGAATTTAGTTTTGACAATCAAGCTAGTTGGACTACAGTAAATAATGCTTTAAAATTACCAGGCACTTACATATTGTATGTACGAGACATTAACAAATGTATTTTTCAAGCTTCGGTAACGGTAGATCCTGAACCTGCTTCCCCTATAATAAATGTAGACACACCAGTAGATTTTAATTGTGATGGTACAGCAACAAGTACCGTAACAATTAACAATCCGGGTGGCGTAACCTATACATATGATTACTATATGGATGGTATAAAAAACACCAATACCCCAAGTAATGTATTTTTGAATGTGTTGCCTGGAACTCATAAGGTTACTGTAGAGTATAAATTAAATTCTGTTACTACTTTTAGTAATTTATTATTTGAAGATTTTGGAAAAGGCGGATATACCACTACCCCTGGAATTAATCCAGCCTATTGTTTTGAAGATGAGACAACACCACATCCTGTAGGATTTCCTTGTGGTAATTTCAATGATTACCAAATAAATGACGGTAAATATGCCGTTGCTAGTTCAATAAAAACCACTTTTGGTGTTTGGATCAAAGCCATAGATCATACTTTACCAACTGATCCTTTGGGTAGATTTTTATGTGTAAATGTAGGTGGAACAGCAGGTGTAGGTGGCGTTTTATACAGTAAAGCCATCAAAAATGTGATTCCTAATCAAGATGTAAAAGTGTCTATCTGGGCCGAGAATTTAATTAAAAAGACATCTCCTGGTCTAGGTGACCCCGATTTAACGATTCAGTTATGGAAAGATTACGGATTGCCTACAGCGGTGCAAATTGGTGTAAGTGTTAATACAGGTAAAATACCGAAAAGTGAAAAATGGGAGAATTATGTACTAAGTATCAATCCTGGTAACAATACAGATTTAACATTCTTGGTGCGATCTAACAGTACTGTAATAAGTGGTAATGACGTTCTTATTGATGACATAAACGTGTTCCAACTTCCTAAATCGTGTATCACTACTAAAGATTTTACAGTTATAGTTCCTACAGGAAAAGCTTTTACAGCACAAATTACAGGATCTAAAAATGTTACCTGCTTTGGTTTAACTAATGGCGAAATCACCATAGCTGCTCAAAACTTTGATGCATCAAAAGGTTTCGAATATTCTAAAGACAATGGCGCAAATTGGGTAACCACAACTACTTCTCCAGTAACATTAACTGGTTTAGCAGCGGCAACCTATGCTGTTCTTGTACGACCAAATTCAACTTCTGCAGCTGGTTGTACCAAAACGTTTTCACAACCTATCACAGCACCTACTGCCGTTACCTCGTCAGCCTCTATTATATTGCAAGCTACTTGTAGTACGGGAGCGACTATTCGCGCCGTGGGCGGCGGAGGGACACCAGCGTACCAATATGAATTGCGTGCGGCAAACGGAACAACTGTAGTTACCGCTTTCAATAACAACAGAGATTTTACTAATGTACCAGCAGGTGATTACACCGTATTTGTGCGAGATGCTAACGGCTGTACCAATCCAACAGGAATTGCAATAACGGTAAACGCTCCGCCATCGGTAACTGCAACACTAGATGCTTCAACAGATTATTGCTATACGGCAGCAAATCCAGCGACTCTGGTTGTCAATGTAAGTGGCGGTGTAGGACCTTTTACCTATCAATTAGACAGTAACAGTGCTGAAAGTTCAGCATTGACTACCCTTTCATTTCCTAATGTTACTCCAGGAACGCACACTATTCTTGTGACCGATAGCAACAATTGTACTTCGACTATTAAGGATATCGTTATTGCACCTGCAGTAGCATTCAACCTATCTTTATTGCAAGACTTAACCTGTTTAGTAGACGCCTCTATTGGGAACCCAATAATTACTGGTGGTTATGGCACTCCATATACGTATACGGTTTCGTACGATTCTGAGACAGCAACAGCAGTGACCACATTCCCATATACTGCTACACTTCCTGGAACCTATGTATTTACCGTATCTGATGCTAAAGGATGTCCTGCTACCAGCAACACGATCACTGTAACACCAAAAACAACTCCTGCGCACACAACCGTAAAAACCGATATTACGTGCAACGGGCTCGATAACGGAACCATTACCGTAACTCCTTCTGGTGGTTTTACAAGTGCTTACAATTATGTATTAACTGGCCCTATACCTACAGTAACTCAAACAACCAATCAATTTACAAATTTACCAGCTGGTGATTATACGATAAAAATAACAGATAGTAAAGGATGTCCATCTACACCTACTACAGTAACCATTGCAAACCCTACAGCCATAGCGGCTAATGCTACGGCAACTGCTTTTAGTTGCAATAGCACGACCAATGCTAAACAATCGGCTACTATAACTGTTGTTCCTACTGGAGGAACAGGAGCATACACGTATAGCTATAACAATGGCGGATCTTATGGACCAAGTAGCACACTGACGGTAAATGATAATGGACTTACACAAACCTTCCAAATTATTGTAAAGGATGCGAATGGTTGTTTATCACCCGTTCAAACGATTATATTGGTACCGTTAAATAAACCAACCGATTTAACTTTTAGTAATGCCGCAATAACGTGTTCAGCTACCACAACAACGGTAGATGTCACCGCTACCAATGGAGTAGGTGCTTTAACGTTTTTAATTACAGGAACTACCTCTGGAACAAATCCATCATTTTTTACACCAGCTACTACATCGGGAGCGACAGCTACTTTCCCAAATTTATTGCCAGGAAATTATACCTTTAAAGTAACCGATGCCAATGGTTGTTATTATTCAGAATCTTACACAATAGATCCAGTAACACCTATCGCTGTTACAGCAGTAAAACTGACAGATGTTGCTTGTTTTGGAAATAATACAGGTTCGGCACGATTTACAGTAACTGGATTTAGTTCTTCAGGTAATTACATAATAAACGTTACATCAGTACCAGCAAGTTTGCCATTTACATTGAGCCCAACAGGTGATGTACGCACACTTACGAATCTAGTAGCGGGTACGTATACATTTAATGTAACAGATAATACAACAGGTTGCACTGATAGTAAATCAATAACCATTAATCAACCAACAGCTGGAGTATCTATCACTTCTGCAACAGCAACAGCAGTGTTTTGTAGTAATGATAATTCGCAAATAACAATAACTGCAACTGGCGGAACACCAAGTTATGGCTATGCAGCTGTGCCAAATACCACCGCGGCTCCTACTACTTTTGGAACATCCAATATAGTTACAGTAAATACTACAGGAGGAACGATTTTATCTTGGGACGTTTACGTTAGGGATGCCAATGGTTGTGTGACTCCGGTACCTACAACAGTAAATATTACTAATAACGGTACACCTACAGTAAGTGCAACAGTTACTAACCAGTGTGTAGGAACAGGAAGCGGATTTACAATAGTAGCTACAGCAACAAGTGGTTTAGCGCCTTATACGTATACCATAAGTACTGGTGTAGCACCAACTGGAGCATTGTTAGATACCTTTACGGTAGCTCCAGGAACGTATACTGTAACTGCTAAAGATGCCAATGGTTGTCCAGCGACAACATCAGTAACGGTGAATCAAAGATTGACTGCTGTTGCTGCTGTGACTAAAGATATTACGTGTGCAGCAGCACCAGAAGCTACTATTAGAGTAACTATTTCTGGAGGATTAGCCCCTTTTACCTATAGAGTAAAAATTGGCACTGGTACCTATGGTTCGCCAACAACTTTTGTGGGTACTTCATTTACTTATACTGCCGCTGGAATAACTGGCTCAACTTACGAATTTGAAATTACTGATGCTAATGGTACACCATCCTGTACAGCAATAACTAATGTAGTAACTACAACTACACCAGTACCAGTTACGGCTACGGAAACAATAACTAACTTAACTTGTTTTAACTCAGGAAATGGTGCGGTAACAATAAATCCTACTGCGGGCGTTGCTCCATTTGAATATAGTTTTAATGGTTCAGCTTTTTCATCATTATCTACATATTCTAATTTAGCTGCTTCAACAGGGCTTGGATATCCTTATGTTGTAAGAGATAGCAAAGGTTGTTTGTTCAATGGTTTTGCAATTGTGAATCAGCCTAACGAAATTTTGTTTACTGTTTCAAAAGTAGACATGAGTTGTAATCTATCAATTATTCTTGGTTCAGTTACAGTTAATCCAATTACAAATGGTGTTGGTCCTTTTAGTTATCTGTTAAGAAACCTTACAACAGGTGCGGTATTAAATCACCCAGATCCTACTGGGGCCAGCTTTACATTTGATAATTTAAGTTTTGGTAATTATGAAATAATTATAACAGATTCTCAAGGTTGCTCAAATACCCGTACTGCACAAGTACTTGCTCCACCAGATGATTTAGTTATAGATTTATTAACTACATCTGACTGTACAAATGGAGCAACTATAATTGTGAGTGTTAATCCTATAGTTGTACCTCCTTCACCAGATTATGAATTTGGTATTTATGATTTGGCTACAGTGCCATTTAGTACTAGTTTGTTACCTCCTGATGGACCTACATCGCCTGCGAACATGCGAAGAACTTTTACAAACCTTACTCCAGGTGTAGTGTATTCATTTGTTGTTAGGGATAATATAACAGGTTGTTATTATTTTGAAACAGCATCAGGTCCTGTACCTCCAACAACTTTATTAACATCTAATCCTATTGTTGCAAACAATGTTACTTGTACAGGAACTGCTACTGGTAGCGTAACCTTTACAATTGATAATTATGACGCAACTACTGTAAATTGGGAAATCTACACAAATCAAACTAATACACCTACAGGAATTTCTGGATCAATTACGACTCCTGCTCCAACAACTGTTACATCGGCAGTAGGTTTAATACCTGGAACTTATTATATTAAGTTTATCGAAGTAGGTGGTTCATACGCAGGTTGTACTAGTGCATCTTCTATTTTTACAATAACAGAATCTCCAGTTCTTTTGGATTTAAATGTTACTGCTACTAAAAACGATAATTGTATTATTAATGCTGGTGAAATAGTTGCTATTGCAAATGGTGGAAAAACACCTTATAGTTTTATTTTAAATACTTCAAGTACTGCGCCAGCGGCTAACAATCCTTTATGGAATTCACCTAGTACATTTAATGTAGAATCTGGTAGTTATTATGTTTGGGTTAAGGATAATAGTGGTTGTATAATTGGAGAGCCTGTATCTGTTTTACTAGATCCTTCACCAGTTATTGCTTTAAAAATAGTGAATAAATGTGTAGCGCAAGGAGCTTTTGAAATAGAAGTTACTGAAACCACTGCAGGAACAGGAGCGTATAGCATCAGTGTTGATGGCAGTACTTTTACAAGTATATCAGGTTTACCGCGTATCGTTTCGGGATTAAACTCAGGATCACACACTATAATTATAAAAGACGCTAATGGTTGTATAGATTCGGAAACTATTAACATTGATGAACCATTAATAGCAACCCCTGCTATTACTGCATTACCTACATGTGCCAACAATAATGGTGTAATTACCATGACAGGGTTTGGTGGTCCTGTTGCGGGCACCTATACGTATACGATTTCGCCAACCTTTCCGAGTGTTGTAATAAATAACGCAACAGGTGTTATTACAGGATTACCAGCAGGAACGTACACGGTAACAATGACCGATACTGCCTCGCCAGTAAACTGTAGCACTACAGCAGAGGTAACATTGTCAGCGGCAATTCCAGTAACTTTTACAACAGCTACTACTCCAGCCCTTTGTGAAGGAGATAGCAACGGAAGTATTACAGTTACATTATTAGCAGGAAATACAAATCCTAGTTATACCTATGAGATTATTTCGCCAATAATAGTTCCAGCTCAATCTTCAAATATATTCACAGGTTTATTACCAGATGCGTATACTGTTAGAGTAAATTCTGGAAGAGGTTGTAGTACTGATGCTATAAATGTAGTTGTTGCCGATGCAACACCATTGTCTTCAAATGTTAAAGTAGATCCAAATAAATCATGTAGTACCACAACATTGATTACAGTAACTGGAATAGGAGGAACTGGATCAGGCTACACTTATAACTTTAATGGTTTAGGATACACAACAGACAATACCTTCACAGTAAATAATATAAAAATTGCAACCACCGTAAATTATACTGTAAAAGATGCTAATGGTTGCGAAACGACTTCACAATCAGTTCCTACCCCTGAATTATTGCCACCTACTGATTTACTTTTTGATATCAAAATAGCCCCCACCTGTCCTGCTCCTACAGCAACGGTAGAAGTACAGGCTACAAGTGGTTATGGAGCACTAAACTTTACTATTATAGCCATCGATGGAGTCCTTACAACAACCTATCCTACGCAAACGGCAGCAGGTAAAGGTGTTCCAACTAATTTTGCAGGATTGCCACCTGGCGATTATATGTTTCAAGTAACGGATGCGAATGGTTGTTCGTACCAAAAATTACAGACTGTTTCTAGTGTAATAAACATAACGGCAGCAGCAAAAGCAACGACTGATGTAACTTGTTTTGGTTTTGCTAATGGTACTGCTACATTCGACATTGCTAATTTTAAAGGGACGTACAGGTATACTTTTGATGGCGGTACCGCAGTTACAGGTGCAAATAGTGCGCAATTAACTTTCAGTGGTTTAACACCAACTACACATACGCTTGTAGTAACTGATCAAATTACAGGTTGTTCCAGTACGGTAAACGTTACTATAAATCAGCCTGCTGTAGCACTTGACTTTAACAGCACGGCAACAAATACGTATTGCACTACGGATACGGCAACTATTACAGTTGTGGCATCAGGTGGAACCTTAAATTATAAATATGCTGCAGTGATTGCAGGTTCAACACCGCTAGCAACTGATTACGGATCTAGTAATACACTTGTGGTAGATACTAATGGAGGCGCCAATGTGGTTTGGGATGTTTACGTAATGGATGCTAAGGGTTGTTCAATTAACAAACCTCAAACAATTGCATTAGACGCGAGTCCAGTCGTTACATCAGCAGTAGCCACGCAGTGTCCGAGTCCTACAGGAACGTATACCATTACAGTAACAGCTTCGGGCTTTAGTTCAGCGCTGGAATACAGTGCGGGTGGAGGTAATTTCCAAACTGGAAATGTAATTACAGTCAATGCGGCAGGAAACTATCCTATTACTGTACGCGATGCAAATGGATGTATCTCAGCAGCAACTGTTGTTTCTATAATGGATCCTTTGATTTTAACACCAGTGGTGACCAAACCAGTATCTTGTTCTAAAGGCGACGGACAAATATCCGTAAGTGCTTCAGGTGGTTCAACAAATTATGAGTACAATATTGATGGAGGTTCTTTTGCATTAGTAACAGCGTTTAGCAACGTTGCTTCAGGAAACCATACTATCGGTGTTCGTGACACGACGACTTCATGTGAGGTATTTGTAGATGTAAACTTGCAAGCGGCTACAGATATTACGGGATTTGCTTTGGCTAAAACCGATGTAACGTGCAGTGGCGGAAGCGATGGAACAATTACGGCGACTTTAGCCACACCTGCACCAGGCATAAACGATAATCCAGTGTACAGGTACACGCTAAACGGAATAACAGTAGGCGGAGTAGCAGTAAGCAGACTGTCTCAAGACTCACAATTATTTAGTGGTTTAGCCGCTGGAACCTATACTGTAGTGGTTACTTCAAGTAGAGCATGTACAGCTACTCAAACTATAGATGTACTCGAGCCAGGAGTACTTGTTGTGCCTGCGCCAACAATTGTACAATTTGGTTGTACATCTGGTAACACAGGAAACCTCGCTACGATAACAGTGACAGGAGTTATGGGTGGTACCACTCCATATTTGAATTATGAGTTTATCAAAGTAGTAGGTACTACAAATACACAAGTACAGTTTAGCGCTAGTAATGTGTACACAGAAGGAAATCTTCTAGGAGGTTCATACCTTGTGAACGTATACGACAGTAAAGGTTGTGTAGGCACTACGACTGCGCCTATTACAATTGCACCGTATGTTGCGCTCGACAAAGTAAATGTGAAAGTAGATCAAGCAATAACGTGTTCTAATCTAGAAAATATCACCGTTACAGCAACTACGGTTGGTGGGCCAGCACCTAATCTAGAATATACGCTCGTAGATATCAATGCCACTACCAATACAACGGGTACTTTTTATCCAAGTCAAACCAATAAAACGGGTGTATTTACGAATCTACCAGTTGCTGATTATTTAATCACGGTGAGAAACTTAGATACCAATTGTGAAATACAAGGAGTGCACTATGTAAATGAACCAAATACATTTGATCTTGTTGTAAACGCGACGACAGATATAACGTGTTTGAATGATACTAATGGAACTGCAACTATAACCTTTGTGGATCGATTGATTACAACGACACCACCAAACGGAGATGATGCAGGTGCATTTACGTATACTTTACAAGATGCTTTGGGTAACCCTGTTCCGGGAGGAAGTTCCGTTAATGCTGGACCAATTACTATTACAGGTTTAGCTGCAGGAACCTACACTATAACTGCTAAGTTGTCTCAATCACCAAATTGTGAAGTAACTAAAAACTTTACAATAGGAGCACCAAGTGCAGCGCTTGACATCACCGAAACCCATACAGAAATCACTTGCATAGCAGGTAATAATGATGGTTCGATTTCAGTAAGTGCAACAGGAGGATGGTCTGGTGGCTATGTGTTTGAAGTGCTTAAAGATGGTGCGCCATTTAGCGCTTACAGCGACGTGACCAATTATACGAACTTAACTGCAGGAGTATATACGCTTAATGTAAAAGACAGCAAAGGATGTAGAGATACGGCAACCGTTACTTTAGTAAATCCGACTCCAATAAGCATTACAGCCACACCAGCAACGCAACTGCTAACGTGTTTTGGAGATAAAACAGCAAGCATACAGGCGACTGGAGTAAGTGGTGGTCAAGGTACCAATTACTTATATACTTTAAATTATGTATCGTTTACACCAGCTTTTTCCTCTGGACCACAAGCGTCAGGTACATTTAGTGGATTAGGAGCAGGAAGCTATTCGATTACAGTTACAGATGGTTGGGGTTGTAGTGCTACATCAGCAACGGTAGTTGTAAATGGACCTACAGAGGTCAAAGCTGATTTGGTGTTGTCGCGTTCACAAACGTGTTTGACATCAAGCCAATTGACACTAACCGCAGCAGGAGGAACACCACCTTACACCTACAGTGCTGATTATACAACCTATTCAACAACTCCATTTGCAAGTTCCATTTCTATTAATGTTCCAGTAGGTACATACCATTATTTCGTTAAAGATTTTAATGGATGTGTGTCAAAGGTTTCAAATGACATCGAGATCCTGCCTTTAGAGAAATTAGTAGTCAATGTAGATTTAACCAATGCCAAAATTTTCTGCAGAGGAGATTTCACAGGGGTAATTGTAGCCAAGGCTACAGGAGGCCTTGGAAATTACAATTATACTTTATTAAATGGTTCTGGAGTAGTTATTGTCCCTACACCTGAGCAAATTACCCCAGGTCGTTTTACAAAGTTAGGGGTAGGTTTCTATCAGGTACGAGTAGTTAGTGGCGATTGTAATGAAGTTTCTGCTGTTATTGAAATTAAAGAGCCTCTACTAGGAGTTACCTATACCGTAAATAAAACAGACGTAACTTGTAATGGTCAAAACAACGGTAGAATTGATGTTTCGGGTACTGGTGGAACTGGTAAAATAATGTATTCAATATCAGATCGTTCTGACCAGTTTTTTGATGATGGTATTTTTGAGAATTTGGCGCCAGGAAGTTATAAAGTCATTATTCAAGATGAAAACGGTTGTTATGAACCTTTTAATTTTAAAATTGATGAACCACCGTTGTTATTCGGTACGCTGCAGCCAAATTCATTAATGCCAGAAATATGTGCGGGTGACAAAGATGGAGCTTTTAGTATTACGGTTGCTGGCGGTGTTAATCCGTATAGCGTAAGTCTAGATGCAATCAAAGGGATTTATACACAAGGTGTAGCGGGTCAAACGGATTTTGATTTCACCAATCTTTCAGGTGGTGCGCATAAAGTGTACATTAAAGATGCGAGTAACTGTACATCAGAATTGGAAGTAATCATGCCAAATGCGGTTGTAATCAACCCAACGGCTGTTGCTACGTATGACTGTGTAAACAATACACAAGCAAACCGAGTAGTTGTTTCTTATGATGCAAGCAATGATCCAGCAGACTTAGATTTTGCTTTGGACGGATTAGGGAATTACCAAGCGAGTAATACGTTCGATAATGTAGTGCCAGGTCAGCATTTTATTACTGTGAGACATACAAATGGGTGTATTCAACGTACGCAAAATATTACTGTTGATCAAGTAGATCCATTAGTGCTAGTTATTGCTGACGGAGATTTAAATCAAATTAAAGCAACTGCTACCGGTGGATCAGGAGTATATGAGTACAGTTTTAATGGAGAAGATTTCACCTCTCAAAGTACCTACGCCTACTACCAATCAGCAAATTATAGCGTAATTGTTAGAGATAAAAACGGTTGTACAGCTAATGCGAAGCGTGATTTCACATATATTGACATCTGTATTCCGAATTACTTTACTCCAAACGGTGATGGTAATTTAGACGACTGGGCTCCAGGATGTACGAACAATTATCCAGATCTATCCTTCTCAATTTTTGATCGTTATGGACGTTTAATTGCCAAATACAGAATCGGTCAAAAATGGAATGGTAAGTACAAAGGCGAGGAATTACCTTCGGGAGATTATTGGTATACATTAAAATTGAACAATAATAAAGACGATCGTGAGTTTGTAGGTCACTTTACTTTGTATAGATAACTAAAACGATAAATTGATGTTGTCTGCTAAAAAATAGTATCATGAAAAAAACATTTATATCTTTTTTACTATTGACTGTAACGCTTTCGTCGTCCAGTCAGGAGTTAAATTTGCCCGTTTTTACGCAGTATCTTGCTGACAATCCCTTTGTTCTGTCACCAGCCTATGCGGGAATTGGAGACAACTTTAGGGTTAGAATCAATGGTTTAACGCAATGGGTAGGGATAAAAGACGCCCCGGATAACCAATCTCTTTATGCTGATTTTAGGATCGCAGATCGATCGGGTGTGGGGATTTCAATTTACAATGATAAAAATGGGTACACGAGACAAACAGGTGCCAAAGTTTCCTTTGCACACCATATTATTTTAGATTATTACTCCAAGCAGTACTTGTCTTTTGGAATTTCGTATAATTACAACAATTTTAAAATTGATATAGATGAGTTTAACCCGGATTTTGAAAATCCAGTTTTAGACCCAAGCATCACCGACAATCGGTTTACGTCTAACAATAACTTTGATGTAAGTTTACTATACCGTAATAAAGGTTTTTACGCTGCTTTTAACGCCAGTAATCTATTAGACAAGAATACCGATAAGTTTTCAGGAATTGAGCCCGTATTGCTTCGAAATTATCAAGTGTATAGTGGGATGGTCATTAAAGGAGCCACAAACCAAGAGGAGTTTGAACCGAGCGTCTATTTTCAATATTTTGCCAGTGATAAAAGGTCAAGTACCGATGTTAACTTTAAATACAGAAGGTTTAACAACTATGACGATTATTATTGGATAGGGGCTTCGTATCGTTTCTTGAATGACCAGCCGGGAAAACCACTTAATTTGGGTCCAATGCTAGGATTTCAAAAGTCTAAATTTTATTTTGGATACTCCTATCAACTAACGTTTAATGAACTATCCTCCTTCAATTCTGGAACGCATATGATTACGTTAGGATTTGACTTTTTACAAGGTATAAGCGACTGTCCATGTACGCAAGGTCCTGTTCACGATTAAAGCACAATTTTGTTAAATACTAAATCCGACTTCGTAAAAGAGTCGGATTTTTTTGTGATTTGTGTTCAGTGTTAAGAATTTCATCTGCGCTCGATTTGGAAATAGTAAAATGTGATCGAATTTACATATACACTTGAATTTCGTCTTACAATACTTGATTATAAATGTAGCATTTCTATTATGCTCCAAAGCCTTGTTGATTGTTTTTAACGTGTCGTTTAATCCAATAAAAAATTACAACGTTTTCGTGGCTAAAAAACGATTCAATCGTTTATTGAGGTATTCATTGCTACTCTAAAAGTTCTATATTTGTTACTCTTTGATGAAAATTAACTAAAAACATACTGATGAAAACTTTAAATGATTTCGATTTCAAAAATAAAAAAGCAATTATCCGCGTTGATTTTAATGTTCCTTTGGATGAAAATTTCAACGTAACTGATGCGACTCGTATCGAAGCTGCAAAACCTACAATTGATGCGATACTGAAACAAGGTGGAAGTGTAATTTTGATGTCACATTTAGGCAGACCAAAAGGAGTTGACGCACAATTTTCATTAAAACACATCCTGAATACAACTGCCGAAGTCTTGGGCGTTCCGGTTCAATTTACATCTAACTGTATAGGTGCAGAGGCTAAAGAGGCGGCTGACAAACTGCAAGCAGGCGAAGTTTTGCTTTTAGAAAACTTGCGTTTCCATAGTGAAGAGGAAGCAGGAGATGTGGCTTTCGCCAAAGAATTAGCGTCACTTGGGGATATTTATGTAAATGATGCTTTTGGTACCGCACACAGAGCACACGCTTCAACAACGATTATTGCACAATTTTTTCCAACAGCAAAATGTTTTGGATTGTTGTTAGCCAAAGAAATAGAAAGTTTAAACAAAGTATTGAAAAACAGTGAAAAACCAGTAACTGCCGTTTTGGGTGGGTCTAAGGTTTCGTCTAAAATTACGGTTATTGAGAACATTTTAGACAAAGTAGACCACATGATTATTGGCGGCGGGATGACCTTTACTTTTGTAAAAGCATTAGGCGGTAAAATAGGGAATTCTATTTGTGAAGATGACAAACAGGAGTTGGCCCTGGAAATTTTAAGATTGGCCAAAGAAAAAGGCGTCCAAATTCACATCCCAGTTGATGTAATTGCAGCAGATAGTTTTTCGAGTACAGCCCATACACAAACCGTAGATGTCAATGAAATTCCAGATGGTTGGCAAGGTCTGGACGCAGGTCCAAAATCATTGGAGCAGTTCCAAAAAGTAATTATGGATTCTAAAACAATCTTGTGGAACGGACCATTAGGCGTGTTTGAAATGGAGAATTTTGCACATGGAACTATTGCTCTAGGAAATTTTATTGCAGAATCAACTGCAAACGGAGCATTCTCACTGGTGGGAGGCGGAGATTCTGTGGCAGCAGTAAAACAGTTTGGACTTGAAGATAAAATGAGCTACGTATCTACGGGTGGTGGTGCCATGCTGGAAATGCTGGAAGGGCGCACTTTACCGGGAATTGCTGCTATTTTAGATTAATTAGAGCAAAGACTAAAATTTAATTGATTCATAGCGTGACAAGATTACGTTATACTGTACAGGAAACCTTGGTGATACAAAATGTCATCGAGGTTTTTTTTATATAGTTTAGTCATTTATTTATATAATTCACTGATTTTTTTATAAAGGTTTTACTGTAAAAATTGTATAGAATTGTTTCAAAACAAGGCTAAAACTGCATTTTTAACACTTTTTAACTAAATTTTTACAATAAACCTGCTAAGTTTGTAAAGAACACGCTTTGTAATCATTTGAAATATAGGTCTTTGATCGTAAAAATATGAATATAAAAAACACCACAGTATCGTTGTTTCTGTTAGCATCGGTACATTTATTTTCGCAAGAAACAGTTGTAAATAAAGAGTTTACTAAAATAGAAACAAAACAATCCTATTTAGATTCCATTAAGAATTCCTTTGTAAAAAGCGCTGTAGCTTCCCGAGTAGACAGTTTGTGGATGAAGGAGTTAACGAATCTTGATTTGTATAATAATCTTAGTGCGGATATTAAAACCATTAATATCGATCAAACAGTAGATTATGAGTTGCCTACAGCGCTTTTGAAAGAGCGATTAGCGGCTATGGATGCCAAATCCCCTTTTAATATTGAGTACAATACAGGACTTGAGAACATCATCAAATCTTTCTTAAAGTATCGAAAAAAGTCATTTGAACGGTTAATGGGTACTTCAGAATATTATTTTCCAATTTTTGAAGAGGCTTTGGCCAAGCAAAATGTCCCTTTAGAAATAAAATATTTGGCGATTGTAGAATCCGCTTTAAATCCTAAAGCAGTATCAAAAATGGGTGCAACAGGATTGTGGCAATTTATGTATCAAACAGGAAAACAATATGGATTAAAAATCGATTCTTATATTGATGAACGAAGCGACCCATTGCGAGCGAGTGATGCAGCGGCGCAGTACATGACCAATATGTATAAAATGTTTGGCGATTGGGATTTGGTTTTGGCGTCCTATAATTCTGGTCCAGGCAATGTAACCAAAGCCATCAGACGTTCGGGTGGGCAGCAAAATTATTGGAACATCAGAAAAAATCTTCCGAGAGAAACGCAAGGATATGTCCCCGCTTTTCTGGCAACGATGTACATTTACGAGTACCACAAGGAACACGGAATTGTCCCAAATAGAGCCGTAGTAAAACATTTTGCCACGGATACAATTGCAATCAAACAACAAATGACCTTTAAGCAAATAGCTGATTTATTGGATGTTCCAGTGGCACAATTGCAGATTTTGAATCCGTCCTACAAGCTCAACGTGATTCCGTTTTACCAAAATGAAAACCATTATTTGAGATTACCTCAAGAAAAAATCGCTGTTTTTGTATCTAATGAAGCTCAAATATATGCCTACGTTCAACATGAATTGGACAAACGCGAGAGATCTTTTGAAATGCAAAAAGCATTGGTAGTAAAGGACACAGTTAATGCGACTGTAGTGGTAAGTAAAGTTTCTGAATTTAAGTATTACAAAGTAAAAAAGGGAGATAATTTAAAAAGCATCGCTGCAAAATATAATGTTGCTGTTTCCGATTTAAAACATTGGAATAAGTTAACTAGTAGTAGTCTGGCATCTGGTAAGAGTTTAAAAATAGTCATGGGTACGGATGCAAGTAGTGCTCCTAAAGATACTAGAGGTGCATTGGCTTTAAGCGATAAAAAAGGAAGCAATCAAAAAGGTGACACGGATGAAATAAAAGGCAACAAAGAGAATGAAATTAAGAAAGGTGCAGCAGCAGGACCAATTGTCACTAATGCATCGCAACTGTACGTAGTGCAAAAAGGAGACAACTTAAGCATGATTGCTAAGAAATATGAGGTTACAGTTGCCGATATTCAAGAGTGGAATCACCTTTCTAGTAATAATGTTCAAGTAGGAGCTACGTTGCAAGTTGCCAAAAATGAGTTGAACCGTAAAGCAGAATTAACAGTAGTCCCAGATCGTAAAGACATTGAATATATTGTTTTACAAGGCGACAATCTTGGAACTATCGGGAAGAAATTCGGAGCTTCTATAACGGATTTAAAACAATGGAATAATCTACCAGACAATAGCATAGGCGTGGGAGCCACTTTGATTGTTGCCAAAGACGAGATTGTCATTAATACGAACAAAGCAACGGTTAGTTCATTTAAGAAAAAAGCAAACAACGGATTGCCATCCAAAAAAGAAGCACTTGATTATTATGTAAAAAAAGGAGACTCTTTGTATAGCATATCACAAAAATATCCGGGAGTAACGATTGCTGATCTAAAAAAATGGAACGGTATTCGCGGAGAAGATATCAAGCCCGGAATGAAGTTAAAAATAAACGGATAATACAATTAACTTCTATAAATTTGGGTTTTATTTTATAATTGAATCACAATGTATAAAGCCTATTTTTTATTTCCTTTCCTTTCCTTGCTGTTTTTTTCCTGTAAAAATGACAAGGAATCCATGCCGCGAAAAACAGCTGGGAAAATCAATACGATTTCGGTTATTATTGAGGATCAATTATGGAATGCAGATGTTGGTGACAGCATTAGAAATAAGTTTGCTTCCCCAGTCATAGGTTTGCCACAAGAAGAACCCCTGTTTAACATCAACCAATATCCAGTGAAATTATTGGAGGGTTTTATGACGGACACTCGAGCAATAATTGTAGTTAAGAAAGGCGAATTAAACAAATTTAAGATTGTCAAAGATCAATACGCTTCACCTCAGAATGTGTTTCATATTTCGGGAAAAACAAGTGTAGATATAATTGCTAGCCTTGAGAAGCATGCTCCTCACATGATTCAGCTTATTAAGGAAGCAGAAATTGCCGAAAGTCAAAAAATTAATGGGTTATCTCACATTAATCCGACTGTTATTTCAAATAAATTCCACATCAATTTACAAGTGCCTTCTGGTTACGCCTATGTGCTTCAAAAAAGCAATTTTATGTGGTTGAAAAAAGAGATTATTGGAGGCAACACCAGTCTTTTAATTTATCAAGTGCCTTTGAGTGCGATAAAGAAAGACAAAGATGTTATTAGCAATATCATAAGGATACGCGATTCTATTGGGAAATTATACATTACAGGAACCGAACCCAATACGAATATGATCACCGAAGAAGCGTATGCGCCGTATCTTTCTAAGATTACTTTTGATGCAAAAGAAACCTTTGAAACGAAAGGAACTTGGGAATTAAACAATGATTTCATGTCGGGTCCTTTTATTAATTATGCCATAATCGATACGCAATACAATCGCATTTTAGTTTTAGAAGGTTTTTGTTATGCCCCTTCTAAGGAAAAGCGGGATCTCATGCACGAGCTCGAATCGATTATTAAATCTGTTGAAGTACAAAAAAAATAGTATTTAATTTCATTTCTTTGTAGTCTAAAAAAACAAAAAAGGACGATGGTACATTGGAAAATCAAAGCGTTTGAAGCACTTACGGTTCACGAACTATATGATGTATTGCAATTAAGAAGTGAGATCTTTGTAGTAGAACAAAATTGCGTTTATCTTGATCTTGACGGAAAAGACAAAGTTGCCTTGCACCTCATAGGTGAGTTTGAGGGAGAAATTGTAGCACATTCTAGATTGTTTCAACCCGGAATAAGTTTTGATTACGCATCGATTGGGAGAGTTACCGTTTCGCCTAAATACCGCGATCGAAAATGGGGACATGAATTAATGCGGGAATCAATAGCTGGAATTGCGTTGCATTTTGGCGAAAGCAACATCACTATTGGAGCACAATTGTACCTCAAAAAATTCTATGAAAGCCACGGATTTGTGCAAACAAGCAAAATGTATTTAGAAGATGATATTCCGCATATTGAAATGAAAAGAACCAAATAAATTTGCACACTCTATAAAAGGCCATATCGCTTTCATTATATCTTAAGTATCGTTTTGTATTCAGTAGTATTGTTCAAAATACTCATCGCTTTTTTAATTTCCGTATTGTTTTTGATGTAGTATTGATACAATCCTTCTTGGTATTGATAGCGTTTTATAATTTCATCCAAAATAAGATTTTTAATTTCTTTTTGGTTTTTGTCCAGTAAAGCATTCTCACTTTTTTGAAGCGCGGTCAGCAATTGTTGGTATTCGGCAAGTATGGACTCGTCTATTTTTTCTTTTTTGGCTACAGCCAAAGTATTTTTTAAAGCCAATTCAGTTTCGGTATCAAAAGAGAATTTTTGGGTCTTTAAAAACTGTTTAAAATCTATAAAATCGGCATCAGAAAGTGTAGGTATGCGGTTTCCTAGATTAGGATTTTTATAATAATAACTGGTTACATAATTAAAAATCCCATCGTTTTTGATTAAAGCATCAGTGATTGGGCTAGATTTAGCATCCTCTAGTTCAATGTCTGGTTGAATTCCGCCACCATCATATACGGTTCTTCCTTTTCGGGTTTTAAAGGCGTTATAGTTTTTCTCTTCGGTTTTTATAGCTTTACCATTTTTATCTTTTTTAGAGTAATCAAGTGCTTGAATGCACCTTCCGGATGGCGTGTAATAGCGAGAAATAGTAACTTTGAGTTGTGTGCCAAAGGTTAAGTCAACCGGTCGTTGTACCAGTCCTTTTCCAAAACTACGACTTCCTACCACTACAGCACGATCTAAATCTTGTAACGCGCCAGCCACGATTTCGGAGGCAGAAGCACTGCGACGATTGACAAGAATAATCAATGGAATTTCAGTATCTACAGGATCTTTAGTTGTTTTATAAGTACTGTTGTGTTTCTCAATTTTTGATTTTGTAGTAACAATAGTCTCGTTTTTAGGAACGAATAAATTGCAAATATTAACGGCTTCATTCAATAGTCCTCCTGGATTATCTCTAACGTCAAGTATAATGCGTTCTGCACCTTGCTTTTTTAGTTCTTCCAGCGCCTCTTTGGTTTCGTTGGATGCTTTTTTATTAAAATGTGACAAAACAATATAGCCTGTTTTATCGTCTATTTTTGCATAAAAGGGAACCGATTTAATTTCGACTTCATCCAAAACAATTTGAGTTGCACTAGTTTTTCCTTGACGGATGTATTTGATATCGATTTTAGTGTTTTTTGCACCTTTAAAAAGCTGGGAAGCATCCTCTTTAAAATCAGCCAAAACAACGTCTCCAATTTGTATAATTTCGTCGCCTGCTTTCAATCCTGCTTTATCGGCGGGGAAATTTTTATAGGCTTCTTTGACTATTAATTTATCCTCTTTTCGAGTCAATAGCGCGCCTATTCCCGTGTATTCTCCGGTATTGTTGATTTTGAATCGCACTACGTCCTGCTCGTTAAAATAAACGGTATACGGATCTAGGTTGGCGAGCATTCCCTTTATTGCTTTGTCCATTAAATCACCAGGATTCGTTTCATCAACATAATTGCGGTTTAATTCCTTGAAGAGAGTAGTGAATATCTCAATTTGCTTGGCAATTTCAAAAAAATCATCTTTGAAACTAGCACCAATAAATAGAAACGCTGAGGCGACAACAGGGAGTATAAATTTTTTTTGAAGAAAGTTCATAGGTTTAATTGACTTATTTTGAAACCACTAAAATAGGAATTAATCATTAAATAATAGAAGGAGAGGCCACCTTATGCCAATTATGTTTAGTTGGTAGAGTAAAAGGATTATGTTTTTGAAGTATCAGTAACTTCTGAGGCTGGTTTTTTACAATTTTGAGCAATAAACTTCTCAAACAATTGAATGGTTTTAGTGTTGATTTCCTCATAAGATAAGCGGTCCTTCGTTTGGTAAAAAAACATAAAAGAATACGGTTGGTCTAGATTGTCAATAAGTAGGTGTTTGTTTAAACGATAGGTTTCGCGCAACACTCGTTTGAAGTAATTGCGATCGACAGCTTTCTTAAAATTCTTTTTGGAAACCGAAACGCCCATTTTAATTTTTTCTCCCATCCCGAAGTTTCGGGATTCGGGATTGTTATAGTCACTTGATTTATAGACCAATCGCAACGGATATTTAGATACAGATTTCCCTTCGGTAAACAATAATCCAATCGTGATTTTGCTTTTTAATTTTTCGGTTTTTGGGTACGTGAAATTCATTGTAATAGAAAAAAGTAACTTTTTAAAGTCACAAAGTTACGATTAAACGTTTTGCCTATGTATTGTTTTGGATGTAAATACCGCTAAAAATATATTTCTTACTTTTGTAGCAAAATTTTAAAGCATGCAAAAACTGATTTCATATCCCATTTCTGTTATTTATTATTTGTGCTTCGGCTTAACTTTGGTAATTTTTCATCCAATACAGTGGGTTTGTTTCAATGTTTTTGGCTATCAAACACACAAGATAAGCGTCGATTATTTGAATTTTTTCTTGTTGAGGTGCACCAATCTTTTAGGAACAACTTATAAATTTGAAAATAGAGAAAGCATTCCAGAAAATGTTCCAATAATTTTTGTGTCGAACCATCAAAGTATGTATGATATTATTGCTATGATTTGGTTTTTTCGTCGATTTCATTGTAAATTTGTCAGCAAGAAGGAGTTGGGAAAAGGTATTCCAAGTGTTTCGTATAATTTGCGTCACGGAGGTTCAGTTCTTATTGATCGAAAAGATCCTAAACAAGCCATACCAGCCATTAAGGGATTGGCTGAATATATCGAGAAACACAATCGTTCAGCTGTTATTTTTCCCGAAGGAACACGAAGTAAAACGGGCGTACCCAAAGCTTTCTCTCAAACAGGATTGAAGATTTTGTGCAAAAATGCTCCTTCGGCATACGTGGTTCCAGTAAGTATAAACAATTCTTGGAAAATAGTTAAATACGGATTTTTTCCATTAGGTTTAGGAAATCGCCTTACCTTTGTAGTGCATAAACCTTTAGCGGTAAGCGAGTATAATTTTGCTGATTTGATAGCAAAAGCGGAAGCAGCAGTAGTTCAAGGAATAAAAATTTAATTTATATATAATGTCAATAAAAAACATTCGATTAGAAGTAATGCAGTTTTTGGAAAAAAACGTAGACAGCTTTGTCGATCAGTATCTAATTCCAGTAGAAAAAATATGGCAACCTACTGATTTTTTGCCAAATTCTCAGAGCGATACTTTTTTTGATGAGGTCAAAGAATTACGTGAAATTGCAAAAGAATTACCATACGATTTTTGGGTAACTTTAGTAGGTGATACCATTACTGAGGAAGCATTGCCAACGTATGAATCCTGGTTAATGGACGTAGAGGGAATTGATAACGTAGAAAGAAACGGTTGGTCTAAATGGATCAGACAATGGACAGGTGAAGAAAATCGTCATGGCGATTTGCTGAACAAATATTTGTATTTATCCGGTCGTGTGAACATGCGAGAAGTCGAAATGACAACACAACACCTAATAAGTGATGGTTTTGATATTGGAACCGGAAGAGATCCGTATAAAAATTTTATTTACACAAGTTTTCAAGAATTGGCAACCTATGTTTCTCACAATAGAGTGGCGCAAATGGCCAAGAAATACGGAGATAACAAATTATCTAAAATGTGTAAAATGATTGCTGGTGATGAGATGCGCCATCATCATGCGTACAGCGAATTTGTAAACCGAATTTTCCAGATTGATCCTAGCGAAATGATGCTTGCTTTTCAATACATGATGAAAGCGAAAATCGTTATGCCAGCGCATTTCTTGAGAGAATCAGGTGAAAAAATCAGTACCGCATTTGAACAATTTTCTGATTCGGCACAACGAATCGGGGTATACACTGCAGCCGATTATGTTGATATCATGCAGAAATTAATTGACAAATGGGAAATTGACAAGATTTCTGGTTTGACAGATGAGGCCGAAAAAGCACGTGATTATTTAATGAAATTACCTGGAAGAATGGCAAAAATATCTGAAAGATTAGTGATTCCACAAGAGTCACATATTTTTAAATGGGTAGAGCCAGCTTTGATACGATAGATTTCTTAATACTAAATAAAGAATATAAATGTTGGATTTTGAAGTTGGATAACTTTAAAATTCAACATTTTTTTTAAAATAAAATAAACAATGACAAACCCTGATTTAATTGCTAAAACAATTCTTTTTGTTAAAGAAAAACTCAACGATGCCGAAGGCGGACACGACTGGTTTCATATCGAAAGAGTGTATAAAAATGCTGTTTTGATTTTGAAAAATGAAGTTTGTGACACCACTATTGTTCAACTGGGTGCTTTACTGCACGATATTGCTGATAGTAAGTTTCATAATGGTGACGAAACTATTGGTCCAAGAGTAGCTCGGGAATTTTTAGAATTAGAAAAGGTTGATGAGGAGATTATCACGCATGTGGTGAATATCATTGAAAACATATCCTTCAAAGGCGGGAATTTCGAGAAAAAATTTACTTCGATAGAATTGAGTATTGTTCAGGATGCGGATCGTTTAGACGCTATTGGAGCGATTGGAATTGCGAGAACGTTCAATTATGGGGGATTTAAAAATAGAACGCTCTACGATCCTGAAATCGCACCAAATTCGAGTATGACTAAGGAAGAATACAAGAAGAACGATTCTCCAACGATCAATCATTTCTACGAGAAATTATTGCTCTTAAAAGATAAGATGAATACAGCCACAGGAAAACAAATTGCACAAGAAAGACATCGTTATATGGAAGGTTTTCTAGCGCAGTTTTATGCGGAATGGGAAGGGGAGAAATAAGTAAGCAGTGTTCAGTTTGTTGACGTTGAAATTTTACTACTTTACTTCAGAAAAATCGATTGCAGTATTGTTTTACACATAATCCATGAACTGATCACTAATCCCGAAGCTTCGGGACTGATCACTGACCACTATTTTTAAATCCCTTTCGCTTGCATTTCTAAAATAATATCCGAAGCATTTTTAAAAGTTGGTGCTTGTTCCACAATACTTCCTACTCTTTTTTTATTAAGTTTAAAGGTGATGTCATTCTCGGTAGTAAACAGCAAAGCAGTCAAAAATGGGTTGTTCATATACGCAGCCAGTACAATAAATGCTTCGTCTAGCGTATGAAAACTCTCTACTTCTTCGGTTTTGTAGCGCGCTATAACCGAAAGAATAAACACGTCATTTTCTTGTAAAACAGGACGCACATAAATGTTTTTCAGTTCCGTATCACCAATGGTTTTGGCAAGTGTTAGTTTAGCGTAGGTATGGTTTTCGATGCTTTCTTTTACCTTTTCCCAAAATTGGGCAAATACTGGTTGGAAGGACATAAGTTGATTTTTATATGATATGTTATATTCTGAAACGGGTCTGTAAAATTAAGTGTTGTAAATCAAACAATCTCTTTAAAGGAAAGATTATTTTAAACGATAATCATTTATAAAATAAAAAGAGAACCAATTGGTTCTCTTTTGTTCTTATTTCCCAGTAAAAACTGCTTTTCTTTTCTCTAAGAAAGCCGTTGTTCCTTCTTTAAAATCTTGAGTTCCAAAACATTTTCCAAACGCTTTTATTTCGGTTTCATACCCGTTTTTACCTTCTTTGAAGTTGGCATTAACTGCTTTGATGGCTTTACCTATAGCATACGGAGAATTCTTTATTATTTTATTGGCTAGACTTATACAATAGTCAAGAAGTTCACCTTCAGGCACAACGTGATTCACTAATCCAGTTCGGTATGCGTCTTGTGCCGTTACCATTCCCGCGGTCATAATCATTTCCATGGCACGTCCTTTTCCTATTAATTGAGGCAAACGTTGCGTTCCTCCATATCCTGGAATTACGCCTAATGAAACTTCGGGTAATCCCATTTTTGCATTTTCAGAAGCGATTCTGAAATGACACGCCATTGCTAATTCTAATCCGCCACCCAATGCAAATCCGTTCACGGCTGCAATAACGGGCGTTTTTAGATTTTCTACAAAATCAAATAATTTCTCTTGTCCGTCGGCGGCTAATTGCGCTCCTTCTGCGATACTAAAGTGCGCAAATTCAGAAATATCAGCACCTGCGACAAATGCTTTTTCACCACTTCCCGTTAAAATAATAACCCGAACTTCATCATTTGCTGCTAAAATTTTGAAAGCTTTGTTCAAATCAGAAATTGTGGCGACGTTCAACGCATTCAATTTTGTAGGACGATTGATGGTAATCGTTGCGATGTTATTTTCGGTAGTAATTAAAATATTTTCGTAGTTCATAATTGTATTTTTAGGTGTTAATTATTGGAAGCGAAACAATAAAAGTAGTTCCTTTTCCAAATTCAGTTTCAAAGGTAATTGTTCCTTTATAATTTTCGATGATGTTTTTTATAATTCCTAGGCCTAGACCCATTCCGCTACTCTTGGTGGTAAATTTAGGTTCGAATATTCGGTCGATGTCTTTGAGTTGAATGCCAATTCCGTTGTCAGTAACGGTGATCAAGACATTATTATTTTCTTTGCGAATGCGAACTAGTACAGATTTTTCTACTTGTTGTTCTGGAATGGATTGAATGGCATTCTTCGCTAGATTAGTGATAATCCGGATGAGTTGGGTACGGTCAATTTTCGAAATAATTTCGGGAGAATCACTCAGGAATTCAATATACTCCTCATTGAAAATATCCATGGCGAGTTCTACAACTTCCACCACATTCAAGGTTTCATTTTGCTGCGCTGGCATCGATGCAAAATTCGAAAAAGCCGAAGCTACCGCACTCATCGTGTCAATTTGTTGAATAAGCGTCTCCGAGTAGTCGTTCATTTTTTGTTTTACATTGGGATCTGTAGGGTCAAATTTTCGCTGAAAACTTTGTACCGTTAAGCGCATCGGCGTAAGCGGATTCTTGATTTCGTGCGCTACTTGTTTCGCCATTTCGCGCCAAGCTTCTTCTCGCTCGCTTTGTGCCAATTTGATAGCACTTTTTTCCAGTTCATCCACCATTCCGTTGTAGGCTTTAATCAATAAATTTATTTCATTACTGTTGGCCTCCAAGACGATTTTTTCGTTTTTTTGATTTAAGCTTGTTTCGCTTAATTTATCGGAGATGGTTTTCAAGGATTTTGTGATGTACGAAGACAAAAAATAGGCAAAAGCGAATGCCATTAGTAGCATGAACGTATATACTTGACCTAAGCGAATTAAGAAACTTTTAAGTTCGTTTTCATAATAACCATCGTCTTCTACGTAAGGTAAATTTAAAATTCCAAGCGGTTTAAATTTATCGTCTTTGATTTGGCTGAAGGCCGAACGATTTTTTTTGCCATCAATAGTTTTGATATCTACGTACCTTTTTTCGATGGAAGAGCGCACCAGTTTTAAAATGTATTTGGGAATTGGTGGAGCCACTTTGTCTACTGAAAAAGATTCTTTAGACGATTTTAGTAATTTTCCTTCCAGACTATAAATATTGATTTCTATGTTGTGAATGTGGGCTAATTCGTGAATTTTATCTTTAAAAATTAAATCTAAATTGCCAGAAGTTAACGGATAGGTAGTGGTGGAAAGAATGAAGTTAATGTGTTGTTTTACTGCATTTTCATTTCGTTCCAAGCGCTCTTGGTGGTATTCTTTGGCCTCATTTTTAAATTGGAAAATAGATATGGACGCTAATATTACAGAAGCCATTATGATCAATACAATCATCGAAAGGAAAATCCTAATTCGTAGCGAAAGCATTGCTATTTTGAAGCTTTTAAACATTTTAAGATTGATTTCTTTCTCTAATTTTTTTGTAAAATTTAAATCCAAGCATGATTAAAACGGAAAACAAAATTATTCCTATAACACCATAAATCCAATTTACTGCATTTTTTAGAATAACTAAAAAAACCACTGCAAAAAGGATAATTGTCGCGCCTTCGTTCCACAAACGCATGAAGTTAGAAGTGTAATTGACTTGATTATTCTGCAATTGCTTGAATATTTGATGGCATTTTGCATGGTATAAGTACAGCGCAAATACAAAGCCAAGTTTTACGTGCATCCAAGGCATTTTTAACCAAGCGTTACCTAAATCAGTAAAAAACAACATCCAGAAAGCAAAAATGCTCGCTAATATAGACGAAGGCCAAGTGATAATATACCACATGCGATAGGTCATTATTTTGAATTGTTTTTGTAAAATTTCTTTTTCGGGCGATGGTTTATCAGCCGCCTCTATTTGGTAAACAAATAAGCGAACAATATTAAATAGACCTACAAACCATGTAATTACAAAGATGAGGTGCAGGGATTTCAGGTAATTATAGTATTCCATAGTTGGTTTGAATCAGTTTGGTATTCATTTCTTTTTTTAGAAAATAGCCAGTTAATATCGTTGATAAAATATCTGCGATTGGGAATGCAATCCACACGCCAAAAATACCTAAAAAATTTGGTAGAATCAGCACTAACGGAATTAGGAAGAATCCTTGTTTGCTTAACGTCAAAAGCAACGCTTTTTGTGCTTTTCCTGCTGCCTGAAAATAGGCCGCACCAATAAGTTGAACGGCAATAATTGGCGAAGCCGCAAACACCCAGCGCAAAGCTTCCGGAGTTTGATCAATTACGTGTGGATCAGTTGTAAAAATGGCAACAATAGGTTTAGCGAAAATTAAAATAACAACAAAAATTATTGTAGCTAGTAAAGCGGAATATTTAATTGAAAGCAGTACGGTGTCTTTTACTCTGGCGTGATTTTGTGCGCCATAATTAAAACCAGCAATAGGCAAAAACCCTTGTGTAATACCCAGTATTGGAAACAAAGCAAACATCAACATTCGGCTGATAATTCCATAAATCGCCACAGAATGTTCGCCGCCGTAAGTGTATAAAGTATGGTTCAAGATTATCGCCAAAATGCTCACTACTCCTTGTCGTGAAAAAGTAACGAAACTCAATTCGGTAATTTCTTTGACAATGGGCATTTTAAATTTGAAATGCTTTATTTTTAATTGTAGTTCGCTTTTGAAAACAAAAAACCAAAGTACAAATAAGAAACAGGTAAAATAAGATATGGCTGTCGCCAAAGCAGCGCCAAACATTCCCAAACTCATATATCTTATAAAAAGAATATCCAATCCAATATTGACAAAAGCGGGGATAATCATCGCCATCATAGCAAATTTAGCTTTGCCTTCGGCCCGAATCACATTATTTCCCATCATACAAAGAGCTAGAAACGGTACGCTGATTATTATGGGGATAAAAAATTCTTTAGCGGGTTGCATAATTGCTCCTTTGGCACCAAAAAGCAATAGCATTTCATCGCTGTAGACAAGTCCAAATAGCACAAAAATAGAAGCCAATAAAAAAGTCATCTTGATCTGATTGCCAAAAGTTAGCAGAGCTTTCTCTCGGTCATTAGCGCCTAAAGCTCTAGAAAGTACGGAGCCTCCGCCCACGCCAATTGCCATTCCTAAAGAGGAAATCAAAAAGGTGATGGGTAAAACTACGGTTACCGCTGCAATAGCTAATGAACCAATCCATTGCCCAACAAAAATGGTGTCAATTAAAATATTAATCGACATGAATAAAATTCCAATAGAGGAGGGGACGGCTTGTTTGATCAAGAGTTTTTTAATGTCCTGAGTACCTAACTCATCAGCGGTAAGAGTCATTTACGCTGTTATTTTTTCAGCGTCAGCCTTAATTGGTGCCGAAACATTTGACCATTTTGTGATCCAGTTTCCTACCGTTGCACACCAATCATCTCCATCATTTAAACAAGGAATAGCTAAAAATTCTTCACCACCATTTTCTTTAAATTCGTGACCTGCTTCCATGGCAATTTCTTCTAATGTTTCTAAGCAATCAGATACAAAAGCAGGTGTTACAACGGCAAGGTTTTTAATACCTTTTTTTGGCATTTTATTCACTTCAACATCCGTGTATGGAGTCAACCATTTGTCACCCGCTAGTCGCGATTGAAAAGTTTGACTGTACTTTCCTTCTGGGATACCTAATAATTTTACCACTTGTTTCGTTGTTTCGTAACATTGGTGACGGTAGCAAAATTCATGTGCTGGTGAAGGCGTGTTGCAACAAGAACCGTCTATTTTACAATGTGACTTGGTAATATCTGTTTTGCGAATGTGACGCTCTGGAATACCGTGGTAGGAAAATAATAAATGATCGTAGTCAAAACTTTTTAAATGTCCCTTGATAGAATCAGCAAGGTTTTGCAAGTAATCAGGTTTGTTATAAAAAGCAGGAACAATAGTAAATTTCATTTCTGGGAAATATTTTTTACGATGTTCTTCAGCTAGTTCCAATATTGTAGTAGTAGAAGCCATGGCATGTTGCGGATACAAAGGAAAAAGCAGCACCTCGGTCACGCCTTTATCATGCAATTCTTGTAACCCAGAAAGCAAGGAAGGATTTCCGTAACGCATCGCAAGCGACACAGGTACATCAACTAGTTTTTGTACCTTTTCGTGCATTCTTTTCGAGATAACTACAAGCGGCGAACCTTCGTCCCACCATATTTTTGCGTAAGCAGCTGCCGATTTTTTAGGTCTGGTTTGCAAGATAATTCCACGAACTAATAAAGCTCGCAACAAAAACGGAACATCAATTACGTATTTGTCCATTAAAAATTCATCTAAATACGGTTTTACATCTTTTGGAGTTGGACTTTCTGGAGAACCTAAATTTACTAATAATACACCTTTCATGTTGTTGTTTTTTATTATTACAAAAGTACCTAAACTTACTTTTTTAAAAATTGTGCTTAACTATTTTTTATTTATTGTTTAATATATGAAATCAATGGATTACGCCATATTTGGATTGATGGACATTAAATATTTTTTTGGCGTTGTAGCAAATTTCTTTTTGAATGCCGCTATAAAGTGGCTTCCAGTGCTGTATCCAATTTTGAGTCCTACTTCATTTACATTATAGGAACCGCTGTCGAGTAATTTTCGAGCAAAATCCATTTTGTAATCAAATAAAAACCCATAAACGGTATCCCCATAAATTTGTTTGAAACCCATTTTTAGTTTCTTCAAATTCAATCCTATTTCATCCGCTAACTCTTGCAAACCTGGCGGTTCAGCCATATTTGCAATAATAATTTCTTTGGCTCTTTTTATTTTGATCACATTGTCTTCATCGATTAAAAACGGACATTGTTCTGCATTTGGGTCTTCGGTTCGGTTGAAATACAAACTCAGCAATTCGTACCCTTTTCCTTTGTAATACAAGTTTTTAATAGATGGGTGCAAACTGTAATGAAACAATTGCGACAATACAATTGCCATTGATGGACTGATATTGCCTTCGTTATAATATTTTTTGTCTTTATTGTCTGCGCTTAAAAAAGTAATATAATCTGCCTCGCTCGAGAACAATGCGTGGAATTTTTTGATGGAAATAATAACCGAAATCACCCAAGAATTCGGCGCTAATTCTAGATTTAAAGGCAATTCTTTTTGTGGATTGTACAAAAGCAATGATTTTTCTTCTTTTAGTTCTAAAGTGTAATTCCCTTGGTTGAAGATAAATTTGGCGCTTCCCTTTAGTCCAAAATGAAATTGAATCAGGCCACTGCTGACTTCACGTTGGACGTTAAAATTTTCGATCCCGTCATTTTGAAAACGGATAAGCGTAAAGTCATCTTCAATTTTTATAATTTCCTGAGAACCCATAGCGATATTTTTTTAATATGAAAATCATAATTATTAAACCTTTTTATTTAGAACAACTCTAAATAGTTTAATTCAAAGAACTTGAATTCATTACAAAAATAGATTTTTTTACCATAAAATAAGACATTGGAATTAAAAAATCACGAAGCGATACAAAAAGAACTTCTAGCGTTACTTTTATAAATACTATAGTGATAATTTTGTCTCACTTTTTGGAAAAGTGCAAATATGGAAAACAATAATACATCGAAGCATCATTATTTTTACGCCGTTGGACTAAGCTATAAAAAAGCAGATGCTGAGATTAGAGGAAAATTTAGTTTGGATGCTGCTGCAAAAGTGCGGTTGCTGGAACAAGCTAAAAATGAAGGAATAGAGAGTTTAATAGTCACTTCTACCTGCAATCGTACTGAAATCTATGGATATGCAGAACATCCGTTTCAATTAATCAAATTAATTTGTGAGAACAGCCAAGGCTCCGTTGAAGCATTTCAAAAGGTAGGCTTTGTCTATAAAAATCAAGAAGCCATAAGCCACATGTTTCGTGTAGGAACTGGTTTAGACAGTCAGATTCTGGGTGATTTTGAGATTATCGCACAAATAAGAAATTCCTTTTCACAGTCAAAATCGTTGGGTTTAGCCAATGCTTTTATGGAAAGACTAGTCAATGCTGTTATCCAAGCCAGTAAAAAAATAAAAACAGATACAGAAATTAGCTCTGGTGCTACTTCGGTTTCTTTTGCCGCAGTTCGTTATATTATCAACAATGTGCAAGACATTGGTAACAAAAACATTCTCTTGTTTGGTACTGGAAAAATTGGTAGAAATACCTGCGAAAACCTAGTAAAACACACAAAAAACGAGCACATTACGCTAATTAATAGAACCAAAGAAAAGGCCGAAAAATTAGCTGGAAAATTAAACTTAATCGTAAAAGATTACTCTGAACTGCACTTGGAACTTCAAAAAGCAGATGTTGTAGTGGTAGCTACGGGTGCTCAAAATCCAACTATTGATAAAGCTATTCTGAATTTGAAAAAACCAATGTTGATATTGGATTTATCAATTCCGAAAAATGTAAATGAAAATGTGGAAGAAATTGAAGGTGTTACCTTGATTCACATGGACTATTTGTCACAACTAACAGACGAGACTTTAGAAAACAGAAAAAAACACATTCCTGCAGCTGAAGCTATTATTGAGGAAATCAAAGATGAATTTATTACGTGGACCAAAGGACGAAAATTTGCCCCAACCATTCACGCTTTGAAAGCCAAGTTAAATGCGATAAAAGCATCGGAACTGGATTTTCAAAGCAAGAAAATTTCCAACTTCAATGAAGAGCAAGCGGAGATAATCAGCAACAGAATCATCCAAAAAATTACAACGCATTTTGCCAATCACTTAAAAGATGATGATACAATGGTCGATGAAAGTATCGAATGGATTGAGAAAGTGTTTAAGATTGGTGCTACTGTAAAATAAACTCATAATAATCCTTAATTTCTTAATGGTTTTTTTAATTTTTTAAAACTTTTTTGAAAGCAAAAAATAAAAATGGCAGAAAAAGTTATTAGAATAGGAACCCGCGATAGCGAACTTGCGCTTTGGCAAGCCCACACTGTCCAGAAAAAGCTAAACGATTTAGGGTATAAAACCGAAATTTTAGCCGTTAAATCTACTGGAGATATAATTTTAGACAAGCCATTATACGAGCTTGGTATTACTGGAATTTTCACCAAGACATTAGATGTTGCTATGATCAATGGCGATGTAGATATTGCGGTGCATTCCATGAAGGATGTTCCTACGGCATTACCTATAGGAATTGTGCAAGCCGCCGTTCTAGAAAGAGCCAACACCTTGGACATTTTGGTACACAAAGGAAACCTTGATTTTCTTAATAATGAAGGTACAATTGCCACAGGAAGTTTGCGTCGTCAGGCGCAATGGTTAAATAAATATCCCAATCACAACGTAGTAGATTTGCGCGGAAACGTAAATACGAGAATGCAAAAGTTGCACGAAAGCGACTGGAGCGGAGCTGTTTTTGCGGCAGCTGGATTAGAAAGAATCAACTTGAAACCTTCTAATTATATAGATTTGGATTGGATGATTCCAGCGCCGGCTCAAGGTGCTATGGTAGTTGTTGCCATGGCAAATGATGAATTTTGTAGACAAGCGCTAAACGAACTTAACGATATTGATACCGAAGTTTGCACACATATCGAAAGACAGTTTTTAAAAACACTCGAAGGCGGTTGTACGGCACCAATTGGCGGTTTAGCAGTCTTTGTAGAAGATGACATCGTGTTCAAAGGAGTCCTTTTTTCATTAGATGGAAAACAAAAAATAGAAGTTGAAAAAACCGTTCCAATGCAAGAATGGAAAAAATTAGGCTTTTATTGTGCCCAAGAAATTTTAGATAATGGCGGAGTGGAATTGATGAAAACAATTAAAATTAATTTGAAGAAATAATGAGTCAAACAAGTATTTTATCTACCAAAACATTGACTGACGAGCAAAGGAAAGTACTTCTTGATGCTAATCTGGATCTTTTGGAGCAAGATTTTATCGAAATAAAAAACAACCTTTTTGAACTCAAAACAATCAACAATAACTTAATCTTTAGCAGTCAAAATGCCGTTTTAAGTTTGATCGAGCAAAACGGCTGGGAAGTTTTAAAAACCAAACCTGTTTTTTGTGTTGGGATTAAAACCAAGGAGTTATTAGAATCGCATGGTTTTACCGTTGATGTTTATTTGGATTACGCATCTGAATTAGCTGAAATAATCACTTTGATTTACAACAAAGAAAGTTATACTTTTTTGAGTGGAAATTTGCGTAAAGAAACGTTGCCGGAAGCATTAAAAAGTGCTGGAATAACTTTCAATGAAATTGAAGTGTATCAAACCAAGTTGGCCCCATTTAAAATATCTGATCAAGAGAAATTTGATGGCATATTGTTTTTTAGCCCTTCTGCGGTCGAGAGTTATTTAACAAACAATAAAATCAAAAACGAAGTTTGCTTTTGCGTAGGTAAAACGACTGCATCAGCATTAGAAACAAAGAAAATTAAAAAAATTGTAATTGCCGCAACACCAACTATAGAAGAGGTGATTGAGGAAGTTATTGAATATTATAAAGCCCCCTAACCCCCGAAGGGGGAATATGGAAGGAATAAAATATTTATTAAATTAAAATTAGACGAAATAAAATATTCATAAAGTAAAATATAAATGAACATTAACGATAATCAAATTCCCCCTTCGGGGGTTAGGGGGCTTAAGAACGACCTATTTTTAAGAGCACTAAAAGGAGAAACAGTACAACGCCCGCCAGTATGGATGATGCGTCAAGCCGGAAGATATTTACCGGAATTCATCGCTTTGCGTGATAAATATGATTTTTTCACCCGTTGTCAAACTCCGGAATTAGCTGCGGAAATTACAGTTCAACCGATAAGAAGAATTGCTCCTGATGCAGCGATTTTGTTTTCGGATATATTGGTAATTCCACAAGCCATGGGAATTGAAGTAGAGATGAAACCTAATTTTGGTCCGTATTTACCAAATCCTATTCGTACCATTCAGGATGTGGAAAAAGTAATCGTTCCAGATGTAAATGAAACTTTAGGGTACGTTTTTGATGCTATTAAATTGACCAAAGAAATGCTGAATGATGAGGTGCCATTAATTGGTTTTGCAGGTTCACCTTGGACAATTATGTGTTATGCAGTAGAAGGTAAAGGTTCCAAAAGTTTTGACATGGCCAAAGGATTTTGTTTCCAACATCCAGAAGCAGCGCATGTTTTATTGCAAAAAATTACGGATACTACAATTGCATACCTCAAAGAGAAAGTAAAAGCGGGAGTAAACGCCATGCAAATTTTTGACTCTTGGGGCGGAATGTTATCTCCAGTGGATTATCAAGAATTCTCATGGAAATACATTAACCAAATTATCGAAGCGTTGGCAGATGTAACACCCGTAATTGTTTTTGGAAAAGGATGTTGGTTTGCTTTGAACGAAATGGGAAAAAGTAGAGCTTCTGCACTAGGAGTAGATTGGACGTGCTCACCAAGAAATGCCAGATACTTGTCTGGAGGAAATATCACTTTACAAGGGAATTTTGATCCATCAAGATTATTATCTCCAATTCCAGTTATCAAGAAAATGGTACACGAAATGATTGACGAATTCGGAAAAGACAAATACATCGTAAACTTAGGTCACGGAATTTTACCAAATATTCCTGTGGATCACGCGAAGGCGTTTATTGATGCTGTGAAGGAGTATGGAAAACAATAATAGTTTAAAAATTATTATTGTAATAAAAAAATTAACTTTGTACAAAACGAAGAAAAAATGCTTAAATCTCTCTATATTAATAATTACCGAAATTTAAAAGAATTAAAAATCAATTCTTTAGGTAATATAAATTTAATAACTGGCAAAAACAATACGGGCAAGTCTTCCATTCTTGAAGCTATTGCAATATATGCTAGCGGTGCAAATATGCAAATAGTTAATGAATTATTAAAAGAGAGAGGAGAGAGTTTAAAGTCAAGTGTAAATAATAAAAATTATATAAGCAATAACATTAAAGCTATATCATCATTATTTAATGACAGAAAAATAGGTTTTGATGTAAAAGATGCTATTTCAATTGGTAGTGTTGAAGAAACGTTGTTTGGAGATGAAAATATTTCAGAGCAAAGAGTATCATTAAGATTTATTCAATATTTGGATGAAATTACAAGAGATAACATTAGTAATATATCAACAAGAAAAAGAACAATTGTCGATTTTGACCAAAAATTAGATAATTTAAAAATAGGAATTGAAATTAGAAATGGTAGTAAGTCTTACATACAATCTATTGAAGACGAAAGAATTAGATTTAGTAATAGTTTGTTTGACAATAATGATAATTTTGAGTTCATAAGGACTAGAAATATCGATAGAGATATAAATAGTAAATTGTGGGATGATATAACTTTAACAGAAAAAGAACAATATGTAATAGATGCTTTAAAAATCATCGAACCTTTTGCAGAAAGAATTGCATTTATTGAGGAAAATACAAGAGAAAGAACCGCTGTGATAAAGTTATCCAATTCTAGTTCAATAATTCCTCTGAGAAGTATGGGTGATGGTATTAATAGAATTCTAACAATAATTTTAGCTTTAGTAAATACAGACAATGGGTTTTTATTAATTGACGAGTTTGAAAATGGATTACACTATACAGTCCAGGAAAAATTATGGAATATTGTTTTTGTTTTAGCAAATAAATTAGGAGTTCAAGTTTTTGCTACAACTCATAGTGAAGATTGTATATTAGCTTTTGAAAGGGAATTAAATAAAAAGGGGAATAATTTTGATGGCAAATTAATTAGACTTGATAATGATAATGGTATTATTAAACAAGTAGAATTTAGTGCAAGAGAATTAAAGATTGCTAATGATAATGATATAGAGATTAGATAATGGCAAAATTAGAAAACCACCCTACATCATTATTGTTAGTTGAAGGGAACGATGATTTCCACGTTGTTCATTCAATATGTAAAAAATTCAATATTGATGTTAGAAATTTAGAAAATCCCAAAGGAGGAAATTTTAGTGTTATTGATTGTAAAGGAATAAATGAATTATTTGAGCAAATTCCTATAAGATTCAAATCTTCACAATCAATTTCTAAAATTGCTGTTATAATTGATGCTGATAGTAATTTAAAAAGCAGATGGCAAACATTGGAAAATATTTTCAATGAAATTGGTTTTGAAGCTCCAAAAGTTTTTCCAAAAGATGGACTTATCTTATCTAAAGAAAATAAAACTATTGCAGTTTGGATAATGCCAAATAATGATTTAAATGGGATGCTAGAAGACTTTATAACTTTTCTAGTTCCAAAAGATGATGCTATTTTACCTATTGTAGAAAAGACATTACAAGATTTAGAAGAGAAAGGAATTAATAAATATCCAATTATTCATAAATCAAAGGCAAAAATTCACACTTGGCTTTCACTTCAAGAAGAGCCAGGGACTCCACTTGGACAAGGAATTACTAAAAGATATTTAACTACAGATGATAATAACTGTTCTTCATTTGTAAAATGGATTAATAATGTTTTTTGTTAATTTATAATAAAATTGATAACTTAATTATCATCTGCTCTCTCGGAAGAAGAGAAAAAAAACAAGGTTACTAATTATCTTTCTGCATTAAGAATGGAAGGTAAGATTATCAATACTCCAGGGTATTTTTGGGAAATTGTTTAAATACTTTTTAAACACTTTAAACACTTTTTAAACACTTTTATATTGTTTTCGAAAATGAAAGAACAATTTTACCAATACATACAAAACCTTCAAGACCAAATCTGTAAAGGCTTAGAAGCAGTTGAAGGTCAAGCCAAATTCAAGGAAGATCTTTGGGAACGTCCAGAAGGCGGCGGAGGAAGAACACGCGTAATTGAAAATGGAAATGTTATCGAAAAAGGCGGAGTCAATATTTCAGCAGTGTATGGAAAATTACCCGAAGCCATGCAAAAGATGTTCAATGTAGGCGAAGCTGATTTTTTTGCTTGCGGATTGAGTTTGGTCATCCATCCTAAAAACCCAATGGTGTCAACCGTTCACGCGAATTGGCGTTATTTCGAAATGTATGACGATAGCGGAAATGTGATCAATAGTTGGTTTGGTGGCGGACAGGATTTAACGCCGTATTATCTGTTCGAAGAAGATGCTATTCATTTTCATCAAACGTGTAAAACCGCTTGCGACAAACATAATCCGGAGTTTTATCCGAAGTACAAAAAACAATGCGATGCGTATTTTTGGAACGCACATCGTAATGAAGCACGTGGACTCGGCGGATTATTCTTTGATTATTGTAAAGCAACCGAGCAAATGTCAATGGAAAACTGGTTTAACTTTGTAACCGAAGTTGGCAATTCATTTTTAACCGCTTATATTCCAATATTAGAACGACGCAAAAATTTACCTTATACCGCAGAACAAAGAACCTGGCAAGAAATCCGAAGAGGTCGTTACGTGGAGTTTAATTTGGTACACGACAAAGGCACTTTATTTGGCCTAAAAACCAACGGAAGAATTGAGTCAATTCTGATGAGTTTGCCACCACATGTGCAATGGGTGTACGACCATCATCCAGAGGTAGGAAGCGAAGAAGAAAAATTACTGAAAGTGCTGGAGAATCCGGTTGAGTGGATAGTTTAGGTCCGAAGGAGCGCTATATGTATAGGAGATTGTATTGTTTTGATGGAGCACCATCGGTGCGCTATATTTATAGCAACCATCGGTGCGGTATATTTATAGCAACCATCGGTGCGGTATATTTATAGCAACCATCGGTGCGATATATTTATAGCAAATAATGTATGTAATTGAAATTGAATCCCGTGCGGATGACATATTTAACCAACATCAATTTATAATGGCAAACACCTATTCTCAAATATACATCCAAATTGTCTTTGCCGTCAAGGGAAGACAAAATCTGATTTCTAGTAAATGGAGAGATGAATTATTCAAATATATCACTGGTATCGTTACAAACGAAGGTCAAAAATTGATTGCAATCAATGGAATGCCAGACCACGTTCATATTCTAATTGGCTTAAAGCCAAATAAAGCCTTGTCAGATTTGGTGAGAGATATAAAAGCCAATTCATCAAGATTCATTAATGAAAAAGCATGGATAAATGGTAAATTTGAGTGGCAAACGGGATTTGGAGCATTCACCTACAGCCATTCGCAATTGACTAATGTTATCAATTATATACAAAATCAAGAAGTACATCACAAAACAAAAACATTCAAAGAAGAATATGTAGAATTTTTAAAATTATTTAATGTAGATTTTAAAAATGAATATCTTTTTGATGATGTTAATTAGAGATAAATATGTCGCCCTTACCGGGCTTAAAAATAGCATGATAAAATAAATTACTATAAACATTACGCTCCTCTGGAGCTTGAAAAACTAAAGATATGTTTCCATTACAAAGAGGTCGCCGTTTAAGAGTTAACGAATCCATTCGTTCATTAGTTCGCGAAACTACATTAAGTCCAACCGATTTTATGTTTCCTATGTTTATTGCCGAAGGCGAAAACGTAAATGTTGCAATTCCATCGATGCCAGGAATTTTCCGCCGTTCTATTGATTTAACTGTACAAGAGGTCAAAGAATTATTCGATTTAGGAATTCGTGCGGTCAACATCTACGTAAAAGTAGACGAAAGTTTAAAAGACAACGCCGGAAAAGAAGCCTGGAACCCTAACGGACTCATGCAAAACGCCATTCGTGCCATCAAAGACGCTTGCCCGGAAATGATTGTCATGCCTGATGTGGCTTTGGATCCCTATTCTATTTATGGTCATGACGGAATCATAGCAAATGGCGATGTCGAAAATGATACTACCAACGACGCGTTAGTAAAAATGGCCGTTTCTCACGCACAAGCCGGTGCCGACTTTGTAGCACCAAGCGATATGATGGATGGTCGTGTACTACGCTTGCGCCAAGGTTTAGATGCTGCCGGGTATCATGACGTGGGCATCATGAGTTACTCCGCTAAATATGCTTCAGCGTTTTACGGACCATTTCGTGATGCTTTAGACAGTGCCCCAAAAGAAGCAGATGTAGTAGTGCCAAAAGACAAAAAAACTTACCAAATGGATTATGCCAATCGCCTGGAAGCCATCAAAGAAGCCCTTTGGGATGTTGAAGAAGGTGCAGATATGGTCATGGTAAAACCCGGAATTGCCTATTTAGATATCGTTCGCGAAGTAAAAAATGCGGTTCATGTGCCCGTAACCGTATACCATGTGTCCGGTGAGTATGCTATGATTAAAGCCGCTTCAGAACGAGGTTGGCTAGATCACGACCAAACCATGATGGAGCAGTTAATGTGTATCAAACGCGCGGGTGCCAGTTTAATTTCGACTTATTTTGCCAAAGAAGCCGCAATACTTTTAAATAAAAAATAATGAAAAAGATCCTTTGCTTAGTAGTCGTATGTTGGTTTCTATCTTGCAAGAAAGAAGAAACAAAGAAAGAATCACTCTACCCAACCACTACTGTAGAAGTAGCCCAATCCCCTGTTGAACTTGGAAAGGAAATTTTTGAGGGTAAAGGAAACTGTGTCGCTTGTCATCAAGCTGCAGAAAAGGTAATCGGTCCCAGCTTACAAGACATTGCGGCCATTTACAAAAGTAAAAATGCCGATATGGTTGCTTTTTTAAAAGGAGAGGGCGAGCCTATTGTAGATCCAAGTCAGTACGAGGTCATGAAAACAAACTTTGCTATCACAAAAGCCATGTCCGATGAAGAATTAAAAGCGCTAGAAGCCTATGTATATTCTCATGTAAAATAATTCATACTGAACTTGTTTCAGTATCTGGAGCTATTTCCTGCTATCCGCTGTATCTCTTGTGTTCGCTAGCGCTACCACAAGAGGATTCCGCTTCTATCAGGGCTAAAAACAAAGACCATTCACAAGTACGAATGGTTTTTTTATGACTACATTCAGTACGCACAGATTATTTTTTTACCTTTAAAAAATGGAAACAGTCTACATCAAAACTCCACTAGGAATTGCTGCCATTACAGGAGATGTAAATGGTGTTTCTGAAATAACAGTGTTAGAAGAGGGTGAGGTATCAGCTAAAATCCCCGATTTTTTAAGAGATGCAGTGCAGCAACTTCAAGAATATTTCAATTCGCAAAGAACAAATTTTACCTTTAAACTCAATCCAAAAGGAACTGATTTTCAACAAAAAGTGTGGAACGCATTACTCGATATTCCGTTTGGTAAAACAAGAACCTATCTAGAACAATCAAAATTTCTCGGCGACCCAAAAGCCATTCGGGCTGTGGCTTCGGCAAATGGGAAAAACCCACTTTGGATTGTCGTTCCCTGTCACAGAGTAATTGGTAGTGATGGTTCTCTTACGGGCTATGCAGGAGGATTATGGCGCAAAAAATGGTTGTTAGAACATGAAAATCCTTCCCCGCAACATAGTTTGTTTTAGTTATTTATGAATAATTTTTTTATATTCGTTTAAGAATATCCGTGTAAATCTGTTAAATCCGCGTCATCTGCGTGCCATAAGTATGATCGAAAAAATAAATCTCAACAACATTCTTTTCTTAGACATCGAAACTGTTCCTGAATCTGAAAATTACGATGCTTTAGATCCTGAAATGCAAGCCCTTTGGGAACATAAAACGCTATACCAACGCAAAGATGATTTTACTGCTGAAGAATTTTACGACCGTGCTGGAATTTGGGCTGAGTTTGGTAAAATTGTGTGTATTTCGGTAGGTTATTTTACCATCAAAGGGGACATTCGTAATTTTCGAGTAACGAGTTTCTTTGGCGAGGAGAAAAAAATCCTTTCCGACTTTAATAATTTACTCAACAATCACTTCAATCAACCGCAGCATGTTTTGTGTGGACACAACGCCAAAGAGTTTGATATTCCTTTTCTCGCCCGGCGAATGATTATAAATAACATTGCAATTCCAGACAAGCTGAATTTATTTGGAAAAAAACCTTGGGAAATTCCGCATTTGGATACCCTAGAATTATGGAAGTTTGGCGATTACAAGCATTTTACGTCCTTGAAATTAATGTGTAAAGTGCTCGGAATTCCTTCTTCAAAAGGCGATATTGATGGCAGCCAAGTGGGCCATGTGTTTTATGTAGAAAAAAATATTGACCGTATTGTAACGTATTGTGAAAAAGATACGATTGCTGTAGCACAGATTTTCCTTCGATTAAGGCGCGAAGAATTGTTAATAGAGGAGGAGATTATTCATGTGTAAGAAACTTCAACGGCAAATACAATTTTAAAATTCTATTATTGAAATTGACATTGCAATTGACATTGAATATTGATTTATTACATTTACAAAAATTATAAGTTATGGTATTAAGCAGATTTTGGTTGGTCATTTTTATATCGGCAATTGTATTTGTAGTATTTAGTTTGTTTGCAGGAGACAATTATACCATTGACCACGTTTTGAACGGAAAGAAAGACGATCCAATTCTTATTTCTGAAAGATATGTAGAGCAACTACCTGCTTATATAAAAGACAGTATCCAAACAGCGGTAGACCAAACCATGATCATTAATCGGGATTCGCTCAATGCAGACACAACGTATGTTTTTAAAAATAAAACCGTAAAAATCTACAGTGGTGTGCAAAAATCTGATGGATTGTTGCCTACCTGTAAAAGTACTTTGCTGGATTTAGTATTGCCATTAATGGCGTACTTGGCTTTTTTCTGTGGTTTGATGGAGCTTTTAATCATTTCTGGTGCTTCGGGAAAATTGGCGAAAGCCTTAAGTCCTGTTTTTGTCAAAGTATTTCCAAGTATCCCAAAAAATCATCCTTCTATATCGTACATGACGCTGAATTTTGCCGCTAATTTCCTAGGACTAGATTCGGCTGCAACTCCTTTTGGATTAAAAGCGATGGAGAGTCTGCAAGAAATAAATCCTGAAAAGGACAAAGCTAGCGACGCTCAAATCATGTTCATGTGTTTGCATGCCTCGGGACTCACGTTGATTGCTACTTCAATAATTGGATACAGAGCTGCTGCAAATGCAAGTAACCCTGCTGATGTGATGTTGCCATGTATCATTACGTCGTTCATAGGGACGATTGCCGCCTTTTTAATTGTTGGAATCAAACAGAAAATCAATTTTAAAAGTGCCTCATTGGTATTGGTGCTAATCACATTGATCGCAGCTATTATTGGTTTATTAATGTACGTGAATCAGTTGGACTTAATTGGTAAAAACTATTTTACATCAAATCTATCGGCTTTAATATTAATAGCGATTATCGCTTTTACGCTTATCTTTTCTTTTGTAAATGAAAAGAAATTTACAGAAGCATCAACTACTGTTTTTGAGACGTTTGTGGTAGGAGCTAACAATGGTGTCAAAACAGGAGTCACAATTTTTCCTTATGTTCTAGGAATGTTAGTCGCTATTTCCTTGTTTAGAAACAGCGGTCTATTCGAAATAATTAGCAATTGGATTGCTTTTATTTTCTCTAACATGGGTGTAAGCAAAGAAATTACAGATGCTTTGCCAGTTGCCTTGCTGCGTCCATTTAGTTCTGCGGGTTCTAGAGGGTTTTTGATTGATTCTATGAATACTTTTGGTGCCGACTCGCTAACTGCTAGATTGGCTAGTATTTTTCAATGTAGCGCCGAAAGTACGTTTTATGTAATTGCGGTATACTTTGGTTCGGTAAACATCAAAAACACGCGTTACGCATTAAGTACGATGCTTATTGTTGATGTGATTTGTGTAGTTACTGCTATTTTTGTTGCTACGTGGTTTTTTTAAATGAATTAAAAACTAAGATTTCATACGTGAAAAGACGCTATCAGCGATCATGAAAATCAAAATAAAATTATTTTACAGTATAAAAATTAAGCCTTACAGAATACCGTGAGGCTTTTTTTTGATTTAAAACTAGAACCAATTGATAGCTTGTTGATTAGTTTTACTATCGTTTCTATACCATCGTTGAACGTGATAGCCAACGCCCTTATTTACTAAACTACCATTATGTTAGAGTTATATAGTGTTTTAAAGTCAAATGAATTGTAAGGTATCAGATAGCTTACTTTTTTATGGTAATACTTAAAATCAATGCTTTACAGACACAAATAAAAAAAGGGAGCAGTTATATAAACTGCCCCCTTTTAAAGAATTTAAAATGAAATATTACTCTTTAATGAATTTTTTAGTGATGTTTTTCTGACCATCGTTTACTTCTAAGAGATATACTCCAGAAGCTAATTTGCTTACATTAATTGCATTTTCAGATATTTTCCCCGTCTCTATTTTTTGACCCAAGAAATTAAAAATGCTAAAAGTAGCATTGCGATTATCTGCCATTTTAATATTTAAGAAGTCAGAAGTAGGATTTGGATACATAGTATATTCAAATATATTATTTTCATCACCTAAACCATCTGCAAAACTTGTTGTAAAGCCTGCTATTGCTGCTCCACCAATGTTTACGGTGTAGTCTTCAACTTCTCCATATGAAAAAGTTTCACAAGCAGTTTGAGCAGCATTGTATTTCATAGATACTCTCATACGAGTAGGTCCCGATAATGCTGTTGTAGGAACCGTAAACGTAGCTGTTAGGTTTGCACTGCTTGATGAAGATCCTGAAACGATTTGCTCAGCTGTTTCAAAAACACCATTTTTATTATAATCAATCCATATTTTCCAATATTCAGTGTATGCGGACCCACTAAAACCTGCGCTAAACAAAATAGTGTTTGATCCATAAGGTACATTTCCTTTCAAGGCTGTAAAGTTTCCGTATCCTGCATTGGTACCAGTTGTATTCGCAATTCCGCCCAAAGCTACATAGTCAATGTATTCAGATGTTGCATTACTTCCTTTAGAAACGCAGTAAGTTACTGTAGTTCCAGATGTGGTAACGCTTGCTACATTACTAGCAGCAGATAAATTTCCTGCAGCATCTTTTGCTTTTACTGTGAAAGTATAGGCTGTTGCAGCAGTTAATCCTGTAACGGCATACGTTGTCCCAGTAACTGTGGCTAATAAACTGCTACCTCGATATACATTGTACCCGGTTACTGCAACATTATCAGTAGCGGCTGTCCAAGATAAGTTTGTTGTTGTTGAAGTTGTTCCTGATGCAGTTAAGCTTGCAGGAGTAGACGGTGCAGTAGTATCAGCTGTGCCAGCATAAGCAGCACCAACTCCTACAGCATAAAATGCGTTTGTAGTAGCGATCACTTCAGCAGAACCCGCTCCGTAGAGATCTGTTGCTGACTGAATTCCGTAAGTTCTTGCATTTGCAAAAGTTGAATTTGCTGATAGATACACGCTTTCTAATCGGTAAGCAATTTTTGCAGCTTTGTCAATTGTAATTCCAGTTACATTATAAGAACTACCTATGTCATTTGTTCCTGATTTACCTACAGATAAAATATAGAACCAGTGGTTTAATACACCGCTATTGGTATGAACACCACAATAATCATTGGTCTGTGTTGGAGTGCCACAATTAATGACTTTCCAATTTGTTCCGCCATAGGTGTCTGGCTGTCCTTCTAATTTTGGATTACTCATGGAACGTAAAGCCGTTTTTCCAGCTCTTCTTTCGATGTCTTCTCCTATTAACCATGTTGATTTTGTAGGAGCCGCAAAATATTCCACACACGCACCCCATATATCAGAAAATCCCTCATTCATGGCTCCTGATTCTCTTTGGTAAGCTAGATTGGCTGTTTTTTCACAAATTGCATGTCCAATCTCGTGTGCCGCTACGTCTAAAGAAGTAAGCACGTCAAAATTTGTTCCACTACCATCGCCGTAGGTCATAACACTACCATTCCAGTACGCATTGTCGTAAGCAACACCATAGTGCACGTAGCTTTTTATAACAGCGCCAGCGTTGTCATAACTGTTTCTCGTGTGTTTAGTTGAAAAGTAGTCATATGTTTTCTCTGCACCCCAATGCGCATCAAGGGCACCATTGTCTTTATTAGTATTGTCAAATTCAGCTGCGGTCCAGTTATTATCCACATCGGTAAAATTCACCGCAGTAGTATAATTGGTTCCTTTTTTCATATTGAAAGTGTTTATCCCCAAACCTCGTGTTGCATCTGCTAAAATATATGATGAACCGCTTAAAGTAGTTTGAATGGATTGTGTACCACTGTAACGTGTGGCTGCGTTTGCTGCAACAAAGGCGACAGCATTTATTAGTCCTTTTGAGGTTTTAGACCCATCGTTTTTGTGCCCATTGCTGTATTCTCCAAGGTGTTTTATGGTAGCATTATAAAACAACGGTTCTCCAGAAACTGCATCTATATATAAATCACCACGACTAACCGGGTTTGTAGCATAAATATCGAATTTATATGCCAACCGTAAATTATTGTCTTTTTGTTTTGAAGTTGCACCATCTAAAACAGGAAGTAAAACCAACTCTCCAGTAGGTTTTTGGTAGTTCATTGCTTTAGAGTTCTCTGTTGATTCCCAAAGGTATTGTTTGGCTCCTATTTGTTTCAAGGCACGAACAAATGCTTGATCTTTGGTTAATTTTGGATTAGTATTTACATTATCCAATTTATAAAATTCTCCACTCATTGATTCTAATTTCCCAGCTTTGGAGTGCAACGTGTACGTTGAAAATTCTACTTTTAAGCCTTGGTGATACAATTGGAATTTGTCGTGAGAAATTCCCAATTTATCTGTTTCGGATTTAGTTTTAGTAAAATTAGAATTGGTTTTTAATCCTAACTGTTCAGTGAATGCTTGTTGAGCATCGGAGGATTTGTAAGTAGACTTTTCATTAAAAACGATCAAAGAAGGTTTTCCTTTTTCATCCGTAATTTTTTGTTTTACATATTTGGTTGCATCTTGTGCTTGTGCTTCTATTGCAAAAAAAGAAACGGAAGCAAACAAGGCAATTTTACCGAGTAATTTTGTTTTCATAGGTTTGGGGTTTTGGTTAATTATTTAAAATATCAAATTAAATATGATAGCTAATTTAACAAAAAATATATATAATATTAATTTTTTGTTAAAATATATTTTAGTGTTGCTGTTCTAATAGAGAAAATAGGGCTGTTTTTATATTTTTTTATGATTTGATGCCGAATATAAATACTACAAAACAGTATCAAAAAAAATACATCCGTCTATAGGATGTATTTTTTGTTGTATTGTATTTGGGTGAAGACAGTCTTAATCGAGAATCATTTCTGGAATTTCACCATCAATAATTAATGTTGCTTCGGTTGAAGCAACAATGTGTTCTATGGTTACGCCAGGTGCGCGTTCTAGTAGCTTGAATCCTTGTGATGTTATTTCCAGTACAGCAAGTTCAGTAACAACTTTTTTAACGCATCCTACACCAGTTAAAGGCAACGTACATTTTTTAAGAATTTTAGATTCTCCAGCCTTATTTACATGCATCATGGCTACAATAATATTTTCTGCCGAAGCGACTAAATCCATTGCGCCACCCATTCCTTTGACCATTTTCCCTGGTATTTTCCAGTTGGCTATATCACCATTTTCAGAAACTTCCATAGCACCAAGAATTGTTAAGTCAACATGTTGGCCACGAATCATGCCAAAACTAAATCCAGAATCAAAGAAACTGGCGCCTGGTAATGTTGTTATGGTTTGTTTTCCTGCGTTGATTAAATCGGCATCTTCGTCTCCTTCAAATGGGAAAGGTCCCATTCCAAGTACGCCATTTTCACTTTGAAACTCAACATCAATACCTTCTGGAATATAGTTCGCTACCAGTGTTGGTATTCCTATTCCAAGATTCACATAATAGTTGTGTTTCAATTCTTTTGCGATGCGTTTTGCAATTTGGTTTTTATCTAAAGCCATGATTAGAAAATTTTTCTTACTGTAAGTTGTTCAATTCTTTTCTCGTATTTCTCGCCTTGAAAAATTCTATTTACAAGTATTCCTGGAATATGAATTTCATTTGGATCTAAACTCCCAGCGGGCAATAGTTCTTCAACTTCTGCAATGGTGATTTTTGCTGCTCCAGCCATACATGGATTGAAGTTTCTAGCCGTTCCTTTGAAAACTAGATTTCCGGCTTTGTCCCCTTTCCATGCTTTTACAATCGCAAAATCAGCTTGAAAAGCGTGTTCCATAATATGCATTTTCCCATTAAATTCACGAACTTCTTTACCTTCGGCTACTTCAGTTCCATAACCGGCTGGTGTAAAAAAAGCAGGAATTCCAGCCTGTGCTGCGCGGCAGCGTTCTGCTAAAGTCCCTTGTGGAATAAGATCAACTTCGAGTTCTCCAGATAGCATTTGGCGTTCAAATTCGGCATTTTCTCCAACATAAGATGAAATCATCTTTTTAATTTGACGTTTTTGCAAAAGCAAGCCTAGGCCAAAATCATCAACTCCTGCGTTATTTGAAATACAGGTTAAATTTGTCGTTTCTTTTTTTACTAATTCGGCGATAGAATTTTCTGGAATACCACATAATCCGAAACCGCCAAGCATGATAGTCATATCGTTTTCAATTCCTTGAAGGGCATCTTGAACGTTATTTACTTTTTTGTTAATCATAAAAATAAGGTGCTATTGATGTAATTATAATTTTTTAAATATTCTTAGGAGTATCGTTCGTTTACAGTAGTAGAAAACTCTAGTCCAGATGGAGTGAAAATCTTTTCTTTGCTAGGAACGAAGCAATCCATTTGTTACTTTCGAGATGCGATTGCTTCGTTCCTTACAATGACTTTTATAGTTCAAACTCCTCTGTATCTTGTTCTACAGCGGTAGTATCTACAACTTTTTTAGGAACGTAACAATCTACTTTTATAGATAGATTAGAAGGTCTTTCAAATGGTTCTTTGGATACTTTTAGAGCAGGATCTTCGTAACATAATTTCATGAAATATCCCCAAACTGGTAGTGCTGCAGTAGCTCCTTGTCCGTAGGTAATGCTCTTGAAACGGGCAGAACGGTCCTCGCAACCTACCCAAACTCCAGTTACAAGATTAGGAACCATTCCCATGAACCAACCATCAGATTGGTTTTGTGTGGTTCCTGTTTTTCCTGCAATTGGATTTCTAAAGGAATAGGGATATCCAGTCCAGCGGTTGTCGCCATTACCACCACCAGTGGTGCGCAAACGGTCGCCAGAACCACCTTCGGTTACACCTTCCAGTAATTTGATGACTGCATAAGCGATGTCTTTGTTTAAAACATCGTGCGATTCAGGAATGGGTTCATAAATGATCACGCCACTTTTATCTTCAATTTTTGATATAAATTGGGGTTTCATATAAACACCTTGATTTGCAAATGTGCTGTACGCGGCAACCATATCTTCTACGGTTATTTCGACAGCTCCAAGCGCAATAGAAGGTTGATTTACAATTTCGGATTTCACTCCTAATTTATGAGTTAAATCAATTACGGCTTCAGGTCCTACTTTATCAATTAATTTAGCCGAAATTGTATTTATAGAATTGGCTAAACCCCTTTTCAGAGTAACCATGCCTCGGTATTTATTATCGGAGTTTTTAGGTTCCCAATCTTCGGTTACACTATGACGTCCTTTACGAATCATAAACGGACCATCAACAATAGAGTCACACGGAGACATGTTCAATTGTTCAATTGCGGTTGCGTATACAAAAGGTTTAAAGGTAGATCCTACTTGTCTTGCACCTTGACCTACGTGGTCGTATTGAAAATATTTGTAATTGATACCACCTACCCAAGCCTTTATTTCACCGGTTTGTGGTTCCATTGCCATCAATCCCGATTGTAAAAAGTGCTTGTAATACCTAATGGAGTCTAATGGGGTCATGATGGTATCTTTTTCTCCTTTCCAAGAAAATACAGTCATTTTTGTTTTTTCGCTGAACGATTTTATAATTTCTTCTTCGCTTTTATCTAATGATTTCATCACAGCCCATCGGTTTGATGATTTCATAGCTTGATTTAGAATCTTTTGAGTTTCTACAGAGGAAATGTTGACAAATGGAGCGTTTTTATTATCCTTTGATTGATTGAAAAATTCTTCTTGTAGGTTGGCCATGTGTGCAGAAACTGCTGCCTCAGCATGCAATTGCATTCTGGAATCAATAGTAGTGTAGATTTTTAGACCATCTTTGTAGATGTCATAATCTGATCCATCTGGTTTTTTATTTTCTTCAGCCCACTTTTTCATGTAATCACGCAGGTATTCTCTAAAATACGTAGCCGTTCCGTCTTTGTGGGTTTCTAATTTGAAATTTAATTTAATCGGTAAACTTTGTAGTTTTTCTTTTTCCTCTTTGGTGATGATTTTTCCTTTTGCCATTTGCGAAAGCACCACATTTCTGCGGTTTGTCACACCTTCTGGGTTTCGTATCGGATTGTATAAACCAGAATTCTTAAACATCCCTACTAATATTGCCGATTCGCTAATGGTTAAATCCTTAGGTTCTTTAGAAAAATACGTTTTTGCTGCGGAACTTACCCCAACAGAATTGTTTCCAAAATCATATACGTTGCAGTACATGGCGATGATTTCATTTTTTGTATATTGTCTTTCCAGACGGATGGCGACTATCCATTCTTGTACTTTTTGTACGATTCTAAAAGGCAAGAATTTAGATCCTTCTCCGTGTAGCAATTGTTTGGCAAATTGCTGAGTCAATGTACTCGCTCCACCGCTGGTTCCTAAACTAAAAATGGCTCTCAAAGTTCCTCTGCCATCAATACCAGAATGCTCATAAAAACGAGCATCTTCGGTAGCAATTAGTGCTTGTACTAAATTTTTTGGTAAATCAGCATAGTGTAATTGAGACCTGTTTTTTTCGAAATACTTCCCTAAAACCACACCGTCTGCCGAAATGATTTCGGTTGCAAGGTTAGAGTCTGGATTTTCTAAATCTTCAAAAGAAGGCATCGAACCAAAAAGTCCCCATGAAGCGAATAAGAAAAACAAACCAACAGCACCCATTCCATAGAAAAAAATTTTCCAAAATTTCTTTTGATAGTAAGCAATGTTCTTATCGCTGTTTTGCACCTGATTGTTATTTTTTTTGATAGCCATAATACTATTTTATTCTTTTTTTTCTATTCTAAAACCTACTTCTGTAATACCGTCTAATGCTTTTACTCCGAGAACCTTACCGTTTTCACGAACCGCTTGCTTGATGTAGACTTTGTATTTCGACCTGAATCGTACATTTTCCTTGTAAAAAAGTTTACTTTCTTTTAAGTCTGAAAAACCATTGCCTAATAATGTGCCGTCTGGCTCTGCCATTTGGTATTCAAGTGTGTCTACTTTTGTAAATCCATTTGGTAATTCCAACGCCACAATTAAAAACAAATTGTTGAATTGATAATCATTATTGTCTCTAACATTTATAAACAAATCATAGCGTTTTGTAGAGTCCAATTCTGGTAAATTGAAGGTAACAATACTGTCTTTGTGCCACGCACTACCTACCGATTTGTATTCATCAAAAACTCTTTTCTTGTCACATGAAGAAAAGATAATCATCACTAAAAGGAGTAAAGCGCTATTTTTTATCCACATTTTTGGTAATAATTATTGGTTTTCTTGGCTCTGCAGGTTTTTTATCACCTTGTTGCTGACGATTATTATTGTTTTTAGTGACAGGTTTACTGCTATTGGCTACAATCACATTTTCCCCACCAGTTTTGCGTTTTTTATGCTGTTTTTTCTTTGGCTTAGGTTGGTCAAATCGCGTTAAACTTTCTTGACCCATGGCATTGTTGAAGTTTTTCTCAGGCTCAACAACAATCTCAATAGCATAATCCTCTAACGAAGAAACTTTGTTCTTAAGTTTATTTTCGGCAACAATTTCTTGTACTTGTTCAATTTTCAACACATGCCAATTGGCAAAATTATTCGTGTATGCAAACCACATCAAGCCTTTAAAGATGTCTTGTTTTTGGCAAATGGCATCTCCTTTTTCAGTAACTAACTTAGTTTCGAAATCTGGGAAATGCTTTAAGGCATCCATGTAGGTGTCTAGTTCATAGTTCAAGCAGCATTTTAATTTGCCGCATTGTCCCGCTAGTTTTTGTGGATTCAAGGACAGTTGTTGGTACCGTGCAGCTGAGGTATTTACACTTCTAAAATCAGTCAGCCAAGTAGAACAACACAGTTCTCTTCCGCAAGAACCAATTCCGCCCAAACGAGCTGCTTCTTGACGGAAACCTACTTGTTTCATCTCGATACGAGTACTGAATTCTTTAGCAAAATCTTTTATTAATGCTCTAAAGTCAATTCGGTCATTTGCGGTGTAGTAAAAAGTAGCTTTTGATCCATCTCCTTGAAATTCGATATCCGAAATTTTCATTTCCAGTTTTTGAGCAATCGCTAGTTCTCTTGCACGAACCTTCATAGGCTCTTCTTTATCGCGAGCAGTAGACCAAATGTCAATGTCTTTTTGAGAAGCTTTTCTATAAATTTTAGGAATTTCATTGCTCAAAGGATTGGCTCCTTTTTTCTTCATTTGGATGCGAACCAATTCTCCTGTAAGTGTTACAATTCCAATGTCATGACCAGGTGAAGCTACCGTGGCAACGATGTCGCCCATACTCAAAGTTAATTTTTCGGTATTACGGTAAAATTCTTTTCGGCCGTTTTTGAAACGTACTTCAACACAATCAAAAGGGGCGTCGCCATTGGGCAAACTCATATTCGAAAGCCAATCAAAAACCGTTAATTTATTGCAGCTATCGGTGCCGCAAGTCCCATTATTTTTACAACCCTTTGGTGCGCCACCATCAGAAGTTGAACAACTTGTACATGCCATAATCTTATATGTAGTGTTGTGACGAGCACAACTTAAGTTCTTAAAACGTTTAATGTGTAAAGATAGTATTTTTTAATTTTATGGAACAACGCCAATTTAGGGCAATAATTCATAAATTTATACTAAAAAACCCATTACAATTTAAATTATAATGGGTTGGTAATTGTTCATGTAGCGTTAGAGGTTTATTCTAAAATGCGGTATAATTTATCGGATAATCGAATTCGGAATGGGAGTAGAAACGTGCACGTATCGCCAGCAACGGCTTTTTGTTGCGCGGTGTCATTGACCATCATTTTCTCGATTTTTAAAATTTGTTCTCCAGTAGTGCTCCCTTTTATCAATACAGTATTGCCAATTGTTAACTCATTTTCTTCAATTAAAAACTGTCCAACATTTGACTTCGGGAAAAAGTGAGCGCCTTTACCAAGGTATTCTTTTTTAATTTTCACCGCTTTTTTTGCAACAGGTTTGCGTTTTGCAAGCTCAGTTAAGTCGGGAATAGCTGCCAAAGGATCTGCATTATTTTTGAAAAGTAACTTATCAGATTTCCCTTTTTTGAAAATCTTATTTCCATTTTTTATTCCTTTTCGTATGGCTTTTTGCTCTTCTTCGGGCAAGTGAATAATGGTAGCACATTCTGTAGAACAGCATCCGAACATTTTTTCTTTGCAAGATTCACACTGAATAAAAAGCAAATGACAACCTTCGTTCACGCAATTCGTATGCACATCACAAGCGGTGCCGCATTGATGGCATTGCGAAACAACATCGTCAGTAATTCGTTCGCCCAAGCGGTGATCAAAAACAAAGTTTTTACCTATAAATTTGCTTTCTAGATTTTCTTCTTTTATTTGCTTGGCGTAATTAATGATACCGCCTTCCAGCTGAAAAACATTCTTAAAACCTTGGTGTTTAAAGTAAGCCGACGCTTTTTCGCAACGAATTCCGCCAGTGCAGTACATGACAAGGTTTTTGTCTTCCTTAAAGTCTTTTAATTGCTCATTAATAATTGGCAACGATTCTCTAAATGTATCTACATCAGGAGTGATGGCGCCTTTAAAATAGCCAATTTCACTCTCATAATGGTTTCTAAAATCAACTACAATTGTGTTGGGATCGTCTAGAAGTTCGTTGAATTCCTTCGCTTTTAGGTGTACGCCTATGTTGGTCACATCAAAAGTTTCATCGTTTAAACCATCAGCCACAATTTTGTCACGCACTTTAATCGTTAGTTTCAAAAACGAGTGATCGTCATGCTCCACGGCAATATTCAAGCGCATCCCTTTCATGAAATCATATTCCTCAAGCGTGTCCTTGAAGGCATAAAAATTATCGGCAGGCAATGATAATTGTGCATTGATCCCTTCTTTGGCTACATAAATTCGGCCTAGAACTACTAAAGGATCCCAAGCGCGGAATAAATCGTTTCGAAATTGAGTTGGATCTTGAATTTGCGCATAAGCATAGAACGACAAAGTGAGTCTTTGTTTTCCGGCATCATCAATCATGACGGCTCTTTCCTCTGCGCTTAATGTGTTGTACAGTTGCATGCTATAAACAGTTTAAGTGAGAAATATATTTTTTGCAAAAGTAGGCAAAAAGGTTCAGAGGCGCAAAGTATTACAGGAACTAAGGTTCGCAATCATTAACAATAGACGCTTAATTTTCCTTAATGTCTTAATGGTTTGTTTTTTTAGGAGCTATTTCCAGCTTTCCGCTATATCTCTTGTTTTCGCTATCGCTACAACAAGAGGATGCCGCTGCAATCTGGGCTAAGGGAGTTGTGGTAAATAGAATGTTAAGTTTTTTAGAGTCGTATTTATTACGCCGAGCCGAATGAGAGGAATTGTGTGGCTAGCGGGATTTAATTAAGAATTGTTTTTAGGTTTATCAGAAAAATCTTAAATAAAAAAGCATCTGTTGTTCGTTCGGCATTGTTTACAATCGGTTATAAACTTTGTTTTAAAATCCATTTCTTAGCTGGTTCAGTCCAAACGCTCAATGGTTTGTATAAAAATCCGTGTCCTAAGTTAGTCTGTATTTCAAGTTGCTCAAATTTTGTTGTAAAGTTTTCTCTGTTTTTCCAATAATTATAATTTTTCCCCGCAATTCCGTCAGACAAATCATAAATACATAAAACTTGTCCGTGAAATTTCCAATCATTGTTTGTTTCTTGATATTCGTTATTTCCTGCAAGTAAAACATAGTTGATTGGATTTGTATTAAAGCTCGAAATATTAGATGCTATAATCGCTCCTTTTGAGGCTCCCACAATAGTTATATCAATTGGTTTAACACCATTTTTGATAAGGCTATCAATTTGTTTTGAAACGTGAATAGCATATTCTTTTGGGTCAACATTTTCATTGCGTATCTCGTATTGAACCACAGATTTCTCAACTTTTATCGCTGAAACGATGCTATCAAACTCATATTTTCCAAAGTCCTCGCTGTAAGCATTTCTACCATGTATTTCAATAATTCTACCGTGTATGTAAAAGATATGTTTTTCTTTACCTTGCTCATTGTATTTTAAACCGCAACTATACACAATAATTGATATTAATAGGATCGTTAATGTTTTTAATTTCATATTGTGAATTTTGTCATAATGTTTCTGCTAACTATTTAATAACAGCAAATATACACATCTTTTTCGCACAAAATATCTTCTAGCCCAGATAGCAGTGGAAATCCTTTTTATAACTTCCAGCCTTCAAAAGGCTGGAAGCTTTAAAAAGATTGAAACGAATAGCTGGAAGTGGCTCCAAATAAAAAACCACGCCGAAACGTGGTTTTAAATTCTATACTTTATCAGGTATTAGCAATACTCGTTGAAAGCGTCTTTCAAGTTTTCAGCAATTAGTTCTGCTGGGCGACCTTCAATGTGGTGACGCTCTAGCATGTGTACTAATTCTCCGTTTTTGAACAAAGCCATACTTGGCGATGATGGAGGAAAAGGGAACATGTGTTGTCTTGCAGCATCAACAGCATCTTTGTCAACTCCTGCAAAAACAGTGATTAAATGGTCTGGTTTTTTAGCACCGTCTAAACTCATTTTTGCTCCTGGGCGTGCGTTTCTAGCAGCACAACCACAAACCGAATTTACAACTACAAGCGTTGTTCCTTCTAGTTTCATTGCGTTTTCTACGGCTTCAGCACTATGTAAATCTTGAAAACCTGCAGTCGTTAATTCGGCTTGCATTGGTTTTACCATTTCTTCTGGATACATATCTTTTTATTTTAAATCAAAATTAATTTTGTTCTGCAAAGTTACAAAGTTTACAATCAAGAATAAGTGTTCAATTATAAAGTTTTGTTATAGTTTGATTGTTATTTTAGGGCTTTGGCCGCCACGTTAAAAATGGCTTTGATAAACAACATTTTCGGACATTTTAAAATAACTTGCATGTCTTCAATAAAAACGGTTTCCTCGTCTAGAAATTTAAAAATAACCATAGGATTTCCTTTTTTGAATATCGAAGAAAAAATGTGGGAACCCAATTCGTTTTTTTGATCTAAAATGTCTAATAATAGCAAATCATAAAACCAGAATTTGGTCTTTTTATGAAATTTAGTGAAGTCGGTTTCTCTTTGTAGAAAGGCAACCAATTCACTTGATTTTTTATCAGAATTTTTGAAAGTGTAACCCGTACTCGCTTTGGTCCAACCGCCAGAAGTACCAATGTTTATCACGTTTTTAGTATTCGATTTCCAAAAAAGATAACACGTCATCGGGATGCTGCCTTGCTCTTTTTCAACGATTTCATAGTTAGTAATGCCCAATTTTTCGATGTATTGCTTAATTTCGTTTTCGTACTCTTCTTTTTTTAAATGCTGATGCGAAAACAAGGTGTATTCCAGCAATGCTTCCGTTTTTGAGGTAGGCAACACGTACATAAAACGGGTATTTCCTTTTTGCTCAACCGAAAAATCCATGAACGTGGCTTGCTCATTATTGAAAACAGCTTGCTCACTTTTGATAAACCAACCTATAAAATGCTGTTGCAAAACAGGATATTTAGTTTGGTTTTCCGCTTTTTGTTTGTGGTAAATACTATTGAATAATTTGGAGCACGAAAAGGTTTCGCTTTCCGTTTGTACCAAAATTATAGTTTCGGATTCTTCGATTTCCAGTACTTTCTCATTGATGAAAGTGATGTTTTCTTGTTTCGAAAGCAAATCGAATACTTGGTTGTAAAAATCAAGTCCTTTCACCATATTGTATTGATATGGTTGCAAGTCTAAATCCCTGCGAAAGTTTTCGTTGGCAAACAAAGCCGAATCCCATTTTTTGGAAATAGATTGTTCCCAAAGTGAATCGTTGGTTTTCCAGAAACACCAAGTTCTGTCGTTGGTTTTTTTAGTATTTTGATCTAATAACAAAATACTTTTATCCGTAAAAGATCCTGATTGCACCATTTTGTAAACCGTCATTAAAGCCGATAATCCTGCGCCGGTAAAAATATAATCGTAGTGTTTCATTTGGGAATTTGACATTTCCCCAAAAATAAACAATTTTATTCTTTTAGTTTGGCTAAAATCAGCTTAAATTCTTTTGGTTTTAAGTAGCCGCTATGCTGAAAAATAATCTCGTTTTCACTATTCAAAACGCACAAAACAGGAAAGTGCAATTGCTTATTTATTGTTCCTAGTGCGATGGCCAATTCATGTGTTCCAGAAGTATTTCCCGTGGGTTTGAATTGAAAAGTGGTTTTATTGAAAACTACTGTTCGCTTTTCTTCGGCATTGAAATCAATAAAATAGAAAGCGTTGTTGAGTTCTTCGATAATTTCTTCGTTTTTGAACGTGGTGTTTTTCATCACATGACAAAACTGGCACCAATCGGTTTGAATGAAAACAATCGTTTTTCTTTTTTCGATACGTTGTAAACTGTCGATTTCTTCGAATAAAATAGACTGCAACTGCGCAAATCCATCAGGAATCACACAGCATAAAAGTAACAGTAAATAAAAATTCTTTTTCATTATTTTAAGGTATACCGAAGTCCGAAAAAGCTTCTGATTCCTTGGTTGGGTCCATACACATACGTCGTATCAAATGTTAATCCATACGGGTTTTCGGGCGTTGCCAGTACTTGACCGTTCGTATCATAAATCACATTTTTATCAAAAGGATCATTGGTTCTTGCAATTAAAAAGGGGTTATTTTGTTTAGGCAAAAAGTTCAACAGGTTTTTAATTCCGGCATAGAACTCAAAGTGTTGCAAACCAGAATACGTGAATTGAATGTTTTGCAAACTGTACCAAGGCGATTCTGGAGCACGAGGATCTAAAGCGCTTAAAAGTGGTAATTGCATCGGGCTGTACACATTTCCGGTGTAGTCAATATACAAATCGATAGTTTGAATTTTGTACGAAACGCTCCAAGTGGCTGTAAATTTTTCGGTTAGAAATGGTGTTTCTTTTTTGCCGTTTTCCACGTTTTTATTGTCTAACAAAGAAGCACCTGTAATAATCTTTAGACCATTTGGAAAATTAAAATCAATATTCGTACTGATTCCTTGACTTATCGCGTAGCCATTAATGTTGTTATAGATAATTTGGTTGGGATTTGTATCGTAATCCGATATAATTTTATTGCTGAATCGGGTATGGAAAAACGAAGTTTCAATGCCAACAAAGGTTCCGTTATCAAAATTTATTTTCTTGATATAATTCAAATTGGCATTTATGGATTGTTCCGGTTTTAGGTTATTGGCTATTATAATTTCACGAGCGCCAGTCAAAGCAGCATGGTCTTCGGTAAATAAATTCACCACTCTAAAACCTGTTCCTGCATTCAACCGAATGATATTATTGTCGTTCAATTTCCATTTGTAAGCAATTCTGGGCGTTATGATGCTTCCGTGAATGGAGTTGTAATCGTAACGCATTCCCAGTAATAGCTTTTGTTTTTCGGTGAATGTAATTTCGTCTTGAATAAAAATTCCCGGTAACCAGGTTTTCTCGGGGTTGTTGGTTCCTAGTTTTGAAGTTGCCGGCGTATTGTCATCGTAGTAATTGTATCGGGTGGCAATTCCGGAAAGTAAGTCATGACTTCCTATTTTTTTATCCCAAGTCAGTTGTAAAAAACCAATTTTTTGATTCGCAATATAACTCGTCGTACCGTATCGGCTGTCTTGAAAATGTACGTTTCCTGAAAAAGACAGCATCAGTTTTTCCTGAAAAGGCAGTTGGTAACTTCCTATTAATTCTGCTCGTTTGGTATAAATGCTTTCGCCGTAGATTTCGTCTCCGCCACGGTATTTTTTCTCCCAACGCACATCGCCGCCAAAACGATCTTCATAAACGCCACGCGCCGCAAGGGTAAACAATCGATTTTCTTTACGGTCGAAAGTCCATTTTTGAAAAAGGGAAATTCGATCCGAAAGAGTAACATCAGTAAAGTTATCGCCGTCGTTATCAATTTTTTGATTGTATCTGAAATAATTTAAACCTAAAAGCGCCGTGGCTTTTTTTCCAACATTGAGTTTTACTCCTAAATCAACATTGGTTTCCAACCAAGAAGTAGTAAACACATCAGCGGAGAATAGGGGAGCATTTATTGGATTTTTGGTAATAATATTGATCAAACCGCCCACGGCTTCGCTGCCGTACAAAGAGGAAGCGGGACCTTTTACGATTTCAATACGTTCTACTAGTGAATTTGGAATTCCGGATAATCCATACACCGTAGATAAACTGCTCACTATGGGCATTCCATCTATTAAAACCAAAGTATACGGACCTTCCAACCCATTAATATGGATGTCACCCGTATTGCAAACGCCACAATTCAGTTGCGGTCGTACACCATTTACGTTTTGCAAGGCTTCATAAATGCTAGCTGTTGGGTTTTTCTTGAAAAATACTGGAGAATAAACTTCTACTGGAACCGCACTTTCTAATCGTTTTACTGCTTTTAATGTTCCCGAAACTACGACTTCATTAAGTTGGTTTTCTGTACTTGAAAGTTCAAAATCCAGAATGTTGTTTTCATTATTTTTGACCGTTATGCTCTTCTTTAAACTTTGAAAACCTACTGCTATAATTTGTATTTTATAATTTCCATCATCAATATTATCGATACTATACTTTCCTAAACTATCTGTTTGGGTGGCGTATTTTGTTCCAATTAAAAAAACACGAGCTTCTGCAACCCGTTTTTTATCAGATGAAATTATTCCGGATAGGCTTGTTTTTTCTTGGCTGTAGCCAAAATGAACTAGTAAGATTATAAACAACACGAATGTTTTTTTCACTGTACTTAATTTAAATTTAGACAAAGCTAAAAATTATATTTGATATAATAAAAAGATTTACTGATATATAAATAAAAAAAGCGGTTCATCATGACAATGAACCGCATTAGTACCCAATAATTAACCAAAACGATCGGGATTTATAACTAGTTTACTAGTATTTTTTCATTATTATTTTGATATGTGCTAGGGATAGGAAAATCATCTTTGCATAGGAAACATCCGTCTTGCAGATCTATAATTTCATTAGCATTGCAAAGGCACTTTTCTAGTTGTTTCCGAATTTCAATTTCATTTATGTCAATGCCTATAAATACGATTTCGTTTAGACGGTCGCCAAAATTAGCAGTCCATCGTTCTTCAATAATGTCTTGGTATTCCACGAAATTGCTAAAAGTCATGCGCTCGCCTAGTGGCATGCTCGCCCACCATACACCAGCACCTTCTGCTTTCATAGATCCGCCCGCTTGACTCCAGTTGATGGCTTGTTCGGGTCTGGACGCAATCCAGCAAAGTCCTTTACTTCTTAAAACGTTCTGCGGAAAATCGACGGTTAGGTAGTGCCAAAAACGTTGAGGATGAATAGGGCGTTCATCTCTGAAAACAAAAGATGAAATTCCATATTCTTCGGTTTCAGGCGTATGAATTCCTTCTAGTTCTTGTATCCAACCAGCTGATGATTCTGCTTCTTCATAATTGAATAATCCAGTGTTTAGAATTGCGCTTGTTGGTACTTTTCCTCGAACCGAAGTGATTATTGCTGCTACAGGATTCAATTTTTGGATTGAAGCTTTCAAGATTTCCAATTCTTTTTGAGTCACCAAGTCGGTTTTGTTTAATATAATAACATTGGCAAACTCTACTTGATCCACCAGCAGGTTTACAATTGTTCGAGTATCGTTGTCAATATCCGATGCTTTCCTCTCCTGTAAAGTTTGGGCTGAGCCAAAATCTTTAAAAAAGTTAAAGGCATCGACTACGGTGACCATCGTATCGATAAAACTAAACTGAGAAAGATTAATATTTTCCTCTTCATTAACAAATGAAAATGTTTGCGCTACGGGAATAGGCTCACTAATTCCTGAGCTTTCAATTAATAGGTAGTCAAAGCGATTTTCTTTAGCTAGTTTTTCAACCTCAATCATTAAATCTTCTCGAAGTGTGCAGCAAATACATCCGTTACTCATTTCGACTAATCGCTCCTCTGTACGTGACAATGTGTTTTCGGCTTTTATCAAATTGGCATCAATGTTAACCTCGCTCATATCATTTACAATTACGGCTACCTTTAAACCTTCTTTATTGTGCAAGATATGATTCAACAATGTTGTTTTTCCTGCTCCAAGAAAGCCTGATAATACGGTTACGGGTAGTTTTCTCATTTGTGCGTGTTTTTATGATTGCTGTAGTTTATCAAATGTCCTAGGATCATTCCTGCGCCGCCAACTACTACTATATTAGTATGAATGTCTAGAAAAATTTCAATAAGTACGCTCAACAAGATTAATGTACTAGAAATTATTAGTAACAACATTACCAATAGTTTAGCGTTTTTAATGCTATTTATTACAGCCCATAGACCGACGCATGCAAATAATAAATCGATATAAGGATTGTGGGTTAAACCTATAGGTAAAACAGTTAGTAAAGGCAAAAGCAAACAATGAATAAGACACAAACTTGCAGATGATATCCCTAAAATATCCATATTAAATAAGGTTGTTTTCTTCATTTCTTGTATATTTGCTTAATGCAATTCTGTTGCAAATATATAATTAATTTTGTTAATGCAATATAGTTGCGTTTAATTTTTTTTGAAATATGAAAACATCACGCAATACGGTAGCTAAAACGGCTATTCTAGACGTACTTAAAAATGCAGAAGTGGCGCTTTCTCATAGCGAAATTCAAACACTGAGCGATAATATTTGTGACCGAGTGACCATTTACAGGATTTTAGATCGTTTGGTTACGGATGATCTCGTACACAAAATTGTAAACTTAGACGGAACTATAAAATATGCAACGTGTCATCATATGAAGGATCATGCAGTTCACACGCACAATCATATCCATTTTAGTTGCCTGAAATGCAATTTGTTAACCTGCTTAGATAATGTGGAGCCTACCTTTATTTTACCAACAAATTATCAGATTAAGGAAGTAAATTTTACCATTAGTGGCTTTTGTCCTTCATGTTCCTAAATCAAGTATTTAGACAAGACTAAAAAATATATTTTGCAAACACTATTTATAGTATATTTGAACAAACCTTTTTTGTCATGACTAAATCTTTAGAAGAAGTAAATCAATCCGTTTCCACATTAAATAAGAAATCAGTATTCCGAAAAATCCTTGCTTTTTTTGGCCCGGCTTATTTAATTAGCGTTGGTTATATGGATCCAGGAAACTGGGCGACAGACATTGCAGGCGGAAGCCAGTTTGGTTATGCCTTGCTTTGGGTTTTATTGATGAGTAACATTATGGCTTTGTTGTTGCAAAGCTTGAGTGCCCGACTTGGAATTGTTACCCAACGTGACTTGGCGCAAGCCTCTAGAGAAACCTATTCGCCATTTATCAATTATATATTGTATTTTCTTGCCGAAATTGCCATCGCAGCCTGTGATCTTGCCGAGGTTTTAGGTATGGCAATCGGTATCAATTTATTGTTTGACATTCCGCTGATTGAAGGGGTGTTAATTACAGTTTTAGATACTTTTTTGTTATTGTTCTTAATCAATAAAGGCATCCGAAAAATGGAAGCTTTTATCATTGTATTGGTTGCTATCATTGGATTTTCCTTTATATTCGAAATGATATTTGCCCAGCCAGAACTGGATAAAGTTTTGTTTGGATTAATTCCTTCGATGCCTAATGAAGCCGCTTTATACATTGCTATTGGAATTATTGGAGCTACGGTTATGCCACACAATTTATACTTGCATTCCTCTTTGGTGCAAACCAGAAAATTCGAAAGAACTACGGCGGGAATTAAGCAGGCTTTGAAATACAATTTCATCGATTCTACCATTGCATTAAACTTGGCTTTTTTAGTGAACGCAGCGATTTTAATTTTGGCTGCAGCCACATTTTATAGAAACGGAATGTTTGAAGTGGCCGAGATTCAGGATGCACATCGTTTTCTAGAGCCGCTTTTAGGAAGCAAATTTGCGCCTATATTATTTGCGGTAGCCTTGATTGCTGCAGGACAAAGTTCTACAATTACGGGAACTCTTGCCGGACAAATTGTAATGGAAGGCTATCTTAATTTACGCATTCAGCCATGGGTTAGACGAATCATCACACGATTAATCGCCATTGTACCAGCGGTTATTGTAATTACTATTTATGGGGAAAGTGTTACAGGAAAATTATTGATTTTGAGTCAGGTTATCCTGAGTTTACAACTGGGTTTTGCTATTATACCGTTGATTCATTTTGTAAGTGATAAATCAAAAATGAAAGGATTTCATATTGGAAAAGCGACGCAAATCGCTTCTTGGATTATTGCAACAATTATTGTTTCATTAAACGCTAAATTGGTTTTTGACGAAATAACAGGCTGGCTAGAAACCTCCGAAAATCCACTTTTGTTATGGTTAACGGTGGTTCCTTTGGCTTTTGGTTTTTTGATTTTGTTGCTGTACATCGTTTTCAAACCTTTTATTGCCAAAGCTAAAATTGACATACAAAATCATTCGCCACACAATTTAAAACTAAAATTTTCCAAGGCTGAAAGTTATACTAAAAAGAACATTGCAGTTACGGTTGATTTTACTAGTGCTGACGAAGTAGCCTTAAACAATGCTTTTGAATTGGGCGGAATAGAAGCAAAATACACCTTGATTCACGTGGTAGAAACCGTAGGAGCTATGATTTACGGGGAAAATATCGATGACCATGAAACGCTGATTGACGAAAAATTATTAGAGGAATATAAAGAAATATTGACCGAAAAAGGCTTTCAAGTGGAAACGAAGTTAGGTTTTGGAAAACCAAATCGAGTAATTCCAGAACTTATTAATGCTGGAAAGTTTGATATTTTAGTAATGGGAACGCACGGTCACACTGGATTCAAGGATTTGATTTTTGGAACTACGGTAAACAAACTGCGCCACAAAATTTCTATTCCGTTACTGATTGTTAAAAATTAAATTCCTGTGCTGAATCTGTTTCAGTATCAGGAGATATTTCCTGCTATTCGCTATATCTTTTCCTGCTTAAAAAAGCAGGAAAAGGATACCGCTTCTATCAGGGCTAGGACATTTGGAATCAAAAACACTATTCATCAATCTCAAATCAAATGACATTTTCAGAAGAGAACTATCTTAAAACCATATACCATCTTACTATTATTTCAGATTCAGAAATAAGTACGAATGCGATTGCCGAAAAAATGGAAACCAAAGCTTCGTCAGTGACTGATATGCTCAAGAAATTAGCCGAAAAAGACTTAGTGAATTATAAAAAATACCAAGGCGTTTCCTTGACAGATCACGGTAAAATAGCGGCCAAAATGATTGTTAGAAAACACCGTCTTTGGGAAGTTTTTTTAGTTGATAAGCTAGATTTTTCTTGGGATGAGGTTCATGATATTGCGGAACAATTGGAACACATTAAATCAGAAAAACTCATCAACAAATTGGATGATTTTCTGGGAAATCCTACCGAAGATCCGCATGGAGATCCTATTCCAGATGCAAATGGTCAAATTGTTAAAATCGAAAAGCAATTGCTCTCTGAATTGCACGAAAACCAAGCAGGAATTTGTGTTGGCGTTAAAGACACATCATCCGAATTTTTAAAATACTTAGACAAACAAGGCATCGCCTTGGGTTCTAAAATTGAAATCATAGGAAAGGAAAGTTTTGATTTGTCATTGAAAATTCAAGTTGATATGCGGGATTTGTCCATTTCGAATAAAATTGCCAGTAATCTTTTTGTGAAGGTAACATAGTATATTTGGCCTATCTTTGAGTGAATCATTTAAAATAGTTGGTTATGAAAAATATAGTATTGTTATCATTTTTATTGTTTTGTACATTTAGTTTTTCACAAATAGCCGCAGAGAAAGTTTCTATTGCAAAAATTACTCAAAAAAAGTGTTTCAAGAAAAAGGGATTTACTTTAGTTTTAAAAGAAGTTGTATCGGATTCTCGATGTCCTGAGGGACTAAACTGCATCTGGGCAGGAGAAGTTACAGTATTACTTTCGGTATATAAAGATTCAAAATTAGTGGAGGATAATACCATGGTTTTTTCGATGAAAAATCAAGAAGAAAACAAGCAATGGTTTTGTAAATATTTACCTGACAACCAAAAAAATTTAAAAAGTGTTCAGGTCTTGCCTTATCCAAGTAAGGATACGCCAATCAATAAGAAAAAATACTTTGTAAAAATTTCGTATTTGAAATAGTAACAGTCAATTGTAAAATAATCAGGTAATAAACCGTAATGAGCAAAAAACTTCTTCTTTTTTCAATTATTTTCACATTTGTGAATTCTTATTTCGTGTACTTGAGCCAAAAGGTTGTTCATGGAGGAGAAGTGATATTTGTATTTTTACTCGTAATTTGGATCCTTGGAATAGTGCTTCTTTATATTTTATATCTTTTTGATAAAAAAATAATAGTAGGAAAATTAAATAAAGTCATATTCTTTTTCTGTACCCCTATTCCGGTTCTATTTTTTTTCTTTGCCTCCTACATTTGTGCAACGCAAAAGATTGAAAATATTTATGTCCAAAACGGGCATATTATTAAAGAGACAAAATTTATATTCCAAAAGAGGATTGAGTATAGAAGCGATAATGATAGTAAAACGGGAGAACTTTTAATAGATAGTGTAACATATTACGACAAAGAGACTGAAAGGTTGAAAACTGATACCTATGAGGGATGGGAAAGATTCCTACTTAGTGAAGGAAAGTAGGTTAATTAATTCGTTGAAGAGCGTCTCTGCATGATTCAGTAAGTAGCTTTATTTAAATTCATTTTCTACTTGTAATGTTTTTCTAATCAATTCAAACGTTAAGCTTAGTAATCCCAAGCCTTACAAATCTCCAAACCGCATCAACTACAACCACAATCTCCATTTCCGCAATTGCCATCAGACTTTTTCTTTTTAAAAAAGAATTTTTTAATGAGAAAACCCAATGCTATGGCAAGGGCACTAAAAGCTAATATTTCTTGAAAATCCATACCGTAAAAATAACAAAAAGCAACCGATTAAGGTTGCTTTTTTGAGTTAAAGGAAATACAATTTTTTAGGTACTCTAGTAAATTGCTTTTATCTTATTTTGTTATAAAATGAGTTCATTACATCGTTAGAATTTTGCTCCAACAGATATAAAGAATGTTCTTCCTTCGCCTGGTAAAATACCTGGACCTGGGTACCCTCCAGCTCTTCTAGTAGCGTAGGTCTCATCAGTTAGGTTATTAATTCCAGATCTAAGATTGTAATTTTTTAGGAATTTATATTCAGCTGATAAATCCATTACAGTATACCCTTCTAACAAACCTATTACTCCGGTAGCTGATGGTGTAGTTGTATTATTGGCATCGGTATAAATTTTTCCTGATGTTTTGTATTGTAAGGTCGTAGAAAATTGGTTTTTGCTCCAGCTGATACCAAAATTATGAATGTATCTCGGTGCGTTTTCAACTCGTTTTCCAGCCAAGTTTGCTACCGTTCCTGATGTTGGATTAACTTCGAAATCGGTATATCTTGAATCAATGAAACTTACCGTCGCAAAAACATCTATAGTACCATACAAAGCATCAACATCAAATAAACGGGTTACATTTAGATTAACAAAACCTTCAATACCTTTATTAACGGTTTCGCCTAAGTTGGTTCTGTAAATAAAAGTACCCTGACTTAAACCGCCAATCCTGTTGTTGTAACTAAGATAAAATAAGCTAAAATCAAAGTTCAAGTAGTTTTTAAATGTTCCTCTATATCCTAAATCAGCGTTATATCCGCTAGCATCTTTTAAGTTTGGATCAATTACGTCATTAACTGCTGGTGGTGTTATATCAGAGAACAATACAGGCCTGTAGGCTTGCGTGATATTGGCGTATACATTTGTGCTTCCCATTTTATATTCCATTCCAATTCCAAATAACGGTTGGTTTCGCGTAATGGTTTTGTTTTCAAAAGGTATATCAGAGTTAGTGATAGAGTTAACTCCAAATCTTCCGCTTCCGTTTGAGGAAATATATTCATATCGAACTCCTGGCGTTACACTAAATTTTGGAGTTACTTTAAATTGATTTTCAACGAATAATGCGATGTTCTCAGTAGTGAAAGTAAGGTCTCTCTGGTATTTACCTTCGATTGATAAATCGAAATCTGATCTTGTTGTGCCTTTTCCTTGTTGTTGTCTTTGTGTTTCAGCAGTATAGTAACGAGCTCCAAAAGCTACGTTGTTTTGAGTTTTACCAATGTTATATTGATAAATATTTCTGTTTTCAATACCATAATTTTTGTAAAAATCTCGGTCTACTCTTCTGTTTGCGTAGTCATCAGTTGTTGGATTAATAGCGTCTGGAGTATTTGGAGTGGCTACAAAACCAACACTATTTCTTTCCCCTAACAATCCAAAAACTTTGGTGTTTGAGCGTAAACGGTCATTGATTTTTGTGTCAAAGTTTAATGCTACTAGGTTCCATGGCGTACCCAACCAGTTTCTCTCGCGAAAAGATTGTCTTGCATTAGCTTTAAACTGATCGTCAGTCAAACCGCCGGACTGTTGCATGGCGTAATCCATATTGGTATATTCAGCAGATAACTTAGTGTTTTCTGTGAAAGCATATTCTAAGAATACGTGCGAGTTTCTTACTTTGTACCTGCCGTTATCTCTCCATCCGTCAGCGCTTCTAGAGTGATTGTAGGCATAGTATGAAAATTTATTGATTTTTCCCCCAATGGCATTGTAGCTGCTCATTAAGTTGTAGCTTCCTACTGTATTTTGCGTTTCAAATGTGAATGCTTTTTTGTCTTCACGTTTTAGTACATAATTTACCATTCCTCCAAATTGTGGTCCAAATTGTAAAGAGGCACCACCACGAACCAATTCAATTGTTTCAACTGCTTCTAATGGTGGATTGTAATAGGCTTCAGGATAACCAAAAACGTCAGATGAAATATCATACCCGTTTTGTCTGGTGTTTAGTTCCCAGCTTCTGTTAGGACTTAATCCGCGAACTCCAATATTAATTTGAATTCCAGATCCGTCATTTTCCCAAACGGTAACACCTGGAACTCTAGAAAATACCTCACGAGCATTATTCGTAGTTAAATTGGCAGTGATGCTGGATAATTTTAAAACTTCATTTTTTTTACCCGAAAAAAGAACAGTTCCTTTTATTTCAGGTTGTCTTTCTGGACTTTGTTGCATTGGTGTTACAACAACATTTTTAAGAGTGACCGCTGCCTCATTTTGACTTTTAATACTGTCTTTTTGATCTTGCGTTAGTTCTTTTTCTTGTGCAAAAATAATGGATGTAAGCAGTAAAGTTGCGGCAAGTAAATTATTTTTCATTTTTATTTAGATTGATTCTACGGCGCAAAAGTAATACACTAATGTTATTTAGACAAATTAAAAATAAAAAATTTTTAAGAATTAACGTTTGTTTATTTTAGTTACAAGGTGTTGAGGTGCGCTATTTTAGCATTTGATAGGTGATTAATGCGACTACATAGGCAAAGCCGGACATGAAGATCAATTGTCCTACAGGCCACTTCCAGGAATTGGTTTCTTTTTTTGTTACTGCTAAAGTACTGGCGCATTGCATGGCAAAAGCATAAAACAACAACAACGAAATTCCAGAGGCAAAATTGAATATTTTCTCTCCAGTTAAGGGATTAATTTCTGCAGCCATTTTATTCTTAATAGTTATTTCGTTATCGCTGCCGCCTACGCTGTAAATGGTAGCTAAGGTTCCAACAAAAACTTCTCTCGCAGCAAACGAACTAATAATGGCAATTCCTATTTTCCAGTCGTAACCCAACGGAGAAATAGCAGGTTCAATGGCTTTTCCCATGATTCCAATATAGGAGTTTTCTAGTTTTTGCGAAGCGACTGCATTTTCAAATTCGGCTTGTGGCAACGGATTGTTTATTGTTTTTTCAGTGATAATTTTTTCTGCGTCATTGAATTTTTCTCCGGGTCCGTAAGAAGCTAAAAACCATAGAACTATCGATATAGCGAGAATAATTTTACCCGCACCAAAAATAAAAGCTTTGGTTTTTTCGATAACATTGATGCCAACGTTCTTGAAAAGCGGCAATTTATAATTGGGCATTTCGACAACAAAATATGTTTTCCCTTTTATTTTTAGAATTTTATTCAAAATATAAGCGGAGAAAATTGCCATTCCAAAACCCAGTAAGTAGAGCAACATTAAGGTCATGCCTTGCATGTTCAAGAAACCAAACAAGCGTTCGTCAGGAATAACAAGTGCAATAATAATTGCGTAAACGGGTAGTCGAGCGGAACAAGTCGTGAAAGGAGTTACTAAAATTGTTATCAGTCGTTCTTTCCAGTTTTCGATGTTTCTTGTGGCCATTATAGCAGGAATTGCACAGGCAGTTCCAGAAATAAGCGGCACCACACTTTTGCCCGATAAACCAAATTTTCGCATGATTTTATCCATCAAGAAAACCACTCGGCTCATATAGCCACTTTCTTCTAGAATGGAAATAAACATAAATAAGAAAGCGATTTGCGGAATAAAAATCAAAATTCCACCAATTCCAGGAATGATTCCTTGCGAAATCAAGTTGGTCAGTACGCCAGCAGGCAGGTTTTCGGCAGCCAATGTGCTTAATGAGGCAAAAGACGCATCGATAAAGTCCATCGGAATTTTAGACCATTCAAATATAGATTGGAAAATGACGAATAATATCAAAAAGAAAATGACGTAACCCCACACCTTATGAGTTAGAACGCGATCCAGTTTGCTGCGGTAATCTTTGGCGATTGTGGAATCTATATTTAATCCTATTTTGAGCACATCATTGATAAACTGGTAGCGCTTGATGGTCTCTTTTTGTTGCAATCGTTTTAAATCGGAATGCGATTTTGTAAACGAGTTGCGAATTTCATTTCGATCTAAATTTAGGAAGTTAACATCTTGCGTGATGACCAACCATAATTTATACAACAACTGGTTGGGAAACGCTTTGCGCAATCCGTTAAAATAATCTGGATCAATCACAGATGCATTCAAACAAGGTTCGCTTGAAATGGTTTTGTAACTGACAATCAGTTTTTTTAATTCATCGATTCCAAAACCTTTCCTAGAACTTATTAGTGCAATTTTTGTTTTTAAATGCTCTTCAAGGTATGGAATGTCTAATGTGATTCCTTTAAATTTCATTCTGTCAGCCATATTGATGACTAAAATAGTAGGAATTTCAAGGTCTTTTATTTGCGTAAAAAGAAGCAAGTTTCGTTTTAAGTTTTCTACATCTGTAACAACAAGTGCAACGTCTGGGTATAACTTGTCATTTTTGTTAAGTAACAATTCAATAACTACATTTTCATCAATCGAGCTGGCATTTAAGCTGTATGTTCCGGGTAAGTCCAGAATATTAGCTTTGGCATTATTGGGTAATTTACAAAAGCCAATCTTTTTTTCAACCGTAATCCCGGGATAATTCCCCACTTGCTGATTCAATCCTGTCAATTGATTAAAAACTGAGGTTTTGCCCGTATTAGGATTCCCAATTAAAGCAACATTGATGTTTTGATTGGTCATTATAGATTTGTTTTTAAAATTTCAACTTCGATCTCACGAGCAGTTTCTACGCGTATTGCAACGTGTGAGCCATTAATGTTAAGGTATAAAGGATCGCCAAAGGGAGCAACTTGAAGGAGTTCGACTCTATTTCCAGGCAAACAACCCATTTCTAGTAATTTCAACGGAACAATATCAATATCAAAGTCTTTGATAATGGCCTTTTCACCTTTTTTTAGAGAATGTATTGTTGTTCGCAAGTCTTATTTAGATTGAATTAAGATTGCAAAAATACATATTAATCCCCTAAAAAAAATGATAATTGAGAATTTTTGATTCTTTTGGATGAATTTTAAGAATGGTTAATTGTTTGTTCAGCTGCGATTTTCAATCAGATTGTAAGAGACTTAAAAGTCATTTTAAATTTTTAATTAGTACTTAAAAAAGTAATGTCTTCGATAAGTCGCTTGATATCGTCTTTGTTAGTCCCGTCATAAAAACCACGAACTCTTTTTTTGGTATCGACCAAAACAAAATTTTCGGTATGCACCATATCGTATAATTCACTTGGCTTGCCCAACTTGACAGCCAAGTAGGATTTTCTGGCCAGCGTGTAAATTTCCTTTTTGTCTCCAGTGACTAAATTCCATTTGGTATCATTTACCAGATTTTTTTTGGCGTAAGCCTTCAAAATAGGAACACTATCTGTCTCTGGAAAAACGGTAAAAGACAGCAATTTCACTTTTGGATTATTGGCAAACGCTTTTTGAATATCGGATAGATTGGTTGTCATTTTTGGACAAATTGAACCACAAGTGGTAAAGAAAAAATCTGCAACATATATTTTGCCTTCGTAATCTTTCTGGGTGATGGTTTTCCCGTTTTGATTGGTAAATGAAAAATCAGCAATCGTGTGGTATTTACTGATGTACTGTACGGTGCTATCCACTAATTCTGGGTTTACATCTGCTGGATTGTAAATAGGCAATGTTTTTTTTGGCTTTAAGGCCGAGTAAAATAAAGTTAATATGATTGCTGAAAGAACAATGAAGACGCCAAAAAAGAGACGGTATTTTTTTAGAAAGTCTGACATAGTATTATTTTGATACAAAAATACGAAATCGGGTTTTGATTTTTATTCAAATTAACAGAATCTTAGTGTGCCAAGCTCCTTGAAGTAAATAGCTCGGGATTGTAACATTTAATATTAAACCTTTAAGCAGTTTTTTAGTCTAAAAGGTGATATTCGTAAAAAATAGATTTTAACTAAAATCAAATTATTTATTAATAGCTTTGTTAAGATAACTAAAAAACTAAAAAAAATGAAAAAAACTAGCAACAAGCAATTGCTTTTTGTGATTCCCGCAATTATGGGTTTTGCTGTGAGTCAAGCTCAGAACGCACCTGCAGCAAAAGAACCGGGAATCAATGTAAATTACATGGACAAAAATGTAAAACCCAGTAACGATTTTTTTCGGTATGTAAACGGGACTTGGTTAGACAACACTGCCATTCCAGCTGATAGAACCCGTTGGGGAAGTTTTGATGAACTACGTCAAAGAACAGATGCCGATGCGCTAGCTATTTTAAAAGAAGCAGCTACAAACCCAACTTACAAATCAAATACAGATCAAGGTAAAGCGATCAACTTATACAAGTCGATCCTAGATACTGTTGGCAGAAACAAAATGGGTATTGCGCCGTTGAAACCCTTCCTTAAAAAAATTGATGCAGTTAAGAACGCTAAAGATCTTGAGGCATTATTAATCGAAATGGAGCCAATAGGTGGTATTGGTTTTACGGGTGCTGGCGTTGGTACCGATGCTAAAAACAGTAGCCGAAACGTAATTAATGTAGGTCCAGGTGGAGTAGGTTTACCAGACAGAGATTATTACGTTTCTGAAGATGCTGATTCTAAAGAAAAACGTGCGAAATATGTACTTCACGTTGCTAAAATGCTACAATTTCTTGGTGATAAGCCAGCCGTAGCACAAGCAAATGCTGAGAAAATTTTAGCCCTTGAAATTGCAATGTCTAAACCACGATTAGACAGAGTAGAGCGTAGAGACCGCCGCAAGTCCTACAACCCAATGACTTTGGCTGAGTTGAGTAAATTAACGCCATCAATCAATTGGAATAATTATTTTACTAAAATTGGTTTAACCAAAGTTGATACTGTAATTGTATCACAACCTAAATACATGACGGCTCTTGAAACTATTTTGAAAGAAAACAAAGTAGACGAGTGGAAAGCTTACATGCGTTGGAGTTTATTGAACAGAGCATCAAGCCAATTGTCTACAGATATTGAAAACGCAAATTTTGAGTTTTACGGAAAAACCTTAACGGGTGCGGTAAGCCAAAGACCTTGTGACGAAAGAGCACTTCAAACGATCAATGGAACGGTTGGAGAAGCTTTAGGAAAATTATACGTAGAGAAAAAATTTCCGGCTGAGGCCAAAGCCAAAGCAGAAAAAATGATCAAAAATATCTTTTTAGCTTTCGAAAATAGAATTAACAATTTGTCTTGGATGTCTGCTGAAACTAAGGTAAGTGCATTGGCTAAATTGAACAAATCCAGAATAAAAATTGGGTATCCTGACAAGTGGAAAGACTATTCTGCCTTGACAATCAAAAGTCCACAAGAAGGAGGAAGCTATTTTACAAATGCATTGAGCATGGCCAAATGGCGTTTTGAAGAAAATATTGCAGAATTGAACAAACCAGTAGACAAAGAGCGTTGGGGGATGTCGCCACAAACGGTAAATGCCTATTACAACCCATCAAACAATGAGATTGTATTCCCAGCAGCTATCCTACAACCACCTTTTTACAACTATCAAGCTGATGAAGCGGTAAATTATGGCGGAATTGGTGGCGTTATTGGTCACGAAATTTCACACGGTTTTGACGACTCAGGATCGCGTTACAACGCTGACGGAAATTTAGTAGACTGGTGGACTGCCGAAGATTTGAAACAATTTTCTGCATTAACTGGAGCATTAGCTGCACAATACAGCGCTCTTGAGCCAATTCCAGGAACTTTTGTAGATGGTAAATTTACGCTAGGTGAAAACATAGGTGATTTAGGTGGTGTAAATGCTGCTTACGACGGTTTACAATTATACTTGAAAGAAAACGGAAATCCGGGATTGATTGATGGTTATACACCTGAGCAGCGTTTCTTTATTTCTTGGTCAACCATCTGGCGTTCAAAAATGCGTGATGAGGCCTTGAAAAACCAAGTAAAAACAGATCCTCACTCACCAGGAATGTATCGTGCATACGTGCCTTTGCAAAACATCGATACTTTTTATCAAGCTTTTGATATCAAAGAAAATGATGGGATGTTCATTGCACCTGAAAAACGTGTGAGAATCTGGTAATACAGTATTTTGTAAATGTAAAACCCATTCGTTTAAGGCGAATGGGTTTTTTTATGGCGTAAAATCAAATTTTACTGTGTTGAAGGATGTTGTTTTTTAGGAGCAGCACTTTTTTGCTCACTTCACAATTCGTCCCGCTGTGCGCTGTATTCCCGATAAATAAAAACTACGGCTAAAAAGCCTTGTTTTTCTAAATCAGGAGATGCCGCTTCCATCGGGGCTAAGTGAACACTTTTTATTTTCCTAATAAAAAAGAAGCAATAATGCTGTTTTAATGAACCGAGTTGCAAACGCTATGACTTGTTTTTATATGGTAAGTAAGCGCCTGTTGTAAACGAGCGCTAGTTGGATTGCATAGGTTTATGGGAAAAACGATTTACATCAATACATTTCATTATTCTGACACCGGACAAACATTCATCGAATTAACTTCATATAACAGAACATCGCCTTTTTTCTTTTCGGTAAAATCAATAATATAAAATACTTTCAACTGTGTAAACAATTGACATATAATGTCATTCTGCTCATATTTTTTAAAAAAATTTATTCCAATGATTTGTTTTTTATTTTTTTTTAAAAATGATTTGTTTACTTTCCTCACTTCAGAGACAATATTTGCTTCTTTTTTTTTCCAATTTTTAAACTTTGGGTGTTCAAAGTAAAGCCCGAACTTTCCGGGTATAATAAAATTGTAAGCCCTCTCATCAAAATTAGTTGGTTGAACTCTAGTCTCAATAGCGTATTTTTTTTCGTTGATTTTTCCTTTGAATTCAATATATATACTGTCGGACTCTTTGAGAGAATTATAATTTTGACTGTGAATTGATATGGATAATAAATAGACTGTGATAGTAAGTAGAAAGTTTTTCATAATCTTTAATTTTTATCAAGCCAAGTGATCCCTATGTTGATATAGTTCGGAATAAAATATAATGCATCATACGCAGTCAATGTTTTGCTTTAGTAACAATAGCACTAATTTTACTCTCCCATCATATATGAACTTGATATTGATACTTCATAAATAGGAATTTGTCCATTTTTCTCCTCTGATCTGTCAATTATGTATATTACTTTACATTTTTCAAACGCTTCATAATAGCTCTTGAAAACGCCATATTTTTTAAAAAAATTTACTGAAATTATCCTTTTCTTGTTTTTCTTTAAATACGATTTTTTGATAAATCTAAAATCTGATTTGTTACCTATTTCTCTTCTTGTAGTTGAGGGGTACTCACTTACATTAAATTGTAAATATTCATCCTTGTTTTTTTCTTTAAATTGTATAATGTACCATCTTTTAAACCCCGGATTATCTGTAGGTAGAACGGTCTTAATTTGCGTAGCGCTTTCTTTGAAGTCTACATATATTGTATCTAAGTTTTTGATTAAAGAAATGTTTTGGGAATAAGTAATACCAAAAACGAACAAAAGTAGTATGTATATGTTTTTCATATTTCTATCTATCTAATTCTATTTTTCCTGCGTTAATATATTGATTTAAGAGGGATCGTGCATCAGTGTCTTTAGGAAAATCAACTTTAAAACAACTTGTTTCATTTAGTCCACTTAAACTTAAATATTTATAAAATTCTAGCCAATCAAATGGAGTAGAAGTTAATGGATTTGTTTTAGTATACATTGTATACGCTTCCAAAATAGTTCTTTTTGGTTCGGTCGTTACCGAATCTCTTACTTCGCCAAGAACTTTTTGCATTGTAGGTATCATTTTGCCGTACATAAAATCGTGTTGAGCCCCAAGCTGGCGCGGGCGTCCCGCTCGTGAACACAATTTATATCGCTACATACTTCAAAAGAAAGCTAAATACTAGCACAAACCTCAATACTATTATTTATTAAGAATTATCACGAGCGGGACGCTCGCTCTAGCAGGGGTCTAACTTTTATGTGGGCAGTTCAACGAGACGGATTTTTAAAATAGTTTGAAAGAGACTTTCTCGGTTCAAGATATTTTGTGTATTCCCTACTGATCTGGTTTTAGTTTATTTTAACAAATAATCATTTTTAAAGCAGTTTTAGAAATACTCTAAAACTGCTTTAATACTTACTCTCCCATACGATAAGAACTCGACATTAAAACTCTATACAAAGAAATTTTGTCTTTTTTTCGTTGATCACAATCAATGATGTAAATTACACTATTTACAGAAAAAGCGTCGTATGTGCTTTTTTTAATACCGTATTTTTGAAAAAAATCTATTCCAACAATATCGTTTTTGTGCTTCTTAAGAAATGATTTCTTTTCGATTCTAGGCGAATATTTTTTGGCCGTCTCTGTTGAATTATCTTTAAAATCAGGTTTAGTAAAATATAAAGAACCTTCGTCTTGAATTTTATTAAGCGTAATTGTATAAAAACGATAATCTGCCGAACCCTGTTTCGTCTGATTAACAGATTTTTTAAACTTTACGTAAACAGTATCAAGTTTTTTGATATACTCAATATCTTGTGCATAACTATGAGAATAGCAAAAAAATATAATTAAAAAGGTTAATTTTTTCATGTTATTATACTTTAAGTTAGCGATCTAATTCATTTTTACCAGCATCAATATAATTTTGGTGTAACCTAAGAGCATCTGAGGGGTTAGGAAGATCTTGCTTAAAACCGCTTGTGTCATTCAATCCGCTTAAGCTTAAATTCTTATAAAAATCTAGCCAATTAAAACTAGTAGAGGTCAGCGGATTTGTTGTCGGATGCATTGTATACGCTTCCAAGATAGTTCTTTTTGGTTCGGTAGTTACCAAATCTCTTATTTCCCCTAAAACTTTTTGCATTGTAGGTATCATTTTATTATACATGAAATTATGCTGTTCATTAGCTGTAGGATATTTATTATTTAATGTTTCAACAAAAGTAAACCCCACAGCAGGATTAGCAGCTTTTGAAAAAAGATAAGCATGAATGCATTCATGCAATATTGTTTTTGCATTTTCAATATTGGTTTGGGATTTTGTTGTTCCAGCAATGAGTATTTGTTTGCTAATTTTTATCGTCAAATTTTTGTTAACAGGATCTTCACTTGTAGTGGCGTTAACTTCTGGTTTAGAGGTGTCATTGTCTTCATATACTCGATCGGCTATCTCAAATTTAACGTTTATTCGGCTATTGTCTCCATCAAATAGGTCAATAAAAAGTTTTTTAAACTCGGGTGAAGTTTTTAATGCATCATATAATTTATTAAACTTTTTACCTTCATCGGTAGCGTCAGTTATTGTTGATTTATCAATATTAAATGGTGATTTAAAAGAGGCCTCTACATCAAAATTGCTATCAGGGTTTTCAAACTTAGCTTTCCTTAATGAGTTAGCAATTACAGCACTTTCAATTGACCAATTATTATCAATTTGATATTGTATTGTTGCATCAAAGAAAATCATGTTTTGGGCATCATTTCTAAAAAACAATATTTCAGTTCCATCTAAAGCAGTCCAAACATTAACTGTATTCCAGAGATTAACATAATCAGCATCATTTATATCTAAGTGTTAAGTGTATTGGGAGTAAAAACAAAGTCAGTGTACGATCCTCCCCCTGTATTATTATTGTCCGTATTAGGATAGTTTATAGGAGTAGTTGATGTCTGAAATCCACCACCACAACTAACTTGAGCTATTCCGATATAATAGCAGACTCCTTGTGGGCATTTTAAACCGTCGCAAGCGCCTGGGCAACTACCATCACATCGAATCTCAGTATAAAATTGAAAACATTCAGCAGCAGTTTTTTGGGTTTTATTAGGTACTTTTAGTTGGCTAGTAATTTTTTCTATTGTCTCAAAAGGCCTATTTTTAATATTGGGGTTAAGATTCTTTTTTAGTAGAAATACCGATGTAGTCCAACTATCGTTAACTTTATGATAAACAAGATTATAAAATTCATTTGGTTCATTTTTCTTAAACAAAGGGTATATTCTAAAAGTATAAGTTGCCTTTTGATTTTTGCTTATTAATTTTCTAATGGCAATTGTGTCAATATAAAATTCAGAAAGTTCATTAATTGATTTACTATAAATATTTTTATTATTATGAATTGCTAAAGCTGTTTTAAAATGTAGCGTACCTGTTTCAGTTGCGAATTGTTTAAAACTAATTTCGCCTTTGTCGGATCCATTATGCGCCTCATTGCTTTTTAGTACTTGTTCATCTACTTGACAGTTAGTACATGATAGTACTAGAATTACAAGCGCAATAAATTTACGTATAAAACCTTGAGTTCTGTGGTTTGCTGGTTGCTGGTTGTTGGTTGTTGGTTGTTGGTTGTTGGTTTGTTTCATAAATTTAAAATTAATGCTATTTTTCTTAGTAGCGAGCCAAAAATATAAAATTTAAATCATATAAGAAATACCCGTTTTTAGTGATTTTTTAAAATCTCCCAATTGTTCAGATATGTATTTCATACAGCTATTAGCGTGGAATAACATGCACTGCCCACTATAATAAGTTACTCAAACAAATCTAAACTTCTTCATTTAAAATAAGTTGAAAGTTTCAAATTATTAATCTTTTTTTTCAAAAAAAGCTATACTCTTTTTTATAGAATATAGTTTTTGGACTTATTTTGTATGCTACACATTGGGGCACGGAATGCACACGCGGGTCAGCAAACTGATGAAGTAATGCCCACGCTATTTAAAAAGGGAAATTAACGTATTTCAGGGATTTAGGTTTCTCTATTTGGTCGTTCCAGATGTAAATGGTGCACAGCTATTATGGTAATGAAAACCAATACGCTCTTTACTAGCCCTGATGGGAGTGGAAATCCTCCTGTGCCAGTCCAGAAACTTCGGGATGGCACAGGAGATTGGAGCGTACAGCAGGACGATATAGCTTGTGAGAAAAAAAGTCTGCTTCTAAATTTAGCACATGAGTTGAAAATATTTGATCCTTTTACTCCTTAGTGCGTGCTTTTCGTAAAGAGTAATTAACCAAGTACAATCCAAATAAGGTGACTCCGCCACCAATGGCTATAGCAGCATTTAATGTTTCGCCAAAGATTGCGGCACCAAGTAAAACCGCAATAATGGGATTAATATACGCATAAACACTACTAATTTCGGCAGGAAGATTTTGCAGTGCATAAATAAAGGCAATAAAAGTAAGTACAGAACCAAAAACAACTAAATACGCTATCGACCACCAAGAAATTGCGGGAATAGCAGTTAAACTTACCGAAGTTCCTGTTGCTCCATTATAGGCAAAAAGTAAAATACTGGATATAAACATTTGTAATCCCAAACTAAAATAGGGATTAAAACTAGCCGCTTTTTTCTTGGTGTATAAGGAACCAAATGCCCACGTTAGTGTGGCTATTAAGGATAAAATAATTCCGAATCTAAAATCAGGAATCATGAAATCACTCAAATGATCGTAAAAAATCACGCATATACCTCCAAAACTCACAATCAAACCCATAACCGTTAATCGCGCCAATCGCTCTCCTCTAAAAAAAGTAATAATAACGATCCACAAAGGAACAATAGCTCCAATGATAGCTCCTAAGCCACTACTGATGTATTTTACGCCCCAAGTACTAAGCCCGTTGCTTAAAACAAAATTAACGATACTTAAAATGAATATGGTTTTCCATTGTTTGCCTTTGGGCCAAGGCGTTTTTTTGAATAAGAAAAAGGCAATATAAATAAAACCACCAATGAATTGTCTAATGGCTGCCAGTTGTAGAGCAGGCATGTGTTTTACGCCCTCCTTTGAAGCAATCCAGGTAGTTCCCCAAAAAAAACTAATCCAGCACAAAGCCAAAATAGGCAGTCCAATTGCACTAATTCTTGACGAAATGGCATTTTTAATTTTAGTTCTCACATTACAAATTTGGTTGTGTAAAAGTATACTTTAAAACGGTTTCTAGATAATCGCTTAAAATTATTTTTCGATTAGAATTGCTACCAGTGGTGAATTTGGGTAAGGCCAAATTCAATTCGACAGCCTTTTGAGTGTAATATTCCGCTCTAGTGGGATGATACGGTGTAACTGCATTTAAAGTTTCGCCCCAAACCTGTTGTGACAAAATAGCGTTTATTATTCCTATGCAGTCTTCTTGATGAATTAAGTTTATGGGCGCATTAGGATTTTCTAGATTTTCGCGACCTGCTAGGAATTTTACGGGATGACGATCCTCGCCAATTAGCCCACCAAATCGAAGTATTGTCGTTTTAAAATTGATATTGCTTTGCAATAGTTGTTCCGTTTCCAGTAATTGTTTGCCGCTTTCAGTAGCAGGTTTGGCAATTGTCTCTTCAGTAACAAATGCATCGACATCATTATAAACTGAGGTTGAACTGATGAAAAGCACTTTTTGAACAGCTGATTTTTCTATAAACGGAATGATATTTTTAATCTTAGAAACAAAGTTTTCCGTTTCTGAGCCACGAAGTTTTGGTGGTACATCGATAATTAGAATCTCAGAATCTGCGAGAAATTCAGTTAGGTTTCCGATGGTTTTATTTTCTGAAAGTACAATTAAAAAAGGTTCAATTCCTGCATTTTCTAATACCGCTATTTTCTCTATAGAAGTAGTCGATCCGGAGACTAAATACTCATTTTTCACTAAGGCTTTCGCCAAAGGCAAGCCCAACCAACCACAACCTAAAATGCTAATTTTTGTCATTATGTGTTTGTTATTCGGTTTTTAAGCTGTCAGCTATTGTCGTTTTTTGGAATTTTTGAACTTGGTTTGGTATCCATTTTTCTATTACTGGAACAACAACAGGACTTGCTTTTATTTTTTGTCTAATAACAACTGCATCGTTCAATACAAAAGGAGTTGGCATCATCCAGTTTTCTCTTTTTTCTATTTTAAACAAGGGATTTGTCATCAAATCGAATGAACTTTCCATTAATTCCATATCCAAAACGGTAGCAATATTGATGTTAAATTGTATTTCTAAAGGAGCATTATTCACCACATAATAACTCACTATTTTTTTGCCCTTGCGTTCATACAAAGAATTTTTTTGGCCTAATGTAGTCGCACCATTAGCAATAAAATCGTGGATAGCCATTTTTTCATTGGCAAAAATATCATATCTATTTACGGTTCTATTTGGGGTAATTCTTATTTTCAAATATCTTTTATTTCCTTCTACACGATCTTCAAGGAATGCTATAGTTGGTGTTGCAAGATTTTTTTTCGAGGCCGGGGTTGCATAGGTAAATCCAGAATTGTATTTACTAAACAGTGGATATTCATTTAAATCCGCAGCATCTTTTGGATTTTCACCTAGGTAACCTTTAGTCCACGAATCGAGATTTTTGTCATAGGTAGCCCAATTGGCTTTGCCTGTGTCAGCGTTATAGAGATACAATAAACTGTTGGATTTGGCTTTTCCATACTCATATCCGGATTCTGAATGTGCTTTTGCAAAGAAGCAAATAGCAAATACAAAAAATAGTATAGACCACATTCCCTTTTTGGCGAAAGCCCCAAAAACAGGCAACAATAATCCAAAAGTCAAAACAGTGAGAATCGCACTTCCAAACAGGACTTTTAATCCCAATCCTACTGGAAACATCTGGATAAACGGAACAATGATAATTAAAGCGGGAATGCTACAAATGAGATTTAGGATTTTATTGGATCGTTGGGTTACAATAAAAACACCAAAAATAAATAGGGCTAAGAAAACGGGAATAATTAAAAATCCTGCTCCTTGCAAACGAAAAGCAATAGCTCCATTAATCAGTATCCACAAAAACAATGGTGCTACATAGTGATTCATAGTAACTTTCTTTGCTGAGAATCGATTGTAAAAAAGAAAACAAATCGCTAAAGAGAGCAATACAAATGCAGCGATGTAAGCGTGTCCATTGTATGTAAATCCATTAAGTAAATCGTTGTATTGCGGATAAACGGCCAATAGTCCTTTCCAACCGAAAAAGGTAAGTGATCCGGCAACTAGTAAGGCTCCTATAAACGGTATGAAACCGCTTAAGATTTCACGAAAAGATAAAATTCGTTTTGCTCTTCCTAAGAACAATAGGAAGATAAACATGACGACCGCAATAATTACCATGGGATAAATCCAACTAAAAGGATAACTGATGAACGTAAAAGGTATGGTGAAATAGATGTAATCTTCGTTAGCTTTAGTAGTACTTAAATCAGCATTTGAGAAATATTTCAATAAAGGCATCAAATAAGAACCTTGATGTGCTAGTGTATTTTTATCTAAATGTTTGCTGTCATCTTGTGCCGTGTGGTAATTGTAATGATCGTCTATAAAAGCAAAATTATAACCTTGAATATTGCCTTGTTCTCTAAAAACAGTCAAGTCAGTATCATTAGGTAGCATTTTATAAATGCTGTACATCAAGGAGTTTGATACTGGAAAAGTGGCATTTGCAGCTGCAAATTCTTTCACTAATCCAGCATTGCCGGCATTGGTTTCCATCAGCATATAACTAGGTCCAGAAGAACCTCGCGCCTCAAAGTTCAGCACTAAACCTACTTCCTTTGCCCACTGATGCTGCGTTACAAAAAGTGCAGCTCCGTTTAATCCTAGTTCTTCAGCATCCGAAAACAGAATGATAATATCGTTTTTATGCGGTGTTTTAGCATATAAAAAAGCCCGAACACTCTCGAGAATAGTCGCTACTCCAGAGCCTGCATCGCTCGCTCCTTTAGAGTAGGAGTGTGGTGCGCTATCATAATGCGAAAGCAGTAGTAAGGCTTTTTCAGTATTAGTTCCTTTTATTCGCGCCAGAATGTTTTTTGATTGCACGAGATTTCCCCAATCGCTCAGCGTATACCCTTGCTGAACTGTAGTCTCTAGGCCTAATTTATTCAGTTCTTTTATAAGATAATCAGCCACTACTTCGTGTTCTTGTGAACCTACATAATGTGGTTTTTTTGAAATAGCTTCCACCTTATTTAAAGCACGTTTGGTAGAAAATTCTGCAGGAGGAACAGCTTCATCTGAAGTCCAATGGGGCATCATAGTAAAGTAAATTAATCCTAAAATTACTAGGATGAATAGGCTTGAAAAAATTGGGGAATAATCTTTTTTCATTTTGGTTGGTTAGTTTTGGGGTTGTGGTATTTAAATGTCTTTTTTGACTAGCATATAGTAATCATTATCTAAAACCATGTAGCCCTGGTCGTAGAGGAAATAATAGGTATTTCCTGTTTTGGTTTTTAAAATATTGGTAAAAAAATCAAAATCAAAACCTTTGCTTAGGAGTTTAGACCGAGTGGTTTTGGACTTTCCTTCTACATTTAGTTCGGATAGAATGCGGTAATTTTTGCGCAACTTGTTGTTGATGTTGCGCATGAAATTAGTACTATCTTTATTTATTTTATTGTTGTAAGCGTTGCGACAGCCGTCACTACAGAATTTTTTGTCCTCACGACCTACAATTTTTTCTCCACATTCTAAACAGGTTTTATTCATGGATTTATTTTTTTGATATCGTACAAATCAGTTCTACGATCTTTAAGGATGCGAACACTTCCGTGCTCATGCAATTCTTTTAGTAAGTCTAAATCGACATCTACAATGAGCGTCATTTCAGTATTTGGAGTGGCTTCGGCTTTGATACCGTTACTAGGAAAAGCAAAATCCGATGGAGTAAACACAGCTGATTGTGCATACTGAATGTCCATATTGTTTACCTTAGGAAGATTTCCCACACAGCCTGCAATAGCCACATAACATTCGTTTTCGATGGCTCTAGCTTGCGCGCAATGTTTCACTCTAGTATAGGCATTTTGAGTATCGGTTAGGAAAGGTACAAATAAAATATTCATGCCTTCATCAGCTAATAATCGAGATAGTTCTGGAAATTCGACGTCATAACAAATCATGATTCCTATTTTTCCACAATCGGTATCAAATGTTTTAATTTGCGATCCACCGGTCATTCCCCAATGTTGCACTTCGTTTGGAGTAACGTGAATTTTAGCATACATTTCTGAAGTTCCATCTCTTTTACACAAGAAACCCACATTGTATAACGTACCATTTTCTAGGAAAGGCATACTTCCTGTAATGATATTGATGTTGTAAGAAATGGCTAATTCCTTAAATCGTTTGTGAATAGGATCTGTATGCCGCGCTAGTTCTCGGATTGCCTCAGCTTCAGATAAATGGTTGTAATCAGCCATAAGCGGCGCAGTGAAAAGCTCTGGAAATAAGGCAAAATCGCATCCGTAACCCGAAACTACATCAATAAAAAACTCGCATTGCTCAAATAAAGCATCTAGATTATTTAATTGACGCATTTGCCACTGGACTAATCCCAATCGAATAACACTTTTTGCGAGGTTAATTAATTTTGGACTTTCGTCGTAATAAATATTATTCCATTCCAATAAAACAGCAAATTCTTTTGAATCCATATCGCCTTCTAAGTAATTTTTCATTACTCGGATGACGTGGAAATCGTTACTCAACTGAAAAGAAAGAACAGAGTCATGCAACTCTTTTCTTTTAACTTTTTCGATATAATTTTTTGGAGTTAGCGCAGCAGAGTGCTTGCCATAATTAGGAATTCTTCCTGCAAAAACAATGGCTTTTAGGTTCAATTGTTCACACAACTCTTTTCGAGCATCATACAATCGGCGGCCTAGTCTCAGTCCACGGTAATTGGGATGAATAAAAATATCAATTCCGTACAAGACATTTCCTTTTTGATTGTGGGTCGAAAAGGTATATTTTCCAGTAATATCAGAGTAATTATGATTTTTATCTACTAAGCTTTCATCAACAATGAGCGATAATGCTGAGCCAACAACTTTTCCATCTACTAAAATTACCAATTGGCCTTCGGGAAAAAGACTCAGTAGTTTTTCGATATGATGTTCTCTCCAGTAAGAACCTACCATTTCAGGATATGACTCTACCATAGAATTTTTAAGCTCTTTGTAGTCGTCAAATTCGAGATTTCGTAACTCTACTTTGTTTATTTTGGCTTGCATAATAATTTGATTTTCAACAAATATAATTATTTTTTAGCCATTTACAAACGGTTACAAATAGTTACAACCGAAAGTAAATAGTTAGTAACCGAATTAAATTTTGAACCTGTCGCATCTTTGCCCTGTTGATTCGAATGAACGATTTAACAAGGTAACTATAAACACTAATATTTAAATTTACACGCCATGAAAAACAGAGTACAATTAATTGGAAGAGTAGGTCAAGATCCAGAAGTAAAAACATTAGAAGGAGGAAAAAAATTAGCCACCGTAAGCATCGCCACAAATGATGTCTATTACAAAGAGAACGGTGATAAAGTGGAGCAAACGGAATGGCACCGCGTTACGGCTTGGGGAAAAACTGCTGATATTATTGAAAAATATGTTGTCAAAGGAAAAGAGATAGGAATAGAAGGCAAGTTAACGCACAGAAGTTACGACGATAAAAACGGTGAAAAGCGCTATGTGACCGAAATTGTTGCAAATGAAGTATTGCTTTTAAGTAAATAATAATGAGATTATAAAGGCACGAAATTCTTCATTAGGAGTTCGTGCTTTTTTTTATTGCACAGCAAGAAGCAGTCGTGAATTTGAGCGCAAGTATCCAAGTATTAAAATAATTTAGAAAATACTTTTTGCAACTCTGTACGTATTGGCATGCGCCTCGATAATTGTTTTGATATTAGGCGAGTACCCACCACCCATAGAAACTTGTACCGGAATTTGATGTTTTGCACAAAGCTTAAAAACCAATTCATCTCTTTTTTTACAACCATCCAGCGAGCAACTTAATTTTCCTAATTTGTCTGAAGCTAAAATATCAACACCTGCTAAATAAAAGATGAAATCAGGTTTTTGTGTTTCGATTAATTTTGGAATTATAGCGCCAATAGTTTTTAGAAACGCATCATCAGTTGTTCCATCATCAAAGGCGATGTCTAAATCAGAAGTTTCTTTTTTGAACGGATAATTGGTTTTGCCATGCGTAGAAAATGTGAACACATTTGGATTGTTTTGAAAAATTTCAGCCGTTCCATTCCCTTGATGCACGTCTAAATCGATGATTATTATTTTTTTAGCCAGTTTATGATTCAATAAAAATGGATCAAGTCTAAAACCTGTGGGGAAATATTAAATTTCGATATTTGTATTTTAAAAATAGATACAAATGCAAGATTCTTTTAGTGAGCTAATCAAATTATTATTACCTGAAATTGTT
>NZ_JBLVPU010000018.1:0-102325 GCF_048286735.1 Flavobacterium frigidum | reverse complement strand
AATTCAAAATAATCCACAACAATTTCAGGTAATAATAATTTGATTAGCTCACTAAAAGAATCTTGCATTTGTATCTATTTTTAAAATACAAATATCGAAATTTAATATTTCCCCACAACTTTTAGACTTGATCCGTACTAAATCCTTTTAAACTCCCTATTATTTAGGGAGTTTTTTGTGTTTAAATTGTACCAAATTTAAATTTTGAGATTTCTAAAAAATATAATTAAATTTTCACAGGAAAAATTTATTTTATAACTTTCTCCATTACTTTTAAATTATTTTATTCTCTCATTTTATAGTTTAATTTTAGATTCCATCTAATTAATTCTTGTTATTTTCGGGGTTAACAATTTATTAATTTAGTGTCATGAAGCAGTTGTGAAGATTGAGTTTGAACTTTATGTTGTATTTTTGTATAAAATATAAATATACAATATGAAGAGAATTATTTTGTTTTTGGCAGTTATTATGTCTTTAAACTCACAAGCGCAGCAACGCCCCAAATTGGTAGTGGGCATAGTGGTAGACCAAATGAAAATGGAATACCTATATCGTTTTTCTGCAGATTTTTCTGCTAATGGATTTAAAAGATTGATGAATGATGGATATACTTTTCATAATATGCATTACAATTTTGTACCAACCTATACAGCTCCCGGCCATGCAAGTATTTATACGGGAACAACGCCATCTACGCATGGAATTGTTGGAAATGATTGGTTCAATAAAGCGACAGGAAAAGATATGTATTGTACGGACGATGCATCTGTTAAGACGTTAGGAGAAGGTACAGATAAAGAGGGTGCGATGTCACCTAGAAATCTTTTAAGTACTACTATTACAGATGAGTTGCGTATGGCTACCAATTTTAAAGGTAAAGTTATTGGATTGAGTATTAAAGACCGTGGTGCAATTTTACCGGCCGGACATTTTGCTAATTGGGCATTTTGGTACAGCTCAACAGGTTCTTTTATTTCCAGTACTTTTTATGGTTCAAATTTGCCAAGTTGGGTAACGGAGTTCAACCAAGAAAAACGATACATGAACTACATTAACAAAGGTTGGAATTTACTAAAGCCACTATCTACCTACAATGAAAGTTTAGCAGATGATAATCCGTACGAGGGGAAATTGGATAAAGCTAATGGTCCCGTTTTTCCTTATGATTTGGCTAAGATCTATAAAGAAAAAGGTGCCGATGTTTTGCGAACTACACCCTTTGGTAATGATATTTTAGCAGATTTAGCGATGAAAGCTATTGAAAAAGAAGAGTTAGGAAAAGATGATGCAACAGATTTCCTAACGGTTAGTTTTTCTTCTACAGATTATGTTGGTCACACTTTTGGACCTCGTTCGATAGAGTTGCAAGATACATATTTACGACTTGATCAAAATATAGATCAATTTTTAAATTACTTAGACAAAACAGTTGGGAAAGATAATTATTTAGTTTTTTTGACTGCTGATCATGCTGGTGCTGAAAATCCAAATTATTTAAAGGATAATAAGTACAATGTGAAAAATGTACCTACAAAAGGTTTTGTGGAATCTTTAAAGAAATTTTCAAATGAAACTTTTGGAGTAGATCTTATCTTGGATTATTCTAATTTCAATGTATTTTTCAATAAGGACTTGGTAAAACAAAAAGGTTTAGAATTGACAAAAGTAAAAGAGAGCTTTAAAGTTTTTTTGATGACGCAAGAGCACATCAAAAGAGTGTATACAGAGGAAGAAATTTTAGCTTCATCAGGGGATGATTATTTTTTAAGTTTTATAGCTAAAGGTTATGATCCTAAACAAAACGGTGAGTTAGTAATTCTAGATAAAACGGGCTATATGGAATATCAGGCTACAGGAACAACACATGGATCTCCAAATAGTTATGATACTCATGTGCCTCTTCTTTTTTATGGATGGCATGTTCCTAAAGGCGAGTTACACGCAAAAAAGTATATTACTCAAATTGCCCCTACACTATCTCAGATGTTAAAGATTCCGTTTCCTAATGGCACTGAGTCAGAAGTTTTAGAAACTTTGCTAGATAAGTAATAGTGTTTTGAATTTAAAAAATCCCATTTACAACTGATTGTCAGTGTAAATGGGATTTTTTTATTTTAAACCGTTTCTATTGCTTGTGGTAGTGGAATTTGATTTTTCAATAAGTCTTCAAAGGTTTCATGTGCTCTTATTAAATGTCCTTCGCCGTTCATCCATAATACTTCAGCTGGTTTGTATCTGGAGTTATAGTTTGATGCCATAGAGAAACAATAGGCTCCTGCATTTCTGAAAGATAAAATATCGCCTTCTTTTATTTCGGCAATTCTTCTGTTGTTTGCAAATGTGTCCGTTTCGCAAATATATCCAACTACAGAGTAAAAACGTTCTTTCCCTTTTGGGTTTGAGATGTTTTCTATATGGTGTTGTGAGCCGTAGAACATTGGACGGATTAAGTGATTGAAACCACTGTCTATTCCAGCAAAAACCGTTGATGTAGTTTGCTTCACGACATTAACTTTTGCTAAGAAATAACCAGCTTCACTTACAAGAAATTTCCCTGGTTCAAATATCAATGTTAATTCTTTTCCGTATTCAGTACAAAAAGCATTGAATCTTTTTGATAGTTTTTTACCTAATTCTTCAATGTCCGTTTCAATATCATCTTTTTTGTATGGCACTTTAAATCCGCTTCCGAAATCTAAGAATTCTAAGTTTTTGAAATTTCTAGCTGCATCAAATAATATTTCGGCAGCATATAAAAATACTTCAATATCCAAAATATCGGAGCCGGTGTGCATATGGATACCCACAATATTCATTTTTGTGTTTTCTACAATTCGGACCAAATGTGGTAATTGGTGAACTGAAATTCCAAATTTACTATCAATATGACCTACAGAAATATTAGCGTTTCCTCCAGCCATCACGTGAGGATTGATTCGGATGCAAACTGGTACATTTGGATATTTTGTTCCAAATTGTTCCAAAATTGATAAATTATCAATGTTTACTTGAACTCCCATAGCGGCAACCTCTTCTATCTCTTCAAGCGAAACACCGTTTGGAGTATAAAATATTTTTTCAGGTTCGTAGCCCGCGTGCAAACCTAATTGTACTTCTTGTATAGAAACCGTATCTAAACCTGAACCCATTTCTCGTAACAATTGAAGTATCGCCACGTTTGATAAGGCTTTCATTGCATAATTGATGCGCAACTGTTTTACCTTAGAAAAAGCTTTGGATAATCTGTTGTATTGAGATTGTATTTTTTCGGCATCATATACGTATAATGGACTACCAAATTGTTCTGCTGATTGTACTAAGTCTTTTGATTGCATAATTATTAATTTTGAGCAAATTTATTACTCTTTATTTAGTCCTACAAGGGAAGATATGAATTCTAACAAATTGTAACAAAAAGTTATATTTTAAACAAATTAGTGTTTTAGATTCGAATTTTCAATTTGGGTGAGGGATGGCAGCGGATAGCCCACAGGCGCTGTAGTTTTTACGAAAGCGACGCGGACTTGAGGCGAACAGCCCGACGCTACCGAAACGATAGTGCAGGTAGGGGCACCTCCTAAAAAATCAAATGACTGCCTATAAACGAATTGGCAGTCATTTTTTGATTGTTTAAAAACTATTTATAGGCTAGGTAAATCGCCATTTCCTTTGGTAGGTAAGTTGGTATAACCCATTAAGTATTTATCTACTTCTCTGGCTGCTTCGCGACCTTCAGATATTGCCCAAACAATTAATGATTGTCCTCTACGCATGTCACCTGCGGTAAATATATGTGGAATATTGGTTTGGTAATTCGTAGCTTGATAGTTGTTACGGGTGTCAATTTTGATGCCCAACTGCTCGCTCAATGTTTTCTCGGGTCCTGTAAAACCGAGTGCTAACAAAGCCAAGTCACATGGCCAGATTTTTTCGGAACCTTCTTTTTCAATTAGTTCAGGTCGTTGACCAGTTGTCATTTTCCAAGCTACTTCAATGGTTTTTAATCCAACCAATTCGCCAGCATCATTGGCTATAAATTCTTTGGTGTTTATGAGCCAGTTTCTTTCACAGCCTTCTTCATGAGAGCTAGAAGTTTTTAATTGCAGGGGCCAGAAAGGCCATGGAGTGGACTCGCTTCGGCTTACTGGAGGTTTTGGTAAAATTTCAAAATTTGTGACTGATTTGGCACCATGACGGTTTGACGTTCCTACACAGTCTGAGCCGGTATCACCGCCACCAATAACGATAACATTTTTATCCGTTGCTTTGATTTGATGTGGAATAGATTCACCGTATAATGCTTTGGTTTGTTGCGTCAAAAAGTCCATTGCCTGTACCACACCTGTACTTTCAATTCCTTTTGTTGGTAAACTACGACGCTCCGTAGCACCACCACATAACACGATTGAATCAAATTTATTGAGTTCTGAAATTTCATAATTAACTCCCACGTTGACATTGGTTTTAAAAGTAATTCCCTCCGCTTCTAAAACTTTAACACGTCTGTCGATAATTCCTTTTTCTAGTTTGAAATTTGGAATCCCATAACGCAATAATCCACCAATGGCATTGTCTCTTTCAAAGACGGTAACGGTATGTCCGGCGCGGTTTAATTGTTGGGCTGCTGCTAAACCAGCAGGTCCAGAGCCAATTACGGCGACTGTTTTTCCGGTTCTATTCTCTGGCGGTTGTGGTTTGATCCAACCTTCGGCAAAACCTCTTTCTATAATATTTTTTTCAATATTTTCGATAGCAACTGGCTCGCTAATGATTCCTAGAACACATGATTTTTCGCAAGGAGCAGGGCAAAGTCTTCCTGTAAATTCAGGAAAATTATTGGTAGATTGTAATATTTTCAAGGCACTTTCCCATTCCTCCTGATGTACCATGTCATTGAAATCTGGAATTAAGTTTCCTAACGGACAAGAGCTGTGGCAAAATGGAATACCGCAATCCATACATCTGGAACCTTGTTCTTTGATTTTATCTTTGGTTAACGGAATTGTAAATTCATTATAATTTGATACTCTTTCTGGAACTGCAACATTACTTTCGTCGGTTCTAGAATATTCTTTAAATCCTCCTATTTTTCCCATAATTAAAAATGTTTTTCCTCCCCCCAGCCCCCTCCGAAGGAGGGGGAGCCGAAACGAGAATACGATTGTATAATTTTATTCACTAAATCTTAAATGCTAGCAAGCTCTTTCACATGCTCCTCCTGCGGAGGTTGGGGGGCTAAGCGCTGCAATGCTTTTTTGTAATCAGTAGGCATTACTTTTACAAAATGCTGCTGTTGATTTTCCCAATCCTCTAGAATCCTTTTTGCCAACGGACTACTCGTATAGAGCGAGTGATTTTTTATCAAACGTCTCAGTTTAGTAAAGTCATCATTTTCCAATAATTCAAAAGCAACCATTTCCATATTACATAAAGTAGCGTCGAATTTTTTATTTGGATCAAAAACATACGCAATACCACCGCTCATTCCAGCTGCAAAATTCCTTCCTGTTTTTCCTAAAACCACTACAGTTCCGCCTGTCATGTACTCGCAGCCATGATCTCCAATTCCTTCTACAACGGCAGTTGCTCCAGAATTCCGCACACAAAAACGTTCGCCCGCCATACCATTAATGTAGGCTTCGCCAGTGATAGCCCCGTATAGCGCTACGTTACCAATAATGATGTTTTCTTCGGGTTTGAAAGTAGCAGTAGGAGGAACTTTAATTATTAGTTTTCCGCCAGAAAGCCCTTTGCCTAAATAATCATTACAATTGCCATGAATTTTAAATGATAAACCATTAGTAGCAAAAGCCCCAAAACTTTGTCCAGCAGATCCTGTAAAATCAACTAAGATAGTGTCTTCGGGTAAACCTTGCGCACCGTATATTTTTGAAATTTCGTTACTTAGAATTGCTCCTACAGAACGATCGGTGTTTTTGATATCGAAGGTGACTCTTGTTTTTTCTTTTCTGTAAATTGATGGAATAGCCGCTTTTATAATTTCAAAATCAAGTACATGTTCTAAAGCATGATCTTGCGTTGTTGTATTGTGATTGGGAACTTCTTTTGCTTTTTCAGGCTTGTACAAAATGGAAGATAAATCTAATCCACTTGCTTTGTAATGCTTGATGGCTTTGTTTACATTCAGTTTTTGAGATTGTCCCACCATTTCTTTTAATGTTCTAAATCCAAGTTGTGCCATGATTTCTCTCAACTCTTCAGCAATAAAATACATGAAGTTGATGATGTGTTCTGGTGTTCCTTTGAAATTTTTTCTCAATTCAGGATCTTGTGTTGCAATTCCTACTGGACATGTATTCAAGTGACACGCTCGCATCATAATACAACCAGAAGCTACTAATGGCGCTGTTGCAAAACCAAATTCCTCAGCTCCAAGTAATGCAGCAATAGCCACATCGCGACCCGTTTTTAGTTGGCCATCACATTCTAAAACGATACGGCTTCGTAAATCATTTAAAATCAATGTTTGTTGAGCTTCGGCAAGTCCAAGTTCCCAAGGAATGCCGGTGTGTTGTAATGAAGTTAATGGTGCAGCTCCAGTTCCTCCGTCGTATCCTGAAATCAAAATCACATCGGCTTTTGCTTTAGCAACTCCTGCCGCGATGGTACCAACACCAACTTCAGAAACTAATTTGACATTAATTCTAGCTTCGCGATTGGCATTTTTTAAGTCAAAAATTAACTGCGATAAATCTTCAATTGAATAAATATCATGGTGTGGTGGTGGAGAAATTAAGCCAACATACGGTGTTGAATTTCGAGTTTCGGCAATCCAAGGCACTACTTTTTCACCGGGTAATTGACCACCTTCTCCGGGTTTTGCACCTTGGGCCATTTTGATTTGAATTTCGCGAGCGTTGGTCAAATAGTTGATGGAAACCCCAAAACGGCCAGAGGCAACTTGTTTGATGGCGCTATTTCTAGAGTCTCCATTCAAGTCTTTTTGAAAACGTTTTGGATCTTCTCCACCTTCTCCAGAATTGCTTTTTCCACCAATTCTATTCATGGCAATCGCTAGGTTTTCATGTGCTTCTTGGCTGATGGATCCGTAAGACATAGCGCCTGTTTTGAATTTTTTTACAATCTCTGTCCAAGGTTCCACTTCGTCAATTGAAATAGGATCTAAGTTATTGAATTCAAATAAACCTCTAATAGTCATTAAGTTTTCACTTTGATCATTGACCATTTTAGAATACTCTTTATAACTTTCAGGACTGTTTAAACGAACAGCTTGTTGTAATTTAGAAATCGTGGTTGGGTTGAACATGTGCTTTTCGCCTAATCGTCTCCATCTGTAGACACCGCCAATTTCGAGTGGAAGTAAATTACTGACTTTTGAATTTGGAAAGGCTTTTTGGTATCTTTTTTTGATTTCTTTTTCGACTTCCATCAAACCAATTCCTTCAATTCGTGATGGCGTGTAAGGAAAATATTTAGAAGTAAAAGTTTTGTTCAATCCTAAGATTTCAAAAATTTGTGCCGCTCTGTACGAATGCAAAGTAGAAATTCCGATTTTATTCATGATTTTCAGAATCCCTTTTGCGATGGCTTTGTTGTAGTTTTTGATGGCATAATCCGCTTTTACACCAGTGATAAATCCTGCATTTACCTGGTTGTGGATGATTTCATTGACCATATATGGATTTATGGCACTTGCTCCGTAACCAAATAATAGCGCAAAATGATGGGGTTCGCGTGGTTCTGCCGATTCTATTAGAATACCAAATTTTGATCGAACTTTTAGTATGTTTAGCGAATGATGAATATACGAACACGCTAATAACATTGGAATAGGGGCCATTTTTTCGCTTACACCTCTGTCTGATAAAATCACAATATTGCAGCCTTCTGAAACAGCTTTGTAGGTAGCTTGTACTGCTTTTTCAAGAGCGCGTTCTAGTCCGTTTACTCCTTTTTTTATTTCATATAAAGTAGAAATGGTGACCGACTTGAAATCGGTATGATCAATGTTTCGAATTTTGTCCAAATCTTCGTTGGAAATGACCGGATTTTGGATTTTTAGTTTTTTACAATGCTTGGGTACAATTTCAAAAATATTATAATCTCCGCCAATTGCTAAACTAATATCCGTAATGATTTCTTCACGAATACCATCCAAAGGCGGGTTTGTAACTTGAGCAAATAACTGTTTGAAATAATTATACAAAAGTTGTGGCTGATCTGATAAAACGGCAAGTGGTGTGTCATTGCCCATCGAACTTAGCGCTTCGGCTCCTTCGGCACCCATCGGGTTGATGATTGTTTTTAAATCTTCAATCGTATATCCAAACAAGCGCTGTCTGGTTTCAAAATCAACATTTTCAACCGGAATGAGATTATCAGTGTATGGAATTTGCGCTAGCGAAAGTAAGTTTTCGTCAAGCCATTGTTTATAAGGATGTTTGGTTACAATTGCATTTTTGATTTCGTCATCTTCGATAATTCGGCCTTCATTCATATCAACCAAAAACATTTTCCCCGGTTCTAATCGGCCGTGTTGAATGACATCTTCTGGTTTGATATCTAATACTCCAATTTCTGAAGACATAATTACGAAACCACTTTTGGTTAAAGTGTATCGAGAAGGACGCAATCCATTTCTATCCAATAGCGCTCCAATGACGTTACCATCTGTAAAAGGAATAGAGGCTGGACCATCCCAAGGTTCCATAATACAAGCGTTGTATTCGTAAAAGGCTTTTTTATCCTCCGACATCGTTTGGTGTTTTTCCCAAGCTTCTGGGACTACCATCATCATAGCTTCGGGTAAGGAACGGCCCGTCATCAGTAACAATTCTATTACCATATCCATTGAAGCTGAATCTGATTTTCCTTCTAAAATAATTGGGAATAATTTTTTGATATCATCGCCAAAAACATCACTTTTCATCAACTCTTCACGTGCACGCATGCGGCTTATGTTGCCACGTAACGTATTGATTTCTCCATTGTGACACATATAGCGAAACGGTTGTGCGAGTTCCCAAGATGGGAATGTATTGGTCGAAAATCGTTGGTGAACCAATGCCAATCGGGTTACCAAGTCGTCATCGAGTAAATCGGTGTAATACCTGCTGATATCTTCTGGCATTAGCAAACCTTTATATATGATAGTTGTTGTAGAAAAACTAGAAAAATAGAACCTGTAGCTTTCTGAAATTCTTGAATTTATGATAGCGTGTTCTGCAATTTTTCTAGCTGCAAACAGTTTAGCATTAAATTGTTGTTCTGTCAAATCCAATCCATTTTTACCTACAAATACTTGTTGCACCGTGGGCTCTTTCTCAGCTGCGATTTGACCTAAATTTGATGCGTCAACTGGAACTGTTCTCCATCCTAAAATTTCTAACTTTTGATCTTTTATAGATGCTTCAAAAGTGGTTTTGCAAAAAGCGATTTGGTTGGGACTTTTGGGCATGAACACCATTCCCACGGCATATTGTTTTGCTGCTGGGATTTCAAAATCACATACTTTTTTAAAAAAATCATGAGGGATATCAAATAATATTCCCGCACCATCTCCAGTTCGCCCATCAGCACTTACTGCACCACGATGTTCTAGTTTAATTAATATGTCTAGTGCTTTGTGTATAATGTCATTGGACTTGTTTCCGTTTAGATTACAAATGAACCCAGCTCCGCAATTGTCGTGTTCAAATTCGGGTAAGTATAGGCCTTGTTCTTTAACTTTCATACTTTTTATTTTTATGTAAAATTAAATATTTAGTATCATATAGTTAGTGAATTGGTTAAAATGGCCTTGTTTTTATATTTATAATAGAAATTTGTTGGATAAATATCAATATTGTTATTTAAACATTGCTGATTTGATTTTTCGATAAAAAGTGAAGCAATTGGATGGTGCTAGACACTTGATTTTGAAAAAAATAGTTCGGTAAAACAGAATTGCGACTATTTATAACAAATTTGTGATTAATTATTATAATTTATCGTTTGGTGAGAATGGTTTCATATCCGTCAGGTTGGTCTCATTTTGACCTATATTTAATTGAAAAAAAAATAACAGTTACATTTAATTTTGCTATTTTTGTGCCACTTTTAAACTGAAAAAATTCAGAAGCCAGACAAATTCTATATTATGAACATACACGAATATCAAGGAAAAGAGATTTTAGCTAGCTACGGAGTTCGCATTCAACGCGGAATCGTTGCTAATAGTCCTGTAGAAGCGGTTGCTGCTGCAAAACAATTAACAACCGAAACGGGTACAAGTTGGTATGTTGTAAAAGCCCAAGTTCATGCCGGTGGACGTGGAAAAGGTGGTGGAGTAAAACTTGCCAAAAACTTACAACAAGTAGAAGAGATTTCAGAGCAAATTATCGGAATGCAATTGATTACTCCTCAAACTTCTGCTGAAGGTAAAAAAGTACACAAAGTTTTAATTGCTGAGGATGTTTATTACCCTGGTGAAAGTGAAACTTCTGAGTTTTATGTTTCTGTTTTATTGAATAGAGCTACAGGTCGTAACATGATTATGTATTCTACTGAAGGTGGAATGGATATTGAAGAAGTTGCAGAACATACTCCACATTTAATCTTTACGGAAGAAATTGATCCTTCTGTTGGATTACAAGGTTTTCAAGCAAGAAGAATTGCTTTTAATCTAGGTCTTTCTGGAAATGCTTTCAAAGAAATGGTGAAATTCATCGACTCTTTGTACAATGCATACATTGGATCTGATGCTTCGATGTTTGAAATCAATCCGGTTTTAAAAACATCTGATAATAAAATTATGGCTGTCGATGCTAAAGTAAATATCGATGATAATGCTTTATACAGACAAAAGAAATATGCTGATATGCGCGATGTTCGTGAGGAAAATCCAATCGAAGTAGAAGCAAAAGAAGTAGGATTAAACTACGTGGATCTTGACGGTACTGTAGGATGTATGGTAAACGGAGCTGGATTAGCAATGGCAACTATGGATTTAATCAAGTATGCTGGTTTTGAGCCTGCTAACTTCCTTGACGTAGGTGGAACTGCTGATGCAAAACGTGTTGAAACTGCTTTTCGTATTATCTTAAAAGATCAAAACGTAAAAGCAATTTTGATTAATATTTTTGGTGGAATCGTTCGTTGTGACCGTGTGGCACAAGGAGTTGTTGATGCTTATAAAAATATGGGTGACGCAATCAAAGTGCCAATTATTGTTCGTTTACAAGGTACTAATGCAGCAATCGCAAAAGAATTAATAGATAATTCAGGAATGCCAATTTTATCTGCAGTTGAATTTCAAGAAGCAGCAGATCAAGTAAAAGCAGCACTTTCTTAATTAATAAAATTTTTATATTTCAAAAACCTGTTTGAGTAATCAAACAGGTTTTTTTAGTTTAAAGCAGTTCCTATTACTAAGGAGAACAAATCATAATATTACTTGAAAGTGTAAAGTTTTATTGTAAGCAACGGTTATCTTTGTTTTCTAATTGCAACAACTCATGAAACTTAAGATACAAAATAATTTTATAACTAATTTACCCGCTGATCCTGATCTTGAAAATAGTCCAAGACAAGTAAAAAAAACATGTTATTCCTATGTTGCTCCGACCAAGCCTTCTAATCCGAGTTTAATTCATGCGAATGGTGACATGGCTACTACACTCGGACTTTCGGATGAAGATGTACTTTCTTCTGATTTTTTAAATACGTTTTCAGGAACTACAATTTATCCCAATACCCAACCTTTTGCCTTGTGTTATGCTGGACATCAATTTGGGAATTGGGCTGGACAATTGGGTGATGGCCGCGCTATAAATCTTACTGAAGTAGTTCATGAAGATGCGACATTCACTTTACAACTAAAAGGTGCTGGGCCTACACCATATTCTAGAACTGCGGATGGTTTTGCGGTATTGCGCTCCTCCATCAGAGAATATTTATGTGCCGAAGCCATGCATTATTTAGGTGTTCCTACGACACGTTCGCTGTCGCTAATGCTATCAGGCGATCCTGTGTTGCGCGATGTGTTGTACAACGGAAATCCAGCGTATGAAAAAGGTGCCATCGTTTGTAGAGTAGCGCCATCGTTTATTCGTTTTGGAAGTTTTGAAATATTGGCTTCGCAAAATGATCTTGTTAATCTCAAATTACTTACTGATTTTACTATCAAACACCATTTTCCAGCTATTACAAGCGAAGGAGCCGAAAAATATCTTGCGTTTTTTGCTGCAGTTGCTGAATCTACAAAAAAAATGATTATCGAATGGCAACGCGTAGGCTTTGTTCATGGTGTAATGAATACCGATAATATGTCAATTCACGGCATTACGATTGATTATGGACCGTACGGCTGGTTAGAAGATTACAATGCTGGCTGGACGCCAAATACTACCGACAGACAACATAAAAGATACCGCTTTGGCAACCAACCTGAAATTGCTTTGTGGAATTTGTACCAATTAGCTAATGCTTTGTATCCACTGATTGAGGATGCAAAACCACTAGAAACTATTCTAGATAAGTTTAGCGTTGATTACGAACGCGAATATTTGATAATGATGCAAAATAAACTTGGTCTTCAAGACAAGAAAGAAAGTGACTTGCTTTTAGTTGGCGTTTTGGTAGAATTATTGGAAAGAGTAGAAACAGATATGACGATTTTCTTTAGAAATTTAAGTACTGTTTCAAAAGATGATTCCGTTACAATCGCTTTCAATGCTGTCAAAGAAGCTTTTTACAATGAAAAGGATTTAAATGAAAATGCAATGAAGGAATGGTACGATTGGTTGGAGCGGTACAGCATTCGAATTAATGAAGAAAAACTTTTAGATACAGAAAGAAAAGAGCTGATGAATTTAGTTAATCCAAAATACGTGCTGCGAAATTACATGGCGCAGTTGTGTATAGATGACGCGGATAAAGGAGATTATGACTTATTGAAAGAATTATTCGAAATGCTCAAAAATCCATATGACGAACAACCCCAGTTTCAAAAATGGTTTGCCAAAAGACCCGATTGGGCTAGAGATAAAGTGGGATGTTCGATGTTAAGTTGTAGTTCTTAAAATGGGATTTAAAAATTATTTAAAACACAATCTATTTAACTCCTATGGCTTCATGACCTCTTAATAAAATCTTATTTTTATCATCTAAATTTTCTTTGGTTTTTCCTAATATGTTGATAATGTCAAATTTGGCGGTACTCTCTCTTAGGTTATAAAATTCTTCTGAATTAGTAACTTCAACTTTTAAAATATAGTTTCGGTCTAATTTGAAAGTATCAATATTGTCTTTTATAAATGCTCCATTTACCATGTAAATGACGTCGTTACTTTTAATTTTTGTAAATTCAGTTTTGATTTTTTCTAAAGTTAGAAAGTCGTATTTCTTAGGGTTTTTAGAAGTAATGTAAAGCTGACCATGAAACAAAACAGCATTTATTATGGTGTCCTTTTTGATAACATTCACGGATTCAATTTCATTTGGGTTGATATATTCAATTGCATTTCTTGCAATTAAGTTAGAATCAATAAACACCGCTGGTTGTTCAATTTTATTCTTTTGTCCAAAAAATAGTGTTGTAAAAAATAATGTGTAAAGGGTAAAGAGGCATTTCATATTGGAAGGTGTAAATTCATTGATGCAAACTAAATGTACAAAAAATCCTGAACTCTCATTCAGGATTTTGCAATTGTATTACTTTCCAATTTCTTGAATCGCATCCGATTCATATATTTTGAAACCTGTGTCGTTTCTTTGAGCTATTTTAAACATTGCTTTTGCAACAGTTTTACCTTCAATCGCCTTATATTTTTTCAAGTTGCCTTGAAACACAAATGAAAACGTTTGCATGAAAAAGGCACCTACTTTTTCACCGAATCTAAATTCTGCTCGGTTTCCTAAAAGAAGGGAGGGCTGCAGTACAGCAACGCTTTCGAATTCGCAATTTTTGAGAAAATCTTGAATGTCTCCTTTGGTTTTCAAATAGAAATTACTTGATTTTGCATTGGCATTTAGAGAGGAAATTATCAGAAATTTTTTGACTTTGTTTTGCCTTGCAAAATTGGCAAACTGTCGCGGATACTCATAATCTACTTTTCTGAATGCGCTTTGACTTCCTGCTTTTTTGATCGTTGTGCCAATCGTGCAAAAGAAATCGTCCCCTACAACAAGATTTTCATAAGTTTCTGGCTTATCAAAATCAATACCGTATTGTGTTAATTTGGGATGACGGATTCCTAAATCTCTTTTTACGAAAGTCACCACCTTAGTATACTCTGGACTCTCTAAAAGAATTTTCAATAGTTCAGAGCCTATTAGACCAGTGCTTCCAATTACTAACGCCGTTTTCACGGTTAGGATTTGCTGCCTTTACCGAAATTAAATTTCACTTTCTCTACAACTTGTATTTTAGAATTACCTTTGGGATATTGTTTTTTTGAATTATTCTTGGTTGCAGGTTTTTTCTTCGAAGGCGCTTCATCACCTCGAGAACGCTCTTCATCTCTTGGTTTGGCTTTAAATTCTGGTCGCTCTTTTACACTTTCTTTCGCTGGAATTTGTGCTTTGTGTTTGGCTAAAACATCATTTGGATTTTTTGGATTTTCTTTGGTTCCACGCAAGTGAATAACCAATCCATTTAGAAAATTACGTAGCACTTGATCGCCACATTCCATGTAATTTTCATGTTTTTCATCCCGAAAAAAAGCACCTAGCTCTGATTTGGTTATTCTAAAATCTACCAATTCTAATATTTCAACTATTTGATCGTCACGCAACATAAGTGCAACGCGAAGTTTTTTAAAGATATCGTTATTTGTCATCATCATAATTTTTTACAAAGGTACGTTTTAAAAGCAATTACAACACAATTTTAGTTTTAGAATTGGTTTGATGATAAAATATTTAAAGTAAAATTACGCCGGTCCCATTGTGTTCAGAATAGGTAGTTTTTCCATATTCGAGCGTGATTCCGGTAGCAATATCTTCGGCTAAAAGCAATGCGCCGTCCATATCTACGTAATCCAATTGCGGTAATAAGTGAGCTATTGCTGATATCCCCACCGTAGATTCCGTCATGCAACCTACCATTGTTTTCATACCTAGCTGTTTGGCTTCGTTAATCATGCGTCTGCCTGGAGTTAAGCCGCCACATTTGGCTAATTTTATATTCACTCCATGAAAATGATGTTGACACTTTGCGACATCCGTTTCAATGATACAGCTTTCATCAGCGATAATTGGTAAAACAGTATGCTTGTAGACTTCCTTGTGTCCTGCCCAATCATCAGCTTTTAATGGTTGTTCTAAAAATTCGACACCTAATTTTTTTAATTCGATGGCGTTACTGATCGTTTCATCAACAGTCCAGCCGCAATTAGCATCTATGCGAAAAACAGCATCAGTATGTTTTCTAAGAGCAGTAACAATAGCAATATCCTCTGGCGTTCCTAATTTTATTTTATAAATTGGCCACGGCAGTTCTTTCATTTTTGCAATCATTTTTTCGATAGAAGCAATTCCAATGGTATAATCTGTCAATGGATTTTTATCGATCGTATAATTCCACAATTCGTATAGTTTTTTTCCTTTTTTACGCGCATACCAATCATTATATGCGACGTCAAGAGCGCATAGAGCAAACATATTATTCTGCAAATAGGGATGGATTTTTGTCCAAAATTCTTCTGGAGTTTCGGTAATACTCGCTTCAATTAATGGTCTAATTTTTTCTAAATCAGCACGCATCATTGTAACGGTAGTGTGGTAATAAGGGTTGGAAGTGGCTTCGCCGAAACCAGAAAACCCATCGCTCTTTAATTCAACAATTAAAGATGGCTGAAAGTCGATTGATTTTCTCGAAATTGTGAAGGTATGTTTTAATTTTAGGTTGTACTCTCTTAAAATCAGTTCCATAAAATATCTGTTTTATATTGATGCTATTAATAACCAAGCCATAAAATAGCTTGTACAAATCCATCTCGCCATAATTTTTCATTGTGTTGACCGTCTTTTACAATTTTTTTCTGGTTCAAGTTCAAACAATAACATCTGTTGGAATTCAGCAGGTATTCCATTTTGTTCAAATCAGAAACCATATCGTCACTTTCCTTGTCACCGCATAGAAAATAGATTTTTGCTTTTGTCTTTTTTGATTGTTCCATAAGGGTATAAATGTCTTTGGAGAACCAAAAGGAAGGTGAAAATACTCCTGCTTTACCAAATACTTCTGGGTATTTTAAAACCGCATAAAAAGAATTCAAACCACCAAGCGAACTTCCCATGATAAGAGTATGTTTTTTGTCGGGTTTGGTTTTGTAGTTTTTGTCAACGTATGGTTTTAACGTTTTCACGATAAAAGCTAAATAGTCATCGGCTTTTCCACCACCATATTTTACATTCTTGAAAGGCGTTAATTCCTCCATACGGGTATCATTTCCATGCTCGATTCCTATAATAATAACGGGTGCATTTAGACTGTCTAATTTTTCATCAACGTTCCATTCGCCAGCATACGATGTTTTGGCATCAAATAAATTTTGCGCGTCATGCATGTAAATGACCGAGAATTTCTTTTTTGAATTGGCATAATTTTTAGGCAAATACACCCAAATTTTCTTTGTGCTCTTCAATTGTGGGGCGTCAATTGTAAAAGTGGAAACTTGCTTTGTAGCAGTGCTCCCAATATTTTGCATTTTCTCTTGCGCATTTATTTTTACGGGTATTAAAATAAAGAGGAGGAGTAGGAACGTATTTCTAATCATTATTAGTTTTTGTGTTTTAAATTAAAAACAATATTTTAGCTAAAAATAATAATTTGATGAATACATTCGAAGAAAAGAGAAGTTTACTTTTAGAGATGATTGCGTTTTCTACTGTTGATGGACAATTGCACAAACGAGAATATGATTTCTTAGCAATTATTGCTCAAGGGTTACAGATAAATAAAGACGAATTTAATCAGTTTTTTCATGAAGAGGCACCACAAATACCTATTAAAACAGAGTTTTTGCGTATTCAACAATTTTATAGATTGGCCTTGTTGATGTACTGTGACGGAATTTTACATGAAAAAGAAATGATTACTCTTCAGCAAATTGCAATAAATATGGGATTGAATCCGACAGCAACAAAAAGAGTTCTTAAATTGATGCAAAACGCACCAAACGCAATTATTGACGGAGCAGTTTTGTTGAATGTTTTTCAGGAGCAGTATAATTAAGTCAATTGTCCTTGCAATGCTTTTATTTCATCACGTAATTTAGCCGCTTGCATAAAGTCTAATTCTTTAGCAGATTTTTCCATTGATTTTCTTTTTTCACGAATCAGTTTTTCAATTTCAGGTTTAGATAGGTACAGGTTTTCTGGTTCTGCGGCAGCGTTCAAAGAGTTTCCTAACTCGTAATCTACTAGCGGGTTTTTTGTAAAGGCACTTTCTATCTTTTTGTTTAAAGCCTGAGGAGTTAAATTATTTGCAGTATTGTAATTAATCTGTTTGGTTCTGCGATAGGTAGTTTCATCAATCGTTTTTTGCATACTATTGGTAATTTTATCTGCATACATAATTGCTTTTCCATTCAAATTTCTCGCAGCGCGGCCAATGGTTTGTGTAAGCGAACGATGACTTCTTAGAAATCCTTCTTTATCCGCATCTAAAATTGCTACCAACGAAACCTCAGGTAAATCTAATCCTTCACGAAGTAAATTCACACCAATCAAAACATCAAAAATCCCTTTTCGCAAATCTTGCATAATTTCTATTCGTTCCAAAGTATCTACTTCAGAGTGAATGTAACGACAACGAATATTGACTTTAGTTAAATATTTGGCTAGTTCTTCGGCCATTCTTTTGGTTAAAGTCGTCACTAAAACACGTTCGTCAATTTCGGCTCGAACCTGAATTTCTTCAATTAAATCATCTATTTGGTTTAAGCTCGGTCGAATTTCAATAATGGGATCTAATAAACCTGTAGGACGAATTACCTGCTCGACAACCACTCCTTCAGTTTTCTGTAACTCATAATCTGCTGGTGTAGCGGATACGTATATGACTTGATTCTGCATGGCTTCGAACTCTTCAAACTTCAACGGACGATTGTCCATCGCAGCAGGAAGTCGAAAACCATATTCAACTAAATTTTCTTTTCGGCTTCTGTCTCCGCCATACATAGCGCTTACTTGTGAAAGCGTTACGTGGCTTTCATCGACCACCATCAAATAATCTTTGGGAAAATAATCCAGTAAGCAAAAGGGTCTTGTTCCGGGCAGTCGGCCATCAAGGTAACGCGAGTAATTTTCTATTCCAGAACAATATCCTAATTCTCGGATCATTTCTAAATCAAAATTGGTGCGTTCTTCCAAACGTTTTGCTTCTAAATGTTTTCCTATTTCCTTGAAATAATCAACTTGTTTGACTAAATCTTGTTGGATTTCCCAAATTGCATTTTGCAATACATCTGGCGAAGTCACAAACATATTAGCGGGATAAATAGTCAGTCTTTCAAATTTCTCAAGGACTTGAGAATTCTTGGTGTCAAAGCTTTCGATCTCCTCAATTTCATCACCAAAAAAATGAATGCGGTAGGCTTCATCTGCATAACTAGGATACACATCAACAGTGTCTCCTTTTATCCTGAAACTTCCAGGATTAAAATCGGCTTCAGTTCTAGAATATAAACTTTGTACCAATTGATGTAATAATTTGGTACGAGAAATAATCTGGCCTTTCTCAATTGGAATTAGATTTTTCTGAAATTCTATCGGGTTTCCAATACCGTACAAACAAGAAACCGATGCTACTACTAAAATATCTCTACGTCCAGAAAGTAGTGAAGCAGTGGTTGACATTCGCATTTTTTCCAGTTCTTCATTGATGGACAAATCTTTTTCAATGAAAACGCCTGTAACGGGCATAAATGCTTCGGGTTGGTAATAATCGTAGTATGAAACAAAATATTCGACAGCATTATTCGGGAAAAATTGCTTGAATTCCGAGTATAATTGTGCTGCCAAAGTTTTGTTATGTGCCAAAACTAATGTTGGTCTTTGTACTTCTTGGATCACATTGGCCACCGTAAATGTTTTTCCGGATCCTGTAACTCCTAAAAGCGTTTGGAACTGATCTCCATCAACTATTCCTTGTGCTAATTTTGCGATGGCTTGCGGTTGGTCGCCTTTTGGCTGGTAATCAGATACTACTTGGAAATTCATTTAAAACAAGGGACAAAGGTTAAGAGAGACAAAGGTACAAAGTTTGGATTCTTTTTTTTCTAAACTTTTTGCCAAAAAAAAACCATCCCGATATGACAGGATGGTTTCATTAGAGAAATATAAATTATTAGAAACTGAAGCTTAACCTAGCAAAAAGGAAACGACCATTTTGACCAAATTGAGAGGTACGTCTTGAGTAAGTGAATTGATTACCTGTAGTCTGATCAATAGTATTATTCGCTGCAGTAGTTGGAGAATAAATTATATTACCACTTGCATCTACACCAGATGCACGTAAAGCGACAGTTTGTGTTTTGAAGTTTACAGTTGGGTAAATATCTAATAGGTTATTGGCTCCAATTACAAATCTAGCATTTTTAGTAAAATTGTAACCAACGGATATATCAGTAATTATTTTTGCATCTAATATTAAATGTTCATTTTCTACATGTCGTCCATTTACAACAATGGCATTAATAGTTCCATCACCATTTGCATCAACAATTTCACCATCGGTTACTTGTCCAAAATATACGTTTCTCAAAAAGAAATCGAATTTTTTGTATGACAGACTATTGGTTAAGTTGAATTTAACTCTTGGTACTGCCTCTTCTAGATAAACTCTGTTAATTTCTGAATAGTATCTGTTTATTTGGCCATTATCGACCAAGATTTGAGAAGCGTGAATATCGCCCACTTTTCTTGTTTGAGAAAAAGTTCCAGCTAAATCATTATTCAATGTAATGGCTTCGTTTAATTCAATTTTATGACTAATTACGATGTCTAATCCTTTTGATCTAGTGTCGATGGAGTTGCCAAAAAATTGTGCAGCTGTTGCTCCTGCGGCGTCAAAAATGCCTTGTAAAGTTGCTCCTGTAGAACCAGGTGTTTGTGCACCAGCTGGTCTGGCAAATTGATCTGTTAATACTACTCTATCTTTAATATATATACTGTAAGCATCTGCGGTAAAGGTTAGCTTTGCCGACGGAATTTTTGCAGTAAAACCAACGCTGGCACTCTGAGATTCCTCTTGTTTTAATTGTGGAATTCCTAATAATTGAGCCGCTTGTGAATCATTATTAAAGGTTCCAACCTGCACTGCGGTACCAAGTGCAAACTGTGTAGACGTATTATTAAAATATATTTGGTGCAAGGAAGGCGCCCTAAATCCAGTTGCAACAGCACCTCTTACATTAAAGTTTGGCGCAATTTTGTAACGAGAAGCTAATTTGTAATTTAAAGTATTTCCAAAATCAGAATAATTTTCAAAACGTACAGCTCCATTCACCATCCATTTTTCAGTGATTTCATACTCTAAATCAGCATAAAGCGCTACACTATTTCGATCTTTGTTCAAAGCATTAGCTGGGCCAAAACCTGGGAACACTTGTACTCCCGCTCCGCGATTTGTGCCATAAAAATCAGTAACTCTTAAGTTATTAGCTGTGGTCGCATTTACAAGCGCACCATTTATGTCATATGCAGCATACGATTTTTCTTCTCCTGCTGCAATTATATAATTTTCGTGACGAAATTCTGCTCCGAAAGCTACATTTAATTTGTCGAATTTTTTGCTTACATCAAAATTGGTTGTGTTTTGTGCAAATGATAATTTACCAGAATCAAATGTGCTTGGCGACAATGTTCCTAAAGTTGCATTTATCGAATTTTCTACGTTGAAACCAAATGAGTTTTTACCATAAGTATTACTCAAATCATAATTCCAAGTTTCAAAAACTTTACCTCTTAAACCTACAGCTGCAGATATATCGCTAATTTCCGAATGAATTTCTGGTAAAAAACCATTAGGATAAACAGCAGTCGAAGCATTGGCTGTACTTGGTCTTCTATAGTTACCAGCTGCCGCACCGTTTCGGTTACTATAACCACCGAAAGCATATAATTCAGAATTTTTGGATATTGGATAAGCTGCATTTACAAATATTTGGCTACTTGCTAAAGAAGATTGCCCTACTTTTTGATTAAAGTCTCTTCTAGTCAAACCCCTTGCAGCAATTTCTTGGTCGGTATTATTAAAATTCAATGCAGTTCTAAGTGCTGCAAGAGTTGTAGCACTGCTTATTTCCGACTGTTTTGCTGGAGTGAAATAGCTTACTTGTGGTGCATAAGTTTTTATTGCCGAAATTAAAGCAGTTTGATTAGCAGCAGTCATATTGTTACTATTTCCAAAATAAGAATTGACATCAATTCCGTTGGCTGATGCTACACGTTCGATTGCATTATAACCGGTAAATTCTTGTCTTGTGTCTCCTTCAAGTCCTGCTCTTCCTGTTTGGTCTCTTAATTGAAAACTTCCTGTAAAGTTTATAAAACTTTTCTCTTTACCAAGACCAGTTCCATAGTTTAAATCCAGCTGAAGATTGTTTCCATCATTTCCGCCAGCATGGTCGTTTGCTCCCTTAGAAAAATGACTTCCCGCGAAAAGTGCTACCTCTAATTTGTTTGTGTTTTTCTTCACATTTAAGTTGATTACACCTGCAATAGCGTCAGAACCATATTGTGCGGATGCTCCATCTCGTAATACTTCAATTTTTTCAATAGCAAAAGCAGGAATAGCATTTAAATCGGTTCCTACAGCACCTCTACCAGGTGAACCATTAACGTTTACTAGAGATGATGTATGACGTCTTTTTCCATTTACTAACACCAGTACTTGATCCGGACCTAAACCTCTCAATTGAGCTGGGTCAATATGATCCGTTCCATCAGCTACAGTTTGCGTGGCAGATGTAAAGGATGGTGCTACCATATTCATAATTTGGTTCAAATTTACTTGAGGTCCTTTAGAATTGATCTCTTTCATGCTGATAACATCAATAGGCACTGCAGATTCTGTTACTGTTCTGGCGGCATTCCGGGAACCGATTACGACAACATCTTGCAACGTTTCTCCACTTCCCGTCAAAGTAACATTTAATGTTGTTCCAGTTACGGTTACGGATTTAGTTTCTAATCCCACATAAGAAAATTGCAAAACGTCTCCAATTTCAGCATTGATGGTATAACTCCCATCGATATCTGTTGTTGTGCCTTTTTTAGTTCCTTTTACAAGAACCGTTACGCCAGGTAAAGAGTCTCCTTTTTCATCAACAACGCGGCCTTTAATGATTTCAGCCACTGCGTTTTGATTTAAAAGTGAGATAAATTCTCCATTACTTCCTGTTTTATCAATTTCTTCCTTTTGTAAAATAATTTGATTGCTAACTTCAGTATAATTAATTTTTAATGGTTTTAAAATGCGATTTAGTACACTTGATAATGCTTCATTATTAGCAATAACACTCACTTTTTGGTTCAATTGTGACATTCTCGAATTATACGAAAATTTCACATGTGCTAATTTTTCAAGTTTAGTCAATGCAGTATCTAAGTTCAAATCGGTCACGGTAATAGTTACCTTTGTGTCCAGTTTTTTTTGACCTCTGATATTGTTCGCTATTGTTACACTTGAAAAGACAAGCGCTAAAACAAATTGAAATAAGGTTATTTTCATAATTCGAATTAGTAGTCGTTGTTTAAGGACGGTTTTTTTCATAGTTTTGGTCTGTTTTTATTAATATTTGTTAGTTAGGGTATTGATAGAACACTGCAGTTACTCTTTACAGAGAGCGAATTGATTTTATTCAAGGCGTCGAGAATGTTACAGCATTTTCGGCGCTTTTTTATTGTATTGTTTTTATTCATTGGCGAGTTGCTATTCGTTACATCCGTCAGATATAATTTTAATTTGGTTTCCATTCATTTCATAACTCGTATTGTTACCAATGCTTTTGCAAATAATTTTTAATTTTTCAGGTAAAGGCTGATCGCTTAAAGAGGTAGTGAGATAGCAATTATTTAATTTTGTTTGAGGGAAATCAATTTTCACTAAATACGCCTGCTCAATAGTTTTGAAAATTTGTGAAACAGGAATGTCTGTAAATTCAAATCCTAATTGCTCTATATTACTGGTGGAACGACTCAATGATTCATCCTGTGTGATATCAGTAATCTTATTAAAAAGTAAGCTTTTTCGAACGAATCGCAAAGCTTGATTTGGTAATAAAACAATCAGTTGGTCTTTTGGATTAGAGATTAATTCATTAGATCTTACTTTTACTTTTCCAGTTCGAACCACCACTTCCACATTTGGCTGATTAGCGTATGCTTTTATTTTAAAACTGGTTCCTACTACTTTTGTAACTATTTCATTCGCAAAGACGAAAAATGGTTTTTTAGGGTCTTTACTGATTTCGAAAAAACCTTCACCAGAGAGGTACACTTTTCTTTCATTGCCCACAAATATTTTAGGATAACTTAGTTTACTGTTGGGTTGAAGTAAAACAGAACTACCATCGGATAATGTTATAATTTGTGGTTTGTCTGAATTGTTAGTTTGCTCAACTAAACCTTCGTCATTTTCGTTTATAAGTTCACTATATGTCAGTGCAGCGTTTTCAGAAGTGTTGCTTTGATTGTATAGCCAGCCTGTTAAAAGGCTTATAATCAAAACTACAGCTACTCCATTAAACCATCTTTTTCGCAAAAGTTTAAGAACTGGTTTCTCCTTTTTATTTCCTTCAGTTCTTTCAATTTTTCCCCAAGTAGCTTCTAGAGCATGTTGAACCTCATCCGCAGCTAAATCATCATTAGGAACGTTCATCGCTAAAAGCCATAATCTGGATTCTTCGACCAGTTTAGCACGACTGGAATTTTCTAAAGTCCATTCTTCCCATTCTTGTTGGACGTCTTTGCAACACACCCATAATCGGAATGATTCATCAGCTAAAAAGTGTTCTATCTCGGTATAATTATTACGGTGTTGCATCAAAAAAAGGGTTACAATTATATAGAGGACAATTTTTTTAATTGATACTCACTAAATGGTATTTTTTTTTGGAAGACTAGAACGCCAATGTAAATAGCATTAAAATGCAACAGATAGTTCCTTTCCAATCTTTGCGTAAGCTTAACAGTGCTCGGTGCAAAAGATTGTTTGCTGATTGATAATTAATGTTAAGTGTATCAGCAATTTGGTCTACAGTAAGTTCTTGGGTGTAACGAAGATATAAAGCCTCTTTTTGTCGAGAAGGCAAATCATTAATCAGTTGATTGAGATGTGACACTTTAGAAGCTGTAGTTTCATCAGAAATAAGTTCGTGTTCTATTGAAAAATCAAATAAAAATTCAATCGTATCTATAGAGGAGCTTAGCCTAAAAATACGATCCCGTTCTTGTGATCGGGTAATCCGCTTGCGAACACAGGCTAATAAGTAGGCTTTTACAACTACTTTGTCACTCAATTTGTCTCTGTAAATCCATAGATCTGTAAAAACATCTTGTACACAGTCTTGTACTTTTTCAGGATAAGGAAATAAGGAGTTTCCATAACGGACTAAATGAGAATAATGTCTTTTAAAAAGTACTGAAAAAGCATTTTCATTCCCTTCTTTCAGACTGTTCCAAAGTGCGGAGTCTTCAAGTATGTCGATATGTAAGGGCTGCTTTTTTACCATTTAGTTTGAATTAGCTCATTATTTTAAAAGTAAATTATCTTAAAAAGAGTATTTAATTTTTTTTTGGATTTAATAGTAAGGTTTTTAATTCTCTTTTTGATGAATCGTCAAAGAAATGTATTTGTGACTATTTTAAATATTTATTTATCAAATCTAATTAAAATTATGTTAATAATTAATTTTTGTTCAATATTTTATAAAAAAAAATAACTATTTAGGAATAGTTATTTTTTTGGAAAAATAAATTGTGGAAAATTTAATTATAGATTTAAAATAGAAGTGTTTAAAGGGCTTCCTTTTAAATGAATAATTGGAAACTGTATCGTTACAAATTGATTTTCAAGACTATCAAAGTATTATTAGTGAGATGAAATATTCAGGTGAAAAGGAGTTTTTATTCGAATTTCCATGCTTTTTGCTGTGCTACACTTAAAAAAGTCCAAGCTACAATTCGGCTTGTTTTTTGGCCTTGAGCCATATCAATGGTTTTAATTTCGACAGCGCTGACTTTGTTTAATGTTTTGTATAGACTAGAGAGATTTTCTTTTTTCGAGACTAAAGTCGTAAACCACAAACATTGCATTGGATATTTGGCACTTTCGTATATCATCTGAGTCACGAAACCAAGTTCGCCACCTTCACACCACAATTCGGCATTATGGCCACCAAAATTTAAAATAGGTTTAGTTGTTTTAGTAGCAGCACTCTGGGATTCTAAATTATTTATTTTTCGCAATGTACTTTTGGTAGCCTCATCTTGTGATGCATGAAAAGGCGGGTTACAAATCGTAAAGGTAAATTTATCCTCAGGCGTAATTATATTTTTGAAAATAAAACGAGCTTCCGTTTGTTGCTGCAAACTGATGGCATCAATTAATTTTGGATTTTCTTCAATGATCGCGCCACAGTTTTCTATAGCAAGCACATCAATGTCGGTTCCCACAAAACTCCAACCGTACGCTGAATTTCCTATAATAGGATAAATGCAATTGGCACCTACACCTATGTCTAATCCTTGAACGATCTCGCCTTCAGGAATGTTTCCGTTGTTGCTTGAAGCCAATAAATCTGCTAAGTAGTGAATGTAATCAGCTCTTCCTGGAATTGGCGGACACAAATAGTTTTTAGGGATATCCCAATTTTTAATATTGTAATGGTACAAAAGCAACGCTTTGTTCAGTGCTTTTACAGCATCAGGATTACTGAAATTGATGGTTTCTATTTGGTGCTCATTTACAGCGACAAAAGTTTTTAATTCAGGTGATTTTATAATTAATTGCTCAAAATCATATCCAAATTTATCAAGATTTCTTGGGTGTAAATTCGTCTTTTCGGTAATCGTTTTCGCTTTCATTTTCTTTATTTCGATGCAAATATAGGGATTCCAAAGTTGTAAATGCTTAAAGGCTTCATTGACACGATAAATAGCTCAGAAATAAATCATAAAATAAAACAACGTGGTTTTTTTGAAGCCTAAAAACGATTACTTTTATAAAAAATATCAGTAAAGATGGTTTTTATTCCTGCAAAATTTCGTTTCAAGAAACGCTACATCGTTTATAGTTTTTTGGTCTTTTATATCATAATGTGTCAAGCTTGTATGACGATGCGCTATTCCAGTAAGGAAACGAATGCCTTTTTTGGAGCTTCGAAAACCGTTTTTCTAGATAAGGATGCTCTAGTTGACGGACACAATCTACATTATATAGAAACGGGTAATGCTCAAAAGCCCACGTTGATTTTTGTACACGGATCGCCAGGAAGTTGGAATGCTTTTAAAGAATATTTACAGGACACCACCTTGTTGAAGAAATACCGTATGATTGCTATTGATCGACCGGGTTTTGGGTATAGTGATTTTGGGGATGCTCAAAATTTAACGGTGCAATCTCAAATAATAGGCTCCTTTATCAAACTAATCGATAACAAACAACCGATGATTCTTGTAGGACATTCCTATGGCGGTCCTATGGTGGCAAAGCTAGCTGCTGATCATCCTTCATGGTATAAACATGTTGTGATACTTGCAGGATCATTAGATCCAAAGGCCGAAAACCCAGAACAATGGCGCACGGTCGTTAAATCAGTTCCATTACGTTATTTAATTCCTGGTGCTTTGCGCCCTTCAAATGATGAATTGTGGTGGTTAAAAAAAGATTTATTTAGTTTAGCACCTGACTTGAAAAAAATAACAAGTGCTGTCACAATTATTCATGGAACCAAAGATGCTTTAGTGCCGTTTAGCAATGTGGCTTTTATGAAAAAAAGCTTTGTAGCAGCCCAATCAATTGATTCTATAGTTATTGATGAGGCCAATCATTTTATTCCGTGGAGTCATTATGAAATAGTTAGAAATGCATTATTGAATCTAGAGTAGATGCTAATCCAGACATTCCATCATCAATAAATCTCCTTCATCATGTGATATGGTAACCAGTCCGTCTTGTGCAACGTGGTTGCTGCTTCCAGTCCGATATCCTATAGTTAGGCTATCGTTTTTTAATGGATAAAATAAATTTTCAGAATGAATGCCTGTCACATTACCGATAGGAATTAACGAAATAGGCGTATTGGCAGTATACCATTTTTCGAATTTTTTGGGTAATAGAAAAACCTTAGAATGATCGTCTAGAATGACAATTTTTAATAGATTTCTATATCTGGTAATATTGGTGAGATTTGTAATCGTGTGATCTGCTCTTCGGCCAGTTGCCCAAACTACATTTACTGCCGGGATTTTTCTTTCTATTAAATAATCAAATGCCTTTTCTAAGTCGGTTTTGTTTTGATCAGGCGTATGAATAATTTCAATAGGATATTGCGATGTTTTGTAAATTTCAGGATCAAATCCTCTGTCAAAATCGCCTAAAAGAACATCGACTTTTATGTCTAATTCCATCACGCGAACCATTGCTGAATCTAAAACGATAACAAGTGGAGACCATTCTAAAAGCTGCCCTAATAATTCTGGATTACAGGAAGCACCATTGGCAATAATTAATGCAGGTTCTTGATCGTCGCGTACGATATGGTGTGAAGACATGAGGATTTATATTTTATGAATTTTGAATTTAGATTTTCTGGTACGTTTACACGATAAATTTTTGACTTTAAAGTTAGTTAAAATATGTAAACAGGAAACGGCAACTTCACTTTAGCCCAGATGGAAATGAAAACCAAAAACAGATTGTAAACTTTAGTTTTTTGACTGTAGAAGAGCGACCAAAGGAAGCTTCTTATACGGACTAAAAAACTGTTTAAAACCTGTTTTTGTTGAAATGAACAGCAGGATAAGCTCCCAATTATTCAACTGTATAATTTTTAACATCGACTTCACTTAGGGAAAAATAGCCCAGTGGATAATTAGCCGAATCTGTAGTGTTGACAATATTTCCTCTAACTGTTGCAGGTGGAGATTGAAAGGGTCCGCCGCCGCTATTACCAGCAATGCTTACTAAAATACTCATGTAATTGTAGTAGGCTTTTGAAATTCCAAAGTGGCTCACTTCGATAGTATCATCTTTTTTTAGCTCGTCATTTTGTGATATACTAAAGAATTCGTTTCCGTTAAAAAACTCATCTTCATCGACGTAAAAATCTGATTTTTTTCGATTGGAATAGGCATATTTATAAAGGTAATAATTGCTTACACCAGCGGGATCTTGATAATATGTTTTGATTTCTTTATTAGTTCCTGTAAAACCTCCTTGATTGTTTTGAACGATTTTAGTGATACTAGCAACAGGCTGCAAGGTTTCTGAAGCAGTGTAGGTATTGCCTTTACTGATAACCGTGAGTGTGTATTTTTCGTTGATCGTTGGGACAAAATTCGAACAAACATATTCGCCTGTATTTGGAATTTCAACAAAGTTAAAAACAATATTGGCGCTATTTTTTATAGACACAGTTGCGCCTGATACTTTTGGGATTTCAGTACTGTAAAATCCAGAAGTAGTAGTTAGTTTTATTTTTTGTTGGTTTCCAGCAGTGCCTTTTCTCCAGTTGATAGCCGCCTCAATAACCAGTTTTGGTGCTGCATTTTCTAAATTTACGTCGATCACATCTTCACAACTTGTTGTAAAAAATGCGATGATTGCTATCAGATAAAGTGTTATTTTTTTCATGATGTTTTATTTATTTCCTCTCTTTAAGTTAAAAGGTTTAAAATTTAAAGTTGTAACTCACCGCAGGAACCACACCAAAAATGGAAGTCTTAACTGCTTCGTTACTGCCTGTATCATTGTTTTGTCTAAAACTGATAGAAGCAGCGTTTTTTCGATTGTACACATTGTAAATACTAAAAACCCATTCGCCTTTCCAATCTCTATTCTTGTTTTTTGTGGGTGTTAATGTCGCTGCTAGATCTAAGTGATGGTAGGTAGGAAGGCGATTTTCGTTTCGCAGTCCGTAACTAGGAACGCTCATTTCTAAGTATTCATATTTACCCACTGGATAGGTGACGGGTTGACCAGTTTGTAAAGCAAAATTTGCGCCAAATGACCACTTTTCATTTAGATTATACGAACTTGTAATGGCAACATTATGCAATTTATCATATACAGAATTGTACCATTGACCATTGTTAATTCCTAATTCTTGTGCCGTTCTTCCTGGAGTTTGTTGCTCAGATTTGGATAATGTATAGGAAATCCAACCATTCAATTTTCCTTCGTTTTTTCGGAGAAGTATTTCTAATCCGTAGGAACGCAATTGTCCGTTTAGAATGATTTGCTCAATGGCTTTGTTGGCTATTAAATTTGCACCATCAATATAATCCAATCGGTTCTGGACTTCTTTGTAGTACGTTTCTATTTCCAGGGAATACATATCGTCTTTAAAGTTTTTGAAATATCCCAAAGCCACCTGATCTGCAATTTGTGGTTTAATAAAACGGTCGCTTGGCGTCCAGACATCAAGCGGAGTAGGCGATGAGGTATTTGAAATCAGTTGTAAATACTGCACCATTCTGTTATAGCTCGCTTTTATAGATTGGTCATCGTTGATTTGGTAGGCAACGGATAGGCGAGGTTCTAGATAGTTGTAGCTTTTCATCACTTTGTTTCGTTCGTAAAACTTGGTGTCTATGGGAGTTGCTTTTTCGTAAATCTGTAAATCTGAATTGAAAAGTACTGGATTATCATTTTCATAAATATTTACCGTAGATTGACCTAGGCGGTAAAACATACTATATCGTAATCCGTAAGAAAGCGCTATTTTATTGGATATATCATGATCGGCATTGATGTAAAGTGCCGATTCAAAAGCATATTTTTTATCCAATTGATCAAAGTTGATACCGGAATTATCATCAGATGGCTTGATAGTACCTGGATTGAACTCATAGTAAATTCCGTTTACCCCATAATTTAGTTTGAATGTGTCTGATATATAATTTTTAAAATCGTACTTGATATTGTAATTTTTTATACCAGAATCCCATTTGAACCCTACAAAATCTAAATCTAAACCGTAATAATAATCACTGTAGATCAACGATAAATTCGAAAATAATTTTTCTGAAAACAAGTGGTTCCAGCGTAAATTCACAATAGCATTACCATATATATTAGTAAAGCTTTTGCTTAGGCTAAAAACGTCTCGGCCAAAATAACCGGATAAATACAAACTATTGTTAGGATTTAATTTGTAACTCAGCTTGGTGTTTAAATCATAAAAATATGCCGAATTGTCTTTTTGTTCCTCTGAAAGTTTTAGGAATAAATGTGCATACGAACTACGACCACCAATAAGGAACGATCCTTTATCTTTTACTAGCGGACCTTCGGCTAAAATTCTACTGGAAATTAATCCAATTCCACCATTGACATGAAATTCTTTACTATTACCGTCTTTTTGATAAATATCTAAAACTGAAGAGGCACGACCGCCGTAACGGGCTGGAATTCCGCCTTTGTACAATTTCAAATCTTTAATAGCATCAGGATTGAAAACGGAGAAAAAGCCAAAAACGTGTGAGGAATTAAAAATGGTTGCCTCGTCTAGTAATATTAAGTTCTGGTCTGCTCCACCGCCCCGTACATTAAATCCGGAAGCTCCCTCGCCAGCATTGGTAACTCCAGGAAGTAATAGAATTGATTTTAAAACATCGACTTCACCCAATACCACTGGCATTTTTTTTATGGTCGAAATAGAGAGTTTGTTGACACTCATTTCTGGTTTTCTGATATCGGTTTTGGTTTTATTATCTGTGATAACAACTTCTTTTAAGGCAGTTTCATTACTGAATAATTTAAAGTTGTTTTTTACATTTTGATCCAATGTTATGGATTCTTGTAAAGTTTGATACCCCAAATAACTGATTTGAACGGTGTACACGCCTTTTGGAAGCGTTATGGAATAAAACCCATATTCATTTGTGGTTACACCAGTTTTTAGTTCTGGTAGTACCACATTTACACCAATTAAGGTTTCGTTGCTATTGGCGTCAATGATAGTTCCACTGAGTGTGAATTTTTCTTGTGCAAAGAGTGTTATTGAACAAAAAAATAGGATTAAAAGAGGAATAACTTTTTTTGAATTCATGGATTACAGTTTATCAAAATAAAAAAGTACAAAGTACCTCAAATTGAATGGTTAATGACTTACAACAGATGTTAAGGTATTGCTAAGATAAAAAAAAGACAACGGATGAAGGTTGTCTTTTAGTATTCATTATGTTGCAGTTGATCTAAGCATTGATTTTCGCAAGGATTGCATTGAAAGTTTTACTTGGACGCATGGCGCTGCTTGTTAATTTTGGATCAGGTTGGTAATGACCATTGATATGCTGTGGTTTCCCTTGAGCAGCGATCAATTCAGTATTAATTATTGCTTCATTCGCTAATAATTCAGCTGCAATTGGAGTAAAAATGGTTTTCAAAGCTACTTCTTTATGCTGTGTTGCCAATGCTTCTGCCCAGTACATAGCCAAATAAAATTGGGAACCACGATTGTCTATTCCGCCTAGTTTACGTGCTGGTGATTTATCTGTTGCTAAGAATTTCTCGGTAGCTACATCAAGAGTTTCAGCCAAAACCATTGCTTTAGGATTTTTTAAGGTTTGTCCTAAATGCTCTAATGATGCTCCAAGAGCTAAGAATTCTCCAAGAGAATCCCAACGCAAGTAACCTTCTGCGATAAATTGCTCTACGTGTTTTGGAGCTGATCCGCCAGCACCCGTTTCAAACAAACCTCCACCATTCATTAACGGAACGATAGATAACATTTTTGCTGATGTTCCTACTTCAAGAATTGGAAACAAATCCGTAAGATAATCACGCAAAACATTACCTGTTACAGAAATGGTATCGAGTCCTTTTACTATTCTATCTAAAGTGAAGTTGGTCGCTTCAATAGGATTTAAAATTTGAATATTTAAACCAGTAGTGTCGTAATTTTTTAAATATGTAGTGACTTTCAAAATTAGTTCTCTATCGTGTGCTCTGTTGTTATCCAACCAGAAAATAGCAGGGGTATTAGATAAACGTGCTCTGTTTACTGCTAATTTTACCCAGTCTTGAATTGGCGCATCTTTTGCTTGACACATTCTAAAAATATCATTTGTCTCAACGTCTTGTTCCATCAAAACAGTTCCTTTAGCATCTACAACACGAACAAGTCCTTCAGCAGCTATTTGAAATGTCTTGTCATGCGAACCGTATTCTTCGGCTTTTTGAGCCATCAAACCAACGTTCGGAACACTTCCCATTGTAGTTGGGTCAAAAGCACCGTGTTTTTTACAAAAATCGATAGTTGCGGTGTACACACCGGCATAACATCTGTCTGGGATCATGGCTACAGTATCGTGTTGTTTCCCGTCTTTATCGTACATCTGTCCTGAGGTACGAATCATAGCTGGCATCGATGCATCTACAATAACATCCGAAGGAACATGAAGGTTTGTAATACCTTTTTCTGAATTGACCATAGCCAATGCTGGTCCGTTTGCAATGGCTTCATTTAATGCTGCTTCCACTTCAGTTTGCATAGGGTGTCCAGCAATTTTAGCATACACATCACCTAAACCATTTCTGGTGTCGATATTCAATTCATTGAATAAGACAGCATATTTTTCGAAAACGGTTGCAAAATATACTTCGACAATAGCTCCAAAAATAATTGGATCCGATACTTTCATCATCGTCGCTTTCAAGTGAACAGAAAGTAGGACATTTAATTTCTTAGCTTCTGCAATTGTTTTAGCTACAAACGTTTTTAAAGATTTTAAGTTCATGACAGAACTGTCAATGATCTCACCTTCTTTTAGAGGTGTACTTTCTTTTAAAACAGTAGTTGTTCCATCTTTTGCTATGAATTCGATTTTAACATCAGTAGGTTCAGTAACAGTAAGGGATATTTCACTTCCGTAAAAATCGCCACTTTCCATAGAAGCTACGTGAGTTTTTGAGTCTGCGCTCCAAGCTCCCATAGCATGCGGGTTTGCTTTAGCATAATTTTTAACCGCTTTAGGTGCTCTACGATCGGAGTTTCCTTCGCGTAGTACAGGATTAACAGCTGAACCTAAAATTTTAGAATATTTGGCTTGTATCGTTTTTTCCTCATCGTTTTGAGGTTCTTCTGGAAAGTTTGGTAAGTTGTAACCATGTGATTGCAACTCAGCGATGGCTGTTTTTAATTGGGGAACAGATGCCGAAACGTTTGGTAATTTTATAATATTAGCTTCTGGTGTTGTTGCTAATTGTCCCAGTTCAAGTAAAGAATCTCCAGTTTTTTGCTCTTCTGTCAAAAATTCTGGAAAATTGGATAAGATTCTTCCGGTTAAAGAAATGTCTCTAGTTTCAATTTCAATATCAGAAGTTCCCGTAAATGCTTGTACAATAGGTAAAAATGAATAGGTTGCTAATAAAGGTGCTTCATCAGTAAGCGTGTAAAAAATTTTTGATTTCTGTGTCATTTTTTTATTTTTATAATCGAATCGCGTTAAACGTAGCTTATTCAAGGCTTTTTTTCTTTAAATAAGGCGAGCAAATATATGAAAATCAGATGTAAAAGAAGATGGATTTAACAGTGAAACGTCCTTATTTTAAGATTCTGAGCATGCAATTCCTATATTAATAGTTTTATATGGTCAATATTATCAATTTAATAATTTCTAAGGAAAATTATAGACAAAAAAAAGTCCCAACATTGTTGGGACTTTTTTTATAAAAAGATAGTGAACTATCTTCTTTTATCTTTAATCTTAGCTTTTTTACCAGTAAGTTCTCTAAAGTAGAAAATTCTAGCTCTACGAACTGCACCTTTTTTGTTGATTTCAATTTTCTGTAAAGCTGGTAAGTTTACTGGAAAGATACGCTCTACTCCAATTGCACCAGACATTTTACGAATTGTAAAAGTTTCTGTGTTAGCAGAACCTCTTCTTTGGATTACAACACCTTTGAAAAACTGTGTTCTCGTTTTTTCACCCTCTCTAATTTCGTAGTAAACAGTGATTGTGTCTCCAGCTGCAAAAACTGGGAATTCTTTTCTTGTTACGAATTCGTCTTGAACGAATTTCATTAAATCTGCCATGATATTTTTTAATTATGGTTTGTATTAAATCAACATTCACGGATCTCGCCAGAGGTTAACTCAATGTGGGCGCAAAAGTATGTAATTATTTTGAATTATAAATTATAAATTATGAATTATTTGATGGCTTATAATGAGTCACTTATAATTTCAAAATGGTGCTTTTGTATTACATGTCATCTTGAGTGGAGTCGAAAGACAGCAAATCAGGACGTCTGTTTTTAGTATGTTCGAATGCCATATCCTCGCGCCATTTATCAATTTTGGCAAAATTTCCACTAGTTAAAACTTCAGGAACTTTCCATCCGTTATAATCTGCTGGACGGGTGTATATTGGACCCGATAATAATCCGTCTTGAAAACTGTCTGTTAACGCAGAAGTTTCATCACTCAAAACACCTGGAATCAATCGGATTAAAGCATCTGATAAAACCAATGCACCGAGTTCTCCACCACTTAAAACATAGTCTCCAATAGAGATTTCTTTGGTAATAAAATGATCACGTACCCGTTGATCTACTCCTTTATAATGTCCGCAAAGGATAATGATATTCTCATACATCGACATCGTATTTGCCATTTTCTGGTTCAAAGTTTCCCCGTCAGGCGACATGTAAATAATTTCATCATAGGATCTTTCACTTTTCAGATGGGTAATGCAAGCGTCAATAGGTTGTACGGTCATGACCATGCCAGCTCCGCCCCCATAAGGATAATCGTCTACACTTTTCTGTCTGTTGGTCGTATAATCACGCAGGTTATGAAAATGAACCTCCACCAATCCTTTGTCGATAGCACGTTTCATAATTGAAGCTTCAAAGGGGCTTCGCAATAATTCTGGGAGAACGGTAACAATATCGATGCGCATAATTTCTTTTATAAGTTTCAATCCCGAGGATTCGGGAGCAAAGGTACAAAGTTGATTCCGTTTTCAAATAAGTTAATCTTGGATAAAAACTTTTTTTGGATTTGTAGTGTCGAATTGTTTTTCAGAAGCATTACTAATTTTAGATACTTTTCAAACCACACTTTTTTCGACTACTTTTATCCCTCAAAAATAAATTACATTACTATGCAAATTTTTTCGAAAATAATCGTTGCTAGTTCGCTGTTTTTAGTAGCTGGTATGCAAACTCAAACAGGATATGCACAAAATAAATCGGTTAAGATGACAGATCCGCTTCTACAAAAAAGTACGCTGCAATATCAGGCGCCCAATTTCAACTTGATTAAAGACGAACATTTTAAGCCTGCTTTTGAATATGGTTTAAAAGTGCACGATCAAGAAATAGATAAGATTGCCAATAATCCTTCTAAGCCTACTTTCCAAAATACAGTTTTGGCATTAGAGACAAGCGGAGTAGATTTTAACAGAGCAGTAGGTATTTTTTACAATTTAACAGGATCGAATATCAATCCAACCTTGCAAGCTATTGATGAAGAGTATGCGCCTATTTTTTCAGGACACAATGATAAAATTTACTTGAATAGCAAACTTTACAATCGTTTTAAAGCAATTAATTTATCAACTTTGAAAGGAGAAGATAAGAAACTGACACAGTATTACTTACAGCAGTTTGAGTTGGCTGGAGCCAATTTATCAGCAACGGATAAAGTAAAAATGAAAAAAATAAATGAAGAGCTGGCAACTTTAAGTACGCTTTTTGGAAATAAACTTTTAATTGCTCGAAAAAATGGAGCTGTTTTTTTTGATAATGCAAATGATCTAGCAGGTTTAAATGCTGCCGAAGTTGCTGCAGCTAAAGCAAAAGCGACAGAGGCAGGTCAAGATGGAAAATATGTAATAGGATTACAAAACACCACGCAGCAACCCGTTTTGAAAAGTCTTACTAATAGAGCTAGTAGAGAAAAAATATTCAAAGCATCGTGGTATCGTGCAGAAAAAAATGATGATGGAGATACTCGAGACGTAATTGAGCGAATGGTAAAATTACGTTTGCAAAAAGCAAATTTGATGGGTAAAAAGAGTTTTGCTGAATGGAAGTTGCAAGATCAAATGGCACAATCACCAGCACCTGCAATAGATTTGTTGGCAAAAATTACTACACCAGCGGTTGCTAAAGCTAAAGTAGAAGCCAAAGAAATACAAGACCTTATTAATTCTCAAAACGGAGGCTTTAAACTAGAACCTTGGGATTGGGATTTTTATTCGGAGCAAGTTCGCAAAGCCAAGTATGATTTAGATGAGAGTCAAATAAAACCGTATTTCGAAATTTCCTCAGTATTGGAAAAAGGCGTATTTTTTGCTGCAAAGCAAATGTATGGACTAACATTTAAAGAGAGAAATGATTTACCGGTTTATCATCCTGATGTAAAAGCTTATGAGGTTTATGATACTGATGGAAAATCAATTGCGATTTATTATTTGGATTTTTATACGCGAGACAACAAAAATGGCGGCGCTTGGATGAGTAATTTTGTCAGTCAGTCGCACTACTTAAAACAAAAACCAGTGATCGTGAATGTGTATAATTTTGCAAAACCAACTTCGGGAAATCCGTCTTTGATCAGTTTTGATGATGTAACTACACTGTTTCATGAATTCGGGCATACGTTACATGGATTGTTTGCAAATCAGCAGTATGTAACGCTTTCTGGTACGGCTGTGCCTAGAGATTACGTTGAGTTTCCTTCGCAGATCAACGAGCACGCGGCTTTAGATCCTGCAGTATTAAAAAATTATGCGATACATTATCAAACCAAACAGGCCATTCCACAAGAATTGATAGATAAAATTAAAAAGGCAGATACCTTCAATAAAGGATATGTAGTAACAGAGCTTTTGGCTGCAGCAACACTTGATATGGCTTGGCATAGTGTTACTAAGGAATCTGATTTCAAACCTGTTTTAGAGTTTGAAAAAGAAGCACTTACTAAATACGGATTATTAGTAAATGAGGTTCCCACCAGATACCATACGCCTTATTTTGCTCACATTTGGGGCGGAGGATATTCTGCGAGATATTATGCATATACTTGGTCTAAAACTTTAGATTATAACGCGTTTGACTGGATGCAAGCTAATGGTGGTATGACAAGAGCCAATTGTGAACGTTTTAAAAAATACATTTTATCAGTGGGTAACAGTGTGGATTTGAACAAAGCTTTCAAAGATTTCATTGGGCATGAGATGCAAATTGAACCGTACTTGAGAAACGCTGGCTTGCTAGAAAAATAATAAAGTTTGATTCTATTTTAAAAAAAATGACATTCGAAAGAATGTCATTTTTTTTTAGAACTGATTTTATACTAGATTTTTAAAAACACTTGTCCATTCGAGCGCAGTTGAGGATCATTACTTACCCTGGGCCTTAACCTGTTCGAGAGAAATCAGCACTTTTTACATCAATTTACCGAAGAAAATAGCATTCCACAATAGCTTTTCAGTTCCCAACCAAAATGCTCTAAAATTGGTGTTGTCTGTAAATACAATAATGTTGCCATCTCCTTTTTTAATGGATTGAAAAGGTACTGTTTCTTTTAAAAGTGCAAGTTTTTCTTTAGAAATATAACCACTAATCAGTGGTGTTTTTGTATATTGAATTGGGTTGTTGTAACTATTTTTGTTGGGTTCAATCATGATTGAAGTATTTCTAAAAATAGGCAACGTATTGCGAGGCATTCCAAAATTGATAGGATGCGATAAGTCTAGTTTAGTTTCAAATATGGCTCCTGCAATTTCTTGCGCTCCTTTATAGTCATCTGTTTGCTCGAATGTAATTTCCTTAGCTTCCAGCTTAGAATCTTTAAGAGTCAATGCGGTTAACTCATTTTTATTCAACCATTTAATTGCATCTTGATACGCAATTAAAGTCCCTCCGTTTTGCACCCATTGTCCGATTTTAGTTGCTGTTTTGTCTGAAATTTTAGAATAAGAACCATTTACTAAAATTAAAGTAGTGTACTTACTTAAGGTAACACCCTCAAGTTGCTCCATATCAATTTTAGTCAATGGCATCGCGGCTTTTTGGTCAAACATGTGCCATATTTCTCCTGCATCAGCGGGATCGACACCTTGTCCTACAATCATGGCGACTTTGGGTGGTGTCAATGTCACGAAATTTGGATTACCTAAATTTACACCATCGGTAAAACCAGTCTCCACGGCTGTAATTTCGATAGCAAAATCAGGAATAATTTGATTCAAATAGTTAAAAATTTCTTGACTACTTAATTCTTGATTTTGGACAGGAATAAATAAAGAACCATAAGAAAATGTTTTTCCAATGTGTGTAAATGGTTTTTTAGTAGTTCTTACACGCAAGCCCTTAGCAAGTAATTGGTTTAATAATTTTGGAGCTTTATGATCTGTCCACTCCATCAAATAGCCGATGTCACTTTTCTTAGAAACAAAACCTTTTTTCAGATTTGGTTCGTAATCATTACCCGCATTGTCTAGTGTATTTACGCTTTCAAAGTTGAGATTAAAAGCCAAATCAAAGCTCCACGCTGAAATGTCATAAAATAAACTGTCTTTAAATTGTAATTGACGGTCAAAAATCGCATTTATCAATTTGGTGTTTTGTTGTGCAACGGGAATAAAATAACTTAAACTTTTAGAAAATTTCTTTTTGTTTATGATAACATCCTCTTTTAATTCTTGCATTTTTATTTTGTGCTGACTTAGAATCTTGGCTAATTCATGTACTCTTGAAGCATCCTTTTCATCACCAAAAACATAGCCTTTCACTTTGCTTTTACTACTTTCTATTTTAGCATTTTTGTAAAAATCTCTTTGGTAGGCCAGCAGCTCTTCACGCATTTCAGTTGTTGCTTGCAAGGTTGATAAACTGGTTGTAAATTGATTTCGGATCGTAAATGGAAACGTCAAAATACCATTAGCACTTTCCTGCGCATGTCCTCTAGAACTGGCTTGTTCAAATAATATTCCTATGGTACCATTGATGTCAGGGTAGGAGGATCCTTTGCCAAAATAAAAATCGTCATAGTTTTCTTCAACAAAATAGGAACTGCCTATTTTATCTAGTGCTTTGGCGTGGTATCCTGCAATTTTTCGAGTTAGTACTTGATTTAGTTCTGGAGTAAGCGGATTCGTTCGAGTGGGTTCACCTGGTTGGAAAAAGTAGGTAGAATTTGTTCCCATTTCATGAAAGTCACACAGGACATTTGGCATCCACTTTCTAAAGGTTTTTATTCGTGCCTGACTTTCAGGGAGCTGTACTGGCAACCAATCTCTATTCATATCAAACCAGTAGTGGTTAAAACGACCTCTTGGCCAAGCTTCATTGAACTCGCGATCGTTAGGATCGGTGACTAAGTTGGCACTTTTATTACTATTCACCCAAGTCGAAAAACGATGCAAACCATCTGGATTAAAGGATGGGTCCAATAATATGATGGTTTTGTCTAAGGTTTTCATTAATTCTGGACTGTCATTTGCAGCAAGATAATAGGTTAAGGCGATTGCTGCACCTGTACCGCTAGACTCATTTCCGTGAATGGAATATCCTAAATAAACTACTATTGGTAGGTCTGATAAATCACTATTATTAGCATCAGCATCAGTAATGGCAGCATGTCTTTTAAGAATTTCGTCAAGGTTAGCCAAGTTTTTTGGACTAGAAATGGTCAATAATTGTAACGGTCGATTTTCAAACGTATACCCTGTAGTTTCAATTTTAGTCCTGTCCGATGCTTTTGCAACTTCCCTCATATAATTGGCCACTTGAGTATGATCGGTATGCATTTCACCCAATTCAAAATTAAGAATACTCTTTGGCGTGGGGATTTTTGTATTGTAACTACCGTTTTGTGGTAAATAATAATCTAGTGACGTTTTTTGTCCAATACTCAAAAAAGGAATACATAGCAAAAGGGAATACATCAATTTCATGTGGTTTGGTGTTAGTTTGAGCTGTAAATATAAAAAGTATTGTATTGCCATTTTAGTATTTTGCTGTTAAAAATTAGATGCTATTTCATTAAATTGTTCTTTATTTTGATCTTTCTGTTGCTATAAATGAAATTTTGATCCTTGTTTGCCATACTACAAACTGTAAACTAATTTAACTTCTCATTTGCAAATCAAAAGTTTGATGCAATAGGTTGAAATAAATTTAATTTGTAAATTTGCAATTCAATAAAAATTAAAAAACATGGAAAACGGAATATATGCTAAATTTAACACCGCAAAAGGTGCTATTTTAGTAAAACTTACACACGATTTGACGCCGGGAACGGTTGGGAATTTTGTAGGATTAGCAGAAGGAAATTTAGAGAATAAAGTAAAGCCTCAAGGTGCAAAATTTTATAACGGACTAAAATTTCACAGAGTAATTCCTGATTTTATGATTCAAGGTGGTTGTCCACAAGGAACAGGAACAGGCGATCCTGGATATAAATTTGATGATGAATTTCACCCAAGTTTAAAACACAACCGTCCTGGAGTTTTGGCAATGGCCAATTCAGGACCTGGAACAAATGGCTCGCAATTTTACATCACACATATTCCAACGGATTGGTTGGATAATAAGCATACTGTTTTTGGTCACGTAGTAGAAGGACAAGATATTGTTGATTCAGTAGAGCAAGGAGATGTTTTAGAATCTATTGAAATTATCAGAGAAGGAGAAGAAGCTGCAAATTGGAATGCAATTGAGGCTTTTATCACTTTCAAAGGAGCGAGAAACAAACGTGATATTGCTCTAAAAGCAGAGGCCGAAGCAGCAATGGAAAAGTTAGCTGCTGGTTTTGAAAAAACAGAAAGTGGTTTGCGTTACCAATTCATTCAAAGAGGTGAAGGTAAAAAGGCAGAAAGCGGAAAAACAGTGGCTGTACACTATGAAGGTTCATTAGAAAATGGTAAAGTTTTTGACTCTTCGTACCCAAGAAAAAAACCAATCGAATTTAGATTAGGTCAAGGTCAAGTTATTGAAGGTTGGGATGAAGGAATTGCGTTGCTACAAGTTGGTGATAAAGCGCGTTTTGTTATTCCTTCTCATTTAGGATATGGATCTCGTGGAGCTGGAGGAGCAATACCACCAAATGCTACTTTGATTTTTGACGTAGAATTGATGGAGGTTAAATAGTCTAGAACTAGTTATAGAACCAATAAAATTATAAAAACTCAAAACGAAAGTTTTGGGTTTTTTTGTGCTAAATAAATTGAGATTTATGAAGGCTGTTATATTCTAATTTATGAATTTAAAAATTCAATCAAATCTTTGTTTAATTTATCTTTTTCAATGTAAAATAAACCGTGAGGAGCTCCTTCATAAACAATAAATTTATTGTCTGGTATTAATTTAGCTGCTATCTCAGCAGTGATTTCAATAGGAACTGTTTTATCTTCGTCTCCATGAATAATTAATGTAGGAACATTTACAGAAGCCATTTCACTTCGAAAATCGGTTGCCGAAAATGATTTGGCACATTCTAAAGAAGCACGTGGGGATGCAAAAGAGCAAAGCATTCTGTAATAGTCTAATAAAGGAGTACTGATAGGTTTGCTGATAAAGCTCACACCGAAAAATGTTTTGCCAAAATTATCCAGAAAACTGATTCGGTCTTGTTTGATTAGCGTTGCCATGCCATCATACTTTTCTTGAGGAACACCTTTTGGATTAGAGTCTGTCTGCAGTTGAAATGGGGTAACTGAAGCGATAAGAACCGCTTTATAAACTCCTTTGCCGCCATGACGACTGAAATAGCGAACCACTTCCCCGCCACCCATTGAAAATCCAACAAGTGTTGCTTCCTTTAAATCCAAGTTTTCAATAATAGCTTTTAAATCATCTGCTAGAGTGTCATAATCATAGCCATCCCAAGGTTGTGATGATTTACCAAAACCACGACGATCATACGCAATGACTCTAAAATTATTTTGAACTAAAGTATCAATTTGATACTCCCACATTTCATTAGATAGTGGCCATCCATGAATAAGAATTACAGGTTTTCCTTCGCCATAATCTTTAACATATAATTTGACATTTGGTGCTGTTTCAATGTACATATCTAATCCAGTATTATTTCCCTTTCTCGAGTCGTTGCTGTTTATCTGATTCATTTCCATAATAGTACTATTTTAAAGATGAATTTAATATTCCTCTTTTGTAAAATTAACTGCATAAACTAAAAATAGTATTATAGAATTAGTTCAAATATTTGTATAATTTAGAGGTCTGTCATTCAATATTTTATTTAACTAAAATAATTATGGAAAACCTAACCTGGACTGAATTTGAAAAAGTAGAAATGCGCGTAGGAACGATACTTGAAGTTAATGATTTTCCGGAAGCAAGGAAACCAGCCTATCAATTGACAATTGATTTTGGGGTTACAATTGGTATTCTAAAAACATCTGCGCAAATAACAAAACGGTATCAAAAAGAAGATTTACGCCTTAGGCAAATTGTAGCGGTTGTCAATTTTCCAAAAAAACAAATCGGTAAATTTATGAGCGAATGCCTAGTCCTTGGCGCAGTAGGAGCAGAAGGGGATGTCATTTTATTGGCGCCGGATTTTAAAATCGAAAACGGATTACGAATTGGATAAATTAGGGCACTAAAGAACTTTCTTTTTTTACTTCTAACGTTTCATATTTATTGTGAATTGCTAAAATGATAACGCCAAATAAAACAGCAGTTACAATAAGGATTGTATTCATTAATCCTTCGGTTCCAAAAGAAAGTTTAATCAATATTGTAGAAATTATAAATCCGGAGTTGCGAATTACTCTGTTGAATTTATCCGATAGAAAGAAGGAAAATAAAAGCAAAAGTACTTCTATCAATATTAAAATCGTAAAAAACTGTTCGAAGAAAATTTTATTTATATCCTTAATGTTGTCTACTATTTCTTTTAATGAAAAGAAACTTTCGTAAATCCAGTGACCCAAACTGTATATCGATAATACCAGAAATATTGGGATGAGTATAATGGCAAAAATATTTTTAAGATTGATGAATTTAGTAACTTCGATGTGTTTTTGAATTTTAGCTTGATTGATTTCATTTTGTCTGTTGAGCTTATAAAATAAAAAAATCAGGAAAAATAAAATGACCGTAGCCAAAATGTCAAGTGTGAAATTTACATTGGTTTTAACATCAAACCAATTGGAATTAATTTCTAATTTTGTTAGGTCTTTGAAAATTCTCCTAATAATTATCAGCGTGATGATTTCATATTGTTTTCCAATGTATATGGTGGTTGATTTTGGTAAATAATACACTAGAAGATACACTTCATAAATCAAAATAAAGGAAAAAGGAGTGTAAATGGCAGATATTGGGTCGTTCAATAATTTAGAGTAATCATTGATTAGAATTATTTTGAGGTCAACTAATGTAATGATCAGTAAATGCAATATGAAACTTATTATAGCTAACGATATAAAGAATATTTCAGTTTTCTTTTTTGTTTTTTCAGATAAAAGTTTGTCGTAAACAATGTCTGTTAATGATTTAGTTTCTGTCATATTTTTGATATTAAATCTAAAAATAATGAAAAAAGCCTAAAACTCATTTGAATCTTAGGCTTTTAACTTTCGTTTAAGTCGATTGTTGTACGACTTTAAATATCGTCAAATTCTATATCAGTAAATGTTGAGGTTTGTGGGATCTCATCATCTTCAAATTTTTCAGTTGCATATTCTTTTTTGAAATCTTTTTGGTGACGCTCTGAAATTACTTCTTCTCCTTTGTGATTCAATACATAAGAGGTCATTTCACCTAAAATCTCTGCAAAAGCTACAAAATCCTCTTTGTATAAATAGATTTTATGTTTTTTAAAATGGAAAGAGCCATCTTCTTCTGTGAATTTTTTACTTTCTGTAATGGTAATATAGTAATCATCTGCCTTGGTTGCTCTTACATCAAAGAAATAGGTTCTTCTTCCAGCTCTTAAAACTTTCGAAAAAATCTCTTCTTTTTCTAACATGTCATGTTCTCTCATAATCCTTTCATTCAATTTATGGTTGTTAACTAGTACTCAAAAATCTATAAAAAATATCTATTTTCCAACATTTAAAGCATTTCTTTTTCTGAAAGTTGTTTTAAGTATAAAGCAGCATAGTAGCCCTCTTCATTTATCAATTGATTATGAGAACCTTGTTGTATAATTTGACCATTTTCTATGACAATAATTCGATCAGCATTTTTAGCAGACGAGACACGATGACTTACAATTATAGTAGTTTTGTCTTTACAAATTTCAAATAAGTTATTCAAAATCGTTTCTTCGGTTTCAGTATCTACTGCTGATAAACAATCGTCAAAAAGTAAAATAGGAGGGTTTTTGATGATGGCTCTTGCTATAGAAACGCGTTGTTTCTGACCTCCAGAAAGTGTGATTCCTCTTTCTCCTAAAATCGTTTCATACTGTTTGTTGAAGCCCATAATATTATCATGAACAACGGCACTTTTCGCGGCTGCTTCCACTTCTTGACTGGTTGCATTTTCCTTACCAAACATGATATTATTTTTTATACTATCCGAAAACAAGAAGGCATCTTGTGGCACTATTCCAATGCTATTTCGTAAATCAAAAAGATTGACCGAGCTTATTTCGTTCCCGTCAATGGTGATTTTTCCTTCGGTTACATCATACATTCTCGATATCAAAGATAAAATCGTTGATTTTCCGGAACCTGTTTTTCCTAAAATGGCTAGAGTCTCTCCTTTTTTTACGGTAAACGAAATGTTTTGTAAGGCAGTAATATTAGTGTCTTCATAGGTATACCTAACATTTTCGAAAGAAATAGAGCCTTCAATGACTGATTTGTTTTGGTTTTGATTTTTTATCTCCGGTTCAATTTTAAGGAATTCATTGAGTCTTTTTTGAGAAGCTTCGGCCTCCTGAACCATAGACGAAACCCAACCTAAAGTGGCAACAGGCCACGTGAGCATATTAACGTACAAAATAAATTCAGCAATTGTTCCAATGCTTTTTATAGAGCCGTTGATGTACATTAAACCACCAAAATAAATTACCACTAAGTTGCTAATCCCTATCAAGGCAAGCATTAAAGGCCCAAATAAAGATTGTATTTTAGCTAGATTTAAGCTTTTACTTTTGCTTTCATTGGCCAAAGTAACCATGTTGTTTTGATGTTGATTTTCTAGTGAATAGGCTTTTATTACTCGAATTCCAGAAAATATCTCTTGTGAAAAACTAGATACTTTAGATAAATATTGCTGAAAAATAGTACTCCGTACATTGATTTCTGTGCTTAATTTAAAAATGGCATAAGATAAAATAGGAAGCGGTAGCAGCGTATACAAAGTCAATATTGGCGAGACATTATACATATATACGATTACGATTGCAAATCGAATGACAGTATTTATGGTATACATTACCGCAGGACCTACATACATTCTTACTTTTGAAACGTCTTCGCTAATACGGTTCATCAAATCACCGGTGCGATTTTGTTTGTAGAAATTTTGAGATAAATTTTCATATTGACGAAATACTTCGTTTTTTAAATCAAATTCAATATGGCGTGACATTACAATTAAAGTTTGTCGCATCAAAAAAGTTAGAAACCCAGCAATTATTGTGGTGGCAATAACCAACAAGATATTTGATAGTAATTCTTCGTGAATAACAGCTTTGGATACTGTTTTGTCTTTGGCGAAAGCCTCAATAACTTTGAACGATTTGCTGATCAACTTTGGCGTGAAAAGCATAAAGATTTGAGCGATAATTGTAAAAATAATTCCTAATAGAAAACTGTATTTATATTTGACGAAATATTTATTTAAATAACGTAATTCTTTCATTTTGTTAGAGATATGCTGTGTTGAACTATTTTTATTTTAAGATAAATCTTTAATTTTGATAATTTGAATACTAAATCTGTGAGTACGTATTTTATTGATTTAATGAATTTTATACGAATCATTAGTACATATTTATATTTTATGTAAATTTGAATTGTCTTTTTGACAAATTCATAATTAAACACTATAAAAACTTACACTATGAATGCAGCTTTCACAACTGGAAAGGAACTTCAAAAAATGGATCCCGTTTTTGGTCAATTATCATTTGATGATCACGAACAAATTGTATTTTGCAACGACAAAGATACAGGTTTAAAAGCAATTATTGGTATTCATAATTCGGTAATGGGGCCTGCTTTAGGCGGTACACGAATGTTTAATTATGCCAATGAATGGGAAGCATTAAATGATGTTTTGCGTCTTTCTAGGGGTATGACTTATAAGGCAGCAATTACTGGATTAAACATTGGTGGAGGTAAAGCGGTAATCATTGGTGATGCTAAGACACAAAAAACACCAGAGTTGATGCGCAAGTTTGGTGAATTTGTACATTCGTTAAGCGGAAGATATATTACTGCTGAGGATGTGGGAATGGAAACCGCAGACATGGATATTGTAAGAGATGTTACCCCTTATGTTACTGGAATTTCAGAGGAAAGAGGTGGAGCTGGAAACCCATCACCTGTTACAGCGTATGGTGTGTATGTAGGTATGAAAGCTGCTGCAAAACAACAATTTGGTTCGGATGTTTTAAGTGGCAAAAAAGTATTGGTACAAGGAATAGGTCACGTGGGCGAAACGTTAGTCGATTATTTGACTAAAGAGGGTGCGCTAGTTACTATTGCTGATATCAATGAGGAGAAATTGAATGAAGTAGGTACAAAATACAATGCCCAAATTTTTAGAGGGGACGATTTGTACAGTGCTGATGTTGATATTTATGCGCCTTGTGCTATGGGAGCTACCATCAATAATGATACTGTTTACAAATTAAAAGCGAAGGTAATAGCTGGTGCTGCTAATAATCAATTGGCAGATGAAAATGTTCACGGTGCCATTCTACAAGAAAGAGGCATACTTTATGCACCTGATTTCTTGATTAATGCGGGAGGGATTATAAATGTTTATGCAGAATTAGCGCATTATGACAGAGCAGAAATCATGCGTAAAACAGAAAATATTTACAATACAACTTTAGAAATTTTTGATTTTGCACTTGCCAATAAAATCACAACACATCAGGCAGCTTTGACGATAGCTCAAAACAGAATTGATCAAAGAAAATTAGAGAATAAATAAAAAATAGTTTGTATTCAGTATTCAGTCGAAGGGTTCAGCTAGTGCTGAAAACTCAGGCTGAATACTAATAACTTTTTAAAATAAGCATTTATATATTTTATTTTAAAAAATGAAATTCTTATTTTTGCGCCCTAATTAAAAAAGTTCTTACAAGGTGGTAAATAGAAGACACATTCGCGTTAAAGTTATGCAGTCCATTTATGCAATGCATCAAAGTGGTTCAGATAATCTGGAAAAAGAAGAAAAATTCCTTTTTTACAGCATCGATAACATTCAAGATTTATACCTTATTATGATTTCATCTTTGATTGAAATATGTAAAACAGAGACTATCTTTTTGCACAAATCAAGTTTAAAGCATCTAGCAACTCCTGAGGAACGTAAACCCAACGAAAAGTTTATCAAAAATCAAATTTTTCAAATTCTTTCCGAAAACAATTCACTAAGTATTGCGCTTGAAAATCGTAAAATCAATAATTGGTCCTTAAACGATGATTATATTTTATTGCTTTTGAATGATGTAAAGGCGAGTGATTTGTATGCAAATTACATGAGCAATTCAGTAAATACATTTGAAGAAGATAGACAATTCATCGTTGATTTATTTATGGAAGTACTTGTTCCTAACGAAAAATTATACGAATATTTAGAGGACGACAAATTGACTTGGGTAGATGATATTCCAGTTGTGAATACGCACATCATCAAGCAATTGAAAGCCATTAAATCTGGAGAGAACGATAATTTTAGAGTGCCAAAGTTGTATAAAGACAATGAGGACAAGGATTTCGTTAAGGATTTGTTCCGAAAAACGGTTTTAAACGAAGCAGATTTGGCCAAAGAATATTTGGATAAAACACCCAACTGGGATACAGAACGTATCGCTGAGATTGATACTATAATTCTGAAAATGGCCATTTGTGAATTTTTGAAATTCCCATCCATTCCCGTAAAAGTAACATTGAATGAGTATTTAGAAGTTGCCAAAGAATATTCTACGCCTAAAAGCAGTATTTTTATCAACGGAATTTTAGATAATTTAGTAAAAGAATTAGAGGCCAACAAAAGAATCATTAAAGCCGGTCGTGGTTTAATGTAATAACCAATTAAAAAAATAAATTAAATCATGGAACAATTAACTCAATTTGCACCGTTTTTATTAATGTTTGTAGTCATCTATTTTTTTATGATTAGACCACAACAGAAAAAAGCTAAAAATGAAAAAGAATTTGAAAGCGCTTTGAAAGTAGGTGATAAAATCATCACAAAAAGTGGTCTTCACGGAAAAGTTTCTGAACTAGCAGAGACCACTGTAGTGGTAGAAACCATGTCAGGTAAATTAAAAATGGAGCGTTCTGCTATTTCAATGGAAATGAGTGCAGCCTTGAATAAAAAATAATTTTAATTTTTTCAGTATAAAAAAAGTCCCAACTTGTAATTTTCAAGTTGGGACTTTTTTATAAAAAAATAAGATTTCTATTTTTTATTTTTTTTATTCTTCTTTGCTTTTTTTGATTTTGCTTTAGCTTTTTTTGCTTTTATTTTTGTTTTTAATTTTTCTTTCTTCGCTTTATCTTTTTTGGCTTTTTTAGCCTTTTTGGCTTTTGCTTTTGCTTTTTGTTTCGCTTTTTCTTTTGCATCGGCTTTTTTAGCCTTTTTCTTGTCTTTGTCTTTCATTTTTACTTTGTTTTTAGTTTCCTTTTTACTTTTTTTCTGTATTAAGTCGGCATTGTCATCACTGTTGTTATCTAAGGTAAAAGTCGCTATTTCTATAGTTTCGAGCAGTACTTCTTCCATTACGGGTGGTGTTATTTCCACTGGTTCCGAAACCGTTGGTTTTGCCACTACTGTTCTTTTAGCTCGTGTGGGCTTCTTGATCTCAGGTTGTAGCGGAGCCGATGGTGTTGTGTCTTGTTCTTCATTTAGTGCCATAAGATGTATTTTTAGTGTAGTTTTTATAGATATTTAATTTGTATTTTTTTTAATGTTATAAAATTGTTATTTCATTGTAAGTAAATGTAGTGATTTTATCAATCGGCCAATGTTAAGTTTTTTAATGTATTAAATAATTATTTGTTAAAACGGACGTAATTTTGATAACACTTTAAATAAATTATTAAATACTTCTAGATAAAACGAAGTTAAATTAGATTAAAGTAAGAAGCATTTTGTCAAGATTTTTTCCATAAAAAAAGTCCCAAATCTGGGTGTCAGAGTTGGGACTTAATTATATCGGTATTTATCATTTAAACCAATGCTTTCTTTAATCATTGGTTTAATTTTCTCAATCTGAGAGAGTTTGGTTTCTTTCAGTTTAGTTGTTTCAATATATTCTAAGAATTCATATTGTTTTGAAGAGGAGAATTGTCCAAATGCTTGTGCTAAATTAGGATCTGTATTAATTCTTCTTGAAGCAGTTGATTAACTAAGCCTCATTTTTTGAGGCTTAGTCTTCTTTCCAGACTTTTCATTGGTAATTGCTTCTAATATATAATTTTAGAAACCCTATTTCTTCCAATCAATTGTTGTTTTTCCCCCAGGAATTGCTTGTTTTGATGGATTCCAATGTACTATTTTATTGATATATCTTCTATCGCAGTTAATTCGGCAATTTTCACAATTACTTCAACTGCTTTTTGCATGCTTTCTACGGGAACGTATTCATATTTACCATGAAAATTATGTCCACCAGCAAAAATATTTGGGCATGGCAATCCTTTGTAGGATAATTGAGAACCGTCTGTGCCGCCACGAATAGGTTTTATTAGCGGTTTAATTCCGAGTTCTTTCATTGCTTTTTCTGCAATATCAACAATATGTTTTACAGGAAGTACCTTTTCTTTCATATTGTAATACTGGTCTTTAATTTCCGTAATAACAATATCTTCACCAAATTGTTTCGCAAATTTCTTATTGATTTTACGAGTAATTTTCTCGATTAGTTCTTTGCGTTTCTCAAATTTTTTCTTGTTATGATCACGAATGATTAATTCCAAAACAGTTTCTTCTATACTTCCAGTTAGGTGGTGTACATGAAAGAAACCTTCATATCCTTTGGTTTCTTCTGGAGTTTCTCCAGCAGGTAATTCATTTATAAAGTCATTAGCAGTCAACATCGAATTGATCATTTTTCCTTTGGCATAGCCAGGATGTACGCTTTTTCCTTTGAAAGTAATTTTGGCTCCAGCCGCATTAAAATTTTCATATTCTAATTCGCCGATCTGGCTGCCATCCATAGTGTACGCCCAGTCTGCTCCAAATTTAGCCACATCAAAATGATGCGCACCACGTCCAATTTCTTCATCGGGTGTAAAACCAATTCTGATTTTCCCGTGCTTGATATCGGGATTGTTTACAAGAAATTCCATTGCAGTAACAATCTCGGTAATACCTGCTTTATCATCGGCACCTAGAAGTGTAGTTCCGTCAGTTGTTATTAAAGTTTGCCCTTTGTACTGCAATAAATCTTTGAAATAACTTGGAGATAGAATAATATTTTTCTCAGCATTTAATACAATATCATTCCCATCATAGTTGGAGACGATTTGAGGTTTTACATTGGCTCCGGTAAAATCTGGAGTGGTATCAAAATGCGAAATAAACCCAATTACTGGAACTTCATGACTGACATTACTGGGTAAAGTTGCCATGATATAGGCTTTGTCATCTATAGTAACGTCTTGCAATCCTATTGTTTTAAGTTCTTCAACCAATTTATGGGCTAAATCCCATTGTTTTTTTGTGCTAGGTGTAGTTTCTGAACTAGCATCAGATTCGGTATCAATTGTTACGTAACTTATGAAACGGTCTATTATATGTTGCATTTTGATTTGTTTTGATGCAAATATAAACTTTTTTTTAGGAGGTTTTATGAAATAGAGCAGCAACTAAATGGCCGCCAATTTGTTTTTTTATATGGCGTTTAATTGGCTTGAGTTTTATTTGAATACTTTGATATCCACTCTTTCTAATAAAAAAACCACCCGAAGGTGGTTTGCATTAATCTCTTGTTTTTGCGAGCTTTGCTTCGGCTTTATTTAGATCTTCTTCTAGTCTATTTAATTTTATTTGACTTTTACTGATTTTGATATTTTCTTTTTCAATCTGTATCGGACTTAATTTTCCTTTTGCTTTTTTTCCTTCAAATCGTTCTTTAAGTTTTATTAAACTTTTTTCCTCGTCGGATATTTTTGTTTTGATCTTGCTTACTGATTTTTCACCAGAAAGGATTTTATCTTGGCGCTTGTTGAACGCTTTTTGTTTTTTTTCAAAATCTTTTTTTTCTCTTTCAGTTTCTTTGGCTTCTTTCAATGCTTTTTTCTCTAGCCTCATTTTATCTCGTAGTGCCTTAGACTCATTTTTTATTGCTTCTTTTTCGGCAGCTGTGGCTATTTTTGGAGTGACTTTAGTGGCAACTCGAACAGTGTCTCTAATTGTTGTAACTGTAGTAATTGTTGTTTTTGTAGCAACTTTTGTAGAGTCTGATTTAGTTTCTTGTGCATAGAAAAGTTGAAAATTGCAAAGTAACACTGCGGTAAAAATTAATTTATTCTTCATGATCATAGATTTAAGATTTGTATATAGTGCTTTTTACACTCAATCATTTTTTACAAGGTACTAAAAAGGATTGAGAAAAGCATTTCCTATTATTGTAGATGAAGTTTTTAAGTAGGATTTTAAAATCATAAAAACCTATAAAACAGTGTGATGTATTTTATTTTTTTGTTTTTTTAAAGTTTTATTTAGCAACTGTTTATCCATCTTTTTAGCGGTTACCCAGTTAAAAATGTTGTGTATTTTTTTTATAAGTATTTAATTATTGTTGAGATAGTTCTATTTTTGCAACAACAACACAACAAATATGTACAAATCACTTATTCGTCCTTTCCTTTTTTTGTTTGATCCAGAGAAAGTTCATTATTTTACTTTTTCTTTAATTCGCTTTTTTTCAAAAATCCCAGGATTTACATTTCTGTTCAGATTTTTGTATGAATGCAATGATCCCCGTTTAGAGACTGAAATCTTCGGATTGAAATTTAAAAATCCGGTAGGTCTAGCTGCTGGGTTTGATAAGGATGCTAAGTTGTATAAAGAACTGTCCAATTTTGGTTTTGGTTTTATCGAAATAGGAACATTAACACCAAAAAGTCAAGACGGGAATCTAAAAAAACGATTGTTTCGCTTAAAATCAGATAGCGCTATTATTAACCGAATGGGATTCAATAACGGTGGAGTTACAGCAGCTGTTGAGCGTTTGAAAAAAAACAATGGCGTATTGATAGGTGGCAACATTGGAAAAAATAAGTTGACGCCAAACGAAGAGGCCACTTTAGATTATGAAATATGTTTTGATGCCTTGTATGATTATGTTGATTATTTTGTGGTAAATGTCAGCTCTCCAAACACACCAAATCTGCGCGCCTTACAGGATAAAGAACCGCTTACACAATTGCTTCAAACATTGCAGAACAAGAATTTAGATAAGCCAAAGCAAAAGCCAATTTTGTTAAAAATTGCTCCAGATTTGACCAATGAGCAACTGTTCGACATTATTGATATTATCAAGGAAACTAAAATTGCGGGCATTATTGCTACAAATACTACTATTTCTCGTGAAGGCTTGCAGTCTGAAAACAAGACAGAAATGGGTGGATTATCCGGGAAACCATTAGCAAAACGAGCTACTGAGGTTATTCGGTTCCTGTCTGAAAAGAGTAATAAAGCCTTTCCTATAATTGGAGTGGGTGGTATTCATTCTGCTGATGATGCGATTGAAAAGTTAGAGGCAGGCGCTTGTTTAGTGCAGCTTTACACAGGGTTTATTTATGAAGGTCCCGCTTTGGTGAAAGCCATAAATAAAAAGATTTTAGCTAAAATGCAGTAATCCATATTGCACTAAAAAGCCAGTCAAAAGTGCGATTCCAAAACTCAACAGTGTACCGATAAGTACGTATTCAGTTAGTTTTCTGTCTTTCGCTTCTTTCAAATCTCCAAAACGGAAGATGGATTTGGCGGCCAATAAAAAGCCAATGGCTTCGAAATGTGCTGTAAGTATGAAGCAAAAAACAAATAGGCGTTCCAGAATACCAATATAATTTCCAGCATTTTCAAGCGAATCGTCGTTGTTGTTTTTGCTCTCTGGTGTCCAAATCGAAATGACATTTTTGATTACTATGGAAGTTGGTTTTGTTAGCAATAAAATTCCGGTCACCAGTACCCAAAATTGATTGTTGAAAGCGGTAAAGTCAACAGACAAGTTTTTATAAAGTCCAACAATTATGGCAATGGATATTAAATGCAAAATTTGATCGAGCACAAACCACGCGCGTTTTGTTTTGTTGTTTTGGAATTGCAATTTCATCAAATCGATGCCTCCGTGTGTTAAGGCTAATGCCAATGCAAACCATCCAAATGCCATTTCGCCAACGAAAATCCAAGCTAATATTCCGTGTAAAAAAGTATGGATGTATAGGTATTTGCTCTTGTGTTTTTTACTTTCTTTATCTAAAACCCATAAAGTAGGTTGCAATAAAAAATCACCTAACAAATGCGCCAAAAGCAATTTTACAAAAATAATCATGTGTTGATGGTTTTGATTTTATTTCTGAAATAACGTTCCATTTCCATCACCAAATGAAATTGAGCACGTTTTTGTCTTTTACTAACGGCTGCTTGATTAATCCCTAATTTTATGCCAATTTCCTCTTGTGAAAGTGATGGGTTTTCTATAGATATTAATACTAATTCTGCTTGTTGCACTAACCAATTGTCCATAAAACTTAGACTCAATCGCAACATCATATTGATTTCGGCATTAAACGCTTCATCACTAGAATTTATGGCTAAATTGATTTTTTGTTTCTTTAAAGTTTCAAAAACTTCGCCCGAGCGCAAAAAAGCAGTTCCGTTACTTTCAGAAATTTTATTTGCTGCATATGTTTTGTCTCCAAAACCAATACTCATTCGAGCATCGAGTTTCAAAGTTTTAAAATAGGCTTTTATTCGCAAAGCAATTCGCAGCGCGTCTTCTGGATTTTTAATTTCTAATTGAAATTCATCTCCTCTGTAAATCTCCCATTCGGTTGGGTTTTCTCCAAAAACATTCAATAATTCCTTCAAACCATCCATCCATATTTCGGATGACAGTTTCCTAGAATTGACGATATCTCCTGTAAGTATGCCTATCATATCCCAAATATAATTAAAAAATGAATCAGAAAATAATTTTCACTTAAATATTCCATAAAAGTGGAATATTTTAATTTATTCCATAAATATGGAATAATTTTATTTATTCCTAAAAAGTGGAATGTTTTTTGGGTATGAAAAATTATTAAAAAACGATTTCGTGAAATCTGATTTTACCTATCTTTGGACTTCTATGGAAGCAATAAAAATTATCGAATGCCCACGAGATGCCATGCAAGGCATAAAACCTTTTATTCCTACAGCAAGAAAAGTAGCATATATCCAATCTTTATTGCGTGTAGGCTTTGATTCTATCGATTTTGGAAGTTTCGTTTCTCCCAAAGCAATTCCGCAGATGCAGGATACCGCGGAAGTTTTAGCACAACTTGATTTATCACAAACAACAAGTAAATTGTTAGCTGTTATTGCAAATACACAAGGAGCTACTTTGGCTTCAAAACATGCTGAAATACAATATTTAGGTTTTCCATTTTCGATTTCTGAAAATTTTCAAATGCGGAATACACATAAAACAATTGCAGAGTCGTTGCTAACGTTGCAAGAAATTTTAGAAATAGCTGATACAAGTAATAAAGAAGTTGTGGCCTATCTTTCAATGGGTTTCGGCAATCCTTATGGCGATTTGTGGAGTACAGAAATCGTAGGAGAATGGACAGAGAAATTAGCTTCTATGGGAGTGAAAATTTTATCACTTTCGGATACTGTAGGGACTTCAGCACCGGAGGTAATCTCTTATTTGTTTTCAAATTTGATTCCGAAGTACCCAGAAATTGAATTTGGCGCTCACCTGCATACCACACCTGATAAGTGGTTTGAAAAAATTGATGCAGCATATAAAGCCGGTTGTCGCCGATTTGATGGTGCAGTCCAAGGTTTTGGCGGATGCCCAATGGCGACAGATCATTTAACAGGGAATATGCCCACTGAGAAGTTATTATCGTATTTTACTGCACAAAAAGAAAAGACAGATATGAGTCCGATGAGTTTTGAAAGTGCTTATAATGAGGCTTCTAAATTATTTGGGGAATTTCATTAAAATTAATACGTAATAATTGATGCGCTATTCAACTTGAAAATAATAAATTTATGATTAGAACGTTAACTATAAACTGTCACTAATTCTCCTATAAACTACTTTTTATGCATAAAAAACAACCTATTTACAGCATTTTAGGTTCAATTTTTCTGGTCTTAATTTCGTTTTCATGTGCGAGTGATTTGGATTATGATCAAGTGAATAATGTGAAATTAGAACCTGTATTAGTATCGAATTTGGCGTATTTTGATGTCCCAGCCAATCAATTTGTAACTGGAGGAATAGAAGAGCCCGTTTTTTTTGATGTATCAACTACAAACATATTTACTGAAAAATTTTTCACAGATAAATTAAGAAGAGTTGATCTTTTTTTTGAAGTGAGCAATACGATCAATAAGGGATATACCATTGATTTAGTTTTTCTAGATAACAACAATCAACAGCTTTATACTTCAAACTTTACTATACCACCGTATTCTGGTTCAGAAAACAAAGTAACTAAAACTGAAATATTCGAAAATGCGCAACTTGATTTATTAAAGAGAACTACAAAAATTGCTTTCATATTACAAATGATGTCCGGACCACAATTGAATGAAAATAGTCCAGGTAGTTTGAAATTGCGTTCAGGTGTAACTGCTTATTTTGTAGTAGAATGAGAAAAAATATTTTAGTTTTTGTGCTAATGCTAACGGTTGTCAGCTATTCACAAAATAAACAATTGCTTTATAATTTCACTTCGATCCCGCAGACGTTAATGACTAATTCAGGTGCCGATGTCAAGTACAATTGGTATTTTGGGGTTCCTTTATTGTCTGGTATTTCTGCAAATGTAGGTTCAAGCGGTTTTTCGGCTTATGATTTACTGGCAAATGATGGTGTAGATTTTAATGTAAAACTGCGTAATGTGATATTCTCTTCCACTAATAAAGATAATATTGCGGTCAACGAACAGGTAGAACTATTCAGCGGAGGCTTTAAGTTAAGAGGACAAGAACGTGATTCGTATGTGTCGTTTGGTATGTATCAAGAATTTGATTTTTTAAGTTATATGCCTAAGGATATGGCAATTTTGGCTATTGACGGCAATAGAGATTATTTGGGTAAAGTTTTTAGTTTAGCAGATATTAATGTTAAAGCAGAAATGCTCTCCGTATTTCATTTGGGATTTCATAAAAATGTGAGTGATAAATTGATTTTGGGTGTGCGAGGAAAAATTTATTCCAGTATTTACAATGTCAGTTCTGTTAATAATTCAGGCTACATTTATACCGTTCCATCAACTCAAGGTGTGTATGAACAGCAAATTTTTTCTAACTTGGAACTCAATACTTCTGGACTTTCAAATTACAATGATGAAAATTATGAGCCTAATGTGGTCAAAGACATTACCAAAAGAGCGTTGTTAGGTGGTAATCTAGGTTTGGGTTTAGATGCAGGTTTTACGTATTACCCAAAAAAAAACATACAGATTACAGCAAGTATAATTGATTTTGGTTTTATAAAACATAGTAAAGAAGTAGAAAGTCTGACGTTAAAAGGAAGCTATAAATACGAAGGAGTAACGCCAAGTTTTAGCTCTGGAGGTTCTTTAGGTAATGTTTTTGAAGAATTCAAAGATGCGATTCCTTTAGATACTTTATACACTAAATACACGACTTGGCGCCCAGCCAAGTTTAATAGTTCGATCCAATACTCATTTGAAGAAGACGTTGCTGAAGATTGTAATTGCGCAAATAGTAGTAACGAAAGCATTTATAAAAGCGCTCTCGGTACTCAATTATTTTTAATGTCAACGCCTAAAACGCCTTTGCTAGCATTGACCACTTATTACCGAAGAAGAATTTTTGATGGCTTGAATATTAAAGCTACATATACTATTGACTCCTATTCTTATAAAAATATTGGTTTGGGGATTTCGAGTATGATTGGGCCTGTTAATTTTTATGTACTTGCGGACAATCTTTTGGAGTATAAGGATGTCACAAAAGCCAATAGTGCATCCTTTCAATTGGGGCTTAATGTTGTTTTTAAGGATAAGAAAAAATAGCGGTTTGCTTTCATGGGTTCTGTTTCGTTCTAAAATTTTATAATTTTTTCACAAATAACGTGATGAAAACTTGTACTTAACTCAGTACAATTGAAACATAGTTTTCTAGTGTTATACGATGTTTCGACGTTCGTAGCACAATGAGTTGAGTATTAATTTAGTAATTAAGGATTTGCAAGAATAGCTCCAGATGTGACTTATACTTTATTGCATTTAATGCTCGTTTTTTTGGTTAAGATTGTTTATATTTGCACGCAATTAAACTCCAACTACAATTGCAATGATCGCACACAACACCAAGATTATCGGCGAAGGATTAACTTACGATGACGTTCTATTAGTCCCAAATTACTCTAATGTACTTCCGCGCGAAGTGAGTATTAAATCTAAATTTTCTCGAAATATTACGTTAAACGTTCCTATCGTATCTGCTGCTATGGATACAGTAACAGAAAGTGCAATGGCTATTGCTATGGCACAAGAGGGCGGAATAGGTGTTTTGCATAAAAACATGACGATCGAACAACAAGCTGCTAAAGTTCGTAAAGTAAAACGTGCAGAGTCAGGAATGATCATTGATCCCGTGACTTTACCATTGACTTCGACTGTTGCAGATGCTAAAAATGCAATGAAAGAATTTGGCATTGGAGGTATTCCAATCGTAGATGAAAACCAAATATTGAAAGGAATTGTTACCAACAGGGATTTGCGTTTCGAAAGAAATAACACCAGACCTATAGTAGAAGTGATGACCAGTGAAAATTTAGTGACTGTGGCCGAAGGCACTTCATTAGAACAAGCAGAAGTAGTTTTGCAAGGCCATAAAATTGAAAAATTACCAGTTGTAAACGCGTCGTACAAATTAGTGGGTTTAATTACTTTTAGAGACATCACTAAATTAACCCAGAAACCAATCGCTAATAAAGATGTTTTTGGTCGTCTACGTGTAGCTGCAGCTATTGGCGTAACAGGTGATGCTGTTCTGAGAGCGGAAGCCTTGGTAAATGCTGGGGTTGATGCTATTATTATCGATACTGCTCACGGGCATACGCAAGGTGTTGTCAATGTATTAAAAGAGGTTAAAAGTAAATTTCCACAAATAGATGTTATCGTCGGTAATATCGCTACTCCGGAGGCCGCTAAATTTTTAGTTGAAAATGGTGCAGACGGTGTAAAGGTAGGAATTGGTCCAGGTTCTATTTGTACTACTCGTATTGTTGCGGGTGTAGGTTTTCCTCAGTTTTCTGCTGTTCTTGAAGTGGCTGCGGCTATCAAAGGAAGTGGAGTTCCAGTTATCGCTGATGGAGGAATTCGGTATACTGGTGATATCCCAAAAGCTATTGCTGCTGGTGCTGATTGTGTGATGCTAGGTTCTTTGCTAGCTGGAACCATGGAATCTCCCGGTGAGACAATTATTTTTGAAGGAAGAAAATTCAAATCCTACCGCGGAATGGGTTCTGTTGAAGCCATGCAAGAAGGATCAAAAGACCGTTATTTCCAAGATGTTGAAGATGATGTAAAAAAACTTGTTCCAGAAGGTATTGTGGGTCGAGTTCCTTACAAAGGTGAATTAAACGAAAGTATGCAACAGTTCATTGGAGGACTAAGAGCAGGAATGGGCTATTGTGGTTCAAAAGATATTCCAACTTTACAGGAAACCGGTCGTTTTGTTCGCATAACAGCCAGTGGAATCAATGAAAGTCATCCTCATAATGTAACTATTACAAAAGAAGCACCGAATTATTCGAGATAACCCTGTTTCAAAATCATAAAAAAAAAGCATAATTACTTCCTTTTCTTGGATAGTAATTATGCTTTTTTTGTTGGTGAAAAGTGTAGTACTACGATTCAGTTGATTCGGATACATCTGCCAAGTTGTCTTTTAAATGCTGACTATCCCAGCTGTGGTTTGTTGCCGCCACTTGAGAATAAACGTCGGCTTTAAGTAGTTGCTCTTGCAACTCTATTTCTTCCTTAACAGTAATCATATAGGCCATTTTATCATGGCGTTTTTCAGCTAGTTTACGAGTCGTAATTTCGTCGTATTTTATAAATTGTTGCCCTTGTCTAGTTGCAGTATATTTTCGAAGTCCCAATTCTACCAACGCATCAACACCCATATTGACAGCACTGTATAAGGTTTCTCGATAAATATGTTTGACTTTATGATCGATGAGTTCATAGGCATCATTTCTGTTTCGAGCACGAGTTAATACTTTTAAATTTGGGAAGTGTTTTTTTAATACCTCAATTACTTGGAGATTGACAGTAGGATTATCAATAGCAGCGATAAAAACTTTCGCATTTTCGCAACCTGCGGCTTTCAATAATTCCAATCGGGTTGCATCTCCATAGTACACTTTAAAACCCATTTTTCGGAGTAAATCGATACGGTCTGAATCATAATCTAAAATAGTTGTTTTTATTTTATTAGCTCTCAACAGTCGGCCAACCGTGCTTCCAAAATGTCCAAAACCTGCTATGATAACTGGATTATCTTCATCGATGTAATCATTCTCTTTTTTGGTTTCCTTTTCTTTAGTTCTGGTGTTGGGATAGATTATTCGCTCATTGATCAATAATAAAAAAGGTGTGGCAACCATACTCATCGCTATGACAGCCATAATCTGGTTGGCTAAAATATTAGGTATGATATTCAATTGCATGCAAAAACTCATAATCACAAAACCAAATTCACCTGCTTGGCTTAAGCCAAAAGCGAAAAGTAAATTTTGATCCAATTTTTTTTTATAAAATCGACTGGTAAAAAACAAAACTATAAATTTCACTATGGTTAGAATGGCTCCAAAAGCAAAAATAAATAACGGATTGTCAATTATTAACTGGAAATTGATCGAGGCGCCAACTCCCAAAAAGAACAAACCAAGAAGCAGTCCTTTGAAAGGCGCAATATCGCCTTCTAATTCATGACGAAATTCAGAATTTGCCAGTACGACACCTGCCATAAATGCGCCAAGTGCAGGACTTAAGCCAATTAATTGCATCATATAGGAAACCCCTACAACGAGCAATAATGCCGAAGCGGTAAACAATTCTTGCAGCCTCGTTTTTGCAATGATTTGTAACAACGGAACAAACAAAAAGCGACCTGCAAAATAGATTGTCGCAAGAATTCCGAAAACGATTACCGTTTGCAACCAACTTTGATAACCCGTGATTAATGATTGAGGCGCGTCATTGCTAAGCTCAAGATTGACCGAGGATAATAGTGGTAAAAAGGCTAATATTGGGATTACAGCAATATCTTGGAAAAGTAAAACCGAAAAAGAAGAACTCCCAACGGAGGTATTTGATAGGCCTTTTTCTTTCAATGTTTGTAAGACAATTGCTGTTGACGATAGTGCTAGTGCAAGCGAAATTGCCAAGGCACTTTCCCACTTCCAGTCCATAAAAATGAGGCATCCTACAAACATTAGTACTGTTGTGCCTACCAGTTGCATAGATCCCATACCAAGAATGAATCTTCGCATTTTCCAAAACTTACTGGGTTCTAGTTCAAGACCAATTAAAAAAAGCATCATGACCACACCAAATTCTGCAAAATGCATTATATCCTGGCCTTCTTGACCTATCAGTCCAAGAACAAAAGGGCCAATAATTATTCCAGCAAACAAATAGCCTAGAATGGAACTTAAGCCTAATTTTTTTGCAATTGGCACACAAATTACAGATGCTGTTAGGTAGATAATAGCCTGAAGTAAAAAATTAGTATCCATATTAGGTTTGTATTGTTGCAAACCATTCGTTCAAATAATGGAATTGCAAAATTTCATCTGTATTTAAATCGTAATTTTCTAAATAGTCCAAAAAATAGCCATAAATCAAACCATTTTTTTCATAATCTTCACTCTTCATATTATGTGTTCCGTGAACTACAAAAGGGGGTAAATAAATCATGTTACACACTTTTGCAGTTTGGTTAAAGGGCTCTAGCAATTCTAGAATACTGTAACGATCACTGCCAGTTTCACAATAATTTTCTTTATCGCCACCTGTTGTAATGACTTGAAAAATTATTTTATTAAGTAATGCTTTTCCCTTTTTTCCATAAGCCCAATTGTGTTCTAAAACCATATCAATCCATTGCTTCATTAAAGGCGGACAACTGTACCAATACATAGGATGATGCCAAATGATGATGTCATGTTTGCTCAATAAATCTTGTTCGAATTTTACGTCAATATCAAAATTTGGATATTGTTCGTATAAATCATGAAAAGTAATATTTTCTGAATCGGGAATATGATTCACTAACGCTTTGTTCGCATGTGATTTTTCGAACAATGGATGTGAAAACAGGATTAAGATTTTATTTTTTGGCATGAAATGTTATTTGTCTTTTTATTTTTAAACAAGAAATAAGGTAATCAATTTGGCGAACAATTTACTTCAATTTAAAAGTGTATTGAAAGGTATAAAATAGTATTCATTTTTTAGGATACTCCTCCTCGTTTTTACGATTTTTTGATAATAAAAAATCCCTTCGAAAGAAATTTGACTTCCTTTCGAAGGGATTTAATACAATTCAATAATTTCTTAAAACTTATATGCCAAGAAAATTACTAGGTGTAATTTGCATCAATTCTGCTTTTACTTCGTCCGAAACATCTAGGGTTGTAATAAAACCATGAATGGCGTTTTTATCAATCGCTTCATTGGTTCTAGTCAATCCTTTTAAGGCTTCATACGGATTAGGATATCCTTCCCGACGCAAGATTGTTTGAATTGCTTCAGCTACAACTGCCCAGTTCTTCTCTAAATCTTCGTGAAATTTAGGTTCGTTCAACAACAATTTGTTTAATCCTTTCAAAGTAGCTTCAAAAGCGATTAAGGTATGTCCCATTGGTACACCAATGTTTCTTAAAACCGTACTGTCTGTTAAATCACGCTGTAATCTTGACAAAGGTAATTTAGCCGATAAATGTTCGAAAATCGCATTCGCAATTCCTAAATTCCCTTCGGAGTTTTCAAAATCAATTGGGTTTACTTTATGTGGCATCGCCGAAGAACCTATTTCACCTGCTTTTATTTTTTGCTTGAAATATTCCATCGAAACATAGGTCCAAATGTCTCGGTCTAAATCAATGATGATCGTGTTTATTCTTTTCAATGCATCAAAAAAGGCTGCGAAATGATCGTAGTGCTCAATTTGTGTAGTAGGGAAGGAGTGGTGCAATCCTAAAATATCTTCCACAAATTTCCCTCCAAAATTTCTCCAGTCAATTTGTGGGTACGCTACGTGATGTGCGTTATAATTTCCGGTTGCTCCACCAAATTTAGCTGCAAAAGGAATATTAAACAACAAACGCATTTGTTCCTCTAAACGTTCAACAAAAACACCAATTTCTTTCCCCAAACGAGTAGGAGAAGCCGGTTGTCCGTGGGTGCGTGCAAGCATTGGAACGTCCTTCCATTCGATACTTAGATCTTTCAATTTTGATGTCAAAGTAATCAAAGAAGGCATGTACACTTTCTCGAAAGCTTCTTTTGTAGACAACGGAATCGCAGTGTTATTAATATCTTGAGATGTTAATCCAAAGTGGATAAACTCTTTATATTCTGATAATCCTAATTTTTCAAAAGCATCTTTGATAAAGTATTCCACGGCTTTTACATCGTGGTTAGTCACTTTCTCCGTTTCTTTGATCCAAAGGGCATCTTCCGTAGAGAAATTTTTAAAAATGTTGCGTAAACTTTCAAATAAATCCGAATGTACTCCTGCAAGTTGAGGCAAAGGCACCTCGCACAAAGCAATGAAATATTCGATTTCAACCAATACGCGGTATTTGATTAAGGCTTCTTCAGAGAAAAAGGGAGCCAGCGAAATAGTCTTGTTTCTATATCTTCCGTCGATTGGGGATATAGCATTCAATTCGTTTAAAGTAGTCATTGTTTAGTTGTTTGTTCGAAAGGCACAAAAATAGTTATAAGTTATAAGTAATGGAGTATAAGTATAGACTTTTATTGCCCTCATAATTGATTTTTTGCCATTGGAATTGGCATTGCCATTCTCATTGCCTTTGTCATTCTCATTACAATTTATGTAGTAAATTCTTCCTCATGATTTCAACGCCTTTTGAAGCCACTTCAGGAATAACCTCCACTGGATTTCTGAGATTTGGGATTTTTATTGGCTTTGGATCAATATAAAAAATAGGTGTTTCCCGAGGTGTGAAATCAATAAGTCCAGCCGCAGGATAGACTTGCAAGGAGGTCCCGATTACCGCAAAATAATCGGCACTTTCAGCAAGTATTATGGCTTCATCAAGCGCAGGAACTTCTTCGCCAAACCAAACGATATGCGGCCGCAATTGATTCTTGTTTTCGTCAAAATCACCAAAATTCAAATCGTCCTGCCAATCCAGAATGTAATCTGGGTTTTTAGTGCTTCTTACTTTCAATAATTCGCCATGTAAATGCAATACATTAGAACTTCCCGCACGTTCGTGCAAATCATCCACATTTTGTGTGATTATGTACACCTCAAAATCGGTTTCTAATTCGGCCAAAATCAGATGCCCAAGATTAGGTTCCACTTCTTTCAATTGTTTTCGTCTTTGATTGTAAAAATCAAGTACCAAAGCCGGGTTTTTATACCAACCTTCAGGCGTGGCCACATCTAGTACGTTATGACCTTCCCAAAGTCCGTCACTGTCGCGAAAGGTTTTTATACCACTCTCGGCACTGATTCCTGCTCCGGTCAATACTACAAGTTTCTTTTTCATAGTTATATTTTTTCGCCACAGATTCACAGATTTTTTTTGAATTAGGCTTTATATTGGAAGGTTAAATTTAAAAAAAAAGAACAGGGAATTTGAGTATTTGCACTTTTTTTTGCCACATACTTAAAGTTTTTTTTAAATTAATCAAACATTTAAATCTGCGAATTTGCGGTTAATTTTTGTTCTGTTGCTTTTTTTATGTTGTACTAAACAAATGATAAATCAGTGAATCTGTGGCTTTTTTTTATTTTCACTATTTTTGCAAAAAAACAATCCATAATGATTGACTTAGAGTACCTCGCTTTCCTCGAAAATATCTTAACCGACAACCGCAAAGAAAAATTTCAAAAAGTATTGCAAAACAGAACCAAACATTTTACAATTGCTGTGGAGGATATTTTTCAAATGCACAATACCAGCGCAGTAATGCGGAGTTGTGAAATTTTCGGAATTCAGGAATTGAACGTGATCGAACAGCGTTATGGGAAAAGTATCGACAAGGAAATTGCGATGGGCGCTCAAAAATGGGTCGACATCAATACCTTCGATAGTATTACGAATTGTCTGGATACGTTAAAAAGTAAAGGGTATCAAATCATAGCTACCACGCCACATGAGAATGATTGCTTATTGGAGGATTTTGATATTTCGAAACCTAGTGCTTTATTTTTTGGAACAGAGAGAGACGGATTATCCGAAGAAATTTTGCAACGCGCCGATGGTTTTCTAAAAATCCCCATGGTAGGTTTTACCGAAAGTTTGAATATTTCAGTTTCGGCGGCAATCATCATTCAAAACCTGACGAATCGATTGCGCAATTCAAACATCGATTGGCACTTATCCGAAACTGAAATTTTGGAGAAGCGTTTGGCTTGGGCCAAAAATTCAATTAAAGATATTAAGCGAATCGAAGCACGATATTTTGAGGAAAATTAAAACGTTGTTTCACTCTCCAGTTGTATGTCTTTTATGTTACTCGGATTCATTTTATAGCGGTATAAGCCGTTGTTCCCAATAGCAAATAAGGTATTGTCGCGTACAATTAAATCAAAGCAATTTTTGTCAATGGCATGCACTAAAACAGGTTCAGCAGGATTTTGAATATTGAATATCTTGATAACATCATCGCAAACCAATAAATAATCAGCGGTAAAAAAACTAATGCCTTTAGGTTGCGAGAGCGTTCTGCTGTGAATTAATTTTGGATTCGTTAAATCTTTGGTGTCATAAACTTGTAAAACGTTTGTGTTGTTGCCGCAAGTGGTATTCGAATTTAAGGTTACATAGGAGTGTGTACTATTGGCAATGACTGGATCACAAGCGGTAAAGTGCTGTACGCTTGACAATTTTGTTGGGTTTTCAGGATTGCTGATCGAATAGATAAACATTCCATTTCTAGATCCAATAAACAAATTATCGCCGTATGAAAACAAGGTTTCAATATCGAAACCTATGAAAATTTCATTAACTTTTACGGGCTTTTCTGAGTCAATTAGCGAGAATACATTCAATTTCATTTGGTCGACACCGTATAAATAGTTTCCTTTTATGGCAAAAACAGCTAGTGAACCGCCTTGCCCTATGTCGCCATTTTGTGCGCTGTCACTTTGTGAACAACCGATTATGAATAGTAATATTACTAAGGATATAATTTTTTTCATGTTTTACTTGGTTAAAGTCCAATCGATTATTATTTCATCTTGATTTGTGTTGGCCACGGAACCATTTGGAGCTTGTTTTTGCGGAAACACATTTTTGTTTCTGTTAGTAACCATAAATTTTTTTGTCGCAGGATCGAAAGTGGCAGTGACTAAATCTACTGCTTGATTGATGTACACCGTATTTCCTTTGATGGCTAAGTCAGTAGCGCCTGGAGCTTTTATAAAATGGAGTCGGATAGGTTTCTTAGGATCGGTGTAATCATAAACATGAAAACCTTTATTGACATCGTTAATAAACATTAAATCGTCCTTAATGTAGATTTTTCCCGATTTAATAATAGGCTGGGCATTTTGAAAAGCAATGGAGGTTTCGAGGGCGCTCCGAGTAATAATAACCGGTTTGTATTCTTGACGCGGAAAGTCACCGGTATCCGTTGTAGGCCAACAGGAAACGAACAGAAATGAAACCAACATAAGAAGTACTATTTTTTTCATTGCAAAATGTTTTTATAAAGATATCAAAAAGAGGATTTGGTTGCGTTACGATAGTGTTATTGTTTGTTTAGCGAGATATTGATAGTTGACGAGTGAAATTTTGCAACGCGCCGATGGTTTTCTTAAAATCCCGATGGTTGGTTTTCCCGAAATTTTGAACATTTCAGTTTCGGCGGCAATCATCATTCAGAACTTGACGAATCGATTGCGCAATTCAAACATAAATTGGCACTTATCCGAAACTGAAATTTTGAAGAAGCGTTTGGCTTGGGCTAAAAATTCAATTAAAGATAGTATAAGAATTGAAGAACGGTATTATGCTGATAATGTGAAATAGTTATTTTATATTGCTACAGTTGTATTTTTTATTTAAAAAATAGCATGTAACTTGTACTGTTTTCATAAAACAAGATACTTTATCGAATACTGTATTTAACGCATGATTAAAAAAGAAAAACAATGAAAGAATTTAAAAATAGCAATGAAAATTTAATAAATACTATATTGCCAGCTGGAGCAGAGGGAGTAATTGCTCCTATTTTAATTCCAAAAGAAGATACAGAGAATAATAAGGAGTACTGCGCTGGTTATTTCCAGAGACCAAAGGTTTTATTTTTTGATGTAAATGAAACGTTGCTGGATCTTAATGTGATGAAAAAAAGTATTGGTGCAGCGCTTGGAGATCGTCCTGAGTTAATGCCTTTATGGTTCACTACAATGCTTCAATATTCATTGGTTACTACAGTAGCAAATCAATATCATGATTTCGGAACAATTGGAGCCGCTGTACTTATGATGGTTGCCCACAAAAATGGAATTGCTATAACGGATAAACAAGCCAAAGATGCTGTTGCCGCAATTTTATCATTGCCTGCACATCCAGAAGTGAAAGAATCACTCTTACTTTTAAAAAAAGAGGGTTTTAAATTGGTTGCCTTCACTAACTCTTCCAATAAGGCAGTTGAAACGCAACTGAAATATGCGGGAATTCATGATATATTTGACGATGTGTTGAGTATAGAAGATGTAGCTAAATTCAAACCACATGTAGATACCTATAATTGGGCTGCTAGAAAAATGAGATTAAAACCAAATGAATGTATGTTGATAGCGGCGCACGGTTGGGATGTTGCTGGTGCAAATTGGGCGGGTTGGCAAACGGCTTTTGTCAGCCGTCCGGAACAGCAATTGTTTCCTCTTGCAAATTTACCTGAAATTAATGAAGAGAATATTTTATCAGTTGCTCAGAAGCTAATCTCAATACCATTTCAGCAGTTCTAATCATTTAAAAATACACGAATCGATTGCGCAATTCAAACATCGCTTGGCACTTATCCGAAACTGAAATTTTGGAGAAGCGTTTGGCTTGGGCCAAAAGTTCTATTAAAGATAGTATAAGAATCGAAGTGCGATATTTTGAGGAACATTAAAACGTTGTTTCACTTTCCAGTTGTATGTCTTTTATGTTACTCGGATTCATTTTATAGCGGTATACGCCGTTGTTCCCAATAGCAAATAAGGTATTGTCGCATACAATTAAATCAAAGCAATTTTTGTCAATAGCATGCACTAAAACAGGTTAAGCAGGATTTTGAATACTTACAAATACACCTTAACAACGTCATTGAGTTACAGTTTTATAAAAGACTTTTTTGCACAAGTCACGCCAGCCGATGACACGAATAAAAATTTTATAACCACAAGAAATGTAGCGAGTCAAGCAGTATGGAACCTGAGCGTTTCCTATCCTTTTAGTCTAAAAAATGGCATGATGTATTTGTTAATGTATCTGCTTCAATCAATTCTAACAACGGATATAAAAACCTACAATTTAGTGTAATATCATTTATAATTTTAGCAATAGCGAAACTAAAACGGCAAAACGAAGCTCAAGTATAGAAAAGGAAAATAAAGGTTATGAGTTTAAAAGAGATTTTAGTTAAGCACAGTTATTGAAAAACGAAGCGTTTAGCTGTGTTATTTAATTAATTATCGTGACCATCACCGTCGAAGTAAATTTCAGAGATGGCAGTATTTTGTTTTTTCCCTTAATCGAAGCACAAGTATTAATTTAAGTACTGAACTCGCTTTTAACAAACTATATGTTCTAGCTGTTAGCCGAAGTATTATTTGTACTTTTCAAATAACCATTTAGGAATTTCTTCGGTCATTAAAAAAGGAGCGACAATATTATTATGATTTAGGTTACTAAAAGTTGTAAAAATTAAATTTTTGTTTGAAGATAATTTTTTAAACAATTCAACACTTCCATGATAAGGATTTTCATCATCTTTTTCGCCGTGAATAAGCCAAATATTTTTATTATTTAATTTTTTAAGATTTGAGAAATCAGGAACTGCTGCAACCGAAATAATTGCCGCAAATTTATTTGGTGCAATATTTAGTAAATTTTGTGCAGTTGAAGCACCCATGGAATAACCAATTAAATAAATTCTATTTTTATCAATGTTAGGATATTCTTGTTCAGTATTTTGAATTAATTCCAATAAAGCAAAAACATCGCTTGAAGGTTTTGAAATTGGAATACCCTCAATATTTTTTTCATAATTTGATGAACGCTTGTTGAATTGCGGTGCAATAACATAACATTGATATTTATTATAAATTTCAGGCCTTAACCAATTTTTCGCAAATGGTTCAAGTTGATTTTCATTATCATTTCCAATTCGAGAAGAGTTGTGAAAAGTAATTATTAATGGATATTTCTGGCTTTCAATATTATTCTTTGGTGTTAAAAGTCTGTACGGAATTACTATATCTTTTTTAGTAAATATTTTTTTTTCAAATACTTCAGTATTTATATTGTTTAGTGAGTTTCTATTATTTACAAAAGTTAAACTGTCAACAGTTGTGTCGCGGTATTCTTTGTTTTGTGCAAAAATAAAATTTGCAGTTAAACTCAAAAAAATTATCGTTAGAATTACTTTTAAATTTCCTTTATACATAATGTTTTTCTAAAATTACTGCCAATATTTCGAGTTGCATCAAGTTGCAAACCTTGTAACCGATTATTTTTTGTTAAAAATTAAATTTTTTGCGGAACATAAAAGTTAATTACCTCTCTACTCATATTTTATACTTGCATAACCTACCCAATGTTTTTGAGTGGCTATAGCTGTAGTTCCCATACCTAAATCTTCTACTTTTATAAGGTCATGATCTATACTTGATGCGTAACCTAAAAAAGTCCCTATCAAAGGTTTGTTGTATAATGCCTGATTTAATTTATTGGCAAAACTCACTCCAAAAGGTACAGAATAACGACCACACCAAACCCATTTATATTCTTTGTAATCCCTATTTTGTAAGGTGTATTCTGTAAATGTTTTTACTTTTACTTGATTAATTTCGTTTACTAAACACTTCTCAATGATCTCCATATCTAAAGCTCTAGCTTTTTTAGTACCTATATCATCTACTCCAAATGGAGCTAAATCACCACTCCAATTTTCAGTACCATAATGTACAGCATCGTTAGAAATGACAACTGCGACATCCTTTCCATATGTAAGATGCTTTTCTTTTAAAATTTTTGATACAACATCAGAAAGAACATCGCTTATGCTTTCAATTGTTTCGTAATTGATGTACGGCACCAGTATTGGAATAATTTGTAGGTTCTTGTTTTTGCGATGTAAAAAAGGTATGATAGCTTCTAATGAATGTTCTAACTCTTGCATATCGTTATGAACTAGGTAGGAAGATTGTGGCAGTTGCGCCATAATTTCAGCATTTAAATCAGACACTTTTAAATCACCATAAGGCGATTTCCAATGAGTGAAATCTCCAAAGATGATTTTGTCCTGAAGTTTAAAGTTTCGAGCGCGATGTGCAACACCAATCAAAATAATTGTGTTGGCATTAATTCCTTTAAGCGATTCGTAGTACAAACGTCCAGCGTATTTATAATCGTCATGCGGACTTATAGCAGCTTTCCACTGCTTATTATTTTTAGAATCCTTAATCCCTAAACGGTTATAAATAGAATCTAATTGCCAATTGTATTTTGTAAAACCAATCGTATCATGCACAGGCCGAACTTTCTTTTCTAGTGCTAGGTCTGGTACTGCATTTTTTATATTTTTTTCAATTTTACAACTGAAACAACACAAACAGATTAGAATAAGTAGTAATCGCATAATAAATTTTATTTCAAGCAATTTACGCTTAAAAACGCTATCTGATAACGGTCGCAATTTTTAGATCCATTTTTGTTTTAGGATACTGTTTGGTTTAAGATTGGTGAATTGCTACTTTGAGTCTTTCTCATAAATTGCTAAAATTTTAGGTTGTTTTGCATGCTGTTGTGTGCACGGTTTGCAAATCCGCACTAACTAAGTACTTCAGCCGTTATATTGCCAAACTACTATTATTGGTTCGGGCTTTTATTAAAACTATTTCCAAGTTTCGTTGTTAGATTCAAAATTATTGGTCTGATAAATCTGTACGCGACCAGACCAATAACTGCAACTATTAGTATAAACACTGTTGGAATTATTGCTCCAAAGGTGTACGTCATACCAAGAATAAACCCTAAGATAAATTCTGAGTAATATACTGGGATAATAAAGCTGAGTATAATTATTATATATAGAACATTGTTTAAGAACGGTTTATAATCATTTGTAAAAGAAGTTGAAAGCAAAATTCCAAACGCTAACCCTGTTATAAAAAGCCAAAAAACGGTGCTAATAAAGTTATTCGTCTGTGGTGTTTGTGAATTTTTTTTATAAAGTCTCTTTTCAATCCTACTCAAAAGAAACCAAGTAAGAATAGGCAATAGTATACCACTCCACCAATTTGAAATTGAAGGAAGGTCTTGTAGATCTAGAATATGATGACTAGTGACACCACCGTGAAAATGCTCCCAAAAAAGGAAGCTAAAAATTAAAAATGTCACAACACTTACAATAAAGGCTTTTATCTTTGTCAAATTTTGTCTTTGCATGTATTTTGATTTGCTATTTTTATAGTATATCAATCTGACCGATCACGTTATAGCTGCTCTTAGCGGGACATTATGTTGTGGTTAAAAAGGCATAAATATAGTTACCAATAATTCCTAATAATATCCCTGAAAATATTGTCCAAAAATATTTTTTCCAATTATTTCTGTAACTTTTTAAAATTTCAATTTTGTCCTTTTCAGAATCATTTGTAAGTAAAATAAAGCTGGGTTTATTTTGCAAATGAATTTCATCAATGATAATTCCAACAATTTTCGCTAAAATCAATGTTGCAATAAATAAGAAAACATATCCAAAATAATGATGAATCCAAAATTTAGTATCAAGATTTAAATTTTGACGCAAATTAATAGTTTTAAAAGTGCAAAATCCTAAAGTTGTTATTGTCAAAAATCCAGTAATAATTGATGTAACTGTTTCATCTCCAAATCGTATATATTTTGATAATCTGGTTTCTTCTTTTACAATAGTTTTCAAATGCTTACTTAATAATGCTTCTATGTCAGCACCCCACGTTCTTGCAGTGTGGTTTATTAAAATATTTACATATGAATTACCATAATAACGAATTCCATTTTCATTACTTATAGGATATTCTGAATGGTTAGTTGTGAAAGATAAGTTTATTTCTTGTCTTTCATAGTTATTTTTATCTCTAAATTTTATTAAATATTGCCAAGTTAAGTGGACTGCTTTTGATATTAAAGGAAGATTTTCGTTATAATGTATTAAATGGTCATATCCATTTAGTGTTACCGTTGAATTGTCATCGTAGTAAACTGTTGTTCTAAATTGAATTAATTGAGAATCATTTTGTTGAGTTATCCTTTGATCTAATATTTCGTGAATAGTTGTGATTGTACTTTTTTGAATTTCAAATGAACCAGGAAAATTTTTAGATATAGTTTGTGGTTTACCAAGTAGACTTACAATAAAATCTTTGAATTGATCTTCATTAAAAGGTAATGCTACGTGACCTGAAGTGTTCATTAATTCATTTTTTTCTTCCATTTTTTTTAAAAATTATTATAAATTGTTATTTGTAAGTTTAGATAGTTTTTTGGTTGTCCTGCTACCAACGTTTCCTTGCTAGAGCTAGTGGCGACTTATGGAAAGCTTTTTTCATAACCGACTGAGCGAAGTTATGAAAAAGAAACACACAATTTACCGCAAAACTAGCCATTAGTTTTAGCGCTTGGTAGCAGATGTCGCTTAGTGGTAATTTTTCCGTTCTTTGCGGACATTATCGTTTTCATATTCAATATCTCTAAAAAATTCTTTAAATGGAAATCCATAAATAGATTCGCCAGGCAAATTTTTTATCAAATTATATTTTGTTATGAGTTCAAAATCATATTTTTTATACTTTTTTAATTGAGAATTTATTTTTGGTTGTAGTTCCCAAGATTTCCCCATTTGCGATAATGAATTAGTGAATAAAATTGCTTGTTCGTATGTTGAAAGTTGACTACGTAAAATCTTCACATATTCATATTTTGTTTGATAATCAATGTTATCATGATTATTAATGAATTTTACTGTTTGATATAAATGGCGGAAATAATGACCTAATCTAAATTGATGACCACCATAATATTTAATATATCTATTGTGGTAATCTCTAATTGTTTCAGCAAATTGAAAGTCATCATCCAATTTTTTGGTTTTTCTCCAATCGTAAATTTGAGTAACAATTTCAGTTCTCTTACCTCTAGTTTTTCGATTTGACAATACTGCCCATTTCTCTAGTATATCTTTATCATAAGCAGGTTTAAGGCTTATAAATCTCAATATATCGTTGATAAATTTAGGTTTATATTTTTGGCTAAATAAATTTTCTAAAATTAATAAGCCTTCCGAACTAACACCATAAAACACTATACTATAGCATATATCGACTTTCGCTAAAGTTGTCAAATTAATTTTGTTCTCAATAATATATATATCATTTAGAAGTTCTTTTTCATAATCTGGAAGATAAATTTTGTCACGCCTAAAAAATGGACCCAATTCATTTTTACATATTACAAATTGATTGAAAATTACTTTGAATACAGATTTCCCTTCATAAATAGTTTTGTCTATAAAAAGTGAATCATAGTTTTCAACTAATTCTTTTCCATCAAATCTCAGTTCATTTACATTGTCTCTATGTAACTTAACTAGATCAAAAAACTTACTTTCTAATCTTTCTTTTTCAAATGAACTTCTCTGTTCATTAAAAGTTAGATAAAGAAAGTAAAAACCTGCAGCAGAAATTATTGTTCCGACAACTCCTCCAATAAAATCACCAATTTGACCTGTAACATCATATTCTACGGGAGAATTCCAAAATGTATAACCATCGTCAAGTGTTATTAATAACAAAATAACTGTTATTAATAGCGATAATACAATAAAGAAATAAGCAATGTTTTTATTGTCGTTTTTCATAAGATGATTTCTTGATAATTGCGGATTTCTGCGCTTTCTGCTAACTTGTATTTACGTCTAATAAAATCAGACCTATCACCCCAAAATAGGATATATAGGTATTATGAACGTCATCCTTTATTATTTTCAAATATATAAATAAATCGCTGAAAATACTTATAAAACATATTAGTAGTTTATTTATTTTCCAACATAGATTCTTTGGGTACAGGATTAGTATGGGAAACCGTAAACGAAGTTATGTACCGCAAAATCCCTAGCCCCGACAGCAGCGGAAAGCCTATGACGGTTGAAAACTACTTTTTTCTGGTGGTGGCAGAGCGACCAACGGAAGCTCCTGCCAGTGACTAGAAAAAGAGTTTGAAACCAAATAGCTTGCAGCGTAGGGCGGGAGTAGCTCCTGTAAATGAGGTACAAAAAAATTCCCCAACTACTTTCGTAATTGAGGAATGTAATAGTAAGGAATTGAAACGGTTATTAGTTAACAATAACCCATTGTCCTGAAGCGATTAGGCTCTCGGCTTTTTTGTATTTCATTTCTTGTGTTTGTCCGTTGGCCACATTTTGAATCGTAACATTATCATTGCGATTAATTTTTGGCATGTCGCGCACAATGGTTTCGGTAACTTGTTTTTGTTGGGTTTGTCCTGCCTCACGGTTGGCCGCTTCACTACTCACAATCTCGTCTTTGCTCAATTGGTAATCGTCTTGTTGACGTACTTCTTTCGCTTCTTGAATTTGTTGGTTTTCTTGAGCCGGTAAATCCCCTTTAAACAAGAACGAAATCACTTCTTTATTTACATTGTCGATCATGGCTCTAAACAAATTGAACGCCTCGAGTTTGTAAATAAGTAATGGATCTTTTTGTTCGTGTACCGCAAGTTGAACGGATTGTTTCAATTCATCCATTTTGCGTAAGTGTTTCTTCCAAGCTTCATCTACAATAGACAAGGTAATATTTTTTTCGAAATCAGCAACAAGTTGAGCTCCTATGGTTTCGTATGCTTTTTTCAAATCAGTAACTACATTCAACGATTTGATTCCGTCCGTAAAAGGAACTACAATACGCTCAAACTGGTTGTTCTTGTCTTCGTAAACGCTTTTTATAATAGGGAACGCTTCTCTGGCACTTCTTTCGGTTTTCTCGGTGTAATATTCCAGCGTTGCTTTGTATATTTTACCGGTAAGTTCCATCTCCGTCAATTTGCTGAATTCACTTTCAGTAACTGGTGAAGTAATCGAGAAATAACGAATTAATTCGAATTCGAAGTTTTTGAAATTATTTGCTGCTTTGTTTTGGTCTACGATCAATTCACAAGTATCGTAAAGCATGTTGGCAATATCTAATTTCAAACGCTCTCCAAACAAAGCATGACGACGACGTTTGTACACTACTTCACGTTGCGCATTCATTACGTCATCATATTCTAATAAACGCTTACGAACACCAAAGTTGTTTTCTTCTACCTTTTTCTGAGCACGTTCGATAGATTTAGTCATCATAGAATGCTGAATCACTTCGCCTTCCTGCAATCCCATTCTGTCCATCACCTTTGCTACTCTTTCAGAACCAAACAAACGCATTAGGTTATCTTCAAGAGATACATAAAACTGAGAACTTCCCGGATCTCCTTGACGTCCTGCACGACCACGCAATTGGCGGTCTACACGACGCGAATCATGACGTTCAGTTCCTACAATAGCTAATCCACCAGCAGCTTTTACTTCGGCAGATAATTTAATATCGGTACCACGACCAGCCATGTTAGTTGCAATAGTTACCACACCTGGTTTTCCAGCTTCTTCAACAATTTGTGCTTCTTGTTTGTGCATTTTTGCATTCAAGACATTGTGTGCAACGCCTCTCATTTTCAACATTCGGCTTAACAATTCTGAAATTTCTACAGAAGTGGTACCAATAAGAACTGGCCTTCCTGCTTTAGATAATTCCGTTACGTCTTCGATTACGGCATTGAATTTTTCACGAGTGGTTTTATAAATAAAATCCTCTTTGTCTTTTCTTGCCATTCCTCTGTTCGTAGGAATTTCTACTACGTCTAGCTTGTATATTTGCCATAACTCGCCCGCTTCTGTTACTGCAGTTCCAGTCATTCCTCCCAGTTTGTTGTACATTCTGAAGTAATTCTGTAACGTAACTGTTGCAAATGTTTGTGTGGCAGCTTCGATTTTTACATTTTCTTTGGCTTCAATCGCTTGGTGCAATCCGTCAGAATAACGACGACCGTCCATGATACGACCCGTTTGCTCATCTACAATCATGATTTTGTTATCCATGATTACGTATTCTACATCTTTTTCAAATAAAGCGTAAGCTTTCAAAAGTTGTGTCAAGGTATGAATACGCTCGCTTTTGATTCCGAAATCTTGAAACAATTGTTCTTTTTCTTCGGCTTCAGCGTCTTTATCTAATTTTTTCTTTTCGATAGCTGCAATTTCAGTTCCAATGTCTGGAAGGACAAAAAAGTCTGAATCGGTATCGCCAGAAAGGTATTTGATACCGTTATCCGTCAATTCAACCTGATTGTTTTTTTCTTCAATAACAAAATACAATGCCTCATCAATCTTGTGCATGTCTCTCTTGTTGTCCTGCATGTACTGATTTTCGGTTTTTTGAAGCAATTGTTTAATTCCTTCTTCACTCAAAAATTTAATCAATGCTTTGTTTTTTGGCAAAGCACGATACGCTCTCAACAATTGGAATCCGCCTTCTTTAGTATTCCCTGCTGCGATTAATTTTTTTGCATCGGATAAAAACCCATTGGCCAACTGACGTTGTATGCTAACTAAGTTTTCAATTTTTGGTTTTAATTCATTAAATTCATGACGATCTCCTTGTGGTACCGGTCCTGAAATAATCAATGGTGTTCTGGCATCATCAATCAAAACTGAATCAACCTCATCGACAATGGCATAATTGTGTTTTCTCTGAACTAAGTCTTCTGGCGAGTGTGCCATGTTATCTCGTAAGTAATCAAAACCAAATTCATTATTTGTTCCGTACGTGATATCGGCGTCGTATGCTTTTTTTCTTCCTTCTGAACTTGGTTGGTAATTGTCAATACACTCAACAGTCATCCCGTGAAATTCGAATAATGGCGCTTTCCAAGTACTATCTCTTTTTGCCAAGTAATCATTCACAGTTACTAGATGCACACCGTTTCCTGTCAACGCATTTAAGTAAAGCGGTAAGGTGGCTACCAATGTTTTTCCTTCACCGGTTTGCATTTCGGCTACTTTTCCTTCATGCAACACCATTCCGCCAATTAATTGTACGTCATAGTGAATCATGTCCCACGTAATTTCTTTCCCTGCAGCACTCCATGAATTTGCCCAAATTGCGTTTTCACCATCTAAGGTAATGTAGCTTTTGGTTGCTGAAAGTTCGCGATCAAGAGGTGATGCAGTAACTGTAATCTCAGTATTATCTTTGAAACGTCTTGCTGTTTCTTTTACAACGGCAAATGCTTCTGGGAGAATTTCTAATAATGTTTTTTCAGAAATATCGTAAGCTTCTTTTTCTAATGCGTCTATAGCAACGTAGATATCTTCTCTTTTGTCAATATCTTCAATGCTTTCTACCTCTAGTTTAAGTGCTGCAATTTTAGCGTCTTTATCAGCGCGTGCTTGTTTTATTCTATCCTTAAAAAAAGCAGTACGTCCTCTAAGCTCATCATGAGATAATGCCATTAGCGGAGTTTCAAAAGTTTTAATTTTGTTTAAAAACGGTTGTAAAACTTTGACATCTTTTTGGGATTTATCCCCAACAAAGACTTTAATAATACTATTTATAAAACTCATAATATGTTTTTATTTCTGTTTGTGTAATTCTGTAAATTTAAACAAAAAAAAAGCCTCTTTTGAGACTTTTTCTTGGTTTACTTTTTAATATTCGTCCTCGTTCCAAAGATAATCTTCGTCAGTAGGATAATCAGGCCAAATTTCTTCCATTGATTCATATATCTCGCCTTCGTCTTCTATAGACTGAAGGTTTTCTACTACTTCTAATGGAGCTCCTGCTCTAATAGCGTAGTCAATAAGTTCGTCTTTGTTAGCAGGCCACGGTGCATCGCTTAAATAAGATGCTAATTCTAATGTCCAATACATGTATAGTCTATTTAGTTTTGTGCAAAAATAAATTTTTTACTGAAAAAGACAAGTAAAAAATGATTTATTTTTAGTTAAAGTTAAGAACGTCTTTTTTAGTTTAAAGTTTCAGGTTTAAAGTTTAACGTTTTCGTATCAAAAACTTCGACTAAAAACCGCTAACTACTTCCTCGGAATCCATTTTACTTCATCCGCATTAAGATCGTGAGACAACTTCCGTGCCAACACAAAAAGGTAGTCAGAAAGTCGGTTTAAGTACTTGATTGCGATATCCGCTACGGGTTCATTATGGCTTAAGTGCACTGCTAATCGCTCTGCACGGCGACAAACGCAACGTGCTATATGACAATATGACACAGTAGTATGTCCTCCAGGAAGTACAAAATGAGTCATGGGTGGCAAGGCATTTTCCATGCTGTCGATTTCATTTTCTAATAATTCTATATCAGATTCTATAATGCCTAGTTTTTTTAAACGCAGTTCGCCGTTTTTCTTGACTTCTTTTTCTGGCGGTGTTGCTAAAATGGCACCAACCGTAAAGAGACGATCCTGAATTTCGATAAGTATTTCTTTATAATGCGCATTCATTTCTTGATCGCGAATTAATCCTATGTGTGAGTTGAGTTCATCAACGGTTCCATAGCTTTCAATTCGGGCGTGATCTTTTGGGACTCTGGTTCCACCAAAAAGGGCTGTGGTTCCTTTATCTCCGGTCTTTGTATATACTTTCATTTAGATTATAAATTGTTGATTAACGATTTTAGATTTTAGTCTTTTGAAAACGAGGTCAAACTCTTTTAAAACTTTGAAAAAACAGTTTTTTTTAACCATTAAGAAATTAAGTTCATTAAGTCTTAATTTTCTTAATGGTTTAAATTTATTTAAGTTTAAAAAGGTTAAAAGTGTTTACCTTGATTTGAAAACTAGGGCAAATGCTTTTAAAACTTTGAAAAAACAGTTTTTTTTTAACCATTAAGAAATCAAGTTCATTAAGTCTTAATTTTCTTAATGGTTTAAATTTTTTTAAGTCTAGAGGTTAAAAGTGTTTACCTTGATTTTAAAACTAGGGCAAACGCTTTTAAAGCTTTGAAAAAACATTTTTTTTTAACCATTAAGAAATTAAGTTCATTAAGTCTTAATTTTCTTAATTTCTTAATGGTTTAAATTTTTTTAAGTCTAAAGGTTAAAAGTGTTTGCCTTGATTTGAAAACAAAATTACTGTATTAATTCCACAATTGCGTTAACAAAGCGTTCCAGTGCGATTTCGCTGAGATTGAAATATAAATCGGGTTCAATACATTCAATTTCCATTAAATGAAGTTCGCTATTTATGATAATTCCGTCTACTCTGGCATACAATAAATGATCTGGAAATGTATTTACAATTTTTTGGGCTTTTTCAATAAGTGTTGTAGTTGGTTGAACCAAAGTGTACTGTCCTCCAAATAGCGATTGAACTCTAAAATCGCCATCAACGGGTTTTTTGTTAACGGCATGAGAGAATTTTTTATCGAAAAAGATAAAGGAAGTTTCTCCTATTGTTTGAATCTCGGGCATGAATTCTTGTAGAAGCAACTCTTTTTCAGCTGCAATACTTATGTACTTTTCATTGATTGTTTGTATTTCGGAAACATTAAATACTTCGGTGAGATAGGATCCTGCTGAGAATGCTGGTTTTATAACGGCTCTTTTCCAGTGTGACGGAATCACTTCAGTAAGATTAAGATGGTTCGTTTTGTCAATAAAAACGGTTGGTAAAATTGTAACTCCCAGTTTTTGAAGATCGCGCAAATAAAACTTATGAATATTTTGCTGGATTATTGCGATAGGATTGAGTGTTTTGATTCCCAGTTTTTCTATTTGGTCGAGCCAAATTTTAAATTCGGTTTCTTTCTCGAAATAATCCCACGTATTGCGAAAAATCAAATAATCAAAGTCGGTCCAATTAACGGTTTTATCGTCCCAAATAGTGGCTTTAGCGTCGATGTTGTGTTTGGCTAATTCCGTAATTATGTTTTGATCTTCCGGATTTAAGTCAGGAAGTTTTTCGCAGGTTAAAATGGCGATTTTCATTTTATAGAGGTATTGTATGATGATGGTGAACGCAATTATTATGAGGATTTCCTAGCCCGGATAGTAGTGGAGATCCTTTTCTAAAAGCGTGCAGCCTTTTTTGGCTGAAAGGTTTTAGAAAATATTGTAGCGGATAGCCGGATCAGCTCCCGAAAAAAAAATTATTTAATTGTATCGCTTTCAATGAGTCCATCACGCAAACGAATGACTCTGTGGGCATAAGCGGCAATTTCTTCTTCGTGTGTTACCAAGATTACCGTATTTCCGTTGGCATGGATGTCTCCAAAAAGTTTCATGATTTCTAAGGAGGTTTTGCTGTCTAAATTTCCAGTAGGCTCATCGGCAAGAATGATAGAAGGTTTGTTTACCAAAGCACGCGCAATAGCCACACGCTGGCGTTGTCCTCCAGAAAGTTGGTTGGGTTGGTGATCCATTCTATCGGCAAGGTTCACTTGTTCGAGTACTTCGGTAGCTCTTGTTTTTCGTTCCGATTTTGAAAATCCAGCATAGATCATTGGTAATGCTACATTATCTAATGCGGTAGTTCTTGGTAAAAGGTTGAAGGTTTGAAAAACAAATCCAATTTCTTTGTTCCGAATCTCGGCTAATTCATCATCTCGCATTTGGCTGACATCTTTTCCGTTCAGAATATAACTCCCAGAAGTTGGTGTGTCTAAACATCCTAATAAATTCATTAAAGTTGATTTTCCAGAACCTGAGGGGCCCATTAATGCAACGTATTCTCCTTTATTTATTTGTAAATCAATGCCTTTAAGTACGTAAACGATTTCATTTCCAAGAACAAAATCTCGTTTGATATTGGTTATTTGGATGAGCGGGTTTGCCATTAGATGATATGATTTTTGACCTTTGACGATGCGCAGGCAGCTATTAAATTAGATTTTAAAAGTACAAAACACTTTTGAATTAATAATAAGTACCTGTTTCTTAAAATTTGTTACATTTTATACCTGACTTTTAAATTTTAATTCACAGGGCAAAGTCAAACTCTTTTTGTTTTTACTGATTTGACAAAAAAATCCAATTTTTATACACCAAAACAGTTAATTATAATTTATACTATTTAAGAGTTAATTTATATAATTCACACATATATTTCATTTATTTCATAATTACATATAATATTTATAAGATTTTTGGATTATAATTACGAATTGAATAATACTTCTTACATTTACATAAATAATATTAATCAAATCAAGTTGTTATGAAAAGTACAAAAATGGTGTTAGGAATAGCGGTAATCGCTTTAGGATTTACTTCATGTAAAGATGAAAAAGCTGTAGAGGCAGAAAAAACCGTAGATTCATATGTAATGTATGTGGACTCATTGGGTAATGTTGCTTCTGAGGATGCTAAAGAAAATTGGGACGGAATTGAAGCTACATATCAATTAAAAAGTGGAGATGCTCAAGCGGCATTGGCTAACATGAAAGACAATACAGCGGCACAAGAACGTTTGGCTGCTGCTACTGCAAAGTATGAGGCAATGAAAGCTAAATATGAAGCAGAAGTGCAAGATAATGCTAAAGTTGCTGTAGCGGCTAATCCAAAACAACAATTAAGAAACGCTTTGTTTGGTGAAGGAAAAATAGGCGAAGACATGAATTTTAGTTGGGTAAACAAAGATAACATTCTTGGGATTTATCAAAATTTTGTAAATACTGTAGATAATAATAAGGATGCGTATTCTCGTGAGGATTGGGACGAAGTTAAATTGATGTACGAAGCATTAGATAGCAGAAAAAATACAGTTGAAAAAGAAGGTCTTTCAGGAGACGATAACAGAAAAATTGCTGGTTTAAAGTTGAAGTTTGCACCAATGTATACATTGAACAGAATGGGAGCTAAAAATGGTGAAATGCAAAGAGCTAAAGAATAAGGTTTATTAATTCACTTTTGAAAAATGACAGTCAGCAATGGCTGTCATTTTTTTTTAGATTCGAATTATAAAATGTTGTTTGGGTTGTTCCCGCCTAAAAAAGACCAATCCCCACTGAAAGGTATCTATGGTGACCGTTACTTTTGGATGGGTTTTTATAATTTCCCAAGCATTTTTCATTTCTGGCGACCAATTGATGTCGTCGATTATCCAAACCGTTTCATTTGTAATCGTAGGAAGTAATAAATCGAAATAGTCTAGTGTTGCTTTTTTGGAGTGGTTTCCGTCGAAATAGATAAGTTTAAAGTTTAAAGTTTGAAGTTGTATGTCACCCAAAAAACTACTAAACTCAGTTACGATTGGATTTACATTATCAAAATTGAATAATTGTAATTCACTTTTTGCAATTGCCATTGTGTTAGGACAACCTTCAAGCGTTGTAATTTTGGCTTTTATCCCGACGCTTTGGGATCCTAAAGAAAGTGCAGCAGTAGCCAATCCTAACGAAGTTCCAATTTCTAAAACAGAGTCAGGCTGAAAATAGTGGGTGATTCTAAATAATAATTCGGCTCGTTTTCTAGATATTCCAGCGGTTTTGGCAATCTGAGCAATCACTCTTGTATTCGATTTGAAAACTTTCGAACCCGCACCAAAATCAGTGACTTCAATAGTGTTCTTATTTGCTAAAAGCGAGTTTCTATACTTCCTTAATACTGCATATTCCGGTTTTGATTTTTTATCATAGAAACATTTTGTCAGTAAACTAAACACAAACGGAGAATGTACCGCATGCTCATTTTTAGAGTGCCAAAGAAATTTAAGGTAGGATTGGATTTGAAATAACATAGTCATTATTACGCAAAGGTTCGCAAAGTAAAAACGCAAAGATACACGGAGATTTTTTAAAATTTGAAAACAAAAAATAAACTTTGCGAGGCTCAGTGTTTGCTTTGTGAAGCTTTGCGAAATAGCGCTTTAACTTTAAAAATATCCGACTTTAAAAAACCTATCTTTGCGCGCTTAGAATTTCCACCAATATTACATTCACTTTTTACAATAATGATTGAATTACCAGATACTAAAACGGCCATAACTTCAGATGAAATTGAGAAATGCATCGCTATTTTAGCCCAATTAAATTCCGATACGGATCAAATTTTTGATATCCCAAAAGAACAACGAACGGCATTAATCAAAGCGGCTGGAATGTTTTCCAGACCTGATCGTGACGAGTTTTCTAAACGTAAAAAAGATGGGAAATTAGTTGCCAAACGTAAAAAAGAAAAGCAAGATAGAACCGCAAGGAAAGAAACTGGAATTCGCTCTGCACGTGAAGCGACTATTTTTATAGCACCAAAGCTTTTGGCTTTTAATGATTTGGCTAGCAAAGAGCAACTAGAATTAGAAACTCCACGAAACTGTTACGTTTGTAAAACCGAGTTTACTAGGATGCACCACTTTTACGATTCGATGTGTGCTGATTGTGGTGATTTTAATTATGCCAAACGTTTCCAAACCGCCGATGTAAAAGGGCAAGTTGCCGTTATTACAGGTTCTAGATTAAAAATTGGCTATCACATTACGTTGATGCTTTTACGGGGAGGAGCAACCGTTGTGGCAACTACACGTTTTCCAGTCGATTCGGCTTTGCGATTTTCTAAAGAGCCTGATTTTATGGATTGGGTACACCGTTTGAAAATTCACGGCTTAGACTTGCGACACATTCCGAGTGTGGAGATTTTTTGCAATTTTATCGAGCAAAAATACAAGCGATTGGATATTCTGATTAATAATGCGGCCCAAACCGTGAGACGTCCTGCCGGATTCTACACCCATTTAATGGAAAACGAAGAACGTTCCATTGCTTCTTTACCACAACAAGCACAAGAATTATTACTGGATCATACGAATTGTCTGGATGAATTGAAAGTGTTGACCACTGGTTTTTCATCCAATGAAAATATGCCTGTCACTTGGCACGGACCAGAACCTGGAATTGGGTTGCGGGCTTCAGCCAAATTATCGCAGATTCCCTATTCGTTTGACAATGCCTTGGTAGCGCAAGAAGTTTTCCCAGAAGGAGAACTCGATGCCGACCTTCAGCAAGTAGATTTGCGAAAAACAAACAGTTGGCGACTAAAATTAGGTCAAATAGAAACCACGGAGATGATCGAAGTGCAGCTGGTGAATTCTGTAGCACCATTTGTATTGTGTAACCGCCTTTCGGAAGTGATGAAGAAAGACAACACAGGCAAAAAACACATCATCAATGTTTCTGCTATGGAAGGGAAGTTTTACCGCGATTTCAAGGAAGACCGACATCCGCATACCAATATGGCGAAAGCCGCTTTGAACATGTTAACGCATACTGCCGCAGGTACTTTGGCTAAAGACGGAATTTTTATGAATGCAGTAGATACGGGTTGGGTAACCGACGAAGATCCTGCAGAATTAGCCAAAAGAAAACAGGAAGAACAAGATTTTCAACCGCCATTAGACATTGTAGATGGCGCTGCTCGAGTGATGGATCCATTATTTGACGGAATTAATACTGGAAAACATTGGTGCGGCAAGTTTTTAAAAGATTACAATCCGATTTCCTGGTAGAAAGCCCCCTAACCCCAGAGGGGGAATTAAAATTGTCATAGAAAAAAAACCACAACAGAATTGGATTTTGTTGTGGTTTTTTGTTGCTGTTAATTAGTGTTTGGATTATTAATGCGCAATCACGGTTTGCGGTTTATGATCCGGCTAAGGGTGTCCCGAAAATACCGACTGCAAGTTCAATCCAAATTAGGAGAAGCGCAGCCAGAATAACTCCACAAAGAATGATTCGATGATTGGTTTTTTTTACCTTTCTTATGACAAGCTCACAAATAAAACTAGTGCCGAGAAGTAAAACACCAGCAACCACAAAATCGAACAGGGTCCAGTTTACTTCATTTGTGAATTGCATTGCTATTAATGGAATGAGCAATAAAACAACTACTGTGAGGACGATGCCAATAAGCCTTTTGTTTTCCATAATTGTAATTTTCAGTTTTATAGATTAATTTGGTTGTTTGTAACACGAAAGTAAGATCTTCAATCAATTAAATTACAAATAAAATTTACAACAGAATTGGATTTTCAGAAGTTTTTTGTGCTTACTATTGTGGCCGCAAAGTCAGAGATATTTGTGCAGCGTAATCAAGAATTACTGTGTATTTGGAAGAGCGGGCTTTCATTGTTCGTGATATGCACGCAACGAAAACCTAGCTTTTTGCTGTAGTCTATTTTTTTTGTAATTCTTGTTTTACAATTTGGTCAAAATTATCTTTATTTACTTTGAGATACTTATCTAAAAGTTTATAATAATTATCATCAGTTTTTCCACTACAAATAAGTTCTAATACTTTATCAAAACCTTTTTCACGTTCTAATTTTCGCATAAATATTGCAGAAATAGGAAATTTTATTCTAATTGGATGTTGAAGAATATTGTTCTTTTGAAAAACTTCATATAGTGATTTGTCGGGATTTTCTTTTATGAAGTTTTCTAATAGCTCAAAAATTTCTGATGGCTTTCTCCCCCAATAATCAGTTGTGTAAATATTGTATCCTTCTTCTGCTGTCCAATTCCTAATTTCATTTCCAAATTTTCTTTCAAAATATAAATGCGTTAAATCGTGGTTATATTCCTCTAAATTTGTTCCAGAAATAAAAATTTGTCCTTTATCTAAAATCCAACTAGAACGCACATCTCCATTTATTTGTAAAAAGTAATCAATCCCAAGAAGTTTATAAACTTCTTGTATGTCTTTACATTTGTAATATCCAAAAGCAATTGGGCTTAGATTCAGTTTTTTAGCAATTTCAGCATTATATTTTTCAAATTTTAAAGCATTTTCTTTATTAAAATTATCATCAAAATGAAAAGTTATTTTTTTTTGTTTTTTGTAATTCCAGTTTTTTACATTCTCTTCAAAAGGACAGTAGAAGTTAAAATTTCCGTTTTCACTCTTTGCTATAACTGAAAAATTAATACGGTTTAAAATTTGGTTTTTGTCATCAATTCCGAAATATGAAATATCAATTTTATAAGATCTATCAGATTGCAGAACTATATTTTTTAAGTATGGTTTGAAAAATCTTGTACCATATTTATCACTATTTTGAATATTATTAAAAATATCAAAATAATCTTTGTATTTAAATAAATGAACTTTCGCAATTACTCCAGAGTTAATATTGCCATTTTCAATATCTTGAATAAATATTTTGAGATTTTCAATCAGATATTTTTTTGCTATCGAATCAGTTGGGATTTTAATTTGCGGAGTGATTATTAAGTCTGAATTTTGTCCAAAAGCTAAAAATGTTACGCTTAAAAACAGAATAAGAAGAACAGATTTTAAATAATTTTTCATTTTCACATCCTATTTTTATAAATTACATCCAACCTGTAAATAAAGCTAATGAAATCATCTCAACCTACCATTATATGGTGTCTTATTCTGATAAAAATCAAAATTTATATTTATCAAAAATATATAAAATAAACTACAAAACACCAATCGGACTTTTATTTAATTATTATTTTTCTTACTAGTTAAAAATTGGTTTTTGTGACTATAATTGTGGGCGCAAAGTCAGAGACATTTGTGCAGCGTAATCAAAAACCTTTGCATACTTCGTAGAGCGGGAAGTTTTTGAAAGATTATAATTCGATTGCTTGGTAGAGATGGTATGTTTGTAAATAAAAAAACCATAACAGAATTGGATTTTGTTGTGGTTTATCAATTTGTTAATACAAACATTATTTACTATTCTTCTAGCATTTTTTCGACCTCTTTTTGTAATATGGGTAAATGTCGAATTACAATTCCCCAAATCACATCGTCAGAAACAGAATCATAACCGTGAATTATTCTATTTCTAACATCAACTATTTTTCTGGAGTTCGAAATAATGATTTCGCTATCTTCTTTTAAAATACGGTTCATTGCTTCGCCAATGATTTCAATATTCCTTTCGATGGCTCTTTTTGTCCTCACATCATTTTCATAGGCTTTGAACTCTTTTGGTTTATCAATAAAATAACTTTCTATTTCATTGATAGAACTTAAAATATCATAAAGCCAAGTTTTAATATTATTGTCCATAAATCAGTTGTTTATTTTGATTTATAGTTTGTCGAAAATAGGGATTTTTAATTGCTTTTTCTTCAAGCAAATCAATTTCTCTTTTTAGGATTGTTTCTAATGAAAATTTCAAATCATAATAATTATCTGCATAATCTAAGACATCTATCAGTTGAAATTCAACGATTAAGTCAATGTCACTTTCCGTATTGAATTTTTCAGTTAAAACAGAACCAAATACATACAATGACTTAACATTATGCGTTTTGCATAATTTTGTTATAGCAGCAGTATGGATTTCAATTGGATTCATATTTTAAAAAGGTAAATTCAAAAATACGCAAAATAATTCATTTACGGGAATTGTTCATAAGTTGAATTTCAGACTTATCAATGCTTTTGGTTATTATTTGTGTACTAAATATAATTCTGCACCATTATACTGGTACAAGATGATTAATGTATTTCGCTAACTCAAATTAAAAAAGAACAATTGGCAATTCATGTTGACGGCTGCCATCTTTAGCACTTGATTCAAACAAAACCAGCGTCAATTTTGAATTCTCTCGTTTTTTTTGAACCGCAATTGTAAAGTCAAAGTTACCCCACTCGGGAGCTCCGGCATCAGTGGTCTGGAACCCCGTCTCTAACTCGTCGTGTCCGTCTTCAATTATCCAGTTGAAGCTTGCCTCAAAGATTTGCCCTTTTCCGCGAATTCTGAATTTATTTTCATCGATGCGTTCGACAGTTACTTCTTTAAAACGTTCATTAGAATATTGCTTTGGCAAATGAATTTCTGACTTTTCATCCTTTATTACTGTAGTTATTTCAGGTATGGTTATTAAAGTGTCATTCACAATTGTGCTGCGCTGATTTTCTTTCTTATTGCATGCGAATAATAATATTGCCGCTAACAAAAATGTCCATTTCATAAATTATATTGGATAAGTTTTTTTTTAAATTAACTAACTAGTTTTAAAAAGATTTGATATCGAAACATTGTGTGGGGGTATTATTCTTTTACTTTAAATCGCTTTAATTCGGACAATGGTTCAATAGCATGGTATCCTTTCCATATTTTAGGATCGTATGATTTTATGGCTATAAGTTTGAATTCATTTTCAACAACTTTAGTAACATCAGTATCTGTTACAAGGGAATGTGATAGATTTAAAAATTCAGTTTTAGTCGTAGAGTTTCCTTCAAATTTTATGTCTAATGATAGAATATCTTTGTCTTTTTTTGTGATTTCAATAAATTTCAAAGGTCGGTTTACATAAAAATAATTTCCATTTTCTTCAGAGGCATAGTGCAGGTAATAATTCTTGTTTTCAGATTTTTTGCGAAACATTAAAATTCCTTTGTTGTTATTTTGGGCTACTTTAATGCCTAAAAGCCATTTTAAATTAACATTGTTAAGTTTTTCTCCTTCGTCAAGCTGGTATTCAGCTCTAAGAACGGCATAATCCGACTCATTAATGTAGAGTTTACCTGTATATTTTGCACTGCCTTTTTTTGGTGAAAACGTAAGTACAAATGCATAATCGTTATCCTCAGTAAAAGTAGTTCCTTCAAATTTGTAACGGTACAGTTCTGGATTATTGATAAAATCATGCTCAGTAGATGTACCTAAATTATTGTTCTGGATGAATTGTGTTAAATTGTATTTGGTAGTTGTTAAGAGCGTACTTTGATCTGTTTTGTTATTTTTTATTTTCTTTTTATTGAAATCTTTTCTTAAAGAAATGGTATCTCGAGAACCGATGAGTCCACTTTTTATGCGGTAATACTTTGTAGAATCTAAGTGTTTTAGCATAGTTTTTATGCCTATTTGTTTCAACTCTTCTGATGAGGTTGCACTTCCCTCATTTTTGAGAACCGTTGCTTTGAGAACGTTCATTTTATGTAATTCAATTGACTTATTGTCTTTTTTAATAGTATGAGTAAATAAATTACACAACATGTCTGTATACTCTTTTGGAGGTGATGCGATTAAAGTGTTTGTAAAAGATTGAACATCACTATTGACTTGCTTGAGTGCTTGTTTTGAAAAACCAGTAGACTGATTTACATCAACTACAACTTCTTTAGGATATGTCGTCGTTGATTTTCTTACAAATAACATATCTTTAATAGGATTGTCGGTATTTCTATAATTTATAGAAATATTAGCCTTTACCGTAGCCATGATAACATAAGGATTGGGTTTTTCACCATTTACTTGTACATCATTTAATTCAAAAATAGTAGGAGTGAGTGCTATGATATAATCTAGTTTTGATAATTGACTTACTTTAACTTCAAGATTTTTATATCCAAGATACGTAATGATTAGTGTATTTTCGTCTTGAATTGCAGTTTCAGATAGGTTAAAAAAACCTTCAGCATTTGAGATCAAATGCTCTTTTTTATCAATATTGATGGTGGCGTAGGGAATAGGTTCTTTAGTAGTGGCATCAATTATTTTTACTGAAATATTTTGTGACCAAGAATATTGAAAAAAGAAAATCGTACTCAATAAGAGCAGGTGTGGTATGAATTTAGATTTTTTTTTGATGGATGTGTTTGTAGATTTTACGTTCATTTGAGTTGATTTACAGTTTGGTGATTGAAATTGATAGCCAAATGTATATGTTATTTCAATACTCAAGTAGCGTAATTGTGCTAATTTTCTGTTAATGTATCTATACGAAAAACCCCATCTCAAATTGCGATTATGAACTTGGGGTGGGATATCTTGTATTTTTTTGCGACTATAATTGTTGGCGCAAAGTCATAGACATTTGCGCTGCGTAATCAAAACCTATTTCATCTCCGAAGCGCGGGGTTAGCCTCCCTAGCAATAGCTAATAGTCGAAGTGAATCATCCCAAATACAAAACCAACTTTCCATTAAGCCTATTGCTCAAATCCGCTGTAACAGCTTTTCGCTACTGCTTTATAATTTAATGGTTATATAGTATTCTGTTATTCTAAATATTACAAAGCAAATAAAAGCAATAACTAATTTGATTATAAATTTTAATTTCGATTGCTGAGATTTATTGAAATTGATTAAATTCTTTAGGCTTTGAATAACGTTATCTTTATTTAACCATAAAATTATTAGGATTAATAATTGGTATAAAATCGCTGCTTTTAGAGCTCCAATATGCACTTCGAAATATATGTCCTGTAAAATCACATTTACAAGTATAGTAGATGTGAACAAACAACCAATAATTCTAGTTCTTTTCATCAAAATCAATGCTCCTCCAATTATTTCAAAGAGTCCTAAAGTTATTGCATATGATTTTGAGTAATCATAAAAAGCCCACATCAATTCCATTCCAGTCATTTCTGAAACAATTTTGTCTATTTCAGAAGCTCCATCAAATTGAAATATTTTAGCTCCACCATAAATAAACATTGCAAATACTACAATCCAACTAATTGCATTTTCAAAAATTTCTATTTTATCATTTCTATCGAATTTCATTTTTTGGTTTTTCTTTTAGATTGTTGCCTACGAGTGCCTGCGTGGCAATGTGGAGGATTAAGGCAACCTAAACTTTCGTGTAAACACCTTTTTGAAAGTACAAGACCATCTTTAAATTAAGCCCAAAACCGACTATTATTACAAACTGCTGTTGAAGTCTGGCTATTGTTTCACAGTAACATACATTGCCATTGTTAAGCCGCTCTTTGAGTTCCATATTCCTAAACTTGATGAGCGAGTTATTGATTCTCCAAACAATTGTCCACTATATCTAAATGGTTCTTCTTCATCCAATTTTTTTGGTAAATATTCTATTGTTATGAAAATAGGTACATTGTATTTTAAATTAAAATTTTGTAAGTCAAATTTATTCCATCCATTTTCTACCTTCTTTTTTACGATTATGTTTTCTGTGGTAATCTTTTCATTTGGCAAATCATTTTTTATGTTGTAAATATTAACTCTAAAGCTTGCTGTATCAGTTTTCACATTGAATAAATTAATATTTACATCTAATAATATTGATGGCTTTTTAAGTTTTATTTTTTTTGCAAACTCTCGAATGTCATTATTTTTGTCATTATTTGCTCTTACATAACCAGCAACTATTGAACTATATGACTTTGTTCCAATTTTTATTTCAGTCGCTCTAGTTGAAATTATTAAAACTTCTTCTAATACAGTTGTTTTCTCTTTTAAAATAATCTCTTGGATTTTTAACTTTATTAACTCTTCAACCTTTAAATTTTTTTCTTCAAAGCCTAGGTATGAAAAAGTTAACAATTCATTTATCCTTGTATTGTCAATAGTTATTGAAAAATTTCCTTTCTCATCTGAAATAGTGCCAATATTTTTATTCTTAATTCCAATATTTACATATTGCAAAGGACTATTTGCTTCGGATTTTACATTTCCATTTATTCTAATTTGACTAAAAGTAAAGTTTGAAAATAAGAGGCAAATTGCTAAAAGTACTTTTTTCATAATTATGTTTGATATGGATTTTTCCTCGTTGGTGGTTAGCTTGCCTACAAGTTATATAAATCTAATGAAACCATCTCAATCTACCATTATTATGTATCTGGGTCTGATAAACATCAAAATTTATATTTCTCAAAAATATATAAAATAAACTACAAAACACTAATAGGATATTTAATTAAATCTTAATTTTCTTACTAGTTAAAAATTGGTTTTATGCAAAAAAAAATCCACAACAAAATTTTAATTTTGTTGTGGATCTAATCCTATAACAGTAATAATGTTCGAAGCTGCAAACTGCGACTGAAAACTGATTCCTAATTTTATCCTTCCATTTTGGCGCTTAGTTCAAACCAACGTTCTTCTTTAAGTTCCATTTTTTGGATGAGGTTTTGCAATTCATTTCCTTTTTTCTCAATGTCAGCATCAGTAATTTTTCCATCCGAAAAAAGTTGCTCAATAGCTACTTTCTGAATCTCTAAATCTTTTATTTCTCGTTCAATTTTCTGGAATTCTTTTTGCTCATTGAAAGTCAAATTTCCGGTTGGATTGTTTTGTTTCCAGTCTTTCTTTTCGGCTTTGTTTTCTTCTTTTTGAGCAACATCAGCACTGTCTTCATAAGCTCTAAAATCAGAGTAGTTTCCTGGGAAATCTTCGACTACACCATCACCTCTAAAAATAAATAAGTGATCCACAATTTTATCCATGAAATATCGATCGTGAGAAACCACTAAAAGACATCCCGGATAATCCAAAAGGAAACTTTCTAAAACATTTAATGTTACAATATCCAAATCATTGGTAGGTTCATCCAAAATCAAGAAGTTCGGATTCTGAATCAAAACCGTACACAAATACAAACGTTTCAACTCACCACCGCTCAATCGATCTACAAAATCATATTGTTTTTTGGCATCAAATAAGAAACGCTCTAACAATTGCGAAGCCGAAATCAATTTTCCTTTCATCAACGGAATAAATTCCCCGTATTCCTTAATGACATCAATAACGCGCTGTCCTGGTTTTGGGTTGATTCCACTTTGAGTGTAGTACCCTACTTTTATGGTTTCACCTACAACTACTTTTCCACCATCAAGGGGTAAAGTACCGGTCAATAAATTTAAGAAAGTCGATTTTCCAGTTCCGTTTTTACCTATGATTCCAATTCTTTCGCCACGTTGAAAATCAAAACTAAAATTAACCATGATCACATGGTCCTTGAATTTTTTTGAAATCTTGTGAAGCTCGATAATCTTGCTTCCCATGCGTTCCATGTTAATTTCAAGCTCGACTTTATTTTCGCGACGGCGACTTTGTGCTTTTTCTTTTATTTCATAAAAATCATCCTGACGCGATTTCGATTTTGTCGTTCTCGCTTTTGGCTGACGGCGCATCCATTCTAATTCTTTCACAAAAAGATTCTGTGCTTTATCTACACTTGAATTTTCAGATGCTATGCGTTCTTCTTTTTTCTCTAAATAATAGGAGTAATTTCCCTTGTATTGGTATAATTTTCCGTTTTCAAGTTCAATGATTTCGTTACATACACGTTCTAAGAAAAAACGGTCGTGCGTCACCATAAACAACGTAATGTTTTCTTTTGCAAAATAGCTCTCTAGCCATTCAATCATTTCTAAATCTAAGTGATTCGTTGGTTCATCCAAGATCAATAAGTCGGGACGATTAATCAAAATGATAGCAAGAGACAATCTTTTTTTCTGTCCACCCGAAAGATTTTTTACTTTCAGTTTGAAATTTTCCAACTTCAGTTTGAATAGAATTTGCTTGTATTGCGTTTCAAAATCCCAAGCATTGTGCTGATCCATACCGTCAAAAGCTTTTTGATAAGCTTCCTCATCTTCCGGATTTTCTAATGCTTTTTCATACGCTTCAATCACTTTTAACGTCTCATTATCAGAGGCAAAAATACTTTCCTCAATCGTCAATTCCTCCTGCAAATTATTGTTTTGAGACAAAAATGCCATTTTGATACCTTTTCTCAATACGACTTGGCCGGTATCCGATTCTTCGAGACCATTAATGATACTCATTATAGTCGTTTTTCCAGAACCGTTTTTGGCAATGAAGGCAATTTTTTGATCTTTATTAATTCCGAACGAAATGTCTTTAAACAACGTACGTTCACCAAAAGATTTCGAGATATTTTCTACAGAAAGGTAATTCACTTTGTAAGATATGAGTTATAAATTGAAAGCTATGCATGCGTTACGAAACATAACTTTTTTGCAAAAGTAATTCATTTACATCAAGTTTCAAGTTTTTGTAGTTTAAGTAATGTCAAAACTAAAAAAGGAGTCTGTTTTTTAGGAGCGAAAGAGTTGGTTTTGGCTATTTTTCCTGCTGTCATTCCAAATGAAATTCACTTAACTCCGATATAAATAGTAACTCCGTTAAGTGTTCACTATATTTTTAAAGAATGAACATAAAATATGTTCCCTTAATCGGGCCATAGGAAAAGTAGGTATTTGTGTTTTTAAACTTTGAACCCTTGCGTCTTTACATCTTAAAATATATCTTTGAAAAATGCAACTATCCGTCATTATCCTTAATTACAATGTCCGGTATTTTCTGGAACAATGTGTTTTAAGTGTTCAAAACGCATTAGAAACCATTGACGGCGAAATCATTGTAATTGATAATAATTCTTCCGATGACAGTTGCGCAATGATGGAAAAGCGTTTTCCAAACGTTAAACTCATCCGAAACCAGGATAATGTTGGTTTTCCAAAAGGGAATAATATCGGAGTAGGGCAGGCAAAAGGAGAATATATTTGTATCCTCAATCCTGATACCGTTGTTGCCGAAGATACTTTTATTAAAATTTTAAATTTTGTCACTTCAGAGGCAGTCGAGAAGAATGATTTAGGAATCGTGGGATGCAAACTCATTGATGGAACTGGAAATTTTCTCCCAGAAAGTAAGCGTGGCGTTCCAACTCCTTGGGTTGCATTTACAAAAGTTGTAGGTCTTTATAAAGTACCACTTAAATCTAGAATAGTTGGAAAATATTATGCCCAACATATAAACGAAACTCAAACAGGAAAAGTCGATATTTTGGTAGGTGCATTTATGTTTATGAAAAGAGATTTGTACCTTGACGTAGGCGGTTTTGATGAAGCTTGTTTCATGTATTCAGATGATATTGATTTGTCGTATCGTATTTTGAAACTAGGGAAATCCAATTATTATTTTCATGAAACGACTGTAATCCATTATAAAGGAGAAAGTACCATTAAGGATGAAACATACATGCGACATTTTCAAGAGGCGATGAATTTCTTTTATAAAAAGCATTTTAGCGTGCCATTTGTATTTTCGATTTTTATGAAAATAGGAATTGTCATTTTTTCATTAATAAAAATGATTCAAGGAAAACCAAGAATAAAAATAGCTCCAAAATCCTATCTATTGTATTCCGCTAACGAAAAATTAGTTGAAAAACTCCGTTTAGTTTTGCAAAAAAAAATCCTGTTTCATGATTTGAAAACAGAAAAAATGGTAAATTCGTCATCTATTAATGATAAACTAGGAACTGAAATCATTTTAGACAATGAATTCATTTCTTTTAAGAACTGTATTGCATTTCTGGAATCTTCAATAGATAAAGGCTTTACATTTAAAATAATTCCCAGTAAAGCTAATTTCTTAATAGGAAGTAACAACAGTAATGAGAGAGGTGACGTTATAAAAATAGAGTAAAAAATTACATTTAATGTAATTTATATTTGAAATATTTAGTAATTTCGCAAACTAAAAATCAAAATCACCTTTTAGGTTAATAATATGGCAAGATTTGAATTAAAACTTCCAAAAATGGGAGAAAGCGTTGCAGAAGCAACCATTACAAATTGGTTAAAAGAAGTTGGAGACAAAATTGAAGCCGACGAAGCTGTACTTGAAATTGCTACTGATAAAGTAGACAGTGAAGTGCCAAGTGAGGTTTCGGGAATCTTGGTAGAACAATTGTTCGGTAAAGACGATCTAGTTCAAGTGGGTCAGACTATAGCGATTATTGAAACCGAAGGTGGAGAGCTTGTATCAATTGTTAAAGAAGCCGTAGCTCCTGAGGTTATTGCTGAAGTGACAAAAACAGTGGATGCCGCAAAAGAAGCAGTTGCTGCTCCAGTTGATTTCTCTGATTCTGAAAAATTCTTATCACCTTTGGTAAAAAATATTGCCAAAGAAGAAGGTGTTTCTGTAGCGGAATTAGCATCGATTTCTGGAACAGGAAAAGAAGGTAGAGTTACTAAAAATGATATTCTAGAGTATGTAAAAAATAGAACAAATCAACCAGTAGTTTCGGCTCCAGTTGTACCTGTTCAAAAACCAGTTGCAGCTCCAGTAGCTCAAAAAGCAGCACCGGTATCTGTAAGTGGTGGCGATGAAATCATAGAAATGGACAGAATGCGCAAGTTAATTGCGGGTTATATGGTCGCTTCGGTACAAACATCAGCTCACGTGCAATCGTTCATTGAAGTAGATGTAACGAATATTGTAAAATGGAGAGAGAAAAATAAAAATACGTTTGAAAAGAGAGAAGGGGAGAAATTAACCTACACACCTATTTTCATGGAAGCGGTTGCCAAAGCGCTGAAAGATTTTCCTGGAATGAATATTTCTGTTGATGGTGATTACATCATCAAAAAGAAAAACATCAACCTAGGAATGGCGGCTTCGTTACCCAACGGAAATTTGATTGTTCCTGTTATTAAAAATGCAGATCAATTAAATTTAGTAGGAATGGCAAAAGCAGTTAACGACTTAGGAGGTCGCGCAAAAGCGGGTAAACTAAAACCAGACGACACGCAAGGAGGAACCTACACAGTTACCAATGTAGGTACTTTTGGAAGTGTTTTTGGTACGCCGATCATCAATCAGCCACAAGTGGGAATTTTAGCCCTTGGAGCAATCCGTAAAATGCCTGCAGTGATTGAAACTCCCGAAGGAGACTTTATTGGAATTCGCCAGAAAATGTTTTTATCTCACAGCTATGACCACAGAGTAGTTGATGGAGCATTAGGAGGTAGTTTTGTAAAAAGAGTCGCTGAATACTTAGAGGCATTTGATGTAAACAGAGATGTTTAGACCTATATAATTGCAATTTAGACCCGACCGATTTTTAAAAATCAGTCGGGTTTTTATTTTATTGTACGATTTGTAACTCACAATTAGACAAGAATTCTTGAAGAAATTACTTGAGGATAATGCGTCAAATTCGGGTTTAACTTATATATTTGTAATCACACAAAAATTAAAAATGGAACTCAAACTCAATAAACCAATTTGCTTTTTCGATCTTGAAACCACAGGAATCGACATTGGAAAAGATAGAATTGTAGAAATATCAATTTTGAAAGTTTTTCCGAACGGAAATAAAGAAAGTAAAACTTGGTTGGTCAATCCAACAATCCCAATTCCGCCACAAACAACTGCTGTACATGGTATCACAGATGATAAAGTGGCAAATGAACCTACATTCAAAGAATTGGCTGCGCAAGTGTATACTATGATCAAAGACAGTGATTTGGCTGGATTTAACTCTGATCGTTTTGATATACCGTTATTAGCAGAGGAAATGCTGCGTGCTGGTGTAGATTTTGACATGAAAAATAGGGTTTCTGTAGATGTGCAAACAGTTTTTCATAAAATGGAAGAGCGAACTTTAAGTGCGGCTCACAAGTTTTATTGCGGAAAAATACTCGAAAATGCACATTCAGCAGAGGCGGATACCATAGCGACTTACGAAATATTAAAAGCGCAATTAGACCGTTATCCAGAACTAGAAAACGATATGAAATCACTATCAGAATTTACTACAAGAAAAAAAATTGCTGATTTTGCAGGAATGATCGCTTTTGATAAGGATGATGAAGAGATTTTTACTTTTGGAAAACACAAAGGAGTAAAAGTGGATAAAATTTTGGAAACAGAACCGGGTTATTTCAGTTGGATTCAAAATGCAGATTTCCCGTTGTACACTAAGAAAGTTTTGACAGCCATTAAACTCAGAAAACTAAATAATAAATTGAACTAATTTTTGAATCTTTCAATCATTAATTTTTTAATCAATAAGGAATGAAAATCATCTGTATCGGTAGAAATTACACCAATCACATAGAGGAGCTAAAGAACGAAAGACCAACAGAACCTGTTGTTTTTATGAAGCCGGATTCGGCCGTTTTATTGAAACAGCATCCATTTGTTATTCCAGAATTTTCGGAAGATGTACATCATGAAATTGAAATTATTGTCAAAATTAGCAAAGTAGGGAAATACATAGAGCCTAAATTTGCACATAAATATTATGATGAAATTAGTGTAGGAATAGATTTTACAGCCCGTGATTTACAAGAAAAATTAAAAGCAAAAGGCTTGCCATGGGAAAAAGCAAAAGCATTTGACGGCTCTGCGGTAGTAGGTGAATTTTTGCCAAAAAGTAAGTTTGGTTCACTAGAAAATATTACTTTTGAATTAACGAATAATAACAAAACGGTTCAAAAGGGGAATTCCAGTCACATGCTCTGGAAAATTGACGAACTCATTTCCTATGTTTCTCAATTTTTTACCTTAAAAATTGGAGATATTATTTTTACAGGAACTCCAGAAGGAGTAGCTGCTGTAAACCCAGATGACGTTTTAGAAGGATTTTTAGAAGGACAACAACTATTTAGAATACAAGTAAAATAATGGCTATAAACTACAACCTTTCAAAAGTGTACGCACTTTCAGATAACGATGCAGAATTCGTAAACGAAATTTTGACCTTATTTGTCACCGAAGTTCCAGATGATTTAATGCAAATTAAAGAAGGAATAAAAAAGAAAGACCACAAGCATGCTTATGCTTATGCGCACAAGATCAAACCAACGCTCGATCTAATGGGTTTGAACGTCGCTTTTGAAGAGATTCTTCAAATAGAAGCTTGGACCAAAGCTGAGGGTAAAAAGAAAGACATCAAAGAAACTTTCAAAAGCGTAAAAAACCAAGTAAATGATGCTGTCAAAGAAATCAAGAAAGATTTCGATTTGTAATATTTGGGCGTGACCCACTGAAAAAGTGGGTCGGGCTTTCCGTTTCAATCTTTTTATTACCATCGTTGTCACTCTATGGTAATAAAAAGGATTTTCACTTCTATCCCTCACGCAAAATTAAGAGTGTACTACTTCGTACAGTTTTTTTATAGTAAAGTCTCACCAAAATAATTGAACTACAAAATGAAAGCAACCATAGTTACTATCGGTGACGAAATTTTAATAGGTCAGATTGTCGACACAAACTCAGGATTTATTGCCAAATCGCTAGATAAAATTGGTGTAGAAATCAATGAAATGATTTCGATAAGAGACGATAAAACACATATTTTAGAAACGTTTGAAAAGCTCCAAAACACGGTTGATTTAGTTATTATTACCGGAGGTCTAGGCCCTACAAAAGACGATATTACTAAAAAAACATTTTGTGATTATTTTGATGATGTCCTCATTGTTGATGAAAAAGTGGAGCGCCATGTAATTGATTTGATTCAGAAGGTAATGAACCGTCCCGCATCTCAAATAAATAAAGATCAAGCATTGGTTCCATCAAAATGTACGGTGCTTCACAATCAAGTGGGTACTGCACCAGGAATGTGGATGAAAAAGGAAAATACAGTGTTTATTTCACTACCCGGAGTTCCCTACGAAATGAAGTATTTAGTCGAGCATGAAATCATACCAAAAGTGGTTCGCGAATATGAGCGTCCTTACATTATTCATCAGACAATTTTGACATACGGCCAAGGCGAAAGTGTTGTGGCAGAACGTATAGAAGACTGGGAAAATAATCTTCCGGAGTGTATCAAATTAGCGTATTTACCAGCGCCAGGTAGAGTTCGTTTGCGTCTTTCGGCGCGTGGCGCAGATAAAGAAAAATTAGAAACTACTCTTGAAAAAAGCGTAAACTCATTAAGTGCTATCATTCACGATATCATCGTAGGTTTTGACGAAGATGAAACCATTGAGGTTGTGGTGGGTAAAATGCTTACCAAGCAAAACAAAACAATTGCAACTGCTGAAAGTTGTACAGGAGGAAAAATAGCACAGCTATTAACTTCAGCAGCTGGAGCGTCAGCTTATTTTAAAGGAAGTGTTGTTTCCTACGCTACAACAGCTAAAATAGATGTTTTGCGAGTTTCTGAACGGCTTATTAACGAGCATTCCGTAGTGAGTCGAGAGGTAGTTTCGGCTATGGCATTGAATGTAAAAACGATGATGAAAACAGATTATGCAATTGCTACTTCGGGTAACGCAGGACCTTCAAAAGGAGATGCAAATGCGGATCTTGGAACTGTTTTTATTGCATTGGCCACTCCAAAAGAAATAATCGTAGAAGAATTTAATTTTGGTCAACCCCGTGAAAAAGTGATAGATAGAGCGGTAATTAAAAGTTTAGAACTATTACAGAAAGAAATTTTGAAAAATGTGCAATAAATATGTTGCTTAATAGGTTTATTTTTCTTTTCTTTGCACCCTGATTTTGAATAACGATAAAAGATAAGTATAATGTCAAGAGTTTGTGACCTTACAGGTAAAAGAGCGATGGTAGGAAATAACGTTTCTCACGCTATGAACAAAACTAAGAGAAAATTTTCTGTAAACTTAGTTAAGAAGCGTTTTTATCTTCCAGAAGAAGATAGATGGATTACTCTAAGAGTAGCTGCATCTACGATAAAAACAATTAATAAAAATGGAATCGCTGCAGTTTTGAAAAAAGCGCAGTCAGAAGGATTTATTAAATAATCCATTCCAAAATAAAAAAATAGCAAGATGGCAAAGAAAGGTAATAGAATCCAAGTAATTTTAGAATGTACTGAGCACAAGACTTCAGGTGTTGCAGGAACTTCAAGATACATTACAACTAAGAACAAAAAAAATACACCAGATAGATTAGAGATTAAGAAATTTAATCCAGTTTTGAAACGTGTAACTGTTCACAAAGAAATTAAGTAATAACTAGAGATTTTGATAAAATCTCAAATGTTCACATTTGAAGATTTTATTTAAATTTAAATAACATTTGAATCATGGCAAAGAAAACCGTAGCATCGTTACAAACATCTTCTAAGAGATTATCAAAAGCCATCAAAATGGTGAAATCTCCAAAAACAGGTGCATATACATTCGTAGAATCTATTATGGCTCCTGAAGCTGTTGATGAATTCTTGAAAAAGAAATAATTAACAAACACATTATATAGAAAAGCTACTTTCATTCGGAAGTAGCTTTTTTATTTTCTATATTTACCGTTAGAAAATTGTATTGGTTCTATGGACTTAAATACTTCATTCTTAATACTATCTTACAATGAGTTTTTTTAAAAAAATATTTTCATCAGAGAAAAAGGACCCTAATTTTAGCGAACAAGCAAAAGAAACTTTAGATAAAGGTCTAGAAAAATCAAAAACAAATTTCTTTTCGAAGCTTACGAAAGCCGTTGCAGGAAAGTCGAAAGTAGATGAGGAAGTCTTAGATAATTTGGAGGAGATTCTGGTTGCATCAGATGTAGGTGTGAATACTACCTTAAAAATAATTACCAGAATTGAGAATCGTGTTGCTGCTGATAAATATGTTGGTACTGATGAACTGAATCAAATTCTTAGGGATGAGATCGCCGCTTTACTATCAGAAACTAACACAGGTGAATCTACTCAATTTGTAATACCTACACAAACGAAACCCTATGTTCTAATGGTGGTGGGAGTAAATGGTGTTGGCAAAACAACTACCATTGGTAAATTAGCCTACCAGTTTAAAAAAGCCGGTTATAATGTTGTACTTGGTGCAGCTGATACGTTTCGTGCCGCAGCAATTGATCAATTGCAAATTTGGGCGGATCGAGTAGGGGTTCCTATTGTACGTCAAGAAATGGGGAGTGATCCAGCATCGGTAGCATTTGATACGTTGCAATCTGCAGTTGCGCAAAATGCTGATGTAGTTATTATTGATACCGCAGGTCGTTTGCATAATAAAATTAACCTGATGAATGAGTTGACCAAAGTGAAACGAGTAATGCAAAAAGTAGTTGCTGATGCACCACATGATGTAATGCTAGTTTTAGATGGTTCTACTGGTCAGAATGCTTTTGAACAAGCAAAACAATTTACTGCAGCTACCGAAGTTAGTTGTTTAGCGGTTACCAAACTTGATGGTACTGCCAAAGGTGGCGTTGTGATTGGGATCTCAGATCAATTTCAAATCCCTGTTAAATACATTGGTGTTGGTGAGGGAATTGAGGATCTTCAGGTATTTAATAAGTATGAATTTGTAGACAGTTTTTTTAAATAATAGTTAAAATGAATTTTTCTTCTTTAAAAAATACACCACCAATGTACCTTTATTTGGTAAGTATAATTTCTTTTGTATTGGCAAATGTGATTCGGGATAAAAGTCTTGCCTTCTATTATTTTTTGTTATTAGTGGGATTTATTTTCTTTATTCTTGGTTTTATTAGACGCATGAAAGCAAAATAAATTACTGATACAAAGCACTATTTTTTTGCCATAAAACGGAATCAAAATCAGATAATGCAAAAGTTGGATTATCAGGGATCAATCCCAAAACCTGTGGGGAAGCAAAAATTAAGCATAAATATTAGTTAGTCTAAAAAGGAAGAATTCTATATTTCTAACTCCTCTGAATTGAGATCTAAATGCTTTTATTTT
>NZ_JBLVPU010000017.1:0-102483 GCF_048286735.1 Flavobacterium frigidum | reverse complement strand
AAAGTCAAATTAAAATGAGGACATATAAAACAAAAAACACTTGCAAAAACGTTTTTGCAAGTGTTTAATTAAATATTTTTATCTAATAATCTGTATCGGTTATTCAGGACAAGACAAATCTATATTGAACCTTATGACTGATCCAAAAATCATAATCAAGAACACTGAAGTACTGTCTGATAACCATTATGTTTTAAACAAAGTTACCTTTGACTATCAAAAAAAAGACGACTCTTGGATTACCCAAAAAAGAGAAGTATACGACCGAGGCAATGGTGCAGCAATTTTATTGTATAATAAACAACAAAAAACCGTCATTTTGACCCGACAATTTCGTTTACCTACATATTTAAATGGGAATTCAACTGGCATGACGCTGGAAGTTTGTGCCGGACTTTTAGACCAAGACAATCCAGAGCAATGCATCATTCGGGAAACCGAAGAAGAAACTGGCTACCGCATTACAAACGTTACTAAAGTAATGGAAACCTATATGTCACCTGGCGCAGTAACCGAAATTTTATATTTATTTGTAGGCGAGTACGATGAATCGATGCGAGTGAGTGAAGGAGGTGGCGTAGCACACGAGGAAGAAAAAATTGAGGTAATAGAAATGCCACTTGATGAAGCCTATGCTATGATTGAATCTGGCCAAATGCAGGATGCTAAGACTATTATTCTATTGCAATATGCCAAAATTAACAGTTTCCTGTAATGAATAATGCGACCAAAGGAATTCTATTTGCTTTATTAGCCACCTTGCTTTGGTCTGGAAATATGGTCGTTGCAAGCGGCATAAAAGGCCACATTCCTCCTGTTGGTTTGGCTTTTTGGCGCTGGACCGTTGCTTGCATTGTGTTGGCGCCATTTGCTTTAAAAAGTACTATCAATGATTTCAAAATTATACGGAATCATTTTGCATACCTTGCACTTACAGCTGTAATGGGCATCACCGTGTTTAATACGCTCATTTATTTTGCAGGTAAAACAACAAGTGCGGTCAACTTATCATTGATAGCGATTTCCATTCCTTTATTCATTGTAGTTTTGTCTCGAATTATTTTTAAAGAAAAAGTTTCTAACATTAAAATTACAGGAATTGCAATAATCATTACGGGAGTTTTGGTACTCATTTCGAAAGGATCGTTTCAAGCTCTGTTACAAATCAATTTTGCGATTGGAGATGTTTTGATGCTTTTGGCTTGTTTATTTTTTGCATATTATACCATTTTAGTCCGTAAAAAGCCAGATGAATTGTCGCCAAAAGTCTTTCTTTTCAGTGTTTTTGTAATTGGAACCATATTATTGTTTCCGTTTTATTTTATTGAAAATCTGTACTTTAAAAAAGTATATTTTGACATCAAAACAATCTTAGTTGTAAGTTATGTTGGAATTTGCGCCTCCTTAATTTCGTTTTATTTCTGGAACGAAGCGATTCGATTTATTGGCACTTCAAAAACGGCCATGATTTATTATCTGATTCCCGTTTTTAGTGGCGTTTTAGCATATATTTTTCTAAATCAAGCCATTGTAATAACTCAAGTTATCAGTATGGGAATTATTATTGTGGGTTTATTGATTACCAATAAAAAATAATGTCAGAATCAAAAAAAAACTATTCAGACAAAAATAAATTGCTGTAAAGAAGTTCTATTTCTTTTTTAAATTCGGCAAAAAGAAAGCAATGATCCCAATCAAAGGTAAAAAAGCACAAAGAATATAGACATAAGTAATACTGGTATGATCCGCAAGATTTCCTAATAAAGCCGAACCTAAACCACCCATTCCGAAAGCAAAGCCATAAAAAAGACCAGAAACCATTCCGAGTTTTTTAGGCAATAATTCTTGTGCATAAACTAAAATTGCTGGAAATGCAGATGAAATAATTATTCCTATCACCACTGATAATACTCCTGTCCAAAACAAATCCATATACGGCAATAATAATGTAAATGGTGCAGCTCCTAAAACAGAAAACCATATCACATATTTTCTCCCAAACTTATCGCCAAGCGGCCCACCAATTAAAGTTCCGATAGCGCAAGAAACTAAAAACAAAACCAAATGAAATTGGGCATCTTGCACCGATAATCCAAATTTTTCAATCAAATAAAAGGTGAAGTAACTCGACATACTCGCCATGTAAAAGAACTTCGAAAATATTAAAATCATTAAAATCACCACCGATATTACAATCGTTTTTTGAGATAGATTGGGCAAATCAATCACCGCTTTTTTAGTAATTCTTAAATTCAAATGGCTTTGATACCAAAGTGCAATTCGGCTTAAAACTAGCAATCCGATTAACGCAACAATGGCAAACCAAATGATATAAAATTGTGTGTTTGGCACTACTATAAGCGCCACTAACAAAGGACCAATTGCTGTCCCGACATTCCCTCCCAATTGAAAGATAGACTGTGCTAAACCCCGTTTTCCGCCTGAAGCCAAAAAAGAAATTCGCGACGCTTCTGGATGAAAAATAGAGGAACCAATGCCAACCAAAATTACTGCTGCGATTATCATTCCAAAACTAGAAGCATGGGATAAACTAACAATTCCAGCTAAAGTAAACAACATTCCGAAAATTTGAGAAAAAGGTTTGGGCCTTTTATCAGTGTACAATCCCACTAGCGGTTGCAAGATCGAAGCTGCCAGCTGATACGCTAGGGTGATTAAACCTATTTGGGTAAAATTTAAATTAAAATTTTGCTTTAAAATGGGATAGGAAGCAGGAATAACTGCTTGCAGCAAATCGTTTAATAAATGAGCAAAAGCAATCGAAAATAATATCGAATAAATGGTTTGTTGCGCAATAGGACTAGTATGAGTGTTTGAGGATGTTTGAACAGTTGAATTCATAGTGTAATAAAGTAGGTAAGTGATTTGCGAACCAGACTCGCATTAAAACATTCAAATAAACTGAACCAAAAAATACCAAAACAACAATGTAACAAACGACAATGGGATTCCAAAACCAATCATCATGCTACTCAACCGTGGTTTCAATCCGTGTGTGGAAGCCAAAATACAAGCGGTAATCATAGGAGCCATTGCCGATTCTAGTACCGCCACTTGGATCACTTTAGAATGCTGCTGCAAAATTACAACATACAACACGTAAATCAGTGCGGGCGTCAGTATTAGTTTATATAAAAGACCTAATCCCAAAAAGTGCCAGTGCTGACTTTTTCGATCGAAACGCAACTGTAAACCTACGGATAGCAAAGCTAAAGGCGTTACAAAACTACCTGTTGTTTTGAAGACCACTTGTAGAAAATCCAGAAATTCAAAATTCAGAATATTCATCACGCAAGCAATTATAAAAGTGATAAACGGTGGAAAAAGAAAAATCTTTTTGGCAATTTGAAAGCCATTGGGATTCCCGCTAGAATAAATGGTCGCCACCAATATTCCTAAAGTAGACAGCACCACAAAAGAGCCCGGTTGGTCTACTAAAATGGCTGTTTTTAAACCTTCTTCGCCATACAGCGCTTCAATAATTGGAAAACCCAAAAAAGAAGTATTTCCTAAACCAGCGGTCAGAATTAAGCAACCAATCAATTTTTTAGACCATCTCAACCGCTTTCCTAAGACACTAAAAAACAAATACGACACTATAAAGCCAATCCAAGCTACACCAATAGGATAGAGTAATTCCGGGCTCCAATTAATTTTAGGAATGTAATACAAAGCCAAAGCAGGAAGGCAGACGTAAATAACAATCTTGTTTAATACAGTATAGGCGTGAGTGGGAAACCATTTTACATGTTTCAATAAAATGCCTAGCAATAAAAAAACAAAAATTAGGATAAAGTTGGTCATAATACATCAAAGATATTGACTAATGGTAAATAAAATGAATTCAAAAAAATAAAATTTGTAAAAATAAACGACGAAAGAGGAACCATCAAAATGAAATGACATTTTAAGAGAATGACGGTCTATTCAAAATAGTTTTTATTATTTTTACTATTCTAAAAAATAGTTTTGCCAAATAAAAAACCTAATCCTAGCGCCTTACAAGAAAAACCCGGTATTGCTGCTCCTGAAATTATCAGTGCTTCAGCCATTGGTACCATTCAACGTTTTAGAAAAATACAACCTTCGGCAAAAGATCTTGTTGCTGGCATTTTAGACGAAAACATTACAGCCTTGAGTCGCTCCATTACTTTAGTGGAAAGTACCAATAGCGGTCATTTGGCGAAAGCCAATGAAGTTATCAATGCGTGTTTGCCACACGCCAATCAATCGGTGCGTATAGGAATTACAGGCGTTCCAGGCGTGGGTAAAAGTACTTTTATTGAAGCTTTTGGAACCTATTTAACTAGTCTAGGCAAAAAAGTGGCGGTACTCGCTGTAGATCCCAGCAGTACGATCAGTCACGGCAGTATTCTTGGGGATAAAACCAGAATGGAAGAACTCGTAAAGGATAAAAATGCGTTTATCCGTCCTTCGGCTTCGGGGGAAACATTAGGAGGTGTGGCTCGAAAAACTCGAGAAACCATAACGCTTTGTGAAGCAGCTGGCTTTGACACTATTATCATTGAAACTGTAGGTGTAGGCCAAAGTGAAACTGCCGTTCACAGCATGGTTGATTTTTTCCTTTTATTAAAAATATCTGGTGCGGGTGATGAATTGCAAGGAATAAAGCGCGGAATCATGGAAATGGCAGATGCTATTGTCATTAACAAAGCGGATGGTGACAATATTAAAAGAGCGAATCTAGCCAAACTGGAATTTAATAGAGCGTTACATCTGTTCCCTGCCAAAAAATCAGGTTGGACACCTACTACTGCTGCTTGCAGCGCAATTACTAATGAAGGTATTAGTGCCGTGTGGGAAACTATTCAAAAATTCTTGGAACTGACAAAAGTCAACAATTATTTCTTTGAAAAACGCAAAGAACAAAACCAATATTGGATGTTAGAAACGATCAACGAGCGATTAAAAAACAATTTCTACCAACATCCAGAAATTCAAAAGCTACTTGAAACCAATAAAAAAGCGGTGCAAAATGATGAAATCTCACCTTTTGCAGCCGCTCAAATATTATTAGAAAAATATTTTAAAAAATAATTACTCTTTTTCGTATCGTTCCATTTCCCTGTCATAAAACTCATTTGCAAGAACGATTAATCCTTCCATTTCTGCATTTAATTCGGCTTCGTCAAGATCCTCTGCTTCTTCTATAAACTCTACTTCATCGTCTTTCAAATTGATGATAAATCTTGGGTAATCAAGGTGTATGATGAATATATCTTCGGGGAAATCTGTATTGTCTCCTAGTAAAAATTTTGGTAATTCCATTTTAGTATTGTTTTGTTGATTTGATATTGAGTTATTTAAATTTTGAAAGAACTATTTATCCGAAAGAATTATAGGTGTGTTTCGGCTGCCATTCATAAAAATAATCTTGGTATTAGTTGATGCGGCTAGTTCTTTCTGCGCTTTTATTTGCTCGTATTGCAATTGCTTATCTGATAATCCTGTTGAAATAATACGCTGGTAATCAGCAATACCTTGTGCTTCTACTCGCTTACGCTCTGCTTCTTGTTTTTCTTTCTGCAGCACAAATGTCATTTTTTGGGCATCTTGCTCGGCATTTATTTTACTTTCGATAGAAGCTTTTACTGATGCTGGAAGGTTAATATTGCGAATCAATAATTGCTCTAAAACCAAACCTCTTGATTTAAAATCGGCTTCAATTGTTTTAAATATACGCTGCTGAAATTCATTCCTTTTAGTAGAATACAAAGCTACTGCATCATAATAAACAGCATTGTCACGAATACGGGTTCGAGTAACGGGACGAACAATTTTATCACTGTAGTTCACGCCAATTTCTTTCAGAATTTTTGGAGTAGCTTCTGGCGATACTCTAAATAAAACAGTAAGGTCGATAACGACTTCAAGTCCATCATTAGACAATACACGAATGGCATCATCACCTGATTGAGCGCCTTCATTATGAACCGCAGACATGGTGTAATTTTGGGTTTGAATATCAAATTCTGTCACATCCATAAGCGGATTTATCAAACTGAGTCCGCTTTGCAAAACATCGCTTTGAACGCTACCATAAAGGGACTTTACTCCGACTTTCCCAGCATCAATTTGTTTGAACATAGACGAAAAAATACCTAAAATGATCAGAAGCACTCCGATGATTTTAAGACTACCAGAGAATTTAGAGAAAGAATTTAGGTTGTTTTTTAAGGTGAAACTTAAAATCAAAAAGATTATTCCAAGAATAATTAATAGTATCATTTTTTTATTGGTTAGATTATTATTCTTGTTATACGGAAATACGAATGAGAAGTTACAGCGTACGAAAAATTTTATTCTTTATGATTTTGTAAAACTAACTTTTTTGTAAGTCTCGCAAAGCGAATGTATAAAAAAATAGCTGCTGCTGTTAATCCTGCCAAGAGTCCGATCCAGATTCCAACAGCCTTGAGCTCCGTATACTTGCCTAAATAATAGGAAATAGGAAAGCCGATGACCCAATACGCCACAAAGGTAATGTACATGGGAATTTTTACATCTTGCAAACCGCGTAATGCGCCTAAAACAACGACTTGAATACCATCAGAAATTTGGAATATGGCAGCAATCAATAATAATTTTGATGTAATAGCAATGATTTCGGAATTGTCCAGCACCTGAGAAGCATCATTCATATTCAAGAATAAATGGGGTAAGAAGTTATGTAAAACAACAAACACAATAGCGAAAAAGGTTTCTAAAATAATAGCCAACAAAAATATAGAACGTGCTACAACGATCAGTTTTTTATAATCGTTTATACCTTTAGTATGACTCACTCGAATCATTGCAGTAACACTCAATCCCATGGCAACCATAAAAGTAGACGATGCCAGAATAAGTGCAATCTGATTGGCCGCTTGACTGTTTTTACCCAAAGAACCGGAGAGCCAAATTGCCGCGGTGAACAACGTTACTTCAAACAACATTTGCATCGCTGAGGGTAAACCAAGATTGATGATTTTTTTCAAAATTGACTTTCGGATTTCTTTAAAACTAAAATTCTTAAAATATTTTTTCAAGTCGGCATTTCTTTTCATCAAATAATGCATAAAAACCACCATCATTATTCTGGACAAAACCGTTCCTAGAGCGGCTCCCAAGATGCCTAATTTTGGAAATATCCAAACTCCATATATAAGCACGTAATTAAAAAAAACATGCACCACATTAGCCATAAAAATAGTGTACATAGAGTATTTCGTTTTGGCTAGACCATCTGCAAATTGCTTGTACCCTTGATACATAATCACTGGAATCAAAGAAAAAGCAACCCAATCAATATATGGTGCTGCCATGTCAGCGACTTCTTTGGGTTGGTGCATCAAATACATAATTTGTTTAGACAACACGGTCAAAATAAATAATGCAACTCCTAAAACCGTACATAAAAGCAAACCGTGATGAAACGTGGTTCGAATTTTTGACACATCATTTTCAGCATCAGCCTCAGCAACTAATGGTGTAATTGCCGTAGAAAACCCTATCCCTAATGATAAGGCAATGAATATAAAGCTGTTTCCCAAAGAAACCGCAGCTAACTCTGTAGACCCCAGTTTCCCGACCATAAAATTATCGACTATCCCAATCAAAGTATGCCCTAACATACCTAGAATTACTGGATATGCCAATTTAATATTATATGAAAACTCTTTAAAGTATTGTGATAAATTCACTTCTTGTTTTTTTTGAAAGCAAAGATAATTAGAAGGTTTCAATTCTTTCAATACAATTGATAATAATACACTATGTAGTTATGCCCTTTTTGAACAAAACAAGTAATTCTATAACAAAACCAAACAATTCTATAACAAACTACGCTTGCAAGCAGTATACTTTTGCACTGTTGTCAACGGGTAATTAAATCCAACTAGCAACAATAAAATAATAAATAAATATTACAATTATGAAAACGACAGGAAAAATCAAAATGTTATTTGTATTCGCAGTAGCAATGATGTTTGCTAACAATGTACAAGCACAAGAAACAACTACAGCTACAAATTACGATCAGGGATTCCGTTTAGGTGTTGGTTTAAATGGAGGATATTCAACTAACGACCCTTATAAATTATCACTTGGTGCCGATGTAAGAGGACAATATGATTTATCAAAAAGATACTCTTTGACGTTGACTACAGGTTACACTAATTTATTTGTAAGCAAAGCTGATGGATTTGCTGGTCAAACAGAAGGAAAAGATTTAGGAATTATTCCAGCTAAAGCAGGTTTCAAAGCTTTTATTTGGAATGACCAATTCTACGTTATGGGAGAAGCTGGTGCAGCATTTGCAACAAGTAATGTAGAAAACACAAGAGACGATACTTCTTTATTGTTATCTCCAAGTATAGGTTATGCTACGAAATACATAGATATTTCTTTGAACTATACACACTACAATCATTTTGATCGTTTAAACAGTAACGGTTCTCTTGGTAGAGGAGTTGGACAAGTTGGTGTACGTTTAGCTTATGGTTTTCAACTGTAAAAAAATATTGAGTTAGTTAAAAAAATGCGCTGAATTTCAGCGCATTTTTTGTTTCCTATCGGGAGTACTTTTTATCTGTCAAAGTTTTCATAAAAGCTATAAGCTGTTTCTTTTCTAAGTCGGTAAGATTCAGTTTGTCCTCGGGTAACGTTTGGTTTTGCAAATTAAATCCCAATCCGTTCCCACCGCCGTCATTGTAAAAATCAATCACTTCTTCCAGTGTTTTAAAAACGCCATTGTGCATGTAAGGCGCCGTTAATTCAACATTTCTTATGGTAGGTGTTTTAAAAGAATTACGATGAATTTCGGCTTTCGTTAATTCAAATTTCCCCAAATCAGCATCTAATTTTTTATATTTATTAGGAACACCAAGCACTTCACTTTCTGATTTTATAAAACTTGGAGGGACAGTCCCGTTTGTTAATGGAATAAAATGACAGGTAGCACATTTTGCCTTTCCAGTGAATAAATTAAATCCTGCAATTTCATCCAAATCAAACTTTTTCTCTCCTCTCATAAACCCATCAAACTTTGAATCATAAGTACTCAATGATCTTATATAGGATGCCAATGCGTTCTTTATTCCAAATTCATCTATTGCTGTTTTAGGAAATGCCTTTTGGAACTTAGCAACATAACTAGGTTGTTTTTTTAAAGCTACCACTGATTTTGCAAAGGAACCATGCATTTCATTTTCATTTATAATTACCGCTACAGCCTGATCTTCCAGATAATTAACTCTAGAATCTGAGAAAAAAGCACGCTGAAATGCAATGTTAGTAAGTGTAGGCGTATTTCTTTTTACTAAAGATCTACCATTTAATGAAACGGATTTCTCGAGACCATCCGTAAATGCTTTATCTGAATGGTGACAGGAAGCACAAGAACGAGAATTATCTCCTGACAAAACAGGATCATTAAACAATAATTTTCCTAATTCTATTTTTTCAGGTGTTGTTTCATAATCTGGAAATGCGGAGAAAGCTTCGGCATCAAAAGCGTTTTTATCAAAAAGTGTCTGTGCAGTTGTTTTCAGCCCTATTGTTTCTTTTATAAAAGGAATATTCAAACTGACTTGCGTTTTATACAAACCAATACTTAATGGATTGGCGATTTCTCGAATAAAAAAAGCACGGTCAAATGCATTAAAGTTGGTATTTGTTTTTAAGTATTCCTTGCCTTTTTTAATTATTTTTAAAACCTTTTGAAAAGTTTCATCGGCTGAGTAATCTGCATAGATTTTATAGTATTTCTCGATGCTTTCCAATGCTTCTGCAGCTTCTGGAATAGATTTTTGAGCAATCGGGGAATCAAATCCGGTTATTCCCAAGGTTATGATTCTAAAAACTTCCAAACGCATTGCATCAAAAACGTGTGAATCTGTAAATTCATTTGTCTGTGATACTTTGTCCAAACGCTTTAAGTTAGCCGATAGAATACCCATTTCTTTCAGCAACTCCGCTTTTGACTTTGAATTATATGTTGGGAAAATAAATTCTTCAATCACTTGAAATCCTTCGGGAGGCAAAGTCTTTCCATCATTTTCTTCAAATTCTGACAAGGCTGGACCATTTATAGCTTTAGAGACAGCGGGAAAATAATACTCACTAATCGTTTCCACTTGTTTGTAACTGCTGTGTGCATTTAGAAATTGACGCTGAAGCTCAACTGTTGAGGAATTTGACTCAATTAAACCTTCCAGTTTAGAAACCTCATTTATGACTTTTAGAATATCTGATTTGAATATATTATTTACCGTTTCATGCTTAGGAATAGCATTTTGGCAAGAAATCAATACAATTAGAACCAATAAAATGAAACTGTTTTTCATGATAAATGCGAGTAACTTTAAAAAATCGTAAAAAACAAAAACCACGGTTCGTACCATAAAACCGTGGATATTTGTAACTATTTGATTGTGTTTATTATCGTGCTAATCCTTTGATTAAAACAATTTGGCTTGCCTGATCTTCATTTGGACGGTTCGTTCCACCATCTACTCCTTTATATTTTGTACCTCTCCAAGTATGAGGCTGAACACTCAATAAGAAAGTATCATCAATCCCTAATTGTTCTGAAACATCAATCATAGCTCCATATTCCCAATCCCCTAATTTACTTGATCCACCTACATTATATTTAGTAGCATCTGTAGCAGTACGACGGTGGTCTAACTCCACAACCACTTTTAACTGTTTTGTCGCCATGTTGTATTGATAGATGTAAGCGTCATGTGTTTCATCACCATATCCATTGGCATCTTCCTGAACATAAACGTAGTTTTTTGTCACACAGATGTTATCTGGATTTTGGAATTTCCCTGCAATTCCGGTACGGTCATCTCCATCCAGAATTACTTCGAGGGTACCAACCAAAGGATTATTTGCATCCAAATTCAATTTGTAAACTCTACCATATTTCGTTCTTGAAGCATCGGCATTGTTTCCTGTTGTATTTTGTCCTGTAACATTAAAATAAATTTCTCTTGCTCCAGCATCTGAACCTTTTTTATAATCTAAGTCCTCTACTCTTCCAAATTTGATTCCTTTCAATGTATTTACAGAGGCATTTATAGCCGCTCCTGTCATTGTAGTGTGGTTGTCAATTTTCACAAAAGAAACACCGTACGATTGATTAACAACCATATCTTTCTCTCTCTGATTGTCATCCGTTCTTTTCATCATGTATAAAGAACCATTCGTTAAATCACCTACAGTGTTTGAAACATACATAAATACTTGACCGCCATACGTTCCTGAATCATCATCTCCAATTACAACTACCGTTTTTCCAGAAAATGCAGACGCTTTCAATGGCAAAGCATTTTCAGCACTTATTCTTCCTAAAGCAGGTAATTCTTTAGAAACCGAAGCAGATGCAACATCTCCAAAAGGATTTATGGCATGAGTGCGCGATTCTTCACCAGATTCTCCACAAGTCAAATACAATGGACCAAAACCATTTTCAGCAACTGTTGCCATTGTAGCACCACATAACCTCCAAGTTCCACCATTAGAATTCAATAAATATTCTCCTTTGGTAGGTTTGAATGTTTTGTCCAAAGTTACCCTTGATACCGCAAAATTGTCTTCATGATTCACCAAAAAAGTAAAAGTACCATCAACATTTCTCAATAATCCTGATCCATCTGCAGAACCTCCAAAAACAAAATTTGGACTTCCTGCCAAAACATCATCAGAGGCTATCAGTGAGAAAAGTTCTAAGCTTTCAAAGCCAGCTTGTTTTTTCAATAACACTGGAGTCACAGATTGATTCGCTAAAACAACACTCGTTGTTTCACTAGAAGATTTAGCATCATTCTCGCATGAGATTAAGGATACTAAAAATAACATTGGTAAAATAATTCTTTTCATCTTAGTTGCTTGTTTAAATTTTAAACAAAGTAATGCCGTGAATTTAAACTCTAAATGAATTGAATATTAACAAAAAGCCAAGAGTTGGCTCTATTTTAAACATGCGAAAAACAATAATTTTACATGCTAACAGTACCGTAATACAATGATAAACTTCAAGTAACCTTCGTAAGAAAATCCATTAACTTAATTCTCTTTTTTCAACATCTCTTTATACATTTCCATATTCGCCTTGATCGTATCGTCCATCTCAGGTTCCTGAATATCGGTATGTTTTTGCATTTCTTCCCAAATAATCTTAGCTACAATATAGCGTGCCATTTCCTTATCATCAGCAGGAACAACATACCATGGCGCATATTCTGAACTTGTATTGTTAATTGCCTCTTCATAATAACGCATATAATCATCCCAACGATCCCTTTCTTTTAAATCGCCTACCGAAAATTTCCAGTTGTGTTCTTTTTCTTCCAGTCGGCGCAACAAACGCTGCCTTTGCTCCTCTTTACTCAAATGCAAAAAGAACTTTAAAATAATGGTTCCATTTTGCGTAATATGCTTTTCAAAATTATTAATTTGTTGCATTCTATTTTCCCAAAATTGAGGTGTAACATCGTCAACGGTTTCAATACCCGGCAAATTTTCATTCATAATATATTCAGGATGCACTCTGGTGACCAAGACATTTTCATAATGCGTTCTGTTAAATACCGCAAACTTCCCTTTTTCTGGCAAAACCAAATAATGCCTCCACAAGTAATCGTGTTCTAACTCACTTGAATTGGGTGTTTTAAAACTATGTACCACAACTCCTCGAGAATTGAATTCCTTAAAAACTTCCCGAATCAGACTATCCTTTCCAGAGGTGTCCATGCCTTGCAAACAAATTAAAACGCCATAGCGATTGTGAGCATACATGACATCTTGCAGTTGGCTTAATTTTTTGGAAACATTTTTTAACTTATCTTCTTTTTTTTCATCGCTTGCCTCAATATTAAGATTGGTAGGCAATTGTGACAAACTTATTTTGTCAATAACTTTAAAATCATCGGGATTTATAGACTTCATAGGAAATAATTTATCTTTACCTCTCAAATATACCAAATTATTAGGAGCTTTTTCCTGCTGTACGCTTGAATCTTTTCCTCCGCCAAAAGAGGCCGAAGGAAAAGGATACCGCGGCCATCAGGGCTAAAGAATCGCTTTCAAAACAAATACAATGGAAAAATTCACACTCGAACTATTATTCCAAATCATTGGCATTGGTTCCGCCTCAGGACTTATTTACAAAGACAATTCCTTACTGATTATTGGTGACAACAGCGGTTTTCTTTATGAATACCATATGGATTCCCATGATTTAAAACGCCATCCTTTACTGGAAAATCCAACAGAAAACACACTCAAAAAAGACAAAGCTGATTTTGAAGCCATAACTCATTTTGGAGATAGTTTGTACGTTTTTGGTTCCGGTTCCACCGAGAAAAGGACCAAAATGATACAAGTTAACTCCAGCGATAAAAAGGTAATCGCCACGAATGATCTCAGCGATTTGTATGCAATCATGCAAAATTTCGGAGACATAAAACCCGAAGACTTCAACCTTGAAGGTGCTATCTATAATGGCGAAAGTTGGTTTTTGTTGAATCGTGGCAACGGAAGTTCTAATAAAAATGTTCTTTTCACCATAGAAGGAAAAAACCTGACTAACGATTTCAATATACTTTCTAACGCCTACAAACTGCCAAAAATAAGAGGAGTACGCAGTAGTTTTACCGATGCTATTTTAGTCGACAACAGCATTTATTTTTTGGCCACAGCCGAAGATACCGAATCTACATATGATGACGGCGAAGTTTTAGGAAGTCTTATTGGGAGAATCAACCTGAAAACAATGAAAATCGATTTTACCCAAAAAATCAGTAGCACCCATAAATTCGAAGGATTGACTTTATACACAAATTCAAAAGAAAAAATTGAGTTTCTGCTGTGTGAAGATAAGGACACAGAAGTTTTAGAAACATATATTTACAAATTGACTTTAGACAAGAAATAATAGTCATTTCAGTCCAAATAACAGAACGTTAAATTTAAATTAAATAGAAAATCAAAATAGATTGCAAAAGTAAAACATACTACTTTTACAATAAACCTGCCTTTTATTGGCATCAAATAATTTATAAAATGACAGATTTAAAAAATAAAAATGCCCTAATCACCGGCGCAGGAAAAGGAATTGGAAAAGCAATCACTTTGGCATTAGCTAAAGAAGGTGTAAATGTAATTTTAGTGGCGCGAACGAAAGATGAAATAGAAAGTGTTGCCATAAAAGCGCGTTCTTTGCGAGTAAAAGCGCTTGCCATCACTGCCGATGTTGCTGATATCAATTCGGTAAACGCTGCCGTTGAGAAAGCCTTGGCTGAATTTGGAACCATTGATATTTTAATCAACAATGCCGGAATAGCAGCTTTTGGAAAATTCTTAGAATTAGAGCCAACAGATTGGGAACGCATCATTCAGGTAAACCTTATGGGAACGTATTATGTAACCCGTGCCGTTTTGCCAAATATGATCGAAAGACAAACAGGTGATATCATCAATATTTCTTCCACTGCAGGATTAAGTGGGAATGCTTTAACTAGTGCCTATAGCGCTTCTAAATTTGCCGTTTTAGGATTAACGGAATCGTTGATGCAAGAAGTTCGAAAGCATAATATTCGTGTAACGGCATTAACGCCGAGTACTGTTGCAACCGACATGGCCAAAGAATTAAAATTGACAGACGGTAATCCAGAAACCGTAATGCAAGCAGAAGATATGTCCGAATTAATCATCGCCCAACTAAAACTAAACCGACGCGTATTTATCAAAAACAGTAGTATTTGGTCTACGAACCCTTAAAAGTAGTCGAAAGTCAAAAGTCTTAAAGTCAAATGTCGATAGGTACAATAAAAACCATTAAGAGATTAAGAAAATTAAGCGTAAAACTTAATGAACTTAATCCCTTAATGGTTTTTTAATCTTTTGCGTATATGACTTATATGTTTAAAAACTAAAACATACTCGTAACAAAATCCATTCGTACACTTCCATCTTCATCAATTTTCGTCAAATTAATGTCATGTAAAGTATTCACTAATTCTGGATTCCAAGGTGTTTTTACTTTCACATAGTTTTCGGTAAACCCGTGAATATAACCTTCTTTGTTTTCACTTTCGAACAAAACAGTTCTATTACTTCCCAATTGACTTTCGTAAAAAGCACGGCGTTTTTTAACTGACAAACCTCGTAACATTTTACTGCGTTTGGCGCGAACGTTAGCAGGAACAACGTCTTCCATTGAAGCTGCTTCAGTATTATCTCGTTCCGAATACGTGAATACGTGTAAATACGAAATATTCATTTCATTCAAGAAATGGTAGGTCTCTAAAAAATGTTCGTCTGTTTCACCCGGAAAACCTACAATTACATCTACGCCAATACAAGCGTGTGGCATTACTTCCCGGATTTTATTTACGCGTTCCGTATATACTTCGCGTTGGTAACGGCGTTTCATCAATTTTAGAATATCATTGCTTCCCGATTGTAGCGGAATGTGAAAATGCGGAACAAAAGTTCTACTTTTTGATACAAATTCAATCGTTTCATTTTTCAATAAATTTGGTTCAATAGACGAAATTCGCAGTCTTTCGATTCCTTCTACTTTGTCTAATTCCTGAACCAATTCTAAAAAAGTATGCTCGTGTTTTTTATTTCCAAATTCTCCTTTTCCGTAATCCCCAATATTCACTCCGGTAAGAACAATTTCCTTGATATTTTGTTTTGAAATTTCTGAAGCGTTTTTCAATACATTTTCCAGTTCATCACTTCTCGAAATTCCTCTTGCTAACGGAATGGTGCAATACGTACATTTATAATCGCAACCGTCCTGAACTTTCAAGAAAGCACGGGTTCTGTCTCCAATCGAATAACTTCCAACATAAAAATCAGCTTCGGCAATTTCGCAGGAATGCACTTCGCCAAAATCATTTTTCGACAAATCATTGATATAATCTGCCAATTTGAATTTTTCAGTTGCACCAAGAACTAAATCCACTCCATCTACACTCGCTAATTCTTCCGGTTTCAATTGCGCATAACAACCCACTGCCGCGACAAATGCTTTATCATTCAATTTCATTGCTTGACGCACGACTTGTTTGAACTGCTTATCAGCATTTTCAGTAACTGAACACGTATTAATCACATACATATCAGCGACTTCCTCAAAATCTACACGGTCAAATCCTTCGTCTTGTAAGTTACGGGCAATCGTAGAAGTCTCTGAGAAGTTTAGTTTACAGCCTAAGGTATAAAAGGCTACTTTTTTTCTATTTTCCATATTATAACTCAATTAATGAAATCGTTGTCAAAAAATTGAGTGTGCAAATTTACGAACTAAAATCTATTAATTTTTAGACGACAACAATTTTATTAAAAACTAAATCCGACACTCAGAATCTTTTGAGAGACTAAGTATCGGATGATAAATTATTATTTTTTGATTTAAGATTTAATTCAAGATAAATCGTCTCACCACCTCAGCCACGCCATGATTATTATTAGAAGCTACAATAACATCTCCTTTATCTCTCAATTCAGGATCTACATTATTAACCCAAACGCCCAATCCGGCATATTCAATCATGGTTAAATCATTTCCTGCATTTCCTACAGCAATAATCTCACTTTGAAGAATATTTAGTTTCTCGGCTAAAAATTTGATACTGGCTCCTTTATCAATTCCATTTTGCGCTACTTCAAGAAAAAATGGCTTTGACATACTCACACTTAGATGCGGCATTGCGGCTTTCAAGTCTTTTTCTACTTCTTTTAAGTAAGTTGGCTCTTCTAACAAAATACATTTGACAGCTGAAGACTGAACTTCTTCTTTAAAACTTACCACTTTATTGTGTTCTAAACCCGTAATATTTTTTTCGATTTCAATATATTCAGAATCCGTTTCACTTACAATTTTCCCATTAACGTAAGTAATAATGTGTGTCTTACTTTTTAAACTGTAATCATACAATTCATGGATTTGCCCTTGAGTTAACGTTTGCTCAAAAATGACTTTATCTTCTTTTAAATCAGTAATAACAGCTCCATTATACGATATCATATACGAATTATCCAATTGTAATTCTTTGGCGTAAGCAATCATTGCTGGCGTTGGTCTTCCAGAAGCCAGAATAACATAAACTCCTAATTCCTGGGCCTTAAACAACATTGCTGCATTCTCTACTGAAATGGTATGGTCATCGGTTAACAAAGTGTCATCCAAGTCTAAAACCAACATTTTATATTTCATTATTATTTCTTATATTGTGAATGAATTAAATACTCATTCTGAATTCTTCAATAACAGAATTTACTTTTGCAAACTCAGTTTCCTGAACAAACAATTCAACCGCTAAATCTGAATTTCCAAATCCTCCCAATCGAGCCGATTGTATATTATTTTTCACTACTACATCTACACCAATCGCTTCAATTCTCTCTTGTAACGCTAAAGCTAAAATTTCACTTCCCGAAAACACTTTCATTAATCCCATTTCACTCTTTATTTAATTATTTTGTACCGTTTTCTTCATCGCCTTCTAATTCCTCCTCCTCAAAATCCTCTTCTGCATCTACCTCCAAGTTTTCTTCCTCGTCAAAATCTTCTTCGTCTTCATCTTCTCCATCAAAATCGAATTCGTAAGGCTCCTCTAACATTTTCTCTGCAAGGATTTCAATACGTTCCGTGAATTGTTCCGAAAAAATAATACGTTGGGTTCTTACAATACTATTCGAAATACGCATGATTTTTGTTTCATGACGCAATTTCAAAATTGGATCTGCATCATCAAGAATAAACATTTTCAATCGGTTTACGTTAAATCCAGCCGTTGTAAACATTTCACTTAACTTATTTGGCGTTCCAATCAAAACATCAATTCCGCTAGAAATATAATTTTTATCGTATTCCATGTCGCCTTTATCGTGAACACCATAAACTTCCAAATTAGAATTCTTTCCATATTTTTCAAAAAGCGATTCCATTTCCAATACTTTCGCTTTGTCTTCAACAATAATCAAAGCCCTTGGTGATTCTTCGGTTGCGCCTGCCAATCTCTGAATTACATTTAGCACAATTGTTGTTGATTTCCCGCTTCCTTTTGGTGCAATAATAATACAATCCGAACCACTTTTAAGTGTCGAAAATGTTTCTTTTTGCATCGCATTTGCTTCAGTCAAACCGTTTTCAATTAAGGCTTTTTGTAACTCTTCGTTTATTTTTTTTAGTTTCATTTATTTTATATTGAAAGATTTAAATATTCAAAAATTAAAAGATTACCCCACTAATTTTTAAATTATTCAATCATTAAATTAATTTTATTTAGACGCAAATAATGTCACATCATTTTCGGAAATTTCGCTTCCGCCAAGGATAATCAAGCGCTCTACCACATTTCGTAATTCACGAATATTTCCTGTCCAATCGTACTCTTGCAACAAATTAATCGCTGCTGACGAGAATTTTTTGACTGCATTCCCTTGCTCCGAAGCAATCTTATCCGCAAAATGAGAAATCAACATCGGGATATCATCTCGTCTTTCATTCAAAGCTGGAACTTTTATCAAAATCACTGCCAAACGATGGTATAAATCTTCTCGGAAACGCCCTTCGGCAATTTCAACTTTCAAATCTTTATTGGTAGCTGCAACCACACGAACATCGACTTTGATGTCTTTGTCCGCTCCCACTCTGGTAATCATACTTTCCTGTAAAGCACGCAATACTTTTGCTTGCGCCGAAAGACTCATATCCCCAATTTCATCCAGGAAAATAGTTCCTTTATCCGCCGCTTCAAATTTTCCTGCGCGATCTTTGACAGCCGAAGTAAATGCTCCTTTTACGTGACCGAATAATTCACTTTCTATCAATTCTGATGGAATTGCAGCACAGTTTACTTCGATTAAAGGGAAATTAGCGCGCTCACTCTTTTCGTGTAGTTGATGCGCAACCAGTTCTTTTCCGGTTCCGTTGGGACCCGTGATTAAAACTCTAGCTTCGGTTTGAGCTACTTTCTCAATCATCACTTTGATATGATTGATGGCTTCACTTTCGCCAATCATTTCGTAGTTTTTACTGACTTTTTTCTTTAAGATTTTATTCTCAACTACGAGTTGTTTTTTATCTAAAGCATTGCGAACCGTATTCAACAATCGGTTTAAATCGGGTGGTTTTGAGATGTAATCAAACGCTCCCAAACGCATGGTATTAATTGCCGTTTCCATATCGCCATGACCAGAAATCATAACCATCGGAATTTCAGGTTTGATTTTTTTGACCGCTTCTAATACTTCAACACCATCCATTCTGGGCATTTTGATGTCGCACAAAACCAAATCGTAATCGCTATTTTTTATTTTTTCAAAACCTGCAACGCCATCTTCGGCTTCTTCAACTTGATAGGTATCATTCTCTTCGGAGAGTATTTTTGTAAGCACTCTTCGAATTGCGGCTTCATCCTCTATGATTAGTATTTTTGACATATTTTTTTGATTCGATTATTTGTTCATTCGGTTAATCGGTTAAACAAATAACCAAATCCACGAATTAACTTCTATTAATATTTCAACCAGCGGTACATTTCACTCCACGTTGGTTTTTTACCGTACATAAGTATTCCTATTCGGTATATTTTTGCGGCAAACCAAACTACAAAAAAGAAGCTTCCGAATAATAATGTTACCGATATCGCGATTTGCCACAAAGGTACGCCAAACGGAATTCGCATAAGCATAACGATAGGTGAAGTAAGCGGAATCATGGAGAAAACAACTGCAATCGTCCCATGCGGATCATTGATAACAGTAAAAAACCCAACATAAACGCTCAACATTAGTGGCATAATGATAGGTAACAAAAATTGCTGTGAATCCGTTTGATTATCTACTGCGGCGCCAATTGCCGCGTAAAAGGAACTGTACAGAAAATAGCCGCCAATGAAGTAAATCACAAATCCAATCAAGATACTTGCAATGGGCAAATTCCATAATTCCTTAATATACATTTGGGCAGTTCCCGTCATTTCTTGCTGTGCAGTTTGCATCATTTCTGGCGAAACCCTGGCTGTAGGACCCACATTTACTCCTAAAAATGCCGAAGCTGCAAAAAGTAAAGACATTCCAATTATTGCCCAAATTAGGAATTGCAACAATCCTGCTAGTGAAGTTCCTATGATTTTTCCCATCATCAATTGAAATGGTTTCACTGAGGAAATTATGATTTCTACTATTCGGCTGGTTTTTTCTTCGATGACACTGCGCATCACCATATTTCCATATATGATTATGAACATCATAATAAGGTACCCAAATGCGCCACCAATCCCTATTTTGATTTCGTTAAGTCCTTTGACACTTTCTTCACCAGATGCTTTTGTCAAGCTAATATTCACTTTTGACTGAGCATTTTTGATTGCCAGCGTATCTAAATGTGCTTTTTCTAAATTGCTTTTAGTTAATTTATTGGAAATTACATCCTGAACATTTTCAATGAATGAAATACTGGGACTGCTGTTTGAAATAAACTGGATTTTACTTTCGAAATCCTCAGTATTACTCGCCTTTGGGATATACAATAGTCCCTCATAGCTTTCCTTTGTGATACTATCTTTGAGAAATTTTAAATCAATTGCAGTTAAATCAAGGTATTTGTATTCCTCATTTTTATTGTTCTGCGACGTAAATTCCTTTACAAAAATACCTGATCCGTCATGAATAGCAATTCGTTTCGTGTCTGCTTTCATGGAACTTAAATACGCAACAAAAACGGCGATTCCCACAAATAATAGCGGACTTAAAAAAGTCATGACAATAAAGGATTTATTCCGCACCTTGGCAATAAACTCTCTTTTTATAATTAATGATACTATAGACATTTTATATGGTTAGATTGTTAGACATTTTAGACTGTTAAAATTATAACCTTTTAGATTTTCTAAAAATCTAAGAAGTCTGAAAAGTCTATTGTGTTACTGTTTGAATAAAAATATCATTTACACTTGGAATCTTTTCTACAAAATGAGTTACTTGTCCGCATTGTGTCAAAATATTCAATAACTCATTTGGTGTGGCATTCCCGAGTTGAATTTCCAGTTTTAATTCGTTGTTCAAGGATTTAAAAGTAGCTGGACCAACGGTGAATTTTTGCGTCAACGAATACATTAAACTCTCTACATTATCGGATAAAATGCCCACTTCAAAACTATTAGTTTTAAATTGTCTTTTTACTTCGTCAAGTTTTCCTTCAATGAGTTTATTCGATTTGTGGATTAAAGCAATATGATCACACAATTCTTCTACGCTTTCCATGCGGTGTGTAGAGAAAATTATAGTCGCTCCGTCTTCTCGTAAAGCCAAAATTTCATCCTTGATAGTGTTGGCATTTACGGGATCAAAACCAGAAAAAGGCTCATCAAAAATTAATAGTTTTGGCTTGTGCAATACACAAACTACAAATTGAATTTTCTGTGCCATTCCCTTAGAAAGCTCTTGGATTTTCTTGTTCCACCATCCTTGAATTCCCAATCTTTCGAACCAATACTCCAGTTGTTTTTTAGCTTCAGCCTTTGAGAGACCTTTCATTTGGGCCAAATACAAGCATTGTTCTCCCACTTTCATGGTGTTGTATAATCCCCTTTCTTCGGGTAAATAGCCGATGTATTGAACGTGTTTGGGTTGCAGTTTTTCACCATCCAAAATAATTTCACCGCTATCAGGTAATGTAATTTGATTTATGATTCGGATTAAAGACGTTTTTCCAGCTCCGTTTGGACCTAAAAGTCCGTAGATACTTCCTCTTGGAATACTCATTGAAACCTCGTTGAGCGCCACATAATCACCGTATCGTTTTACAACTTTATTAACTTCTAAAATAGTACTCATGCTCCTTTTTTAATTGATGTAAAAGTAAATAATTAGTTTCATGTAAGTGCCATTTAATTTATTACGAATTACAATCATTCTAACAAAAGTGTAGGCGACTGTTAACACCAAATAAGTAACACGTATAATTTTCAAAAAAAACCCATCCTTATTGTAGTAAGGATGGGTACTATATTTAAAACAGCTTAGACAAATTTTCTATTATGAAAACATGTCTTTTACTTTCTCAAAGAATGATTTATCTGATTTCTCTGGATTTGGAACAAAATTTTCGTCATTTAGGTTTTTTTCGAAAAACTGTTTTTGTTCTTTGTTTAGTGTTTTTGGCGTCCAAACATTTACATGAACCAATAAATCTCCGTTTCCGTAGCCATTGATACTTGGTATTCCTTTGCCTTTTAATCTTAGAATTTTACCAGATTGAATTCCTTCTTCTAGTTTGATTCTCACTTTTCCGTTTATAGCTTCAATATCTTTGGAGATCCCAAGAACTGCTTCAGCAAAACTGATGTATAAATCATAGTGTAAATTCTCTCCTTCACGTTTCAAGAACTCATGCTCCAATTCTTCAATTGCAACAATCAAATCTCCTGGAATACTGTTTCCTGGCGCATCATTTCCTTTATTAGAAACTTTCAATTGCATTCCGTCAACTACACCTGCAGGTATTTTTATAGACACTGTTTCGTCCTCCAAGATCATTCCTTGAGAATCAGCTTCTGATGGTTTTTTGTCTAATATTTGACCTGAACCACCACAAGTTGGACATGTGGAGGCCGATTGCATTCTACCTAAAATGGTATTCGTGACACGCATCACTTGCCCTTGACCATTACACGTAGAACACGTTTTGTATGATACTCCTGGCGCTTGAACTTTGCGTTTTACTTTTACTTTTTTCTCAACACCATTGGCAACTTCCTCTAAAGTTAACTTTACTTTGATTCGGAGATTACTTCCTTTAGCGCGACGAACACCTCCGCCACCGCCTCCTCCGAAACCACCAAAACCGCCTCCAAAGATATCACCAAACTGACTGAATATGTCATCCATATTCATTCCACCTTGACCACCACCGCCAAAACCTCCTGAACCATCAAAAGCTTGATGACCGTATTGATCGTATTTTGCTTTTTTCTGAGGATCGCTTAAAACTTCATACGCCTCAGCGGCTAATTTGAATTTTTCTTCTGCCGATTTGTCTCCAGGATTTTTATCAGGATGATATTGAAGTGCGTTTTTGCGATATGCCTTTTTAATTTCAGCAGCATCAGCGCTCTTTGAAATGCCTAATATTTCGTAAAAATCTTTTTTCATTTTTTATTTTTTTTGTTGAAATACACCAAAGTATATCTCAGCTCGGGTCAATTACTGTCCTAAAACAACTTTAGGAAAACGGATAATCTTATCGCCTAGTTTGTATCCTTTTTCAAGAACATCTACGATTTTACCTTTAAACTCGTCTGATGGAGCAGGGATTTGCGTAATTGCCTCAGCAAAATCTGCATCAAAAGCATCTCCCGCTTTAAGATCAACTTGTTCTAAACCTTTGGCAACAAGTGTGCTTTTTAATTTCTCATGGATCAACTCTACTCCTTTAGTCAAGAGCTCATCATCCGATTTATTTATTTCAACTATCGCTCTATCGAAATCATCTAAAACAGGAAGCATCGCTAGTAAAACCTCTTGATTAGCCGTTTTAAACAACTCAATACGTTCTTTTGAAGTTCTACGTTTGTAATTTTCAAATTCAGCAAATAATCGTAAATACTTGTCTTTCTCTTTAGCTAAGTCTTGAGTCAATTGCTCTTCTACACTTAGTTCTTCAATAATGATTTGCTCTCCATTTGCATTATTTTCTAATGTCACATCATCTATTTCTTGATCAATCTCGGTATTTTCAGTAGTCATATTACTTGTATTTTTAAAAATATTCTTAAACTTCATTTTATTCTTTTTTGATTGCAAAAGTACTGCCAATTCTTTTAAAATGTCAAATTGTCATCTTTTTATTGTATTCACAATTTCAGCATAATTTCAAACGGTTTTTAATAAAATTTATCCTTTAAAATTTTAATATAATTTTAAGATTATCTGGCTATACTTTCAATAAATTTGATTTAGTAATCAATGCTAAAAGAATTGATTACTAAAATTGAAATTCCTTCATATTATTAATTCACCATTGTTTTATATTAAAAAAGCTTCGTTTAGTAGACGAAGCTTTTTTAATGGTTTTAAAACAGAATTACAACAACGCTTTTTTGAGACCCTCAAAATCTAGTGAAACTTGTTCGCCACTCTCTAAATTTTTGAGCGAAAATGTGTTGCCAGCAATCTCTTGTTCTCCTACCACTATCGCAAACGGAATACCTCTTTTATCTGCATGCTGGAATTGTTTTGCCACTTTTGCAGCATCGGGATACAATTCGACTTTTACCCCAGCATTTCTTAATTCCTTTATCGCTTTCATCGCATAAAATGCTTCGGTATCGCCATAATTAATAAACAACGCTTTAGAAGTAGCGGTTACAGTATTAGGAAACAAATTCAATTCTTCGACAACCAAATAAATGCGGTCTAAACCAAAAGAAATTCCAACACCACTCATATTTTTCAATCCGAAAATTCCAGTCAAATCATCATATCTACCGCCACCGCCAATGGATCCCATTGCAACTGATTTAGGCGGAGCCACCTCAAAAATAGCACCAGTATAATAATTTAATCCTCTAGCCAAGGTTACATCCAAATCTAAAATTGCGGTTGATAATCCAAGTTCTGCAACATTGTCACATATAAAACGCAACTCCTCTACCCCTTTCATTCCCTCGATAGATTCTGCTAACAAAACCGAAAGTTGATTTAATTTCTCAGATATCGTTCCTGTAAAATTAAACAAGGGTTGTACCTTTTGTATTGCCGTTTCAGAAATACCTTTTTCTATCATTTCCTTTTTCACGCCGTCCTCGCCTATTTTATCGAGTTTGTCTAGTGCAACCGTGAAATCAATTAATTTATCAGATGCGCCAATGACCTCAGCAATTCCTGATAATATTTTTCTGTTATTGATTTTGACCATTACGCCTTCTAAACCAAGCGCAGTAAAAACAGTGTCGTACAATTGCACCAGTTCAACTTCTTGCCACAAAGATTTAGATCCCACCACATCTGCATCACATTGAAAAAACTCTCTGAAACGTCCTTTTTGCGGACGATCTGCTCTCCAAACTGGTTGAATTTGGTACCGCTTGAATGGAAATTCGATATCGTTTTGATGCTGTACCACATAACGAGCAAAAGGAACGGTTAAATCATAACGCAATGCTTTTTCAGAAATACTCGCTGTTAGTTTTGTGCTGTCTTTATTCTCTAAATGAGTGGGGTTGGCTTTCGCCAAATAGTCTCCGGAATTTAATATTTTAAAAATCAAACGATCGCCTTCTTCACCATACTTGCCCATCAGCGTGTCGGAGTTTTCGAATGAAGGTGTTTCTATCGGTTGAAAACCAAATTTCTCGAAATTACCTTTTATGATTTGGATAATATAGTTTCGTTTTGCCACCTCGGTTGGTGAAAAATCTCTAGTTCCTTTTGGAATACTCGGTTTTGATGCCATTGTTGCTATATGGTTTCTGATATTAGATTTCTAAAATCTAAATTGTAAATTCTTAAATATTCCTGCAAATATCTTATTTTTAAAATTATTCTCTTTAGAAATTTTGTCATTTTATTACAGAACGCATAGCCGCGATTGTAGTGAAAATACAAAAGCGAAAAATAATACTGTTTTATTGCTGGAAAGAGCGACCGCAGGAAGCTCCTTTGTGGCAATTGAAAACAGATTATTTTTGCTGATGGATTGTAACGAAAAGCGGGAAATAGCTTCAAATAAACAGGATTACAATAAATTAGTTTTTAGCTAAAGAAAATTTGTAACAAAAATTGTAATTTCGTGTCAAACTGCTATGATGTTAAAATTATTCAAAGAAAATATTCGAATTGCACTCGGTTCCATCCGAACACAATTGTTGAGAACCGTTCTTACTGTGCTGATTATTGCTATTGGCATCACCGCTTTGGTGAGCATTCTTACGGTTGTTTCGGCGCTGGAGAACACAATATCCTCTGATTTTGCATCGATGGGAGCAAATACGTTTAACCTGAAACAATATGAAAATACGACTAGGAATCGCGGTGGAAACGAACGACTGATCATCAATCCTATTATTTCGTATCCTGAAGCAGTCGCTTTCAAAAACAAATACGGGTATCCATTTACCCAAACATCCTTATCGTTTACCGCTACATCAGCTGCCGAAATAAAATATGAAGCGACTAAAACAGATCCTGAAAATGCCATTGTGGGTGTAGACGAATTTTTCATGACCAACTCTGGTTTAGAAACAAGTTCTGGGCGAAATTTTACTGGATTTGATATCGCAAACAATGCCTATGTGTGCGTGGTAGGTTCTGATTTTGAAAAAGGGTTGCTTAAAGATGTAAATCCTATTGATAAAATAATCTCTATTCGCGGGGCAAAATTTAAAGTCATTGGTGTCTTGAAGGAGAAAGGATCTACGTTTGGCAATAGTCAAGATTTACGCGTTTTAATCCCTATTCAACTCGCACGCTCTTTATATACAGCGCCTAACATCAATTATACGGTAAGTGTTATGGTCGCTAAAAAGGAATTCCTAGAGCAAGCTTTAGGAAATGCAACAAGTACCATGCGTAGGGTTCGTAAATTGAGCCCTGTGAAAGACAACAACTTTGGTGTGGTACGAAGCGATGATTTGATCAACCGAATTCTAGGAATTACAAAATATTTGGGATTAGCCTCGTGGTTAATAGGAGTGATTACTGTTCTGGGATCATCTATTGCTTTGATGAATATTATGATCGTATCGGTAACTGAACGTACGCGCGAAATAGGCGTTCGGAAAGCTTTAGGGGCTAAGAAAACAACGATTGCTATTCAGTTTTTTATAGAGACCTTATTGATCGGACAAATGGGCGGACTCGTAGGTATTATTTTTGGAATCCTAATTGGTTTTGGAATTGCCACTGCCATGGATTTCGCTTTTGTAATTCCTTGGAGCGCAATCATGGCTGCCTTTATCACCAGTTTTATAGTTGCTATTGCTTCCGGACTTTATCCTGCAATTAAAGCTGCAGTGCTAGATCCTATTGAAGCATTGCGATACGAGTAGTTTTTTAGTTTTAGGGAATAAGACTTTGATCAAAATCTGAAAATTGATATCGTATTTATAGCAATCAAATGTATTAAATCGAACATCGAATCATCCGATCATTACCGTACATGTCTTTGCGCAATTCGATGTCTTTAAACTGCAATTCCTCAAGTAAAGAGACTGTTTCTGGTCCTAAATACTGATTTATTTCAAAAAACAACATTCCGCTTGCAGTAAGGTTTTTCTGCGCTAACTGAGCTATTTTTTTATAAAAAATAAGAGCGTCTTCATCTTCTACAAATAGTGCCAAATGAGGTTCATTGTCTAAAACGTTTTTCTTGATTTCTCCTTTTTCTAAATTCCGAACATAAGGTGGATTCGAGACAATAATATCAAATTGCTGTTTTAAATCGTCTGCTTGGAGAATGTTTTGATTGATAAAAGATACGTTTACGGAATTATTTTGTGCATTTTTCTTGGCTGTTGCCAAAACCTTTTCAGAAACATCAATGGCAGAAACCGTGGCATTTGGAAGATTTTTTGCCAATGAAATAGCAATACAACCGCTTCCCGTTCCTATGTCAAGAATCTTTAAATCTTTGAATTTTTCAATCTTTGAATTATTTCTAATAATCCATTCGACTAATTCTTCGGTTTCAGGTCTTGGAATCAAAACATTTGGATTGACTTCAAAATCCAATCCATAAAAACTCGTTTTACCCAATAAATACTGAATGGGAATTTCCTTTTTTAGTTCCTCAAGAATCGAATTCCAAACGACAATTTCTTCCTCCAAAAAAAGCAAATCAGGCTGCAACGCCAAGTCAATTCGTTTGAGTTTTTGTTTTTCTTCCAAAATCAAATAAAAAAAACTTTCTGCTTCACCCGCATCATAAATTGGAGTGAGCACGCCAATAAACTGAGTTCTATAATCTTTTATTTTCATTATTTTATTTTAGATGAATTTTGGTTTATTATCGTTTTGTGAAGTCGAGCGCAGTCGAGACTCAACAAAATCATAAATTCTTCAGCATCCAAATAGGGCAACTCGTGTGGCCTGTGCTTCCCATAGGAGAACAAATGTATTCGAATCCTACTTTTTTGTATAATTTTTGAGCATCAAGCATAAACGGCATGGTTTCTAAATAGCATTTCTCAAAGCCAAAATCTTTTGCACTTTGCAAACAGGTTGCCATCATTTGGCTCCCAATTCCAACACCTCTGGTTTCCGGTAAAAAATACATTTTTTGAAGTTCGCAGATTGTTTCGGCTTCATTTTCAAGTGGTGCAATACCGGCACAACCCAGAATTTTACCTTCCTTTTCTACTACAAAATAAACTGACTTAGGCTTACTATATTCTTCAAACATTAAATCCAAATACGGATCCTCGTAAGCCGTTCCTACTTTTGGGATGTTTAATTCATCAAAAACAGCTCTAATCAATGCTGCAACAGACGGATTATCTTCTTTTTTAATTTTTCTAATACTGTAATTTTCCATTTCTATACTACGTAATTTTAGACACAAAAGTAGAAATTGTTTGGTGTTATTTGAGAGAGTTTAAAAAATAATACCTTTCTATTTCTAAATTTTCAAGTCGAAATTGGGGCTAATCTCAAAAACAACTACTTTTGCTAGGTGAAAACACATGAAAAATACATCCGTCGCTGCATTGAATTAGCCAAAAATGGTTTGGGAACTACCTATCCAAATCCGCTCGTAGGAAGCGTTATTGTTTATGAAAACAAAATCATTGGCGAAGGCTGGCATAAAAAAGCAGGAGAACCACACGCCGAAGTAAACGCTGTGAATTCTGTAAAAGATAAATCGTTGCTAAGAAAAGCTACAATTTATGTGAGTCTAGAACCGTGCAGTCATTTTGGAAAAACACCCCCTTGTTGTGATTTGATCATTAAATATAAAATTCCAAATGTAGTTATTGGAACTGTTGATTCCAATGTAAAAGTGGCAGGAAACGGAATTAAAAAACTAATGGAAGGGGGCATAAATGTTACCGTAGGAATTCTTGAAGACGAATGCAATGAGCTTAATAAACGATTTTTTACGTTTCACGAAAAAAAAAGACCCTACATTATTTTGAAATGGGCCGAAAGTCAGGATGGTTTTATCGCGCCAAAAGAAAAATCAGAAAAAAAACCGGTCTGGATTACCAATCAATATTCAAGACAATTAGTCCATAAATGGCGTACCGAAGAACAAGCCATACTGGTAGGAACTCAGACTGTAATTGATGACAATCCAAAACTTAACGCACGCGACTGGCATGGGAACAACCCCATCAGAGTCGTTTTAGATCAAAACAACCGCATCCCAAAAGACAGTCATGTCTTTGATAATAAGGTTAAAACAATCCTATTTTCTAGATCAAATCAAACTATTGAAAAAGAAAATGGTATCTTTGAGTATCTTGATTTTGAACAAAATATAGCAATCCAAATAATCGAATCCCTCTATAAACATCAGATTCAAACGATTATTATAGAAGGCGGAAGACAAACGTTACAGACTTTTATTGATGCGAATCTTTGGGATGAAGCTAGAATATTTGTTGGTAATATGACATTAAAGACAGGAACTCAGGCACCAAAACTTGTTAGAAGTCAATTCAAAAAACAAGCCATTGGTACCGATTAACTACTAGTATCAAGAAACTATGATTAATACTATAATTTTTGATTTTGGCGATATTTTTATCAACTTAGATAAAGAAGCGCCTCGTGTTGCCTTCGCGAAATTGGGTTTAAAAACATGGTCTGAGGATTTGGAGGAACTCAATTTATCCTTTGAAAAAGGGAAAATTTCGGAACTTCAATTCATAGAAGGCTTTCAGAAAAAAATACCTGACGTGTCAATAAAAGAAATTCGAAGTGCTTGGAACACCATTTTATTAGATTTCCCATTGTACCGACTTGAATTTTTGCAAATGCTTTCGCAAAAATACCGCTTGTTCTTGCTTAGCAATACTGATTCAATTCATATCAATCGATTTCAGCATGTAGCGGGCACCACTTTTTATAGAGAATTTTATGAATGTTTTGAAAGAGTTTATTTTTCTTTTGAATTGGGCATGCGCAAACCCGAAGCCAACATTTTTAATTATCTGATAAAGCAGCATGAGTTAATACCAAAACGTACTTTATTCATTGATGATAAAACAGAAAATACAGATGCAGCCCTTGCATTGGGATTTCAAGTTTGGAATTTACAAGTAGGCAAAGAAGATGTGGTACAACTATTTGATAAAAAAATAATTTAGAAACTACCTTTGGACATAAAAGACACCTACAATACGATTGATTTAGCTAGCGAAGAAGTAGTATTCAAAGAAAAAAATAGTAAATTTTTTGGCTATGCATTTCCACTTCGATCTGAAGAAGAAGTAAAACCATTCATTGAAAGCTTACGAAAACTTCACCCTAATGCTGGGCATTTTTGTTATGCATATCAAATAGGTACAACAAGCACGACGTATCGAGCAAATGATGACGGAGAACCAAGTAACAGTGCTGGCATGCCTATTTACGGACAAATCCTTTCTTTTTCAGTAACCAATGTATTAATTGTTGTAGTTAGGATATTTGGTGGAGTCAAATTAGGCGTTGGAGGATTAATCGCTACATATAAAACAACCGCACAAATGGTTCTTGAAACCTGCGAAATTATCGAAAAAACGATCGATGTTCATTTTACAATCACTTTTGACTATGTAAATATGAATAAAGTGATGCGCATTATTAAGGAAAAAAAGTTAGAAATCGTAGACCAAGAAATGGAAATAAAGGAAGATTCAGGATTACCGATAGGTAAAATTGAAATAAAAACACGAAAAAAAAATGCCGAAATGATATTCGACATTTTTAAATCAATGTTTGAAATCGATATAAAACAACTCTAATTTACATCTGAAATTGTCTTTTCATTACTTTATTCTATTTTTTTTAAGAGTTCTAAAATATAATTTGGTGGTGCTGTAGGACGACCTGTTTTTAAGGACACAAAAACAAGAATAAATTGAGCATATGTTAATAACTCGTCCAATTCATTGTATATCTCGCAATCAAATTCTATCTTCACTGAACTCTGACTTTTAAAAACGGTGCGCACCGTAAGCAAGTCATCATAACGGGCTGACTTTTTATAATTGATATTCATAGAAACTATGGGAAGCGCAATGCCATTTTCTTCCATACTTTTATACGAAACCCCTTTGTTTCTAAGCCATTCCACTCTTCCCATCTCAAAATAAGGAATGTAATTTCCATGATAAACAACTCCCATTTGGTCCGTTTCTGAGTACCGTACTCGCACTTGTATTTGATGATCTTTCATTAATTATATGTTAAAATTTTAAAATTTATATTCTCCTTACAATAATTATATTAGAAATAATCTTCCATTAAATTTTTTTTTACAGAAAATTGTTCACATATTTGTTACCCCCGAAAACCAATAAAATAACCTCTTTTTTTCGTAAGATAATAGTTACCAAAATATAAATAATTCAAAAAAGAAATGAACAAAACTGCACAATCAGTATGGGAAAACTGTTTGTCTTTTATAAAAGACAACATTCAGGATCAAGCTTACAAAACTTGGTTCGAACCGATCAAATCAGTTGAACTTACCGATAACGCATTATACATTCAAGTTCCAAGTAAATTTTTCTACGAATGGCTAGAAGAACATTACGTTAAATTATTAAAAGTGGCACTTACCAAAGAACTTGGAAAAAACGCAAAGTTACTTTATAAAATTAGAATGGAAAACACTTATGGTAACAAACAACCGTTTACGGAACAATTACCAAGTGCCAACAGAGTTCCTATGAAACCTCAAGAGGTGGATGCTCCATTCAAAAATTTAAACCCAGAACTCAAAAACCCTTTTGTAATTCCAGGAATTCGCAATTTGAAGATTGAATCCCAATTGAATGCGAATTACAGTTTTGATAATTTTCTTGAAGGAGATTCCAATAGATTAGCACGTTCCGCTGGTATGGCGGTTGCCAACAAACCAGGGGGAACTTCGTTTAATCCGTTATTGATTTTTGGAGGAGTAGGATTAGGAAAAACCCACCTTGCCCATGCAATTGGGGTTGAGATCAAAGACAAATATCCTGAGAAAACTGTTTTATACATTTCGGCTGAAATTTTCACACAACAATATATTGACTCGGTTAAGAAAAACAACCGAAACGATTTCATTCATTTTTATCAATTAATTGATGTTTTAATTATTGATGATGTACAATTTCTTTCTGGTAAATCAGGAACTCAAGATGTGTTTTTCCACATTTTCAATTATTTGCATCAAAACGGAAAACAGGTAATCTTGACTTCTGATAAGGCACCTGTTGACATGCAGGATATTGAGCAGCGCTTGTTATCGCGTTTCAAGTGGGGTTTGTCTGCTGAAGTACACCAACCTGATTATGATACTAGAATTTCGATACTCAAAAATATATTGTACAGAGATGGCGTCGAAATTCCGGAAGAAATCATAGAATATGTGGCTCGCAATATTAAATCGAATGTAAGAGAACTTGAAGGTGCGATTATTTCGTTGATAGCACAATCTTCATTTAATAAAAAGGAAGTTACGCTAGAGCTTGCCAAAAGTGTTGTTGAAAAATTTGTTAAAAATGTAAAAAGAGAAATTTCAATCGATTACATTCAAAAAATTGTTTCAGACTATTTTCAATTGGATTTAGAAACCTTACAATCAAAAACAAGGAAAAGACACGTTGTACAAGCCCGCCAATTGGCCATGTTCTTTGCTAAGAAATTTACCAAAGCATCTTTGGCAAATATTGGCTCACAAATTGGAGACAGAGATCACGCAACAGTATTGCATGCCTGTAAAACCGTTGATAATTTAGTTGCAACCGACAAACAATTCAAAAAATTTGTTGAAGACATCAATAAAAAACTAACGTTGTAAGCTCATCATGTCTGTAAAAATTCTAATGGTATGTTTGGGTAATATTTGCCGTTCTCCATTAGCAGAAGGTATTTTAGCTTCTAAACTTCCGCAAGACAAATTCACAGTTGATTCGGCAGGAACCGGTTCTTGGCACATTCACCATAAGCCAGATGAACGGTCCATTGCTGTAGCAAAAAAAAATAATATTAATATTTCAGATCAAAAAGGACGACAATTCAATAAATCTGATTTTGATGCTTTTGATTATATTTATGTGATGGACAATTCAAATTACACTACAGTAATTGAACTTGCCGACAATCTGGAACAGAAACAAAAAGTCAAACTGATTTTGGATGAATTATTTCCAAATGAAAAAGTAGATGTTCCCGATCCTTATTTTGGCTTACCCAATGGATTTCAAATAGTTTATACTATGCTAGATGAAGTTTGTGATGCAATTGCAACAAAATTAATAAATAAACATCCTTAAAATTTTAGCTATAAAATTTTCCTAGAAAACAAATAGAAAATTTACTTCACAATAACAATACTAAAGCAATGGCATCAACAATATTAGGAAAACTATATTTAATACCTACAACAATGGGCGATTGTGATCCCATGGATGTATTGCCGCAAACAATAAAAAGAAGTATCGACCTCATTGATTCCTATATTGTTGAGAACGACAAGACAGCTCGGAAATCAATCAAAATTGTTAATCCAGAAAAAAAACAAGCAGATTTAAAACTGTTTATTTTAAACAAGCACACCGAGACCAAGGAACATTTAGATTTTATTAAACCTCTGTTGGCTGGAGAAAACATGGGGTTAATGAGCGAAGCAGGTTGTCCAGGAGTTGCTGATCCCGGTGCTGTAATCGTTAAGCTAGCGCATGAAAAAGGCATTCAAGTTATTCCTTTAGTTGGACCCTCATCTATTCTTTTGGCAATGATGGCCTCCGGAATGAATGGACAAAGTTTTACTTTTCATGGTTACTTACCTATTGAAAAAGACGAAAAGAAAGCAAGCTTTAAAACTCTAGAAAGAATCTCATTTGAGAAAAACCAATCTCAAATTTTTATTGAAACTCCTTACAGAAACAATAAATTATTAGAAGATTTAATGCAAACCTTGCATCCCGAAACGCATTTGTGCATTGCTACGGACATTACTTTACCTACAGAATACATCAAAACCAAAAAAATTGCGGCTTGGAAAAAAGAAACCATCGATTTGCACAAACGCCCCACAATTTTCATCATTCATAAAATGTAATTTAAAACTATCCTAAAAATGAAAAATTTTTTAATCCTGATTTTAATGTGTTTTGCACAAAACGTATTTTCTCAAACTCTTCCAAAAGTAGACCCAAACTCAAGCAATATAGAAGCTCCTATTTCGTCAATTATAACTTATAGTGACGATAATGCGGATAATATGGTATATGATAAAAGTGCTGTAGAAATCAAACCTGAATTTCCAGGAGGACAACAAAAACTTGATCTTTTTATAAACCAAAACTATAATTTAACTGATCCTCTCGCATCAAAAGGAAAAATTTACGTCACTTTCACAATTGAAAAAGATGGGTCCTTAACTGACATTAAACTATTAAGAGATTTCGGATACGGCTCAGGAAAAGAAGTAATTAGAATCTTGAAAACAGCCCCAAAATGGATTCCAGCAAAACAAAACGGAAAAAATTTAAGAGTGAAAAATGCAATAATGATTTTAATTGAATAAACATAATACTGTTTATAAAAATCTGGAAATCATCATTTTTTAAAATAAATTACTCTCTCATTAAACCACAAGTTTTTAACCACAAAACTATCCATGAGTAAACTTCCCAATGTATCTACCAGCATTTTTACAGTAATGTCCAAAATGGCGTCAGAACACAATGCCATTAATCTATCCCAAGGATTTCCTAACTTTCCTGTTGATGAACGATTAACGAATATTGTTGCCAAACTGGCCAAAGAAAATGTACATCAATACACGCCTATGTCTGGCTATGTACCATTATTATCAAAAATAGCGACACTAGTTAAACACTCCTACGGAAGAACCATTCAGCCGGAAACGGAATTACTAGTTACCGCCGGAGCGACACAAGCTATTTTTACCACTATAACAGCTTTAGTGAAAAATAATGATGATGTAATTATCTTAGATCCAAGTTATGATTGCTATGAAGCACCCGTATTATTGTGCAACGCAAATCCGATTCGGGTAGCACTTAATGATGATTATACTCCAAATTGGGAAATTATCGAAAAGGCATGTACTTCAAAAACCAAAATGATAATCATCAACAATCCGCATAATCCAACGGGGAAAATTTTATCGGAATCTGATTTTGAAGCCTTGGAAAACCTATTGGAAAAATATCCTGAGATCGTTCTTCTTTCTGATGAAGTTTATGAATACATCACTTTCGAGGAAAAACATATTTCAGCTCATACTCGTAAAAAACTATTAAATCGTTCTGTGATGGTTTCCTCTTTCGGAAAATCATTCCATGTTACGGGATGGAAAGTGGGCTATTTAGTTGCACCCGAATATTTGATGAAAGAAATCAAAAAAGTACATCAGTTTTTAGTTTTCAGTGTCAATAGTATTTGTCAGGTTGCCATTAGTGAGTATTTAGATATTGTTTCTGTTTCTGAAATTGGTAAATTATATCAGGAAAAACGGGATTATTTTAGACAATTATTAAAAGGCAGCCGATTCGAACTCATGCCGTGCGAAGGAACTTATTTTCAAGTGGCGTCATATGCAGCTATATCAAATGAGAATGATGTTGATTTTTGCAAACGACTTATTAAGGAACATGGCGTGGCTGCTATTCCTATTTCAACTTTTTATACCGATGGAAAAGACCTGAAATTAATTCGGTTTTGCTTTGCCAAAGACAATGCTACGCTAGAAGAAGCCGCTAAAAGATTGTGCGCCATCTAAAATCGGTATTGAAATTTATTTTTATTATGCGTGCATACTATTTAATTTTATTATATTTACAATAAAAAAAATATCAAAATATGAGCTATACAGATAAAATGTTACGCGATGATGCCCTAAAAGGCAAAGTAATTGTCGTAACCGGAGGAGGAAGCGGTTTAGGAAAAGCAATGACTAAATATTTCTTGGAATTAGGAGCGCAAGTTGCCATTACTTCCAGAGATATAGAAAAACTTAAAAATACTGCTGCAGAACTGGAAACGGAAACAGGGGGAACATGCCTACCGATTCAATGTGATGTGCGTCATTATGAAGAAGTGGAAAATATGCTACAAGAAGTTTTGAAAACTTTTGGCAAAGTTGATGTTTTACTGAATAATGCTGCTGGAAATTTCATTTCTCCTACTGAAAGATTATCTGCAAATGCTTTTGATACTGTAATTGATATCGTTTTAAAAGGATCCAAAAACTGTACGCTTGCTTTTGGAAAACATTGGATTGACACCAAACAAAAATCATCTACCATTTTGAATATTGTTACGACTTACGCTTGGACAGGTTCTGCTTACGTGGTACCTAGTGCTACTGCAAAAGCTGGAGTTTTAGCCCTGACACGAAGTCTTGCGGTAGAATGGGCAAAATACGGAATCCGTTCGAATGCAATTGCTCCTGGACCATTCCCAACTAAAGGCGCTTGGGACCGATTGTTACCAGGAGATTTAGCTGATAAATTTGATATGGCTAAAAAAGTACCTTTAAAACGTGTGGGAGATCATCAGGAATTAGCCAATCTAGCGGCTTATTTAGTTTCTGATTTTTCAGCATACATCAACGGAGATGTTATTACAATTGATGGTGGTGAATGGCTCAAAGGCGCTGGACAGTTCAATTTACTTGAAGCAATTCCTGAAGAACTTTGGGATCAACTGGAAATGATGATTAAAGCAAAGAAGAGCAAATAATAGTTTTAAAAAAATTAAACCATTAAGAGAGTAAGAAAAATTAAGAATTAACACTTAATACACTTTACTTTCCTAATGGTTTAATATTTTAATGTTTTCTAGGGCAAGCAAAATTTCACTTTTTAGCAAACCACTCCCGCCTCCATAGTGTTGTACTATACTGATATCTGGATTTTGATTTCTGAAAAAAGTGCACAATTCAGCTTCACTTTCTTCTTGAATTCCGGAACCCAACAATACAAGTGAAAAATCTTTTTTTAGAAAAATTTCCTTCGCCTCCTCATCATTCATAACACCTACTCCACTCCAATTCTCGTTTGCATTTATTAACCGGATGACGGTTTCTAGAATTTCCGGATGTCTTCCTATGTATAAAATATGTATGGTTTCCATCATTCTATTCTTATAACACAAATCCCAAAGAAAATAATTCTTTGCCATTTGCGCCTATTCGTTTTAAAATTATTGTTGTAAAAATTGCAATTCGATATTCAAACGAACTTCTTCGCTTACTAAAACACCGCCAGTTTCAAGAGCCGAATTCCAGTTTAATCCCCAATCTTTTCTGTTGATTTTTCCTTCTAATGCAAGTGCCATTTTAGTATTTCCCCATGGATCTTTCATTAATCCACCATATTCTGCAGCTAATTTTACTGATTTTGTAACACCGTGTAATGTTAAATCACCAACCAATTCATATTCACCTTCATTGATTTTGATAAAAGAAGTTGCGCTAAATTTAATTTCTGGAAACTGAGGAGCATCAAAAAAATCAGCACTCAATAAATGAGTATCTCTATCTGCATTACCTGTTGCTACAGACTCAATTGCTCCTGTGAATTCAATTTTCGCGTTTTCTAAATTGCTGTCTTCTGCTTCAATCGTCGCATCAAACTTTGAAAATTTACCTGAAATAGTAGTAAACATCATGTGTTTCACTTTAAAACCAATTTCTGAGTGTGTTGGGTCAATTACCCATTTTATTGTTGACATAGTATTTTTATGTATTATTAGTTATTTCTTTTATGCGTTTATTTAATTACAATTTCATTGGAACTTCCATCAATAATATCTCAGCATTAGATGAATTAGCGGTTATTTTGATTGCATTGGTATCCCAAATTCCTAATCCGTCACGTTCATTTAAAGCGATGTTTCCTATCGTGAAATCCCCTTTTAAAACAAAAGCATAAATTCCGTTTCCAGGTTTTTTCAATTCATACGAAGTAGCAAAATCGTGATCAAATTTCCCAATATGAAACCAAGCATCTTGATGAATCCAAACACCTTCATCTTCTGGATTTGGTGATAAAATTTGCTGTAATTTATTGTGCCGATCATTTAAATCTAAAGTAATTTGATCATAACGAGGCGTTACATTTTTTTGATTCGGATAAATCCAAATCTGTAAAAATTTAACAAACTGATCTTTGTTTTTATTGTATTCGCTGTGAAAAATCCCCGTACCGGCGCTCATCGCCTGAATATCACCTTCCTTGATTACGGTGGTATTTCCCATACTGTCTTGATGTTCTAAATCACCTTCGAGCGGAATAGAAATAATTTCCATATTATCATGCGGATGTTTCCCAAAACCCATTCCTTGGCTGACTCTATCATCATTCAGAACGCGCAACACACCAAAATTCATACGCTCTGGATTGTGGTAATTTGCAAAACTAAAAGTATGATAGGATTCTAACCAGCCGTGATTAGCATGACCGCGAGTATTTGCTTTATGCAACACGGAATTCGTAATTGCATTTTCTATTACTTTATCTGTATTTTCCATTGTCTTGTTCTTTACGATTGTAGTACAAAGTTGCGTCAAAAAAAAAGCGCTCGCATTGAACTAGGACAAGAAATGAAAAATAACGAGATTTTAGTGTTTGGAAATTTTAGTTCTTATCTTACTAAGAAACTCAGCCGAAATACCCAAATAAGAAGCAATATAATGTTGGGCAACGCGCTGAGAAAGTGTGGGATAATGGTCGAGAAATTCTAAGTATTTCTCGGTGGCAGTTTTAGAAATAGTATTAAATAAACGCTCTTGAGTAACCGCCAGACTGCGTTGCATGAGGATTCGGAAAGCGCGTTCAAATTTTGGTGCTCTAACTAATAATTCTTCTTTAGTTTCTGGGCTAAACATAAAAAAATCACAATCTTCTAATGTTTCAATGTATACCCTACTTGGTTTTTCTTCATAAATGCTAAACGAAATATCACTAACCCAAGCATTTTCGATGGCAAATTGCAGAATAACTTCAAAACCATTGGCATCAATATAATATTTCCGTATACAACCTTTTATTACAAAAGCTTCAAAATTGCACATTTCGCCTTCATGAAGTAAAATTGTTTTTTTGGAAACCGTACGATATTCCAATAAAGAATTGAAAATTTCTAACTCTTTTTTTTCAAACGTGACATATCGACTGATGTTGGTATTAATTTGTGAATACAAGATAATATGATTTAGAAACTAAAGATAGAAAAAATGAGAATGAACTACGACTAATAAACAAATTTAATTAGCAATATTTCCTCAAAAAATAAAATCCACTCCCAATTAAATTCCTATTTTTGTCCCGATAAAAACATAACAAATAAAGTATGCTCATTATAGGAATTGCAGGTGGTACAGGAAGCGGAAAAACAACTGTTGTACATCAAATTATGAATGAATTACCACAAACAGAAGTAGGAATTATTTCGCAAGACTCCTATTACAAAGAAAATCATGGACTTTCATTTGACGAAAGAGCATTAATTAATTTTGATCATCCGCGCGCCATTGATTTTGAATTATTGGTAAAACACTTGAAAGAATTAAAAGAAGGCAACAACATCCACCAGCCCGTTTATTCCTTTGTAACGCACAATAGAACAGACGATACCGTTTTTACACATCCCCGAAAAGTGATGATTGTAGAAGGAATTTTGATTCTTGCAAATCCAGAATTAAGAGAATTATTTGATGTGAAAATATACGTACATGCTGACTCTGACGAACGATTAATCCGTCGTATGAAAAGAGATATCGTTGAGCGTGGCCGTGACATGCACGAGGTGATCAACCGGTACCAAAACACACTCAAACCCATGCACGAACAATTTATTGAACCAACAAAAGCTTTTGCTGATATCATTATACCAAACGACAAATACAACACCGTAGCCATAGATGTGGTTCGAGCAGTAATAAACCAAAAAATTTTATAAATTAGTTGTAATTTTAAAGCATACAATTATTAGGAGCGATTTCCCGCTTTCCGTTGCAATCTTTTAGTAGGTGAATCTTCCTTCGTCAGTATCACCTACTAAAAGGATTTCCACTGTAATCGGGGCTAAAAAAAATAAAAATGACAAATCCATACAAAGACAAACCTTGGTTTAAATTTCTAAGCAATAAATATGTCTGGGTTTTGTTGTTTTTTGTCACTTGGATGCTTTTTCTAGACAATTATTCGTACTTCGGTCACCGAGTTTTAGACAAACAAATCAACGAATTAGAGGACAACGCAAATTATTACAAGGAAGAAATAAAAAAAGACCAAAAGAACATCAAACAATTAAAGAATCCCGAACAGATAGAAAAATACGCCCGAGAGAAATATTATATGAAAAAAGATAGTGAAGACATCTATATCATCGAATTTGAAGGCGACACGATTGAAAAAAAATAAAATTCCATCTCAAACCCCTCGCTAAGGGAATGAAATGTGAAATTTATAGTAATTATTAAAAACATAACACCAAGTTTCGGCTCCCAATCCTTTTGCGAGGGCTGGGGTGAGGAAAATAACAAACAAAATGGCTACAAACCTTTTCGATGATTTCAATCCCATTTCCTCCAAACAATGGAAACAAAAAATCCAATTTGAACTTAAAGGAGCGGATTATAATGAAACGGTAGTTTGGAATTCTCCAGAGGACATTCAAGTAAAGCCTTTTTATCATAAAGATGAGCTGGCCAAATCTTTTCCTATTGCTACAAAAGCAACTGAGTTCAGTATTTGTCAAAATATATTTGTTTTTGATATTGAAAAATCAATAGAACGAGCACAAGATTCCTTGAGTCGCGGTGCTGACAGCCTTCGTTTTACAATAGAAAATGAATCGATTGAGGTGACCTATCTATTAGAAAAATTACCCTTAGAAAAAGTTACCGTTTATTTTAATCTGGGATTTATTTCAATCGATTTCGTTAAAAAAATAGATGCATTTGCCAAGAAAAATAACACCACTATTTTCTGTAATCTAGATCCTATTGGGCAATTAGCCAAAGAAGGAAACTGGTTCACAACCTCAGAAAAAAGTAATTTTGACACCTTAAATATACTTACTCAAACCATTTCTACGGTATCTTTATTGAGTATTAATAGTGCCTTGTACCAGAATGCAGGAGCAACTATAGTGCAGCAAATTGCTTATAGTTTAAGTCACGCGAATGAGTATTTTAATAGAGTTGAGCAGATCAATAAACCTATTGTTTTTGAAGTGGCCGTTGGGACCAATTACTTTTTTGAAATAGCAAAACTACGAGCTTTGCGATTACTTTTTACAACAATCGCAAAGGAATACAACCACAATATAGACTGCAACATCATCGTTTCGCCTACAAAACGAAACAAAACAATATACGATTATAACGTAAACATGTTACGCACCACTACCGAATGTATGAGTGCTATCATTGGCGGTGCAGATGCTATTGCCAATTTACCTTATGATGCGTTGTACCACAAAGACAATGAATTTGGTGACCGAATAGCCAGAAATCAATTGTTGATTCTCAAAAATGAAAGTTATTTTGACAAGGTTAATAATCCAGCTGACGGCAGTTATTACATTGAGACGCTTACGAATCAATTAGCTGAGAAAGCATTAACGTTATTCAAAGATATCGAGGCAAATGGTGGTTTCTTGAAACAACTTAACGATGGAATAATCAAAAGGAAAATTCAGGAAAGTGCTGATGCAAGTCAAGAATTATTTGATTCTGGGAAAGAAATTCTATTAGGCACAAACAAACATCCTAACAAACAGGATAAAATGAAACATGATTTAGAATTGTTTCCTTTTGTAAAAGTGAAACCAAGAAAAACCTTGATTACACCAATAATCGAAAAACGTCTGGCCGAAAAAATAGAACAAGAGCGATTGAACCTTGAATAATCAGCTTAACTCTGTTATTTAATTTAACACCACTGGAAAAGAGTATATTTACTTTACTAAAACATAAAATAATGGAAGCCATCAGACAAATCGTTAAGGTGAAAAACCACAAAATAAGTATAACACTGCCAGATGATTTTACTGCTGATGAAGTTGAAGTGATTATTCTTCCAAAGTCGAATAATGTAGAAATCCCTCAATGGCAAATAGACCAAGTTAGAGAAAGAACTGAGAAATATCTTAAGAATCCTTCTTCAGCGCAAGATATTGATGATTTTCTAAAAGCTATTGATGGTAAGTTATAAAATTGTAATTGTTGAGGAAGCGAAACTTGATTTCATAACAGCTTTGGACTGGTACAAAAGCATTCAACCTAAATTGGGTGATACGTTTTCCAATTCTTTCAAGGAAAGTTTAAAAATAATTAAGTCAAATCCGCTTCTTTTTCAAATAAGATATGACAACACCAGAGTGGCTTTAATTGAAAATTTTCCATACTTAATTCATTTCAACAGCTACGAGAACACAATTGTCATCAAAGCTATTTTTCATACTTCACGAACTACTGAAATATGGATTGAAAGGAATTAAAATTTCAAAAATATAATCTTTGTACTAAACAAATGAAAAGAAAAGATTTACAACATATAAAATTAGAAAGTACACTGTTGAAAGTGGAGCATGAACATGAACCAGCTGATGCTTTTCTAACCGCAGAAGGAATCGAACTAAAACAAACGTACTCAGAACAAGATATTGAGAACATCAAGCATCTTGATTTTGGAGCAGGTTTCGCACCCAATTTACGCGGGCCTTATGCAACGATGTACGTGCGCCGACCTTGGACTGTGCGTCAATATGCAGGATTTTCTACTGCAGAAGAAAGTAATGCTTTTTACAGACGAAACTTGGCTGCTGGTCAAAAAGGACTTTCTATCGCTTTTGATTTACCAACACATCGAGGTTATGATTCGGATCACGAGCGTGTGGTGGGAGATGTTGGAAAAGCAGGAGTTGCGATCGACACTGTTGAAGACATGAAAGTGTTGTTCGACCAAATTCCGCTAGATGAAATGTCCGTTTCCATGACGATGAATGGTGCCGTTTTACCTATTATGGCTTTTTACATTGTCGCCGCTGAAGAACAAGGCGTAAAACCCGAATTACTATCGGGAACCATACAAAACGACATTTTGAAAGAGTTTATGGTGCGCAACACCTATATTTATCCGCCAACTCCTTCTATGAAAATCATCGCTGATATATTTGAATACACGAGTAAAAACATGCCCAAGTTCAATTCTATTTCGATTTCTGGATACCACATGCAAGAAGCGGGAGCGACAGCTGATATTGAATTAGCGTACACGCTAGCTGATGGATTGGAATACATTCGAACAGGATTAGCAACTGGTATGAAAATAGATGAGTTTGCCCCAAGATTATCCTTTTTTTGGGCGATTGGGATGAATCACTTCATGGAAATTGCCAAAATGCGTGCTGGTAGAATGATATGGGCTAAACTAGTAAAACAATTCGAACCAAAAGACGATAAATCATTAGCCTTACGAACTCATTGCCAAACTTCGGGTTGGAGTTTAACGGAGCAAGATCCTTTTAATAATGTAGCTCGAACCTGTATTGAAGCAGCGGCAGCCGCTTTTGGAGGAACACAATCTTTACATACCAATGCCTTAGATGAAGCCATCGCTTTACCAACGGATTTCTCAGCTAGAATTGCTAGAAACACACAACTCTATTTACAAGAAGAAACTAAAATAACTAAAACCGTAGATCCTTGGGCTGGTAGTTATTATGTCGAAAGCTTGACGAATGAAATCACTGAAAATGCTTGGAAACTTATTGAAGAAGTAGAAGAACTTGGCGGGATGACCAAGGCCATTGAATCTGGAATTCCGAAACTCAGAATTGAGGAAGCGGCGGCCAGAAAACAAGCGCGCATTGACAGCGGGCAGGATATTATAGTAGGTGTGAATCAATATCGGTTAGAAAAAGAAGATCCGTTACAGATTTTGGATGTGGATAACCAAATGGTTCGCAAGCAACAATTGGAACAATTAGACCGAATCAAAGCAACTCGAGATACCGAAAAAGTTCAAAATTCACTAAAAAAATTAACACTTTGTGCACAAACAGGAGAAGGTAATTTACTGGAAATTGCGGTTGAAGCTGCTCGAAACAGAACTACTTTAGGCGAAATTAGTGATGCACTGGAAGCAGTTTTTGGAAGATACAAAGCACAAATTAAATCTTTTAGCGGCGTGTATAGTAAAGAAATAAAAGACGACAAAAGTTTTGAAGAAGCAAAAAAACTAGCAGATGCCTTTGCTGTTAAGGAAGGCCGTCGTCCCCGAATCATGATTGCAAAAATGGGACAAGACGGACACGATCGTGGGGCAAAAGTAGTGGCTACCGGTTATGCCGATGTAGGTTTTGATGTAGACATTGGTCCACTTTTTCAAACACCAGCAGAAGCAGCTAAACAAGCTGTAGAAAACGACGTGCATATTCTAGGCGTTTCCTCTCTTGCTGCAGGACACAAAACTTTGGTCCCACAAGTTATTGAAGAACTTAAAAAGTACGGTAGAGAAGATATAATGGTGGTAGTTGGCGGGGTAATTCCCGCACAAGATTACCAATTTTTATTTGATGCTGGTGCGGTTGCTGTATTTGGACCCGGAACAAAAATTAGTGAAGCTGCTATTAAAATTTTAGAAATATTAATGGGAAGTTTCGAATAAAACACATTGAATGTCAAATCTATCTAAAGCATTAGTCGAAAGAGTAATGCTTTTTTGTTTTTTGATCGTTCATTAGTACAATCAAAATTCCTTATAACTATCCCATTTTTTATCAATTGTTCTAAAATAAAAAAGCTGTGAAAAGTAAACTTCACAGCCTTTTTCATATTGTATCTTATTCTTAAATCTGAATGCTTCTTACAGTTGCATTACTATCTGCAATAATAAAAGACGTGTCGTAACCACCAAATAACTTCATATAGGTTCTTATTGAAGTTCCGTATGCATCTCTAAAATAACGTTTGCCCTTGTTTTTAAAATACTTTTTCACGGATCCAGCACCACCTAAATGAGCCGCAGCTAAAATCCCTGACTCTGTTACATGAATTCCGTTCAGAATTGTTCCCTCATATTTTTCAATTTCCTTTTTCAGTTCCCATTTATTTTTTGCTAATAGAGCAATAAAGGCTCTTTCTTGCAATTCAGGACTATTCAAAAAAGAGGAACTGCTTCGCACTCCAACTGACTTTAATGTTTCAATACCAAATTGATATTTACCTAAATAACCCAAAGAATTAATTTTTCTGTATTTACTTTCAGATTCTCTATAACCAATTGCTTCTCTGAAACCTACGAAAAAGTTTCCGGTAAAAGGGATGTTCGAATTGATGTAATCTTCTTGTTTTTCAGAAGGAAATAAGTAGTGTGTTCCTTCTTCTTCATTGATAAGAAACCAAGGGCTGGTTTCTAAGTTAAACGGTCTAAAACCGGAGCTCAAAAAAACTGTAATTACAGTTAGACTAGTGTAAAAATACCACTTCTTTATCATAAATTGTTTTTCTTCAAAACGCTGTCCCGTTAAGAAATTTCTATGTGCAAATATACAACAAAAAAAATTATACTGATAATCAAGCAGTTAAACTTATCTAAAAATAGATGAAGTGGTATTTAATATCGTTAAAGTGCACAAATTCGATTGTAGGCGCAGGAATCTTCACAGTATTTAAAATAGAGAAAACGGTCTTTAAAAAATGTGAATTTGTTTTTATTTTTTTCAAATCAACATCCAAACTTAGATACAATTGCCTGAATCTTTTGGGATTATATGCTGTATTTGGAAGTACATCTTCTTTATTTCCAGTTATCATTCCTTCAGCCCCATAACCTAGGGCTACATTGAGCCATTTTGGTATTTTTGCGTCTTTTGCAAACGAATTTAAATTAATGGAAAGCCAATACGTTTGTCCATTATAATCTTTAAGAATTTGCTCTGAAAAGGAACTTCCTAAAACTGAAGGTCTAAAACTGGCATATTTTGTAGTATGAAATGAAAATTTGGGCGTAATGCGCTGTTCCTGCCAAATCAATTCTTGTGAAACATACAAAGCTGTTCCAGCAGCATTGGCGATTATGTCCCCAGAAGAAGCACCCCATTCAGCGGAATAGCCGTCCATTACCTCAACAGCTGTTAAAAAAGCAAAGCCCAATCCCGCTCCATAAAGCACCTGATTTTTTTTAGAAGCGCCACTCCATTGCAGCATCTCAGCTCCGAATCGTCCCAAATGATAGGAGGAAAATAGATGACCGGCTTTGTCCATTTGGAGCCATTCAGAATTGTCATTTATAAAGTGAAAATCAGATTTGGGATAATTCGCATACCAAACCTCATTCAAGCCAATTAAAGTTCCCGTGGCCAAAATTGATTCGGTAATAACAACCGTATTTTGCCTTTTTAGATTCAACGAATCAGAAGGTTTGAAAAAATGAGATGGTTTACTTTGGCTAAAGCCAATTTGAAAAACGACTAGAAATAAAATTATATAGCCAAAAGTAGTTCTCAAAACTATCTTTTTACGCCTTGACTATTGATCCAATCTGAATATTTTTTTGCATTTACATTGTGTTCTGGCAATGTAGCAGCAAACTCATGGTATCCAAAACGCTCTACACTTGCGCAGAAATAAATAAAATCATTTTTTTCAGGATCTAGAACCGCTTCTAACGCTGTAATATCGGGCATTGCAATAGGTCCTGGAGGTAAGCCTATATTCATATACGTATTGTATGGATGCGGCATTATTAAATCCTTATAAAAAACTCTTTTGATGACTTGATTAAAATCATTCGATTTCTTTTTCATGGCAAATATCACCGTAGGATCTGCTTGCAAGGGCATTTCTAATCTCAATCGGTTCAAATACACTCCGGCAATTCTTGGTCTTTCGTCTTTTTTAACAGATTCTTTGTGAACAATTGAGGCTAAGATTGTTGCTTCAACTGGAGTTAGACCTTGTGCTTTTGCCTTTGCAATTCGCTCTTTATTCCAGAAGTTTCGGTATTCTTTGATCATTTTATCACGGAACTTTTCAGCGGTGATGTTCCAATAGATCTCATATGTATTCGGAATAAAGAGCGCCAAAACATTCTCTTCATTGAACCCGTTTTCTTTTAAAAAAATAGAATCTTTGAACGAATTCAACAATGATACACTATCGGCTTCAATTTGAGAGCCTACACGTCCTGCTAAATTTTCTACGCGCTCTTGATTATTAAACGCCAGTTTTACGGGTGAATTAAGTCGCAACGTTTTAACCAGAGCGTAACTATTCATTCCCTTTGTCAATAAAAAACGACCCGGAATCACATTATCAGTATAGCCTCGTTTGTTGGCGACCATTTCAAATCGATCCATGTTCTCTACATAAGGTGTCATAATTTTTTTTACATCCTCGTATTTTGCATCTGTAGGAACGTAAACGTATACCTCATCATCCGAAAATTTGGTGTTTGCAGAAAAAATTTGTCTCAAAAGTATCAAACCATAAATCATTAATACTGCTATTACAACAACGGAGACTATGCTAATTATTTTTTTAATATTCATAAGTGGTATTTTTTTACGAGGAAACATGTCCCTAATGTGCTTTCTATTTATTTGATTTTGAAACGATACCGATTCAAAGTTTCAATTTTAAAAATTAGTATTGATCAATTGAAAAATAGCTTCGTCTTTATATACGCCGTTTACGAGGGTCCAATCTTTCTTTACGCCTATTCTTTCAAATCCAAATTTAGTAAAAAGTGCTGTACTTGCTGCATTTTCGGTACCAATATTTGCATACAATTGGTGCAAATTAAGATTATAAAAAGCATATTCGATTAATAATTGTAATGCTTCAGAACCAATATTTTGACTTCGGTTGTCTTTATTTTGAATTACGATACCAACTCCTGCCCTATTATTCTTTGGATCAAAATCAAATAAATCGATTAAACCTAAGGCTGGAAAATCTTGGTCTTGACAAATAGCCAATCGCAACTGTTTGGCTTCATAGATGTCTTGCTGGGCATTTTCTAAATATTGTTTGACTAAAAACCGACTGTAGGGCGTATGCGTATTACTCACTTCCCAAATGCTTTGATCGTTTTCGATAGCATAGACAAACTCCAAATCATTGGGTTCTAATGCACGAATATAAATGTTGTCGCCTTTTAATGTTTTCATTTAATTATTTCACAAAGTTACACAGAGACATCACAGTGACACACCAAGTTTGATTTTAATACAAGTTTCGAAATTAAATCTCAATCGTTCCTTTGAATATAAATTCAGCTGGTCCTTTAAGAAAGACTTTGGAAAATTGTCCTTCTTTTTTTTCGAACGAAACTACTAATTTCCCGCCTTCAACATTCAAATCAATGGAAGAAGCATCTGTTTTTCCTAAAACATTCATCGCAATTGCAACTGCTGTAGCGCCTGTACCGCAAGAGAGTGTTTCATCTTCAACACCGCGTTCATAGGTGCGCAACGAAAAAGTATTTTCGTCAATTTGTTTTACAAAATTGACATTGCTTCCAGATTTACCATACAAATCACCGTATCTGATAGCGGCTCCGTTTTCCTTAATATTATAATTTTCTAAATCATCAACCAGTTGCACATGATGTGGCGAACCTGTATTCAAGAAAACGTGATCAGAACTGACTTTTACCTCATTTACATCAATCATTTGTAAAGCAACTAAACCATCTGTTCCAATTGTTGCGTGATGCAAACCATCTGTTGCTATGAAAGTAGTTTTGTTCTTGATTAGCTGTAGCTTTTTGGCGAAAGCCACCAAACACCGTCCGCCGTTACCACACATCGAGCTTTGGTTTCCATCTGAGTTGTAATAGACCATTTTAAAATCGGTGGCAGTTTCGAGATTTGAGGCAATCGTGTCGTTTTCCAATAGAATAAGTCCATCGCCACCAATCCCAAAACGCCTGTCGCATAAGTGTGCAATGAGTTGGGTATTTTGTTTTGGGAAAAAATTAGAACGATTGTCAATCATTACAAAATCATTTCCAGTTCCTTGATATTTATAAAACTCTATGTGCATTTTAATTTGAATTGTGTCTCACAAAAGTACAACTATTAATGAAATGTTAATCATTGTTAAAGTGCGTTAAACTGTATTTTGCCATGCTTTTTTATTTTTATTTTTGAGGATAAATATCTTAATAAACGAATTTAATTATGAAAAAAATTTCAACACTTTTTTTTGTTTCACTGTTGAGCGGAGTAGTAACACTAGGTTCATACAAGTTATTATTTGATACTAATGGTTATTTTTCTAATGAAAAAAGCGGATTAGTAACAATGGCATCCAATTCATATGGAAAAAGAGTGGGCTTATCAACTGATGTTCTTGACTTTACTGAGGCTGCCGAAAAAACAATTCATTCCGTTGTTCACGTAAAAAATGTTTCCCGAACTACGGTAAGCAATCCCATATTAGAATATTTTTATGGGTATAGAGGCGGTCAATCTCAGGAACAAGTGGGAACGGGTTCTGGAGTAATCATCTCAGAAGACGGCTATATTGTAACCAACAATCACGTTATTAAAGATGCATCAGAAATTGAAATTACACTGAACAATAAAAAATCGTACAAAGCAAAACTTATTGGAACCGATTCTAAAATGGATATTGCTTTATTAAAAATTGATGCTGATGACAAATTACCGTACACCGCATTTGCCAACTCTGATTTGGTAAAAGTAGGCGAATGGGTTCTAGCCGTTGGTAATCCCTACAACTTGACTTCTACGGTAACAGCGGGAATCGTTTCGGCGAAAGCAAGAAATTTAGACACTAGCGGCATTCAATCTTTCATACAAACTGATGCTGCAGTTAATCCTGGTAACAGTGGTGGAGCGTTAGTTAACACACGCGGTGAACTAATAGGAATCAATACTATGATTTCATCGATGACGGGTTCTTACGTAGGATACTCTTTTGCGGTTCCTTCGAACATTACTCGAAAAATAATTGAAGATTTAATGGAATTTGGGAATGTACAACGTGGTATACTAGGCGTTGAAGGCGGCGAATTGAACAATATCTCATCTAAAGAGTACGGACTGAGTTTGACTCAAGGATTTTACATCAATAAAGTGACCAGAAATTCAGGCGCTGACAAAGCTGGCTTAGCAAAAGGCGATGTTATTGTAAAAATAGACGGACAAAACATCAGCTCTTTTGCGGATTTATCGGGATACATCAACACCAAACGTCCAAACGATAAAGTACAAGTAACTTATAACCGAGACGGAAAAACTAAAGTAATTCCGGTGACTTTAAGTAAAAATGAATTTTTTAATGCAGAATTCAAAGGCATCGAATTAGAGAATATTGAGGCTGCTGACAAAAAGAAATTCAAAATCGATTATGGTGTGCGCATTAAAGGCATCACTAGCCAAAACTTAAAACAATACGAAGACGAACTGATTGGCAATATTATCTTAAGCATTGACAATGTAAAAGCGACCGATGTGGAAACGGTCTCTAAACTTTTAAGTAAAAAAGAGGAAACCCAATCGATCCGAATAGAAATGATTAATAAAAATGGAGAAATTATGCGCGTTATTCTTTAAAGGATACTCTCTTTTTCTTCTAGGAAAGCCATCTTGAAAAAAAAAGGTGGCTTTTTTATTTCGTAAATAATTCATAAAACACGCTACGAAATCGATTGAAATGGGTACTTTTGCGCAAATTTTAAAAAAAATACAACTCTTTATTTTCCTTAAATTTTCAAAATGGCAACTACAACTTTATACGAAAAAGAAGTTTCTTTACAAGCTGACAGGCGACGCGCAGGAGCAAAACTCATAAAAATCATCAGCGATTTATGGTATGATAAATCAATTGAAATGGTGTTATTTCGCAATCAAATGCTAGACAGAAATGTAAGTGACATCATCAACTTACACGAATATGCAGCTGAATTTGTGGGTAAACCGATTTCAGTATTTGATTCTGTTAAGATTGCAAAAGCCATTTTAGAATTGAACTTGCTTCCCGCTAAATTAGATATTGGAAAACTGACCTATGAATATGGTTTGGAAGAGGATAAATATCCAGATGCCAAATATTTTGTTATTGACAAACTAAAAAACGCAAAAGACTCTGAGGAAATTCAACCGAAAGATGTTGTATTGTATGGTTTTGGACGTATTGGTCGTTTGTTAGCCAGAGAATTAATGTCTAAAACAGGAAAAGGGAGCCAATTGCGCTTACGTGCCATTGTAACTCGTGACAAAAACGATGCGGTTTCTCTTGAAAAAAGAGCTTCCTTATTGCGTTACGATTCTATTCATGGTGATTTTGGAGGTTCAGTAACTGCTGATCCTGAAAATAATGCCTTAATTATTAATGGAACAACGGTTCATATTATCACGGCAAACGGACCTGAAGAAATTGATTATACTCTCTTTGATATTCATAATGCCTTGGTGATTGACAATACGGGTGCATTTACTACACACGAAGCGCTGAGCCGTCATTTGGTTTCAAAAGGAGCTGATAAAGTACTGCTTACCGCTCCCGGAAAAGGAGTTCCAAATATTGTACATGGCGTAAACCAAAACGAATATAACCCTGATGAAATCGATATTTTTTCAGCGGCATCCTGCACTACAAATGCTATCACGCCAATCTTGAAAGTTGTTGAAGACACTTTAGGCGTTGTCAAAGGACATTTGGAGACCATCCATGCATATACGAACGACCAAAATCTTGTGGACAACATGCACAAAAAATACCGTCGCGGAAGAGCTGCAGCACTAAATATGGTAATTACCGAAACAGGCGCTGGAAGTGCTGTTGCAAAAGCATTACCGTCGTTAGAGGGAAAACTGACCTCAAATGCGATTCGCGTACCTGTACCAAATGGTTCTTTGGTTGTTTTGAATTTAGAAGTCTCAAAAACAACTTCGGTTCAGGAAATCAATGCTATCATGAAAAAATACGCTTTGGAAGGCGAATTAGTAGAGCAAATTAAGTATTCCTTAAATAACGAATTGGTATCCTCAGACATCGTTGGTACTTCGCAACCTGCCATTTACGACAGTAATGCGACTATCGTTTCTAAAGATGGAAAAAACATAGTCTTATACATTTGGTACGATAACGAATATGGGTACAGCCACCAAGTAATTAGATTGGCTAAGTATATTGCCAAAGTAAGACGTTTTACGTACTACTAGCATACTGTTTACAGGTTGTAGCTTGTAGTTGTATTTTTTTAGATATTAGTTTTTAGTCAATTAATTTATTTAGATTCAAAACAACCACAAACCAACCTGAATTTAATAGAAAATCCGTCCCGTGATGATAACGAGACGGATTTTTTTTATGTGCTAATTTGTTTTTGTTGTACTGAATTGGAACGATTATAATGCGTATTAAACGGATTTTTTTTAAGCGTTACTATTCATTGTTGTACTTAATGGCACGCAGATGACGCGGATTTTAGCGGATTCGTTATTTGTGTTACTGTCATTATTGTATTGAATTGGAACGCAGATGACGCGGATTTTAGCGGATTCGTTATCTGTGTTACTGTCATTTTTGTATTTAATGGCACGCAAATGACGCGGATTTTAGCGGATTTATTATCTGTGTTACTGTTATTGCTCTATCAAATTGGTACGCAGATGACACGGATTTTAGTGGGTTTTTTATCTGTGTTACTGTCATTATTGTATTAAATTGGTACGCAGATGACGCGGATTAAGCGAATATTCATTGAATTCTAAAAAAGTCACATTAGAAAATTCGATTTAACACACGCAAATTCATAATTCATCATTAATAATTAAAAAAATTTCTCCTTCGCTTTCGTCAAATAATACACTGGAATCCCAATGAGCATAATCACCACACCCCAGCCGCTCGTACTTGTTTTAGTGTACAATAACGCAATACAAATCGCCGAAGCAATAATTAGGTAAAGTGCAGGTAAAAATGGATATCCAAATGCTTTATACGGTCTTTCAACGTTTGGCATTTTTTTACGAAGGATAAAAATCCCTAAAATAGTAAGGATATAAAAAATCAAAACAATGATCACCACAAAGTCTAGCAAATCACCATATTTCCCAGTCAGACACAAAGCCGAAGCCCAGATACACTGCGCCCAGATAGACCACGCTGGAACACTGGCTTTATTCAATTCAGCGGCTTTCTTGAAGAAAACTCCGTCTTGCGCCATCGTATAATACACTCTGGCTCCCGCCATAATCAGTCCGTTGTTGCAGGCAAAAGTCGAAATCATAATCATCACTGCAATAATTAATGTTCCCACAGAGCCGAAAATACTTTGCGAAGCCACCACAGCCACTCGATCCGATTCGGCTGTAGCAATCTCATATAAAGGCACAACTGCCAAGTACATGATATTAGCCAAAATATAAATCACACTCACAATTAAGGTTCCTAAGAACAAACTCAATCCCACGTTGCGTTTTGGATTTTTAATTTCGCCAGCGATAAAAGTCACCCCTTCCCAAGCCACACTAGAGAACATCGAACCTACTAAGGCTGCCGAAATTCCAGATATCAAAGCCGTTCCGCTAATAGGCAACCACGAACCCGTTTCTACGTTCAGTGTTTGTGACGTCCAAGCATTGGTCCAGTTCGCGTCCCAAACTTCCGCTTTGGCAGCCATAAAACCAAAAATAATCAAACCAGCCAACGATAAAATTTTGATAACCGTGAGCACCGTTTGTAAAATCTTCGAGTTTTTCACCCCACGACTGTTGATGTAACTCAGTAATATAATAGTGAAAATAGAAACAATTTGCGCCGCATTGAGTTTAAAATCTCCTATCTCATATAAAATATTTTTGTCGCTTAAAGGCGCATACAAGTAGGCGGCAAATTTAGCAAAAGCCACGCCAACAGCAGCAATAGTGCCGGTTTGTATTACGGCAAAAAAGCTCCAACCGTACAAGAAACCTATCAATTTCCCGTACGCTTCCTTGATGTATACATATTGCCCACCCGCTTTAGGAAACATCGCGCTCAACTCGCCATAACTCACGGCGGCAATCACCGTAATGGTGCCCGTAAGCACCCACATAGCAAGCAACCAGCCGGCCGAACCCAATTGCCGAACCATATCCGAGCTAACAATAAATATTCCGGAACCTATCATAGAACCCACCACAAGCATGGTTCCGTCAAGTAATCCTAATTCTCTTTTAAAATCGTCTGGTTTTTGGTCTTCCATTTTTTTGGGGTTTTGGTTTTGGGGTTTTGGTTTTAGTTGGCTAAAGATATACTTTTTTTAGAAATTCCATAAAAAGGATGGGGAAAGTGATAATAAAATGAATGGTGAAGAGTGAGTGGTGCAGCGTGAGATTGTTACTTTGGGCGTGACCCTGCAGCAGCTTTGTCGTTCCTCCTCGCTGCTTTGGGTCGGGCAGTACGCTGTATCTTTATTTTCTTAAAGAAAGAAAAAAAGGATGCCGCTTCCCTCCCTCACGCAAACCGAAATAAAAAAGACGTTTATTCTTTTCAATAAAAATTGTAAGAAAAATTTAATATATTTGAGAAAATATAAAGCGAAATAAATTTTCGCAAAGCAAGCCGTTTTTGGGTTAGCATATGCAAAGGTTTGGTTCGCCTATATACAAGTTGGCAGCAACCTTATGACGACAGATACCGTTAAAAAAATAGATAATGAACGTAAATGACATTTTAGGAATTGGAAAAGTATTACCAATTGATAAACTAATTGATATTGTTTCAAATTCAGTTGGTAAAATATCAAAACCATTCTTCGATAGAAAGGATGTAGATACTAAAGCATATGAAATCGAAAAACTTGCTGAAGCACGTGCTAAGGAAATGAAAATTATTGCGACAGCTGTAAAGGAGAATTTTCAAATTACTGGTGGTATTGAGTATAAGGATGAAAAAATAGCAATAAGTTCTCCGAAGGAACTACTTATCGAAACACAACAAACAATTTTGCTTACTCCCTCACTTAAAGAAAGGACACAAGACAGACTAAGTTTCCAAGAAGCAAAAAAGCAACTTAATATCGAAAATGTAACAACTTTTGCAGCAGAAGAATTAAGAAATGAAGAAACTGTAACTGAAGAACCTTTAGATAAAGATTGGACAACAAGGTTTTTCCGAATTGCAGAGGATATTTCGAATGTGGAAATGCAAGCAATTTGGGGAAGAATATTAGCAGGTGAAATAAAACAACCAAAATCGTATTCTTTGAGAACATTGGAATTGATTCGTAATTTATCAAAAGAAGAAGCTGATTTATTTATAAGAGTTGCAAACTTTTCAATTAATTCAAGCGGAACTAATTTTATTTATAAAGGAAAGGATGAAGAACTTTTAAGTGAAAAATTTAACGTCAGTTACAATGAAATAGCGAGATTAATTGAAATTGGATTAATTCAAACAGGTGATTTTATTAATTTTCAATTACAGCAAATGCCAAATGAATCTCAAAGAGTTTTTACTTCTGGTAACATCATCATTTTAGTAAAAATAAAAGCAAACACTCCAACAGTTCTAATTCCTGTAAATGTGTTTAGTGCATCTGGAAATCAATTGCTCAGCTTAATTAAAACAAATCCTCAATTTGAATATTTAAAAGAGTTTGCTAATTCAATCAAAAATGAAAATATTGACCCAAAATATGCTCATATAATTTCCTATGAAGGAACAAATATCAATCATTCTTTACCATTATTAAATTTTGACTAAAAAAGGCAGCTGCCAACACTTGCTCATAAGAGATTTGGGCATTTGGCTTGATGGGCAAAATGGTTTGTATTTAGGATGTTTAGGCAAATCCGAAAATAGTGCTTTTTTAATCCCAAACCGCTTTTAGCAAGGGAACGTTATGCCTTATTATAAAAAACCGATGAGAATTCAATAACCTAGCGAACGATGCCAATACTAAACGATATAATTGATTGGGCGGAAAACAAGCCAGTTTTTTGGCAAGTAGCAATTGACCGCTTAATTAGAAATAATGAACTTACTGAAAATGACATTACAGAACTCAAAGAAATTTGTAAAGTAGATTATGGATTATCTGAATTTACTTTTGATGAAGTTGATTTTGACGATTTAAGAAATTTTGCAAATAACTCCACTAGCAGTGATAATGTGATACTTTCTAAAATTTCCAATGTAGATAATGTAAACGCGCTCTCAAAAGCTAGTGAATTACAATTTGCGCCAATAGGTCTAACAATTGTTTATGGAGATAATGGCTCAGGAAAATCAAGTTATGTGAGTATTTTAAAACACGCTTGCAATACAAGAGGTCATAAACCAAAAATAAATGTTAACTTATATGACCCAACTTGCTTTGGAAAAGATAAAAAGGCAGATATAGAGTACACAAGGGATGGGACAAATTTCAATACAGTATATCTCGTAAATGAACAAGTAAACAACTCTGTTTTAAAAAGCATTGATGTTTTTGATACATTTAGTGCAAATCATTACATTGAAGGAGAAGATGAAATTGCTTTCATTCCTCTAGGTTTATCTATTGTAGAAAAATTAGCAATAGATATAAAAAGGGTTGAAAACGATCTAAATGCAGACTTATTGAGTCCTGCTTTACAGAAATTCGACCATACACTTTTGGAAGTCTCTGATTGTTCAACTGCAAAAACATTTCTCGAAAACTTAAATTCAAATTCAACACTTGACGAATTAAGAGCCGAATCAATTTGGAATTCAACTAAAAGTTCTAGAATTGAAGAATTAATTATAGAAATTGATAAATTAAAAGCAACAGACCCAAAGAAAAGTTTAAAAGAAAATGAAGAAAAAATAAAGCGTTTCGAAATTTTACAAAACAAATTTCAAGCGCTTGAAAATAACTTAACAGGTGCAATTTTAATAGATTTAAAACTAACATTAAACAATCTTGTAACAACAAGCGAAGCTCTAAAAGAATCTTCTGAAAAAGCATTCTCTGAATTACCAATTGAAGGTGTTGGTAATAGTTCTTGGAAATTACTTTGGGAAAGTGCTCGAAAATTCTACAATATAAGTACCGTAACAGAAAATTTTCCAGAAGTAAATGAAGACAGCAATTGCCCACTTTGTCTACAAGATTTAGATGAAGATGCAAAAAACAGATTTGTGTCTTTTGAAAGTTTTGTAAAAAATGACATTCAAAAAACTTATGATGAAGCATTTGATAAATTTGAATTAGCAAATGAAAATCTAAATAAAATAGATTTCTCTTTTGAGGAACAAAAACCTACAACAGTTGAACTTGATGAAATAATTGATAATTATTCACAAAGTCAAATACAATATTTAGAATTGCTTACAAATCAAAGGGATAATTTAACAGCTCTTTTTGAAAGAAAAAAAATAGTTGCATTAATTGACTCAATTGAAATTGAAAATACTCCTAAAACATTAATTCAAGAATTAATTAAAAGCTTAAAAGAAACAAATGAAAAATTAAAAGTTCTATCAATTGAAGAAGATTTAAAACCGCTCAATAAAGAATTAAATCAATTAAAAGGAGAAAAAAAGATTTTCGATTTTAAACCCAAATTAGCTCGCGAAATTTATCGTCAGAAAAAAATAAAACTACTTAATCAGTGCATCAGTAAATGTACTACTCGAACAATTACGACACATAGTAATGAGTTAGCAACAAAATATATCAGTCAAAATCTTAAACAAAACTTCAAAACCGAACTTTCAAAACTAGGTTTTAAAAATATTAAAATAGAAACCGAGACTAAAGGACAAAGAGGAAAACAATACCATTATTTAAGACTTGATGAACAAAATGCAAATGGAATTGTATTAAAAGACATTTTAAGTGAAGGAGAACATAGATGCATTTCATTAGCAACGTTCTTGTCTGAATTATCCACTTCAGAGCATAAGAGTGCTATAATTTTTGACGATCCAGTTTCTTCTCTAGACCATAAATGGAGAAATAAAATATCAAAAAGAATTGCAGAAGAAGCTTTAGAACGACAAGTTATAGTTTTCACTCACGACATCACTTTTTTACTAATGATTCAGGAGCATTCTGAAAATCTGAATTGTAATTTAGACATAAAGAGTCTTACAAGAAAGAAACAAGAAACAGGACTAATTGCAAGCAATCCACCTTGGGATGCTTTACCTGTTGGAAAGCGTATGGGATTGCTAAAAAATGAATATCAACAATTAGAAAAAATTGAACGAACTGAAACCGAAGAAGTTTATAAAGAACGAGCAAAATATTTATATGGCAAACTTCGAGAAACTTGGGAGCGTTTTGTTGAAGAAGTATTCTTAAATGGAGTAATTCAAAGATTTGGCAGAGCAATACAAACTCAACGTTTATCAAAAGTTGTAGATTTAACGAATGAGGATTACAACCTAGTTGACACAAATATGAGTAAATGTTCAACTTATTTCACAGGACACGATACTGCAGGAACTTTAATTGAAGAAATGCCTGATTCTGCTGAATTTCTTGCTGATTTAACTATATTAGAAAATTATACCGCTGAAATTAGAAAACGTAGAAAATAACAAGGCATAACAGCTAGTAAGCAATAGTAGGGAATTAGGCTTAATGGAAAAATGGTTTCGTATTTGGGAAATTTGTGATAATCCGAAAATAATTGCTTTATTTAGCCCGACCATCGCCTACAAGCAGGACGTTCTAGGCTATTTTAACGAAACACTGAACAAACAATGAGTTACGAAATACAATTATGCAGAAAAGAAACTAAAGAAGAGTTTGACACTTACGAAAAAGACGATTTTTTTGAGATTGAAGAAAATTTACTTAAGTTTTCGAAAGAGCAACGACAACAACTCTTTGACAGACTTATAAGATATGGTTATATTGAAGAGACAAAGAATTTAACTGAAACTTCCTTTGGTTTTAAAAGCATCAAAACAATTAGAGCATTACTTACAGAGACATGTTTGTATTTAGTAGCTTCGGGAGAAGATGGAATATTTGAAATTAATATGACAGCATCAGAGTTTACAGACACAGGAGAATTTTTAAAATATGACCCACAAGATGGTGGTTGGGAAGAACCAATTTAATATGACAAAACTTGAAAAATTTGCAGAAATTCTTATACAGAAATTGCGAGATGAAAACTACGAGTTTTACTTAAATCAAAAAGACTTTTCTCGATCGATAAGTATTGAAGAATATTACCAAAAGCCGAGAAACCCCAATTATGACCCAGAATCTCAAAAGCTTAACGACGAGCGGTTTGACTTCTTAAACAGCCTGTCGAGTAAACAAATTCAACAATTAGATAAACTAATTCTAAGTACATTAGACTCAACTGCTTTTAATTTTTTAAGAGAAGTTGAAGAGAAATTATTCACAGATAAAAGCATTGGATTGATAATTGAAAGTCAAAATATAGAGCAGTTAACGAAAGAATTATTATCAGGAACGTTATTTGGAGAATATTTTATTTGGTGCGAACGAAAAAGTAAATTCGGAAAATATCAATACTAAAAAAACAGCCATTTTGAGCTAGCTGGAATTTAGTGGAATTACCGTTTCGCATTAAGTTTTCGTTAAGCCGAAAATTTAGCGTCACGAACCTTACCTCATTTCAAAGCTACAAAACAATACAAAAAAACATAAAACAAAATGAAATACGCGGAATTTAATATTGACTCGAATAAAATAGAATTCTGCCAACAGCTACAACGGATTTGGGCATTAGGCTTATTGGAAAGTTAGTTTTATATTTGGGTTTGCTTCGCCTGTTCGCTATCGCTCGGGTGGCAAATACGAAGAAAGGGCTTAATTTAGTACCAAACCCGCTGTAGTACCAGAACATTGTGCGTCACAGTAGACAAAATTCAGACAAAAATGATATAAATTTACAAATAGTTACTTTTATACAGGATAAAAATCAAATCATCGACAAGCTCTTTAATTCATCAATCAGTGTTTTTATCTGATAATATCGAAACTTATGGATACAATAGATTATGTAGCTTTATTCGAGCAGTCTCAGGGATTGGTCCTAGTTATAGATACCAACTTTACCATAGTTGCGGCTTCTGACGATTTTATTAAGAAAACTAAAACCACACGTGAGAGCATTACAAGGCGCGATATTTTTGTTGTATTTCCTCTTAACCCTGAGGATAGAACTGGCGATGGAGAAAGTAAGATGCGCGCTTCTTTTAATTGGGTCATCAAAAATAAAACTGCCGATACCTTGCCAATTGTACGATACGATATTCCTAAACGGACATCGGAAAGTGGCGGGTTTGAATCAAAATATTTGAAAGTCATTAATTCCCCTATTCTTGACGCAAACAATAACGTAAAATATATCATTCAGCGTTCCGAGGATGTGACAGAAAATGAAACACTTTTAGCACTGCTCGATTTGCAGAAAAAAGCGTTGAAGCAGCTTGAAGACAGCGAAAAGCGATACAATATGATGCTGATGAGATCGCCCTTTGGTTTTGCTATTTTCAAAGGTAAAAATATGGTTATTTCGCTTGCCAACGATTCCATAAAAGAAATGTGGGGAAAAGGAAATGACGTAGAAGGAAAGCCATTATTTGATGTGATAGCTGAACTAAAAGACTCAGCTTTTCCGGAGTTGCTTGATAAGGTGTACACCACCGGTATTCCGTTTTACGGCGATGAATTGCTTGCCCCGATTTTGCGTAATGGTAAACTGGAAGACGCTTATTTCAATTTTGTTTATCAGCCCTATCTGGAAGCAGACGAAACTATTTCGGGGGTTACTATCATTGCCATTGAAGTAACGAACGAAGTGAATGCAAAGCAAAAAATTAAAGATAGTCAGCAACAACTTCAGAATATTTTTATGCAAGCCCCGTTTGCTTTAAATATTTATGAAGGAAAAGAACTAGTGATTTCACTTGCAAATAAACTTTTCTGCGAAATTATAGGAAAATCAGAAAGTGAAATACTTGGCAAAAAATTATTTGATGCATTTCCCGAAACTGCTACCCAGGGATTGGATAAAATTTTAAGCGATATATTTTCTACTGGCATTCCTTTCAAGGGAAACGAATTTCCTGTTCGCTTTTTGAAAGATGGCAATGAATTTGAGGGATATTTTGATTTTATTTACCATCCAATATTTGACTACAATAAAAATGTTTCTGGAGTAATTAATGTTGCCATTGATGTAACTGATAAAGTGCTTGCAAGAAAAAAAATTGAAGAAAGTGATAAGCGGTATAACCTGATGCTAAAGCATTCGTCATTTACTTTTGCCGTGCTAAAAGGCAAAGACCTTATCATTGACCTTGCAAACGACCGGATCAAAGAAGTTTGGGGAATAGGGAATGACATAGAAGGCAAATCGCTCCTTGACCTTATGCCCGATCTTAAAAACACAAGCTTCCCAGCTTTACTTGATGAAGTTCGTGCCACCGGTATCCCTTTTCATGGTAATGAAGTACAAAGCCCTAAAAGTCTTCATGGGGACTTAAGGGAAGAGTATTTTTTCAATTTTGTTTTTCAACCTTATTTGGAAGCGGACGAAACTATTTCGGGTATTACTATTATTGGTAATGATGTAACCGAGCAGGTATATGCAAAAAGGAAGATTGAAGAAAGCGAACAGCGATTACGCCTAATGGCTGATTTAATGCCCGCAAAAATAAACAATGCATCAGTAGATGGAAGTGTTACCTATTTTAATAAACACTGGTTAGATTTCAGTGGATATACTTTTGAAGAATTAAGAGATTTTGGATACCACCAAATTATGCATCCAGATGAAGTGGAAGAATTTCAGCAGCGTTTTCAGAAAGCAGCCGAAACAGGAACTGACCTAGTAATGGAAATGCGGTTTAAAAATAAACAAGGTGATTATGTATGGCATTTAAACATCGCATCGCCTATAAAAGATAAAAATGGAATACATGAAATGTGGATAGGTGTTACCACAGAAATACATGAACAAAAAACTGTAGCTGAAAAAATAAAAGCAAGTGAAGAACGATTCAGGCTTTTGGTAATGCTGGCACCAGTAGCCATTTGCGTATTGCGAGGAGAAGATTTTATATTTGAAACCTTAAACCAAGAAATGGCTAATTTGTTGGATATAAAAATAGAAGATTCACTAGGCAAACCTCTATTTAATGTTATAACTGAGGTGAAAGACCAAGTTTATAAACAACTGTTAGATGATGTATATCGCACCGGCAATCGTTTTGTATCCCCAGAGCTTCCCCTCACCATTCATCGTAAAAGTATGATGGAAGATGTATTTGTAAAATTTGTATATGAGCCATTGCGTGAAACCGATGGAACTATCTCTGGCATAATGGTGTTAGCAGACGAAATAACAGATCAGGTAAATGCCAGAAAAGCTATTGAAGTAAGCGAGAAAATGTTTCGTGTTTTAACCAACAATATGCCTCAAAAAATTACCAATGCCGATGCCGAGGGCAATATTATATTCTTCAATCAACAATGGCTTGAAGATACAGGCCTCACATTTGACGAATTAGTGGCCGGCGGTTGGGTAAAAACGATACACCCCGATGATTTAGAACCCATGGTAAATAGTTGGAAACACTCTGTCGCCACAGGAGATATTTTTGACATAGAGTGTCGCATCAAAAACAAAGAAGGTGCGTATAGATGGCACCTATGCAGATCTGTACATGTAAAAGATGAAACAGGCAAAAAAATTACGTGGGTGGGAAGCAAAACCGATATTCATGAGTTGAAAGAAGCACAGAGTAAAGCAGAAGCTGCTACGCATTTAGCCGAAGAAGCAATGCAGGGAAAACAACAATTTTTGAGCAACATGAGCCACGAAATACGAACCCCGATGAATGCCATTATAGGCTTTACCAATGTGCTCTTAAAATCGAAATTAGACAAAACGCAGGAAGAATATTTAACTGCAATCAAGGTATCTGGCGATGCTCTACTGGTTTTAATTAATGACATTCTCGACCTTGCCAAAGTGGATGCCGGCAGTATGACCTTTGAAAAAATACCTTTCAATTTAGCTACTTCTCTTTCAGCAATGCTTCTATTATTCGATATTAAAATAAAAGAGAAAAATTTAGAACTGGTAGAACAACTTGACACAGCAATACCCGAAATTATATTAGGCGACCCTACTCGTTTGCGCCAGATAATTTTAAATCTGGTGAGCAACGCTGTAAAATTTACCGAAGTAGGAAAAATAACTATGGGTGTTGCCCTACTTAAACAGGATTCGGAGGAAGTAACACTTGAATTTAAAGTAACCGATACTGGCATTGGGATTCATAAAAATAAGCTGGAACATATTTTTGACGATTTTGGACAGGCAACTTATGAAAACTCGCGCTTGTATGGTGGCACCGGTCTGGGGCTTTCCATCGTTAGAAAATTAACAGAACAACAAGGTGGCACGATACGCGTAGAAAGCGAATTAGGGAAAGGATCTGTCTTTAGTTTTGAATTGAGCTTTGCAAAAACGAACCAAAAAATAAAACACCAAACGGAACGGGTCTATAACAAGCAAGCGGAGATAATAAACTTGAAAGTATTGGTTGCCGAAGACATGCCACTCAACCAGCTTTTAATAAAAATAATACTCGCTGACTTTGGCTTTGAGGTCGAAATTGCCGAAAACGGAAAAATTGCGATTGAAAAACTACAACAAAACAAGTACGACCTTGTATTAATGGATTTGCAAATGCCCGAAATGAATGGCTTTGAAGCTACCACTTACGTGCGCAACACGATGAACTCCAATATTCCCATTATTGCGCTAACTGCAGATGTTACTACTATAGATGCAGACAAAGCCCGCGCAGTGGGAATGAACGATTATATCTCTAAACCCATTGATGAACAACTACTATACAGTAAAATAATTGACGTTCTCCAAAAAACCGAATGAGCAAATTTGACTTTTTAAGGAAGAACAAATATTCTCCAGCATCCTAAACATTTGGAATTGTATTAAAACTTATTTCGGACTACAATTTAACAGAAGTATTACTGAGCGAAAATGACACCTAGAAAAAAAACGAACGCACAACAGCTTTGAGCAAGCTGAAATGCAGTGGAAGTATTGTTTCGCATCAAGTTTTTCGTTAATTAGAAAATTAAGTGGTTACGAACTTCCAGCCATTTCAAAGCTAGAAAACATTACAAAAAAACATAAAACATAAAATGAAATACGCTGAATTTAATATTGACTCGAATAAAATAGAATTTTTAAACTCTATTTTTGGAATTGAAAGTGTTTTACTGAATGGAAAAAGAATTTCAAGTAACTTTTCTTTTTCCGGTTCAATCCATCCAATAAAACTTAAGGACAGAGATTTAATTTTAAAAATCAAATACACACAATTCGGGCCAAAAGATATTAAAATGGAACTAATGGAAAATGACATATTGCTTCAAGAACAATCTGTGAAAATTGACATCAAGCAAAGGATCTTAACCGTTATAATTGGAGTTACTATAGGTTTTTTACTATCTAGACTTTTGAGCAATATATAAAATCCTATCGCACCCACTAGCGCTCATTTGTAAGGAGTGCCAATTTTAATTTAGAGCATAATCGTAGTGTTTGCATGGTGATTATTATATCTTTTAGCATTAATTCCCCACAAATAGGAGTAAATAAAAAAACTAAATGCGATTGCTTCGTTCCTCGCAATGACTTCGATACAGACAGCGCAGATATACAACAATCGTTAGCACAGTTTTGCAAAATTTGCTTACAATAAGGAAATAAAATTAACAACACAAAAATCATGAATACACTAAAATTAGGATGGACAGGTCTTGGCAATATGGGAAATCCAATGGTGATGAACCTACTCCAAGCAGGTTTTGAAGTATCGGTTTTCAATCGTACTAAAGATAAAGAAGCACCTTTACTGGCTGCAGGAGCAAAATCAGCAAGCAGTTTACAAGAGCTAATGGAAACCTGTGATGTTGTTTTGACCATGTTATCTAATGACGCAGCTGTCAAAGAAGTTTTTGAGGGACCAAAAGGTTTATTGTCTGCAGCATCTGCTGGAAAAACCATTATCAATATGAGTACGGTTGCACCGGAAACCTCGCGTTATTTAAACACCATTTGCAACCAACATCACGTTCATTTCATAGACGCTCCCGTATCTGGAAGCGTAAAACCGGCACAAGACGGAACTTTGGTTATTCTTGTGGGCGCTTCAAATGAAGATTTTGAAGTAGCAAAACCCATATTTGACGTTTTGGGTAAAATTGCCATGCACGTTGGCGAACCAGGTGTGGCAAGTTCGGCTAAATTAGCCATCAATTACTTACTTGGACTAAATCTTCAAGGAATAGCTGAGACGGTTTTATTTGCCGAGAAAAACGGCGTGAGCAAGGAAGACATGCTCAACATCATCAACCAAGGCGCTTGTGGCAACGGAATAACGAATATCAAAACACCTTCTATCCTCAACGATTCTTTCCCTGCCGCATTTGCGTTAAAACATTTAGTCAAAGATTTAAGACTGGCCAAAGAAGCCGGACTCGATACTCCGCTGATTCATCCATTGTATGACAGTTATGCTGCAGCAGAACAAGAAGGATTGGGCGATCAAGATGTGATGGCGATTATTAGTAGTCTAAAAAATAAGTGATTTTAGAATAGCAGTAAATTCAGTGAATAAAACAGTGTATTTAATTGGTTTAAAAAATAAACAAGAAAAGCTAAATCCGTAAAATTTAGCTTTTCTTGTTTTATTGAATTAGAAAACGATACTACTTCGTTTTCACGGGTGGCAAGTCAAATGCAGCTGGCTCATGCTCAAAACCGTTGCGGTGTGCTCCATCGCAAAAAGGTTTATTGGCAGATAATCCGCAACGGCAAAGACCCAAAGCGGTTCTTCCTTCTAAACCGTAGGTTTGACCATTGCAATCTGTTATTTCAAAATCGCCCTCTATTTTTATAGACCCATTCTTATTGATTGTTAATTTAGTCGTGCTCATTATACTATTGTTTTAGATGTCAAAGGTTATAAATATTTTAGAATCCTATCGCATCACGCTCCTTTTTTATGATACCAAAGTCTAATTTACATTAATTCTATTTTGTAAGCGCTGTTTTAAACCTCTCTTTTTCTAGTTCATTTTTAAGTAATCCTTTTGTTTTCATAGGGTTGTAAATTACTCCGAAATTAGCAGCCGATATCTATCACAATAGTATAGGGCAAAACCCCATAAATATTTATTAGTTTCTAAATTGTATATTTGTTCCTTTGAAAATTTTTACAAAGTAGTAGAACTGCTGACAGTTGCTGCCAAAAGAATATAAACCGATTTAAATTTTAGATCAACACTCATTTCAGTACCATATAGTATCATAAAAGCATGAGCATCTTAAAAACAGTAAATGTCTATCGCAGAATATTAACCAAAAGTCTGACTAAGAATATTGGTAATTCACATCGCAATCAAACCATAGATTTAAGCCAAAAAATTGAAATCAAAAGAGTTTTAATCTCTAGACCCAATCATCGATTGGGAAACCTCTTGTTGATTACCCCGCTAGTACAAGATGTAAGTGCTACTTTTCCAGATTGCAAAATTGATTTGTTTGTAAAAGGTGGCTTAACGCCCATTATTTTTGAAAACTACAAGAACATAGATACCATCATTGAACTTCCTAAAAAACCTTTTAAAAATTTAATTGCTTATTTTAAGGTTTGGGTGCAACTAAAAAGTGCCAAATATGATATTGTAATCAATGTAAATAAAAATTCGTCATCCGGCAGATTATCTGCTCAATTCGCTGATGCCAAGTATAAATTCTTTGGAGCAGAAAATACTACTTTAGAAGCGAAATATAGTGATTATGGTCACATTGCAAAGTATCCAGTATATGAATTTAGACGCTTTTTGACCGAACTGGGTTTTCCTGAAAATGCAAATTCGGTTCCATCATTAGATCTAAAATTGAGTACTAATGAATTAGCAATCGGTAAAAAAACGGTAGACGAAATTGTTCCTGCAGCCAAAAAAACAATATCCATTTTTACCTATGCAACAGACGACAAATGCTACTCTACAGCATGGTGGGATGATTTTTACGCAGCATTACTACAAGAATTTCCCAATTACAACATCATCGAAATTTTACCCGTAGAAAATGTTTCGCAAATAGCATTTAAATCCCCTACGTTTTATAGCAAAGACATTCGTGAAATTGGTGCCGTAATCGCAAATACTGAAATTTTCATTGGCGCTGATAGTGGGATTATGCATTTGGCTAGTGCTTCCTTGACACCTACAGTAGGTTTATTTTCAAGACCCAATCAAGTTACCTATGGACCTTATAATAATGACAGTACAGCTATAAATACGAATAGCAGTTCAACCGAAACATCCATCAAAATAATAAGAGATATTCTTGTAGAACGGTTATTACAACAGAAATAAAAATAAATCTAAAGTTTACTTACTTTGAATTGCGGCTTACTCCACCAAAAGTCCAATATCAATTCTTTTAAAGTGTAGTAAAAAAAATAAACTCCATTTAACTATCCGTTTTCGAAAAATCTGACGTTCCTTTTACTGGTTTATCCAACGTATTTCAAATTAAAAACAATTTTTACTTTTCGATCTTTCTAAAGAGTGGTTCTTGTAAATTTTCACCACAATACGCTTTAAAACACCTAATGTTACCGTTTTAATACGTGAAAAATGAAACTTTTCGCCTTAATTGTATAATACGATTCGCGCCTTTGTTGACCATCTTTGTAAAACAAAACAGCAAAATTCAATTCATATAAAACTAGGATTATGAGCGATACAAAAAATGAATATACAGTTGAAGGAGTAGACAAACTTAAGAGCCTTGTTAAAGATATCAATACCTGTCTTTTTTGTACTAATCTCGAAAAGAATGATGGTGCAACTGCAAGACCAATGGGAGCAGTTCATGTTTGTGACGAGGGAAATATCTGGTTTTTTAGTGAAAAAAATAGCGAAAAGAATAAAGAAATAGAACACGATGCTGCTGTTCAACTATTTTTTGCCCATCCCGGAAAAGGAAGTTATATGGTAGTAAATGGTGAAGCCAGCATCAATACTGATCCAGTAAAAATTGAAGAGTTGTGGACTCCTGTAGTGAACATTTGGTTTAAAGAAGGAAAAAAAGACCCCAACGTATCCGTCATTAAAGTCAAACCCAATAGCGCCTATTTTTGGGACGTTGATGGCAATCAAATGATAAATTTTCTAAAAATGGCAGCCTCTGTAGTCACAGGCACCAATTTAGTTGGCGGAAATTCAGGCGAAATAAAGATTTAGAAGCAATAAAAAACGCTTCAGTAGTTGAAGCGTTTGCAATAATACGGATGACAAGGCACCAAATTATTGTAATACTCTATTGATTTGAGAGAAATTTTTCTCGTAATATTTTTCTTTAGTAGACGAAATAATCACACCGTTGCTGACAGAAGAGTGAATGAATTTTATTTCTCCCTCACAAACTTCAACCACCATACCTACGTGATTAATTTGGCTTCGGCCGTTTGTTTTAAAAAATATAAGATCTCCTTTTTGAGCTTCTTCGGTATTAATTCTTATACCAATACTTGATTGTTCTCTCGATGTCCTTGGTAATTTTATGTCAAAAGCTTCAAAAGTCGAACACATTAAACCCGAACAATCAAAGCCTGCTTTTGAAGTTCCTCCAGAGCGGTATCGAGTTCCTATATTTTCTGAAGCCCGCTGAATCAATTGATCCAGAAAATCGTGATTAAATGTTGGTTTCAATCCATTGTTAAAATCTATCTTAGTATTCTCAATAGGAGCGGCGTTTATTTGATCTGCGCTAACAATTACATCATTTTGTATGGGCTCATAATTAGCACGAAAGCTTAGTTTATCTCCTACACGAAGTCCGTTTTTAACGGTTGGATTTTGATTTTCTAGTTCTTTTACCGTTAGTCCATATTGTTTAGCAATACCGTATTTAGTTTCTTTTGGTAAAACTTCGCGAGTTACAATACCGGAAGTTTCAGTATCGGCATCTTTTGCATCAGCAATAGCAAGGCTTTTTGGTTGAAAGAGCTCTGTTTTTTGTTCTAAAACTACTGCCTCTTCTGATTTTGATACTTCTTTGACTGGTTCAGCAACAACTACCGTTTCTGGAGTTGACACTTCTTTATTTTCTGAAGCAGCAACAATTGTTTCACTCGAAAGATTTCCATTTCCTGGAATTGTTATTTTTTGACCAACTCGAAGTGCTTTAGTTCCTATTGTTGGGTTGGCTCTATCTAATTCTTTTATTGTAATTCCGTATTTTCTGGCAATTGAGTATTTGGATTCTTTAGGCAAAACGGCAATTGTAGTTTGCTCTGATGTGAGATTTCCTGTTTCAGTAAACTTTGCGGCAACTGCTATTTCAGGTGAAGATGCTTGAGCTGGAAGTATAATTTTTTGACCTATTTTTAATCCACTGACTTCTAATGTTGGATTGACTTCATTTAATTCTTTCAGCGAGATTCCGTATAGTTTAGCAATTCCGTATGGTGTTTCTTTGGCTAAAACTTCATGCTCTTTGCTGGTATAATTTGTTGCAATTTTGGATTTTACATTGGACTTTTTTGAAGCGGCAACTGGAATTAATAAAATGGAATTGAGTTTTAAAAGATTTTTTGCCTTTGGATTTAATTTAAAAATAGCACTCTGTTTTACGTCATATTTCTCTGCAATACTTGAAATTGTTTCTCCTTTTGCGATAGTGTGTTTAGTGGTTTTCTCCTGTGAAAAAAGAACGATACTATTTAATACAAACAATGTTACAATTAATCTTAAACTCATATTCATCTATTTCAAATTACTTACCCCATTTTTATTCTACACAGCGATTTCGGGATATAATTATTAAATCTCGCTCTGGTTTTGCTTTTTTACTTTTCTTTTTAAAAAATTGTAAAAATGTTCCTCATCTCTTTCAAAAAAAAAGAAATTCGGAATGTGTCCATTTTAAATTCTGATTAATTTTCTATTCCAAATACGTAACAGTTGAAATAATAAAGCACTATTATCCGACTGGATTATTGCTTTTGAAATAAAATTTGAGAGAGAAGATGGGAATAAATTTATCCGATACTCTTCTGACAATTATTTTATTTAAAAAGCTAATATATATCATTTATTCAAAAATACCCAGACTTTTTCAAATTTTAACGCTCAAAAAACAAACTTTAACGCTTTTTTTTGACTTTTATCGATGATTTTACGGTCAAAAGCAACTGTAGGCATTGGCTTTTGAGGCCACTCTAAACGTCATTTTTACTCCTTTTTTTTTTAGCCCTGATGAAAGTGAAAAGCCTTTTGAAATCCAATTGCTATTTTTTTCCTGAGTATAAAGAGCGACTGAAAAAAGCTCCTTTATGCGCTGGAAAAAAGCAATTGGATGAAAAAGCTTGAAACGCTCAGCAGGAAATAGCTCCTAAGAAAAATAGGAACCATACCTAAAAAAACGCCCTAGTTTCCTAAGGCGTTTTGAGTATAAAATAGCTGGCTTGGTTTATGCGTTTCCCGCTGCTGCGATTAAATTTAATGCAGAACCGGCAACAAACCAACCTATTTGACCTTCGTTATAGGTATGATTTGCCAAAATACTATCTGTAGTCCCATCGGTATGAACGAACTCTAATGTTAGTGGTTTTCCTGGAGCAAAATCGACTAAATCTATAAAATTGATCGTGTCATCTTCTTGAATTTTATCGTAATCAGATTCTGTTGCAAACGTCAATCCAAGCAATCCTTGTTTTTTTAGATTGGTTTCATGGATGCGTGCAAATGACTTGACCAAAACGGCTTTGACACCTAAAAAACGAGGCTCCATGGCGGCATGTTCTCGAGAAGATCCTTCACCGTAATTGTGATCCCCAACAACAATAGAAGGAACTCCAGCCGCTTTATAGGCGCGCGCAACAGCAGGAACCGCATCGTAAGTTCCCGTTAGTTGATTTTTAACAGAATTTGTTTTTTGATTGAAGGCATTAATGGCTCCGATTAACATATTATTAGAAATATTATCTAAATGCCCACGGAAGCGCAACCACGGACCTGCCATTGAAATGTGATCTGTGGTACATTTCCCAAATGCTTTGATCAGTACTCTAGCTCCTAAAATATTTTTCCCGTCCCAAGGTAAGAATGGCGCTAATAATTGCAAGCGTTCTGACGTGTCACTTACTGAAACTTGAATTCCAGAACCGTCTGCAGCTGGTGCTTGAAATCCTGGATCTTCTACATCAAATCCTTTTGGTGGTAATTCGTCGCCTGATGGTGCATCCAGTTTTACCTCATCCCCATTTTCATTAATTAATGTATCTGTTAATGGATTAAAACTTAAATCTCCTGCTATGGCTAAGGCAGTAACTAGTTCCGGCGAACCCACAAAAGCCAACGTATTGGGGTTCCCATCAGCTCTTTTTGAGAAGTTTCTATTGAATGAATGTACGATTGTATTGCGTTCTTCCTTGTCTGCGCCTTCACGATCCCACATTCCGATGCATGGTCCACAAGCATTTGCAAAAACAGTTGCTCCCATTTTATCAAAAACATCGATAAATCCGTCACGCTCTATGGTGTAGCGAACCATTTCAGAACCTGGTGTAATGGTAAATTGGGATTTTATTTTTAAATTTTTGTCGGTCACTTGTTTTGCGATAGAAGCCGCTCGCGCAATATCCTCGTAGGATGAATTGGTGCAAGAGCCAATTAAAGCTACTTCAATTTTTAAAGGCCAATTGTTTTTAATGGCTTCCTCTTTTACTTTTGAAATTGGCGTTGCCAAATCTGGCGTAAAAGGACCATTTAAATGTGGTTCTAATTCGTCTAAATTGATTTCGATTACTTGATCAAAATACAGCTCTGGGTTTTCATATACGGCAGCGTCGCCAGTTAAATACGATGCAATTTTATCTGCAGCATCTGCAACATCAGCTCTATCTGTAGAACGCAAATACCTGCTCATAGATGCATCATAACCAAAAGTAGAAGTCGTTGCTCCAATTTCGGCACCCATGTTACAGATTGTTCCTTTTCCTGTGCAAGACATAGCGGTTGCACCCTCGCCAAAATATTCAACAATAGCGCCTGTTCCTCCTTTTACAGTAAGAATTCCAGCAACTTTAAGAATTACATCTTTTGGAGCAGTCCACCCAGATAGTTTACCCGTTAATTTTACTCCAATTAATTTAGGAAACTTTAATTCCCACGCCATTCCTGACATGACATCTACCGCATCAGCACCACCAACACCAATAGCTACCATTCCTAAACCACCTGCATTTACAGTATGGGAGTCGGTACCGATCATCATTCCGCCTGGAAATGCATAATTCTCTAACACCACCTGATGAATAATTCCAGCTCCTGGTTTCCAGAAACCAATTCCGTATTTATTAGAAACAGAAGAAAGGAATTCAAACACTTCATTGCTTTGAGTTTTGGCTCTAGCCAAATCGGTGACCGCATTCACTTTGGCCTGAATCAAGTGATCGCAATGCACTGTTGTAGGAACTGCCACTTTAGATTTTCCTGCATGCATAAATTGCAATAAGGCCATTTGAGCCGTCGCATCTTGACACGCCACTCTATCTGGAGCAAAATCTACATAATCTGCACCTCGCGTAAAAGCTTCAGTTGGCATTCCATCCCAAAGGTGGTTGTATAAAATTTTCTCTGTTAGCGTAAGCGGACGCCCAACTATTTCCCGTGCTTTATCTACACGAGTGGTCATGTTGTCGTACACTTTTCGAATCATTTCTATATCAAAAGCCATATCAAATTGTTTTTTGTTGCTACACGTTAGTAATTATTGAATCATTACAAGGTACAAAAAATAGAGAAGGCATACTCATAAAAAAAGCCTAAGTCTTTTATACAGACTTAGGCTTTTAGAAGTATTTGTTTTACTATTTTGCTAATTTGCCAATAATTTGTGAGAGGGCGCAAACTGAGTTAGGTTAATTCCTTTCACGGCAGCTTTGTACTCTTCAATCGTTGGCGTTCTCCCTAAAATGGTAGAAAGTACAACAACTGGTGTTGATGAAAGCAAGGATTCTCCTTTTTTACCCTCTGAATCTTCAACAACTCTTCCTTGGAAAAGACGCGTAGAGGTTGCCATCACCGTATCTCCTTTGGCTGCTTTTTCTTGGTTACCCATACATAAATTACAACCAGGACGCTCTAGATACAAAATATTTTCATATCCAGTACGTGCAACGCCTTTTGGAGCATTATCATCAAATTCGAATCCAGAGTATTTTTGTAACACTTCCCAATCTCCCTCTGCTTTCAATTCGTCTACGATGTTGTAGGTTGGCGGTGCTACCACTAGCGGTGCTTTAAACTCTACTTTACCGTATTGTTCGTCTATATTTTTTAGCATTTGAGATAAAATCTTCAAATCGCCTTTGTGTACCATACAAGATCCTACAAAACCAAGATCTACTTTTTTCACACCGCCGTAAAAAGAAAGCGGACGAATCGTATCGTGCGTGTAACGCTTAGAAACATCTGCATTGTTTACGTCTGGATCTGCAATCATAGGTTCTGCAACGATATCTAAATCAATAACCACTTCGGCAAAATATTTTGCATTGGCATCAGGAGTCAAAGCTGGTTTAGTACCTGATTTAATTTCTTCAATTCTATTATTGGCAATAGCAATCAATCCTTTTAGAACTTGCTTTTCGTTATCCATACCTTTATCGATCATGATCTGGATTCTTCCTTGCGCAATTTCAAGTGATTTGATTAATGTATCGTCTTCAGAAATACAAATCGAAGCTTTCGCTTTCATCTCAGCCGTCCAGTCTGTAAAGGTAAAGGCTTGATCTGCGGTAAGTGTACCTAAATGCACCTCGATAATTCGACCCTGAAAAACATTTTCTCCGCCAAATTGCTTCAACATTTGAGATTGCGTAGCATGAACAACATCACGGAAATCCATGTAATTTTTCATGTCGCCTTTAAACGTCACTTTCACTGATTCTGGAATTGGCATAGACGCTTCTCCAGTAGCAAGTGCTAGCGCAACGGTACCGGAATCTGCACCAAACGCAACTCCTTTTGACATTCTAGTATGCGAGTCACCACCAATAATGATGGCCCACTCATCTACAGTAATATCATTTAAAACTTTGTGAATAACATCGGTCATGGCGTGATATTCTCCTTTTGGATCCCGAGCCGTAATTAAACCAAAATCATTCATGAACTTCATCAATCTTGGAATATTCGCTTTCGATTTATTGTCCCAAACTGATGCAGTATGACAACCGGACTGGTAAGCACCATCAACAATAGGTGAAATCACAGTAGCTGCCATCGACTCTAATTCTTGAGAAGTCATTAAACCAGTCGTGTCTTGAGACCCTACGATGTTTACGGTAACACGAACGTCAGAACCTGCATGAAGCACTTTCCCTGGCGTATTCCCAACCGCATTTTTATTAAATATTTTTTCAACTGCCGTTAATCCTTGTCCTTCAACAGAAACTTCTTTTGATGGAGCAAAAACGGGAACAATTGCGATTCCTACTGTTCTAGAAGCAAAAGTTTGTAATTTTTTTCCAAAAACAATCGCATACGATCCTCCAGCTTTAATGAACTCCATTTTTTGAGGAGTAAATGCTTTAGCAATATCGATTAATTCTGTATCGCCATTGTATAATTTTTTTGTTTTGGTATTGATGGTTAATACCGTTCCAGTAGCAACCGAATAGGCTTCTTCCAGCATAACATCGCCACTTTCGTTACGAATTGGATCTCCATTTTGATCTAACTTTTTTACCCAGTTTTTAAGATCTAGACCAATACCACCCGTTACATCAACAGTAGTAAGGAATATTGGTGAAATTCCGTTTGTTCCTGCTACAATAGGCGCAATATTTATAAATGGAACGTACGGACTTGCTTTTTTACCGGTCCAAAGCGCCACATTATTAACACCTGACATTCTTGATGACCCTACACCCATAGTTCCTTTTTCAGCGATAAGCATCACACTTTTATCTGGATGTTGCGCTTGCAAGGCTTGGATTTCGTCTTGTGCTGCTGGAGAAATCAAGCATTTACCATGAAGTTCACGATCTGATCTAGAGTGTGCTTGGTTTCCAGGCGACAATAAATCTGTTGAAATATCTCCTTCGCCAGCAATATATGTTACCACTTTTATTTCTTCAACTACTTCTGGAAGCTTTGTAAAAAACTCCGCTTTAGCATAACTTTCTAAAATAGCTATAGCAATTGTATTTCCATTTTTATAGGCTTCTTCTAAGCGATTCGTATCTGCTTCATATAGAAAAAACTGTGTTTTCAGTACCTCAGCAGCCTGCGTGGCAATTTCGATATACTCTCCTAAAGCTAAATCTAATAAAACTTTAATAGAAGGACCGCCTTTCATGTGTGATAATAATTCAAATGCAAAAGCGGGAGTAATTTCATTAACTACTGCTATTCCTTGAATAATTTCCTTTAAAAAAACTGCTTTAGCACCAGCTGCAGGTGTAGTACCCGGCACGGTATTGTAAATGAAAAAATGTAATGATTCGGCACGATCGGCGTTTTCAATATCTTTTATCTGTGTAATGATTTCGCTTAGTAATTCAGCACCATCAATAGGTTTTGGATGTAATCCCTGCCCTTTTCTTTCTTCGATTTCTCTTAAATAATCGCTATAAATGCTCATAATAGATTTTTTTCAATGTTAGTGGCTAATTGCTTTGATTCACACAAAAATAAAAGCCAAAATAGCTCAATTTTTATTTATCTCGCAAATTTAGTTATTTCAAATGATATTTAAAAAAATTTAGGGGATGCAGTGATTTGAAAACATATTATTACCTAATACTGATTTTTGATACGTATAATTGATAAAATTTTAATAAATTAACATTATACTGTTTAATCCATACTGAATTATTTACAACAGCTTCATTTTTGAAAAACATAAAGAACGACGACTAAGAAATCGTTATAGTTGGGACATAAAACGTGTGAAAAGCAAGTCGAAATTTTTAAAACAATTTTTCAATAATCATTTCTTCAGTAATGCCTTCAGCATCTGCTTTGTAGTTTTTTATGATTCTATGACGCAATATTCCAATGGCTACTGCTTTCACATCTTCGATATCTGGTGAAAATTTACCTTTAAAAGCAGCATTGGCTTTGGCGGCTAAAATTAAATTTTGAGAGGCACGAGGTCCTGCTCCCCAATCTAAATAATTTTGTACAAATTCATTAGACAACGGATTATCCGGACGGGTTTTGCTAACCAGTGTTACCGCGTATTCTATTACATTGTCTGCAACTGGGATTCTACGAATCAATTGTTGAAAATCAATTATTTCCTGAGCGGTAAACAATGGGTTTATCGTATTTTTTATATCCGAAGTGGTTTGCTTTACCACTTGAACTTCCTCTAAAAACGAAGGATATCCTAGTTTTATAGCAAACATAAATCGATCTAATTGTGCTTCTGGCAAAGGATACGTTCCTTCTTGCTCAATAGGATTTTGAGTAGCTAGCACAAAATACGGCAAGTCTAGTTTATGGTTTTCACCCGCAATTGTTACCGAACGTTCCTGCATCGCTTCTAGTAGTGCTGCTTGTGTTTTTGGTGGTGTTCTATTGATCTCATCTGCAAGAATAATATTCGAAAATATAGGCCCTTTTATAAATTTAAAATGACGATTTTCATCTAGTATTTCACTTCCAAGAATATCCGACGGCATCAAATCTGGCGTAAATTGGATTCGCTTGAAATTAAGTCCTAACGCCTGCGAAAGTGTATTTACCAATAGTGTTTTGGCCAATCCTGGAACTCCAACTAATAATGCGTGACCTCCAGAAAAGATGCAAAGCAAAATTTGGTCTACAACCGCATCTTGACCCACAATGATTTTGGCTATTTCTGTCTTTAATTCGTTTCGTTTTTGAACTAAGTTATGAATTGCTGCTACGTCTGACATGTAATGAGTATGTTTAAAATTAAAAAGAGTTAGCTTTATGAAAACATAAAACTAACTCTTTTATTTGTTTATCGAAAATATTTTATTCTTAATTCTAAGCTCTAAAACGATTTGCGAATCTATTTTTTTAACCAATTGTTAGTAAACGCACAATCTCTATATTCTCCGATGATTTTGATGTATGTTTCTTTAATTTTTTCGTCAAACCATTTTCCAATAGCAGCAATTCGTTTACTTTTTAATGCCAAATCTTTGATCTTGATGTAATCCTTTGCGTAGTCAGCGGCATGTTCATCAATTCGATTGGTTACGGTAACTATTTTAAATTTTTTCTTTCCTTCTTCACCTTGATCCAATATTGGAGCCGAAACTTCACCCTCTTTCAAATTAGAAACTTGGCTGTAAAAAGTAGGATCCATTTTGGTCAATTCAAAACGCGTGTCTTGGGTTTGTGGATTGATTAATGCTCCACCATTTGCTCTTGTTTCTTTTTCATCCGATAAGGTTCTTGCTGCTTCCGCAAAAGTGATTTCCTTATCTTCAATTCTTTTTTTAATCAACGTAATTTTTTCTTTGGCTTCACTCAACGACTCTTCGGTAACTGTTGGACTCAACAATATATGACGCAATTCTATTTCTTGCCCTTTAATTTTTTCAACATAAATAATATGATACCCAAAATCGGTTTGAAAAGGAGCTGATATCTCTCCTTCAGCAAGACTAAAAGCGACATCTTTAAATTCCTTTACAAAAGGTGTTTTGCGATTCATTTTATAAAAACCTCCGTTAGCACGTGAACCTGGATCTTGAGAATACAAAACTGCTTTTGTAGAAAAACTAGAACCTTCCTCAATTTCCTTTTTGAAACCATTTAGTTTATCAATTACTTTTTGCTTGTCGGCATCGGAAACCTTTGGAGTAACCACAATTTGAGCTACTTCTAATTCAACACCAAAAAACGGTAAATCTGCTGCTGGTATTTTTTTGAAATAATTTCGAACTTCTTCAGGAGTGATTTCTACACCGTCTACAATTTTCTTTTGCATTTCTGAACTCAACTTACCTTCTTTCAAAATATCTGAGAAGTACGTTCTAAATTCCTCTTCAGAATCCTTCTTGTAATACTTCACAACTTTATCTAAAGAACCAATTTGCTCTACCATATAACTCAATCGGTCTTCCATCATACCCTTCACTTCTGCATCAGTAACTACAATACTGTCCTGAATGGCTTGATGTGCATACAATTTGTCTTCTAATAACTTCCCTAACATTTGGCATCTTGTAATATCTTTTACAGATCCGCCTCCCGCTGAAATTTCAAGATACGATTTGTCAATATCTGAATCTAATATGATGTAATCTCCAACAGTAGCAATGACACCATCAATTTTCTGTTTACCAGTTGATTGTATTTTCTTGATCGGAACAATCACAGAGTCCTTAATAATTTCTTGTGCACTTATTGTAACACATGTAAAAAGTAAAAGAAAAAAAGTAAATACAATTCTATTATTAATGGATTTCATTTCTATTTTATTTATTGGCATTATTCTAATTTGTATTTGTCGTAAAAAGGTACTTATTCTATTGTTCTTAAACCTTTTGATAGCTGCCTGATTAATTTTGGCAAATATACACTTTAAGAATCAACAACTGAATTGAAATTTTACAATACAATTCTTAAGTATTCTTTAAATTTAAAACGAACAAAAATAGCAATTCAATTACATAATACAAGTTTCCATCTTACTATTAACAAAAAATTATAAACGCATTTATTTATTCGAATATTCGATTGTTAAAGTATAAACAAAATGAATATTGAAAAAAAAATTAAAATCTCAAATACTAACGGTTACTTTCATTTCTTATTTAAAAGTGTGTACTATTGATAGTTTATTTGGTCAATCAATATGTAACAAGTAAAGATCATCGAGGCTGTCTGAAAAGATGGCCTTCTTTTTTATCATTTATTAAATCATCACATTTCTACTATTGAACTACAATCACATGAATTGCAACTTCAAAATCCAACTAATCCAATTAGCGGATACAATTTTTTTAATTGGCATATATAAATAGTACTTTTGCAAACTATTTATACAAATATGGGCTTTTTAGAAGAAATACAACGCAGAAGAACTTTCGGGATTATCTCACATCCTGATGCCGGAAAAACAACACTTACAGAGAAACTCCTCCTTTTTGGTGGTGCAATTCAAGAAGCAGGTGCTGTAAAGAATAATAAAATTAAAAAAGGTGCTACCAGTGACTTTATGGAAATTGAACGCCAGAGAGGTATTTCGGTTTCCACTTCGGTTTTAGCATTCAATTATAAAGACAAAAAAATAAATATTCTCGATACACCGGGACATAAAGATTTTGCAGAGGATACTTTTAGAACCTTAACTGCTGTCGACAGCGTTATTGTTGTAATTGATGTGGCCAAAGGTGTCGAGGAACAAACAGAGAAATTAGTTGCGGTTTGTAGAATGCGAAAAATTCCAATTATTGTATTCATCAACAAATTAGACCGAGAAGGAAAAGACGCTTTTGACTTGATGGACGAAGTGGAACAAAAACTGGGTTTAACGGTTACTCCATTGAGTTTCCCAATAGGAATGGGGTATGACTTTCAAGGAATTTATAACCTTTGGGAACAAAACATAAACTTATTTAGTGGCGACAGCCGTAAAAACATTGAAGAAACAATTGCTTTCTCCGATGTTCAAAATCCTGAATTAGAGAAAATAATTGGTCAAAAACCAGCCGATCGATTGCGTGAAGAATTAGAATTGATAGATGAAGTATACCCAAAATTTGATCGTCAGGATTATTTAGACGGAAAACTACAACCTGTATTTTTTGGTTCTGCATTAAATAATTTTGGGGTTAGAGAATTATTGGATTGTTTTGTTCAAATTGCTCCATCTCCAAGACCCAAAGATTCAGAAACACGATTGGTAGATCCGAAAGAGGAGAAAATGTCTGGATTTGTTTTTAAAATCCACGCCAATATGGATCCAAAACACCGTGACCGATTGGCTTTCATAAAAATTGTTTCTGGAACTTTTGAAAGAAACAAACCCTATTATCACGTTCGTCAAAAGAAAAACTTAAAATTTTCTAGTCCTAACGCATTTTTTGCTGAAAAGAAAGAAATTGTAGACATATCTTATCCTGGTGATATTGTTGGCTTACATGACACTGGGAATTTCAAAATTGGAGATACGTTGACCGAAGGGGAAATCATGAGTTTCAAAGGAATTCCAAGTTTTTCTCCAGAACATTTCCGATACATCAATAATGCCGATCCAATGAAAGCCAAGCAATTGGATAAAGGTGTAGATCAGTTGATGGATGAAGGTGTTGCTCAGTTATTTACTTTGGAAATGAACAACAGAAAAATTATTGGAACGGTTGGTGCGCTTCAATATGAGGTAATTCAGTACCGTTTAGAGCATGAATATGGCGCAAAATGTACGTATGAAAACTTTCCGGTACACAAAGCATGTTGGGTAAAACCTAATGATATCAAAAGTGATGAGTTTAAAGAATTTAGACGAATAAAACAAAAATTCTTAGCTCATGATAAGTACGGACAATTAGTATTTCTAGCTGATTCTGACTTTACAATCCAGATGACACAAAATAAATATCCGAATGTGAAATTATTTTTTACTTCAGAATTTGAGTAAATCACATTTTTTTGAAATAGTTACAAAAAAACGCTAATTTTTCAATTAGCGTTTTTTTATATCCCTTTTAAAATAAATTTCTACTTAAGAAACCATACTGCCTGTATCGACCGCTTTCTTTAAAAAAGCTTTGATTAACAAACGGTTTGGAGCAGAACCAGATGTTATAACCTGTATTTTTGCACTTGAACTTTCTTTAGATATTTTACCGTTTGGATCTTGTTTAGTACCCATAAACCATAAAACAAAATTCATACTGTTTGATTGAGTGGAAACTGCTGAAACATTTTCTTTTTTTGCATTACTGTTAACTTCAATCGTACTATCATCTACTAACTTTTGTGCAGATTGACCAAATACAGATACGTTTGACATTAATATAAAAACAAACAGTATCAAGAGATTTGAAATCCCTTTAGTGTTAGCTTTTAAAGTAAAATATTTCATAACAATTCGTATTTTTTAGATAGATTGAGTTTAATTCCCTATCTCGAGAACGAAAGTATATCATTTATTTACCAGCAAAAAATATTTTCGATGAAGCACCTTAATAATCGTTTAAAACACAAACTTGTTATTAAACACCTGAATTTAAAGGTTTCTTAATGTCTATTTATCAAATAAAGAGTATAATATAATTTTTATAGAAATTAAACATTCAGGAACGAATAATAGAGAAATATTAATGTGATACTTATATGAATCTTAAAATTAAAAAAATACAAAGCTAATAGTCACACTACAGAAGTAAGATTTAATCCATAAAAAAAGGCTCCATATCTGGAGCCTTTTAAAAATATTATGCTTGTCCTGCCGGACCAAAATTAAGCGGTATTGGTGCCTGTTCAGTGTCTTTTATTTCGCCATGAGCGACTTCAAAACGATGAATATTTTCTCCTATTGCTTTTAACAGCCTTTTAGCATGTTGCGGTGTCAAGACAATTCTTGATTTCACCTTAGCTTTAGGAATACCTGGCATAATGCTTACAAAATCTAAAACAAACTCGGATGAAGAGTGATTTATTATTGCCAAATTGGAATAAATTCCTTCAGCAATTTTTTCATCTAGCTCAATATTAATTTGCTCTTGTTGTTGATTAGAATTACTCATATCTTAATAAATATATTCTTCTTTGTTAGCCATCATATCATTATAATCTTCTTTCGAACCTACAATTGTATTGTCATATTCTCTCATACCTGTTCCAGCAGGGATTCTATGTCCTACAATTACATTTTCTTTCAATCCTTCTAAGTAGTCAATTTTACCTGCAACAGCAGCTTCATTCAATACTTTAGTGGTTTCTTGGAAAGATGCAGCAGAAATAAACGATTTGGTTTGAAGCGATGCTCTTGTAATACCTTGTAAAACTGGCGTTGCTGTTGCGGTAACAACATCACGAGCTACAACAAGATTTTTATCTGTACGTTTCAATAAAGAATTTTCATCACGCAACTCACGAGGCGTAATAATTTGTCCTTCTTTTAATGCACTAGAATCTCCAGCATCTTCAACTACTTTCATACCGTATAATTTATCATTTTGAACGATAAAATCTTTAGTGTGAATTAATTGATCTTCTAAGAATAAAGTATCACCTGGATCCTGAACTCTTACTTTACGCATCATTTGACGTATTACTACTTCAAAGTGTTTGTCGTTGATTTTTACCCCTTGTAAACGGTATACTTCTTGAATTTCATTTACCAAATACTGTTGAACAGCTGCTGGTCCTTGGATTCTTAAAATATCATCCGGAGTAATTGCACCATCAGATAAAGGTACCCCTGCTCTTACAAAGTCATTTTCTTGAACTAGAATTTGGCTTGATAATTTAACCAAGTATTTTCTAACGTCACCAAATTTAGATTCGATAACAATCTCACGGTTTCCTCTTTTGATTTTTCCAAAAGAAACAACACCATCGATTTCAGAAACAACAGCTGGGTTTGAAGGATTACGAGCTTCTAACAACTCTGTAATTCTAGGTAAACCTCCAGTAATATCTCCTGATTTAGAAGAACGACGTGGAATTTTAACCAATACTTTACCTGCTTTAATTTTCTCACCGTTTTCAACCATCAAGTGGGCTCCAACTGGTAAGTTATAAGAACGAATTAGTTCGCCTTCTTTACCGTAAACCAATAAAGTAGGAATTAATTTTTTAGCTCTAGATTCAGAAATTACTTTTTCTTGGAAACCAGTTTGCTCATCAATTTCAACCATGAATGATTGACCTTGCTCTAAATCTTCATAAGCAATTTTACCAGTAAACTCAGAAACGATAACTCCATTATATGGATCCCATTTACAAATTACATCTCCTTTAGCAACAGATTGACCGTCTTTAACGAAAATACTAGAACCGTAAGGAATATTATTAGTACTTAATAAGATACCTGTTCTTTCATCAATTAATTTCAATTCCGTAGAACGAGATACAACAATATCAACCGAATTGCCTTCGCTATCTTCACCTTTTACAGTTTTCAAATCTTCGATTTCAAGCTTACCAGCAAATTTGGTAATGATACTTGATTCCTCAGAAATACCACCCGCAACCCCACCAACGTGGAATGTACGTAGTGTTAACTGTGTACCTGGTTCTCCAATAGATTGTGCTGCGATAACACCAACTGCTTCTCCTCTTTGTGTCATTTTACCAGTAGCTAAATTTCTACCGTAACATTTTGCACAAATACCTTTTAACGCTTCACAAGTTAATGGTGAACGCACTTCCACTTTCTCGATTGGAGAAGCGTCAATTGCTTTCATTATAACTTCAGTGATTTGTTGTCCAGATTGAATTAAAACTTCATTATTCAATGGATTTACAACGTCTTGTAATACAACACGCCCTAAGATTCTTTCTCCTAATGACTCAACAATTTCCTCATTTTTCTTCAATGCTGATACTTCAACACCTCTTAATGTACCACAATCTTCGATGTTAACAATAACATCTTGAGATACATCATGCAATCTTCTTGTTAAATATCCTGCATCGGCAGTTTTCAATGCCGTATCCGCAAGACCTTTACGTGCACCGTGAGTAGAAATAAAGTACTCAAGGATCGAAAGTCCTTCTTTAAAGTTAGAAAGAATCGGATTTTCAATAATTTCACCACCACCAGCAGTAGATTTTTTTGGCTTAGCCATCAAACCACGCATACCGGTTAACTGACGAATTTGCTCTTTGGAACCCCTTGCTCCAGAATCAAGCATCATATACACTGAGTTGAAACCTTGTTGGTCTTCTCTAATGTTTTTCATTGCTAACTCTGTCAATTGAGCATTTGCTGAAGTCCATACATCAATAACTTGGTTGTAACGCTCGTTATTGGTAATAAGACCCATGTTATAATTTGCAGAAATACCTCCTACTTGCTCTCTTGCGTCGGCAATTAATTTAGGTTTCTGATCTGGAATTCTAATATCACCAAGAGAGAATGACAAACCACCTTTAAAGGCAAATTTGTACCCCATGTCTTTCATGTTATCCAAGAAAGCCGCTGTTGTAGGTACATCAGTTGAACTTAAAACGTGTCCGATAATGTCTCTAAGGTTTTTCTTAGTCAATACATCATTGATATATCCAGCTGCTTCTGGTACTACTTCATTAAATAATACACGACCCGCAGTAGTTTTAATGATTTGGTAAACCAACTCACCTGCTTCATTAAAATCTTTTGCTCTAATTTTTACAGAAGCATTCAATTCTAATCTACCTTCATTCAAAGCAATATTTACTTCTTCAGCAGAATAAAAAGTGATTCCTTCTCCTAAAATTTTAAGCTCTGGAGTAGACAAACGTTCTTTGGTCATATAATATAGACCCAAAACCATATCCTGAGAAGGTACCGTAATTGGAGCTCCATTTGCAGGATTCAAGATATTGTGAGAACCCAACATTAATAGCTGTGCTTCCAAAATTGCTTCTGGTCCTAACGGTAAGTGAACTGCCATTTGATCCCCATCAAAATCCGCATTAAATGCAGTACAAACTAAAGGGTGCAATTGGATTGCTTTTCCTTCAATTAATTTTGGTTGGAATGCTTGAATACCTAATCTGTGCAAAGTAGGAGCACGATTCAGTAATATTGGGTGACCTTTGATAACATTTTCAAGGATATCCCAAACTACAGGCTCTTTCTTATCTATTATTTTCTTAGCTGATTTTACAGTTTTTACAATTCCTCTTTCTATCAATTTACGGATAACGAAAGGTTTGTATAATTCCGCTGCCATATCTTTTGGGATACCACATTCAGATAATTTTAATTCAGGTCCAACAACAATTACCGAACGAGCAGAATAATCGACACGTTTTCCCAGTAAATTTTGACGGAAACGTCCTTGTTTACCTTTAAGGGAATCAGATAATGATTTTAATGGTCTGTTTGATTCTGTTTTTACTGCAGATGCTTTACGCGTATTATCGAAAAGTGAATCTACAGATTCCTGCAACATACGTTTTTCGTTTCTTAAGATAACTTCTGGAGCTTTAATCTCCATTAATCTTTTCAAACGGTTGTTACGTATAATTACACGACGGTATAAATCATTTAAATCTGAAGTTGCAAAACGACCTCCATCAAGTGGCACAAGCGGACGTAATTCTGGCGGAATAACTGGTACCACTTTCATAATCATCCATTCCGGACGATTCTCACGGTTCAAGTTAGACTCACGGAAAGATTCAACAACTTGTAATCTTTTTAACGCTTCCGTTTTACGTTGTTTAGACGTTTCATTGTTAGCATTATGTCTTAATTGATAAGACAATGCATCAAGATCAATTCTTGCTAATAAATCCATAATACACTCTGCTCCCATTTTGGCAACAAATTTATTAGGATCAAAATCATCAAGATACTGGTTGTCAGCAGGAAGAGTATCTAAAATATTTAAATATTCTTCTTCTGTCAAAAAGTCTAGTCTTTGCAAAGATTCACCTTCCGCATTTTTAGCAATACCAGCTTGGATTACTACGTATCTTTCGTAGTAGATAATCATATCTAATTTCTTAGATGGAAGACCAAGGATATAACCAATTTTGTTTGGAAGAGAACGGAAATACCAAATATGAGCAATTGGCACAACAAGATTGATGTGACCTACTCTGTCTCTACGTACTTTTTTCTCAGTTACTTCTACACCACAACGGTCACAGATGATTCCTTTGTAACGTATTCTTTTATATTTTCCACAAGCACATTCAAAATCTTTTACTGGTCCGAAAATACGTTCACAGAAAAGACCATCACGCTCTGGTTTGTGCGTTCTGTAGTTGATAGTTTCAGGCTTTAACACTTCACCTCTTGATTCTTTCAAGATAGATTCAGGAGAAGCAAGTCCTATTGAGATTTTATTAAACCTTTTTACAGGGTTTTTATCTTTATTGTTATTATTTCTATTATTCATCATAGTTTTTACTATTGATTTATTTGCAATTAAAAAATTGATTCTTGTTTAAGTCGAAAGTTTGAAAGTCGAAAGTCGAAAGTCACACTAGACTTTAAAACTTTAAGACATTTGACTTTATGACTGTAACATTACCTCGGATTACTTCTCTAAACTTCAACTAATTTTTGAAGTGCTAGTTATAAAATCTTCTGAGATCTTATAAAAAATCGGAACGGGTTACGGGTCTAAATCCTAAAAACTCTTATAAAAAAGTGTTCAGTATTCAGGATTTAGCGTTCAGTTTATCACTGATTACTAAATACTGAACACTGAATACTAACCTTTATTCTTCTAAACGAATGTCTAGTCCAAGACCTTTCAATTCATGCATCAATACATTGAATGATTCAGGTAATCCTGGCTCTGGCATAGATTCACCTTTTACGATTGCTTCGTAAGTTTTTGCTCTACCAATAACATCATCAGATTTCACAGTCAAGATTTCTCTAAGAGTACTTGATGCTCCATAAGCTTCAAGTGCCCAAACCTCCATCTCTCCAAAACGTTGACCTCCAAATTGAGCTTTACCCCCAAGTGGTTGTTGTGTAATCAACGAGTATGGGCCTATAGAACGTGCGTGCATTTTATCGTCAACCATGTGTCCAAGTTTCAACATGTAGATAACTCCTACTGTAGCCGCTTGATGGAAACGCTCTCCTGTACCACCATCATATAAATGTGTATGTCCAAAACGTGGTATTCCAGCTTCGTCGGTCAATTCATTGATTTGATCTAAAGTTGCTCCGTCAAAAATTGGTGTAGCAAATTTTCTACCCAAGTTCATACCAGCCCAACCAAGTACCGTTTCATAAATTTGACCAATGTTCATACGTGAAGGTACACCTAATGGGTTCAACACGATATCAACTGGTGTTCCATCTTCTAGGAAAGGCATATCTTCATGACGAACGATACGAGCAACAATACCTTTGTTACCGTGACGTCCTGCCATTTTATCCCCAACTTTAAGTTTACGTTTTTTGGCAATATATACTTTAGCTAGTTTCAAGATTCCTGCTGGCAATTCATCTCCAACAGTAATAGTGAATTTCTCTCTACGTAATGCACCTTGTAAATCGTTCAATTTAATTTTATAGTTATGAATTAAATCATTCACCATTTTATTAGTTGCATCATCAGCAACCCATTGACCTTTACTTAAGTGAGCGAAATCTTCAACAGCATAAAGCATTTTTTGCGTGTATTTTTTACCTTTTGGTAAAACTTCTTCACCCAAATCATTCATTACACCTTGAGATGTTTTTCCGTTTACGATCAAGAAAAGTTTTTCTACTAATTTGTCTTTTAATTCAACAAATTTAACTTCAAACTCCATTTCAAGTGCTCCTAAAGCATCCTTGTCTTGCGTACGTTTACGTTTATCTTTTACTGCTCTTGCAAACAATTTTTTGTCTAAAACAACACCATGTAAAGAAGGAGACGCTTTTAATGAAGCATCTTTTACATCACCTGCTTTATCCCCGAAGATTGCACGAAGCAATTTCTCTTCTGGGGTAGGATCTGATTCTCCTTTTGGAGTAATTTTTCCGATCAGAATGTCGCCAGGTTTTACCTCTGCTCCAATTCTAATCATACCATTTTCATCTAAATCTTTAGTAGCTTCTTCAGAAACGTTCGGTATATCGTTCGTTAATTCTTCGTTACCTAATTTAGTATCTCTAACTTCAAGTGAATAATCATCCACGTGAATAGAAGTAAAAATATCGTCACGAACCACTTTTTCAGAAATTACAATCGCATCCTCAAAGTTGTATCCCTTCCATGGCATAAAAGCAACTTTTAGGTTACGACCTAAAGCTAATTCACCGTTTTGAGTAGCATATCCTTCTGATAATACTTGTCCAGGTACCACTCTATCCCCTTTTCTTACGATTGGTTTAAGGTTGATACTTGTACCTTGATTGGTTTTTCTAAATTTAATTAGATTGTATGTTTTCTCATCTGGCTCAAAACTCACCATTCTTTCTTCTTCAGAACGATCGTATTTGATAGTGATGATATTTGCATCTACATATTCTATAACTCCATCTCCCTCAGCATTAATCAATACTCTAGAATCAGAAGCTACTTGACGCTCTAAACCAGTTCCAACAATAGGAGCTTCAGGACGAATTAATGGTACGGCCTGACGCATCATGTTAGATCCCATCAGTGCTCTATTCGCATCATCATGTTCCAAGAAAGGAATCAAAGACGCTGATATAGAAGCAATCTGGTTTGGCGCAACATCGGTATAATCTACTCTTGTTGGTTCAATTACCGGGAAATCACCTTCTTGACGTGCAATTACATCTTCGGCAGTAATTTTTCCAGTAGCATCCATTTGAATGTTTGCCTGAGCAATCATCATTCCTTCTTCTTCTTCTGCGCTTAAGTACACTGGAGTAGACACTAAATCTACAGTTCCATTGGTTACTTTACGGTATGGTGTTTCAATGAAACCCATTCCGTTTACTTTAGCATAAACCCCAAGAGATGAAATCAAACCAATGTTTGGTCCCTCAGGAGTTTCAATTGGACATAAACGTCCGTAATGCGTATAGTGAACGTCACGTACTTCAAATCCGGCTCTTTCTCTCGAAAGTCCACCTGGTCCTAGTGCAGATAGTCTTCTCTTGTGCGTAATCTCGGCAAGTGGATTCGTTTGATCCATAAACTGAGACAACTGGTTTGTTCCAAAGAAAGAGTTGATAACAGAAGATAATGTTTTTGCATTAATCAAATCTATTGGTGTAAACACCTCGTTATCTCTAACGTTCATTCTCTCACGAATGGTTCTAGCCATACGCGCTAAACCAACACCGAATTGTTGAGACAATTGTTCTCCAACTGTTCTAACACGACGGTTTGATAAGTGATCAATATCATCAATCTCTGCTTTAGAGTTAATCAATTCGATCAAATATTTTACAATAGTTATGATATCTTCTTTGGTCAAGACTTGCTTTTCCATCGGAGTATCTAAACCTAATTTTTTATTTATTCTATAACGACCTACCTCACCTAAGTTGTAACGTTGGTCAGAGAAGAACAATTTATCTATAATACCACGAGCCGTTTCTTCATCAGGCGGTTCAGCGTTACGTAATTGTCTATAAATATGTTCAACAGCCTCTTTTTCAGAGTTTGTTGGATCTTTTTGCAATGTATTATGAATGATAGCATAATCACCTTGATTAGCATCTTCTTTGTGCAACAAAATAGATTTAACGTTAGAATCAATGATTTCCTCAACATTATCTTTGTCGATAATTGTATCTCTATCAAGGATTATTTCGTTACGTTCGATAGAAACTACCTCACCAGTATCTTCATCAACGAAATCTTCATGCCATGTATTCAATACACGTGCAGCTAATTTTCTACCGATGTACTTTTTAAGTCCTGTCTTAGAAACTTTAATTTCCTCTGCAAGATCAAAAATCTCAAGAATATCTTTATCTCTTTCGAATCCAATAGCACGAAATAAAGTAGTAACAGGTAACTTTTTCTTTCTGTCGATATAAGCGTACATTACACTATTAATATCTGTTGAAAATTCTATCCAAGAACCTTTAAAAGGAATTACTCTGGCAGAATACAATTTTGTTCCATTTGCATGGAATGATTGACCAAAGAAAACACCCGGAGATCTGTGTAATTGAGAAACAACTACACGCTCAGCACCATTTATAACAAAGGTACCACTCGGTGTCATGTAAGGAATTGTACCAAGATAAACATCTTGAACAATAGTTTCAAAATCTTCGTGTTCTGGATCTGTACAATATAATTTTAACCTTGCTTTTAAAGGCACACTATAAGTAAGACCTCTTTCTATACATTCTTGAATTGTATAACGTGGTGGATCTACAAAATAATCAAGGAATTCTAATACAAAGTTATTTCTTGTATCAGTAATTGGGAAGTTTTCCATGAAGGTGTTGTAAAGCCCTTCGTCACCTCTTTCGTCAGATTTAGTTTCTAATTGAAAAAAATCTTTAAACGATTTAACCTGAACATCTAGAAAATCTGGATAGTCAGGAATATTTTTTGTGGAGGCAAAATTCAATCTTTCAGTCTGATTTGTTAGCATCAATGGACAAAATTTTGATTAAAAAAGTAATTTTTGGTGTAAATAAAAACTTATTTACGTTTAAATTTTACAACCATTACATCTTTAAAAAATCAATTTAAGATAACTACTTTCTTATTATCTATTGATTTATTTTCTCGTAATGGATAAAATTATTGTATTAAAAAGTATAAATTGTAATAAAACAAGCTAGACTTTTGTTATACGAAAAATGGTTTAGGTCATTGGGTGACTAAACCCAAGACCTAAACCTTATTCTTTAAACTGAGTTTAACTATTTAAGCTCAACAACAGCTCCAGCTTCTTCTAAAGATTTTTTAAGACCTTCAGCCTCTTCTTTAGAAACACCTTCTTTTACATTACTTGGTGCGCTATCAACTACATCTTTAGCTTCTTTCAAACCTAAACCTGTAAGTTCTTTAACTAATTTTACAACCGCTAATTTAGAAGCACCAGCTTCTTTCAATACAACTGTAAATTCTGTTTGAACCTCTTCAGCAGCAGCCTCACCACCACCTGAAACTACTACAGCTGCAGCAGCTGGTTCGATTCCGTACTCATCTTTTAATATTGTTGCTAATTCGTTAACTTCTTTTACCGTTAGGTTAACTAATTGTTCTGCGAATTGTTTCAAATCTGCCATTTTTTCTATCGTTTTAAAATGATTTGTAAAAATATAATTTATTTATTGTGCGCTTTTTAAAATAAAACTTAGACTATAAAGTCGGTTTTATTATGCTTCCACTTCTTCTGTAGCCTCTTCGCTTTTAGCGAATTGGTTTTGAAGAGCAGAAATAACTCTTTGAGCTGGTGATTGAAGCAATCCAATGATTTCGCCGATAAGCTCTTCTTTAGATTTAATAGTTGCTAATGCATCTAATTGATCGTCTCCAATATAAATTTCAGCATTTATGTAAGCCCCCTTTAATACAGGTTTAGCTGATTTTTTTCTGAAATCTTTAATTATTTTTCCAGGTGCATTTGCAACATCTGAAATAAATATAGCACTATTACCAGTCAATACAGATGGTAAATCACCATAATCATTATCAGAAGCTTCCATTGCTTTTGCAAGCAAAGTGTTTTTTACAACCTCTAATTTTATACCTGCTTTAAAGCAAGCCCTTCTCAAGCTTGAAGTAGTCTCTGCATTAAGTCCTGAAATATCAGATATGTATATGATATTTGTACCAGCTAACTGTGCAGTTAATTCTTCAATCGCGATTGATTTTTCTTCTCTAGTCATACTAAAAATTATTAACTACCAATTATACTGCTTTTGGATCCAATGCAATTGCAGGACTCATAGTGCTTGTAAGGTGAATACCTTTAATGTAGGTACCTTTAGCAGCAGTTGGCTTAAGTTTGATTAATGTTTGAATAATTTCGTGTGCATTGTCATAAATTTGCTCAGCTCCAAAAGAAACTTTACCAATTCCTGCATGTACGATACCAGTTTTGTCAACTTTAAAGTCAATTTTACCAGCTTTAACCTCTTGAACAGCCTTAGCAACATCCATAGTTACTGTACCTGTTTTAGGATTTGGCATTAAACCTCTAGGTCCTAAAATACGACCTAATGGGCCTAATTTACCCATAACAGCAGGCATCGTGATGATAACATCAACATCTGTCCAACCGTCTTTAATTTTTTGAAGGTAATCGTCAAGACCTACATAGTCAGCACCAGCAGCCAAAGCTTCCGCTTCTTTATCTGGAGTAACTAATGCTAATACTTTTACATCTTTACCAGTTCCATGAGGTAATGTTACTACACCTCTTACCATTTGATTCGCTTTTCTTGGATCTACACCCAATCGAACAGCGATATCAACAGACTCATCAAATTTTGCAGAAGCAATAACCTTTATCAATGCAGCTGCATCTTTTAAAGAGTATAATTTGTTCTTTTCAATTTTTGAAGCAGCCTCTTTTTGCTTTTTTGTCAATTTTGCCATGTCTTTCTCTTAATTAAAAAGGAGAATCTCCTGATACAGTTATACCCATAGATCTAGCTGTTCCAGCAATCATGCTCATAGCAGATTCGATTGTGAATGCATTTAAATCTACCATTTTATCTTCAGCAATTGCTTTGATAACATCCCAAGTAACGCTTGCTACTTTTTTACGATTTGGTTCACCAGATCCTGACTTTAGCTTTGCAGCTTCCAATAACTGGACAGCCGCCGGAGGAGTTTTTACAACAAAATCAAATGATTTGTCTTTATACACAGTAATTTGTACTGGGCATATTTTGCCGGGTTTATCCTGAGTTCTAGCATTAAATTGCTTACAGAATTCCATGATGTTTACCCCAGCAGCTCCTAAAGCAGGTCCAACCGGTGGCGACGGGTTCGCAGCACCTCCCTTAACTTGTAGTTTAACTACCTTACTAATTTCTTTAGCCATTTTTTAAAAAATTTAACATTACAATCAATGGAAGCGATTATAATGGATATTATAGATGTAACAAAAAATTATACTTTTTCAACTTGCATAAAACTAAGCTCTAATGGTGTTTTTCTACCGAAAATTTTAACCATTACTTCTAGTTTACGCTTTTCTTCATTGATTTTTTCAACAGTTCCATTGAAACCATTAAAAGGGCCATCAACAACCTTAATTGTTTCTCCAATATTAAAGGGAATAGAACGAGTATCTGTATTTACAGCTAACTCATCTACTTTACCCAACATTCTATTGACTTCAGACATTCTCAATGGAACAGGTTCTCCACCTTTGATTTCACCTAAAAAACCAATAACGCTTGTTATAGACTTGATAATATGAGGTATTTCACCAACAAGATTAGCTTCAATCATAACATAACCCGGAAAATAAACTTTGTCTTTGACTATTTTTTTCCCCTCTTTTACTGTAACTACTTTCTCAGTAGGAACTAAAACTTGAGATACATAATCTTCCATTCCAAGTCTTGCTATTTCAGTCTCAATATAAGCTTTTACCTTATTCTCTTGACCACTGACCGCTCTAACGACATACCACTTCTTAATATTATTATCTGCCATAACGAGGGAATTACGCTTTAATCCAGTTAAAAAATCCAGCCAAAGCTTTCGCAAAAATTTCATCTACTCCCCAAGTTGCCAAAGCGAATAAAACTGAAAAAACAGCAACAACAATCGTAAGACGTTGCACCTCAGACCAAGCAGGCCAAGTTACATTTGACTTTAATTCCTCAAATGCTTCTGATATGTAATTAACAACTTTTGTCATTATGATTTATTTTTTTGCACGGGCGGAGGGATTCGAACCCCCATCAACGGTTTTGGAGACCGCTATTCTACCCTTGAACTACGCCCGTAGAATAAAAAGTAGTGTCATCGTTAAACGACACTACTTTTTTGAATATATTTAATGGATTAACCTACTATCTCAGTAACTTGTCCAGCACCTACAGTTCTACCACCTTCACGGATAGCGAAACGTAAACCAACGCTCATTGCGATTGGGCTTAACAAAGATACATTGATCGTTAAGTTGTCTCCTGGCATTACCATCTCTACACCTTCTGGTAAAGTAATAACTCCTGTTACGTCAGTTGTACGTACGTAAAACTGTGGACGGTAGTTATTATGGAATGGAGTATGACGTCCACCTTCTTCTTTTTTCAAGATATAAACCTCAGCTTTGAAAGTAGCGTGTGGTTTTACTGATCCTGGCTTAATGATAACCATTCCTCTTTTGATAGATTCTTTATCAACACCTCTTAACAATAAACCTACGTTATCTCCAGCTTCACCTCTATCAAGGATTTTACGGAACATCTCAACTCCTGTAATTGTAGAAGTTAATTTTTCAGCTCCCATACCAATGATTTCAACAGCATCACCTGTATTAGCAATACCAGTTTCGATACGACCTGTAGCTACAGTTCCACGACCAGTAATAGTAAATACATCTTCAACTGGCATCAAGAAAGGCTTTTCAGTATCTCTAATTGGCTCTTCAATCCAAGAATCTACTGCTTCCATTAGTTCAAGAATTTTTGGAGTCCAAACTGGATCATTGTTTAATCCACCAAGAGCTGACCCTTGAATAACTGGACAATTATCTCCATCATATTCATAAAAAGACAATAAGTCTCTAATTTCCATTTCAACAAGTTCTAATAATTCCTCGTCATCAACCATATCCACTTTGTTCATGAATACAACCATTCTAGGAATACCAACCTGACGACCTAAAAGAATGTGCTCACGTGTTTGTGGCATTGGACCATCAGTTGCAGCTACTACAAGAATAGCACCATCCATTTGCGCAGCTCCAGTAACCATGTTCTTTACGTAATCCGCGTGACCTGGACAGTCAACGTGAGCGTAATGACGATTAGCAGTTTCGTACTCAACGTGAGATGTATTAATTGTAATACCTCTTTCTTTTTCTTCAGGTGCATTATCAATTTGATCAAATGATTTTGCTTGACAGTAACCAGCATCAGATAACACTTTAGTTATTGCTGCAGTTAATGTAGTTTTTCCGTGATCTACGTGCCCAATTGTACCAATGTTTAAGTGGGGCTTGTTACGGTTAAAGGTTTCTTTTGCCATTTTACTTAATTTTTAATCTAGTTTATATATTTATTTCAATTTCCTACTTAATTGAGCCAACTACGGGAATTGAACCCGTGACCTCTTCCTTACCAAGGAAGCACTCTACCTCTGAGCTAAGTCGGCAGAACCTCTTATCAAAGAGTTTAAATCACAGTTTTGAATTTTTCAATTCAATTACCACAATTTAATTTTCTTAGTGGGGAGAGCAGGATTCGAACCTGCGAAGTTTACACAGCAGATTTACAGTCTGCCCTCGTTGGCCGCTTGAGTATCTCCCCTACTTTTTCTATTATTAACCTTTACATTTTTGAGCCGGCGGAGGGACTCGAACCCACGACCTGCTGATTACAAATCAGCTGCTCTAGCCAACTGAGCTACGCTGGCAAATCAATAAAAAAAGTCCGCTATTTCTAACGGACTGCAAATGTAAAGATTTTATCTCTCATTCAAAACATTTTTTAAAAAAAAATAATTTTAAATGTGTGAACTTATTTTTTCTTTTCTTTTTATTAACATTCTCTCTAAGGATTCTGCCGAGAGCTCAACAGCTTCTTCAAAAGTTTTACATTGTTTTTTAACTAAAAAATCATCGCCAGGAACATTGATTTTTACTTCGGCAATTTTGTTTTCCTTATCACTTGTTTTTTCAACCTTCAAAAAAACATCTGCTGATACCACTTTATCATAGTACTTTTCCAACTTGTCCATTCTATCCTGAACAAAATCTACCAGTTTTTTGTCAACAGTAAAGTTAACCGCATGAACACTTACCTTCATAATTTTTTTTTTAATAGTTAAACATTTCTCCAAATTACTTATTCATTCTAGGATGCGCTCCTTCGTATACACTTTTAAGCTCTGATAAACTATTGTGCGTGTATATTTGCGTTGACGCTAAACTAGAATGACCTAATAACTCTTTGAGTGAATTTAAATCTGCTCCATTATTTAACAAATGCGTTGCAAAAGTATGCCTCAAGATATGGGGACTCTTTTTTACTTTTTCAGAGACTCCACTAAAGTAAGAATTTATTAATCGATACACAAAGGATTCATTTAATTTTAACCCTTTTTTTGTTAGAAATAAATAATCACAATCAACAATGGAAATCAAGCGGTCTCGCTCTTCTAGGAACAGAAAAAACTGCTCTTTTATAATAGGTAAAATTGGTAAAATACGTTCCTTATTGCGCTTTCCCAATACTTTTATAGTACCACCAGCCAGATCTAAATTGACTATTTTCAAACCTATCAACTCTGCCCGACGCATCCCGGTAGTATAAAACAAATCTATGATAAGCTTATTTCGAATACCTTCGAAACCTGAAGTGTTATTCATTACATCTAAAACATCGACAACTTCTTTTTCTGAAAAGGGAATCTGAAGGATTTTTTGCGACTTTAAAGCTTTGTGTTTAAGTAACGGACTTGCTTCTAACTGCTTGGTCTTTAATAAAAACTTATAAAATGCTTTCAAGGAAGCCATTTTTCTATTGACGGAAGTATTAGACAAACCAGCATTAACAAGAAATACAATCCAAGTCCTTATTTGATTGTAATTGGCCTGATCTATATTTTTTTGGTCGAAATGTATTGTATTGTAGGATTCGAAAGAAGAAATGTCATTGCAATACGCTATGATGGTATGTGGAGAATATTTTTTCTCCAATTGTAGGTAATTTCGAAATGCATCTATATTTGTAGTCATAAAAAAACCGTTAGCATCAAAGTTATAAAACTTCTGATGACTAACGGTATTTTATTTTGAATAAATATTGACTAACTCTCTAAGTTATCTCTCATATTTTGGATATAAGCCGCTTTTTGAATTTTGATTCTATTCGTTACTGAAGGTTTAATAAAAGCTGTACGCGCTCTTAATTGACGAACAGTTCCTGTTTTATCAAATTTTCTTTTGTAACGTTTTAACGCTCTATCGATATTTTCTCCGTCTTTAATTGGTATAATTAACATAATATAGACACCCCCTTTCTTTAGTTTGCAAAAGTAGGATAATAAAGTGAACTAACAAGTATTTGCATAATTTTATTTAATTTTACCAACAAAATAAAGTTTATGTGGTTTATCATAATTTCTACTCTATTACTTATTGCAAGTTTTTTACCCTATATGCCACTTACACATTGGTTCTATAGATTTTTTGAGTTTGGAAAAATTCAAATACTTATTTTACAGATTACGGCTTTAGTCTTTAGCTTTATCTTAATAAATGAATCAGATGTTTGGATACCGATTCTTCAATTTTTGACTTTATTAAGTATTATAAGTCATCTTGCAGCCCTTTACAAGTATACTTCTTTTCACAAGTCAGTACAAAGAGAACCTTGTGATGTTTCTTCAGAAATAATCACAGTACTTTCAGCCAACGTATTTCAAGAAAATTTAGAATACGCAAAATTTACAGCTTTAGTTCACAAATACAATCCAGATATTGTTTTAACCATGGAATCTGATGAAAATTGGGAAAAAGCACTCTCAGTTTTGGATCAAAAATACAAATACAATATCAAAGTAGCCTTAGATAACACCTACGGGATGCATTTATATTCTAAATTAAAAATAACAAAACACAGTGTTCATTATTTTGTGGCGGATGACCTGCCCAGTATTGAGGCAAAAATAACAACAGCTGACAATTTTAAATTCACTTTTTTTGCCGTTCATCCGCCACCACCAAGTCCTACTGAAGAAGAAAATTCTAAAGAGCGTGATGGAGAACTTTTGAGTATTGCAAAAAAAATAAAACAAAACTCCGATACCTGTATCGTAGTTGGAGATTTCAATAATGTAGCTTGGGCAAAATCCTCTATACTTTTTAGAAAAACCAGCGAGACTATCGACGGAAGAATTGGTCGAGGATTCATTTCAAGTTTTCATACCAAATATTGGTTTTTAAGATTTCCAATTGATTTAATGTTTCACACACCAGATGTGTTTATTGATGAATTAAGAAGTTTAGAATATTTCGGATCTGATCATTTTCCGATATATGCAAAGTTTTTCATCAACAAAAATACTTCAAAACAAGAGCATCTAAAAGAAAAGCTTGAAGAGGGAGAACATGAGATTGTTCAAGAAATAATAGCAGACGGAATAAATGAAAAAAGCGATAATCGAAATTGATTATCGCTTTTTTTAAGCTTGTCTATAAAATAATTCACTAAAAAGTCGCGAAATATTTCATGCTTGTTACCCTGTATTTGAGATGTTATTTAACTGCTGGCTCGTAATTTTGTTGATCAATGATCATTTTTCCTAATATCTCTTTGAGGATTTCTGATGTTCCACCACCAATAGGCCCTAAACGGCTGTCTCTCGACAAACGCGCTAGAGGATATTCTTCCATGTAACCATAACCTCCTAGCATTTGTAAACAACTGTATATAGTTTCATCAGAAACTTTGGTAGATTTTAATTTAGCCATTGTAGCCTCCTTAACTACGTACTCGCCTTTGTCTAATCTTGCCACGGCCGCATAATTAAACACTTTGCAATGTTCTACTTCTGTGGCATGCTCGACCATAGTATGTCTCAATGCCTGAAACTTGCTGATTTTTTTTCCAAAAGCCTCTCGTTGCGACATGTATTCGATAGTATAATCAATTGCGTACTCTGCTCTAGCATGAGCATTAATAGCCATGATCAAACGCTCTAAAGCAAAATGCTGCATAATATAAGGAAACCCTTTACCCGCTTCACCCATCAAATTTTCTACTGGAATTTCTACATCATCAAATGCTAACTCTGCAGTATCTGAAGCTCTCCAACCTAATTTATCCAATTTGTTAGCAGTAATACCTTTCAAGTTGCTATCCATCAAAAAGATGCTAATTCCCTTATTCCCAAGTTCAGGACTTGTTTTTGCAGCCACAATGTAGTAATCTGCATACACCCCATTTGTAATAAAAGTTTTTGAGCCATTTATTACGTACTTATCGCCCTTTAACACCGCATTAGTTCGCATACCCGCTACGTCACTACCACCAAAAGGCTCTGATATACACAAAGCACCTATTTTTTCACCAGCAATACTTGGCGCTAAATAATCTTGTTTAATTCGTTCATCGCCTTCGGCGTTCAAATGGGTCATTGCTAAATATGAATGTGCCCACATCGCAGCTGCAAAACCAGATGATTTAATTTTTTGAAGTTCTTCAAGAAAAATAACGGTGTAAAACAAGTCTAAGTTTAATCCTCCGTATGCCTCAGGATAAGCAATACCAAAATAGCCCATTTCACCAAATTTCTTCCAAATAAAGCGTTCAATAGTGCCAGTTTTTTCCCATTTCTCAATATGTGGCACAACTTCTTTTTGTAAAAAATCTTTTAAACTTTCTCTAAATGATTGGTGTTCTTCTGTAAAATAAATTGAATTCATATAACTAATACTTTTTTTTTAACAAATTGAATGCGTTGAAACAAAATAAATAGATTTTTGTTTCGAGGTTAGAATTTTGATTGCTAGGTAATAAAATGATAATTTAAAAAATAGTTCATAATAAAACAGTCATTTTTTTAAAAAAATCAAATGAATTTAAAGCCGCAAGTTACCGAATTTTAATTAAAGTCCAAATATAAGCCAATTAAATTTGCTTTATCAACAGGAAATCCCTTGATTTTTGTTAAATCCTCAATATTGTTGATTTTTCCTTTCATACTTCTATAAGTAACTATTTGTTTTGCCAAAGCGTATCTGAAATAATAAAACTGAGTAAGCTCTTTTAAAGATGCGTTATTAATATCTATTTTCTTAAAGTCAGGCAGAACAGAAACTTTAAAATTGGTATTCAAATTTTCTATTACTTCTGGAGATAATCCCCATACGTCATTCATTTGCTTCATGGAAACAAATCCTCCCAAAAGTTCTTTTTGTTTTAAAATCCGAAGAGAAATAGCATCGCCAATTCCATAGATTTTTACTAAATCCTCTTTCGTGGCCTGATTTATATCAATAAGAACAATATTTTCCTTTTTGGCGAAAGCCGGATTTGAATACTTTTTATACTGTCTTGGCGCATTTTTTTGGTTTACCCAATCTGGAAATTTAAAATAAGGAGCCATTACATTTAATAGAGAATCTGACACCTTTGTCACATTTTGAAATTCTTTTGCTGAATTCACATACTTATTTTCTTTTCGAAACGCTAAAAGCCGATCAATCTCTAATATTGACATTCCTAACTTATACCCTTTATAATCGGTTATAAAATTAGGGTTAAAGAGATAAATTTTATATGTTTCCTCATTTGCAGTTTTTTTCATAGCATCAACTTCAGATTGAAGGGAAAGCCATTTCTGTTTCTCAGGATCCTCTTTAGATTTATCATTAAAGGTCACAAAAAAATAAATAATTTGCAACAAAATAATAATTCCGAACAATATAAAAATACCGCTTCGCTGTTCGCGAGTAAAATTAAAATAAGACTGAATAACTTTTGAACTCATTGTTTACGTTTGAGAGCTTAATACATAATAATTATAAAAGTAAAGAATAAATATGAAACGTCTAAATGCTCACAACAAAACATTTTTAATATGAGCTTAATCAAATATATTTTATTTACGTAAACACTGATAAATTGATAAAAATAAGTTGTTCACACATTTTTTAGTACTTAAACTTAAATAATAATTTTTATTTTTTACAAAAAAGAATACATTTGAAGCTTAATAACTTAAAACATTAAACAACCATGTCAATTTGGAGAGTTAAACCAGTATCTGCTTTTGAAGCTGATATGAAAAAAAGTCAATTAAAAAGAGTTTTAGGAAAGTGGAGCCTTACTGCAATTGGTATTGGAGCTATTATCGGAGGAGGAATATTCGTTCTTACAGGTACAGGAGCCTACAATCATGCTGGACCAGCACTTGCACTTTCATTTGTAATTGCGGGTATTGCCTGTGTATTTGCAGCGTTGTGCTATTCAGAATTTGCTTCTATTTTACCTGTGGAAGGTTCTGCATACGCCTATGCTTATGGGACAATTGGTGAAGTTTTTGCTTGGATTATTGGTTGGGGATTAATTTTAGAATATGCCATGGGCTCTATGACGGTCGCCGTTTCATGGTCAGGATATTTTAATAAAATGCTCAAAATGTTTGGGATAAAACTACCCGATTGGCTAACTACAGACCCAGCGAGTTATACTGGCGAAGGATTTTCAATGAACTTACCCGCTTTTTTAATTGTAATTTTGGTAATATCTTTATTAATAAAAGGTACTGAAAAGGCAGCTAGTGCGAACAACTTTATTGTAATCTTAAAAGTATCTGCTGTAATTTTTGTAATTATTGCTGGTGCATTCTTCATAAATGTAGATAACTGGTCTCCATTTATACCTGATGTACAAACTATTATAGTTGATGAAAAACCGCATCAAGCTTACGGACTCAAAGGTATTGTATCCGGAGCTGCGGCCATTTTCTTTGCATATGTAGGTTTTGATGCTGTATCCACTCAAGCTGGTGAAGCAATCAACCCTAAAAAAGACGTTCCTTTTGCTATCATTGTATCATTATTAGTATGTACAATTCTTTACATATTAGTATCGTTAGTATTAACAGGAATGATTAGCTACCAAGACTTTAACCCACTAGGAAAATACCCTGAAGCAATAAAAGCCCCAGTAGCTTACGCATTTGATATTGCTGGACAAGCTTGGGCTGGTTATATTATTACAATAGCTGCTACTGTAGGTTTGATATCAGTATTAATGGTAATGATCATGGGACAATCTCGTATCTTCTTAGGAATGTCAAAAGATGGTTTAATTCCTCCTGTTTTCTCAAAAGTTAATCCTTTATCTGGTACACCAAAAACAAACTTGATGATCTTAGGTGGATTTATTGCTACTGTTGCTGCCTTTACACCGATTAGTAAATTAGCAGAAATGTGTAGTTTTGGAACTTTATTCGCCTTTACAATGGTTTGTATAGCTGTATGGATTTTGAGAATTAAACAACCTGGTTTAGAACGAACTTTTAAAGTACCTGCCTTACCAGTAATTGCTGTTTGTGGTATAGCTATTAACATTTATTTAATGACTCAACTTAGTTTAGATGCTCAAAAATTCTCGATGGGCTGGTTAGCAATAGGTCTATTAATTTACTTCCTTTACGGTAAACGAAATTCTAAACTCAATAATTCACAAGACTAAAAATAAAAAAGCTCCTTCACTAGACTGAACCCAAAAGTTTGGACAAATTTATAATTAATTTTGATAATAATGAGCTCGATATTGTATCGGGCTCATTTTGTTTAAATTAGACTTACTTCTGTCATTATTATAATAATCTATATACTCCTTTATTTCCCCTTTTAATTGGTCAATTGATGTGTATTTTTTCAGATAAAACAATTCTGATTTTAATATACCGAAGAAATTCTCAATAATTGCGTTATCAAGACAGTT
>NZ_JBLVPU010000016.1:0-102501 GCF_048286735.1 Flavobacterium frigidum | reverse complement strand
CACAGCGCTATTACAATTCGTTGGTGTTACAGCCAATCCTGTTGATGGATTAACTTCACACAATTCATAGGTAATACTATAGCTTCCGCTTGGTGTATTTCCTGCTAATGTTACTACCCCATTCGAATCGATACTCAATGGTCCTGCAGAAACTGGGGTAACATTCGTATTGGTTGGACTTACTAAAACAGTATTCAATGTATCGTTGTCTGTTATATTAAACACTACTTTTGGATTTAGTCCTGTGTTTACTGCAACTGGATTATCATCAACTGCATCAATTGGATTTAAAACAACTACTGTTCCAGTTGCGTTTGTACAATTTACAGGGTCTGCTCCTGCTTCACACAATTGATAAATGATGGTATACGTACCTGAAACAGTATTTGGAGCTAAAGTCAAATTTCCATCTGCATCAATACGCAATGGTCCAGTGGTTACTGGTGTCACATCTGTATTTGTTGATGTAACTGCTATTCCATTTAAATTATCTGCTCCATTACCGTTATTAGCTAACACACTTCCAACTGTTGTAACCACTGTAGTGCTTGGCGCTTGTGGAGGGAAGGCATCATCAAATGCATTAATTTGATTACTAATACGAATTTTCGCATTGGCTATATCACAATTACCCGGATTTATCGCTTCACATATTTGATAAAAAACCATATAGGTACCCGAAACTTGTCCAGAAGGTACTGTTATCGTACCATTACTATTAAGCACAAATCCTGTAGGCGCTGTTCCACTGAATGTTAAATTAACATCTGCTGGATTTAAGACAACTCCATTAAGGGTATCATTATTCAATACTGATGTAGTAGTTCCTCCATTTCCACCGGTATATGGTACTGCTGTAAAATCATCAACAATGGCATCTACTGCTGCTTGGAAAACGTTTACTGTAACAGAAGTAGTACTGCAATTAGCTGGATTCGAACCAATTTCACATATTTGATATTCTAATGTTTGAGGTCCTGCCGCTGTACCTGCTGCAATTGTAATGGTACCATCTGGATTTAATGTTAATACAGCATTTGTAACTGTAGTTGTCAAAATTACATCAGCTGGATTAATAGGTGGGATTCCACTTAAGGTGTCATTCCCTAAAACAGAACCAGTTGTAGCTCCTGGAAGTCCTCCTGTTATATCTGGGTTAGCCACGATGGAATTAAATACAACTACTGTTGCTGTTGCTGTTTTACAATTTACTGGGTTTGCTCCTATCTCACATATTTCATAAATAATACTGTAGGTTCCAGAAGGTGTATTGCCTGCCAAAGTTATCTCACCATTACTAGCAACACTTAATGGGCCTGTTGTTTTTGGAGTTATATTAGTATTTGTATCTGTTACCAAATCTCCATGTAACGTATCATTTGTAGTTACATTTAAAACAACTTTAGAAACTTCAGCAGTCGCTACTGTAATTGGCCCATCATTTACTGCAAGTAATGGATTCTGAACTACAACAGTCACTATAGCCGTATTACAATTTGCTGGACTTGCCCCAGATTCACACAACTCATAAGTAATTAGATAAGTTCCTGAAGCTGTGTTGGCTGCTAATGTTAAATTACCATTAATATCAATACTCAATGGTCCTGTAGTTATTGGTGTTACATCAGTGTTTGCCCCTGTTACTGCAATAGTATTTAAAGTATCATTATCAGTTACATTTAAAATAACTGTAGGTGTTGTTGCTGAAGCTACAGTTGCTGGACCATCATTTACAGCATCAATTACATCAACTGCTGATGGTGTACTTGTTGATGTATTGTTTCCCGGTGTTGGATCGGCTTCATTTGCTGCAATTGTTGCCGTGTTAGCATAACTTCCTGTTGCATTTACAGTAGCTGTTATAGTTAAAGTTATACTGCCTGCATTGGCTAAAGTACCAATAGACCAAATTCCTGTTCCTGCTGTATATGTTCCTGTTGCAGTTGTTGAACTAACAAAAGTATAACCCGCAGGTAAAACATCAGTTACATTTACACCCGTTGCACTACTTGGTCCTGCATTAGTTGCCGTTAAGGTAAAAATAACATCTGAACCAACACTTGGCGTGGCATTATTTACTGTTTTAGTAATTCCTACGTTCGATTGTGGAACGGGTACTGGGGTACTTGTTGCACTGTTGTTTCCTAATGTTGGATCTGCTTCATTGGCTGCAATGTCTGCTCTGTTGGCATAACTACCCGTTGCATTTACCGTAGCTGTTATAGTTAAAGTTGCACTGCCTCCATTAGCTAGATTGCCTATTGACCAAACTCCACTACCACTATTGAATGTCCCCGTGCTTGGTGCAGTATTGCTAACATAGGAATAACCCGCAGGTAAAACATCAGTTACATTTACACCCGTTGCACTACTTGGTCCTGCATTATTTGCTGTAAGGGTGAATATAACATTGCTTCCTACATTTGGAGTTGCATTATTTACTGCTTTAATAATTCCTACGTTCGATTGTGGAACGGGTATTGGTGTACTTGTTGATGTATTGTTCCCTAGTGTTGGATCGGCTTCATTGGCTGTAATGTCTGCTCTGTTGGCATAACTACCCGTTGCATTTACCGTAGCTGTTACAGTTAAAGTTGCACTGCCTCCATTAGCTACATTGCCGATTGACCAAACTCCACTACCACTATTGAATGTCCCCGTGCTTGGTGCAGTATTACTAACATAGGTATAACCCGCAGGTAAAACATCAGTTACATTTACGCCCGTTGCACTACTTGGTCCTGCATTAGTTGCCGTTAGTGTAAAAATAACATCGGAACCAACACTTGGTGTGGCATTATTTACTGTTTTAGTAATTCCTACGTTCGATTGTGGAACGGGTATTGGTGTACTTGTTGAAGTATTGTTCCCTAGTGTTGGATCGGCTTCATTGGCTGTAATGTCTGCTCTGTTGGCATAACTACCCGTTGCATTTACCGTAGCTGCTATAGTTAAAGTTGCACTGCCTCCATTAGCTACATTGCCTATTGACCAAACTCCACTACCACTATTGAATGTCCCCGTGCTTGGTGCAGTATTGCTAACATAGGTATAACCCGCAGGTAAAACATCAGTTACATTTACACCCGTTGCACTACTTGGTCCTGCATTAGTTGCCGTTAGGGTAAAAATAATATCGGAACCTACATTTGGTGTGGCATTATTTACTGTTTTAGTAATACCTACATTTGATTGTGGCGTAACAATTAAATCTGCCGACAATGAAATAATATTTCCACAAACATAATCGCTTTTGGTTATTATAACTCTGTAGTCATAACCGTTTTGAGTTGATGTAACTCCTGTTAGATTTAAAGAAGCGCTTGTTGCACCCGAATAAATACCTGAATTGATAATATTTGTAAACGTTGAACCGCCGTTTGTACTTTCTTGCCATTGGTATGCTACAGTACCCGAAACAGGTATTGTTACAGAAAAAACTGTATTACCGCCAGCAACAGTTACTTTATTGGCAGGTTGGGTTGTAATTACATTACCCACGGTAACTACATTTGTATATGTTCCTGAGTAGGAAGCTGCTATTACTGTACCATTTGTATTTGTTGGAGCTATAGCTCCTCCAGTTTGACCAAATTGCTGACCAATTGCAGCAGATGTGTTATTGTTGTAGTATTCATTTGAATCTGAACATCCATCGTTGTCAGAATCTAAATCAAGATAATTAGCAATACCGTCACCATCAGTATTTAGTGGTGTAGTAGGCGTTCCACCCAAAGCAGTTGGTAAACCATTTGACTGAACAGAACCATCAATGATACCATTATTGTCTAAATCTAAGTTTGGATTACTTCCAGATTCTTTCAAATCGAATACTCCATCATTGTCTGAATCTAAATCTAAATAATTAGGAACACCATCGTTATCTGTATCTGTTGCGCAAGATGCAACAACAACAAAATTATTTATAACATAATCATCTGATTTTAAAATTGCTTGATAGCTAACATTTGAAGCAATATTTGCAGGAATTGTCATTACAATAGTAGATAGACCAGTTGTAGCGAGGTATGGCGTATGATTTATGTAATTATTTCCTTGAATAGAAGGTAATGAATTTGTAAAAGTAGCACCATTAAAAATAGTTATAATGGCGTCACCACCATTATTTGTTGCATTATCAGCATTACTTCCACCATCAGAAGGTGTTGTAATATCCATATATTTTGTTCCATCTACAAAAATAGAAACTACAGATTGAGTGGATGTTGCAGAAGGAATCGTTTGAGACGAAAATCCACCTCCTACTCCGTTATTCCAACGAAAATCAAAACTAATTTTTTTTGAATCTACAGAAATATTTCCAGAAGGACAAGTTATATTTGCAGTAGCATTAACTGTGACACCATTTGCATCATTGGAACCATTTAAAGCTGTTAACAATCCTGCATTTAGTCCTTCTGTTGTATCCAAAATTCCATCATTATCATCATCAATATCTGTTGTGTCTGGAATACCATCATTATCATTATCGCCCACATTTGATGCGATTGGCGTTGGTGTACTTATTGATGTATTGTTCCCTAGTGTTGGATCTGCTTCGTTGGCTGCAATAGTCGCCGTATTGGCATAACTGCCTGTTGCGTTTACTGTAGCAGTAATTGTTAAAGTTGCACTGGCGCTATTAGCTAAATTGCCTATTGACCAAACTCCAGTTCCACTATTGAATGTCCCCGTACTCGGTACAGTATTGCTAACATAAGTATAACCAGCAGGTAAAACATCTGTTACATTTACCCCCGTTGCGCTACTTGGTCCTGCATTATTTGCTGTAAGGGTGAATATAACATTGCTTCCTACATTTGGAGTTGCATTATTTACCGTTTTAGTAATTCCTACGTTCGATTGTGGAACGGGTATTGGGGTACTTGTTGAACTGTTGTTCCCTAGTGTTGGATCGGCTTCATTGGCTGTAATGTCTGCTCTGTTGGCATAACTACCCGTTGAATTTACTGTAGCTGTGATTGTTAAAGCTGCACTGCCTCCATTAGCTACATTGCCAATTGACCAAACTCCACTACCACCATTGAATGTCCCCGTGCTCGGTGCAGTATTGCTAACATAGGTATAACCCGCAGGTAAAACATCAGTTACATTTATACCCGTTGCACTACTTGGTCCTGCATTAGTAGCCGTCAAAGTAAAAATAACGTTGCTGCCGACACTTGGTGTGGCATTATTTACTGTTTTAGTAATTCCTACGTTCGATTGTGGAACGGGTATTGGTGTACTTGTTGATGTATTGTTCCCTAGTGTTGGATCGGCTTCATTGGCTGCAATACTTGCCGTATTAGCATAACTTCCTGTTGCATTTACAGTAGCTGTAATGGTTAAAGTTGCACTGCCTCCATTAGCTAAATTGCCTACTGACCAAACTCCAGTACCACTGTTGAATGTTCCCGTGCTCGGTGCAGTATTGCTAACATAGGTATAACCAGTAGGTAAGACATCTGTCACTGATACTGCTGTTGCACTACTAGGCCCAGCGTTATTTGCTATAAGGGTAAATACAACATTACTTCCTACATTTGGAGTTGAATTATTCACCGCTTTAGTGATACCAACGTTTGCCTGCGCTACGGGTATTGGTGTACTTGTTGAAGAATTATTTCCTGAGGTTGGATCATTCTCTGTAGCAGTAATAGTTGCCATATTGGCATAATTGCCCGTTGCGTTAACGATTGCTGTTATGGTCAAGGTCTGAGAAACTCCATTGGCTAATGTACCAATAGCCCACAAACCAGATCCGCTAGTGTATGTTCCTGTAGTTACTATAGAGCTTACAAATGTATAGCCTGTTGGTAATATATCGTTAGCGTTAACATTAGTTGCAGTATTTGGTCCTACATTACTAGCAACAATTGTAAAAACGACATTACTTCCTACATTTGGAGTTGAATTATTTACTGTTTTAACAACACCAACATTAGCTTGTGGATTTACTATCAAATCTGCAGCTGCTGAAACAACAGTACCACATACGTAATCGCTTTTTGTTATAATCACTCGATAATCATAACCATTCTGTGTTAAAGTTACTCCAGTTAAATTCAAAGAAGCTGTTGTTGTTCCTGAATATATTCCCGTATTTGTAATATTAGACCATACTGTACCACCATTAGTGCTTTCTTGCCATTGGTATTGTATAGTTCCTGAAAATGGAATAGTCACTGAGAAAACAGCATTGCCATTGGAAAATATCACTTGGTTGGCAGGCTGACCTGTTATCACATTACCAACAGTAATCGCATTAGTATACGTTCCAGTATAAGAAGCAGCTATTACTGTTCCATTTGCATTTGTTGGAGCTATTGCTCCTCCAGTTTGACCAAATTGCTGACCAATTGCAGCAGATGTATTATTGTTATAATATTCATTAGAATCAGAACACCCATCATTATCGGAATCTAAATCTAAATGATTGGGTAAAGGGTCAGAATCTGAACTTGACTCATATACATCAGGAACGCCGTCACCATCTGCGTCGGTATAGTTGGTTACTGAACCGTCGGCATTTGCTGAATATGTGGCCGATTGTCCGCTGTTATTTGTTGTATCTAAATAATTTGGCAAACCATCACCGTCCTGATCTCCATTTGGATTATTGCCTCCAGCTTCAACAGAATCTAAAATACCGTCGTTATCATCATCTAAATCAATAGCATCGTTTTTTCCATCGCCATCCGAATCTTGCAAGCATACTGCATATAAAGGCAATAAAATGGCAAAATTATTCTGATTCATATCAAATTCCTTTAGAAAACCGCTGTTAGCATAATTATCAAATTCAATACTAGAAACATCATTAAATTCAAACATTACTCTGCTGGGTGCAGCTCCTGATTCAGCAACGGTACCAGTGGCGTTTAAATCTGGTGGATTTTTATCAATTATTAACCTAGTAGGATCGGCTGTACCAGCAAATCGTACAGAAGCACCACAATTTGTAGCCAAAGCTTCGTTGTTGGGACCGTCAATGTCATTAATAACAAATCTAAAATCGTTTATAGGCACAGGTGTAACTGCGTCTGCTTGTAAAAAAGTAAATCGAATCTTTGAGTTATTGGCTGGTATACCCGTTCCTCCAGCACCATGCGTATAAACAATATTATCTCCATTTATTGTAAAATTTCCTACATTTGCGCCCGATAAACGCTGAGCTCTTACAAATTTCAACAGCGGTATGGTTGGAGAGTTGGCCACAAACAAAGCATTATTGGTGCCACCACCTGTTGACACAGAAGTTACAGCTACATTTTGAAAATTTTGCGATAGCCCAACACTAGAAATAAAAAGAAAAATTAAGACAAAAATTTTATCAATGCACTTAAATTTTAAAGATTTTAATTTAGTAAAGTGTAAAACTTTAAAATCTTGAGAGTAATTTATATTCATACTAAAGATATTTTATTGATGAGGGAAAATTTGCAAATTTATTTAAATGCTACAGTAAACTATTATGATTAAAAATAATCTGTTAACTGCAAAATCTAGTTCAGGAAATTTTAAAATAAAATGTACGTTAAAAACATCTTAATGGTTTTATAAAAAATTGTGGAATAAAATATATTTTTTAAATTTTATAATCATCACCCAAACTATTTGAACGATTCAAAACATCGATACAAAATTGCACTTAGACTATCCTACTCCATAAAAAAACCCACTTTATAATCTCTAAAATCCTTTTTTATCTGGATCTAAAAAAACAGAACTAAACTTTATCATCCCAATTTAGGTATAAAATTTATTTTAAAACAATTTTTTGTAATGAAAACGATAATTTCTATCGATAAATGACACAAAAGTATCGATAATCGTACTTATGTCCTAAACAATTCATGAAAAACATTAAAAAATACCGCTCTATAACAACTTCATGTTTTTCAGATTACCACATATAATTTAGTACTGCCAAGGAAAATAACTTTATTTATAATTCAAAAAAAAACCTATCTTAAAAGACAGGTTTTGTAATTTAACTAACCAAAAATTATTAATCACAACCATCTATTCCACAGCTGTCTCCATCGGTTGCATTCAATACCGTAACCTTCGAATCGAATTTGCCTTCTTCCCATACTTTTTCAAGCGTTTTTACGAAAGTTTCTATATGTTGCGCACCCGATACTGCATATTTATTATCGAAAACAAAAAAGGGAACACCCTGAACACCGATAGATTGTGCCTCATCTATATCTTGCTGCACTTCATTTGCGTAAACATCAGACTGCAATACTTCATCAATGGATTCAGCACTCAATCCTACTTCCAATCCCAATACTTTCAAAGTATCTAAATCATTTATATTTTTACCATCCGTCCAATAGGCTTTGAACAATAATTCTTCTAAATCATTTGCCAAATAATACTTTTTAGCCAAATGCAACAAGCGATGCGCATGCAATGAATTCGCCATAACTGCTTTTTCAAAATGGAAATCCAATCCTGAATTTTTAGCATTCTGCGTCATATCATCTAGCATTCCTTGAGCCCAATCGGTGTCTTTTCTATATTTTTCTGCTAAATGGGCTACTAAATTATCTTCCGAAGAAGATACAAAACCAGCGTCCAACTGAAAACTTTTCCATTCGATTTCAACGGCATCTTTATGTTCGAAAAGCTGCAAGGCAGCTTCAATTCTTCTTTTTCCTATATAACAAAACGGACACATAATATCTGACCAGATTTGTATTTTTAATGTATTTGCCATCTTACTTCGATAATTAAATTAAAACTAATTCTGAGAGGCAAAATTAATCAATTCAGTTTTTAGCTTTTTGAGATACAGAATTTAAATATAGATACAGGAATAGAAAATATTTATTCAAATGAAGAAAAAAACCTTTAAAACTAAAAAACCATCAAAATTGCTCTTGATGGTTTTCTGTATATTTTTAAATTTTTTGTTTAAGCCAATAAATCCAAAACTAAAGATGGGAACAACCCTAATGCAATATTCAACACAATTGCTATAATAGCAACAGCATAAATGATAACCGGAGTTCCTTTACGTTCCTCGTTTGGCTCTTTGGTATACATCGCTAAAATCAATTTGAAGTAATACCCAACACTAATAATAGAATTCACCACGGCAACGATTACCAAAGCTAAATAACCAGCTTTGATGGTGTCACTAAACAATACTAGTTTGGCAAAAAAGCCTGCAAAAATAGGAATACCAGCCATAGAAAGTAAGGCCGCAGTAAGAATGGCTGCAAGCAATGGATTAGTTTTACCTAATCCATGAAAATTAACAACATCTTCGTTATCTCTATTTTTACAAACGTATAAAATCACACTAAAAGCAGCGATTCCAGATAAAGAATAAGCAGCAGTATAATATAATAAACTTCCTGCTGATGTAGACAGACTCAACAAAGTCATTAACATAAAACCAGCGTGAGAAATACCTGAAAAAGCCAACATACGTTTCACATTCGTTTGTCTCAAGGCCATAATATTACCAACGGACATAGAAGCCATAGAAATAATCACAACTACCAATTTAAATGACTCAGAAACATCAGCATTCATTACTGATAATAATTTATAAAGTGTCGCAATTGCCACTACTTTAGCCAAAGTACTCATTAATGCCGTTGTCAATGCTGGAGAACCTTCATAAACATCTGGTGCCCAAAAGTGAAAAGGTACAGCCGCTACTTTAAACAACATACCTATTGTAACCAGAATAATTCCTATTGGGAACCACACTGGCAACTCTGCTGATTGGGATAATGCACTAATTTCAATAACATCAAAACTACCCATGGCTCCGTAAATTAAACAGATACCAAAGAGAATGATTCCCGATGCAAAAGATCCCATCAAGAAATACTTCATTCCTGCTTCATTACTTTTTAAATTCATACGATCACTTGCCGCAAGTATATAAAGCGCAATAGATAATACTTCGATACCAAGAAAGAACATCGCTAGGTTACCAAAAGATACCATTGCCACGGCACCAGCTAATAAAAAAACTTTGATGGCAATAAAATCAGAGATTTTTGATTGGTGATTTTCGTAAAAATTATGTCCTAAAGCCACCAAGAAAATGGTAAGTACGATAAACAAACAAGAGAATGAAGCTGAAAATTTACTTACAACAATCATATTGTTGTAATAACTCTCCGTAGAATTAAATTCAGATATGGTTAAACCCAGCACTGCCAATAACCCAAGTATTGTTATTGGAACAATGGCTTTCCTTAAATTAAAAATTTCAAATAAAAGGCATAAAACACCTAATCCTATTATAGCTATTAATGTATTCATTTTTTTATTTGACTTAGTTAATTCGGTTTATTTGAGTTAAAATTTCTTCCAGACTTGGCGTAATCAAATCGGTAATTGGTTTTGGATACATACCAAAAAAGAACAAAACACCAATTATAAGCACCATTGTTATTCCTTCACTGAAAGTTACATCCGCAAAAGGCTTTGTATTGGTTTCTCCCAACATGGCATGTTGAAACATTTTCAACATATAATACGCTCCTAAAATAATGGTTGTCCCTCCTAAAATGGCAAACCAAATATTGATTTGTGAAAGACTGTATAAAACGGTGAACTCGCCAATAAAGTTAAAAGTAGTTGGCAAGGCAACTGATGCCAAAACCAAAATCAAAAACATTGAAGTGAATTTTGGTGATAACGCACGAATACCGCCCATTTCAGCAATGGCTCTGGTTTCGTATCTTCTGAAGATAATTTCAGCGGCATAAAACAATCCAACAACTACAAATCCGTGTGCAATCATTTGTAAAACTGCTCCACGCAATCCGTCTAATGTCAAAGTGTACGTTCCGGCTGCTATTAATCCAACGTGTGCCAAGGAAGAATACGCTAATAATTTCTTTAAATCTTTTTGTTTCAATGCTACGATAGATCCGTAAATCACACCTGCAATTCCAAGTCCTATGAAAATGTACATGTACTCTTTGGCTGCCAATGGCGCCAATGGCAATTGCCAACGGATAACACTGTACAATCCCATTTTTAGCATGATACCAGATAAAAGCATGGTACCAACAGTTGGCGCTTTTTGGTACACATTTGCTTGCCAAGTGTGGAAAGGAATTAAAGGAATCTTAATGGCATACGCTAAAAAGAAAGCCAAGAATATCCATAATTGCTCGGTTGCTGTTAAGTTTAATTTGTATAAATCTTCAATTAGGAAGCTTCCCGCTTTTTGATACATATAAACAAAAGCAACTAACATAAATAAAGAACCTGCTAAGGTGTAGATAAAGAATTTAACTACTGCTTTTTTACGTTGATCTGTATCACCGTTACCCCAAATTAAAGCGATAAAGTAAATCGGAATCAATGCTAATTCCCAGAAAATATAATACAAAAGACCGTCTGATGCCAAGAATGTTCCTGCCATTGCAAACGACATAAACAAGATTAACGCATAAAAGGATTTTGAATTTATATAGTCATTACCAAAAGAAGAAAATATAATTATTGGAGTCAAAACTGTGGTCAACAAAAGCATCGCCATTGATAATCCGTCTGCTTTTAGTGCAAAAGAAATATTAGGTTGTGTGATCCACTGATTGATGAAACTGATATTTTCACCTAAATTATAGTGATTTAATAATACAATGGAAGCGCCTGCAGCAGCTAACCCAAAAAACAAAGCCACTTTTGAAGCCAGTTTATCGCCTGCAAGAAAAGTTGCAAACGCACCAACCAAAAGTATAATTAATATTAAAGATACATTCATGATATATGATTATTGTTGAGCTAAAAATAAATAAGAAACAATGGCACAAAGCCCTAATACGAAAACAAAAAGATAAAGACCAATGCTTCCATTTTGTATTTTCTTTCCTTGGTAACTTATTTCGTTGGTAACTTTTCCGAATCCAAAGACTAAAGCTGATAAACCCGTTTCTACAGTATCTCTGAAAAAACGAGACAAGAAATTAATCGGTTTAACAAAAATAGCATCATAAAATTCATCAACATAATATTTATTGTAAAGCACTTTAGAAAACCCTGTGATTGCAGCATCTTCTGAAGGAACTGTACTTTGTTTGATGTATTTGGCGTAAGCCATACCAATTCCTACTAATCCACCCACAACAGCAATAGCCATCAAGATATATTCTGTAGTTCCTAAATGATGTTCGGCGGTAGCTAATTTTGGTAAAATAGGAATCAAATAATGATTCAACCAACTGTTTCCTGGCAAACTAATCATACCACCGATGGTAGCCAAAATTGCTAAAACAATCAAAGGAATGGTAATCAAACCAGAACTTTCATGCAAATGATGTTTTTGTTCTGCTGTTCCTCTGAATTCTTGGAAGAACGTTAAAAACATTAAACGGAACATATAAAAAGCAGTCATTATAGAGGCAACCGAAGCCACAACCCATAACGGAATATTATGATGGAAAGCCACTAATAAGATTTCGTCTTTTGAGAAAAACCCTGAGAACAATGGAACTCCAGAAATCGCTAAAGAAGCAATCAACATCGTTGCAAAAGTAATTGGCATTGCTTTTTTCAAGCCACCCATGTTGCGCATGTCTTGTTCTCCGTGTAAAGCATGAATTACAGAACCCGAACCCAAGAACAAACAAGCTTTGAAGAAAGCGTGTGTGATTACGTGGAAAACAGCCACTTCATAAGCACCTAAACCTAAAGCTAAGAACATTAATCCCAATTGAGAAACGGTGGAATAAGCCAAAACTTTCTTGATATCATTTTGAACCAATCCAATGGTTGCAGCTACTAAAGCAGTAACCGCCCCAACTACAGCGATTATCGATTGCACATCCGGAGTCAAATCAAATAAGAAATTCAGTCTGGTAATCATAAAAATTCCTGCAGTAACCATCGTAGCCGCGTGAATCAATGCTGAGACTGGTGTTGGACCAGCCATCGCATCTGGTAACCAAGTATACAATGGAACTTGTGCTGATTTACCGCAAGCGCCAATGAATAAAGCGAAAGCAGCAACAGAAAGCCAGTACATATCAAGGTTTGTCGCACCGGCAATAGCCGTTTTTAAAGTAGCATAATCTAAAGTTGAGAATAAATTCCCAAGAATGAAAATTCCAACTAACAAGCCTAAATCACCAATACGGTTCATGATGAATGCTTTCTTAGCAGCGTCATTGTACTCTTGGTTTTTATGCCAAAATCCAATTAACAAATACGAACAAAGACCTACACCTTCCCAACCGATGAATAATACTAATAAGTTACTTCCGATTACTAATGTAATCATGAAGAATATAAACAGATTCAAATAGGCAAAGAATTTATGCATATTTTCATCATCATGCATGTAACTTATGGAATACAAATGAATCAAAGATCCAATTCCAGTTACAAAAAGCAACCATAAAATAGACAATTGGTCCAATTGAAATCCAAAATCAACATTAAAAGTACTGATTTGGATCCAATCAAAAAGTGAAATTCGAATTCCTTCCGGTTGCGCTACAATTCCGCTAAAGAAATAAGCAGTTGCAATAAAAGAAACCAAAACGAAAAGCGTTCCGATTATTCCAGAAAGTGATTTTCCAAGGCTTTTACCAAAGAAAACATTGATTAAAAATCCTAAAAAAGGAGCAAGAACTAAAACTAAAGCTATATTGGTATTCATTTCCATTTATCCTTTTAAGTTTTTTAAATTATCGATTGTAATCGATCCTAAATTTCTAAAAATAGAAACTAGAATTGCCAATCCTACCGCAACTTCTGCCGCAGCAACAGCCATCGAGAAAAACACAAAAACTTGTCCTTGCGCATCTTGGTGATATGTCGAAAACGCTACAAACAATAAGTTTACTGCATTCAACATAATTTCAATTGACATAAATACGATAATGGCATTTCGTCTGTATAGCACCCCAAAAACACCAATACAAAAAAGTATTACGCTCAGGAATATGTAATTTTCTATACCAATCTGGTTTAAAATATTGTTCATCTTATTTTTGCAATTTTTCTTTTTTAGACAATAATACCGTTCCAATCATAGCCACTAAAAGTAGTATAGAGGCAAACTCAAATGGAACCATGTATTCATTCAGTAATATTTTACCTAATACTTTGATCGATTGATAATCTTCACCAGTTGTAACGTATTCTCCCACAATTGGTTTTGAATTTATAAAAATCAAAATAAGAACAATACAGATCAAACAAAAGGAAACAATAGCACCTAATCGGGTGATTCTTGGGCGGTGTACTTCTTTTTGTTCATTTAAATTCATCAACATAATGGTGAACAAGAACAGAATCATAATCGCTCCAGAATAGACAATAATATGCACAATGGCTAAAAATTGTGAATTCAACAACAGGTAATGACCTGCAATAGAAAAAAAACAAATCACTAAATAAATAGCACTGTGAATAGGATTTCTACTAAAAATAGTTAAAAAAGCGGTTGCTAAAGTGACAGCAGCCAATACACAAAAAATTATAAGTACTGTAGACATTAGTTAGCGTTTTTAAGTTGAGCATTTTGCATTGCTATATCTAAAGGCATGACTAATTTATCTTTACCAAAGATAAAATCTTCTCTTTCATAGCTGGAAGGAACCAAAACTTTAGACGTGGTCAGGTAAATAGCGTCCTTCGGACAAGCCTCTTCACACAAGCCACAAAAAATACAACGCAACATATTGATTTCATATATCGACGCATATTTTTCCTCTCTGTACAAATGTTTTTCGTCTACTTTGCGTTCTTCAGCCTTCATCGTAATCGCTTCTGCAGGACATGACAACGCACACAAACCACAAGCCGTACAATTTTCTCGACCTTGTTCATCACGTTTCAACATATGCTGACCGCGATACACCGGACTCATCTCTCGCACTTGCTCCGGATATTGAATCGTTACTTTTCTAGTAAACAAATGCTGAATCGTAATTATCAATCCTTTGACGATCGCAACAAGATACATTCTTTCCCAAAAAGTCATCTCTTTGTTAGAGACTACCTTTTTTCTTCCTGATAAGGATATACTTTCTATTGACATTTTATATTTTTATTTGAAGCTTCATCCTGCTATTCGTTTCAATCTTTATTGTTTTAAAAAAAACAATAAAGGATTTTCACTGCTATCAGGGCTAGGGCTTTTTCGGTATAAATTAAAATCCTAAATATGTAGCAATTTCTGCTCTCAAAATTACAATTCCAGTGATGATGATATTAATGATCGCCAATGGAATCAAGATCCTCCAACCCAAATGCATCAATTGATCGTATCTAAATCTTGGAATAGTCCAACGAACCCACATATAGAAAAAGATGAACCCACACAATTTGATAAATAAAGCACCAAATCCCAAAAGATTACCAATATTAACTCCCCAATTCTCAACAACCCAACTCATTCCAGGATAATTATAACCTCCAAAGAATAAAATCGCTAAAATCGTAGAGGAAATAAACATATTTGCATATTCAGCAAATAAATAGAATCCCATTTTCATCGATGAATATTCGGTGTGATATCCTCCAATAAGTTCTGTTTCACATTCCGCCAAGTCAAAAGGAGTTCTGTTTGATTCTGCAAAAGCACAAATCAAAAAGATTATAAAAGATAAAGGTTGGTAAAACACATTCCAATTCATTCCTGCTTGCTGTTCAGAGATCTCTCTTAAACTCAACGTTCCGGTCATCATCAATAATGCAATTATGGATAATCCCATTGCAATTTCATACGATACCATTTGAGAAGCTGCACGAACGGCACCAATCAACGAAAATTTATTGTTCGAGGCCCAACCACCAATCATAATTCCGTAAACACCTACCGAAACAACTCCAAAAAAGTATAACAATCCAATATTTAAATCCGTAGCCTGTAACAAAATATCTCTTCCAAATAAATGCAGTTTGTCTCCCCAAGGAATTACGGCACTCGTCATTAAAGCGGTACTCATAGCAATGGCTGGACCTACAAAAAACAAAAATCGATTTGGCGTGTTAGGCTCAAATTCTTCTTTCGAGAATAATTTTAAACCATCGGCAAGCGGTTGAAACAATCCGAAAGGACCGGCTCTATTTGGTCCAACACGATCTTGAAGCCAAGCGGCAACTTTTCGCTCTGCCCATGTAGAATACATGGCCATCAACATTGTTAGCGCAAAAACTGCAACAATAATGACACTTTTTTCTATGATAATAGTACTATCCATTATTGCCCAAAGTTTTTTGATTCGTAATATCTTCTTCAGTCAATGGAATTTCGACCATGCTTATTTTCTTACGATCGGATTCTCTACCTAAAAGAATATTTTCTTCAGTAGCAATTTCCACTTTCTGTAATTTTCTATTGTATTTATTTTGGTTGATAACCGAATCTTTTTCAAATGCTCTTGGTCCTTCAATAGTCCAATCTGCAATCTCTTTGTGGTCAAAACGACATCCATTACAAATAAATTCGTCAACTTCATGGTACTCGTCTTTTCTTCCGGTAACACGTTGGATTTCGTCACCAAACATCCAAACGGTAGTTTTTCCAGAACAAGTAGGACAATCTCTGTGTGCATTATAAGGCTTACTGAACCAAACTCTAGATTTAAATCTAAATGTTTTATCTGTTAAAGCTCCTACCGGACAAACATCAATCATATTTCCTGAAAACTCATTATCAACTGCTTTAGAAATACAAGTTGATATATTAGAATGATCGCCTCTATCCATTACTCCGTGAACACGATCATCAGTCAACTGATCTGCCACCATTACGCAACGGTAACAAAGAATACAACGGTTCATGTGCAATTGAATATTCGGACCAATATTTTCTGGCTCAAAAGTTCTTTTTTCTTCAATAAAACGCGTTTCTGATTTCCCGTGCTCAAAGCTTAAATTTTGCAAATCACACTCTCCTGCCTGATCACAAACCGGACAATCTAACGGGTGATTGATCAATAAAAACTCTGTTACTGATTTTCTGGCTTCAGTTACTCTTTCAGAAGATTTGCTATTTACCTCCATTCCATCCATACAACCTGTTACACAAGATGCCATTAATTTTGGCATTGGTCTTGGGTCGGCTTCACTTCCTTTTGCAACTTCTACTAAACAACAACGGCATTTTCCACCGCTTCCTTTTAGTTTAGAGTAATAGCACATCGCTGGCGGAACTACTTCTCCACCTATCATACGTGCTGCCTGCAGGATTGTTGTTCCTGGTTCTACTTCTATGCTTTGACCGTCTATGGTTACTTTCATGTTTAAAGTCTTAACGTCTTAATGTCAAATGTCTTAATGTCGAATACATTTCGACTTCACTTCTTTTGACTGTCATTTAAATATTTTATAAATCCACTTATTAATTTTGAAATATCTGAAACATTCTCAAATAATTCGTCAAATTCTATTTTTGTAATATAATTTAAATCCAATGCTAAATACAATTGTGATCTTACTTCTGCAGAAGATGCTTTAGCAACGTACAAAAAATATATAAATTCTTTATCCGTGTTTCTTTCAAATCCTTCTGCAATATTTGATGAAATTGAAATTGATGCCCTTCTAATTTGTCTAACTAAATCAAAATCTTTTTTAAATTCTTCACCATTGGTTATTTCATAAATCCGTTTGTTGAAAATCCTTGATTTTTTCCAAGAATTAATTTCTTCAAATGAATTAAACCTTCCCATTTCCGTTACGACTTTAAGACATTGGACATTATGACTTTGGAGAAAGGTTCCGCAACAAAATGATCTCTATGTTTTATTTTTTCCGGGAAACGAATATGATATTCAAATTCTTCTCTAAAATGACGAATTGCTGCTGCTACTGGCCAAGCTGCCGCATCACCTAGTGGGCAAATGGTATTTCCTTCAATTTTACTTTGAATGCTCAATAGCAAATCGATATCTTCTTCGCGACCGTGACCGTTTTCTATTCGGTGTAATACTTTTTCCATCCATCCTGTACCTTCACGACAAGGGGAACATTGTCCACAGCTTTCATGATGGTAAAAACGAGAGAAATTCCAAGTATTACGAACAATACAAGAGGTATCATTGTAAACAATAAATCCGCCTGATCCCAACATAGAGCCAGTTGCAAATCCACCGTCACTTAATGATTCGTATGACATCAAACGATCTTCACCGTTTGCCGTTTTATAAATTAAATGTGCAGGTAAAACAGGAACAGAACTTCCTCCTGGTACAAATGCTTTCAAAGGTCTGTCAGAACTCATTCCGCCTAAATATTCATCAGAATTCATAAATTCGTAAACACTTAAACCCAATTCAATTTCGTAAACACCTGGGTTTTTAATATGGCCTGAAGCCGAAATTAATTTGGTCCCTGTAGAACGACCAATACCAATTTTAGCATATTCCGCACCTGAATTATTTACAATCCAAGGCACAGCGGCAATTGTTTCTACGTTATTTACAACCGTTGGATTTGCCCAAAGTCCTGAAATAGCAGGAAATGGTGGTTTGATACGAGGATTTCCTCTTTTTCCTTCCAATGATTCAATCAATGCAGTTTCTTCACCACAAATGTAAGCTCCAGCACCACAATGAACATAAAGTTCTAAATCATACCCTGAACCTAATATATTTTTACCCAAAAATCCCGCAGCTTTTGCTTCGTTAATGGCTCTTTCTAATATTTTATACACCCACATGTATTCTCCACGAATGTAGATGTAGGATAGGTTTGCACCCAATGCATAACTGGAGGTAATCATTCCTTCAATCAATAAATGAGGAATAAATTCCATCAAATAACGATCTTTGAAAGTTCCTGGCTCAGATTCATCAGCGTTACAAACTAAATGTCTTGGTTTTCCTGATTTTTTATCAATAAAACTCCATTTCATTCCTGCTGGGAAACCTGCTCCACCACGACCACGTAATCCTGAAGTTTTCACTTCTTCAACTACTTCGTCTGGTGTTAATGTTTTCAGGGCTTTTTCTACTGAAGCATAACCCCCGTTTTGACGGTATACTTCGTAGGTTTTAATTCCTGGAATATTTATTTTGTCTAATAATATTTTTTGTGACATATTATTTATCGTGTAATAGTATTGTACTGTTTTTGCAATCTTCAATTAACTGATCTACTTTTTCTTTAGTCAAGTGTTCTTTGTAAAAATCGCCTAATTGCATCATTGGAGCGTAACCACAAGCACCTAAACATTCAACACCTCGTACTTCAAAAAGACCGTCTGCAGTAGGTTCCCCTACTTTTACACCTAGTTTTTCACAAGTATAATCCATCAAATCTTCTACACCATTCAAACAACAAGGTGAGGTTTGACAAAATTCGAACATGTATTTTCCAATAGGTCTCTGGTTGTACATCGTGTAAAAAGACACTACCTCATACACTTCTATTGGTTTAATATAAAGAATTTCAGCAACCTTGTCCATCAATTCTATGCTCAACCAATTCTCATGAGCATCTTGAACTTCATGCAGAACAGGCAACAAAGCTGATTTTCTTTTGTCTTCAGGATAATAACTAATCAATTCGTTGATGCGGGACATCAATCCTTCAGTTATATTTATTTCTTGTTTGTAATGTGTTCTTTCCATTTTTCTTTTAAATCTGAAATCTAAAATCGTTAATCTAAAATCTTCAATCCACTTACGCGTCTAACTCTCCTGCGATGACATTTAAACTTGACAAAATTACAATAGCATCAGAGAGCAAAGCTCCTTTAATCATTTCTGGATACGCTTGGTAGTAAATAAAACAAGGTCTACGGAAATGCAATCTATAAGGTGTTCGACTTCCGTCAGTAACCAAATAAAAACCTAGTTCTCCGTTCCCACCTTCAACAGGATGGTATATTTCGGCAACTGGAACAGGAACTTCTCCCATCACAATTTTGAAATGGTAAATCAACGATTCCATACTTGTGTAAACATCTTCTTTTGGAGGAAGGTAATAATCAGGAACATCAGCATGGAAGTCATTTCCTTCTGGCATTTTTGCCAATGCCTGACGAATTATACTCAAACTCTCCCAAACTTCGGCATTACGAACACAAAAACGATCGTACGTATCGCCTGATTTTCCAACAGGAATAATAAAATCAAAATCCTCGTAAGAAGAATACGGTTGCGCTACACGCACATCATAATCAACACCGGCAGCACGTAAATTTGGACCTGTAAAACCGTAAGCCATCGCTTGTTCAGCAGTTATAGCTCCAACATTTACAGTTCTATCAATAAAAATTCTATTTCGCTCGAATAAGTTTTCAAATTCTTTCCAAGCTGCTGGAAATTCTTCTAAAAAAGTGTTTAATAATTCAAATGCTTTGGGCGACCAATCTCTTTCGAAACCACCAATTCGTCCCATATTCGTAGTCAAACGAGCGCCACAAATTTCTTCATAAATCTCGTATACTTTTTCTCTAAATTGGAACACATATAAAAATCCAGTATACGCTCCGGTGTCAACACCAAGGATTGAATTACAGATGATATGATCTGTGATTCTAGCTAATTCCATCACAATAACTCTTAAATATTGAGCTCTTTTAGGAACTTCAATATCCAACAATTTTTCTAATGTCATCCACCAACCCATATTATTTATAGGTGACGAACAATAGTTCATTCTATCCGTTAGTGGTGTTATTTGGTAAAAAGGACGGTTTTCCGCAATTTTCTCGAAAGCTCTGTGAATGTAACCAATGGTTGGTTCCGCTTCCAGAATTCTTTCTCCATCCATCAACAAGATATTTTGAAAAATACCGTGTGTAGCTGGATGAGTTGGCCCTAAATTCAGGATCGAAAGCTCGCTTCCATCTTCATTTAGTTGTTCTTTTATTCTTTTAGCATAGCGATGCTCTGGTGGTAATAATAATTCTGACATTGTATTTTATAATGAATTATTAATATTTAATTCAATTTCTTTTTTTAATAATGGAATGTGATTTATAACAATACTCCAAATATTTTCATCAGAAATAGTATCATAAGCATGAATAATTTGATTTCGTAAACCAATAATTCTTCTTGCATTAACAATTGAAAAATTGGGATCCTGTTTTAAAATCCTATTCATTGCCTCTCCGATAATTTCTAAATTGCGTTCAATACCTCTTTTTAATAATTGATTTTTAGAATAATTAAAAAAAGATTTCTCTTCGTTTGACAAGAAAAGATCTATTTCTTCAATTGATAATTTTATATCGTATAAAGACTTCAATATTTTCTCATCCATATATTAATTGTTTTTCTCGATCAACAACTTTTCTAAATATTGGATTTTTAATTGCCTGATTTTCCACTAAATCAATTGGTCTATTAAAAAGCAATTCCGCTTTCTCCTTAAAATCCATATAATTATCAAAATAAATAGCCAAATCCATAGTGTCAAATTGGACAAGCATGTCAATATCACTGTCGGTTTTGAAATTTTTGGTAAGAATAGAACCAAAGAAATACAATTGTTTCACGTGATGTAACACGCAAAGGTCATTCAATTTTTCTTTATTGTCGTCTATTAATTTCATAAACTAAATTTTAATAATTGTCGGTGGTTCTTCCAAAGAAACGATCGTCTTTGTCTGTTCTTCCGCTATCTTCCATTGGGAATTCTTTTCGCATAGGAAAAGAAATCATTTCATCCATATTCAAAATACGTTTCAATTGTGGATGACCAATGAAATTTATCCCATAAAAATCGTAGGCTTCTCTTTCCATCCAATTGGAGCTCAAGAAAATATTTGATATCGATTTTATTTCTGGATTTTCACCGTTAATGTACGCTTTGATTCTAATTCTTTTATTCTCGTACCAATTGTGCAAATGATACACCACCGCAAATTGATGATCTTCATCATTGTCTGGATAATGAATCCCGCACAAATCTGTTAGAAAATGAAACCGTAATGTTGAATCATTTTTCAAAAAAAGAATCACTGCAGTTATTTTATCCGCAGCAACTTCAAATGAAAATATATCTCTTTCTTGCTTGAATTCAAAAACAGAAGAATCAAATGTTTCTACTAATTTATCTTGAATTTGTATCGTTTCTAGCGCCATTATTTATTTGATATTATAAGAAGCTAATAGTTGTTGGTACTCTGGAGAACTTCTTCTTCTTACTGATTCTGTTCGCACCAACTCTTGCAATTTCATAACTCCGTCAACAATTTGTTCTGGTCTTGGCGGACATCCGGGAACGTAAACATCTACGGGAATTACTTTATCAATTCCTTGTAAAACCGAATACGTATCAAAAATTCCACCTGAAGAAGCACAAGCTCCAACAGCAATTACCCAACGAGGCTCTGACATTTGTTCGTAAACCTGACGTAATATAGGCGCCATTTTCTTTGAAATCGTACCCATTACCATCAACATATCCGCTTGACGAGGTGAAAAACTTACACGTTCTGAACCAAATCGCGCCAAATCGTAATGCGAAGCCATTGTTGCCATAAATTCAATTCCGCAACAAGATGTTGCAAAAGGCAAAGGCCACAATGAATTTGCACGAGCCAATCCAACAACATCATTCAGTTTTGTAGCGAAGAAACCTTCACCAACAACACCTTCTGGAGGGGCAACCATATTTATATTTGAATCACTCATTTTTTATAATTTTGAATTAGAAATTTTGAATTAGAAATTAAAATGAAACCATTTAAAATTTAGAATTCAACATTTAAAATAAATCTTTATTCCCACTCTAATGCTTTCTTTTTGATGATGTAGAAAAAACCCACCAAAAGCAAAAGCATAAAAATTACCATTTTAACCATTCCTTCCATTCCCAATTCCTTGAAATTGATTGCCCATGGATACAAGAAAATCACTTCCACATCAAACAAAACAAATAATATAGCTACAAGGAAATACTTTACCGAAAATGGTATTCTTGCATTTCCAACAGATTCAATACCACATTCAAAATTTTTGCCTTTTACTTCAGATAATCTTTTTGGACCTAGTTTTCCTGAAACTATAATGGTTCCCACAACAAATCCTACAGCAAGAACAAACTGCATTAAAATTGGAATATAATTTAATTGATCGGATTGCATAGTATCGATTTTTTTGAATAAATATAGGGCACAAAGATAACTTTCAAATTATTAAATAACAATAAAAAGTCCTAAATACATTGCAACTACAACGATGTAAATTTACAATTTTTATCAATTATAAATAAGCGAAGAATATTGTATTAAGACATGTTTAATGTTAATCATTTTCAGATTTTGAAAATTACAGGAGATTTTATACGAGATTGAAAAATTGCAACAAAAAAAAACGCCCCGAAAAAATCGGAACGTTTTCTTAAACATTCGTAGGCAAAAAAAATTAATTTTTATGCTTAGATAACTGCTACTTTCGCAGCAACTTTTCCTTTTCTTCCTTCTTCTTCTTCATAGCTAACTCTGTCACCTTCGCGCAATTCTTCCGCGTTGATTCCTGATGCATGAACAAAAATGTCTTTTCCTGTTTCTTCGTCTGTAATGAATCCGTAACCTTTAGACTCATTGAAAAATTTAACTGTACCTGTACGCATTGTAATTGTAATAATAATTTATAATGTAGCAAATGTAATATATATTACAATACGAAAGACATTCTTCTGTTTTTATTTTGTAAAAATATTGATTTTGAACGTTTTCTATCAATATCCACCACTTCTTTTTTACTATACTAACCTAAATTAGACACTGATATTGATTAAGCCAATCTAATATGAAGCTCCTTTAATTGAGCATCATCAATTACAGATGGCGCATCGATCATAACATCCCTTCCTGAGTTATTCTTTGGAAATGCAATAAAGTCCCTTATAGTTTCTTGACCGCCTAAAATAGCTACTAATCTGTCTAAACCAAAAGCTAAACCTCCGTGAGGTGGCGCACCAAACTGGAATGCGTCCATCAAGAATCCGAATTGCGCTTTTGCTTCTTCCTCAGTAAAACCTAAATATTTAAACATTAATTGTTGCGTGGCTTTATCGTGAATACGAATCGATCCACCGCCAATTTCATTTCCATTCAAAACCATATCGTATGCATTAGCGCGAACTTTACCCGGATTCGTAGCCAACAAAGCCATGTCCTCTGGTTTTGGAGAAGTAAATGGATGGTGCATAGCATGCCATCTTCCGCTTTCTTCGTCTAATTCTAATAATGGAAAGTCAACAACCCAAAGTGGTGCAAACTCAGCTGGATTTCTCAAGCCTAATCGAGTAGCTATTTCCATACGCAAAGCACTTAATTGCCCTCTAGTTTTGTCAGATGGTCCAGATAAAACAAAAATCATATCGCCGACCTTTGCCCCAGTAATTTTTGCCCATTGTTCTAAATCATCTTGATCGTAGAATTTATCTACTGATGATTTATAGGTTCCGTCTTCATTACATTTAACATAAACCATTCCTGTTGCTCCCACTTGAGGACGCTTCACCCAGTCAATTAAAGCATCTATTTCCTTGCGTGTATAATTACCAACGCCAGGCGCAGCAATACCAACCACTAATTCTGCAGCATTGAACACAGGAAATTCTTTGTGTTGCGCTACTTCATTCAATTCGCCAAATTCCATTCCGAAACGGATATCCGGTTTGTCATTTCCATAGGTTTTCATAGCATAATTGTAGGTAATTCTTGGGAACTTTTCTACTTCGATACCTTTTATTTCTTTTAATAAATGTCTAGTCAATCCTTCAAAAACATTTAAAATATCTTCTTGCTCCACAAAAGCCATTTCACAATCAATTTGTGTAAATTCTGGCTGTCTGTCTGCGCGCAAATCTTCGTCACGGAAACATTTCACGATTTGGAAATATTTATCCATTCCACCCACCATCAACAACTGTTTAAAGGTTTGTGGCGATTGTGGTAAAGCATAAAACTGTCCTTCATTCATTCGAGAAGGAACAACAAAATCCCTAGCTCCCTCTGGTGTAGATTTTATCAAATAAGGTGTTTCTACCTCACAAAAATCCAAATCAGATAAATATTTACGCACTTCCATTGCTACTTTATGACGAAAAAGCAAACTGTTTTTTACTGGATTTCTTCGAATGTCTAGGTAACGGTATTTCATTCGGATATCTTCACCTCCATCTGTCTCGTCTTCTATTGTAAAAGGAGGCGTAAGCGATGCATTTAGAATATTTAATTCGGTAACTAAAATTTCGATATCTCCTGTAGCTATATTTTTATTTTTGGCCTCACGCTCAATAACAGTTCCCTTTACCTGAATTACAAATTCACGACCAAGTGTTTTTGCTAATTCAAAAACGTCTTGATTAGAGCGACCTTCATCAAAAATAAGTTGAGTAATTCCATAACGGTCGCGTAAATCAACCCAATTCATGAAACCTTTATCACGGGATTTCTGCACCCAACCAGCAAGAGTAACTTCTGTATTAATATGTGAGGCGTTCAACTCGCCACAGTTATGACTTCTATACATGTTCTAGATTTTAATTTATTTAGCCCTTTGGGCTCGGATGCAAATTTAGGACTAATTATGAATAATGAATTGCCAAAAAGCAAAATTTAGCAGTCCACACAAAAGCAAATTTAGTTTCCAATGTTAAATTTTAGGTCAATGTTACCAAATTGTTAACTAAAAGTTTTTTTATTGTAAAATACTTTATATATTTGTTAAGCTGATATGAATTTAAAAACCCAAACATCATGAAACAATATATCTTTTTAATTGCAATACTTTTCACAGGAACAATTTTTGCTCAAGAAAACAACCCAAAATTAGAAGCAGTAGGTCAATTAGTAAAAACAACATACTATTTTGAAAATGGGAAAGTACAACAAGAAGGTTTCTTTAAAAATGGAAAACTTGACGGAACTTGGATTTCATATGACGAGAACGGAAATAAATCATCAGTTGCTACTTATGACAACGGTGTGAAAACTGGGAAATGGTTGTTCTGGAATGGTAAAAACCTAAACGAGGTAGACTACTCTAACAGCAAAATTGCTTCTGTTAAAACTTGGAAACAAGATGCATTAGTAACTAGAGATTAAAAATTCTCATTCAAATACAAAAAAGCTTTCGATCATTCGAAAGCTTTTTTTGTGCTTATAATTTTTAATTACTACACAAAAGGAGTCTTTGAAATAGACCTTTGAGAATTATTAAAACAAAATAAACTTACAGCTGAACAAATAAAATAGGTTATAAAAGAATTTCTATTATTTGAAAATTCATGATAATACTATTTGTCAAATCCTTTTACGAGCGCTTACAGCTCAATCAAGAGACTACACTAAATCTAAGGACTAATGATTTAATACAAACACATTAAAATATATTAGATAAATTGTTTCTGCATTAAGCCATCTACCAAAAGATAGTAGAAAGTTGCACCATCTAGATAAAACAATTACATTTCTTCACGTAAAAGTGAGCCACATTAAAGACATTGTTGGATTTATTTCTAGACCATTTGTTTTAACACCTCTTATAGTCATCACCTATAATTTAGCAACAACTTAATTCAGGAAAAGAGTCCCGAAAACAAAATGAGTAGATTAAAAATAGAAAAACAAAGCGTTAATTTATACAATGAATCCGATTGGTTATAATGAATACATTCATAGTAACTAATCAACAACAGTTTGAAACTCATTAGGCCATTGATTGCAGCTTTAGCAACAATATAGAAATAACACCTTCCCTCTAATACTTTAATTTCTTTTATACATCTTAACTATTTCTAGTAAAAACAAATAATACCTGCACTTAAGAGAATTTTAAAATCGTCCACTTTTTGGTCCCCGATAAAAATAAAAAAACCTCGTAATCAATCGATTACGAGGTTTTTAAGTACCCGGAGCCGGAGTCGAACCGGCACGGTTTCCCACAGGTGTTTGAGACCAGCGCGTCTACCAATTCCGCCATCCGGGCTTAGCTAGACATGAAATAACGACAGTTATCTCAACGCAATAAAAGATGTAATTGTGTTTAAATCAACCATCAATTCCTTTAACACGGTGCAAATGTAAAAAATAATATTAAATGTGCTACTAAAAATACTTAATTTTTCCTTTCAGAGTTGAATAAATTTTATAAATTTGCACCTCGTTAAAACACAACACACACAACTAACTATATTCGAGGCTAATACAGAATTCGGGGCAATGCAAAAGCACAAAACCTTCTCGAAAGTAAAAAAATCGGAAATAAAACAACAACTAAATGTCACACCTAGAACCAGAAGCTAAAATTTTTGCTTGTTCGCAAAGTGTTTATCTTGCTGAGAAAATAGCAAAGGAATACGGAATCCCATTAGGAAAAATCACCATGTCAAAATACAGTGACGGTGAGTTTCAACCTTCTTACGAAGAATCTATTAGAGGTTTACGCGTTTTTATTGTTTGCTCTACTTTTCCAACAGCTGATAATTTGATGGAAATGTTATTAATGATTGATGCCGCAAAACGTGCATCAGCCAGACACATAACAGCGGTAATTCCTTATTTTGGTTGGGCAAGACAAGATAGAAAAGACAAGCCAAGGGTTCCGATAGGAGCTAAACTAGTAGCTAATTTATTAGATGCAGCAGGCGCAACACGAGTAATGACAATGGATTTGCATGCCGATCAAATTCAAGGATTCTTTGAAAAACCGGTAGATCATCTTTTTGCTTCGACTATCTTTTTACCCTATGTAAAAAGTCTAGGTTTAGACAATTTGACAATCGCTTCGCCAGACATGGGAGGTTCAAAAAGAGCGTATGCGTATTCTAAATTTTTAGAGTCAGATGTTGTAATTTGTTACAAACAAAGAAAAGAAGCAAATATTATCGATACCATGGAATTAATTGGTGAGGTAAAAGGTAGAAATGTAATCCTAGTAGATGACATGATAGATACCGGAGGAACTTTGGCGAAAGCCGCAGATTTAATGATCGAAAAAGGGGCTTTAAGTGTTAGAGCAATATGTACACACGCCATTTTATCTGGCGATGCATACGAAAAAATAGAGAAATCGCAATTAAGCGAATTAATAGTGACCGATTCTATTCCGTTAAAGAAGGAATCAAACAAAATAAGAGTGCTCAGTTGTGCACCTCTTTTTGCTGAAGTTATGCACATGGTGCACCACAACAATTCCATTAGTGGAAAGTTTATAATGTAGTATTTGGCACTATGCAAAAGGCTTTAAGCCGAAAGCATTTTGAGATCGCCTAAAACGTATTACATTTGCATAAAGCTTCAAGCTTATTGCCTAAAGCATGAATAATTATTTAATAACTATATTTTTTTACAATGAAATCGATTACAATTAAAGGATCAGAAAGAGAAAGCGTGGGCAAAGTAGCAACTAAAGCCCTACGTAATGCTGGATTGGTTCCTTGCGTATTATACGGAGGAAATCAGGCAGTTCATTTCTCAGCAGAAGTTATGGCTTTCAAAAACTTGGTTTACACTCCAAACGCTCACACAGTTGAGATCGATCTTGGAAAAGGAAAATCATTTAACGCTATTTTACAAGACATTCAAGTTCACCCAGTGTCTGACAAGATTTTACACATTGACTTCTTTCAAATCTTTGACGACAAAGAAATCACTATGGAAGTTCCAGTGAAAATCATTGGTAACTCAAAAGGAGTTATGGCAGGTGGAGATTTACGTTTAAATACTCGTAAATTAAAAGTGAGAGCTTTACCAAAAGATCTTCCAGATTTTGTTGAAGCTGACATTACACCACTTGATATGGGTAACAAATTGTACGTTACAAAAGTGCCAACACCAAACTTCAAAATCATGCACCCAGACAACACTGTTATCTGTCAAGTGAAGATTTCTCGTGCGGCTATGAAAGCGGCTCAAGAAGCGGCAAAAGCAGCAAAAGCACCTGCGAAAGGAAAGAAAAAATAATATTTTTTCCATCATTCAAGAAAGCGCCAGTTTTACAACTGGCGCTTTTTTTATGCTCATAATTTTTTTTAATGGCAAAGGACGAAGCAAACTTATTATCCCATTTCTTAGTATTAGGAGCACCAATATCTCAATACAAAACACGACTCCTCCTGCTGTCCGTTGTATCTTTTTTTATCTACCCTGTTCGGGTACATAAAAAAAGGATGCCACTTCCATCAGGGCTATCAAAAAATAGTATGTTTTCAATCGCGATTTTCTAAAAATGTAATAGGCCAACTATTCGAATTAAGTTTACTTTTGCAGCATGATAAAATGGATAAACAAACTGTTTTCAATTGAAAAAGCAGAAGATAAAATACCCAATATGAAGAAATTTTTAATCGTAGGACTAGGCAATATCGGTTCAGAATACGTAAATACAAGACACAACATAGGTTTTAAAATAGTTGATTTTTTAGCAAAGAAAGAGAATGTCACTTTTGAAACCGTAAAACTTGGTACACTAGCTAAATACGCATTCAAAGGCAGAACTTTCTTGCTGCTTAAACCGAATACCTATATGAACTTAAGCGGCAAAGCCGTTCAATACTGGATGGATAAAGAAAATATTCCTTTAGAAAATATTTTTATCATTACAGATGATTTAAACCTTTCTTTTGGAACAGTTCGCATCAAACCAAAAGGAAGTGATGGCGGACATAACGGTTTAAAAAATATTAATCTTGTTCTGAACACACAAAACTATACGCGATTTCGCTTTGGCATCAGTGATGAATTCAAAAAAGGAAAACAAGTAGATTATGTTCTTGGTGAATGGGATGACGCAGAAAAACTAGCACTACCAGAACGATTAGAATTGGCTTCAGAAATCATAAAATCATTTGGAACAGCTGGTTTAGAAAACACAATGACTACTTTTAACGGAAAATAAACCATTACTTTTCTGTATACCAACAAAATGGACTTTGAATTAATTTGTATTAGAGCGTAATAATAATTAATTTTAGTGCATTATTCAATGATTTATAGAAAAACAGCACTTTACACCCCAAATTGTAAAAGCAATTAAAAAACGATACCATGAAAAAAATTACTTTCATACTACTATTTTGCCTATTTTTTTCAGCTCATAATTCGTTTGCGCAAGTAAACAACACTACCGAAGTTTCCCTTTTTGGCAAGAACAAAGTTATCAAAACAGGAGAAGTCATTCGTTGCGCTAGCACGGAATATGAAGAATACTTGAAGTCTAAAAACCCCAATAGATTGTCAAATTCTGAATTCGAACAATGGATTACTCCAAAAATTGCTCTTGAAAAAGAAATAAGGAAAAATGCACCTAAAGGTTCCAGAGTCAATGCCGTAATCACAATTCCTGTTGTAGTACATGTTATTCATAACGGAGATCTAATAGGAACTGACGAAAATATTTTTGACGAGCAAGTAATTTCTCAAATACAAGTCTTAAACGAGGATTTTAGGAGAAAATCAGCAACACCCGGCTTTAACACAAATCCTGTAGGAGCAGATGTTGAGATTGAATTTGCTTTAGCAAAAAGAGACCCCTCTGGAGTTTTAACAAATGGCATTGACCGCGTTGACTTAGAACAAGTAAGCTGGTCTACAGATGATATAGACACTATGGTAAAGCCATTAACTGTTTGGAATCCTGACAAGTACTTAAATATCTGGGTAGTTAAATTTTCAGCCGGCTCCCTATTAGGATATGCACAATTTCCAAGTAACTCTACCCTAACTGGTATCAATGTAAATGGAGGCCCAGCTAGTACTGATGGCGTTGTAATTGGGTATTCTTTTTTTGGTTCATCCGCCTATTTTCCTAGTGGTACCTATGCAGTTCGATATGACGGCGGTAGAACTACTACCCATGAAGTCGGTCATTGGTTAGGGTTGCGCCATATTTGGGGAGATGGGGACTGCACAGTAGATGATTTTTGTGCAGATACTCCAAATGCAGGTCAAGAAAACTATGGTTGCCCTAAAGGGGCTGACTCCTGTATAGATTCTCCCGGGTTAGACATGATTGAAAATTACATGGATTATACAAATGACACTTGTATGAACATTTTTACCACCGATCAAAAAAACAGAATGATCACCGTTATGAATAATTCCGCACGAAGGGCATCATTAAAAACTTCAGACGCACTGACACCTGGAATCCTGCTTACAAATGATGCGACGACATTAGTTATTAATTTAAACATTAATTGTAGCAAAACATTTTTACCACGAATAAAAATAACAAATAAAGGAACTGCTCCTTTGAAACAAGCCTCAATTCGTTACGGCGTTGACAACCAAAATTTACAAACATACAACTGGACGGGGACTCTGGCTAATAATCAATCACAAAACGTCACCCTAAGCAGCATCACATCAGCCACAGGAGTTCATAATTTTAACGCTACGATACTAAGTACTAACGGCACAACAGATCAAAACACTGCAAACAACAGTAGCAATATAGATTTTGAACTTTTAAATACTGTAAACTATACCTCTAATACTGTAAACTTTTCACTACAGCAAGACTACTACGGAAAAGAAATTACCTGGGAATTAAAAAATACTGCAGGCGTTGTTTTGTACAAAGGCGGACCATTTACTAATACCACACGGACAGAGCCACTTCCTGCTTTAATAACAGAAACCTTTAACCTTTCTAGTAATGATTGTTATACATTCTCCATTTATGATAGCGGAGGAGATGGTATCTGTTGTGATTACGGAGCAGGATCTTATTCTTTACAAACACCGTCTGGAGACATAATCGTTTCGGGAGGAAATTTCACCGGATCAGAAACAACGAAATTCAGCAATAATTCACTTGCAACAAATGAATTCGAAAGTGAAAGTTCCGTTTATCTGTATCCTAACCCTACCTCTAATTTATTACAAATTGCTGTTGAAAATAAATTAGACATTCCAGAGAACTATACCATCATTAACACTTTAGGCCAAATTATAAAAGCTAAAAAAATAGACTCAGAAGCTGACCTTAGTATTAATGTTTCCAATCTAACACAAGGGATTTATTTTTTAAAACTATCAAAAAATCAATCCGAAACAAAAACAATTCGGTTTATAAAAAAATAAATAACATAAAATGAACAAAAAAAGGATTGAAGTTTTCGGTCCTTTTTTAGTTTTATCAAATGGATACCTTAAATTTGTACCATTATAAAACACTTGCTTTGAAGATTTTTCACTCTATAAACGATTTCAACTCCACAAAAAAAACAATATTAACCTTAGGCACTTTTGATGGAGTACATATTGGGCATAAAAAAATCCTAAAAAAAATAACCAAAAATACGGAAAATCAAAAATACGAAAGTTTGGTTCTTACTTTTTTTCCACATCCTAGAATGGTACTTCAAGATCATTCTGACATTAAGTTGCTCAACACAATTGACGAAAAAATTGATTTGTTAGAACAAATAGGCATAGAAAATCTAGTCATACATCCGTTTGACGAAGCGTTTTCGAGACTAACCGCTGAAGAATTTGTACGTAACATTCTAGTAGACCGCTTACGGATCCAAAAAATAATTATTGGTCACGATCACAGATTTGGAAGAAATAGAACAGCAAATATTGATGATCTTATTGGCTATGGCAAAGAATATGGTTTTGCAGTAGAACAAATATCCGTTCAAGAAATAAATGATATTTCTGTGAGTTCTACAAAGATCAGAAATGCTTTGACTGCCGGCGATATGGATCTAGCAAATGATTACTTAGGTTATGATTATTTTCTAACAGGAAATATTATTCAAGGCAAACAGCTGGGAAGAACCATAGATTTTCCAACTGCTAATTTAGAGATCGCAGAAGACTATAAATTAATACCACAAAATGGCGTTTATATTGTAAAAAGTACTATTAATGAGCAAATCGTTTTTGGGATGATGAACATCGGGTTTAACCCAACAGTAAAGGGCGAAACTCAAACAATAGAAATTCATTATTTTGACTTTAACGCTGATTTATACAATCAAAAAATTAGTGTTTTTGTTTTGCATCGATTGCGTTCAGAACAAAAATTCGACTCGATAACGCTTCTAAAAGCACAGCTCCAAAAAGACAAAAAAGCGGCATTAAGCTACTTGAACACATTTTAATTAAGTGTAAAATGTTTCTTAATTTTCATAAAACATTACCTTTTTTTCTTTAAATTTGAAAATAATACATTTTTTATTCAAAAAATATTGTTTTTCAACTTTTAAAAATGCTTGTTATGAAACTTCCCAAAGAACTAATAAACGGACTCATTATAATACTAGGAATTGGAATCTATTTCTTAATCATGGAACTTTTGGGTCTTGCTGACATTTATATTCTTCGTGTTTTTAACGTGCTTTTTATTTTTTATGGTACGAATAGAACTCTTAAATCTAATTTTGCAGAAGGAAAAACTAATTTAGCGAGTAATTCTGTATCTGCATTAGCAACATCTTTGATAGGAGTTATCTTGAGCATAGCCGCCTTAGTTGCATATAGTTTTGCAAAAGGTGGAGAAAAATATATTGGATCATTATCTAAAACCTTCTTGTTTGGTGGTGAACCATCTGTAATGACGTATTCTATCTCTTTGTTATTTGAAGGAATTAGCTCAGCAATAATAGTAACTTTCATGCTACTTTTATATTGGGATACCAAATATTCCTCTGACAAACATGGAAGCAAATCTTAAAACAAATTAGGGTTGCAAATAATCTTTTAGCAACTCGATCACAATCCATAAATTCTCATACGCAGTTCAGATGGTAAATACTAAGCTGTGAGTAACAGAAGAGGATTATTACACATCAAAAATTATGTACCGACTAATCCTATGATTCACATAATGCCATGCCTCAACTAAAATAGTACTTAAATTCCTTTTCGATGGTATTGCATTGCTTCTTTAGAACAATTTAACTACTTTTGGGACACTAAAAAAGTGCATCGATGAGTATTACAAAACACAATTGGACGAAGGACGAAATTATCGCCATTTACAATAAACCCATGATGGATTTGCTTTTTGAAGCAGCTTCAATCCATAGAGAACACCACGATCCAAACGTGGTTCAAGTTTCTACCTTATTATCCATAAAAACAGGCGGATGTCCTGAGGACTGTGGTTACTGTCCGCAAGCAGCGCGTTACCATACTGAAATTGAAGGCAATGATTTAATGTCTGTTAGTCAAGTAAAAGCGCAAGCTTTACGAGCAAAATCCAGTGGCTCCTCGCGTGTATGTATGGGAGCAGCGTGGAGAAACGTAAAAGACGGCCCCGAATTTGACCAAGTGCTTGAAATGGTACGAACGATCAACAAGCTTGACATGGAGGTTTGCTGTACCCTAGGAATGATAACTGAAAATCAAGCACACCGATTAGCGGAAGCAGGATTGTATGCCTACAACCATAATTTAGACACCTCAGAAGAGTATTATAAAGAAGTGATTTCAACACGCGGATTTGAAGACCGTTTGCAAACCATAGAAAATGTTCGTAAAACGAATGTTACCGTATGCAGCGGAGGAATAATTGGTATGGGTGAAAGTATCGAAGATAGAGCCGGAATGCTGGTAGCACTTTCTACTTTGAACCCACAACCTGAATCAGTACCAATTAATGCTTTGGTTGCCGTGGAGGGCACTCCTATGGAAGAGGAAAAACCAGTTGAAATTTGGGAAATGATACGAATGGTAGCGACCACGAGAATCATCATGCCAGAAACTCAAGTGCGTTTATCAGCCGGGAGAATGAACATGAGTCGTGAAGGGCAAGCCATGTGCTTTTTTGCTGGTGCAAATTCTATTTTTGCAGGAGATAAATTATTGACTACACCAAATCCTGATGTAAATGAAGACATGAAAATGTTTGAAATGTTAGGTTTGAATCCACAAAAACCTTTCACAAAAGTCTCTCAACCACAAACCGTTGAAGCTGAAGACTCTCAATTTTCCCCATTAGGTGAAAAACCAAAATGGTCAAGACCAGGACATACAATTGAACGAAATCTTGAAGCATCTGGCAAAGAAAAATAAATTTAGAGTCCCTTTATCATACAAACCATCTGTTTAAAACAGGTGGTTTTTTTATGAAGTCAAATTAATAAATTACCTTCCGAACCATTGACAGACCATTTTGAAGAAGTATTGTTACCAAAACTACTTGATTTTTAGCTTTTACGGTAGAAACCAAAAAATCCATTTCATTTATATTGTTTTTAGCGAACATTTTTCGTCCCGCCAAATCATGTATTGCAATTGAATAGATATTTCTTTATTTGAATGTATGATCAACTGCTCGTTTTTACGAAACACTACAACTGATTCATTGTCTTTTACAAGATCATTCAATGCCAAAGTCTTATCCATAAAACGCAACACAAAACGATCATTGAAAACTCCTAGGTTAGTAGTAAAAGTGAAATTTTCGTTTTTTAAATTAACAATAGTATTATTAAATTTATCTTCAATAAAAACATTTTGACCCAAAAACAATGGATCAGTCTGGTCTATTTTGATTGTAAATGAACCCGCTATTGTTGTGGAATATCCTAATTTTATTTCATCTGTTGTAGCAAAAGGCAGAGCTCTACCTTGAATTGCTAAATGCTTATCCTCAATAATGCTATAAAAATCTAAATATTGGTTACCATTAAAACTTTCTCCATCAAATGAGGCATCTAATCCATTTGTTGCTCTATTTGCGTAACCCACTAATATTTGCTTAAAGGCGCCTTGATTATTAAATAAATTCAACCAAATTCGATGCTTCTCAACCTCATTTTGTTTTGCTTTCTTGTCCCCATTAAATCTAAAAAAACTAGAATTCTGTCCAATTAGCCGCATGGAATTATTAAACTTTAAGTCACCAGTATTATTTATACTTGTAACAAAAAAAGATTGGCCAGAGGCTATATTCCCGTCCGGTTTTGAATTACTCACACCTGAACTCAACGCTGCATTCGTACCAACACCTCCCAGCAGATTATATGTTGCATAATCATCCGAAGTATATAAATTATTAGTTATTGCAGTATTATGTGTCCAGAGATATATGGTTCCATCTAAATTAATACTGTTTTCAATTAAAAATAAATTGGCATCAAGAGCTGAGGGATAAGGATTTCCAACTAGATTCGACGTACCTGAAGCACCGATAGGCAAGGTTACAAGTCCATTATTAGGAACACCAGTAAATACCGCTTCGTGAATGGCAGTACCTGAATCCGAAAAAGATTCTGGGCCACGTATAATATATCCTTTTCCTAATGTCATTACGGCATTTGCATCCTCATTTAACCAAGAATCTAATCCCGCATTAAATGAATAAAACTTATCTAAACGTGTATTGGGTGAAACATCAATCAATTTTTGATTTACAACAGGAGTCGACCAGTAGGTATAATCCATTTTCAGGATTGGTGTCGTTTTCCGCTTTAGCAGAATAATTCCCGTATTGATAACTTGATCTTCTGACTGATAAAGTGCCGCATTGTTTTCTAAAATCAAGGTACCCGCACCCGAATAATCAAAAACTAAACCCAAAGTATTTCCATTTGCAACAGTCACTGTATTTCCTGAACTAATAGAACATGAACATGCATTTATAGTGGAAATAGGCGTGTAACTACCATTAAAAATAAGTGTTCTTTCTTCTGATGGCAATCCATTATCCCAAGCTATTCCGTTCCATATAGTACTATTGGTACACAATTTAATACGGGCAACCCTATGCTTTGTTATGCCAGAAACAGAATTGAAACTTCCCCCGATAATTACTATATGATTTACCGTAAAACAAGCAGTATACAACGAGCCGTTTAAATTTACTAAAAAGGTTGGATCATAAACTCCAGATGAGAGTAATCTTAGCATTCGTTTTACAGCAATACCATTATACGTTCCAGAGAAAGTACCTCCTACTAACATCCGATCATCGGGTTGAACCAAAATACATCTCACGTCACCACTACTAAGACCAGCACCAGAATTGAAAGTTACATCTAAACTTCCGTCGCCATTTAGTCTCAGGATTCTCTTTGCGGAGAGACCTTTATACGTTAAAAATGCCCCTCCAACAATCAATTTATTATCAGATTGGAAAGCTAAAGCATATACGTTTTTATCAAAACCACTGCCTACCGAAAAACTAGAATCAATACTTCCATCTGAATTTAAGCGAACTATTCGATTACACGAATAAGTATTAAAGGTTGTGAAACGGCCACCCAATACTATTTTTCCGTCTGGCTGAAGCACGACGGCTTCGACAATAGCATCGGCTCCAAGACCTGTGATAAAAGCAAGGTCAATACTTCCATCGGGTAATAATCGAGCAATTCTATTCACTACTATTCCATTGTAGCTTGTAAAATTTCCTGCTATAATTATTTTACCATCAGGTTGTAATGCAAGTGCATAAATAATATTATTAGCACCAATTCCAGTTATAAAGCTTGGATCTAACATCCCAGTAGACAAAACTCTTGCTATTCTATTAGCAAGTAAACCGTTGTAAAATGTGAAAGTTCCAGCGATAACAACTTTATTGTCTGGTTGCAAAAGGGCACTTCGCACAGTATTATTTGCACCAATACCACCACTATTAAATGTAGAATCGATTGAACCATCATCCGCCAATCGTGCTATTCTGTTACAAAAGATACCATTAAATTTAGTAAAATTACCAAATGCCATCGTTTTATTATCGGATAACGCCAGCACCTTCAAAACCGAATTGTCAAAACCTACTCCAGCAGTAAGAAATGCAATATCTAAAGCTCCAAATGGATCAACTTTAGCCAAACGTCCTTGATTTTGCGAATCAAAAACAGAGAAAGAACCTGCTATATACCAAGAACTATCTCCTGCAACTGCAAGATCCAACACTGATGCAGAAAATGGACCAGCCCCAATATCAAATAAGGGATCCATGATTCCTAACGGATTTAAAACGATCATTCTATTTACATCAACTCCATTATAAGTACCTGTAAACGAACCTCCAACCGCAATAAATCCAATTGCACTCAATTTAATAACCTCAACTACACCCGAACTAAACCCCAGACCAGAAACGAAAGTTCCATCAATTGATCCGTCCGTATTTAAACGAATAATTTTATTAGCCGTATTTCCGTTATAACTTACAAAATCCCCACCCGCAATAATTTTTCCATCTGGCTGTATCGCAAGAGCTGACACTGTCGCATTGAACCCCACACCTGTTGTAAATGAAGGATCTGGACTACCATCGGCATTTAGTCTAATAATTTTACTATTACTTATTCCGTTAAAAAAGTCAAAAGATCCTGAAAGAATGATTTTGCCATCCGGTTGCATCTGGACTTCTTCTACTACACCACTAGCACCTAATCCTATTACAAAATCAGTATCTACAGTGCCGCTAGCTAATAACCTAACAACACGATTTGCAGTAACTCCGTTGTACTTTGTAAAACTCCCTGCAACAATGATGCTCCCGTTAGATTGCAAAGCTAAACTATACACTATCCCACTACTGGCGGCTATCTGAGTATTGAAAGTTGCGTCAATTGATCCGTCATTATTCAGTCGAATTAATCGGCTTGCCGTTACCCCATTAAAGCTAGTAAATGCACCTCCTAAAAGTATTTTCCCGTCTGGCTGTAGTAAAGAACAGTACACTTTACCATTAAAACTAGTCCCTAAATTAAAGGAGGTATCCTTAGTACCGTCTTGAAACAATCGACATAAATAAGGAGTTGCAGTTCCGTTAAAATTGAGATAATCGCCCCCTACTATCAATTTATTATCGGATTGTACCGAAACTGTTCTAACGGTATTATCAAAACCATCCCCTTGCAAACCATCATCATAAACGTTAAATGTGGAGTCAGATTTTCCTTGCTGGGAATACGTCTTATTTTGAAGGGGAAAACCAAATACTATGATAAGAAATACTAAAACTATTTTCAAATTTAGAGGAACTTTATGCCATTATTACGGGACTTTTCTACCCATAAAATTTAAGCTTTGATTTATAAAAATCCTAAATTAGAGACAATAAAATTACTATGCAATACCCACATTTAGTGATATTTACCAAACAAACAACCCAACTTGATTTTATTCAAGTTGGGTTTACATACCTATTCTACTTATAATCAAAGTAAGTTTTTACATAATTTTTTTAGTAATTACATTTCCATCCCCTAAAATTACTTTTACAATCAGGATTTGTTGTGTAATAGTATTACTTAGGATACGATATTCGGCACTGTTAATACTTTGTTTATCGAAAATTTTTCTTCCAAGTATATCAAAAACTGTGATTCGTTCTATAGATTCAGTTTCTGATTTTATTTTCAATTCATTTTTATATTTTGATATAATAATAGTGTTTTCAAGTGGCGATAGATTATCAATCCCTAATGTTTTTTGAGTAAAACGCAATACAAAACGATCATTAAAAGTACCTGCCTGAGTGGTAAAAGCGTAAGGTGCTATTTTTAAATCATGGACAATATTTAGTACTTTATCTTCGACAACTATATTTTGCGCTTTTAATATTCCATCCGTTTGATCGATTCCGATGTTAAAGTTTCCTGCTACTGAAGACCTAAAACCTAAATGCACTTCGTCATTTTCGTCAAAAGGCAATGCTCTACCTTGAATAACCAAATTTTTCTCTTGATTAACACTGTAAAAATCTACAAATTCATTTGCATCATACGTTTGACCATCATATCCATTATCAAAGTTATTTGTTGCTCCTGTCACATAACCCACTAAAGCCTGTTTAAAAGCACCTTCATTGTTAAATAAATTAAGCCAAACCCTATTTTGTTCAACATCTGATGCTGTTTTGGCATTTTTAGTTGTTCTAAAAAACTGAGAATTCGTACCTATAATTGCACCCACACCTACTCTCATAGTATTGTCAAACAAGATAGAACTTCCTGTTATGGAAACTTTACTACTGGCAAAAAAGGATTGTCCTGCAGCAATTTTACCCGTTGGGATATTCGGATTAGTAGCTGATTTATCTGCATCACTGGGTGCAGCGGCAGTTGCTGTTCCTCCTGTAAGATTGTACGACGCATAATCATCGCCAGAATAAGCAAAAGTTCCTGAGCCAGGGTTAGATACTCCTATACCAATAGATGTATTGTGCGTCCAGAAATAAAGAGTTCCATCTAAAACTCCTGCGTTGTCAGTCAAAAATTTATTGGCATCCAATGCTGATGGATAAGGATTTCCTATTAGATAGGATTTATCAGGAAAAATACCTGATATCGAATAGTTTCCATTATTTGGAACACCATTAAAAGTAGCAAGATACTGACCTAAAGGCCATGGCACTATCCCATTTGTTGTCTCTGGCCCTCTAACTATATATCCTTTTCCAACCGACATAATGGTTGCAGATGATTCTTGTTTCCAGTCTTCTGATCCTGCCGCAACTTCGTAAGAATAAAATTTACCATTTAAGGTTCTTGGTGAAACACCACCTAATGTAAATCCTAACACAGGTGAAGACCAATAGGTATAATCTGTATTTCGTATTGGGGTCGTAAGCCTTTTGTACTTGATATTACCAATATTAACAACATTATTAATTTGTACAAGACTTGCACCGTCTTCAAATGTCAATGTACCTGACCCATTTACAGTAAGCTTATCTTGAAGTTTAAGTGTAACTCCTGACGCAACTGTTGCAACAACACCCGTGTTGACCGTACAATTACAAAGCTCCACATTAGTAGCTATAGCTGTAATAGAATTTATAATACCTAGCATATCAATAGTAGGCGTCACTGACCAAGTAGATCCTGAATAGGTTGTAGTATTTACGGGATCAATTACCACATTTCCTGTAGGCGTAGAGGTACAAGTCCCACTTGTTGTAGCAAAGGCGTAGGTTCCAGGTGCTAGACCAGGGATGATTGTTTCTGATCCTGTACCAGTAATTGAAGCGCTTGACGAGCCACTTCTAACTATTGTCCAAGAACCAGAAGGCAAACCAGTTAATCGAACACTTCCTGATGTAATAATGCAATTTGGCTGAACCGTTGTTGCTACAATAGGTTTTTCTAGAGGCACGAAAGATGACGAAAACCGAACTCTTGCCTGACCCGCAGCTTCAAAATACTCTAAAACAAAATTGGTATTCCCACTAAGATAAACTGAATAAGTTAGTTCTTGATATGCATGTATAGTCCAGTCATTTATAACATATGTAGCACCCCCATCTAAACTTAAACGATACCCATCATCGGCACCTACGGTAAAAGTATAGCATCCTGCTGGCAAATTCCTATTCATTTTAAAACGGACAGCATAATTATCCGCATAAGAACCACATATACCTGCCCCCGAAATAGAAGCATTAACAAGATTTAAGTCAAATGTTTCTAATTGAGAAATGCTACCTACAAAATTCGTACTAAAGTTACTATTTTCTGGATTTGCACCTGGATAGACATACCCTATCCAAGAATTGTTACCATACGATATTTGATCTCCTATTGCTGTTCCAACTGTTACGGTTGCACTACCAGTTAAGTTTGTTGAGCAATTTGTAGAACTTGGATTTGATACATTTACAAGATTATAAACAAAATTTCCTGTTGTTGAAGTTGAAATTGGTATGTTGACTGATGCATTTGCCCCTACTAGGACCACTGTATTTGTTCCTCCATTGATATTGTATGTAACATTCACATTATATGCCTGTGGATTTGAAATTGTAACAACTGGAGCTGTTGCCCCAACGCACACCGAAGCACTTCCTGATATTGTAGCACTTGTCGGTAAATCTCGCACCTGAATAGGATAAGAAAAATTAGTACTCGTTCCACAACCATTAGTAGCTGAAACTAGAAGATCCCCGGATGCTGCAGTTGCATTAAATGATACTGTTGCGGAAGAACCATTGCTTGTTGGAGTAACCGTCCAACCTGTCGCAGTTGTACTCCAAATGTAACTCACAGCATTTGTTACTGGCGTAACGCTAAAAGTCCCTGATGAAGTTTTACATTGATTTTGACTTCCTACCACTCCCACGGGAGCTACTGGAGCCGCACCGCTTGTGGTTACAGTAACTACGTTTGAATTAAATACACAACCAGCACCATTGCTTACTGAAGGTCTAAACGAACGTCTAAAATAACGAACATTATTTGCTGCTGCAGCTGCAACAGGCACTCCAGGAACAGTATAATTTCTTGCCGTTGCTCCTGAAATGTCAACGAAATTAATGTTGTCAGATGAAGATTGCCACTGATAAACAGAACTAGTTCCTCCATTTGCGCCGCCTGTACAAGAATCTAGATCTGATGCTGTTATGGCAGATGCCGTATTGGAGCAAACTCTCACATCTGTTGAACTCGTTATTGTATTCGTTGATCCATCAAAAGGAGTCAAACTAAAACCAACAACATTTCCTCCTTGATGTTCATAGTAATCTAAAATAATATCACTATTTCCGTTTAGAGTTATCAAATTATTACAATAAGATGTATTACCTTGTTGAAACCATTTGGTAAAAACCAAAACACCGTCTACATAAACTCGGACACCATCATCACCATTTACATTCAAAATGTAACAACCAGCTGCTCTAGTTGATCTCATTCGGTACCTTATACTGAACAGTTCTGTATAAATATTAGTCCTAATAGTTCCGTTAGAAACTACCGGAAAACAAACAGTATTACCACCAAAACCCTCATTAATAGTTTCTGTTGCTATATTATAATATCCAACATAATTAGCACTTAAAAAAGGTGATGTAGTTATTGAAGGTGATGCAGGTGATACTGTACCTCCAGGAGGGGGACCATCAGTATGGTTGTAAACATGTCCCACCCATTGATTAGTTCTAAAAGCTGTCTGATCGTCAAAAGCATTGCCTACCGCTATTAAATTCATCGTCATAGCTCCACTAACCGTACTATTATCATTTATACAGGCATCTCTCGACAAAAGAACCTTTATTTGCCCAGAAAGCGTAGACGTCCAGTTTGCAATTGTAGTACCAGTAGTGCCAGTAGAAAAACCCGCAACTCCAACATTTGAGTCATTAGCTGCGTTTAATATTGTTAAGTTTTCATTTCCAGTAAAAACATTTCCTACAGCAAAACTATACCTAAAACCTTGGACTACGTTTACTAACGCATATTGACCTGATTTTAAATTTGCAGTTGTTATCGTATTACCATTGTCTAGACAAAACGTATATGTACCCACAGATGAGAGAGGTGTTCCTGTATAAGAACATTGGGCATGAGATAGATAAAAATTGAAAAACAGAACTAGTAGGATAAGTAATTTTTTATTCATACGAGAGGGTTATGAGAGGGTAATCTTATTTTATATTTAGGAGTAGTATTTCAGATTTTGTAAATACACACAAAATAGCAACATATTTTAAATTAAAAACAAATTAATCGATGTACTACTTTTTTTAACGATGAAGCACACAATAATCACTATACAGAATGACTTATTAAAAATTTCTATGCCATTGGCTTTATCCAAATAATAAATTTTCAGTTTTGATAAAAAAATACTGATAAATAACATTAAAAGGATTTAAAATTGTTTTGATCTTAGCGTGATTTACGAATAATTTTACCACTCAAATTTGGATTTGAATCACTGTCATTAAAATGTGTTTAACAACAGTTTATACTCTAATCAAACCTTTATTATCTATCGTCAATCAGACAATGTTGCTTTTCACAAAAACTCCTCCAATAGGTTATTAGGTACTATTGTTGCATTTTTGCTCTTTCATTAAAAATCTTAATTATGAAAGATGTTTTTTCTGTACAAGAGGCTTTAAAAAAAATAGAACATTATTGCGCCTATCAGGAACGGTGCCATGACGAAGTGGTTCAAAAACTACGAACTATGAAAATGGATGCTGATGAAATTGACACCATTATTGTCAAACTCATACAAGATAATTTCTTGAACGAGAGCCGCTTTGCGTGCAGTTTTGCTAGAGGAAAGCATCGCATTAAATTTTGGGGGAAAATCAGAGTTGTAAACGAACTCAAATTCCGTAACATAGGCCAATACAACATCAATCTAGCACTAAAAGAAATTTCAAATGAGGAGTATTTAGAAACTTTTGATAAAATAGCTCTACGGAATTGGGACAGCATCAAAGAAACTAATCTTCAAAAAAAGCGAAAGAAATTCTGTGATTACTTACTCCGAAAAGGGTTTGAAAGCAACTTGATTTATGACAAGGCAAAAGAACTAGAGCGACAGTAAAATACTCACCGCATTACCTCCAAAACCTACTGCATTGATCAATACTTTTCTAATTGGTTTTGTTTGTTTTTGTGCTTCCGCGAAAGGAACTCCAATAAACGTATTGTGTTGCATCATTAGGATAGCGAGTTCCATACTTAAAATCCCGGAGGCACCAAAAGTGTGTCCAATTTTCCACTTATTAGTAGTCAATAAAGGTAGGCTTGCACCAAAAACTTTTTCAATTGCCTTATATTCTGTAACGTCGCCTTTTATCGTTCCAGGAGCATGCATGACAACAACATCCACTTCTGACAAATCAGTATTTGCTAAAGCCATTTTCATCGATTTTTGAAAGCAAGTTGCTTCAGCTGAAATCGAAATGTTATGTTCCAGAACTTCTGTCGCATACCCTATACCCTCTATAAACGCCAGTGCATTTTCTTTTTTTCCGATTTCTAAACAGCAAACACCTGCTCCTTCTCCTAAGATCATCGTACTTTGTGTTTTGTTTAAATCGAAAGCACGATTAGGATATGCCTCTTCGCTGCGAGAATAAATCTTAAGCGCTCGCATTTGAGCGATCGTGAAATCCGTTAAAGGCGCTTCACTACCACCAACCAAAAACTTATCAGCCATTCCGGATCGGAGCCACGCCACGCCATTTAGAACCGCATGTAAAGCAGTAGAACACGTTATAGAATGTGAGATTTCAGGGCCGGAACTTTGCAAATCATGGGCAACCCATGAAGAAATGTTTCCCAAAGTTGTCGTTGGAGAAGCCAAAGTTTGTGCTTTGCCAGTTTTTAAATACTCCTTATAGTGTTTTTCAAATAAATCTGTTGCACCACGAGAGGAACCCATGTTGATTCCAAAAACGTCGTTTGAAGACCAACCTGCCTGCTGAACTGCTTTTCGGGAAACTTCGATAGCATAAAGAACCGATTTGTCAAGGAATTTATATTTGGTATCTGACATTTTAAGCGCTTCTATTCCATCAACAGCGTCTACACTTAGTGGTGCTATAAATGTTGCTGCATTATCTATTATTTCTTTAACAAAATAATGTTTATCATTGAGATAATTTTGCCAGATTACAGTAGGATTGTTCCCTAATGGAGATATTGATGAAAGTGCGGTAATAGATATTATTTGTGACAAGATGTTTGGATTTTATTACGCAAAGATTCGCAGAGCATTTTCGCAGAGATTCACAAAATTCAAAAAGAGAAATCAGCTTGGCGAAACTTAATTTTTCACTTTATGACTTTGAGAAATAATTTTTTATTTACCCATAAAGGTCGCAAAGTTTTTCGCAAAGTGCGCAAGGTTTACCTCCGAATAGCGAACTTTAGATTACTTTGACTACTTTATATTTCTAATATTGACTTACAAGTCCGAGACATTTTTAGATTTCACAGCAGTATCTTATTGAAAACGGGGTCCTTTTTAGCCCTGATAGCAGTGAAAATCCTTTATTGCCTCCTTTCTTTAAGGAGGCAATAAAGATTGTAGCGAATAGCAGGAATAGCTACAAATTTAAACTATTTCAAGGGCTTCTTCGACTACCTGATATACTTTCTGCAACTGTTGTTCCGTAATGACATAAGGAGGTAAAATATAAACAATATTCCCGACAGGTCGCAAAATTACTCCGTTTTCGATAAAAAAATCATAGAGCTTGTTGCGTAGTGTTCCATAATAAGTCGCCGTACTTTCGGTTTTAATTTCTAAAGCAAAAATGACTCCCAAAACTCGGGTTGTCACTACTTTCGGATGGTTTTTCACGCGCTTTTCAAATTCCAAATGACTATGATTAACGCGAACAATATTGGCTTGCATTTCACTGGTTTGTAACAATTCTAAACTAGCTAATGCTGCCGCGCAACCCGTAGGATTTGCTGTAAAGGTGTGTCCATGAAACAAAGCTTTATTGATATCGTCATCATAAAAAGCATCGAATAAATCCTGTGTAAAAGTCGTAATCGCCATAGGAATAGTTCCTCCGGTTAAAGCTTTAGACAAGCACATCATGTCTGGTTTTTCTACCAAATAATCTGTAGCAAATATTTTTCCGGTTTTTCCAAAGCCTGTCATCACCTCGTCTGCAATAGTTAGAACGCCATTTTCTTTACAAATTCGCATCAATTTATCTAATGATTCCAGTTCGTACATCACCATTCCAGCGGCTCCTTGAACCAAGGGCTCATAAATAAAACCCGCACAATTGTTATTTTTTAGTATAGATTGTAAAGCATCGTAACTTTCCTGTTCCTGCCCTTTCACTGGAACGGGAATCCGAACTATATCGATAAACATACCTTGAAAAGCTTCGACAAAAAAGGAAATTCCACTAGCTGCCATTGCTCCAAAAGTGTCTCCATGAAAAGCATTTTCGAAAGCAATTATTGTCGTTTTCTTTTGCCCTTTATTGAAGAAATACTGCAAAGCGACTTTAATCGCAACTTCAACAGCTGTTGATCCATTATCAGAGAAGAATATTTTTTGTTGGTTTTTTGGTAAAATCTCCATCAGCTTCTCGGCTATTTCAATTGCAGGCTCGTGTGTAAAACCACCAAACAAAACATGTTCTAATGTTGTCAGTTGCTTGTAAATGGCATCGGCGATAAATGTATTCGAATGTCCGTAGGGATTAACCCACCACGAAGCGATTGCATCAATGTATTCTTTATTATTTTCATCCCAAAGCAAAGCTCCTTTACCTTTTTTAATGGCAATTGGCAACGCTGCAGTTTTATGCTGGGTATACGGATGCCAAAGATATTGGCCGTCTCTTTCTGTAAGCCCCCTAACCCCCGAAGGGGGAATGTTTGTGCTACTCATAATTATAAATTCAATAGTTGTTCCCGAAACAAATCAGCATATTCTTTAATTACATTTTGATCAAAATAGGGTTCTTGTTCTATTCTTCCAATACGTTTTAAACCCGTTTTAATCAAAATTATTTCTTCTGTAGCTTTGTTTTCATCTCCGGAGAAAACAATCCCTGCTACTGCTATTTTTCTGTTTTGCAAAGCTTCAATAGTCAACAGAGTATGATTAATACTTCCTAAATAATGCCGAGAAACAACAATTACTTTATAATCGGGCTGAATCAGATCAATTACACAATCGGTAGTGTTTAATGGTACGAAAACACCTCCCGCACCTTCAACGACCAAATGATTATCGGTTACGGGCTCACTAATTTTACTTAAATCAATGGTAATTCCATCACGTTCTGCAGCAAAATGTGGACTCGCAGGTGTATTCAAAGCATAGCTATTGGGATGAATTATTGTTTTTTCATTAGACAAAAATCGTTTGACTTTATGACTGTCAGAATTTTCTAAATCACCCGCTTGTATGGGTTTCCAATAATCGGCTTCTAAAGCTTCTGTAATGATAGCTGATGCAATGGTTTTACCTACGTCGGTTCCAATTCCTGTTATAAATAGTTTCATGATTTATATTTAATCGCAAAGGTCGCAAAGTTTTTTGCAAAATTCTTAGCCTTTTCTAATAAAAAAACAGCTAATTAAAGCTGTTTTCTAAGTTATTCTTTTAATTCGTCCAATACTTTTCTGATTTGCTTAGCATATTTCCCGTAAAACGACTGTACCCAGATTTCTGTTACAAATCCTATAAGAATAATAGCGAAAATTAAAATTAGAAGTGGTACAAACAATTTATTTTGCTGTATTTGACCTGATAGAAGGTCGGCAAATTTTGGAATTTTATGATATATATATCCAACAAAAAATAGCACAAAAAAAGGGAGAAGTGAAAAAGTAAATGTTTTATACAACTCCATATTTAATCGTATATCAAAATAAGTTTCATATAAACTATCTTTTGTATTCAGAGTACTTTTATTTAACCTATTATAAAAGAAAAGTAATTTCCCTAAATAATAAATACTAATAGCGACCATGATTGCATAAATCAAATAATACGGTGCAATCATTGGTGCTGGGAATCGAGGCCCCATTGGAATAAACCCAAAGCATATCATTGCTATTGTTTGTATGATAAGTTCAAAACGTAGATTTTTTCTAACCTTATCAATAGGCATATTAGCCGATTTTAATTTTTCTAAATTATTAGGAAGTACAATGTTTTCTGAATTATCGTTGCTCCAAGCGGATTGTATGTCGTTAAAGTCCATATCCTTGATTTTTAATTATTTCTTTTAATTTTTCTTTTGCTCTGTTTAATTTAACTCTTGCATTCCCTTCAGAGATACCTAAATTATCTCCTATTTCCTTATGCGAAAAACCCTCCAGTTGATAAAAAATGATAGCCTTATCTATTTTTTCTAATTTCTGAACTGCTTTGTAAAAATGTTCTATTTGGCTCTCCTTAATTTCTGAATCATCAGTTTCTTCTTTAATGTTTTCAGATGCTATTTCGTATTTATCAACTTTCCTTTTTTCTTTCTTTAGAAAAACGATAGCTGTATTAATGGCCACCCGATACATCCAAGTCGAAAACTGGCTTTCATTTCTAAACGAATCATACGATTTCCAAAGTTGACAAACAATCTCCTGAAACAAATCCTGTTGATCATCATGATTGTCCATATACATTTTGGAAACCTTGTACAGTATTCCTTTATGCTTTTCGATGCGTGTTAAAAAATCTTGTTCTTTTGCCTTCAAAATATTAGTTCAATATAGGTTTTACAGTATAACCCGCTTTTCTCAATAAGTTTATTACTCCCTGTTCCCCCAATAAATGTGCGGCTCCTACTGCAAAAAAAGTGCTTTTATCTTTCATCATATCTGGCATTTTCACAGCCCAGTTTGTATTTCGAACCTCTGACATCCATTTTTTTGCGTTTTCATTCATCACCTTTGGAGCCGTAATGTCTTTATATAATTCTGGAAGGTCTTCCTGAATGTAATTTTGAACTAACTTTTTTGTAGTATCGTCATTTGATTCCTGTAACATTGTAATCATTTTCGCATCAGAATAAGCTTTGCTTAAGAAATCCATTTGTGCTTGAAGTGTTTCAAATCCAGTAACATTTATATTAGAATCTTTGGCCATTGCAATAAATTCCATTTCATAACTTTTAATATCAACACACCCAAAAGATTTCATCGTCATTAAACTCATTACTGTCATTAAACTAAACTTGTCAACTTGTTTGACTGTCATTCCTGTTCGCTTTTGTAATAAAGCATCAAGGACATTCAATTGTTCTGGGCTCAATTTTTTACTTAATGGTTCTTTTCCATATGCCAGTTGTTGAGCGGCACTCAATTCCTTAGGATCTGATAAATTAACCTCTAAGACTAAATTATCAGAAGCAGTAAATGCTTTTTTCGTTTTATCAGATAGGAAATAATCATTCCCACAAATCATGTGAATGGTGCCATATAAATAAGAGGATTTCGACAACCCATTTCCTGAAATTTCCCACAAAAGAGATTTATCATTTGAATTGTCTGACACTGATTTTTTTGTTTGCGCAAAAACTCCACTTGAAATTAATAATACTGCTACTACTGCAATTGATTTAAATAATTTTTTCATAATAATTTGATTTTTGATTGATTTAGATGATTGAAACTCGTTAAGATTATTTAGTATATTTAGTTCTTAAAACAGAAAACACGCCTGCCATAAAGAAGCAAGACATTATCAATAGCCTATCCAAAATTGGTTTATCATAAACATATTGGTTTACTATAGCGTAGCTAAGTCCAATTGAACTGATAAAAATCATAACAGGTCCGAAATCATTTCTTTCGCTAAATTTATTTGTGGTTTTTGTTTTCATAATGGTTTTGTTTATTTGATTACCACTCGTAAGTGATTAAACAAGCAAAACGTTACAAAAAAAATTAAAATTTTTTAAAGAAGTGAGAGAATACAATGCATAACAGCCGAAATTTCTTCGGGCGAATTATAACTATGCAAACAAAAACGCAAGCGTTCCTGACCCTCTGGCACGGTTGGCGAAAGAATGGCTTTTACATCAAATCCATTTTCCTGCAATTGGGTTGCTATCGCTTTTACTTTTTCATTTCCGGGAATGATGGCGGATTGTATGGCGGATTTGCTGCGGACAAAAAGTGGTTTTAATCCCAGCAAATTTTTTTTCTGATTGAAACAAATGATGTTTTCTCGCAGTATTTCTATATTGTTTTTCTGTTTTTCTAAGTTGAAATACGCAACCAAAATCGTGGCAACAGAATGAGGCGAAAGCCCAGTGGTATAAATAAAACTTCGGGCAAAATTTATTAAATAATCCCTCAATTCAATCGATCCTAAAATCGCAGCACCATGACATCCCAATCCTTTCCCGAAAGTCATAATTCGAGCAAAAACGTGATCTTGCAATCCAAGCATTTGAACGAATCCTTCGCCTGTTGATCCAAAAACACCCAAAGCATGCGCTTCATCAACAACAAGATAACACTGGTGTTTATTTGAAACCAAAATTAATTCTTCTAGATTTGGACAATCACCATCCATTGAAAAAACAGATTCAGTGACAATATAAATAGTGGTATCTGGATTCCGTAAAATCAGCTTTTCTAAATCTTCAAAATCATTATGATTAAACTTGTAGGCTTTCTCTTTTGAGAGCTGGATTCCGTCCCGAATAGATGCATGACACAATTCATCGTATAAAATCAAATCTCCTTTTTGTGGGACTGATCCAAAAAAACCAACGTTAGCATCGTAACCAGAATTGAAAATTAACGCGGTTTCTGATTGGTGGAAACTGGCAATAAAGTCTTCTGTTTCTTGATACAACTTATGGTTACCAGATAATAATCGGGAACCGGTTGCTCCGTTTATTTTGATTTTTCTATTCAATAATAATTGATGTACTTCATCAAAAATACCTTCGTTTTTCGAAAAACCTAAGTAATCGTTAGAAGCAAAATCAGTCATTTTACTTGGCAAAGACAATTGTCGCAAAGCATTATTTTGCTTTCGACTCTCCAATTTAGCGGACAGAGAAGATGGAAATTGTTTCATAGGCAACAAAAATACTAAAGTTGGATGAATTTAGCCCAGATTGAAATGGTAAGCCTCGCAAAAGGAAACACTATTTTTTGTAGAAGTGGCACAGCGACAGAAGGAAGCTCGTGGCGGTAATAACAAAAAAGTGTTTCCTTTAAGAGCTAGTATTGAAAAGCGGGACAGCTCCAAAAAAAAAGCCTAACAATTACGTTAGGCTCTATTTATATTCTGAATTGTTTTAGTCAACTAGCACAATTACTTTATTATCTTTCATCTCAATTGTTCCAGACTGGATAGCTATCGTATAATTTTGTTCATCTAGCTTCGTAAATTTCACAGATACTTCCTTGGCCAAGGCAAAAGTAGAAGCTGTAATTTTCACAACACCTTTTCCTAAAATAGAGACAATTGGAGCGTGATTATTCAAAATCTGAAAGCTTCCATCAACTCCTGGTAGTGTAACCGAAGTCACTTCTGCCGAAAATAATTTTGCCTCTGGTGATACTATTTCTAATAACATATTTCTTTTTAGTTTAAAGTTTAAAGTTTAAAAGTTTAAAGTTACGAGTGAACCTTAAACTTTAAACTTTTAAACTAATTTTAAGCTTCCGCTAACATTTTTTCTCCAGCTTCGATAGCTTCTTCGATAGTACCTTTAAGGTTAAAAGCTGATTCTGGCAAGTGATCTAATTCACCGTCAATAATCATGTTAAATCCTTTGATAGTATCTTTGATATCAACTAACACCCCTTTTAATCCTGTAAATTGCTCCGCAACGTGAAAAGGTTGAGATAAGAAACGTTGCACACGACGCGCTCTTGAAACAGATAGTTTATCTTCTTCAGATAATTCTTCCATACCAAGAATTGCGATAATATCTTGTAGTTGTTTGTACTTTTGTAAAATTTCTTTTACTCTTTGTGCACAGTCATAGTGCTCATTACCTAAAATTTGAGGAGTAAGGATTCTTGAAGTTGAATCCAATGGATCCACTGCAGGATAAATACCTAACTCAGCAATTTTACGAGACAATACAGTAGTAGCATCAAGGTGAGCAAAAGTTGTAGCCGGAGCCGGATCTGTTAAATCATCCGCAGGTACGTAAACCGCTTGTACAGATGTAATAGACCCTTTGTTTGTAGAAGTGATACGCTCTTGCATCGCACCCATTTCAGTTGCCAATGTTGGTTGATATCCTACCGCAGATGGCATACGACCTAAAAGTGCCGAAACTTCAGAACCTGCTTGTGTAAAACGGAAGATATTATCCACGAAGAACAATACATCTTTCCCTTGATCAGTTCCTGCTCCATCACGGAAATATTCAGCGATAGACAATCCAGAAAGTGCTACACGAGCACGAGCTCCTGGAGGCTCATTCATTTGTCCGAAAACGAAAGTAGCTTTAGACTCTCTCATTCCTGGCATATCTACTTTAGATAAATCCCATCCTCCATTTTCCATAGAGTGCATGAATTCATCCCCGTATTTTATAATTCCTGACTCTAACATCTCACGAAGTAAGTCATTCCCTTCACGTGTTCTTTCTCCTACTCCTGCGAATACTGAAAGTCCACCGTGACCTTTTGCAATATTGTTGATCAACTCTTGAATCAATACTGTTTTACCAACACCAGCACCACCGAACAATCCAATTTTACCCCCTTTTGAGTAAGGCTCAATTAAATCAATTACTTTAATACCTGTAAATAAAACTTCAGATGAAGTTGAAAGGTCTTCGAATTTTGGCGCTTGTCTGTGAATAGACATTCCGTTTTCTCCTGTTTTTGGTAAATTACCTAAACCGTCAATTGCATCTCCAATTACATTGAATAAACGACCGTAAACATCGGCGCCAATTGGCATTTGGATAGGATTCCCTGTTCCAACTACTTCATAACCTCTACTCAAACCATCTGTTGAGTCCATCGAAATGGTACGTACCGTGTTTTCACCAATGTGAGACTGTACTTCAAGCACTAATAAAGTACCATCTTTTTTTGTGATTTCTAACGAATCATAAATTTTTGGAAGTTCAACATCCTTACCGTTGAAAACGACATCAACTACTGGTCCAATGATCTGGGCAACTTTTCCTATTACTTTTGACATTACTTATGTGTTTATTAAATAGCTATTTAGGTTTATGAAATTATACCAATCGAAACGTATCGATTAAATGCTTTTTTCAGAGCGCAAAGATAATTTTTTAAAATATAAAATCAATTATTTTTTTACAAAAAAAAGGATTTTTTTAGTAAATTGTCCTTAAACAACTAAGCAAAATAAAAAAGTCCCCTATTATTCTCAATAAAAAGAAAGACCACTTACAAAGCGTAAGTGGTCTTTAAAGTATGATTACTAATTATAATCTATAATACTTCTGGAAATAAAATACGGTATTTACTTAAATCAACACCTTTAATATTTGAACCGTATTTAAGATTAATTGCTTCAATAAATTTATTGGCTATTAAAGCATAGCCCCTTGGTGAAGGATGAACTCCATCTAAAGAGAATCCACCTCCAGTTACAAAAGCCGAAGTCACATTAAAACCATTCGCATTAATTCCTCCAGAATCTATTTGTCGTAAAAAAGCATTAGCATCAACAAACGCCAGACCTTTTGTATCTGCCAAAGATTTTATAATTGTATTATAAGAATCGGTAGCTGTTTTTAATTCGGCAACTTCAGTTGGAATTAAAATATATTTATCTTGCAAAGGATATGTAATACCAAATTTATTCAAAGGAGCAGGTGGTGCAATACCAATTCCTGAATTGAGTGCTATAGGCGCTGTACCAATTGCTGACTGAGTAGTCAAAAGAACTAAATCAGATGAATTTGCCTGACGTGCCTGCCCAAAAACATTGCCATAAAAAGCTGCAGTCTGAGCACCTAATGAAGGTGTAAAAGCCGCAGTAAGTTGAGCTGACAAATTAGTTAAAGTTTCATCTTTCATAAGTAATGGATTTGAAACTGTAGTTGATAATAAATTAATTCTATCTCCCGCACCAAAAGCAGTTAGTGCTTGTTTAAGCGGTCCATATAATTGAGCATTCAACGCATTGACAGTAGCTGTACCAATCGCAACATCTCCTCCGCCTAAAACACTAATTGACAACGGATTGTGAGGAACGGTTTTGAAAAAAGGAATGGAAGTAACGTAAGGTATGTTTGCAACAACACCTTTTGCCCCAGCGGAAGTTAATGTATTTACTAGTGCAGTGTACGTACCATCAAAACCAACACCTGGAGCACCAGTTACAGGAGTAATAGGGTTTGAACCATCACCACCTGATGTCGCATATCCTAAAACATCGTTATTCCCTATCCATAAAGAGAAAAAGGTAGGCGTTTGACTCATTGCATAAGCCAACACAGATGTAGACCCGTTAGGAGCAAAGCGAACATAGTATGGATTTGCTGTACCAGCGGCTAGTCCAGCAGCACTGCCATAAGTAGGTGACAATAAATGAAAACTTTTTGCGCCAGGAACTCCTGTGTTATTGTAAGGACCAGCAGCAGCAATTGCAGGATTAAAAACTTCTGTTGATGGATTACCCGGAACATTCATAGGAACAGGCCTTAATGGAGGTTGACGAAGAAGTAGGTACAATCTTGAGCCAAAAGCCGGATTCGTTTGCCCTCCAAATAACAATCCACCAATATTATCAGCCATAAAAGGAATTTTAAACTCTCCTCCACCAACAAGTTTAAATTGTTGAGCCATAACATTTGTATAAGAACCTTCTTGACCTTTTATAAAAAGTGCATTATCACTGAAACCAGCTGTTAAAGAATTTCCTAACGCAACGTATTTTGAGAAATTTGCTGTGCCAGAAGTCAAAGGCTTACCGTCAGATGAATTTGCCTCTACAACAACTTCATCATCATTATTACATGCTACAAATGCTAGCGAAGCAAATAGTAACCATTTAAAATTTTTTATCATTGTTTTTTAAATTTAAATTTATTGAATTACGGATTGATAGTCCAAGATGCAAAATATTGTTGACCAATTAAACCAGCTCCTAATACTTGACCATATTCTTTACCTCCAATGTTTGATGCTCCGACTTTTAATGTTGACTTCAAAGAAGGAATATTGTAATTTAACTGGGCATCTATAACTGTTGCTGATGCTATTGTACCATCTGCAAAAGAAGACTGCCATAAGTATTCGCTATTCCATCTTCCGCTAACATTAAATCCAAAATTTGGAAATAACTTTTCGTTTCCAATAGACGCTTTCACACGATGTTTTGGCGTGTTGAAACCCGCTTCAAAACTCGGATCTTTAGATTGATCAAAACCAAACTCTGCAAAATTATAATTAGCACCAATTTCAAAATCCTTATACACTTTTCTTGATAATCCAAGACCGAAACCTAGCGATTTAATTTCTAAAGGGGTATTAGTGTATAATTGAAATGCTCTTGTATTTCCTGTTCGTATAGCATGTACAGTTTGAGCACCTTGATCAGTAGGAAAAACTGTTAAATCTGCAGCTGTAGGATTAGGTGAATCTTGAGCAGTACCATATAATGGAGCCAAAACATTTAAGTTTCCTATGAAATTATTATAAATGTTATAGTATCCGTTAATATCAATAGATGTTTTGTTGATAAAAGAACGGTAGCCAAGTTCAAAAGCCTTAACCTCTTCAGGTTTTACTAATCCAGCAGTTGTTTTTCTTAACAATGTTGCATTGCCAGATGAACTAAAAGCTACAACAGAAGCAGCAGTATACGAATTATTGTAAGCGTTCAATCCATTGATGGTAGTCGTTGACCCCACTGTAGATACAGCCGCTCCTGTAATAGGTAATGTCTCTGTAAAACGAGTCAGGTTATCAGGTGCTGAACCTAATAAAATGGCACTTCCTACATTAAATCCTATGTACTGATCCTGTGTAGAAGGGTTTCTAAAACCTGTTTGGAACGACCCTCTAAAGTTATGATTTTTGTTCTGACCACCAGAATACACAACAGAAAGTCTTGGAGAATAATTTCCATCAAAATTTTGTGCTTTGTCGTAACGAATGGATCCAGTAAATTTTAGGCGATCATCCATTAATTTTTTCATTATTTGTGTATAAGCACCGTATTCATTATAATTGATTGGACCATTAGTATCGGTATAAATACGACCAAACGAATTTAACTGATATTCTCTGTATGATCCACCTACCTGAATTTCAGCAAATTTAATTAAATCTTTAAAATTATAATTCGCATCAGAATGATAAATTCTTGAATTGTCAACTAATTTAGAACCTGTTAACACACTTGCTTCGTTAGTTACTTGACTAAAAGCATTTCTAAACTCAGGAGTACCTGGCAAGAATCTACCCTGATCTGCTCTTGCTCTAGCGGCTATGTGTGCATCTGCTGGTAACATACCTCCAAGTGTAGAATTGGCAAATGTAGTACCATAATCTGTAAACCATTGGCGATCAGACTTCCACTTTCTATTTATATTGATACCTGTAAACAACATGTCATACGATTGTCCACCATCTTCAGTTGTAGTATATCCTCTAACAAAGAAGTTTTTCCCTTTGAATTCAATTTTATGTTGCTGCATAAAAAAGTTATTCAAATAATAACGGTTTGCACCTTGATATACTGTATTTCCGTAACCAAATTTACTTTGAACAATTACTTCTAATCTTTCGTCACCGAAAGGGCGAACATGTAATGAAAGGTCAATTTTTGTATTTGAAACTCTATTATCAGTTAAATCTACCTCATTATAACCTGTTCTTGATATTTTATCACTTGGTAAAGTAGGTGCGCCAATAACTGTTGACACTTCGTCACCATATACATTGATTCCGTCATATCCATAATGAGATCTATCTCTACCTGCTACCGTTTTATCATCATAATTTACTGCATGCCACTCTGTTCCTCTCATGTAAGTGAAATTCACTTTACCTGCAACATATTTATTAAATGCTTTGGCCATACGTACTCCATAATCAATGTAATCATTTGTACCGGCTGCTTTTTGGGAAGTTTGTCCAAATTTTGCATATCCCGTAATACCTTGGCTTGTAAATGGACTTTTACTGGTCATAAATAAAATTCCATTAAATGCATTTGCCCCATATAAAGCAGAAGATGCTCCGGGAAGCAATTCCACACTTTGAACATCAACTTCAGATAACCCTATTAAGTTTCCTAATACGAAGTTCAATAACGGAGAGGAGTTATCCATTCCATCTACCAACTGCATAAAACGAGTGTTGGCAACAGATGCAAATCCACGTGTATTAATTGATTTAAATGACATACTTGACGTATTCATTTGTACTTCTTTCATGTTTTCTAATCCATCATAGAAAGAAGGTGAAGCCGTTTTCTTAATTTCGGCAATACCCATTCTTTCAATAGTTACTGGAGACTCTAAAACTCTTTCAGGAGTTCTTGACGCAGAAACTACAATTTCATCTAATTTATTCTCTTCATCTACCAGTTTAACTGAGATTTTTTGATTAAGAGAAGAAACAGCTACTCTCTGAGATGCAAAACCTACACTTGTAACCTCAATAGTGTACGGTGGCTTTCTAGAAGATTTCAAAATAAAAGAACCATCTACATCAGTAGTAGTACCAGCGGAATCACCAATGATTTTAATGTTGGCTCCAGGAATAGGTTGGTTGTTACTGTCTGTAACAATACCTGAAATTGAGTTTTGTGCAAAAGTCAAGCTGCAAAAAAACAATGTCAAAAAAAGTAAATACACTCTCATTGGTTATAATTTGTTGGTTTATGTGGCCAAATTACAAATATTTTTGATATTAATAAAAAAGGACCTTTAAAATTTCATATTTAGCAGTTAATTTGCGCCATTTAAACTTATTCACTATTGATTTTTTAAAATTATATGTTAAAAATTATGTAATAACAACAGAATATCATTATGCGCGCATATAAAAAATACACATATCATAAAAAATTTATTAATTTTTAAATATTTGATAAAAATAACAAATAACACAAATTCGCATCTTTTTCGTAGTCTTTTCGAGCATTTAAAAGGACTTTTGCAAAAAAAATAACAAAAAACAGCCTTGAAAAAAAATCTTTCAAGGCTGTTTTTATATAATAAGGATTTAAAAATTTATTCTACTGTAACTGATTTGGCCAAATTACGAGGTTGGTCTACGTTGCAACCACGCAGTACAGCAATATGATACGACAATAGTTGCAATGGAATTGTCGTAATAAGTGGTGATAAAGCATCCGAAGTTTCTGGAATTTCAATCACATAATCGGCTAACTCACGTACTTGTGTGTCCCCTTTAGTAACTACCGCAATTATTTTCCCACTTCTGGATTTTATTTCTTGAATGTTACTTACAATTTTGTCATAATGCCCTTGTTTTGGTGCAATAACAACTACTGGCATACTTTCGTCGATTAAAGCGATAGGACCGTGTTTCATTTCAGCTGCAGGATACCCTTCAGCATGAATGTAGGAGATCTCTTTTAACTTTAAAGCGCCTTCTAAAGCAACCGGGAAATTATATCCTCTTCCAAGATACAAACAGTTAGGAGCATCCTTGAATGTTAAAGCAATTTCTTTTGCTTTTGCATTGGTTTCTAAAGCTTCTTTAACTTTTTCAGGAATAATTTCTAGTTCCTGTAAATACATATGAAAATCACCATGCGATAAAGTTCCCTTTGCTTTTGCTAAACGCAAAGCAATCATGGTTAATACTGTAATTTGAGTCGTAAACGCTTTGGTAGATGCAACTCCTATTTCAGGACCCGCATGCGTGTAAGCTCCTGCGTGAGTTTCTCTAGAAATTGAAGAACCCACAACATTACAAACACCAAACACAAATGCACCATGTTCTTTGGCTAATTTTATAGCAGCCATGGTATCTGCTGTTTCTCCAGATTGAGAAATAGCAATAACGATATCTTTTTTGTTTATAATTGGGTTTCTATATCTAAACTCCGAAGCATATTCTACTTCAACAGGAATACGAGCAAACTCTTCAAAAACATACTCGGCAACTAATCCGGCATGCCATGACGTTCCACAGGCTACTATTATAATTCGATCCGCATTTAGAAATTTTTCTAAATTATCTTCTACACCTGCCATTTGAATAAGACCTTCATTCGCGTGCAATCTCCCGCGATAAGTATCTTTTATAACACTTGGCTGCTCGTAAATTTCTTTTAACATAAAGTGATCATATCCCCCTTTTTCAATTTGCTCTAAGTTCATCTGAAGCTCTTGAATAGTAGGATTGACTAATGAGTCATCTTTAATCTTACGCACTTTCATTTGTTTGTGCAATCTAATATTTGCCATTTCGCCATCTTCAAGGTAGATCGCATTTGACGTGTACTCTATAAAAGGAGACGCATCTGAGGCTATAAAAAATTCTCCTTCACCTACCCCAATGGCTAGTGGACTTCCTAATCTTGCAGCAACAATTTCATTTGGATTTTTTTTATCAAATACAGCAATTGCATAGGCACCTACCACTTGATTTAAAGCAACTTGAACTGCTTTTCCTAATTTTAATCCGTCTCTTTTTTGAACTTCTTCTATTAGGTTAATTAGAACTTCAGTATCTGTGTCTGAATGAAAAACATAGCCTCTTTTTGTCAATTCTGCCTTCAAAGGAGCATAATTTTCAATAATTCCGTTGTGCACAATGGCTAAATCTCCAGAATTTGAAATATGCGGATGAGAATTTACATCGTTTGGCACACCATGTGTTGCCCAACGTGTATGACCAATGCCAATACTTCCATTCGTTGTGATCTCTTTTGAAGCTTTCGCCTCTAGATCTACTACTTTCCCTTTGGTTTTAGAAACCTTTAACTGCTCACCGTCATACAGCATTACACCGGCACTATCGTAACCTCTATATTCAAGCCTCTTCAATCCTTTTATAACTATAGGGTAAGCTTCTCTAAATCCGATATATCCAACGATTCCACACATATTTGTATCTTAATTAGGTTTTGTAAAAATAATTTCTAGTTTTAATCTTTTGTCATCAGTCGAAGATTTACCACCATACAAAATGGTTCCAAATGGATTCATAACCGACGGTTTTGGTGCTCCCGTAATAAAAGCATTTGGTGTTTTTACCTTATAGAATATAGGATTGTTAATGTCTTCAGTTACTACCAAACCTAACTTAATATTAGTTGAATCTTTGAATTTGATAAGGTTCCTTATATGGTTTGTAATTCTAATTTTATAGGAGGTTCCTCTTTTGGTAGTAGCATTTGTAATTAGATTACCATCAAAAATGATTTTATCTTTTTTGGAATTGAGACTATTGGTAGTTCCATCTAAAAAATAATCCACAATAGGTCGATTGTTTTTTAAATCATAGACATACACCCTCTGAGGTTCTATATTTCCCGACATAGCCGCAGCATCAATATGAAAAACAAGATTGGCCTCATTAACCAACCAACCACTTTTTCTAATAGATTCTAATTCACCTGGAGTTTCAAAAAGGCTTATTACTGCTAGAGATCCTTCTCCTCCTTTGAGATACAGCTTGTCATCTCCTTCTACACTATTTCCTGTTTTTGGCAAAGCATTATAAGCAAGTCCGCTATTGGAATAATTAGTGTTTTGCAAGCTCACTGAATTTCCTGTGAAATCTAAAACAATAGTTTTTGGGACACGTGTAACGGTAGTCACAGTACCTACTGTCGTAGAAAGATCTTCGTTGTATTTTATTGTAATTTTACCTGCTTTAAAATTCAACATTGCTGTATTTCCAGCACTGCTTCCTGATTTTTCCATCTTAAAATAAAGACCTCTAAAATATTCTTTGAATACAGAATTTGAGGCCAATTTACCTAAAGCCACGGCATCAAGAATCTTGGTTTTAAAAAAACTTTTGTTTAAGTTCAATTTCATCCCAGGAGGAGTTCTTGTTGTGGTAACTACTTTTGTATCTGCATCGGTTGAAGTAACCACGTGTTCTGCTGGATCAAAGAAAAATTTATCGTTTTGAGCCAAATTGGCATCGTCATTAAGGCGATTTGGATTTTTATCATTATCAAAATCGGCATTTTGATCTGTAAAATATTTTTGAGGTTGCACAAATCCGCCCATTGGATCGGTGTCTCTCATGAAATATCCGGACTCATAAATACTTAACTTCATTTCTGCTTTATCAGGCCCATAAATGGAGTCAAGCGTATACTCACGACTTCCATCTGTATTTAATACTGTTTTAGAAGCATCAATATAATATGGAATTGTTAAAATAACACTTTCAATGTTCGGACTTGTGCCAATGCTTGTAGGTGGTGCAGTTATGGTTAATTGAGTTGCAAAATTTGCGGTAGTTTCACCAAAATTGGGATTATTATAAATTCCTAACGGATTTACTTCAAGATTGTTGGATTGTATTGGACCCGTCTTGTGCCCGTAAGCTAAAACATTGTAGATTTGTTTTTCTAGGCCAAAATTATTTTCACCAATTAAATCACCACCAATTTCATTATAATCCTTGTCGCAAGAATATAAAAAAACAACACTTGCAACTACCAGAATTTTCTTAAAAAAAGAATTATTGTACATATTAAATAGAAAAGTTTAATTTAAAGAACCTCGTTTGTATAGAAATTAGTATACAGCTCTGCGAAAGCATCTTTCGGTGCGAAAGGTAAAAAAGGTTTTCCTGAAGATTCTATAAATTTTGTTAAACTTGGAGACAGGTTTTCTGAGGCAATAATCACTGCATCGGAATGCTTAATAGTAGCTTTAATGATATTTTCATAGCTTGGTATTTCCAAATCAACTATTGCTTCATCAGGAACACCGTCAAACTTTACTTTATTAATCATCTCAACATCGAGAGTCCCATCAAAAGACTGACTGTATACAGAAGTAACAATCTTAGTTTCTGAAAACAACGCCTCATTTTTGTAAAAATGTTTCATGTATATGGGTAACATCGCAGCCATCCAGCCATGAACATGAATAATATCTGGAACCCAGTTCAATTTCTTTACCGTTTCAACAACTCCTTTTGCGAAGAAAATAGCACGCTCATCATTATCTGGATACATCACTCCTTCTTCATCAGCAAATGTGGCTTTTCGCTTGAAATACTCATCATTGTCAATAAAATAAACCTGTATTCGCTCTTTTGGTATCGAAGCCACTTTAATAATCAAAGGCATATCCAAGTCATTCACTACCAAATTCATCCCCGAAAGTCTAATTACTTCGTGCAATTGATGTCTTCTCTCGTTAATATTTCCATACCTTGGCATAAAAATTCTTATTTGTCCGCCTTGATCATTGATCATTTTGGGTACGTCATAAGACATTAAAGAGACCTCATTTTCAGCGAGATAAGGCACCACTTCAGATGATACATATAATATCCTCTTATCTTTCATATTGTAATTTACTTAATTTATTGGCAATAAAAACCATGCAAAATTACAAAAATTTATGCAGTTATTAACTAAAATAGTAAGTTTGCATTTAATTTTAATAAAACAGCCATGCCTATTTTCTACGGAAAAGCACCTTTGATCGACTATATGAAATCGATAAAAACGGTAAATTCTACAGTTGGATTTGTTCCTACGATGGGTGCTTTACACCAAGGTCATTTGGCATTAATGCAGCAATCACTTCTAGCGAATGAGAATACTGTTGTAAGTATTTTTGTTAACCCAACACAATTTAACAACCCAGAGGACTTAGCAAAATACCCCCGAACATTTGATGCAGATGTACAAAAATTGACAGATTTGGATCCAAAAATTATTTTGTACGCACCAACTGTTGAAGATATTTATGAAGGAAAACCTACTTCACAGTCATTTGATTTTGATGGTCTTGAAAACCAAATGGAAGGCAAATTCAGACCCGGCCATTTTGACGGGGTTGGCACTATTGTAAAGCGCCTTTTTGAAATAGTAGCGCCTACAAACGCATATTTTGGCGAAAAAGACTTTCAGCAATTGCAAATTGTGAAAAAAATGGTTGCCAAAAATAACTTATCTGTAAACGTAGTTGGTTGTCCAATTCACCGTGAAAGCAACAACCTGGCAATGAGCTCTAGAAACGAACGCTTAGCTCCAGAAGAAAGAGCTGAAGCGGCTCTCATCTACAAAACACTAGCCGAAGCAAAAGAAAAATTTGCAACCAAAAGTATTTCAGCTGTTTGCGAATGGGTACAAAAAACGTTTCAAGACAATCCTCATTTTACTTTAGAATATTTCACTATTGCTGATGAAGAAACACTTTTGTCTAGTTCTCGGAAAAATAAAAATAAAAAATATCGCGCTTTTATAGCAGTACTTGTCAATAACATTCGATTGATTGACACCATTTCATTAAATTAATTTACTTTTGTAGCATGCAAATTCAAGTTTTAAAATCAAAAATTCACCGAGTTAAAGTAACCGGCGCCGATTTAAATTATATTGGTTCCATTACTATTGACGAATCATTATTAGAAGCTTCCAATATAATCGAAGGGGAGAAAGTCGCTATCGTAAACATCAACAACGGAGAACGTTTTGAAACCTACGCAATCAAAGGGGAGAAAAATTCTGGCACCATAACACTTAATGGACCTGCAGCTCGAAAAGTACAAAAAGACGACATCATTATTATTATTTCCTATGCGACAATGGAATTTGAAGCCGCTAAAACATTCAAACCATGGGTTATTTTCCCAAATGAAAACGATAACTCATTGACATAGTCGCGTAAATATGAATATCTGATTACATTTGTTTATGATTCCTGGGTGTTATTTTTCAATAAAAGTCACCCAGAAACAACACCTTTAACAACAAATTGAATAATTAAGCATCTTAACCTCACGTTTTCTGGACCCAATTTATAGCAAGCTATACTTCAAATATATATATTTTGAAGCGAGGTTACCGATCTTGTTTTCGAATTAAAAGTAAATAAAGTATTATATTGCTCTCTTAATTTAGATGTATTTTAATCTCTAAACACGCCTTATTATGAAGCAATTACTACTCTTATTTTTCTCGATCGCAGCATTTTCACAAAAAACCACCGAGCCATTTGATTCTAATGCACTAGGTGAAAGTCGTGAAATTACAATTGCCTTACCTGCTTCTTTCGAAAAAAATCCCACAAAAAAATATCCACTTCTTATTTTACTGGACGGGGATTACTTGTTCAATCCGTTTTATGGAGCACTATCTTATGGCGCCTATTGGGATGATTTACCTGAAATGATCATTGTTGGCATCAGCCAAAATAAAAATAACGAACGCATAGAGGACAGTACTTATGATGAAGCTGACGGTGTTCCTACAGAAAAAGGAGCCAAATTCTTTGAGTTTATTGGTGCCGAATTACTTCCTTATCTCGAAAAAAAATACCCTATTGCTCCCTTCAAAATCATAGCGGGACACGATACGACAGCTGGATTTCTGAATTTTTTCCTTTATAAAGACAAGCCGCTTTTTAATGGTTATATTTCCTTAAGCCCCGAACTAGCGCCCGATATGGAAAACCGAATTGCAGAAAAAATTTCCGCAACCAAACAACCCCTTTTTTATTATCAATCTATTGCAGATGGCGACATTAAAGAAATTCAAGAAACTGTGAAGCAATTAGACAAAAATATAAAACAAAGCGACAACCCTTTACTACATTATAAATTTGATACCTTCAAAGAGGCCTCACATTATTCTTTAATTTTGTATTCAATACCCAATGCGTTATACCATATTTTTAATGTGTACAAACCCATATCATCTGCAGAATTTAGTGATAAAATTGTTGTTTTGCCTTCGGGATACGTAGATTATTTGGTAGATCGATACGCTACATTAAACAATAGTCTTGGTTTAAAAATTCCGATTCGTGTTAACGATTTTAAGGCCATTGAAGCGGCCATACTAAAAAATAAAGCGTACAATGAACTGGATCAATTGGCCGAAATTGCCAATAAAAATTATCCAAAGTCAATGCTCGCCGAATATGAATTGGGTCTAATGTATGAAAAGCAAGAAGATTTTAAAAAAGCTGCCAAACGCTATCAAAATGCCTCGCAGATGGAAGAAATAGGAGATTTATCTAAGACGATGATGACTAACAAATACGAAGATATGATTGCCAAAACACCTAAAAAATAATGTCTAAAGTAAAAACAACTTTTTTTTGTCAAAACTGTGGTGCCCAATATGCTAAATGGCAAGGACAATGCAACTCCTGTAAAGAATGGAATACAATTGCTGAAGAAATCATTCAAAAACAAGAGAAAACAGCTTGGAAGAGTGAATCAGCTACCACTAGCAAAGCACCTAAACCTTTACGAATAAACGAAATCGATTCTGCTCAGGAAATCCGTATGGATACAACTGATGCAGAGCTCAATCGCGTGCTAGGTGGTGGAATCGTTCCGGGTTCTTTGATTTTATTGGGTGGCGAACCTGGAATAGGAAAAAGTACTCTTTTACTACAAATTTCTTTAAAATTACCTTATAAAACCTTGTATGTATCTGGCGAGGAAAGTCAGAAACAAATAAAAATGCGTGCTGAACGCATTACACCAAGCGGAGACAATTGCTACATCCTAACCGAAACAAAAACCCAAAATATTTTCAAGCAAATTGAAGCCATCGAACCAGAAATCGTGATTATCGACTCTATTCAAACGCTTCATACGGATTACATAGAATCTACCCCGGGAAGCATATCACAAATTCGGGAAACAACAGCCGAATTGATCAAATTTGCCAAAGAAACTAATATTCCTGTCATTCTAATTGGGCATATTACAAAAGACGGAAACATTGCTGGTCCTAAAATTCTGGAACACATGGTCGACACCGTTTTACAATTTGAAGGCGATAGAAATCATGTATACCGTATTTTACGCTCTCTAAAAAACCGTTTTGGTTCTACTGCCGAAATTGGGATTTATGAAATGTTAGGCAATGGGTTGCGCGAAGTTTCTAACCCATCCGAAATATTAATTTCGCATAAAAATGAGGAATTATCTGGAACCGCAATTGCATCTACACTTGAAGGCATGCGCCCATTAATGATCGAAATTCAAGCACTCGTAAGCACTGCAGTGTACGGAACTCCACAACGCAGTACCACGGGTTACAATGCCAAAAGGCTCAATATGATTTTGGCTGTATTAGAAAAAAGAGCTGGTTTTAGGCTTGGTGCCAAAGATGTTTTCCTAAATATCACGGGAGGAATTTCAGTAGATGATCCCGCGATAGATTTGGCTGTAGTTGCTGCCATATTATCCTCGAATGAAGATATTGCAGTGAACAAAGATTTTTGTTTTGCTGGCGAAGTGGGACTTTCTGGTGAAATACGTCCCGTAAACCGAGTAGATCAACGCATTCAGGAAGCAGAAAAATTAGGTTTTTCGACTATTTTTGTTTCTAAATACAATAAAATTGCCCTGAAAAATACTGGAATACAAATTAGGATGGTCGCTAAAATAGAAGATGTAGTTAGTGAGTTGTTCGGGTGATATTTAAAATAATATTCCTTTTATAGGTTCATTGCTGCAAGAAATTACGAATGCTTGGTAAATGAAGTATAAGCTTTAGTTTTAGATTTGTTTAGTACAGAGATTACGAGTATGCACTACAGGGTTTAACAAATGTTATCTTTTATTTTACTTTTTTAAAATTTTATTACTTACTAATTACTGGTATTGGTGATAACTAATTTAAAAAAAAATTAAAGGCAAATTACACTGTTACAGAAAAATGTGAGGAATAATTGTTGTACCTCAATACAGGCACAATAAACTAAAGAAAAATAATCATACTGAAATTAATAATAGATAAAGTAAAACATCAAAATATGAAGACTCTAGAAAATGATCATGAAATAGAACGTGTAAATGCATTGATAGCGTTCGATATAATGGATACTCTTCCGGAAAAAATGTTTGATGATATCACAAAAATTGCTTCTTCAATTTGTAATACGCCAATATCACTAATCAATTTTATTGATAGCGAACGTCAGTATTTCAAGTCAAATTTAGGACTTGAAAAAGGTGAACCAGCACCATTGGAGCATTCTTTTTGTACACATGCGATTGCAGATCCTCAGTCGCATTTCGAAGTTACAGATGCTCGTATAAATTCTCAATTTGCCTCGAACCCATTGGTGACGGGTCACCCCAATATCGTTTTTTATTATGGCATTCCACTGGTTACTTCGGAAGGTTTTGCATTAGGTTCATTGTGCGTCATAGACCAAAAGCCAGGTAAATTATCCGCAGCACACTATGAAGCAATGTAAAGTTTATCAAACAAGATAATGTTTTTATTAGATCTTAGAAAGAAAAATAAATTGTTAATCTCTTATCAGCAAAAATTACAGGAATACTCTTCAGACATGGAAGCTTTTTCGGCAATGGTATCACATTATTTGAAGCAACCGTTGGGTTCTGTTCAAGCAGCGCTAAAAATTATCAAGGTAAAACACGAGGATTTATGGGACGATAGCGACCAAACAATCTTTGAATTAATTAACAACACTACTAAGAGAATGAACCTTTTGATACATGATTTACTGGATTATGCAAAAGGAGGTTTTATTGCCAAAGAGTATGAGTCTATCGATGTAAACTTATTGATTAGATCTATTTTTGAAGAACTAACTGAAAATATCGGTGGCCACAAGCCAGAGATTAATATTGATAAAATGCCGGTAATAAAAAGTTCACGTACGGCACTGATCGTTATATTCAAAAATATATTGAGTAATGCCTTAAAATATCAAATAAAAGGCACACGCACACAATTACATGTAAAGCTCAAAGAATCGAACTCTAACTTTACTTTTTCAATAGAAGATAACGGAATAGGCATAAAACCAGAATACCTCAAAACTATTTTTGAACCATTCAAACGTTTACATAATCAAGAAGAATTTGACGGTAGCGGCTTAGGTTTAGCCTCTTGCAAAAAGATAGTTGAAAAACTAAATGGAGAAATCTGGGCAACATCAGAATTAAATAAAGGGACCACAATCCACTTTACAATAAAACAAAACAAATTGTAAGAAAAAATATTTTATATCCACAACATAAAACCCCACGGATCGGGCATATTAACACAGCTATAGCGAAGATCTGCAACCCATTCCCATTACAGTCAGCACATAACATAAAATAGTTATACCTAAAATGAAATCGTATACTGAACATTTACAAATCGTCAATACCTTTCATGAACTTGGAGAAACTATCGCTGCAGCACAGTTCTTGATAGAGGAATACGGACTTACACACCCAAACTTTAAAGGTTTTGAACTCAGAGAAAAAGCAAAACCAGAATTCATCCTGATGACTACCGAAGGTGCATTGGGTGAACCACAAATTATTCGGATACCTGAGAATACTTTTGAATATCCGCTACATTTAATGCTCAACTTACTCCTGCATGAGATGATTCATGTGACACAAAAAACGTCTGAAAACACCATTCATGATAAAAACGAACGGGAATGGCAGGCTTATTATGAAATGCTTTTTCATGAAAAATATCCCCAAGTCCCTGAACTCTCTCAATTTCACAAACGCTTTTTTGCAAATAAAGCACTAGAGTATTATAACCGAATGGGCGAAAGCACGCTATTGCAAATAAAATATGCAAATCAAAAACAAAAAGTAGACCTATTACTGCTAGATGTAGCTTAGAAATATTCATTTAATGTGGTACAATTGAGCACACTCCAGCAGTTTTTAAAAAAAATACAAACCAAAATAATCTATTTGCTAATGGTTTATTAAACTTTGGTTTAACCATACACAAAAGACTTAAAAAGTTGCTATTTTAGCCACCCCAAATAAATGTACGCTACATGAAAACCACAAAACAAAAAATTGGTCTTTTTTTTAAGATATTCCTCGTGGTCATGTGCCTTATTGTAGGCGGTTTTTTTATATTTAGAGATGCTGTTTTACAACAAACACTTGACAAAATATCAAATGAAATGACGGTGGACTACAACAGTACATTTACGGTGAAAAACGCTTCTTTTGACGGTTTGTCTGGTTTGAACTTGTCTGAAATAACGCTAGTTCCAAAAAATGCCGATACCCTATTTAAAATAAAAAAACTAAAAACTAGCGTCAACTTGTGGCAGCTACTTACAGGAGATGTGCAGTTAGGAACTCTAGAAGTTCAAAATGGCTTTGTCCAGCTAATAAAAAAAGGAAAGTCGAGAAATTTTGATGCCTTCTTGAAAAAAGATTCCTCCGCCGAAAAAACAAATGAAAAAAGGGATTACGCAGATTTAGCTTATGCCCTTATCACCAAAATATTGAATTTAGTCCCAACAGATATGGTGCTAGACAATCTTGCTTTTAAAATTGATGATAACGGCAATAAAACAAATATCAATTTTCAAAAACTACGTTTAACCAACAAACAATTGGAGACTTCCATAAAAGTAGAAACCAACACCATATCACAACGATGGAAAATCAAAGGGTTTGCAGATCCTAGGAACAAAAAAGTAGATATTCGTTTGGTAAATATTGATACTGGCGCTATCAAAATACCGTATTTAGACGAACGGTTTAACCTCAAATCGAGCTTTGACTCCATCCGATTGAGCATTGCAAATATTGAAAGGGATGGCGACGAACTGCATCTAGATGGCTATATGGCTATTGCCAATTTAAAACTCAACCATCCTAAAATTGCTAGTAAAGATGTAGTTTTAAAACACGCTAAATTTGATTATCGTTTTCTTTTGGGGTCAAATTTTATCTCTATTGATAGTAGTTCGACCTTGCAACTAAACAAAATTAAATTTCATCCGTACTTGACCTATGAAACCGAAAAAGACACTGTTTATAAACTGAAAGTGGATTTGCCCAAAATGAAAGCACAAGATTTCATTACCTCATTACCTGATGGTTTATTTACTCATTTCCAAGGTATGGAAGCCACCGGGAGTTTTGATTATAAATTAGACTTTGCTTACAATAAAAACAAACCGAATCAACTAGTTTTTGACAGTAAACTAAAAAAAGAAAATCTACGAATCACAAAGTATGGCGAGGCGAACTTGAACAAACTCAATGGCGAATTTGTTTACCGCGCACTGATCAAAAATGTATTCCAGCGCCCAGTTTTAGTTGGATCAGCCAATCCAAACTATACACCGCTTGACCAAATTTCAACCTATTTACGTAAGTCGGTTTTAACCACTGAGGATCCTTCTTTCTTCTCACATCGTGGTTTTATCACTGAAGCTTTCAAGCAATCCATTGTTAAAAACATTAGAACCAAAAAATTCGCACGTGGCGCAAGCACTATCAGCATGCAACTAGTGAAGAATGCTTTTTTGAGTCGGGAGAAAACCGTATCGCGCAAACTAGAGGAAATATTATTGGTTTACATCCTTGAAAACAATAGGATTGTGAGCAAAGAACGCATGCTGGAGGTGTATTTCAACATTATCGAATGGGGTCCAAATGTGTATGGAATAGGCGAAGCAAGTCAGTTTTATTTTCAAAAAACGCCATCAGAATTATCGCTGAACGAATGCTTGTATCTCGCCCGAATTATTCCAAGTCCAAAAAAGTTCATGTATCAGTTTAACGATCAAGGGATGTTGAAAGATTTTGCTGTAAAACAAGAATCGTTTTTGACCAATATTATGTTTCGAAGAGGACTTTTAACTCCTGAAGACACTATTTATAAATCCTTACCCATACTGATTTCAGGACCTGCAAGATCTTTTATTAAATTCATAGTACAAGATTCAACACAAGTAAAAGTGGATTCCTTAGCCGTTGAAGATGAATTTGATCTTTAATACTTAAAATAACCCTGTCAGATTTTAAAACTCTGACAGGGTTGTTAATTTACGGTGCTGGATCTGGAATTGCTGCTTGTACTGTATCAATCGCTTTTAAAACCTCCTCCGAAAGTGTCACTAGAATCGTGTCTATATTTTCTTTTAACTGTTCTACTGTTGTCGCCCCAATGATCGTGCTGGTTACAAAAGGCTGTTGTTCTATAAATGCCAAGGACAATTCAGTCAAAGTCAAACCATTTTCAGTTGCAATTTTGTGATACATACGAGTAGCTTCGCCACATTGTGCGCTATTGTATCGCGAATATTGTGGGAACAAAGTAAGACGCGCTTTTGGATGTGATTCACCCGATAAGAATTTCCCAGATAAAATACCAAAAGCCATAGGCGAATACGCAAGTAAGCCCACATTTTCGCGCAAACAAACTTCGGCGGAAGCATTTTCAAAAAGTCGGTTCAATAAGGAATACGGGTTTTGAATCGTTTTTACCCGAGGTAGATTATTGTATTTGCTTTCCTCCAGAAAACGCATCATTCCCCACGGATTTTCATTCGACAATCCAATATGCTTAATTTTTCCAGCTTTTACAAAACCATCTAGAGTTTCCAAGACAGAGTGAATGTTATCTTCCCAAGCATCCTCTTGTACTGTGTAGCCGCGTTGCCCAAAATAATTCGTTTTGCGCTCTGGCCAGTGCAATTGGTACACATCAAGATAATCGGTTTGCAATCGTTTTAGACTTTCGTCTAAAGCGAACTTGATACTAGCTGGCGAGAAATCTAACTTTTCTCTCATATACCCAAAATTAGGATTGGGTCCCGCGATTTTACTTGCCAAAACAATCGCTTCTCTTTTGCCTGATTTTTTTAGCCAAGTTCCTATAATTCTCTCTGTATTTCCGTAAGTATCTTTATTCGCTGGAATAGAATACATCTCAGCAGTATCAAAAAAATTAACTCCGTTTTCTAATGCATAGTCCATTTGGGCGTGACCCTCAGCTTCTGTATTTTGTTGACCAAAAGTCATCGTTCCAAGACAAATTTTGCTGACTTTTATATCGGTATTAGGTAAAGTAGTGTATTTCATATTTAAGGAAATTGTATTATATTTTCAAAAACAAAGATAAAATTAGTTAATGGTTACTATTTAGTGTTAACAGAAAATTGAGAAAAGTTTACAGGATGTAAAAAAAATATAACCGCGAATTCGCAAATTAAAAACCCCTCAAACGAAAGATACTATTAGCGAATTTGCGGTTAAAATAGGTTACTTCTTAAACCATTAAGAAATTAAGTTTGATTAAGAATTCACGCCTAATTTTCTTAATTCCTTACTGGTTAAACGTATAACAGTTATGTTTACAATTAATCGATGTCATTCAACATTTGGGCAATTTCATCTAATCTTGGAGTTAGAATGATTTCGATTCTACGGTTTTTTGACTTCCCGTCAGCGGTTGCATTGCTTGCTAATGGAGAAAACTCTCCTTTACCTGCTGCTGTTAAGTTTTCTTTATTGATTTTTTTGTTCTCACTTAAAATAGCTACAATAGAGGTCGCCCTTTTAGTTGATAAATCCCAATTGTCAGCAATAGGACCAGAAGCTGTAAAGGCATCGTCATCAGTATGACCTTCTATTAGTACCGCAATATCAGGATTGTCGCCCAAAACTTTACCCAGTTCTACTACCGCTTTTTTCCCTTCGGAACCTACAGCCCAACTCCCTGAATTAAATAGCAGTTTGTTCTCCATAGACACATATACTTTTCCGTTTTTTTGCTGAACGGTCAATCCTTTTCCTTCGAAACTGTTCAACGCTTTCGATAAGGTTTCTTTCAGTTTTTTCATGCTCGCTTCTTTTGCCGCAATCAAGTCTTCTAATTCTTGTAAACGCTGTGCACTTTTACTTAATCGTTCTTGTTCTAGCGCTAATGCTTTTCCTTTTTCATCTAGCTGATCCAGTAATTCACGATTTTTTTTCATGTTGCTTTGTAGCGCATCGTCACTGTTTTTTTCTAACGCATTATAGGAACTTTGCAAGGCTTTTAATTGAGCTTGAGCTGCTGCATACTCCGCTTTTGCTTTTGCTAATGCTGCTGTAGCATTGCTTACATCCATTTTTAAACCATCTCGATCTAATTCTAATTGATTTTTAGCTTTTGCTAACGCTGTATTATCATCCGCTAGACTTCTATTTTCTTTTTTTAAATCAGTGTATTTGCTTTCTAAATCATTGTATATTTTCTTGGATACACATGAAGTAGATAGTGCCATTACCAATAATCCGATGGAAACTTTTTTAATCATATTAAGTAGGTGTTTATGGTTTTCTTTTGTTGTTTTTGGAATCAAAAATTTATTCTAATTCGACCAAAATTGGACAATGATCCGAATGCATTGCATCTGACAGAATCACGGCCCTTTTCAATTTATGTTGAAGCGAATCGCTGACTAAATTGTAATCAATACGCCATCCTTTGTTATTTCCCCGAGCTCCAGCACGGTAACTCCACCACGAATATTGGTGTGGATCACTGTTAAAATGACGAAAACTATCTACAAAGCCAGACTTCATAAATCCATCAAGCCATGATCTTTCTTGAGGTAAAAACCCAGATACATTTTTGTTGCGCACAGGATCATGAATGTCAATCGCCTCATGGCAAATGTTGTAATCCCCACAAATAATCAAATTTGGTGTTTGCTTTTTTAGTTCGTTAATGTAGTTTTGAAAGTCATCCATAAACTTAAATTTATGATCCAATCGATCTATATTTGTCCCTGAAGGCAAATACAAACTCATCACCGAAAAATCATCAAAATCAGCGCGTAGATTTCGACCTTCAAAATCCATGTGGTCAATTCCGGTTCCGTAAGCAACATGATTCGGTTTTATTTTAGACAAAATTGCTACACCACTGTATCCCTTTTTTGTTGCAGAATAATAATATTGATACGGATAGCCCGCATTTTTAATAGCTTCAACAGGAATTTGATCTTCGGTTGCTTTAATTTCCTGAAGGCAAATAACATCTGGATTTGCTTGTTGCAACCATTCAATAAAGCCTTTTGAAATCGCCGCTCTGATTCCGTTTACATTGTATGAAATAATTCTCATTATCTATTTTTTTGAAATTCAAATGTAACAAAAAAGAAGAAGTTTGATTCAGAAAAATAGAGAAAATGGAGTTTTTTGCTATCTTTGTTTCTTGCTCTAAAAAAAGAAAAATTCATGGGTTTAGTCACCGCCAAAGAAGTTGCAAAAGCAATAAATGCAGACAAATACGGAGTTCTAGGTACTTTCTCCGGCTGGATGCTGATGAAGGTGCTAAAAATCTCTACCTTAAATAAAGTATACGATAGGAATAAACATTTAAAGGATGTTGATTTCCTGAATGGTATATTGGATGATTTAAAAATAAAATTCGAAATCCCAGAGGAAGATTTAAAACGACTACCAAAAGAAGGTGCTTACATTACGATTTCAAACCATCCGCTGGGTGGCATTGACGGTGTTTTATTATTGAAATTAATGTTGGAAAGAGAGCCCAATTTCAAAATTATAGCTAATTTTCTTCTGCATCGTATAGAACCCGTAAAAAAATACATCATGCCGGTGAATCCTTTTGAAAATCATAAGGATGCGAAGTCTAGCGTAGTGGGCATCAAGGAAACGCTTCGCCATCTAAGCGATGGAAAACCATTGGGGATGTTTCCCGCTGGTGAAGTTTCTACTTATAAGGATGGAAAATTAATGGTCGACAAACCCTGGGAAGAAGGTGCCATTAAAGTCATTCGAAAAGCTCAAGTCCCTGTTGTTCCTATATATTTTCACGCAAAAAACAGTCGGTTATTTTATTTGCTTTCTAAAATAAGTGGCACTTTCAGGACGGCAAAACTCCCTTCGGAAGTGTTTAGCCAGAAAAGACGCGTGATCAAAGTGCGTATTGGCAAACCCATCTCTGTTAACGAGCAAAACGAACACACCACACTAGAAGAATACTCAGAATTTTTGCGGAAGAAGACTTATATGTTAGCGAATCCTTTCGAAAAAGAGAGCCCGTTTTTGCCAACACCCACTTTAAAAATTCCTAAAAGTCCCAAAACAATTGTTACCCCGGCGAGTCAGGATAAAATGATCAAGGAAGTAGATGCGCTGCGCAGCACGGATTGCCGACTTTTGCAAAGTAAAAACTATGAAGTTTTCTTTAGTGAAGCTGCTAAAATTCCAAATATTTTACATGAAATTGGGCGTCTTCGTGAAATTACTTTTCGAGAAGTAGGCGAAGGAACCAATGAACCTATTGACTTAGACAAACACGATCAATACTACCACCACTTATTTTTATGGGATAACGAAGCAAACAAAATTGCTGGTGCCTACCGCATGGGATTGGGCTCTGAAATATACCCGAAGTACGGAATAAATGGTTTTTACCTCAACGACTTGTTTCGTTTTGAACCAGAATTATATGATATGATGCACAAATCGATCGAGATGGGTCGCGCTTTTATCATCAAAGAATACCAACAAAAACCAATGCCACTTTTCTTGTTATGGAAGGGAATCATGCATACCACCTTGCGTTATCCAGAACACAAATTTTTATTGGGAGGCGTGAGTATTAGCAATCAATTTTCTGATTTCTCGAAATCATTGATGATTGAGTTCATGAAATCGAATTATTACGATCCCTATATTGCACAATACATACACCCCAAAAAAGCGTACAAAGTAAAACTAAAAGATGCCGATAAAGATTTCATTTTTAATGAAACGGAGGCTGATTTAAATAAGTTTGATAAAATAATAGACGAACTGGAGCCAGGAAGCTTGCGTTTACCGGTATTAATAAAAAAATACATCAAGCAAAACGCAAAAGTGGTGGCTTTTAATGTAGATCCGTTGTTTAACAATGCCGTTGACGGCTTGATGTACATACGAATTGCTGATATTCCAGAAAGCACAATGAAACCCGTAATGGAGGAGTTTCAAGCGGAATTAGAACGAAAATTAGCCGACAAAGAGGATTAAATCCAAATAGCTTTTCATAAAAAAATCCCGATTTTAAAATCGGGATTTTTTATGTTTTAGAACCAAGCTTTTTTACCTACTTGATACGTCTGATAGAACTCTTCATCTGATTTTGTTAAATAGATAATTCCTTCAATTATTCCCAACAAATAGGTTAAAGTTCCACACGTAAATACACTAAGCACCAACCAAATAATCCCTTCGGTTGTGTAACCTAACAAAAATTTGTGTATTGCTAAAGGTCCCAATAGAATAGCTAGTAATCCTGCTGCGAGTTTCTTATTGTCTTGTCTGTTGGCTGGTGGTTGATTCCATGCTTCGTGCTTTGCGTTTTCCATAATTTGAGTTTATCAAGGTATTTATAAGTTAATTACTATTTAAAATTTTATTGAAATACGGTATCAATTGGCTCCCACAGTTCGATCTTATTTCCTTCGACATCTAGTATCCAACCAAATTTACCATACTCATAAGACTGCACATCACCTATAATTGTTACACCTTCATCAGATAATTTTTTTAAAAGCTGCTCGAGATCATCCACTCTGAAGTTTTGCATAAACTGTTTTTCACTTGGTTCAAAATAATTTGTATCTGCTACAAAAGGCGACCATTGTGTGCTACAGTCATTTCCTTCTCTGTCTTTCCACCAAAAAGTGAAACCATATTGATCTGTTTTTAAACCTAAATGTTTTCCGTACCAAGCCACCAATTCTTTGGGATTTTTTGATTTGAAAAAGAAACCCCCAATACCCGTAACCCGTTTCTCTATCGCTTCAACTTTGACCTGACCAAAATATTTTGCTTTTATTTTATCTACAATTACTTGGGCAAGTCGCTCGTGGCTTTCAAAGGTCCAACCAGCAATATGCGGACTAAGTATCACATTTTTGGCTTCTAATAAATATTGAAAAGCCTCTGGTGTATTTTTATCCTGAAAAAGGGTTTCAAAAGACAATTTCTCGTATTCTAAAACATCCAAACCTGCACCGAGAACTTTACCTGATTTTAGAGCAGTAACTAAATCTGCCGTTACAATGTTCTTGCCACGTGAAGTATTTATTATCCAAAAAGGTTTAGCAAAACCATTTATAAAATCAGTATCGACAATCTTATCTGTTTCTGGAGTCCACGGAATGTGCAAACTTAACACCTCTACCTCCAGCTGCAATACTTCAAATGAAACCTGCTTTGCATTACTATCGCCTACATTTTCTTGAATGTCATAGCACAACACTTTTACATCAAAACCCCGAAGTTTTTTAGCAAACGCTTTACCCATGTTGCCATAACCAATAATCCCAACGACTTTACCATCTAGTTCGTGACCCCGATTGCTTTCTCGGTTCCAATGTCCGGATCGAATTTCACGATCGGCTTCATTTAATTTATTGAACAAGGACAAAATCATGCCCAACGCATGCTCTGCTACAGCATTCCTATTGCCTTCTGGACCGGCGATCAGTGTAATGTTCTTAGACTCGGCATAATCACAATCGATGCTTTCGAGACCAGCACCCACACGTGCGATAAATTGTAAATTTGTAGCTTTATCTAAGAATATTTTGTCAATTTTAAAACGACTCCGAATTACAATTCCTTGGTATTCGTTTATTTTAGCTTCAATTTCCTCTTTTGAAGATGTAAAATCGCTGTGATTCACAAATCCAGATTGTTGCAATTGATCCCACAGTACGGAATGGTTGCTATCGATATGTAGGACTTTGATATCCATAAAGTAGTGTTTTTTTAATACTTCAAATAAACAAAAAAATTACGGTTTATTGTTTTACCAAAGGGAATAAGCTTTGAAAATTGTAAATTAGCGTTCTGAATTTTTTGCTACCCATTGTATTTACGTAGCAAATAAAATCTTAAAAATGAAATTAACTAAAACATTCCACGCTTTTTTTGAAAGCGAAAAATCCGGTGGTCTTTTACTACTTTTTGTGACAATACTATCACTTGTATTAGCTAACTCTCCTTTTCAAACCCAATATATTGCGTTTTGGGAAACGCAACTTGGAAGCCATTCCATAACTCATTGGATTAACGATGGGTTGATGGCAATCTTTTTTCTGTTGATTGGTTTAGAGTTAGAGCGCGAAATATATCAGGGAGAATTATCGAGCCTTAAAAATGCTGCACTACCTATTTTTGGCGCTTTAGGCGGCATGGTTGTTCCCGCAGGAATTTTTTTACTGTTAAATATTGGAACCATTACACAAAATGGCGCTGGTATTCCTATGGCTACTGATATCGCTTTTGCAATTGGAATTTTATCTCTTTTGGGAAGTCGCGTTCCTACTTCGCTCAAAGTATTTTTGACCGCGCTTGCCGTAATTGATGACTTGGGTGCTATTTTAGTTATTGCAGTTTTTTATACAGAAACCATTGCTTTTATAAATTTGTTTATTGCCTTTGCCATTATGGGCGGCTTATTCATTCTCAACAGACGAAATGTACATAGCCTTTTTCCGTACTTAATTGGAGGCGTAGCCATGTGGTATTTCATGCTGAATTCGGGAGTTCATGCTACAATTACAGGCGTATTGCTGGCATTTGTGATTCCGTTTGGCAATGGAGGCAAGAAAACATTCTCGTATCGACTGCAGCATTTTTTACACAAGCCTGTCGCCTTTTTTATTCTTCCCCTATTTGCAATAGCAAACACTTGTATTCCTATAAATTCGAATTGGTATGAGGGATTAAATCACTCCAACACGCTTGGTATTATGCTTGGTCTGGTGATTGGAAAACCACTTGGTATCTGGTTATTTTCCTTTGTTGCAGTAACTTTAGGAATTTGTACGTTACCAAAGGATCTAAAATGGAGTAATATTCTAGGTGCCGGAATGCTGGGCGGTATCGGGTTTACCATGTCTATTTTCATAACGTTACTAGCGTTTAAAAATGATGGAGAAGAAGTAATTACATATTCAAAAATTGCGATTTTGATTGCTTCTTTTATTGCAGGAACTATTGGTTTCTTATGGTTAAAATTTAGTTTGAAATCCGGCAAAGCAAAGAAAAAGAACTAGGTTCTTAATTACATACACTTCATCAGCAATTTGCACCGCATAACGCCTTAGCTTATTATAAACGCTACTACTTTTAAACATTCGAATTATACTTGTACTTTATTGTACAATTGTTTTTTTGTTTATACCGTTGTAAGTAACCACTATTATTATTCTTAAAGTATCTTTTTGTCCTTTCTCTACTTTGAATTCTTGTTTGTTACCTCCATCAAAACAAATGCATAAGCACTACAAAAATCCAAATGTTATAAATAGCAATGAGCAATATTGATGACTATAATAATTACTAATGTATCGCATTATGCATCTAACAAACACATTGAATTCAGCATTAAAACTTTCACACTACTTTACATTTTAAAATCTGTATATCAATTACTTAACAATATGTCAATGTTACAAATTTAAAAAAAAATTGTGTAAAAGTTATATCGTAAAGTATGCCGACATTTGTGTAAGTGAAAATTAATTCACTTAATAAATACAAAAAAGATGAACACAGAAAAATCAATTGAGATATTAAATTCGTTAATCCAAATCAATAACGACCGAATAAATGGGTACGAAACTGCTTCAAAAGAGGCTGATGAAACAGACTTGAAAACATTATTTTCTCATTTTACTGAAACAAGTTTAAAATGCAAATCAGATCTTGTTGCTGAAGTAAAAAGACTAGGCGGAACAGCAACTGAAGGAACAACTACATCAGGTAAATTGTTTAGAGTATGGATGGATATTAAATCTGCCATGACTGGTAGCGACAGAAAAGCGATAATCAATTCCTGTGAATATGGAGAAGAAGCTGCACTTGACACCTATGATGACGCATTAGCTCATACCGAAGATTTATCATCAGAACAATTAATGATGATTAAAGAACAACAAAGCGCTATAAAAGCAAACCAGCAAAAAATAAAAGATTTAAGCAATCATATGGCTTAAGTTTTTGCTTGTTGGAACGGGATTTAGCCAAAAATCATATTTACTAACCCGTTTGTTGTATATATCTCTATTAAAAATTATTGCTTAAGCATTTATCAAGGTTCTGAAATTAGGTTCTTGAAAAATGCCTTAGCAATATTTATTTGGAATACTATTAGAAATTATTTCGGACCTTTTAATACATTTTCATGCAGTAAAAGAACATCTTAAGACCTAATTTGACTTTTCATTTACAGAGCAAGGTTCGCTCTAATTTAGTCTATCCCTTAATTTGTTTCAACGAAGTTTTGATTCCTCGTATTAAGGACGAACTAAAACCGTGCATTTCCATTTCGTTCAATCCTGCAATAGTGCAACCTTGTGGTGTGGTTACACGATCAATTAATTGTTCCGGATGTACTTTTTCTTCGAGAAGCATTTCAGCGGCTCCTTTTACGGTTTGTGCTGAAATTGCCAAAGCAGTTTGCCAATCGAATCCAATTTCAATACCCGCTTGCATTGAGGCTCTGATGTAACGCAACGCAAAAGCAGTTCCACTAGCGGCTAAAACAGTAGCTGCATCCATTAATTTTTCGTCAATAATGGGAGCGGTTCCTAAACTCTGAAAAAGAGCAACTACACCTTGCGCCTTATCTTTGTCTTTTTCGTGAAATGCTATACAAGTAGCTGATGCACCAAATTGTGCCGCAATATTAGGCATAATTCGCACGGCACTATTTGTAGCACCAATTTTGGCTTGCAAATTTTCAATGGATAAGCCACTCACTGCCGAAGCGATGATTTTATTCGAAATTACAGGAAGAATTTCGGCTAAAACCGCATCTACTTGATAGGGTTTTACAGTCAAAATTAAAACGTCAGCCTCTTGAATTTGGTGCGTATTATTACTGGAAACTGTTGCTCCTAATTTTTCTAGATATAGAATACTAGAGGTGTTTCTGCGCGTAATTGTGATTTGGTTTTCAGATGCAAATTTAGATAGTCCCAGTGCTATAGAAACGCCTAAATTACCACCGCCAATGATGTGTACTTTCATACTAGTTTTGGTTTTCCTATCCCCAACTGTCTCCAAAGGATAGGGAGCCAATTTGGGAAAGTGTTCGTTTTTATTGGATTTTTTAGATTCTTTTATAAAAATTAGGATCTAATTTCCTTTTGATTTCTATTGTCTATCGTCTAATTTTTTATTCCGTTTTATTATACAAAAAATTAAAAAAACGTTTAAAAATTATCCTTCCAATTTCTTTCCTCTTTGCACTCTAATCTTGTTTCTTTCTTAAAACCCTAAAATCATTTTTGCTATCGAAAAATAAATCAGAATTCCGCAAATATCGTTGCTAGTAGTAATAAAGGGTCCAGTGGCTAAAGCTGGGTCAATGCCAAATTTATCTAGCAATAACGGTACAAAAGTCCCTATCAATGAAGCAATAATAATTACCGACATCAATGCTACAGTAACAATAACACCAATGATCAATTCGACATTCAGAAGAAAATGACTTCCTAAAAACAATATTGTAGCCAGAATTAGTCCGTTTAATAAACTTAGTGATACTTCTTTAACCAATCTATTAAACAAGGATCCGCTCAACGTATTGTTTGCCAAACCTTGCACAATAATTGCCGAAGATTGCACTCCAACATTTCCTGCCATTGCCGCAATCAATGGTGTAAAGAAAAATAAATTTCCGTGTTGTAGCATAGCGCCTTCAAACAAACCTAGCACTTTTACCGAAATAAAACCGCCTAATAACGCTAAAACTAACCACGGCAAGCGCGCTTTTGTGTGCTCAAAAATACTGTCATCGGCCTCAACATCTTGTGATATACCTGCTGCCAACTGGTAATCCTCATCGGCCTCGTCCTTAATTACATCAACAATATCATCAATGGTGATGCGCCCTACTAATCGTCCTAATTCATCAACTACCGGAATGGCTTCTAAATCGTATTTTTGCATGATACGAGCCACCTCAACATCTTCAGTATCTACTTTAACCGAGTTCAATTTCCTGATGTACACATCATTAATTGGCGTTCTGGAAGAAGTTGTCAATAAATCTTTAAGCGACAAACGCCCTTTGAGTCTATCTTCATCATCAACGACATAAATCGAATGAACTCTAGAAATATTTTCGGCTTGTATTCGCATTTCTTTTACACAAGTGAGCACATTCCAATTTTCATTGACTTTAACCAATTCTTTGTGCATGATTCCACCAGCGGTATCCTCGTCATAACGCAATAAATCGACAATATCTTTAGCATGTTCCACATCCTGAAGCTCAGATATTACTTCGGCTTTCAAATCTTGCGAAAGCTCTGCAATAATGTCAGCCGCATCATTGGTTTCCAACTCGTCTAATTCTTCCGCGATCTCCTTTGGCGAAAGCCTGCTTAATATATTTTCCCGCAAATCATCTTCTAATTCTAAAAGAATTTCGGCTGTTTTTTCACTGTCTAAAACTTTAAAGATATAGGTCGCTTCATTAAAGTCCAGCTCATCTAGGATTTCGGCAATATCAGCATGGTGCATATCATTCAATAACACTTCCAGTTGCTGGTCGTTTTTGTTTTGAATGAGTTGCTCTAATTCCTGAATTAGTACTTTGCTGATTTTAAACTCCATCGGCTTCTATTTTTTGAGTAAGTGAAATAAATTGTTCTACATTTAACTGTTCTGGTCGAAGGTTGAAAATTTCATCTTCCCGCAAAGAATCCGACAAATTCAAGGTCTTTAAACTATTTCGTAACGTTTTACGTCGTTGCTGAAAAGCCGTTTTTACGACAGTAAAGAATAACTTTTCGCCGCAAGGCAAGCTATAATCTTTCTTCCTGCGCAATCGTAAAACACCCGATTTTACCTTTGGTGGCGGAATAAAAACATGTTCGTCTACGGTAAACAAATATTCCGCATCATAAAAAGCTTGAACCAAAACTGATAAAATTCCATAGGCCTTTGTTCCTTTTTTTTCGCAAATACGTTGCGCTACTTCTTTCTGGAACATTCCTGCAAATTCTGGAATTTGATCGCGGTATTCTAAAGTTCTAAATACAATTTGCGTCGAAATATTGTATGGAAAATTCCCAATGATCGCGAATTGCTTTCCTTCAAAAATTTCGTTGATGTTGTATTTCAAGAAATCTTTTGAAATGATTTTATCTTTTAATTTGGGATAATTTTGATCTAGATACGTTACTGATTCGGTGTCGATTTCAATAACGTAAGTATTCACCGGTTTTTCCAACAAATATTTTGTCAAAACACCCATTCCCGGACCTATCTCCAGTAGATCATCATATCCTTCTAAATTCAAGGTGTCTGCAATGTCTTTGGCAATGCTTTCATCTTTAAGAAAGTGCTGACCGAGGTGTTTTTTGGCTGTTACTTTTTCCATGCTTATGCTGAATACTTTCAGTGTTTTTTATTGTTCTAATTTTATTGGTTTTTGTTTATTTCTCGCAATTGCTGAATATCCAATAAATCCTTAGGTCTGTTTGCTTTAATTTTGCTTATTATTAAATCCTCTAATGAAAGTACATTCCATTTTAAAAAAAGATTGTCATTGACTTGTACTTCTTCACTACTTTCAAATGCTTCTTCAAAAGTTTTATTTACAGAAAATTTTGTAATTAATTCTAAATCCAAGTCTATAGGAGAGAATTTAACGGAAATATTTTGTTCCTGTTTTTTTACATTTTCGGGGAAATCATCAATTTCATATCCCATTTCATTAAAAACGGCTACTAATTTTTTAAAGTTTTCATCCGTGGTCTCTATCCAGAAATCCACATCCGCGGAATGACGCTGGTACCCATGAAAATTTACCGCTCCTCCGCCAACCATCAACATTCTTACATTATGTTTATTGGCAGTAAAAATGAATTGATTGATATTTTCTTCCCATTTTTGAAACATATCAGCTAGCTTTTATTTGAATAATAAAATTCGGATTAATGTCGTTTTTATGCTTCATTGGAAATTGATTTACTTTTTCCATCAAACGCAAAAATTGATAAAAACGTTCTGTTTTGGACAATTTCAAAAAATCCTCCAATTGTTTTCTGTTGCTTTCTTCTTTGGTTTGAAAATGGAGTTTCATGGCTATTTATAATCTGCAACCAGTTCTAATTCTGTTCTAAATGCCAACATTTTGTCACCAAATAATTTCGTTCCTTCTTCTCGAAAAGAGGGTGCGTCTTCTTGGTAATATTTCTCCAAAGTTTCTTTGCTGTCAGTAGTATATTGAACGGAATAGGTTACTCCGCCCATTTCTTCTTCAATTAAAACACGAACCATTCTAGCAGCAGTGAATTTTCCTGTTGCCAAAATTTCAGGAATGTGTTTGTGTTGCATCCAGATCATCCATTGATCGTGCACACTTTCATGTATGTTTGTTGTAACGTTGTATAATATCATTTTTTTTGTTTAACTGGTTAGTTGTTTAACTAGTTAATCGAATGGACAATTAAACAGTTAAACTTTTTTACAAATTGGTATCGCCACGCAATTGCCTGAATTTTTTCCTAGCTTCTACAAAATAAATACTGTCTTCGTGACTGAATATTATTTTTTCGTACAGGGGCTTAGCTTTTTCAGGAAGTTGCTGCTTATTGTAAATTTCTGCCGAATAATATAAAGCTTCATCTATGTAAATGCCATCGTTGTGTTTTTCAATAATTGTCTGATACTGGCTTAAAGCTAAAGCAAAATCACCTCTCTTTTCATAAATTTTACCCAATCGCAATAAAGTCACCGCCTCTATTTCCTGCCCAGTATAATTTTTAAGAATCGTTTGATATTGCCGTATTGCTTCCTCATTTCTATTTTGATAGAGCAAATAATCGCCTTTGGCAAACTCTTTCAAAGCTGTCTGTGTCGAATCTGCAGCTGTATTGTCATTAATCAATAAAAAATATGCTAGGGCATCATTGGCAATCAACTGCGTATTTGCCGATTTTAATTCCTTAAATTGTTTGAGTGCCCATGCAAAATCCGTTTTAAAATAACTCGTTTTTGCTGCTTTCAAGCTGGCTTCATGCGCAACTACATCGTTCTTTAAATCCAATTCAATCTGTGAATAATAAATCAGCGCTTGGTTGAATTTTTCTTCATAAAGCAAAATATCTGCTAGTTCCATTTTGGCATTGGCCACTTGGTATTCGTTCAATTGCAATTCTAACGCTCTTTTGACTATAGCTTTTCCTTCTTCTGGTTTCTTTAAGCTAAAAGTCATGAAATGCGCCTGTATCAGCTGCAAAGATAAAGTAAAAGGTGTTGTTTCAAATTGTTTTAACATCCCGTCTAATTCTGTGCTGATGGCTGCAAAATCTTTTTCTATTGCTTTTTCAATTTTCATAGTAACCAAATACGAATTGGCCTGAATAAGCAGTTCTAAATCTTGCGTGTTTTGCAAGACAAAGCCCAGAATTTCCTTTGCAGCTTCCTCATTTCCGTCTTCGATAGCCAGTTGTCCCAAATTTACGATATTGGTCAACGATTCTGGATTGCGTTTGTAAATGGCTTTTTCTTGAATAAAGGCTTTATCAAATTCTTTCTGTTGTACATAAAACCAACTTAAATACCGATTCCAAAATACATCTTGATTTTTTTGTGTTTTTAAAATTAATGCTTTCCGCAAGAGTTCATTGAAATTTGCATCCCCTTCATCAACCATAAACCGAACGAGTTGGTTTTGGATTCTGATGGAGTTTTGAGGATTGGTATAGGCATCCTCCAAAAAGGTGGCAATCATCATTTCCATATTAGCCATCTGGCCGTATAGTAAACCAATTTGGTAATTAAAATTAAAATCCTCGTCAGATCCTGAGGCAAGTTGATAGGATTTTAATGCGTATTCCAAAAGTACTTTTCGTTCAAAAGCATTTGCTATTCCATACACTTCTTTTGGATTTTTCTTGATGCGTTCTAAAGCTTGATCGAAATAAGTATTGGCTTTAGCATCTTTTTTTTGCAATAGATTGTTATAACCCAATTCCACTAATATATTCCCTTGTTGGTATTGAGCAAATCGCTGTTGAAGAGCTTTTTCGACACTTTCATACTGCTTTAATTGCTGGGAACAATCAATTATTCTTAGAAAATACTGTGAGTTCTGAGGGATTTCTTTCAGCAGTTCTTCATAGCTGATTTTTGCTTTTTCAAAATCACCTTTGTCGTAATAATACTGCGCTAATTGTTCGTTTTGCGAAAAACAAACCAATGAAAAAAACAGTGTGATATGTAGAAAGAGTTTTTTCATTATTAATTGCAGTTTGCCTTGTCAAACATCTATTTTTTTTAAACATCTAAGTCATATAAGACTTGCATCGCTTTCCATTTTAAACTTTGCAAAAACTGATATGACTTATATGTTAAATTTTTTAGTTTATAATATCAAACCCACAATACGGGCGCAATACCTCTGGAATTACAATCCCTTCTGGAGTTTGGTAGTTTTCTAAAATTCCTGCCAAAACCCTTGGCAAAGCCAATGCACTTCCGTTAAGAGTGTGTGCCAATTGATTTTTTCCGTCTTTGTCTTTGAAACGCAATTTCAAACGATTCGCTTGAAAAGTCTCAAAATTAGAAACCGAACTAATTTCTAACCAACGATCTTGTGCGGTAGAAAATACTTCGAAATCATAAGTCAATGCTGATGTAAATCCCATATCACCACCACAAAGACGCAATATTCTATAGGGTAATTTCAATTCCTGTAATATGTTTTTAACATGCTCGACCATTCCGTCCAACGCTTCATACGATTTATCTGGATGTTCTACACGTACAATTTCGACTTTGTCAAATTGATGCAAACGGTTTAATCCACGTACATGCGCACCATAAGAACCTGCTTCACGACGGAAACATGGCGTGTAAGCCGTAGTCAAAACGGGTAGTTCGCTTTCGTTTAAAATTACATCACGAAACAAATTTGTTACTGGAACCTCAGCCGTTGGAATCAAGTACAAATCATCCGTTTTGTCATGGTACATTTGACCTTCTTTATCCGGCAATTGTCCCGTTCCATAAGCCGACGCTTCGTTTACCATGTGCGGAACTTGAACTTCATTATAGCCTGCAGCCGTATTTTTGTCCAAGAAATAATTGATCAAGGCACGTTGTAATCGTGCTCCTTTTCCTTTATATACTGGAAAACCTGCTCCTGTGATTTTTACACCCAATTCAAAATCGATGATGTCGTATTTTTTTACCAATTCCCAATGTGGTTGCGCGCCTTCATGCAAAACTGGAATTTCGCCTTCTTCAAAAACATTTAGGTTTTCCTCTGGAGTTTTTCCAACAGGAACAACATCAGCCGGAAGATTAGGCAACGTATATAATTTCTCTAACAATTCAGCAGCAAGTGCATCAGCAGTTTCTGCTAAAGCCTTGCTTTTCTCTTTGTTTAAAACGGTTTTTTCTTTTAGAATAGCGGCTTTCGATTTCTCACCTGCTTTCATCAATTCACCAATGTCTTTGGATAATTTATTAGATTCAGCAAGGATATTGTCTAGCTCTACCTGCGTAGCACGACGTTTTTCATCTAGTTGAATCACCTCTTGGACAACACTTGTAGCATCGATGTTTCTCTTTGCTAAAGCGGTGATTACTTTTTCCTGATTCTCTCTAATAAATGCAATTTGTAACATAGCTTGATTTTTTTAACGCTAACTTTTATAATTATGGAAGCAAATTTAAGGAAATGTTTGATAGTATGAGATAAAAGTTTTATCAAAAAGCGAATTAAAAAGGGGAATTGCAACGCTTTTTTTATACATCTATAGATTTGAATAAAATAAATAATCGAGAATGTTTATTGGGTAATTTTCTAATTACCTGTTTATGAATTTTTACGGTAGTTTGAACAATAAATTATTTAAGTACATCATTTATAATACGTTGAACGTATTGTAAAAAAACATATTTTTGAATACCTATTTTTACTTCATAGAAAACAATAAAGTAGTAGGGAGTCGATTGTACAAATAAAATTTGAAATCGTTATGAGTAATACTATCAACCGTAGAAATTTATTCAATTTAATATTTAGTAAATTAAAAATAAATCAGGACCCTAAAGATCCGTTATTTGAAAAATATTCCCGAAAAATATTTACAGGCAGAAGATATCAAAGCGTTAAAAGCGCTGCAAAATCTGGTTTTACTGATAGAGTAGTTCCTGTTATCAGTGGATTAAATCCCTACAGCGGTAGTTGGGGCAAGCAAGAGGTACTGCATTTACTAAAACGTACTGGTTACGGTTTTAAAAAAAATGATGTAGATGCATTACTAGCTTTAAATATGACAAATGCGGTCAATGCTGTGTTGAACATCAGTACTACTGCGCCTTCGCCTCCCGTAAATTCATACAATAATTATTCGCCAGATGAGAGCAACTTGCCCTACGGTGCTGACTGGACAAATGACCCATTACCTGCAGGAACCAATACCACTAACTCGAGAAGAATAGATTCATTATCACAGTGGAATTTTGGTTTAGCTTGTGATCAAAATGTGACTATTAAGGAAAAAATGACTTGGTTTTGGTATCATTTTATTCCAGTAGATTTCGACACCGTGCGTAGTGCACCATTTTCATATGCGGGCAGTAATTCAAGTCGCATATTGTACTCCTACATGAAAATGTTTCGTGATAATCCGCTTGGAAATTACAAAACACTGATTAGAAAAATGGCTACACAGCCCGCTATGATGTACTATTTAAACAATCAAGCCAATACAAAAACATCTCCAGATGAGAATTTTGCACGAGAGCTTATGGAGCTTTTTACTTTAGGAAAAGACCCATTAAGCCAGTATACTGAAGTTGATGTGATACAAGCAGCAAAAGTTTTAACAGGATGGAGAGTGGTAAACTTAAATACTGCAACACCCAGTACTAATTTTGATATCAATTTTCATGATACGAGCAATAAGCAGTTTTCCTCGTTTTTTAATAATACCGTCATTAACAGTGCTGGTGCTTCAGAGTTAGATGCTTTTATTGATATGATTTTCACAAAATCACAAGTAGTTTCAGAATATATTTGCCGCCGATTATACCGCTATTTTATCTATTATGATATTGATTCCACAATTGAGTCCAACATCATTATACCCTTAGCACGAACATTTGTGGCTAACAATTGGGAAATCGAACCGGTACTAAACCAACTTTTCAAAAGCCAACATTTTTATGATATGGCCAATAGAGGTGTTTATATCAAATCCCCTTTTGATCTGGTCATTGGTAGTTTGCGTACTTTTAACTTGAACCATACGGTGACCGATGCTACTAACTTTGAAGCACAATATAGAGTTTGGAATTACTTTAACAACAATGTTTTAACCGGCTTAGAACAAACTATGGGGAATATTCCAAATGTTTCCGGTTGGGTTGCTTTTTATCAAAATCCATCTTTTCATGAATATTGGATCAATTCCAGTACCACACAAAAAAGATTCGATTTCTTAAATAGACTTTTTAACGGTTACAATCTTACTTACAACTCGCTCACAACTCGCATTGAAGTAGATCTAATAGGTTTTATTCAACAATTTGATCCCGCTATTTGCTCTGACCCCGATTTACTTGTCTCGGAATGCATAAAATTTTTATTACCAATTGATATTAGTAGTACTCAAAAGGAACAAATAAAAATACAATCATTGCTTTCTAATCAAACAACGAATAATTACTGGACTTCAGCTTGGTCACTTTATCTCAGTGATACTTCAAACACTACCAACAAAAATAGTGTAAAAACAAGATTGAAATCTTTGCTAGTTACACTTACTCAACTTGCTGAATACCAATTAATGTAACCTTTTGAAGTTATGAAAAGAAGAAGTTTTATAAAAACAAGTGCGTTAGCATCGATCCCTTTAGCTTTGAATGGAATTCCAGTAATGGCATCAGCTTCAATTGAAAGTAATGCATTAGATGTTTTGGCAAACGCAGCGGTAAATTGCGGAAAAATTTTGGTTATCATTCAAATGAATGGGGGCAACGATGGGTTAAATACCGTTTTCCCTTTAGATAAATGGACAAATTTAAATAACGCACGTTCAAATATATTGATGAACCAAAGTTCTGTTCTGCCATTGGCTAATAATGCCACTACTGGCCTACATCCTGCAATGTCTGAAATGAAAAATTTGCATGATAATGGCAAATTAATGATTGTTCAAGGGGTGTCCTATCCCAATCCGAGTTTCAGTCATTTTAGAGCAACTGATATTTGGTTTACAGCTTCTAATAGCAATCAAACTCTTGATAGTGGCTGGTTAGGACGATCGCTAGACACCATATATCCTAATTTCCCTATTGGTTATCCTAATAGCGCCATGCCGGATCCATTGGCTATTCAAATAGGTTCTACTTTGCCTTTTTCGTTGCAAGGACCTACTATCAATATGGGATATAATGCTCCAGATCCAAATGCACTTTTGAACGTTATTAATCAAATTACAGATCCCGCACCTAATTCTGATTACGGTACGGAGCTGACTTTTTTACGTTTAATGAAAGACCAAAGCAATGTATATCGCACTGCAATACAAGCTGCTTTTAATACTGCTCAGTCACAAACCGAAACATATCCCAGCGCTAATAAATTAGGAGATCAATTAAAAATTGTTGCCAAATTAATTAACGGCGGCCTACAAACTCCTATTTACATTGTCAATCACCCTAATACATCAGATTTACACAGTGGTCAAGTAGATGCTGCAGATAAGACCAAAGGTGCTCATGCCACAAATCTCAGTATTTTATCGCAGGCAATACAAGCCTTTCAACAAGATTTAGAGCTTATGGGGAAATCAAATTTAGTAACAGGAATGACGTTTAGTGAGTTTGGTCGAAGAATTAAAAGCAACGGTAGCCTTGGTACCGATCATGGAGCTGGAGCACCTGTAATTTTCTTTGGAGCCGCATTGAATACTGGATCTAGTGCTATAAACGCTCAAAATCCCGTTTCAGGTATGATAGGCAGTTCACCAAACATACCGTTAAACGCAAGCGTATCAGACCAGATTGCAATGCAATTTGACTTTAGACAAATTTATTCTTCGATTATGCAAGATTGGTTGTGTATGAGTGAAGCACAAACTGCGGAAGTTTTGGGTGGCACTTTTACAAAATTAGCCCTGTTCAAAACTGCAACTTTAGATACTGTTTCATATGAAAATGAACACTTTTTTGTTGTTTATCCAAATCCAATTACAAACAATACTATCAATATTAATTTTAAAGATAGTTTAAGTGATAACGTAAATGTGCAGTTGTTTACGATTCAAGGAACAAAAGTCTTCCAAAAATCGTTCAAAGTGTATGGAAATACCTTAACATTTTCGCCAGATAATACCTTGGCATCTGGAATCTACATATTAGAAATAGAATACAACAACTATAAATTCCACACCAAAGCGATTGTGTCTTGATAAATTAAGAATGGCAAATTTTAAGGTACTTTCTAGATAAAAACACAAGGGACGACACAAGGATTCTCTGCGTTATACTTTAACGCACTCTGCGTTTATTAGTGCTTTTTCTATGTAAAATAACTACTCCCTTTTAATCTCATGTCCTATAAACTCCTCTAAAACTTCAAACATTTCATCTACAGTGAGCACTTCTAAATCGGGATGGGTTTTTAAGAAATTAGCGTTCAAAGCAACTACATTTTCTTCTATTTCAAAAAAAGTGTCGGTATTGAGCAAATCTCTAATTGGGTTTACGCCTTCCAGTTTTCCTTTTAAGAACTTATTTAGTTTTACACTGCTCATTAATTTTACTTTTTTGGATTGCTGTTGAAACAATTCCAAATGCTTTTCGGCACCAATCAAAGCCAAACCTTCTTCTATCAACTCGTTTAATTCTTTATTCCAACCCGAATTGTAGACAAATTGCGCAAAATTACCTTCAGTGTATTGGGAAGTGTAATAATCTAAATAATAACTCATCAGCGCGTCTTCATGAATTAGATCATCATCTATTTTTTCCTCTCGCATCAGGTTAATTACTGAAATATTAGAGTGGATGACATCTTGCGGGTTTTCGCTGTTTGAGGCGGTTTCTGAGATAATTATTCTACCGAATTCCATAGATTTTGTGTTAGAATGTTTGGTACAAATTTCGGGTAAAATACTGAGGAATCGAAATGTTTTTTTTTAGCCACAGATTACAATGATTAACACAGATTTAAATACGCTACAGATTAAATCTCATCAGATTTGTCACTACTCTTTTTCTGATTCATTTTTGTAACCAATGCCTTCAAGCGTAATGCTTTTGCTGCTTTTCCTTCTTGAAGTTTAGTCTTTTTCCGATTAAGCAATTTGGCGTGTAACGCCTTGTTTTTGGTGTTTTTTTCGGGTCCTTTTGCCATAAATCATACTCCTCTTAATTACTTTTACAAAGATAAAAAAGCATCTCTATTTCTGGATGTGTTATCTATAAAAACAGAAACTATCTTTTAAAAAAATAAGTTATCTTAGCAATATGAAAATGAAAGAGTCTATACAAATAAAGTTAGCGGAATTTTTGACATTATGCAAAAGCCATAATGTTAAAAATATTTATGTTTTTGGTTCTGCTGTGACTGAAAATTTCAACGATGAATCCAGTGATATTGATTTATTAATCGAAATTGATACTACAGACCCTATCGAACGTGGGGAAAATTTGATGGATATTTGGGACAAACTAGAAGAATTTTTTCAAAGAAAAGTTGATTTATTGACCATTTCATCCATTAAAAATCCAATTCTTAGAAAAAATATAGACGCTACAAAAATTTTACTTTATGACGGAAAAGAGCAAAAAGTATCTTTATGATGTCTTAATGGCGATAACATTAATTCGCGAATTTACTTTTGAGATTACCGATTTCAATATGTATGACAAAGACAGAAAAACTCAAAGTGCCGTTGAAAGGCAGCTGGTAATTATTGGGGAAGCATTAAATAAATTAAGACAGACTGAAAATATTTTTATAATTGAAAATGGCAATCAAATTATTGGTTTCCGTAATCGTTTGGTTCACGCTTATGACAGCATTGACAATTCAATAGTTTGGGCAATTCTTAATCGTCACTTAGAAAAATTAAAATTAGAGATTGAGAATTTAGAAAACTACAAGTAGCATCCACTTGATCCATTTAAAGCAAAATGTAGACAGCTCTTGTTCCAGACAAAAAATAGCCACAAATTAGAATGATTAACAGAGATTTAAATACGCTACAGATTAAATCTCATCAGATTTGTCACTATATTTTTTCTTATTCATTTTTGTAACCAATGCCTTCAAGCGTAATGCTTTTGCTGCTTTTCCTTCTTGAAGTTTAGTCTTTTTCCGATTGAGCAATTTGGTATGTAACGCCTTATTTTTGGTGTTTTTTTCGGGTCCTTTGGGCATGGTTTACAGTCTTCTTTAATTACGGTTACAAATGTAGATAATCATTTTACATTATCCCAAAAAACGTCTTTCACGAACAAATCCTTAGCCCCGATAGCAGTGAAAATCCTTATTGTTTTTTCTTTAAAAACAATAAGATTGTAACGTATAGCGGGAAATAGCTCCAGATTGCCATGTTCCTAGCAATGACAAATAATAATTACTTATTTTTGCAGTACGTTTTGAATTAATTTCAGAATCTAAAAATAATTTTATGATGCAGAATCCAAAAAGATATACGATTACAGCGGCATTGCCGTATACGAACGGACCGATTCACATTGGTCATTTGGCGGGTGTTTACGTGCCTTCGGACATTTATTCCAGATATTTAAGATTGCAAGGAAGAGACGTTTTGTTTGTTTGCGGAAGCGACGAACACGGCGTGGCGATCTCTATGAAAGCCAAAAAAGAAGGCATTACGCCACAGGAAGTAATCGATAAATATGATGGTATTATCCGCAAATCATTCTCTGATTTTGGAATTTCGTTTGATAATTACTCCAGAACTTCGGCTAAAATTCATCATGATACGGCTTCGGAATTTTTCAGAAAACTGTACGAACAAGGGGATTTTATCGAAGAAGTAACTGAGCAATTGTATGATGCAAAAGCAGATCAGTTTTTAGCAGATCGTTTCGTAATGGGAACTTGTCCAAAATGTGGCAACGAGGAAGCGTACGGTGACCAATGCGAAAAATGTGGTTCTACGCTGAATGCTACCGATTTGATTAATCCAAAATCGACTATAACAGGAGAAACTCCAATCATGAAAGCGACGAAACACTGGTTTTTGCCTTTGGATCGTTATGAAGATTTCTTGAAAGAATGGATTCTTGTAGGACATAAAAATGACTGGAAACCAAATGTATACGGACAAGTAAAATCATGGATTGACGGCGGATTAGAGCCTCGTGCGGTAACCCGTGACTTAGATTGGGGAATTGATGTTCCCGTTGAAGGTGCCGAAGGAAAAAAATTATACGTGTGGTTTGATGCACCGATTGGCTATATTTCGGCTACCAAAGAATGGGCTTTGCGCGAAGGAAAAGATTGGGAACCATACTGGAAAGATCAAGAAACAAAACTGGTACATTTCATTGGGAAGGACAATATTGTTTTTCATTGCGTGATTTTTCCAGCGATGTTGAAAGCCGAAGGAAGTTATATTTTGCCTGATAATGTTCCTGCCAATGAGTTTTTGAACTTAGAAGGAAATAAATTGTCTACGTCTAAAAACTGGGCAGTTTGGTTGCACGAATATTTAGAAGAATTTCCGAATCAGCAAGATGTTTTGCGTTATGCATTGACATCGAATGCACCGGAAACTAAGGATAATGATTTTACCTGGAAGGATTTTCAGGCGAGAAATAATAATGAATTAGTTGCGATTTATGGTAATTTCATTAATCGTGTCGTGGTTTTGACTAATAAATATTACAACGGAATTGTGCCTCATTCGAATGAATTTTCAGCTGTCGATGAAGCAACTTTAACCGAATTGAAAGCCTATCCAGCTGTGATTTCAAGTTCACTGGAGCGTTTCAGATTTCGTGAAGCGTTGAGCGAATTAATGAATGTGGCTCGTTTAGGAAATAAATATTTGGCTGACGAAGAGCCTTGGAAAGTGATAAAAGACAATCCGGAACGCGTGCAAACACAAATGTATGTAGCATTACAAATTGCGGCTGCGTTGAGCTCCCTTTGCGAACCTTTCTTACCTTTTACCGCTAAAAAATTATCAAGAATTTTAAAAATAGAAAGTCCGTTGAACTGGAATACTATTGCTCAAAATTCTGATTTGATTCCGGCTGGTCACCAAATTGGGGAAGCTGAATTGTTGTTTGCTAAAATTGAAGACGAAGAAATTCAAAAACAAATAGACAAACTAGAAGCAACTAAAACGGCTAATAAGGAAGAGATTGCTTCGTCCCTCGCAATGCCACAGAAAGAAGCCATTCAATTTGAGGATTTTGCCAAAATGGATATTCGTACAGGAACAATCTTGGAAGCCGAAAAAATGCCTAAAGCAAACAAGCTTTTAATTTTGAAAGTAGACACCGGAATTGATGTTCGCACCATCGTTTCAGGAATTGCAGAGAGTTTTAAACCTGAAGATATTATTGGTAAAAAAGTTACTGTCTTAGTGAATTTGGCTCCAAGAAATCTTCGCGGCGTAGAAAGTCATGGAATGATTTTGATGACAATGAATGCCGAAGGAAAACTAGTTTTTGTAAATCCGGATACGGATGGAGTTGCCAATGGAGAGACGATCAATTAAAGAATTTTTACAAATAGTATAAAATTGCGTGTATTAATTAAGATCTTAATTAATACACGCAATTTGCTTTAAAAAAGCATTTTTTAACTAATAATATTTAAAAAAAATAAGATATTAGCTAAAAATTAACCCCATCAAAAAATGATAAAAAAAACACTTCTTGCGTCATTAATTTTAAGTAGTTTACTTTCTTTTTCACAAGAAATAGTTTCGTCTATTTCTCTTGAATTAAAAAAGAGCGATAATGTTTTTCAGACCATAAATAAGGACAAAAAGGAAATAACTTTATTTATCAGTGATAAAGTGAAAGTGAAAGCCATACAACTTGATGACAAAATGAAAATTGTTGATAGTATTTCATCAGAAAGACCAAATGCTAAAATTTATCCGAGAATGATTGGCTATACCTATAACAATAACAATACAAGACTTTTTTGGTCATCAAATGATTATAAGGAAATTTTCACTGAACTTTATGATTTTAATGCCAGAAAAACACTAACTAAGCAGCATTCTTTAGCTTTAAAAGAAGAAAAATTTATACAAAAATTTAATGATCAAGATTTTTTTTATATTCTTACAGTTGCCAAAAAAAATAGCGATCTTAAACTTTATATTTTTGACAAAGAAGGAGATTATACTGTAAAAAAAATCAATTTGAGCAGCACTACTTTTTATAAAACAGATTCTACACCGTCAAACTTGTATGATGCCTTAGCGGAAAGTTTACTCCCTTTAGAATTATCTTTTTCTGTACAAAATATTAATACCGACAACCCCACATCTCTAACAGATAGTGCTAAAAAAAGAAAATGCTATTTCAAAAACCATCAGATCATCATTACTCTCGATACTAATGTTGAATTCACACATGTGATTAAAGTTGATTTGCAAGATTTTACAGCTACTGAAAAAAAAATAAAAACTACTGAAATAGACAAAGACCGAATGTATGTGAACTCTAATTCTTTTTATTTCGAAAATAAGTTATACCAATTAAAAAGTTCATCAGATTTATTTTATCTCACAATAAAAGATTTAGACGGAAATATAATAAAAGAACATGCGGCAAAAGCGTCCGAATCAATTGATTTTAAAAATTCAGAAATCCAATTAGAAGGCGGAGACTTTGGAGGAAATAGAACCTTAAAAAATTCATCACAATTTATTCGAAAAGTCAACAATTTATACCCAGGTATTAGTTGCTATACAATTGATCAAAATACTTTAATTACTTATGGAGGCGTCTCAGAAGCTCAGCAATCAGGTAGTCAGTTTGCTATGAGTCAATTTGGTTTGATCGGAGCATTAGTTTCAATTGCTATTTACAATCCAGCGGTAGAAAGTTTTAATTCTTATTCCAATAGAAAAGTGGTTAAAACCGAAGGAATATTTGACCAGGACGGTAATCATGTGAAAGGAGATTTACAACCGCTAGCTTTCGATCAAATTCGTGCTTTTTTTGAAAAAAATTCGGACGTTTCATCACAAACCTTATTTAAAAGTGATGCGTATTATTTAGGCTATTACTACAATAAAACAAAAGAATATTCTTTTAGAAAGTTCACTGATTAATAATTCAAAAATCACAGCATTTTCTATATTACCAAACCGTTTATAAATCCCAAAAAAATGTTTAAAAAAATTTCAACATTAGTCTTTTTCTTAATGAGTAGTGTCGCTTTTTCGCAGGAGATTGTTAATTCGTTACCGATTGAATTGAACAAAACAAGTCAGATATTTCAGACTGTTGATGAAACTAAAAACGAATTGACCTTGTTTGTGGCAGACAAATTTAAAACTACAGCAATTAAGTTGGACAGTAAAATGAATATTGTTGATTCCTTATCAACTGAAAAGCTTGACAAAGCACAGAATAAAATAATCGGAAACATAACCCAAGCAAACAAAACAACCTTATTTTTGGCATCCACCAATCCCAAAAAAATTGTTTCACAATCATTCAACTTTAATGACCGGACGTTGGTCAAAAAAACTTTTGATTTGGATATAAAAAACGAAGTTTATCTTGAAAAATTCTCCGTGAATAATTCATTTATAATTTTGTATTTGGAAAAGAACACTAATGATTTTAGATTGTATGTGTTTGATTCTGCTGGTAATCAAGAAGTGAAAAACATTAGCACTAATGAATTGAAATTCTACCATAGGTCTAATTTATATGATACTTTTGCTGATGATTTTCTTCCTTTTGAACCCGCATTTTCCTTGCAAAAAATCAATCCAGAGAGCCCCACTTCGCTTACTGACGCTGCAAAAAAAAGAAAATGTTATTATGACAAAAATAAAATCCTAATAACAATTGACACAAATCCTAACTTTACACAAATTATAACTATTGATTTGGAGACATATACCTTGGCAGGGAAAATAATCAAAAACACCCCGTATAAATCATTCAATACAACTGAATTAAATTCCAATTCGTTTTTAATGGAAAATCATTTATATCAGATAAAAACATCTTCAACTAAATCCATTTTAACAATCAAAGATTTAGAAGATAATTTGATAAAAGAATATGAAATGACAGCCAATAAAAATATTGATTTCAAAAACTCAGCTATAATCCAACAAAACAAAAGCGATAAAAGTAAGAAAACGATAGAAGAAACAGGACCGTTCATCCGAAAAATCAACAACCTAAATCTTGGAATATCTTTATACAAAATAAATGATACGTACTTTACAACTTTAGGAAGCGTATCTGAAATAAGAGATAGCGGGCCTGCTGTAAGTGGAATTTTTGGTGTTGTTGGCGTATTAATGTATTATGCCTTAAGTAATCCTACACTAGAAAATTTTAATGCTTACACCAATAGGAAAGTCGTTTACTTCAATAGTATATTAGACAAAAACGGGGACCATGTAAAAGAAGAATTAAAACCACTTGCCTTTGACAAAATCCAGTCTTTTATTATGGATAAAAAAGTTAACAGTCCTCAAACAATTTTTAAAATAAATGAATCTTACTATTTAGGATATTATGAAAACAACCAAAAAAAGTTTAATATTTTAAAATTCACAGACTAAAAAAACTTAATATGAAACTTAAAGTAATTGCTTTCGATGCCGATGATACCTTATGGATCAACGAAACGTATTTTGATGAAACCGAGCAAAAATTCTGTGGTTTGATGGAAGACTATTTGTCCCACCAAGGCATTTCTAAAGAGTTATTTAAAGTCGAAATTGACAATTTAAAATTATACGGCTACGGAATCAAAGGCTATATTCTTTCTATGATAGAAGCGGCGATGACTATCTCGAACAATACTATTCCGATTGAAATCATCGAAAAAATTATCCAATACGGAAAGGAACTACTCGAAAAGCCAATTATTTTATTGGATGGTGTCGAAGAAACTTTGGAAGCTTTATACGGAAAATACAAATTAGTGGTTGCCACTAAAGGCGATTTACTAGACCAACGCCGAAAATTACACAATTCGGGTTTGGGTCATTATTTTCACCATATCGAGGTGATGTCAGACAAACAAGAAGTTGATTATTCTGATTTAATTAAACGTCTCGAAATACAACCTGAAGAATTTTTCATGATTGGAAATTCTCTAAAATCAGATGTTTTACCCGTTTTAGCCATTGGCGGACATGCTGTTCATATTCCTTTTCACACGACCTGGGCGCACGAAAAAATTGATCACAAAGTAGAACATGAAAACTTCAGTGCTTTCGAAAAAATAACCGAAGTACTAAAAAAGCTGGAACACTAAAATAGCAACGAAACACAACTCATAAAACGGGTTGATTCCGCGGTGGTCCTATGCATAAACATGTCATACAAAAGCATTTTTTACTATAATTATTCCCTATTTATTTTTAAAAATTAAAATACGACCGTTATTGAAGCTCATTCAGCTTGGTTTTTTAACATTATTTATATGATACTTTTAAAAAAGTACATTGTCAAGGAACGAATTTTCACTTATTTACAAGATTATTAGGAATGTTTGTATAATTAACTGATGCGCCACTTTAATCAAAAATAGTGATGTAGATTTGCTTCGAATTTAAATAAAGAAATAATGAAAAAAATCATACTTACGTTTGTTTTTGCATCTGCATTAACAACAATGAGTGCCCAAACTGGGACTACACAAACTAAAGAGGTTGCTGTAGAAAATAATTACAACAAATGGTCTGTTGAATTAGCTGGAGGTTTAAACAAACCGATGAGACCTATGACTGCTGGATATAGAACTGCTGTTACTAGTGCTTATGTAGCTGATTTAGGTGTACGTTATATGTTCAATAACAAATTTGGTTTGAAAGCTGATTTTGGATATAACAGTTTTAAAGAAGGTGAAAATTCAATAGGATTTGATTCTAAGTACTACAGAGCTGATTTACAAGCAGTTGCTAACTTAGGAAGAATCATGAGCTTTGAAACTTGGACAAACACTCTTGGTTTATTAGGTCATGCTGGTTTTGGATTAGGTTTTGGTGAATCTGATAACTTTTCAGGAACTGATAGAATGGGTAATTTTATTGCTGGTGTTACTGGTCAAATCAAATTATCTAATAGAATTGCATTGACTGGAGATTTTACAACAATTCTTAATGCAAAACAAAACCGTACTTTTGATGGTGCAAGTACAATAGGATCTCCTGGTTTTGGTGGTGTACTTTTTAATGGTACAGTAGGTTTAACTGTTTACTTAGGAGGTAATGAAAAACATGCTGACTGGGTAATTGATAATTACAGCGAAATAGAAAACTTGAGACAACGTATTGCTGATATTGAAACATCAATGTTGGATACTGACAAAGATGGTGTTGCTGATTACCTAGATCAAGAGCCTAACACTATCGGTGGTGTAATGGTTGATTCAAAAGGTAAATCAATTGACTTGAACAACAATAATGTTCCTGACGAATTAGAAAGCTATTTGCTTAAGACTTACGGACAAAATACTGATAAATCATCTATCGTAAACAATAGTACATTAATCAAAAACTTAATCAACGAAGGATATGTAAGTACTTATTTTGATTACAATAAATCTACTCCAACTAACGTATCTACGGAAGGTATCGATTTTATCTTGACGTATTTAAGAAACAATCCTTCTGCATCAGTTGACATTATTGGTCATGCTGACGAATTAGGAAGATCTGAATATAATGATAAATTGTCTACAGCTAGAGCAAACAGTGTTAAAAACACTTTAATGAAAGCGAACATAGATGCTTCAAGATTGAATGTTGTTGCCGCTGGTGAAGACTCTTCAGTTGAAAAAGATTCAGATGCAGCTAGAAAATTAGTAAGAAGAGTTACTTTCAGAATAAAATAAGCTCCTTATTTCATATTATAAAGCCCTAAAAGAAATTTCTTTTAGGGCTTTTTTTATGTCTTTTTAATTTTAGTCTACTGCAATTTTAATCGCTTAGATTTAATAGAAGTTCTTTTAAATTGAATTTTAGATTTCAAAGATTAGAAGTACTTTTGAAAAAAAATAAAATCATCCCATTTTGAAAACCCTTTTAGACATTGAAAACTGGTCCAGAAAAGAACATTTTCATTTTTTTAGACAATTTGAAGAACCATTTTTTGGCGCTACTGTAGAGATCGATTGCACGCAAGCTTATGCTACTGCAAAATCACTAAACACTTCATTTTTCATCTATTATTTGTACAAAACATTAAAGGCCGTTAATGCTACCGAATCTTTTCGCTATAGAATTTCAGGAGATCAAATATTTGTTTGTAAACAAATTAATGCATCGGCAACAATAAGTCGCGGCGACGGTAGTTTTGGGTTTTCTTTAATCGAATTCAACCCTGATTTTGAAATTTTTACTGCAAATGCCTTAGCAGAAATAGAAAGAATACAAACTACAACCGGATTATTTACCCGAACTTTTGAGGCTGACAATGTGATCCATTTTTCGGCTATTCCCTGGCTCGATTTTACTTCCTTATCACATGCCCGAAGCTATACTTTTCCCGATAGTTGTCCTAAAATCTCTTTTGGAAAAATGAAAATTAATGAAAACGGAAAAAGAACCATGCCCATGTCAGTTCATGTGCATCACGGACTAGTAGATGGCTTGCATTTAGGACAATTTGTCGATTATTTTCAAGAAATAATGAATCAATAAAACACTAGACTCTTTCAGAATAGCATTTTGCTTTACTTATCAACTACTTCTGTTGAAGAACCACAAGCTCAAAAATATTTATGTTTCCAATAGCATTTCATCCTATTTATCAGCATCCGTTGCCCGAGGGACATCGTTTTCCTATGCTGAAATATGAATTGCTCCCCCAGCAATTAGTTCATGAAGGAACTGCCTCAGAAGCTGATTTTTACGAACCTGAAATGTGTGATTTAGCTCCCGTTTTGGCTATTCATACCGCTGAATATGTGAATGATTTACTGCTACTCACATTAGATACAAAAGCAGCTCGAAAAATTGGTTTTCCGCTTTCAAAAGAATTGGTAGAACGAGAATTGATAATTGCGCAAGGAACCATTACAGGAGCACAAAAATCATTTGATAGCAAGGTATCGTTTAATATTGCAGGCGGCACACATCATGCCTTTACAGATCACGGAGAAGCTTTTTGCTTGTTGAATGATCAAGCCATTGCTGCTCAATTTTTATGGATCAATCCCAAAACCTGTGGGGAAGCAAAAATTAAGCATAAATATTAGTTAGTCTAAAAAGGAAGAATTCTATATTTCTAACTCCTCTGAATTGAGATCTAAATGCTTTT